>JASGJG010000003.1:0-1249511 GCA_049840835.1 Armatimonas sp. | reverse complement strand
TAGTGAGTTACTCGCTACAATGCCCTGTTCCACTGGCGCGTGCCGGTAGGCAGAGAGCTAGACGCAGGGCGCGAAGTCGGTCGATTCGAGTGTATGACGCATGCCTACTGGCGCGAAGGTGGCCCCGAGTTCGCTCGGATGTCAATGTCATGGGTGTGGCGCATGGGCCAGATAAGGAGCTGGTTTTAGCCAATAAAGCGGCTATAGATGCCCATCTGGAGTCTGTGGGGATTCCCGTTCTCTATACCAATGTGTTCTGGGGCGGACGCAGCGAAATTAAGCCGAGTGAGATAGCTCCTCAGGCTTATATAGAGTGGTGTAAACAGTGTTGGGATTGATCCCAATACTCTTTTAGAAGATTAGAAGTCGAACAGATGACAACATTCCCAGCTTAGGCACTGTCGTGAATATTGCCACAAAGTGGACATAAAAGCCGGAATAGAGTAGTAGAATCTTGGCATCATGAATGCTGCAGCTATACTTGACCCGGCTCTGTGTGGGAGCCTTGCTTGTTGGTGCTGCCAGTTGTGCCCCACCAGTCGATAAGTCGCCTGGGTGAGCCCATCCATCTTTTTCTTAGTCCCACCAAAGCAAGTATGTTTCCCGTGAATGTACCGAGGATTACCTCAGCCAGCTCCCCCACCGCCGCAATTTCCGGAACCAGGTATCTCCGGGCAAGATATCGGGTTTGCGGAGTCCGAGCTCCCTCATCTTCTGGGCTATCTGTGGTACCCGGATGCCAAACTCTCCCTTTGCTCCCACTCACAGCGAGGTCACGGGGAGTGGCCCTCGGTGACCCTGAGACGCCCTCGGATGAGAAGCCACGCGATATTATCAACTACTACGAAGTTCGCTACCGGTGGTGAGCGCAAGGGAAACGACGAATACCATTTCAGCACACAACGCCCCGGCGATGAGCATCCCGTTTGAGGTGCATCTTGCTGCGTGCTGTCGACGGTTCCGAGGCCACTCAATTCGTTGCAAGAATCGGCGGCTAACGGCAAAGAATAAAAAAGCCCCGGCTTGCAGATGCAAGCCAGGGCTTTTTGTCCTTTGAAACTCACGCGCTCTTCGGCCGTTGAGACCACCGGAAGGTCAGTCTTCGTACCGGGAGGAGGAGCCATACATCTTGGTGCTCATCTGGAGCTCAGCTTCTGCGGAGTGCCGGGCTGAGTCGCCGGGCTTGGGCGCCACAGTTGTGGTAGCCGGAGGAGTCTCACTGTTGGAAGGGCAAACCAGCCAACCCCATGAGGGCGAGGCCCGCTACCGCCAGAAAAGCGATCTTCTTCATCACGAGTGACTCGGTCAGAATGTACTGATTCTTATCGGTGATGAGAACGCTGTTCTCATCGCTACCCTTGGCGAAGTTGGTACCAGCGGCCAGCGCCTGCCACTTCATGTACTTGAAGTGACCGTCTACGAAGGAGACGTTCACACCATCCTGGTGGCGGGCTTCCATGTAACCCATGGTGCTCGGCTTGGCAGCAGCTGCAGGCCAGTTCCAACCACCCTGAGTACCACCCCAGTACAGGATGCACTCATCCGGCGCGGGCAACACGAGTCCAGCCGTTCTGGGTCACGACACGGCGGAACCAGCGTTGATACCGTAGATGCGGGTATCAGCGAAAGCAACCGTGGAAGCAGGCTGATTGATTGCGGCGAGGCTGTAACCGGTGGTCGCGGGCAGTCACCGTTGAACTTGGAAAGGTTCAGGAAGTTGTAACCGTAGGCCGGGAAGCGCATCTGGTTGTGCCACCACGCAACCGGGTTACCGGCGGTGAAGACATGCCACGGTTGTCATGACCCTGGCTCGGGCAGACAAACATACCCCAGGACTTGAAGTAGGGGTACAGCATGTACGCGGTCCACTGCTGGTCGACACCAGCGGTCAGGAGCAGACTGTTGAACATGGGAACCATGGTCTCGTCGTAGTCCTGAAGGTACATCTGCCAGGCAAGGTTGATCTGCTTGGTATTGGAAAGGCAGCTGGCGCCACGAGCCTTCTCGCGGGCTTGGGCAAAAACGGGAAGAGGATAGCAGCAAGAATCGCGATGATCGCGATAACGACCAGAAGCTCGATGAGCGTAAAACCCTTGCGGGAGTTCTGATGATGCGACATGAAAGGTAATCCTTCGCAAACGTTAATTTTGCTATCTCTCTTTCATCACAGATGCACTCAGCCTTCGGTGGACCAGAGTCCCCTATCGCGCCGGTGTTCACGCATCTTACATGTTTTTTCCGACTACAGTCAAATTTTCTTTGTTTCAGCATTTTTTAATTTTCTTATTAAGAGCATAGGAGTATTAATTAATTTTTAACATTTAACTACTCGCCGCCAAGATAGGCGCGGCGCACTTCCGGGTTGACTTAAAAGCTCCTGTGCTGGCCCCTCTAAAACAATCTTTCCGGTCTCTAAAACATAGCCTCTATCCGCAATAGCCAGGGCCTGATTCGCATTCTGTTCGACCAATAAAATAGACACGCCTTCTTGGTTGATTTCCTTAATAATTCGGAAGATATCTTGCACGATGACCGGCGCCAGGCCGAGGGATGGCTCATCTAGCATGAGGAGCTTTGGACGACTCATGAGGGCGCGTCCGATTGCCAGCATCTGCTGCTCCCCGCCGGAAAGCGTGCCCGCAACCTGTGTCAAACGCTCTCGCACACGCGGGAAATAGTTCAGGGCGCGCTCGTAGTCTTCGGCGATTCCGGCCTTGTCGTTGCGTAGGTACGCCCCGAGCTCCAGGTTCTCTTTGACGGTCAAATTAGCGAATATACGGCGCCCTTCGGGACAGTGAATTAATCCACGGCTAACAATGGACGCGATAAACGCTTTGCCTATCTCTTCTGTGAGAAAATTCACGCTCCCGGACTTCGCCCGGACCATGCCGCTAGCCGTTCGGAGCAAAGTCGACTTACCAGCGCCATTGGCGCCGATCAGGGTAACGATTTCGCCTTGCTCTACATGGACCGAGACATCGCGTAGGGCATGAATCGCCCCGTAGTACACATCGAGTTCGGAGAGTTTAAGCATCGGCGCTGGTTCCTAAGTACGCTTCGATGACTTTCGGATTGGACCGAATCTCGGCGGGTGTGCCATGCGCAATCGGCTTCCCATAGACCAGTACCGTAATATGCTCACAGACCCCCATTACCACGTTCATATCGTGCTCGATTAAGAGAATCGTGACCCCGAACTCATCGCGCAGCCGACGAATCAAGTGCATGAGGTCTTCGGATTCCTGCGGGTTCATCCCGGCAGCTGGCTCGTCTAATAAGAGCAGTTTGGGGTTGGTTGCCAGGGCGCGAGCAATCTCTAATCTTCGCTGATCGCCATAGGCAGGTTACGCGCCAGCTCCTCGGCATTGTCATCTAAATTCAACAGGGAAAGAAGGCGTAGCGCTTCTTCTGTGGCAGCTGCATCTGACTTATCGAAAGCGCCGGTGCGAAACACTGTGCCGAACAGTCCGACCTTCTCGCGGCTGGAGGCGGCGGTGCGCACATTGTCCAGCACGCTCAGGTCCGGAAAGAGCCGAATGTTCTGGAACGTCCGACAGACGCCGCGCTGAGCGATTTCGTGGGGTTTCTTACCGCCGATTTCCTTACCATCAAAGGTAATACTGCCCTCGGTCGGCTCGTAGACACCGGTGAGAAGATTGAAAACTGTGGTCTTACCGGCCCCATCGGGACCGATCAGCCCGGCGAGGTCGCCCTGATTCACGTTCAGGTTCACCCCATCTACCGCCGTCAGCCCCCCAAAACGCTTGGTAACTCCCTGCAGAGTGAGCAATGCCATTTGCGCCAGATTCTACCATGCAGCCTGTTACTTGCTGACTGGAAGAGGCTGGAACTTGCGGCTCTGAAGCACAATCTGCTGGGCCATCTTGCCCGCAATCTCTGTAAAGGTCTGCGCCTGCTCGGTCTCCGGCTGGCTAACCACAATCGGCTCGCCCTCATCGCCAGCTTTGCGTGTGGCGATTTCCAGCGGCAGATGCCCCAGAAACGGTACCCCTAGCTCAGTGGCGGCCTCTGCCCCGCCCCCATGCCCGAAGATGTGATACGCCTTGCCGGTATCCGGCGCAATAAAGTAGGCCATGTTCTCAATAATGCCCAGAATCGGCACATTGAGCTTCTGAAACGCCTTCAGGCTCTTTACCGCGATACTGGCCGCGACATCTTGGGGAGTAGTCACTATCACCGCGCCGGAGAGCGGAATAGCCTCGGAGAGGCTCATAGTCACATCGCCTGTGCCTGGTGGCAGGTCTACTAAGAGATAGTCCAACTCGCCCCAGACAACATCGTTTAAGAACTGGTTCACCACTTTGTGCAGCATGGCGCCGCGCCAGACTATGGGCTGGCCAGGTTGTACTAAGAACCCCATGGAGACCATGGAGACGCCGAAGCGCTCTACCGGGGAGATCTTGGGCACCATGTTGCCATCCGGCTGGCGCACGGGAACCTGCTCTAGCTCTTCTTCTTCGACCCCTAAAAGCATCGGAATCGTCGGGCCGTAGACATCGGTATCCATAAGCCCGACCTTTGCCCCGGTTGCAGCCAGGGCGCAAGCTAAGTTGGCGGCGACCGTGGACTTACCTACCCCGCCCTTACCGGACCCGACCGCGATTATATGCTTGACGCCGGGGAGCACAGTCCCACCCAGCGGGCGACGAGAGACCACGCGAGCGCCCATCTCTATCTTCACGTTCTTCACGCCAGGTACGGCTTCCACGGCGGCGCGGCAGTCAGCCTCGATCTTCGCTTTCATGGGGCAGGCAGGCGTGGTCAGCTCCACGGTGAAGGCGACATTCCCATCGCACACCCGCACATTCTTGATCATTTTGAGCGAGACGAGGTCCTTGCCCAGGTCAGGGTCAGGAACGGTAGATAGAGCCGCGAGTACGGCATCCTCGGAAACATCAGAGGTCATTGCAATCCTATACTACACCGAAGCGTGTAGGGAGTTCCGGATATTGCCTGGTGATTCGGGAAACCCGGGGACTATTTACACCGTCTTTCTACTTGTGCGTTCCTGGCACGGATTTTGATACTAGGAGGAACTAACATGAAATCAGCAGCGGCAATCGGCATCTTCTTCTTAGCAGCAGGCGCAGTCTGGGCGCAGGGTACCGAGCAGGCTCCTCCCGGGCAGGGCGGTTCCACAGCAGGCCAGGTGGTTGTTGGCGATCCCATCAACGACCCCGTTCGCCCGTTCGATGTTCTCAAGATAACGGTCGTAGGAGCCCCCTATCTCTCGGACAACTTCACCGTCGATAAAGAGGGCTATATCTACTACCCCGGTGTGCGCACCCGATTCCGTGTTGCTGGCATGGGCCATATCGAGGCTGGCGAGAAGATCCGCGAGAAAATTATCGAGCGCAAGCTTCTCAAGCGCGTTGAGTTGGGCGTGAGCTATGTGTCTCGCAAGGCCCGCGAGGTTGCTATCGGAGGCGCGATTCAAGTCCCCACACGGCAGTTCCTGCGTGATGGCGATCAGCTCTCCGATATCCTGGGGCGCGCTATCCCATCGGGGAATGCCGACCTGACCCGAGTGACTCTGACCCGTGGCGCCGATAAAGTCACCATCAACTACAAGCGCTTTACGACTGGCCAGGAAGATGGCCCTGGTACGAACCCGCGCATTGAGGACGGTGACCGTATCTTCGTCCCCGCGGCAGAGATAGCGGGCGGCAGTATCCGGGTGCGTGGTGAAGTGAAAGACACTACCAAGGTCGTGATTCCGATTATCGAGGGCACCACGGTCGGGCTGATTCTTCAGAGCGTGGGCGGCATCACGGAGCTGGCCGATAAAGGCCACATCTACGTACAGCGCGGCAACGAGCAAGTCCCTGTGCCCTACGACGACATTGTGAAGGGCGTGAAGGACAAAGACCTGCGCCTGATGGACAAGGATGAAATCGTCATCCCCAAGCTGGAGCGCCCTAAGCAGGTTCAAGTCGCTGGCGGCGGTGTACTTCGCCCCGGCCCGGTGACCCTGACCGAGGGATTGAACCTCTCACAGGCGATTGCCCAGGCAGGCGGTTTCCAGGCGGGTATGAAGAAGAAGATGGTTCGTGTGGAGCGCCTGAGTGCAGATGGGAAATCGTCCAGCCTGCAGGAATACGACCTGACCAAGGGCGGCGGCGCGACCACGAAGCTCCAGGATGGCGACATTATTACGGTCGATTTCACCCCACCGAACCAGAACGGCCTGAACAATGTTCTGGGAATCCTGGGCGGTCTGACCGCCGTGTTCAGCCTGATTCGGCGATAAAGCGTGCCCCCGAGTGCCCCATGCCGCTTTGCGGCATGGGGCACTCGGGGGCATGTGCACGGTGGATAGCTTATAATCCCTCTGTGCAACGCGCCGCGATTGTTCTTTTTCTCCTACTCTTCACATCCGTTATGCCCGCACGGGCGCAGGAAACGATTACCCTCAAAATCGGTGGGGCGTATCCCACCTGGGGGATTCCGGACCCAAACGCGACGACTCCACTGGAGCGTGCTAAGCGCAAGGTCTTCGAGGCGTTTACCAAGAAGCATCCGGAGATTAAGCTGGAGCGGTTCACGGCGCTCAGTATCCAGGGACCGGCGGCGGAGTCCGGCATTCTCATGGCATTCGCGGGCGGCACCGCGCCGGATATCGTCTACACCAATATGCGCCTCATGCGGCAGTATGTCGCCCAGGGATTCTTACAGCCTGTAGATGATCTGCTGAAAGAGCACCCGGAGACCCTGAAGCGTATCCACCCGAACCTGACTAAAGAGCTGGATATCGATGGGCACGTGTACTCTATTCCGTTCGTGCAGTTCTGCCAGGCGCTCTACTACCGCAAAGACTTATTCAAGGCGGCGGGATTAGATCCATCGCGCGGGCCGAAGGACTGGGATGAGTTCTATACCTACTGCCAAAAGCTCTATGACCCGGCCAAGGGGCAGTGGGGCTATATCTTCCCACCATCGGACTCTAGCTACCACTGGCTGAACTTCCTGTACTCTGCGGGTGGAGATGTGACGAAGCACAACCCGGACGGTACCTACGAAGCGGCGTTCGGCAGTGAAGCGGGTGCGCAGGCCCTGACCTTCTGGCGCAAGCTGATGGTCGAGAAGTGGAAGGGGCCAGACGGCAAGCTGGTAGAGGGTGTGGCTACCAAGTCTGCTACCCGCGCCGCGGATATCTCGGCGGGCAAGGTGGGCATGTGGTTCGCTTACCAGAGCGATGACATTGTGAACATGTCTAGCGCGGACATCAACCCATCGCTGATCGGTATCTCTCCCATGCCGAAAGGACCAACAGGACTACGTTCGGGGGAGATCAACTCCTCCATGTGGGGCGTGAACTCGGCTGTCACCGACCCCCAAAAGCGTGCCGCGTGTTTCGAGCTACTACGTTTCTTAGCCTCCGACGAAGCCGCGAAGATTCGCGTGGATGCGCTGGTGGAGAATGGCCTGGCGAACCTGGTGAACCCCGGCGAGCTAATTCACTGGGGCTATGGTGAGTATGTCACTGCCGCGCAGAAACCCTGGCTGGAAGCGCAGAAGACCCTGTTCGAAACCGGTAAACCAGAACCCGCCGGACCGAACATGGCGTTTATCTACAAGCTCTTAGACGAGCCGCTGGACCAGGCGATTCTCTACCCGGACCGCCCCATAGACCAGATTCTGAAAGACGCCACATTCAAGGTCAACCGCAAGCTGCTGGGCTATATTCCGGCGGAGGAACAGGCGCGCCAGCGCAAGATAGCAGCGGCCATTGCCACCGTTCTCGGCCTGACTCTGGTACTACTCACCATTCGTGGCGTGCTGCGTGCTATCAAGGCCGCACGCGAGCGTATTCCCGGCGCAGGCCTACCGCTACGCAGCCACCTCTCCGCCTGGCTGTTCATGATTCCGGCTATTGCTTCGATTGCCCTCTGGGCCTATGTGCCACTCCTGAGGGGCATGGTCATGGCGTTCCAGGACTATCGACTTCTGGGTGGCAGTAGCTGGGTGGGATTGGATAACTTTATCGAAGCCGCAGGTCAGGAAACGTTCTGGAAAGGCATCACGAACGCGTTTACGTTCACATTCTGGCTCTTAGGGCTGGGATTCCTGGCGCCCGTGATTCTTGCCCTCATGCTTCATGAGATTCCCAAAGGCAAGGTCTTCTTCCGCGCGCTCTATTACCTGCCCGCAGTCACTACCGGCGTGATTGTGGCTATGCTCTGGCGGCAGTTCTTCGACCCTGCCCCTACCGGCCTCGCCAACTCCCTGCTCGGCCTCATAGGTATCCAGCCGCTGAAATGGCTGCAAGACCCGGCACTGGCGAAGTTCTGCGTGGTACTCCCACTGGTCTGGGCTGGTGCCGGACCGGGCAGCATCATCTATCTGGCCGCTCTACAGGGAATTCCCGACGAGATGTACGAGGCGGCGGAACTGGATGGCGCAGGCACATTCACCAAGATCTGGCGCCTGACGGTGCCGACTCTAGCTCCCCTGCTGATTATCAACTTAGTCGGCGCAACCATAGGCGCCTTCAAAATCATGGAGCCGGTGCTCGTGCAGACTGGTGGCGGACCAGATAATGCCACCCATACCATTGGGCTGGAGGTCTGGTACAACGCGTTTATGTACCTGAAGTTCGGGTACGCCACCGCCGCCGCCTGGATGATGGGTATCGTGCTGATTGGCCTCACGCTCTACCAGCTCCGTATGCTGCAAAATGTGCGCTACTCTGCTGCCGGACGCTAAATGCCCATACGCAATCAGGACCCTAGAGAGGACCTTCGACCCAGACTCGTCCTACAAAGCCCCGGTACCATAGGCTCACTATGAAGACATCTATGAGAGAAATCCTTCTGGGGATAGTAGTGGCGATTTTCTCTGGCATCGGCACGATGATAGCACTTACGATTATCTTTTTTGCAGCCCTTGGCAAACAACCAATGGCTGACTTACTATTCGCCTCCGCTATTGTACTTGCTCCCGGAATGCTTCTTACGGTAGTAACCGCTAATCTTCCTATCGCTTCCTCTTACAAAAGAGCAACTGCACTCGGGTTACTTCTTCCCTGTATTGCTGTATGCATCTATTTCATCTGGGCTTAGGTCAGTTTTGAAACTATCCCCAGGAAGAGCCATGGCCATTTCCCTGGGCTGCGGACTGGCCAGCACAGCCTGGTCTCTGCTAGTGCATGATCAGCTTCGTATGCTGCAAAATGCCCGCTACGCTGCCGCAGGCCGCTAAAAGTACCCAGCTCAAATAGGGACCCGATTCGGGTCTTTCGGCTCACGCACAAACTGTTATAGTGGGGCATCATAGACCCACGATGACACCATCTGCAGGGAAAGTAGTGAGCACGTTTCTGGGTTATGCAGCGGGAAGCACCCTATGGTCCCTGATGGCCTGGGGTCTGATGCTTCAGCTGCACAATCGGGTGGAGTATTTTCTGGTAGGCCCGGCACAGGTGCTGATTCTCGGAGCCACCATCGCCCCACTTCTACTTGCTATTGTCTTACTCTTTCTTCGCTACCCTGGCGCCTTGAAAGCGGCTGGCGCTCTCGGTCTGGCAATCCCCGCACTCTTTACTCTGGCACTTGTTTCTGCCCGGATGTTTGCCTAGTCTGCTCCCCAAAACGAATAGGAACCCGCCATAGGGAACCGTTCTCTTTTTACTAAACGAAAAGGAGTTCACCGAGCAATGAAAACAACACAGGTTATAGGGAATGGGATTCTGTTCTTTATCTGCGGAGGCCTGAGTTTTCTCTACTCTTTGGCGGTTGCACTGGCGGCAGGCTATCGGGCCGATTCCCCACGTCGGTTCTCCGAACCAACCACGATTCCGCAGTTTCTGGCCATCTGGGTCGCTCCCCTGCTCGTAGCGGGGATTACCTGTCTGTTGCCGATTTCCCGCGCCACCAAAATCGCCGTAGCTGTTGGGCTGGGCCTACCCGCACTGTTTGTGCTACCATCGCTACTTCAATCTTTCTCGAAGTAATAGGTCCCAGAAATCGTAGGACTGCGGGACTTTGTACCCAGGGTAAAGTACTTTCCGCCCCGATAGGCTTACAGCATGTCTACAACCATTCGTGCTGTGCTACTGGGTCTGGGGCTTACCCCCTTCTCAGCAATTGGCACGGCACTGGTATTGACTATTCTGTTTCTTGGTACACAGGGCCACCAGTCCTGGCTAGAGATGATTCTCTTTCTATTGATCGCTACACTGCCCGCATTGCTTCTCTCCGGCATGGCCGCCATTCAGACTATCGATACGTATTATAAAAAAGCCATTACCTGCGGACTGGTGCTGCCTACCATTGCCATCTGTGTCTGGTACGGCATGGGGTTGACCTGGTAATGAACCTGGAGAAAGCTACGGGAGCAAAACTATCCTTTTTGCTCTGTGGCTTCATCAGTCTGTCCTGGGAGTTGTTTATCTGCATAGTAACAGGCTTGAGTCGGAGTGGATCAAATCCCTTTCCGTCTCCAGAATTGATTCCTCTTTATCTAGATATGTGGTCCGTCCCTCTTTTAGTAGGAACCGCGTTTTCTCTTTTTTTCGACTTCAATCGTCACATTAAGAGAGCCCTTATAGTAGGCTTCTGTGTTCCTGCACTGCTCACTATTTTCCCACTTCTTCTGTTCCTCTATGGGTAAAGACTCTCAATGCACGCCTGGAAAACAATAGGAATAGTAGCTCTTGTCCTAACCTGTGGAGGTGCCAGCCTTCTATGGTCATGGCTCCTGTGCGCTTTAGTGGGCATGGGTTATCGGAATGGTACAAACAGCTTTTCTGCACCAGAGCTAATCCCCCATTATTTCGGGCTGTGGTCCGCTCCTCTCTTCCTGGGAGCAGCATCTACGCTTCTGCCCATAAACCGCAGGATTAAGCTCGTGCTGATGCTTAGCTTCGGTGTCCCCGCAATTGTATTCCTTCCTATACTCCTCTGCATTTTCTATGGATAAAGACTCTTCAATGCTCATCACGGGAGAATTGAAATGAACGCTTGGAAAGCTGTAGGTGTTGTGCTCTTTCTACTGGGTATGATTGTGGGGCCTTTTCTGCTTTTTCCGGTGGTCTTCTGGTTAGATTGGGTTGGTGGACCAGCACTAAATCGCGCCGCTTTTCTGGTTAATTTGATGGTCTGGCTGGGAATCGCCGCCTTTGCCTGGCAGCGCGGCAGTTGGCGTGAAGTAGCTGGCCCCGTTGCCCTATTCTTCTTGAGCCATTGGTGGAGTGCTGGCAACTTCCTGCTTTCCCGACTCACGCTTAATGGTGGCCGTTTAGATGCCGCAGGGCAGCACCAATTATTGGCTATCGCACTTGCTCCCTCCGTCTGTTTAGCCTTGCTATTCCGCCTGTTACCTTTTGGGCGCTTGCGTGTCTCCCTGCCTATAAGCTTTCTACTGGGGTTGGCAGCTACCGGGGCGCTATTTGCTCTGGCGCGCTGAAAATTCACCGGTAAAATACTTGCGGGAGAGCGGTAATGAATCAGCAGCAGTTTGAGAGTGATGAGCAGCGGTTAGATGCCGACGCAGTGAAGCGAGTTATCGACCGGGCGGCGGAGCTACAGCGTGCGCATTTGGAGACAGTTTCTCCAGATCAACTAGAGACTCTGGCCAGTGAGCTGGGCATCAGCCCCGAGTTCGTGCGTCGCGCTCTGAATGAGACCGACACTACTCCCACTGCCGCTACAACAACGGCTCCCCAGATGGTCACTGTACGTCGGAAGATCGTGCGCAAAAGGGCTGCTATGCAGGCTCTCTCTGCAAAAGACATCCGCACAGCACTGACGCCAGGTATCCTCTATTCCATTTTCGCTGGTATTGCTGTGCTAGGGTTCCACCCAGAGCGCGCTGAGATATCCATCCTCATGCTCATGATTCAGCCTGCCGTCTTGACCATTTATTTCGCGAATCATCAGTCGCATCGCCGCATGGGGGCGCTGGTTGGCTTCAGCATGGGCCTGCTTCCGATTCTGGCGGGTAGCCTTTCCGACCAGCCCTACCGAAGCGTTCCCGGTTTTGTGGGATTCATCTATGGCCCCATTCTGGCGGTGCTTGGCTTAAGCGTGACCGCTATAAAACTCTGGATGCAAGAGCGACAGGAGCCAGAGATAGTCGAGGAAGTCATTACGGAACCAGCACGGTAAGTCGCTGTGAAAAGCCAGAGTAGCTCCCTTCACCCGATACTTATCAGCTTGCTTCTCTGTAGCACAGTGGCTATCGAGATCGCTATTGTGCCAGGTATCTGGGGAAAGATTGGGGTCACCCTGATACTGGCTCTCGCTACGATTGCCTGGTTATGCCACCGTTTTGGTAGCGGACCAGTGCGACGAGCGTTTGGAGCAGCTATACTTGGCGCTGTTATCGGATTGATAACCTCTCAAATGGCAGGCATGATGGCTGGCATGGGTCTTCGGATGCCTATCTCGCTTTGCTATGTCGCAGCCGCAACCCCTATGGCTCTCGGCGCTCTGGTTATGTCTCAGTACCCAGCCGCTCGATTTATACGATTTTCCTTTATGGGTGGCTGGGTAGCTGGTTATATATTGTTGATAGTCTCCTATATTTTCTTTTGATAATGGATTTCGAGGAGAAAATTCGCGCGTTTGCGCTGACTCTGTTCGACGATGTTCGGTTTACATCGGTGGAGCCTCCCGGACATCCGGAGTATGTACGCGCCTGGCTTGCGGCGGGTATGCACGGCGAGCTGGGGTATTTAGACGGCCCCCGCGCCGAGCTACGGGCGGGGCGGCAGGACGATGCCCGACTGGTGGATAATGCGCAGACGACTATCGTGGTGGCGCTTTCCTACTCCAACCCGGCGGAGAAAGATGGTCCAATTGCTCGCTACGCAAGGCGGCCCGACTACCACAACGTGTTCTGGGAGAAGCTGAACACGCTCAAGGACTGGCTGGCGGCAGAGTTTCCTGGCACACACTCCCGTGGATTCTGTGACTCTGGGCCACTCCGCGAGCGTGAACTGGCTGCTCGTGCGGGGCTGGGCTGGCAGGGCAAGCACACGAACTTAATTTCTCTGGACCTGGGCAACTGGTTTTTCCTGGGAGCGCTGATTACCACGCTCCCGCTCACACCCGATGCCCCGTTCACCGAGAATCACTGCGGCAACTGTACCCGCTGCCTGGCGGTCTGCCCTACTGGAGCCTTGATAGCTCCCCTGGCCCTGGATGCTCGACGCTGTATCAGCTACCTCACCATAGAGCAGAAGGGAGCGATTCCCTTAGAGCTGCGCCCACTTATGGGCGACCATGTCTTCGGCTGCGATGACTGCCTGGCGGTCTGCCCACACAATGCTCATGCCCGTATCGGTCATGAGGCAAAACTGGCCGCCCAGGAGTTCCCGGACCTGCTGGGCCTGCTAGAAGCCACGAAAGACGATACGACATTCAAAGCCCTCTTTGCCGGAACCCCAATGCTCCGCCCGAAGCGTGAGGGCTTTCGGCGTAATGTCTGTGTGGCTCTGGGCAATACAGGCGGACCGGAGGCAATCCCCGCTCTCCAGGAAGTGCTTGCCACAGACCCTTCAGAGCTGGTGCGCGAGCATGCTGCCTGGGCTTTAGAGCAGCTAACTCAGGCGCTCTTTTAGAAAAGGCACCGTGCGCTCCCAAGCGAGCTCGGCGGCCTCTTTCTTAAAGTGGCCCTCCTGATTCTCTTCAAAGAACCAGTGACCAGCGCCGGGGTATTCGTACAGTGTCACGCTTTTCCCAGCGGCCTGTATGGCCGCTGCCATTTCTCGGGCCTGCTCCACCGGGTCCCACTCGTCTTCTGTACCGAAGTGGCAGAGATAGTCACAGTTCGCTTTGGAGAAGTCGCCATCACTCACCCCGTAGAACAGCACGGCGGCGGCTATCTTCTCGGGCAGCATGGTGGAGAGCATCACGGCCCAGTTGGCGCCCATGGAGCATCCAAGAGCGCCGATGCGGGCATCGGGCACAGAAGCGTACTGCCCCAGCACATCTAGCGCCTCCATTGCCTTCTGCCCGGCTCGGTCGAAGTCCAATGCGCTAACCAGAGCATTGGCCTCTTCCTGGGTGTTGGCCAGTTTACCGTCGTAGAGGTCAGGGCAGAGCGCCACGAAGCCCTCTGCGGCCAGGCGGTCGCACAGCGCCGTAAAGAAGGGATTCAGCCCCCACCAAGCATGCAGTACAAGAACGCCCGGCCCTTTGCCGAAGGCTGGCAGGGCAAGGTAGCCACTGCCCGTTTTTTGTCCCGATTGATAGTCCATTTTCCCGCTTTTCTACTCCTGATGGAGCACCACAAACTTATGTGTGCTATGTTACCAGAAAATGGAAAAACGGGAAAGAGGGATTTTAGCGCTATGGCGTACCCGCGCTGACGAACTCGCGATCTTTCGCCAGATCCTGAAAGACGGCTTTCCCCCCTAGCCACTCCGCGAAGTTGTCTTTCGGCTCCATGTTCTGTCCCTTGCGAATCAGAGTGAGCGTTTCTTTGCGGTCTTTGCGCTGCCCCCAGACATCCATGGCTAAGAATCCATAGCTGAAGCCATTGGCGTGCCCACTCGCGACATCGGCGCGCATCAGCGGCTCGGAGAGTGCGAAGAGCTGCGCGTCTGCCAGGCTCGCTCCGATATTGTTTCGCAGAATCTTGAACTTACTCGCTCGGAACTCATCGTTCTCGGGGAGCGTGGCTTCCGCTTCGGTCAGCGCGGCGATAGCCTTCTCCCCCGCTGCCTGGTCTGGTGTATTCTCCTTCAAGCGCAAGCAGGCAGCCTGTGCTCGCCAGTGAGCGGCATCGAACGGATGCCCTTCTTCGGTAGCCAAGGCTTCGATTCGCTCTAAGTAGTCTTCCGAGCGGGCTATGGTGTAGATCCAGCGCAGCAGGTAGAAGCGGAGCCAGCGATTATGCGGCTGTGGTGGCGTGCGCTTCAGAATGCGAATCAGGTGGGCTTCATAGTCAGCGATTCGCCCCAGAGCCTCCCAGCTACTGCGGCAGTAACCATGCAGAGCGGCGCTCAGTGGCACGGAGTCTGTAGGCAGCCGTTCCTTTCCCTCACTCCACGGACTGCCATCTGGGGTGATGCTCAGTCGCTCCGGATGCGCTTCGGCAGACGCCAGCCGGGTCTCGTATGCTGCTATGGCTTCCTCATGCCGTCCGGCGTCTTGCAGGGCATGAATGCGCTCTCCTTCGGCCCAGTAACGCTGAGCAGGGTCGGTTGTCTGCGCCTCGAAGGCATCTAACAACCGTAGTAGAGTTTCAGAGTCCCCCAGCCGCCAGAGCAGGTGCGCACCCTGAGCGACCGTGGGGTAGTCTAGCTCTCCTAGCTCCAGCCTCTCCACCAGTGCGGTGCGTGCCTGGGAAAGCGCCTCGATTACGGGGCGCCCGGCAATGTATTCCTGCCGCGCCGCTTCGTAGAGGGTCTTTAAATTCGTGTCGTCCATATCGCTCAGCTCCTTTTTGAGTCGGTGACGAGCACGATGCAGCCGGGTCCGAATCGTCGCGGCGGGCAGGTTCAGCAGAGTGGCCAGCTCCACCGCAGAGATCCCATGGAAATAGTGCAGCGTAATGGCATCTGCCTCTATCTCTGGCAGGCGCTCCACGGCCTCGCGCAGTCGCTTCTCCTGCTGGTTCCGCTCCGCCTGAACCTCAAGCTCCGGCGTGATTAGCGCCAGAGACTCTCTTAGCTCCACGGTGGGTCGTAAGCGTAGTCGCCGCGAGCAGGCTGTGAGCACCAGCCGTGCCAGCCAGCCGGAGAGCGCGGCAGGGTTACGCAGGGTGTGCTGCTTCTCCCAGCCATGAACCAGCGCTTCCTGCACGGCGTCCCGCGCCAGGTCATGATCTCTCAGGCGCTGCTGAGCCAGTCGCTCCAATCGGGGTCTTAGCTCTTCCCACTGCTGCATGTGTATCGTCACACCCCAGAGAGCCAGTTGCGCTTCAAAACGTTCGCGCTCAGGGTCGGAGCCACTGGTAGAGAGGTTTAGATTCGTTGGGCACTGTAGTCACTATCGGTGCCACAAGTGCCATCCGCGCCTTTAGCTCTCTCCGGCAGGCATCCCTATCCTGGCGCGCCTGCTTCCTTAGCTTACCTACGCCAGACAGAAGGAAGATACTGAAAACGGTTCCACCAGCCAAATTAGTCCAGCTATAGCTGGAGAGAAAGCAAGCAGGGAGAAGCACTAACAGCCCGCTTACCCACGGCACAATACGAATCAGCCAGGTAAGCTCTCTAATGTACCGTCGCATCCCAGCCTCTGTATGTGGGAGTACACTTTTCCCCTCTTCGGCCCGCTCTACACGCTCCGAAGGATGAACTTTCCCCTGGTTGACGCGCCATTCCCACGCTGCCCGATTCAGCCAGAGGGATGCCCAGATGCCTACCAGAGAAAGGGTCATTTCCATAGACCAGAGTTCCGCTCTAGAAACGGGCTGGGGAGCTTGCTCGGAGAGCATAATCATCCAGAATCCAAGAAGACAGGGCAGCAAGACAACAAGCCCCAGACCTGAAATTAATGCTCCCGGAAACGACAGGGAGCCTACGTGCCAACTTCTTTTATCTTCTACAGGAACACCAGCCCGCAGTTCGATAACCTGCCGACTATAGCTCCAGGCACTGAACAACAAGCCACGAGTTATCCAGATAGTCCAGATGGGATTGAATTTCTGCATGACACAGAGAATCCATGTCATCCAAAGGAGGGGAATCAGAGTTATTGCAAGGGAGAAGTAGGCGTTTAGAAAGGTTAAACGGCGGCCATACCTCACGCGATCCATAATGCCGCTATTGTATCCCTAATGGACTCTCTCAGGGACGGAGTTGCTGGTAGACGGGAGCCGGGTCTTCTATCACTTTTGTCAGAAGAGGAGCTACTGGTGCCTGTGTCTCTTTCAGTTTCTTCTGGCAGGCATCTCTCTTCTCACGAACGCGGCTCCAGGCAGGAACTAGAAAGAGGAGTATTCCCAAGTTTATAGCCATAATAAGAGCCGCAGAGAACAAGGAACTACTGAAGAGCGGAAGGCCGGGAAGAAAAAGCAATATCCCCATAAGCCAGGCGCCAATCCTACATAGCCATGTGGCCTCCCTGACATAGCGTTTCATTCCGGTTTCAGTCTGTGGCAGCAGGCCCGCGTCTGCTTCTTCGCTGACTCGCTCAACCCACTCGGAGGAATGGACTTTCCCCTCCAAGGCTCTCCATTCCCAGATAGCCCGGTCCAACCAGAGCATTCCCCAGACTCCCCCAACCGAGAGCAGTACTTCTACAAGCAGTTTTCCATATAAGGAGTCTGAAACAGGATTCGATTCCTGGCGAAAGATGAAAAATAGGAACGCTACTAGCCCCAGTATTCCCAACCCACGGAATCGAGCCGTGCGAAACGCATAATGACCACTTGTGGGATACACCGTCCGATTATCTTCTACCAGTAGACCTGCGCGCAGCTCAATAATCTGGCGACAGGCATTCCAGACATTGTGCAGTAGGGGGCGCATTCCCCAGAGCAAAAATAAAGGGCTGAGTTCCCCTATCAACCAGAGGACTAATAGCATGCCACAATACGCGGCTATCGCTACCGCCGCCGAGAAGTAAGCGTTCAGGAACGTTAGCCTGCGGCCATACTTCGTGCGATCCATACAAAGAGATTATATACGCGATAGCTCTCGCACCACGAACGCAGCGACATCCGGGGCGATCTCATCGTGAGGGATAGGGGGAAGCCAGCCGTGGCGCTCGTACCAGGCATCGAACGGGGGGCGCTCGGTGAGACTCGCATCCAAAGCGCTCTCGGCGGGAATGAACACAGGCAGTTCGGGCAACGTGGCACCCGCGACACCGAGAGGCAGCCGGAACGTGTAGCTCAGGGCGGCTTTCGGAAGAAGCGAGCCGGGCACGCGGTCAGCATCTTCCGCGGCTAGATTCCAGCGATACCCCAACGGGAGCCAGGCGGAGAGCAGGTGTTTGGCGTGGTTGCCGGACTGGCGAGACGAGTTCGCGATAGCGACCAGGCGGCAGTAGTCCGGGTAACCGTTCTTCCCTCGCTCTCGGAGCCGGGCATAGGCTGAGTCGGAAAATCGCGATGTGGTGCGGGTGCGCTCCGGGAAGCGCCAGCCGAATGGGCGGACACCCACATAACGCCAGTCGATATCTCGGCGCACATCTTCTACGGCGTCTCGCACGAGTGCCCGCGCTGCCGCGCTGGTCACTGCCCGCTGATACGTTGGCCCGGCATAGGCCATGGCGAGCGCCTGAAGCTTAGGAGCGATACGCGCGCCGCGATTCGGCGAGTCTAAGAGCATCAGGGTATGCACCGGCAGGCGTCCAGATGTTAGTGCCCAGCGTGCTACGATGCCCCCGGCAGAAAGCCCTGCAAGAATGACCTCAGCTCCGCCTGCCGCTCTACTGGCCGCCTGGACAGCGCGGGCTGCCTCGGCGGCGTTTACTTCTGGCGGGGCATAAGGGTTAGTGAAACTCACTACCAGGACCGAAAACCCCATGGCACGGAGCGGATCTGCTGCACCACCGACCAGTTTCAAACTCTGCGCCGCCGAAAACCCACCGGAAAAGTCGAAGCCCTCCAGCAGCACCACAATGCGCTTCCCGCGCCCGCCTGCACCATGCCAGAGTGGGAAGCCTTCGATGACCTCATCAGGAGCGTCATAGAGAGTCAGCGTATTGCTATCCGGAGAGCGCAGGGTCAGATAGGCGAGCGACAGGCTCACCGGGCGCGCAATGATCTCACAGTCCCCATCCAGCCAGGGACCTTGGGTGGGTGCGTAGCTTGGGCGTAGATCCCGATAGACCTGCCCTTCCCCATCCGTCGTAGCGACGAACGTGAATCGCCGGGTAATTGGCTGAGTGCTGCCAGAAGCATTGCGAACAATGCCACGTATCCAGACACGAATACGGAGTTTGACGCCGGGTAGAGCGCGCCCACGCCGGTCCTGCACCCGAAGCTGTACGACTGGCTCTACCATGTAGTACCGAAGAAGACATCGGCACGGGTGGCGCGTCCACGCGCCGCTTCCAGCTTCAATCCTAGAAGCTGGTTTTGATTCAGTTTTCTGTGGGCAAAGACAGTGATTCGCTCATCACGCTCGGGTACCGGGGCAGGCTGCTCTGGCGTGGTGGTTATTGGGCGGGCCGAGCGCAGCTCTATTGCAACGCCATCTCTCTCAGACACTTTCGCATCGAAGCGGGCAAAGAGGGCGCGCACGTTGCCCCCGTAGGAGTAGCCCAGCGGGCTACCACCACGCTCCCAGGAGAGCGGTGGACTCGCATTGAAGTAGGTCAGCGCGTCCAGCTTGGCCCACTCCAGCCGGGTATCCAGGTTCTTGCTGGGAATCCGGACCCCGAAGAGCCGCCCGGTGCGCGGCGGCACGCGGCCATCACGGCCCAGCCCTTCCGGCGCCTTGATATCGTCCAACAGATAGTCGGCATAACCCACCACGCCACTCTGTGGATCACGGTAGCTCATGGCGACATCGAACTGATAGTTGAACCAGAAGCTATCCGGCTGCCGCGCCCCTGCTGATGAAAATGGGAGCCAGCGGTCCTTGCTGGTCGCCGTCCAGTCGTTCTGGTAGACATAGTAGGGTAGCGTCTGCGAGAAAAACGGTGTGGGGAACCGAGTGGCCTTGAAGCTCTCCGAGAGCGCCAGGTTCCAGGGACCACTTCCATCCGTTTCTAACCGACGCCCACCGATGTGGCGCCGTGTGCCCCGCGAGGTTGCGGGTGCGGAAGGCAGGTCCTCTTCAAAACTCTGCCCATAGAACTGGGTGAATCGCCAGCGCCCTAAGTGCCTACCCGCCGAGAAGCTCTTCTCCACGCTCAACTGCGGAATGCTAGTAGCAGCATCCCCCACCAGCAGCCCCCCGGTGAATCCGGGTCCCCAGCGCAGAGGTTTCTTCCCCACCGTGATATCCAGCACGCGCCAGGGAATCACCGCATAAGCGGACTCTACCGCGGTGCGCCCATAGCCCCCCTGTAGCTGAACCACTGCCTGCCCAAAGCCAGCAGACAAACTCCCCCGAGAAGGACTTCCGGAGCGCACCTGTAGCTGCCCGGACACCTTCAGCGGCTCCCCTTTCGCCGTTACTGTCGCCCCGAACTCCCGGCGCAGAGTTTGCACCAGGTCATCCGTCCGCTCCAGCTTCTCCAGCCGCTCTTTGACTTCTCGCCGGGTAAGCTGCACATCTCCCCGCCAGAGCGAGGCATCACTCGCCGCCAGCACATCGTAGACCGGGTGCTGCCGAGGCACGATATCCTCCGGCCCGGCAAACGCAGGCACAGCGAGTAATGGTAGGAGAGCAAGCGAAGCGACACTCAGGGAAAATGACCGTTTCAAGAGGTAGGAACCCCCTGGTATTCTTCCGATGGGCGAGGCGGAATCACGGAGCGAGTGGCCAGGGCCATGATTTCATCACGCAGGCGGTCACGCTCCCCTTGCTCGGCCAGGCGAATCAGTCGGTCCACATCGGCCATAAACGCAGGCCCGGCGCCGTAGTCGCTACCCGCTGAGGAGAAGATCTTGGGGTGTGGCGTGGGTACGCGCTCCTCGCCATCATAGAGAAGCTCTTCTTCTATCTTCTCGCCCGGGCGCATTCCTGTGAACTCGATTTTTATATCCACATCGGGACGGTAGCCGGAGAGCCGGATTAAGTCACGTGCAAGATCTAAGATACGCACGGGCTCGCCCATGTCTAGCAGATGGATATCTCCACGCCGCCCCAGTGCGCCCGCCTGCAGAATCAGCTGCACGGCTTCGGGAATGGTCATGAAGTAGCGGGTCATGTTCGGATCGGTCACAGTAACCGGACCGCCCCGCTCTATCTGCTTGCGCATAGTCGGAATCACTGAACCGCGCGACCCGAGCACGTTCCCGAAGCGCACCACGGCGAACTCTGTGTTTGAGGACTGCGCGAGGCTGCGAATGATCCGCTCACCGATACGCTTGCTGGCCCCCATCACGCTGGTGGGATTTACGGCTTTATCCGTGCTCACACAGAGGAACTTGCGCACACCGCAGGCAGCGGCAATCTCGGCGACGTTCTTCGTGCCCAGGATATTGTTTTTGACGGCCTCTGCCGGGTTCGCTTCCATGAGCGGCACATGTTTATGGGCGGCGGCATGGAAGACCACACTCGGGCGCTCGTGCAGGAAGACTTCCTCGATTCGGTCGCGGTCTTTGACATCCGCAATAATCGCCGTGGGCGCGATACCGAAGTCCCGGATAAGTTCCTGCTGAATCTCGAAGATAGAGTTCTCACCGCGCCCTAGAATCAGCAGGCGGGCAGGATCCAGCGCGGCAATCTGGCGGCATAGCTCGGAGCCAATAGAGCCGCCCGCACCAGTGACCAGCACGCGCTGCCCCGAGATGTACTCCGCGATTCCACGCATGTCGGTCTTCACCGGCGCGCGGCGCAGCAGGTCCTCGATATTGATGGAGCGTACCGGTCCCAGCCGTGTGCCCCCCTGCGCCAGTACATCTGGGAGCGCTGGGATGATACACAGCCGTGCCGTGCCAGACTCACAGCGTGCCACAATATCGCGCAGGGTCTTGCCTGAAGCACTAGGGATCGCGATTAACACCAGATCGGGTGAATGCTTCTCGGTCAGGCGCACCAGGTCATGCGTTGTGCCGAGTACCGGCAGCCCATGGATACGGAGCTTCTTTTTTAGCGGATCATCGTCCACGAACCCGATAGGCACCAGGCCATCCTGTGGGCGGCGTAGTAGCTCACGGGCTGTGGCCTCTCCCGCGTCTCCGGCTCCGACAATCAGAGCGCGCTGGCGAGGGCGGCTGCTGCCATCGATACCACCGATTACCAGGGAGCGGTCCGAGAGCTGCCGATAGGTGATACGTATCCCAGAGAGAAGGCAGACATTGAGCACCCAGTCTACTATCTGCATGCCCCAGGAGTAGGAGCCTTGCCCACCATAGCCGAGCAACCAGAGCACGCCATAGAAGGCCAGGGACGATAGCGTAGTCGCCCCGGCGACTAGCTTCAGGTCGTAGACCGACATGTAGCGCCAGCGAATGCGGTAGAGCGAGAACAGAGCCAGCGCGGTCAGCCGGAAACCGACCAGCACCGGTAATAGGGTCAGAGTGCGCGTGAAGTAATCCCCGCGAAGCTCACCGGGGTTGTACTTGAGCAGGAACGCAATGATATTAGCAGCGATGACCAGGAAGAGGTCAATGAGAACCTGCCCGACAATGCGACGGCTGATTGGGCGAGACTGCATCTATGTCAGCGATTGCCCTTCCCACTGAGAACTGGCGCGAACGTTCGGAACAGAATCGCCATATCCATCATGATAGAGCGTTTTTCCAGATAAAACACGTCCAGGCGCACTTTTTCATCCTCTTCAATCTCGTCGCGACCGTTGATCTGTGCCCAGCCGGTGATTCCCGGCAGGAGCATTTCTACCCCGGCCACGCGCCGTTTCTCATTTAAGGTTTCCTGAGTCGGCAGCGCCGGGCGCGGCCCTACCAGACTCATCTCCCCCCGCAGCACATTGATAAGTTGCGGCAGCTCATCCAGACTCAGCCGCCGCACTAGCTTACCCAGCCGGGTTCGGGGGTCGTACCCTTGCCTCTGTAGTATATTTGTGGGAAGCTCCGGGGTTCCCACTTTCATGGTACGTAATTTTAACAGCACAAACTCCTGTCCATCACGTCCCACGCGTTTTTGTCGAAAAAGAGCCGGTCCCGGTGAGTCTAAGCGAATTGCTAAACAGAGCCCACCCAGCAGCGGAGCCACAAAGACCAGTCCGAGCGTCGCTGCAGACGCATCTACAGCCCGCTTCAGTATGTCATACCCGCTCGTGCTCACGCCACCATGCTACCGCTTCCGACAT
This sequence comes from Armatimonas sp., assembly GCA_049840835.1. Classification (GTDB taxonomy): domain Bacteria; phylum Armatimonadota; class Armatimonadia; order Armatimonadales; family Armatimonadaceae; genus JANLTX01. The sequence continues at coordinate 1,226,703 of JASGJG010000003.1, read as the reverse complement.
TCCCTCAGACAACGTAACCGCGTCGGAGTAGCCGGTAATTTTCCGGATTGTTTCCGATAGATAGACATTGTCTGCGGCTAATCGCTTCACTTGCTCGCTTTTTCCCAGTAAACGCGCGGCTACTTTCGACAGACGGAGTGGCATGCTCTTTGGGTTCCCTCCCATAGCCTGTGCCAGCTCACGCACGGTTACTGGCTTCGCATCTGCCACTACCACCGGAGGTAGTTCTGCCAGCCGCACAGATGGTAGAAACGCCACCGTAAGCGCCGCTTCTGCCACGTTTCGCGCCGCCACCACGGTCTTTCTATTCTCTCCCCCACCGGGCAGTACAAACTTGCCTGCATGGATGGCCTCAATCATCCGTATCATGTTTCCCCGATCCCGCGGCCCGTAAACCGTCGCCACCCGGAGAATCACAGCAAGTGCCCCAACATCGTCTGCCCACCGCCGCACCAGCTTCTCGGCGGCCAGTTTGCTCTTAGCATACGGCGTCACGGGCGCAGGTGCTGCCTGCTCCGAGATGCCCTGTGGTGGCGTGTCCTCTCCATAGACGGCGACTGTGGAAAAAAACACGACTCTTGGTGGTCTTTCGGGGTCCAATGTATCCAACAATCGCCCGGTCCCGGTTACATTGACCTCATGAAACGCTTCTGAAGTCGCCTCCGGTGTATGCACCTGTGCCGCCAAATGGAAGACTAAATCCACGCCCTCTGCCGCCGCTTTCAGCGCTTCACTATCGGAGAGCTCTCCGATACACCGAAGCACGCCTTCGGGCAGCTCGGCATCCGCTCGCCGCACAAGTCCGCGCACTTCTGTGATTCGGCTATCGGCCTTCAGTCGCTCACAGAGCGCCCAGCCCAGGCAGCCACTCGCGCCGGTTACCAGGGCTTTCAAGCCTTATCTCCTCTGGGCTTCTTGCTCCCTGTGCCTTTAATGCCCCCCTGCCCCCCAGTAATGGGGGGTTCAGAGCAGGGTCTGGGTGAGACGTTTGCAGGCTCCCCTGTCCCGCCACAGGCGGAAATAGACGGGGGTGGGGGGGGCAAGTGCTCCTCGTAAATCTTATGCCAGGTTTCTATGCACTTATTACGCTCGTAGTGCTCCACCATTTTTTTGCGTCCAGCTCGGCCCATTTCTCTGCGTTGCTCTGGAGAAAGAGCCGCCAGCTCTTTCAGGGCATCCGCCATAGCATCCGTATCCCCAAAAGGCACCAGGCGACCGCAAGACTCATCGACCAGGTCTTCGCACCCACGAATATCGTAGGCGACCACGGGTACTTCCATGGCCAGAGCTTCCTGCACGGAGCAGGGTAGCCCCTCTTGCACAGAGGGAAACAACAGAATATCCGTGGCAGCCAGGACTGCCTCTACATCTCGCCGATACCCTAGAAACTGAATACTATGGTTCTCTATCCAGCCGTAGTTAGTCGCTTCATCGCGTACAGCCTGCTCTAGCTGTCCTTCGCCCAGCAAGTTCATTCCCCCATCTATTTCCGATACCACAAAGCTTCCCAGGGCATCCATGTGCCGCTTTCGGGGAATGAACTCACCAATGGTGGCTACAGCAAGTGCGTGCCCCTGGCACAATTGCTCTCGCAAGGCAAGGCGTGTATCCGTATTTACTTTCGCCGGGTCGAACTTATCGGTGGAAACACCTACTCCCGGCGTTAGATAAACACGCTCAGGTGGCATTATCTTCTGTGCCTCCTCGTAGTCCCACTGGTTGATAGTAAGCACAGCATCAGAGAGATATCGGCCTGCGAACGACTCTATGGCGCGAAAGAGTACATTCGTAATACGCCCGCCTAAGGGGTGGAAGTGGAATCCATGCGCCGTGTAGACCCTTAGCGGCTTTACACCGGAGAGTGTGGCTGCCAGGCGACCATAGACACCGCCGCTGGGGTTGTGGCAATGCACAATGTCGTACTTCTCTTTGCGAATCAGCTTGATGAGTTTCCAGACCGCGATCAGGTTCGACGGGTGGAACGGATTACGCGAGAGCGGGACTTCGTACAAATGGTCACAGTGGGCCTGGGAGATGGCCGGGTCACGGGTGATATGGCAGGCGATATCTACCTGCCAGCCACGGGCGCGGGCTGCATCTAAGTGCGGCAGCATGACATGGATAATGTGGTCTACGGTGCTGATATAGAGCAATTTCATGACGATTTCAGCGCCTCACGAGCGGCCTGCGCCATAGCCAGATGCTCTGCGCTCCACTCACTGCGGCGACGTAGGCGCAGGGCCAGGATACGCAGCTCCATACCCAATCGGACGATAGCGCGAACCCACCAGGCCGAGTGGGGAAAGTGCTTCTGAATGTACTTCAATGCGCTGGCATGGCTGTTGACGTAGGTCTCTACCTTCTCTTTCTTCCAGGAAGACCCACCCAGGTGCGTAATCCTCATCTCGGGCCAATAGACCAGCGAGAACCCGGCGTCTTTCGCGCGCTGACAGAGGTCGATGTCTTCGTACATTAAAAAGAACCGCTCATCGAAGCCGCCGATTTTCTCCAGGGTGCTACTACGAAACAGCATGAAGGCGCCAAGCAGGCAGGGCACAGGCCCCGTACGCTCCAGAGTCGCTGGCGGAAGTGCTTCCGGCGGGGAGAACGGCCACAGGGCACGAACGCACTCGGTCCAGGGCGTGGTGAGACGGCGGGCGCACTCCCACTGGGTCTCGCCTGTGGCGGTCACTACCCGGCAGGTCATTCCCCCCACAGAATCCGGCTGGCTCTCTAAGAAGTCCACGCACTGCTTGAGCGCCCCATGGGGTATCAGAGTATCCGGGTTGAGGAAGAGTATATTCCGGCCTGTAGCCTGTTTCAGCGCGACATTGTTACCCGCCGAGAATCCGACATTCCCCGGCAAGTCCTGCGCGATGACCTGAGGATACTGCTCCTGAATCGCAGCAATCACACCATCTCCACTGGCGTTGTCTACTACGAAGACCTCGGCATCCAGACCATCTAAACCGCCTTCGGCATAGAGGGTATGCAGACAGCCCAGGGCTTCGTCTTTACACCGATACGTCACGATGATGATAGAGAGGGAGGTCATTGGGAGGCTCGACTCCTCTGAGTTTGCCATCTCGCAGAGAACCATCTCCCTTGAGTCTCGCTTCGCTCGCTCGTCCCTCTTCCCGTAAGACCCCTTCGGGGGGAAGAGGGATAACTCACCTCAGGTGCCGAAAAGCACCAGCCGCTTTGGCAAGGCGCTTCGCCAAGGGAAAGTCTTTGTAGCATTGGTAGGCGCTGAATTCCCCTCTTCCAGCGACAGAGGAGCGAAAACGGGAAGAGGGGCGAGGCGAGCTTGCGAGCACTCAGGAGAGATGGTTCTCCAGGAGATGGCATTCCCATCTCAGAGGAGGTGGCTTTGAAGTGAGACTTATCTTTATAGACGCTCACACCCGGCCCAGCGCTTTCTTGGCCACAGATTTGACAAAACCACGGGGATTCTTAAACGTGGTAGCCCATGGCGTTCCTTTGGGCATGGCGTTTTCGAACACTTTTGGCACTCGAACGCGGCGTACTTTGGCGATATTGTGCACGGCCACGAACGCGGCAGATACCATTCCTGCGCGTCGGGACGGGTCGATATAGAGCAACCGCAACGCGTTGTACCAGTCGTCCGGGGTGGCGCAGAGCAAGCCGTCTTTACCGTGATCGATAGCGCGCACAAACTCCCCTACGGGCGAGGCGATGGTAGGCACACGAGCCAGAGATGCCTCCTGCCATTTAATGGCGCTCTTGCCTTCATTCAAGGGTGTTGAGGTCAGGGGTACCAGGTTTATATGACAGCCTGCTACCAGTGCGGGCAGCTCCTGCCAGGGTACCAGAGGCAGGTGCTCTATTTCCGCGCCAGAGTTAGTAATGGAATCTGGGATGACAACAGGGCCGACCACACGCAGGCGTACCTTCTCGGCGTTTTCGGTTAGGAACTTCGCCAAGGGTTCGGTGATAATGGCAAAGTCGGCATCATGGGTGCTGCTGCCAGAGAAATAGCCCAGGGTGAATTTTGTACCAGGGGGGCGCTCCGGCAGGGGCGCAGCCAGCATAGTCTCACCGGGAAAGTTACCGATAACATCCACATTCGGAATCCACGCACAGGCGGCCTCTGCCAGAGAGTCGGTAGAGGCCAGCAAGTTTTCCGCCCGGCGCAGCATGAGAAGGTGAAGCTCGGCGAAGCGTGCTACGTCTTCGGGAAGGTCGGCGGCGTCTGGGTCGAAGACTAGATCATCTGTGCCGTAGACTAGAGTGGCGCCTGCGCGCTCCACAGCGCCTGCCAGGGCGATTCCTTCCTGATTGGCGCAGATTCGATGGAGCACTACAATATCGTGGTCAATCCGAATCAGGGGCGCACCGATCCAGGTCACGTCTGCCCTATGGCCTGCAAATTGCAACGCTTCCGCCAGGTGAGTGCATCTATAGCGCGTTACAGCGTGCTCCCGAGGACAGCACGAGACAAAAAGAACTCGCATCCTCGTCATTTTATCGCCCTGTTATGAGCCGTATAATTTTACCCATCATGCCCGCCGATTCGTCTCGCCGTCGCTTCCTGTTTGTGGTCGGAATCTGTGTGCTCCTGGTCATCATTCGCTGGCTACTACGTAGTCATTTGCTGATTGATTTCGATGCGGTCAACTATGCCCTGGGTCTGGAGAGCTACGATGTACGAGCCAACCAGCCTCACATGCCCGGCTACTTCCTCTATATTGCCCTGGGTCGCTTGCTACTATTGGTAACCGGCGAGGCGAACGAGGCACTGGTACTGCTCTCCGCTCTCTTTGGGGCAGCCACTTTGATACCGCTCTGGTACTGCGCCCGCTTATTGTTCTCGGAGAGAGCGGCGGCCTGGGCACTATTACTGGGCGCTACCAGCCCTCTGCTCTGGTTTCAGTCCAGCGTGGCCTCCAGCCGCACCAGCGAAGGATTCTTTGCGGTACTGGTGGGCTGGCTCTGCCTGATACTCCGGCGCAAGCCTGACAGCATGGCGCTCTGGTGGTTGGCGGCGAGCCTGGCGGTGGCCTCTGGTATTCGACCACAGGCGGCACTGTTTCTGGCACCACTGGCGATTTGGGGCGCGTGGCGCGCTCCCAAATTAAAGCTACTGGGCGCACTGGCGCTCTTCGGGGCAGGTGTGGCTTGCTGGGCAATTCCGATGCTCCAGGCTATCGGTGGTATTCGGGAGTACATGCAGCTCAATAAAGCCCAGTCCGAGACCTTTATCGTGCATGACACCGGGGTGCCGTTTGCTACCAGTCCAACAGATGCGATCAAGCGCCTGGCCTGGAATGTAGGGCGTGTGCTCCTCTACACTCTCTTCACGCTCCCCGCTCTGCCGTTGGTCATCCCCGCTCTGCGGCGACTTTTAGAGAAAGAGCATGTGGCATTTCTGACTCTGGCCACAGCGCCTTCGCTGGCGTTCTTCGTTGTGCTACATATCCAGCAGCCGGGGCATGCTATGGCCTATGCGCCGTTTCTATTGCTGATTGTGGCAGGTGCGCTCGCCCGGTTGCCGTTCTTTGTAGGAGCGGTTACGCTAGCTGTGAGTATGAGTGCGGTGCTTTTTCTTCCCGCCCGACTTACAGGAGACTGGTTCAATCTGCCGACACTATCTGCAGTGCGCTCTAACGATGTCTATCTGACCCATATGACGACCGCGATTCAAAAAGAAGGCGCGCTGGAGAACACGCTGATCGTGTCTGTCGACGCTATATCGCGCCCGATGGACTACTATCTGCCCCGTTACTCGTCGCTGATGCTCACCATAGATGATAATACCGAGACACCTGCCCTGAAGGCAGATGCGGGCCGGGGGCGACAATGGCCTCTAATAAATCCGAACTCCCTGAATACTCCGGCTCAGGTGCGGACCCTGGTGGTTATCGGGCGAGATGCTCGGATAGAGACCGATTTGGCCCATCGTAAGCTGACCATTACGCCGCGGCGCTATCATATGCCTTGGTATATTCAGGTACCACAGGCGGCATCTCTGGAGACTCGCCCGGATGGGCATGTCTGTATTCGGGCGCCGTATGCGATGCGCCTGACCTTGACGGGACGAACCATTTCTGTGGAAAAGGCTTCTTAATGACAATCTCGCTGGTGTTCCCTATCTTCAATGAAGAAGCGGTGATTCCCAAGCTTCTGGAACGCCTGGACGCCATAGTACCCACCCTGCCCGGCACGATAGAGGCGCTGTTCGTGAACGATGGCAGCCGGGATCGCTCGTGGCAGCTACTGACCGAGGCGGCGAAGACCCGCCCCTGGATGCGCCTGATACAGTTCTCCCGCAACTTTGGGCATCAGGTCGCCGTGACCGCTGGAATGCACAATGCTCAGGGTGATGCGGTGATCCTTCTGGACGCCGATTTGCAGGACCCGCCCGAACTCATCCCCGAGATGATTCGCCTGTGGAAAGAGGACCACTGGGATGTGGTCTATGGGGTTCGCCGCACCCGCGCTGGTGAGTCTAAGTTCAAACTGTGGACCGCCGCACTGTTCTACCGGGGTCTGCGCAAACTGACCAATGTGGATATCCCCGCCGACACCGGAGACTTTCGCCTGATGGACCGGAACGTAGTCGATGCCCTGAACGCCATGGGTGAACAGCACCGCTTCCTGCGCGGCATGAGCGCCTGGGTGGGCTACAAGCAATACGGTCTGCAATACGACCGCGATGCCCGTGCCGCCGGGGAGACCAAGTACCCCCTGAGCAAGATGCTCAAGCTCGCCATGGACGCTGTAACGGCGTTCTCCTACGCCCCTCTGAAGTTCGCCACGAACCTGGGCGTGGCTGTGGGCCACCTTCTCGATTCTTTATGGCGTGTTTACGATAGTGCGCTACCTCATCTCGGCAGGCCGCTTCGAGCCAGGCTGGTCTTCGTTGATCGTTGCGGTTTCCTTGCTCTCTGGCGTGCAGCTTATTACGCTTGGGTTCATCGGGGAGTACATCGGGCGCATCTATGACCAGGTAAAGGGCCGCCCACTCTATCTCATTAGCGAGAAAGTCGGGTTCGATACCGACAAAACCACCCCCCAATAATGGGGGTTCTTTCAGAAAGTTATTCTTCCAGGCGCATGGCGTCTAAGAATTCCGTCGATTTTACGGCACGCTCCAGGCGGAGCTTCAAGTGAGCGCGTAGCACCCGGTTGGACTGTTTCAGGGTCGCTGGGTCGGTAGTGAGCGCGGCCAGCGCTTTTGGCTCAGTCAGAGTGGCCAGAGTCAGCAAGAGTGCTACTGTAGCAGAGGAGCAGGCCAGCAGGTCTTCCCGGCTGGCATCGGCGCAGCCTTCACAGAGTGCGCCGCCCATCACTGGGGAGTAAGCCACGGGCACGAAGTCCGGTGGCTCCCAGGGGTTCTCGCAGCGCACACAGGAGATTAGCTGCGGCTCATAGCCCACCCGCGCCATAAGGTGCAGCTCAAAGGCGTGCAGCGCTAAGTCGGGCTGTTCCGCACGCTGGAGGGTGTAGAGGGTGTTCAAGAGTAGCTCGAAGACCCCCTCTTCCGGGTCGGCCTCTTCGGTCAGGCGGTCCAAAAGCTCGCAGGCGTAGGTAGCGCGCAGAAACCGCTCCCACTCGCCACGAATCAGCGGGAACGACTCACGGACCTCGGACTGGCTGACCACATCCAGATTCTGCCCCTCGGAGAGAAGCGCTCGAATGAGCATCAGGGGCTCGGAGCCACCGGCTAGCTTGCTGGTGGTCTTACGCGCCCCCTTGGCAACCGCACGGACCTTACCGCGCTCGCGCGTGTACACTGTGACGATTTTATCTTTTTCGCCCAGCGGAATCCGCCGCAGGATTACGCCTGTCGCCGCGTAAAGCGCCACGTTTAAGCCACCCGCTCTCTATCAACGAACTTGCTGTATCTCTGCATACACTGGCTCACCGGTCTGGGAATCTACTCCGACTAATATCCATGTCCGATACTCATCGGCAACATCTATATCTACTAACCATACAAAGCGGGTTTCGGAAACCCTCTGAACACTGCGGTCTATCCAGTAGCGGTTTCGCATCACTATCTGGCGCTCTGCCTTCTTTACCCGTAGGGCTCCCTTGTATACCTCACCCGCTTTTCGCAGGGCAATCTCGCGCGCCTCGCTCTCGCTGATTTTCCCAATATCGTTGGTGGGCAGGGCGCTCCAGCCTCCCAGCATCGCAATCTTCAGCTCACCTGAGGTGGAGTCCACTCCAACCAATAGCTCCTGGCGCAAGAAGGGAATAGACCTGTGGACGCGCTTCCAGGCAAAACCGCATTGATCTACAGAATAACTGATGTGGGAGGACTCTGTGAAATGCCCGGCCCTGGCAAACATCCGCTGATACCTCCGGGCATGGACCTCTAACTCTCTCTCAGAGAGTAATCTCCCCTTACCTGGCTGGCCTGGAAATGGACTACAAAGAAGGGCTATAGGAAGGCCATCTTTATCCTGAATGTGTATCTCCGTGCTGTCTTCTCGGGTAATCCTCCAAAAGGGATCGATATCTGGACTCCCCCCAAGATCTAGCTGAGCCGCAATAGTATTATTTTTCTCCTGTTTCTTACCCGCTGTTTGCAAATAGAGAGAATAGAAACGGTTCGCCTGCGCAACAGCTTGCTCTTTTGTCATAAGAGGTGGACCTTTCTTTTTTCAGCCACGGTTCTCCAGTAGTTCTCCCGAAATTGGCTCTCCGGTCTGTGAATCTATCCCAACTGTAATCCACTGAGGCGGTTTCTCGGAGACCATAACTATCACTAGCCAGGCAAACCGGCTCTCGGGTAAGCGGTAGGGACTCCGATCTATCCAGTACCGATTCCGCTGTACTATTCGCCGCAGAGACCTTACCAGTCGGCATGGACTATCTGAGAATGCCTCACGTACCCTTTTTAAGGCAATCTCCTGAGCTCTGGCCTGACCGATAGTGCCCAGGGAATTGGTGGGTAGCGCGCCCCAGTTTTCCAGCTGCGCTGCAACCAGCTCTCCCGATACAGAGTTTACCGAGACACGTAGGCTCTGACTCTCAAACAGTACCGAGCGATACATCCGAGTCCAATCAAAGCTGCGCATCACTTCGCCAGTGGTGGTGTTTGTAGGTATTACCTGCGGTGGATCTGCAAACTGCCCCAGGCCTGAGAACATTCCCTGGTACTTTCTTGCCTGCGCTTCTAAGCTGGCTCCTGATAGTGTGTTTCCCTTAGCTGTCTCGTTATGATGCGCCGGGAGGAATAGGCGTACCGGGAGCCCCGTTTCATCGCGAATAAGAATCTCGGCGCGATCTCCGAGAGTAATACTCCAATTGGACTCTACCAATGGGGTTGCCGGATAGAGCTTCGCGTCTGACGACCTTGTTTTTTACAGGCTTCTCACCCGCCTTCTGCAGGTAAAGAGAATAGAACTGATTGGCACGTGCAATCGCCTGAGCTCTGGTCATAGAAAGGGACCACTCCTCAGCCGCGTCCGCGAACCGTGATTGCCTCTCCAAAGATGATTTCTTCTGTCTGGGAGTCCACCCCTACAAAGATCTCAGAGTCTCTTTTCTCGGGGAGAAATAGAATCACTAACCAGGCAAAGCGGTGATTCCGCGGAATCGGCTTGTCGCTGCCGTCTATCCAGTAGCGATTCTTCTCTACAATCTTGCGCTCCAACCGTACTACGCGTGAAGTCATTCCTTTGAATTTCTCACGCACGGCTTGCAGGGCAAGCTCTTGCGCTCTGGCTTCGCTTACCCGGCCAATTTCGTTCGTGGGCAGTTCCCCCCAATCTGTGAGACCAGCGCTTGCCAGCTCTCCAGAGCGAGTATTCACCGAAATGGTTGCGCCCTGCCGCTGAAAGAAAACACCTTTGTAGATTCGGCGCCACTGAAAATATCGCTGAACTTCGTTCGAGTTAACGGTAGAGGGACTGATATAGGGCGGCTCCGCGAACTGCCCGGAGCTAGCGAACATTCCTAAAAATTTCCTGGCCTGCGTGTCTAACTCTCTGTCCGAGCGCTTCGCTCCCCTCCCCTGCCGGGTATGTGCCAGAATAACAATATGGTCAGGGAGAGCGCTTTTTATCTCCCACCATTATGTGAGTATCGTCTTTTCAGACAACCCTCCAGTGAGGTTCCTTCCCGATAGACGTATAGGAAGAATCCAGTGCCGCCGATATCACCTCGCTCTTAACCGGCCTGCTCTACCTGCGGTCTGTAGATAGAGGAATAGAATCGATCTGCCTGAGCGATAGCTTGGTCTTTGGTCATGGAGCCGTATCTTTAGATTCCGCTCATTCTTTGTCGCTTCACTAATTTCAGGGAGCGTGACTATGAGGCGCTACTGCAGCACCATAGACTATTTCTTCTGTCTGCGAGTCTACGCCTACAAAGATCGCATGCCCCTTTTTCTCAAGCGTTATCAGTACCATCCATATAAATCGCAGCTCGGGAACGGTAGCCTCATTGCCATCTATCCAGTAACGATTTCTCTCCAGAATAATGCGATCTGCTTCTACCTTCTGAGGAGTCACCCCTTTGAATTTTTCACGCACCTTTTGAACCGCCAGCTCTTGCGCTCTTGCTTTACTCACCTTGCCGATATCATTGGTGGGCAGCGGTCCCCATCCTCGCAAGGATGCAATGACTAGCTCGCCAGAGACAGTATTTACCGCAATCAAGGCATCTTGTGAGACCATAGGCACCCCTTTCAAGGTTCGCGCCCAGCTGAAATCTCGGTGTACCTCGTGTGAATTTATCTCAAGGCCGCTTAGCTGATAAGTGGCAGCTAACTGCCCTGCCGAGGAGAAAATTTCAAGGTACTTCTTAGCCGTGGTTTCCAGGGCTTTATCCGGGCGTTTGATACCTTTGTCCGGGTCACTATGGGTAGGAATATAGATAGAAAGCGGAAAGCCGGTTTTATCTCGCACCATAATATCTGTGCGATCTTTTAGTGTGACCGTCCACGCGGGCTCAGGGTCCCCCATTCGGACACGCTCTAATTTCGCCGACTCTACGTCGTTCTTTACTGGCCTCTTTCCCGCTAGCTGTAGATAGCGAAAATGAGAAGCGGTTCGCCTGCGCAATAGCCTGATCTCTAGTCATAGAAGCTGTATCTCTTTTCCAATAATGGCCCTGTAGATACAGCTCCCATAGTTTATAATTTTCAGGCAGTGTCTTGTAGCGCAGCTAATAGGCGCTGTATGGCTTCCTGAGGTGGACCGTCTAAGGTACAGCCGGAGGCGAGGCGGTGGCCGCCGCCACCGAACTTAGCGGCTACGGTTGCGACATCGTAGGGTTCGCGCGCGCGCAGGCTGACGCGGAGTCGGCCATCGGGTTGTTCGCGCAGCAGCATGGCGATATCGGAGCCGCGCACAGCGCGCAGTGCAGTAGAGATGCCTTCGGTCTCTTTATCGGTGGCGCCGAACTCGGTGAAGTCTTCCTGGAGTACTACGGTCCAGACTATCTTGCCTGCCGCGCTTTTCTCCATGCGGTCTATGGCGCGGCCTAAGAGTTTCTGGGCGGCCCAGCTCTGGTTTTCGTAGACCGATTCATAGATTTCGGTGGGAGACGCGCCTGCGGCGATAAGGGCGCCACCGATCTCCATGGTGCGTGGGCGGGTGTTGGGGAAGCGGAAGCCGCCAGTATCAGTGAGCACGCCGCAAAGGAGGTTCTGGGCCATGGCGTGGTCTGGCTCTACACCCAGAGCGTGCAGGAAATCGAAGACCAGCTCGGCGGTAGAGGCGCTCTCGGCATCCAGAAGACGAACGTGGCCGAACTGTCCGCCGGTCACATGGTGGTCGATATCCATGACCAGTTTGGCGGCGTTGATAGGTTCTACGCTGCCCCCAAGGCGGCTCAAATCACCAGCATCCAGCCCGATGCCGAGGTCGAAGTCGCGGCGCTCGGTAGACGTTTGTACCAGCTCGGTGCCGGGCAGGAATTTCAGGGTGTCCGGTACGCCATCCTGGGAGAGTACCGTGACGTTCTTGCCCAGGACTTGCAGGCCGAGGGCAAGGCCGACCATGGAGCCGATGGCATCGCCATCCGGGTTCACATGGCAGGCCAGCACGATTTCCTGGGAATCCCAGATTGCCTGCACGCACTCATCCATACCGTCGCGCACCGGGAAAATCATGACTCTTCCTCGTCGCCTTTGCTATCTTCGGCGGGAATCTGCCGGGCGAACTCCTCTTCTTCTTGAGCAGCTCGAACATGCGGATACCGCTCTCGATACCGGTGTCTTGCCGGAACTGGAGCTCGGGCACCACGCGCAGGTCTAGCATGGAACCGAGGCGACCGCGCAGGAAGCCGGCAGGGCTTTACGCAGGGCCCTTGAGCGCCGCTTCTTTCTCTTCTGGAGTGCCGATGGCAGACACGAAAACACGGGCTATCGCGAAGTCACGGGTGACTTCCACGTTGGTAATGGCCACCATGGAGATCCGAGGATCGCGCAGCTCTTTCTGGAGAATCTCCGAAAGGTCGCGCTTGATTCGCTCGGCGACACGGGCCTGACGGATCTGGGCATTGTTTAAATCATTTCTATCGGTGACGTCGAGCCCGCGCGGTGGCTTAAACGTCATGGTTGACGACGAGAGTTCAGCACGGTATTGGCGAACTTCTCTTCGTTGCTGACGACCACTACACCGACCGTCGCACGTCGCCAGATGTCTAGCTGGTCTACTTCAGAGGCGGAGATATCTGAAGCTATTTCTTGCAGCTTCGCTACCAGGCTTTTGATGACCTGGCGCTTGTCTTTGAGTGAGTCTGCCTGCTCTATCGAGAGATAGAGAATGAGAACACCAATATGCATGGGCAAAGCCCCCGCTTCGCGCGGGGGCAGTTTTTGGGTCGTTGAGAGTTTCGCGCTTGACTTCGCGAAGTTCGTAGATCTCAAAGGGTGGAATTCGGCTTATCTTGCCGTCTATTTCCTGGATATCGTTGAAGTTGCTGACCAGGATACCGCACTCATAACCGGCGGCGACTTCACGGGCATCATCTTTGAAACGCTTGAGCGCTTCGGATTTCGCCTTCGTGAATCATCTCTTTGCCACGGAACACGCGAGCACGCGCATTGCGACGAACGATACCGTCATCCACATAGGAACCGGCAATCGCACGGCCACCGGGAAGTTTGAACTTCTGGCGAACTGTGATAGCGCCGATCACATGCTCCTCGTAGATCGGTGGCAGGAGTGCCAGCATGGCGTCTTTCACGGCATCGATAAGCTGGTAGATGATAGAGAACGTCTGAATCTGGACATGCTCTTTCTCTGCCTTCTTCTCTACCGCGCCCGCCATTCCCACATTGAAGCCGATAATAAGCGAGTTCTTCTCAGTCTGCTCCCGGTCGGAAGAGACAAGAAGCACATCACTCTCGGAGATAGGTCCGACATCGGCGCGCAGTAAGCGCACCCGGACTTCCTCATTGCCAAGGTCCGAGATGTTGTCTCGAATAGCCTGCACGGAGCCCTGAACATCGGCTTTAACCACCACGTTCAGCTCCTTGGCCTTACCGAAGCGCAGCTCGCTGTAGAGTTTCTCCAGCGTCTGGGTGCCACGGGTATCCAGGCGGGTCTCACGGCGCTCCTGCTCTCGCTGGGCGGCCAGGCTACGACCTTCTTTTTCATCCTTAACGACTTCGAGTTTGTCGCCCGCTTCCGGTACACCGCTCAGGCCGATAATCTCGACAGGAGACGATGGCCCGGCTTTCACCTGTGGCTCGCCCTTATCGTCGGTCATGATGCGAATCTTGCCGAACATCGCGCCCGCGACTACCACCTCACCCTTGCGGAGCGTACCCTGCTGCACCAGCACAGTTGCTACCGCTCCACGGCCTTTATCTAGCTTGGCTTCGATAATGATGCCCTGCGGCTTGGCGTTGGGGTCAGCCTTGGGATCCACTTCAACCTCAGCGACCAGCTGGATAGTATCTAACAGCTCGTTGATGCCGGTTCCTGCTTTGGCGGAGATTTCGACGGTCTGGACCGTACCACCAAAGGCTTCCGGAATCACATCGTAGCGGCTGGCAAGGTCGGTGAGCACCCGAGCGGGGTCGGCACCTTCCTTGTCGATCTTATTGACCGCGACGATCATAGGCACGCCAGCCTCTTTGGTGATTTTAATCGCCTCTTCGGTCTGAGGCATCACGGAGTCATCTGCGGCGACTACAAGCACAACGATATCGGTGACGGAGGCGCCACGCCGACGCATAGAAGAAAACGCGGCGTGACCAGGCGTATCTAAGAAAGTGATGCGCTTGCCAGAATGCTCTATCTGGTAGGCTCCGATGTGCTGGGTAATGCCACCCGCCTCACCCGAGGTCACATTCGCCTTGCGAATGGTATCCAACAGGGTGGTCTTGCCATGGTCGACATGCCCCATGATGGTCACCACCGGGGGACGTGGCATCTGATCGCCTGCAACGGCACCGCTTTGAATAGCTGTGCGACCAGGCATACGAGTCGTGGGTTTCGCTACGACTGGTTTGTTCGTCGTAGTCGGCGTAGTGGTTACCGGACGCGGCGTATCCGTTATAGAGGGAGCAGCACCGTTCGTCGTGGGATTTGCGGTAGGGGCAGGAGAAGTCGTGGTTGTAGTAACAGGTGCCGCAGGAGCAGAGTCACCGATAGTGACTGTCTTGCCCAGCTTCTTGGCAATCTTGACCATAGCCCCGGAGTCTAAGCGCTGGTTCAACCCTGCCAGAACCCCAAAGCCCATGAGGACCTTCTGTACCTCACCGGAGCCGACACCGAGCTTCTCACCCAGCTCCTTGACGGTAACACTTGTCGGTAATGCAATCGCTGCTCCCGCTTCAGGAGAGGACGCTGCCGAGGAAGTGAGCGCAGTACGGATCTTCTGCGCAGTTGTGTCATCTAAGTCGCTGGAGGGAGCCAGCTTTCCAAAGCCTAATTTATCTAGCCGAGCCACCAAGTCGGAGTTGGTAACGCTCAACTCTTTTGCCAGTTCGAATACCTTCACAGGCACTCTTCCACCTCTTTCTGAATGCGCCTAACGGTTCATAGGACGCTCCTTGTCGTGAAAAAGGGGGCTTGCCGCCCCCCGTATTTTGCCAACCTTAGATTATATCGCAAATGCCCGCAGCTCTTCCAAAAGCGTTTCGGGCAAACTTGCCTTCAGCGAGCGCTCCAGCGCTTTGCGTTTTACAGCTAGCTCGATGCACTCGGCGCTGGCGTGCACATACGCACCGCGTCCTGCGGCTTTTCCGCTGGGGTCCAGAGCAACGCCTGCCCCTTCGGGCAGGCGCACTACTCGCACCAGACCTCGCTTCCCCTCCGCCTGTCGACACGCGACACAGGTTCGAATGGGTGTGCGAGCCATCTTATTCGTCGTCGTCGCCAAGGTCGGCGAGCGTAATCGGCGGCAGGTCCGCCCCTTCATCGTCTACGTCTACATCCTCTACTACCGGCGCAGGCGGTGGAACATCGCGGGCTACCTGAGTCTCGGAGCGAATATCGATACGCCATCCGGTCAGGCGGGCAGCCAGGCGAACGTTCTGCCCACTCTTACCGATAGCCAGCGAGAGCTGGTTATCAGGAACGACCACGAACGCCGACTTTCCGGGCTCATCTAGCTGTACCGAAACGACTCGTGCGGGAGAGAGCGATTCGGTGATGAACTGCCGCATATCCGGGCTCCACCGAACGATATCGATCTTCTCGCCACGAAGCTCATCGACCACGCCCTGTACACGCTGACCACGCTGACCCACGCAAGAGCCGACCGGGTCTACCCGCTCGTCTTTGCTCGCTACCGCGATCTTGGAGCGCTGCCCGGCTTCCCGTGCCACGTTTTGAATCTGAACCACGCCATCCGCGATCTCAGGCACTTCCAGCTCGAACAGGCGGCGAATCAGGGTCGGGTGCGTGCGGGATACGATCACCTGCGGCCCACGGTTGCCCCGGCGAACATCGACCACGAACACCTTCACGCGGTCATGGATTCGATAGGCCTCAGAGGGCACCTGTTCCTTCTCCGGCAGAATCGCTTCTAGCTTGCCGAAGTTGATCAGGATATTGCGCCCCTCACGGCGGGCTACCTGCCCGGTGAGAACATCGCCGACCTTGTCGTTGAACTCATCGAAGACCTTGTTGCGCTCCGCTTCACGAAGCTGCTGCATGAGTACCTGCTTGGCAGTCTGGGCGCCAATGCGACTCATACGCTCTTTTTCCCGGTCAGACAGCGCTTCCTCGTATAGAGAACCCACGGGCTTCCCCCCGGCGTCGGCGAGGGCAACCTGCGTCTCGGGGTCATCTACGTGGTCTACAACAATTCGCTGCCGATAAAGCTTGAGTATATTCTTATGCGGTCCAGACAACTCTACCCGAAGGCGAACCTCGGAATCAATACTCAGGGTCTTGCGATAGGCGGTCGAAAGTCCAACGCCAAGGGCTTCCAGAAGCGTGGCTTCCGGTATATCTTTTTCGCGCTCTAAGTAGCGCAGGGCCTCTACCAACTCCGCATTCATTTTTTTATACCCCCGAATAGAAAAGAGCGGGACTTGCGGCCCGCTCCTTGCAGCCAATTTGACAGAGTGCCTCCGAAAAGGCTCCCCTACTGGAGGTTTTTATATCATATTTGCCCGGAATACCGCAACCGAAGCGCCCTTACTACAGGGTTGCCGATGTGCCGATCTCACGCGCTCGTGAGAGGAGAATCGCCTCGCCGGAGGTCCAGAACATCCAGAGTCTGCCGGTGGCATCGAACTGACCAATGGGGTAGTCGACTCCCTCATAGATACCCGGCGCGGCCTGCGCTCCACGAGTCGCTAAGACCCAGCTGGTGACCTCGGCCACGTAGGCTCGGAGCGGCTTCCAGCCATCTCCTCCATTGGGTCGCCCCTGAAACGTGAGATGCACTCGCCCGGTGGCGTTCACGGAGAGTGTGGGGTGGTTGGCGTCTAGAATTCCCTGTGAGACCAGAGTCACCGGCGCGAAAGTTTTCGCGCTATCTGCCGAAACCGTCCAGCGGATTCCAGCATCCTTTCCGCCCTTCCCTTCGGAGTACCAGGAGACATGCAGCCCCTCTGCGGATGCCGCCAGCGCGGGACCACTCCGTGGCGAGTCTGCCACCTTCCAGCCATCTGATGCCAATGCCGTGGAAGCGCTGAACGACTCCCCTGAATCACGGCTGGTAGCCAGATAGACATCGCGCTGGTTGCTCTCATCGACTCCGCGCCAGGCAACATGAATCGCGCCATCCGGGGTTATGGCAATCGCAGGTCGGCAGGCAATAGAGGCACAGCGCGCCACCCGCATGTTCTTACCAAAGGACTTCCCACCATCGGTAGAGCGTGCCAGGTAGATATCCATGGAGTTCGTCGGCTTGTCGCGTCCATCTAACCAGACCGCGTAGATACTGCCATCTGGCGCAGACGCTAAAGAGACATAGCCATGCCACACGCCCGACTTATCCGCCAGCGGCACCGGCTTGCTCCACTGCACCCCGGTATCCGACCAGGAGACGACGACTTCCGAGCCGCCACCTGCACGCGCCTGATGCCAGGCCGCGCACAGCCCTTTGCTCCCCAGCGCGAGCGCAGGTCCGCTCTCCCCACTCCCAAAGACCCACGCGTCCGGCAGCGACACCGGCATGGGGTCAGAGAGAGCTATCCCCGCCATCACTGCTGGTAAAAGAGATGAGCCGGGCTTTGCCATCCAGCTCTTGAACAGCGATAACGGCAAGGTCACGTGAGGCTCGCAGAACGATTCGGGGATCACGAACGCGCGGGGCAGGAAGGGCCAGCCGGGGCGCGTTTTCAAAGCGCAACGTGGTTGACTGTGCATGTACGGAAGAACAGAGCACCAGCAAACCAACGAGGCAAACAGTGGCTCGTATCACGGGGTCATCGTACCGTAAAATTCCCAGTAAGCTCCGTAAAAATCGCAGTATTCCTGGAATTCCAGTACTTCTAACAGTAAGGATAAAATCACAACGAGAATCGACTTTTTGTCCCTTTTATACGCGGGTTGAAAACCCACGTCTAGATGGCGGCAGCGAAGCTGCATTACATGGTGCTACGCACCCGCCGGGCGTCCTCTGGACGCAAAGAATCGGAAAGCCCTCCTTAGTATCCCGTCCGGAGGACGGCCAGCCGAAGGCTACCCAGACGTGGGTTTTCAACCCGCGACATTAATCGACTACAATCACCTTATGGCAGCTCGCCCACGAATTACTTTACTCACCGTCGGCACTCTTCGAGAAGCGTTCTGGCGCGATGCCGCCGCGGAGTATGTAAAGCGCCTTGGGGGTCTGACCAGCCGCCTGGAAATCCTCGAAGTCGAAGAAGATGATTCCGCGCGAGAGAGTACACGCCTCCTGGCGAAACTCCCTCCACGGGCACTGGTTATCGCCTGCGATGGGCGCGGCAAGACGCAGTCATCGGAAGCGCTTTCTGCCCGAATCGAGCAAGCCTGCGTGGATGGCGAGGGACATCTGGCGTTCGTTATTGGGGGTTCAGATGGTCTCTCCGATACTGTGCGAGAGCGGGCAGACTCTTTGCTGTCCTTCGGTCCTATGACCTTTCCCCACCAGCTTCTGCGCGTGATGCTTTTAGAGCAGATCTATCGTGCGCTTCAGATTAGCAAGGGCAGCGCGTACCATAAGTAGATGGACTCTATTAGGCCATCTCCCCTGAGTGTCGCTGTCGCTCCCTCGCCCCTTGTATCTTGTTGTAAGTTACTTTGTGTAGCTTAGTCAGGAGTAGAGCGTAGCCCCTCTGGTAGCCACATTGCCCTGCGCAAGCAGGGCATGCCTGTCATACCGTGGAAGAGCAAGCTCACTCCTGACTCTCTTAAAGAATCCCGAACAGTTGCCAGGGCAAGCCAAAGCCGAGCCCGCATTTACAAGGAAGGGATTAAAGAGAACAAGCAACACACTGGGGAGAAGCAGATGGAAACTCAGGAAATCTTTGTTGGAGTCGATGTCAGCAAAACAAACCTGGATATGGCTATCCATAAACAGCATAAAACTCACCAGTTCCCACAGACAAAGCAAGGAATACAGAATCTAGTCAAGCTACTCAGCAAACTCCAACCTGCCCTGGTCGTTTTAGAAGCCACCGGAGGACTGGAGCGAGAGGTATCGCTAGCTCTGGCAAAAGAGAATATTCCAATCTCGATAATCAATCCCAGGAAAGCAAGGGAGTTTGCTAAAGCTGTGGGCCAATCGGCTAAAACCGATCAGGTAGATGCCAGGATTCTTGCTCATCTGGCCGAGGCACTCAAGCCAGCTATAACTCAATTGCCTGACGCAGACCAGCTTGTTCTTCATGCGCTTCAGGATAGGAGAGTCCAGCTTTTGGAGATGTACCAGATGGAGAAGAATCGGCTTTTCACTAGTCCAGCTCCCTTGAAGAAGCAGATTACCGAGCATGTCAATTGGCTCCTTGTTCAGATAGCTCAAGTAGATGAGGAAATAGACTCGACTTTAGAGTCCAGGGAATGCTGGAAATCTCTAATGTCTCAGCTTATCTCTGTCCCAGGAATAGGCAAGGTAGTGGCTTCTACTTTGCTTGCTTATCTTCCTGAGCTAGGCAAGCTTTCGGGCAAGGAGATCGCTTCTTTGGTTGGAGTGGCTCCGTTTGCTCGTGACAGCGGAGCCCTTCGTGGTCGTCGCTGCATTGGCGGAGGTCGCTCGCTCGTTCGTCGCGCTCTGTACATGGCCGCTTTAGTAGCCTGTCGTTACAATCCGCCTATTCGCTCTTTCTATGAATCTCTGCTTTCTCGTGGCAAGAGTAAGAAGCTAGCTTTGGTGGCTTGCATGAGGAAGCTACTTGTTATCCTAAATGCCATGGTCAAGACCAACACGACTTGGAGAGGTCCAGCTCCTCAAATGTCGAAGATGGCTTAGCGAAAACCAAAAAAACTTGACATTCAAGACAGTTGCTCTTCCCAACCTCGGTCGCGAGCTCCCTGGAAGAGGGGAATTCAGCGCTTACAGACAGTACAGGGGCTTCCTGCTGACAACGCGCTTTGCCAAAGTGGCTGGCTCTTTTCGGCAGCTGAGGTGAGTTATCCCTCTTCCCCCCGAAGTATGAGGGGTCTTCTGGGAAGAGGGACGAAGCTCACGCAGTGAGCATTCAAGGGAGATGGCCTATCCGGATTTGGCCTCTACTCCAGCGTATAAACTTCGCCATCGGGGAGGTGTACGATGTCACCGGGGCGGAGCTTTTTACCTCGACGGTCTTCGGGTTCGCCGTTTACGGTGATGCCGCCTTCGGCAAGAAGGAATTTGGCTTCGCCGCCTGTGCCAGCCAGCCCCGCGAATTTGAGAAGCTGCCCCAGCGTGATGTACTCACCACGCACTTTGAGAGTATTCATAGCTTCTGCCCCTGCTGAAGCGCGTGCAGCACTCCATAGCGCAGGCCCTGGGCGGAGACAATCAGCGAATCCAGGTGAAAGTGCTTTAGAAGCGCTCTCTGCAGAATGGCTCCGGCGACGATGACCTCGGCGCGCTCTGGCTCCAGACCAGCTACTTTGCGGCGTGCGGAAAGTGGCTGAAAGGCGAGGTTCTCAATCTGAACATGCAGGGTATGGTCGTGCAGTTCCGTCTGGTGGACGGTATCTACGTTGACCTCTTCCCCAACCACGGCCAGGGCCATACCCGCCAGGTTCGCAGCGGTTCCGCCACAGGCTACAAAGGCAGAGATTTCCCCGAACTCTCCAGGGGGTGGCAGGGTACGCGCCGCCTCATCGGCAAGCGTAATGGCTCGTTTTACGTCTTCTTTCAACCAGGGGTCGGCAGGATGGACTCGCTCGGTCAGGCGGACTGCCCCCATTTGCAGCGAGGTGCTGAACTGAATGCCACTTGCATCTCCGATAGAGACTTCTGCGGAGCCGCCCCCGATGTCCGTCACGATGACCTTGCCTTCGGGATTCGGCGCAGCCTTGAACCCGGCGAAGAAGGTCAGCTCAGCCTCGCGCTCTCCGGAGATGACTTCTATGGGGCCACCGAAGATATCGGACGCTTGCCGGGCGAACGCTTTACCGCTCTCCCCGGCATCACGCAGAGCACTGGTGCCGACACCGCCACGAACCGTGGCGTGATGCTGGTCTGCAAGGGCCGCGAACTCCCGAATAGCGGCCAGGGTTCGCTCTATCGCAGCTTCGTTTAGCTGGCCAGAGGCGTCTATTCCCTCCCCAAGTTTGGTGATGCGAACAGCATCCCGAACGATTTCGTCACCATCGGCGACGACCAGCTTGACCGAGTTCGTTCCTATGTCCAGCGCCGCGACTATCATGCTACTAGCATGATACCCGGTGCCAGCCTACGCCAGAAGGCTGCGGAAGCTCTTAGTACCACCAGTATAACCGGGGAAGAGTTTCTCCAGGTCGCGAACGCCCAGGTGCTTCATGGCGGCTTCTCCGAATACGGCGCGGAAGTCGGTGGTGATTTTCAGGTCGCGGCCTTCATAGAGCTGCTCCTGTGCCAGACCGGGCCAGTCTCCGTAGACCTTGCCGCCTTTGATACCGCCACCGAGGGCGAAGAAGCAGGTGGCGGTGCCGTGGTCGGTGCCGCCCGTACCGTTCTGTCGGGCGGTGCGTCCGAACTCGCTCATAGTCAGTATCACGCAGTCATCACGGCGATCGCCCAGGTCGTTCCAGAGGGCAGCCACACCCTGGCTCATCTCATTGAGCAGAGTTGCCAGGCGGCCCCGACTGGTATCCGCGCCCTGAATCTGGTTGGCATGGGTATCCCAGCCGCCCAGATCGGCGAAGGCGATTTCGACACCCACATTTGCCTTAACTAATTGGGCAATCTGCATCAGGCTGGTGCCAAAGCGACCATTTGGATACTTGGCCTCACGGTTGGGCACATAGCGCGCCGGGTCGATGGCTTTGAGCATACGCATGGCCTCGAAACTTTCTTCGGCAGGACCATGCAGGACATCCCCTACGGCGCGGTCATAGAGGGTCTCGAAACCATCTGCGGCGCCACCCATTGCCATGGCATCGGCCATGAGCGCGCCGCCTTTATCGCCCTTGATACCGAAGGTCTTGAGGTCAGGAATAGCGAGTGCCTGGACATCACCCTGGAGAATCCGAGGCATACCACCGCCGAGCGCTACGGCGCGGAACGGGGACTGGTTCGCTTTCGTGCGATCCTCGGGGCAGAGCATGGCGGCGCGGGCCAGCCAGCCATCGCGCACAGATTTGGAGCCAGGAGAGCCGGACTCCATGTAGTCCATGGCATCGAAATGGGAGCGGGTGCCCGCCGGGGAGCCACAAGCGTGAATTACGGCCAAGTGACCCTCCTTGCAGATGGGAGCAAAGGCGGCAAGGGACGGATGCAGCCCGAAGAAGCCATCTAAGTCTGGGAGCCTGGCCTGCTGCGGTACAGCGATGGTCTGGCGCAGTTTGTACAGGTTCGGGTCACCGTGCGGCGTTACCGTGGAAAGACCATCCATAGCCCCACGCAGGAAGATACAGATAAGGGTCTTCTTCTTTCCGCCTGCTGTGGTCTGGCCCATAGGCGGCTCGGGTCAGGAACGCGGGGCCGAAAGCGGGCACCAGCCCGACCGAGGCAAGGGCGAGGCCGCCCTGCTTTAGAAACACACGTCGTTTAATGTCGTTCATTTCATTCACTGCTTTCCGCCCCATGGAGATAAACCTCCATGTCTCAGGGGGCTGCGCCCCACAATGTCCTGCGGACCTATCGAATACAAAAACAAATCGGTTATGTCGCGGAGCGACTTCGTGGCGAAGCCCTCAGCCTTGGACTTTCATGTCCATGGGCCAGTTGCTATCTCCGCTGGAACTCGGGGGAGCCGAGGACGAGCGCGGCGATACGCCGCGCGGTAGTGAGTTTGCTGGCCTCGGGCGATTTCACCGTCGCTTCGGCCTGTTTGAGCAAGGTGGCGCGAGTGGCGGGCGAGAGCTGGCCACCTACTAGCTTCTCGGAGAGGAAGTCTACCAGTGCCGGGGTGCCGCCCGTGACCGAGTTGACACGTAGCCCATCGGTGAAATCCACATCGTAGACCCCGCCATCTACCAGGGAGAGGGCGAAATTCAGGCGGGCGATAAGCTGGCCCGCGCTGACCCACTTGCGGGAATCTTCCGGGTAGCCTGTGGGGAACGAGTAGGCATAGAGTGGCTGGCCCATGAGCGCGACCTGCCCGGTCAGTGTTCGCTCGTTGCCAGTGTTGCGAATGGCTCCCTGTCCGATGCCCATCCGGTAGGTCTGGAGCGCCTGTGGTCGGCAGGTAGCTCCGAACGCACGCACAGCGCTGACGGTGAACTCAAACGGGTTTTTGAGCTTCTTTTTGTAGGACTGCGGTGCGAAGAACTCATCGCTGGTGACTATGGTGCGCACAATCTCTCGGATATCGCCATCGGTCTTCTTCCAGGTCGCCACGCACTTGTCGATCAAACTCGCGGGCGGGTCATCCGAAACGAATCGGCGGCAGAGTTTGGTAGAGATATGCCGCATGGTGGCCGGACTACTGGCGAGGATATCCAGCACTTGCTCGCCATCTTCCATGCCGCGCCCGGCGGGGACTTTCGTGCCTAGCACGGTCTTTTCGCCACGGTCATGGGCAAATGGGCGGAACTGGAAGTTGCCACCGTAACGGTTGCCGTCTATCGACCAGCCAGTCAGACAGCGGGCGACTTCTACCACGTCTTTCTGGGTATAGCCGCCATCCACTCCCAGGGTGTGCAACTCCATTAACTCTCGTGCGTAGTTCTCATTGATGCCACGCTGCGGACGCTGCTCTGGCGCCGGGCCGACGCATACGTGGGGGTACAGCACCCGGCGGGGGCGGTACGACCGACTGGAAGTTATCCAGATAAATCAGCATGGCGGGCGACTTGGCGCTCGCACCCAGCAGCTCACGGAACTTGCCCAGCACGTGGGGGCGGATAGCCTGCCGCTCATCGATAGCCTTGGTGGTGCGGGCTTTGCCCATGTCTATGTTGAAGTGGTTGGACCAGAAATCGACTAAGACTTCCTGAAGCTGGCGCTCGCTCTGCACCGCCCGCAGGAACTTCTCGGCAACAAGCCCACCACCGATAGAAGCCGCCTCTTGCCGCGCCTGCGCCCCTTTCTGGGTAGCGCCCATCAGCGCCTGCCGCTTCTCCGGGGAGCTTCTGCAGGAGCTGCATGGGGTTCATCTCGCCGCTGGTGTCTACACCAGACTCACGGGCGGCATCTTCCAGCTGCTTGCGCACCTGCACCGCGTTTACATTCGCCAGGAGCATCTCGCGCTCCCGCTGGCCTATTTCATCGGCGGTGAGCATGGCACCGGGGAGATTCCTCACGGTGCGTTCCACGGCGGAGTCATCTATGTTCTCCGGCTGGAGCTGGCGGGCAATGTAGGCGCCCAGGCCCATCTGCTTCACTTTCTCCAGATCGCCCGGGCGCGCTCCGAAACCGAGTCGCCCGAGCGCATGCAGAATACGCTGGTCCTGAGTGAGCGGGGTATCGTCTTGAAACCCGGACTGTGCGGGTGGTGGTGCAGGAGGAGCAATCGGTTGCATCATCGAGCCTTTCTGCCCGCTCAGACGTGGGCGTTCATGAAAAGTTCATAACCGTGCTAAGGTTTTCTCGCAGCCTCAGGCATAGAATAGGAAAACCCATGATTGTACTGGAAACAGAGCGCCTGATACTCCGCCGTTTCGAGCCCGCTGATCTGGAGCCTCTCTACGTGCTGTACCGCGATCCGGAGATGCGACAGTTCTACCCAGAAGGAGTGCTGACCTTAGAGGAAACCCGCGCCGAGCTAGAATGGTTTCTACATGGGCATCCCAAGCATCCAGAGCTGGGACTATGGGCCACGGTGTTGAAATCCACCGGGGAATTTATAGGCAGGTGCGGCCTGTTACCCTGGGAGCTTGAGGGGCAGCACGAGGTGGAAGTCGCCTATATGATTGCGAAAACCCACTGGGGTCAGGGGCTGGGCACCGAAGCTGCCTGTGGCGTATTAGAGCACGGATTCACGACGCTGAACCTACCGCGCCTGATTTGCCTAATAGACGACGACAATGTAGCCTCCAAACACGTGGCGGAAAAGATAGGCATGCAATTCGAGCGGGCGGGCAAGGATGAGCTGGGGCCGTATTTGCTCTACTCTCGAAACCAGACGTGAAACTTGCGGGGAATTTGATACTCTTACCCCACATGAGATACGCTTTCCCCCTACTTCTTCTAACAACGGCTGTTATGCTTTCTGGCTGCGGAGGAGGCGGCGGCAACAATTCTTTAACGCAACTGGTATCGACCGGCGGTACCGGGCGGTTGGAGAACGTACAGTTCGGCCCTAAGGGCGGCACGGCGTTTATTAGCCGCAGCCAGACCTTCCAGATGGCCTGGACCACGGCGGCTCCTCCCCCCCAGATCGTACAGGTCTCCCTGATGCGCTACCAGGAAGCGCGGGGCGGTGAGGCACGGACGATTACTTCCCAGCGCGTTCGGGCACAGCCCGCCGCAGGTTCACTCACCTGGGATATTATTCCGACCTCTAGCATGGCGGCAGACGGTGTGTATTTTCTGGAGCTTGCTACCAACAACCAGACCACGCAGCGAGCCTGCTACCTGGTGGACTCCACTCGGGCAGCAGCACAAACACGCGGTGTAACCATTAATACAGGCACGGGCAGCGGGCAGCTATCGAATGTCCAGATCTCCCCGACCACGGGTAGCGTTTATCTGCCGCGCGCGTCTACGTTCCAAATTACCTGCCAGACGCCACCACACCGCCACCCAGCTTTGAGGTTCGCCTGTGGCGCTACAAAGAGGCGCGTGGTGGTGCGGACCGCACCGTGGAGGAGCAGACTCTGGCTGATCCCGCCCGCTCAGGCACGGGCTATTCCTGGACCATTCGCCGCCGTGATGGTGTCGAGCTGGATGCGGGCGGAGTGTACTACTTAGAGCTGCGCGCGCCGGGTCAGACCGATGTGCGTGCCGCCTATATCGTTTCAGTGGAACAATAGTCCTATAAGGGGAATAATAGCCCCATGAAAATACTGTGGTTTCTGGCCGTGGGCACTCTGGCGCTCGCGGCCCCGGCGCAGGCCGTTACCCGGCGTGATGATGTCAGTGAGGCGCAGACCATCGCCCTGGCATCGTCGCTGCCGGTCTTTAGCTCGGTGGGTAATCTCAGCAACTTCGGGTCTGGCGTACTTATCTCGCCTACCTGGGTGCTGACCGCCGCCCACTGCGCCGTGCTGAACCCCAGTGTCTTTACCCTTGGCTCCACGACCTACACGGTCAATCAGACCATAGTGCACCCCGGCTACACCGGCTCAATTGAGAATGGCTTCGATATCGCCCTGGTACGCCTCTCGACCCCAGTGTTAGATATTGCCGGGGCTCCACTCTACACGGGTACCGACGAACTGGGCAAGCTCGGTTACCACGTAGGCTACGGCTACCAGGGAGTCGGCTCCACCGGGCATACCGGAAGCGGCTTCGGTACCAAGCGCGCCGTGCAGAACATAGCGGAGGCCCTGGGTGGCGTAGTACCCGTTGCCAATGGGAACCCACGTTTCTCCGATGACTACCTCATTGCCGATTTCGATACGCCCACAGGCACCCCGACTCGCCTGAGCGCTTATGGCTCGGATACCGCCCTGCCCTTCGAGGGCTCTATCGCGCCCGGCGATTCGGGAGGCGGCTTCTTCGTGCAGGACAGTCAGGGAGTCTGGCGCGTGGCTGGCATCCATAGTTGGATAGATGGTGTTCTCCCCGGCGGTGATGGCAGCGACAACGCCAGCTACACCGATCTAATGGGCTCCACCCGTGTGTCTACCTACAACAGCTGGATACTTGCCAATGCTGCCCCGGAGCCTTCCAGTCTGGCATTATTAGCCCTTCCCATGCTTGGCGCTGTCGGTCTTTACCGCCGCAACAGAGCCAGCCACTCCTAAGCTCATGCAACAGGGTAAAAATGAATTTCTGCGCTCCCTGAACACTGTTGCGAGCAATGAAAAGCTAAAGCGAGACGTAATAGCCCGCTTTGACTCCCTGTCTGTGAATCCTCAGGAGTACTCCGCTGTAAAAACCGTGATAATGAAGGAGAAAGACAATATAGATTTCATTCGTCTGGAGTCTGCTATAAAAAGCCTATCCATCAGCAAAAAGACATCTGTTTTACTATTACTAAAATATCTTGATGAAATCAGGAGTGATAGTAAAAACGAGATAGACACTACCGTATCCATACCAAACTACGATAAGAAAATCCCAGAAGGCATCGTTCATTTGAAACTCCGAGACAGACGCCATCTTGTAATCCTGTTTCTTCTTTATACTATGGATTTCGATTGCAGTCTGATACGTTTCACGATTGAGGACAACCTGATTCCGGCTTATTCCGATTACCTAAAATCCATCTACGTACTCCAGACACAGTTCACAGCAGACAGATATCCCTTTAAGGGGTAGCCCTCATCCCTGTTCCCCCATCGCCTATTCCCTGCCCAAGTGAACAAATTCCAGGCGATAAATACTTATTGCCTTGTAATGATCCCTATGAAGAAGGGTGCTCGGCTGGAGGTAATGTTGGGTCCGGCGGGAATTCAGGGGGAGGAAATGGAGGTTTCGACGGCTCAGGATCAGTAGGCGGCGCTATCTCCCTGCTAATTGTCGCAGTAGCTGCTACAGCTCTTGAGGGAGCCGAAGGAGCTATAGGCGGCATAGTTAGGTGGTGGCGCCGCAATTGGAGGCGGGGGAGCTAGCATTGCTCTGGGGCTATCAGATGTTGATGGAAGAAATCCCTGGCATGACATGCATAGCTTCCTTGATGATAATGGGATGAATCCATATCCTATGGATCCGGATCCTTATGTGAATCTCGATAGAATCAAGGAAGCTACTTCGATTCACATTAATCTTGATGGAGCAGATTATGGTCAATTAACTGATCCGGATTCAGAATTCGTCACCTCATGGGAGTGGTTAGAAATAGGCAATCAAGGCCGCTGGCCAGACACAACAATCTATAATACCTAAAGGAGCCAAAATAGGATACCTCTGATGGTTATATTGTGGCTGCAGAATTCTGCAGCCACAATAATCAGGAAGTAGAAAGGATAAACACTTTGGAAGTTTTTACCAGCGAACGTTCTTTTCAAATAGCCTCTTGCCGAATGAGCCATCAGCAACTTCTGATTCGAAGTGGTGCTTTTCATGGCAAGACAAACTTAGACATTGTATTTTATGGTGTCTTATATATGGATATTAAATGGTCGATGCAAGGCATTGCGATACATACAGACAACGATGAATATGATAATTATTTTCATAATAGAATAGAGAATTTAAAAGATGACGTATTAAAAAAATCAAAAAACAACGAAGACAAAGATACATATTGGAACAAAATAGGATATAAATCCTTTTTTATCAATTCCAATGATGATATTTATATCATCATAGCTCTAAAAATGTCTTTTGGAGAAAATACCTTAAATGCATCAGAAGATGTACTGGTCGGAATCCCGAGTTGATACGGCCTGGAGAACTTGAAAGTCCTACAACCGTAGAGAACCGGGCGGATAGTAGAGCATTCAAACGGCATCGGCCAGTGCATTGTCAAGAGTGGATCCGTCACAACTCCCTAACTACTCGGTGCAGAAAGGATAAAAGTATGCTTGCTGTACGTAACAGCGAGCATATCCCTTTTACCAAAACAACATGAAATTCAACATTATCAGTTACGGCGAATTTTTCGATATACCAAGAATGATAAATTGTCATTCAGAAGATAAAGTATATTACTTCCATTGCGAAATGAATCCTATTATTGGAAATTACTCTGAAAAATTCAAAATCTTTTTGTTCAGCATGCCTTTAGATGATTTTATTGATCGTAAATACCGCATAGAAATAAAGGAGTTTGTCGGAGAGGTATTCGTATCAGAAATGCAATTCGATGCCACGAAAAGAAAATCATTCGAAGTATCAGATAAAAATGAAATATTTCTTACGACTTGATTTAGCCTTCTCTTCGAATTCAAAAACTGCTGCGCCCCTTGCAGGGAGTAAGTCTGTCCGAGATAATCAACCGATATGAAGAAGCACTGAAGCAGTCAGAGCAGGCTAATCTTCGTTGGCTTCATGAACGTACCCCCTTCAACAATCCAAATATGTACAACTTAAGCAGAATATTAAAGCTCAATAAAAACGCTTTGCATTTTATGTGCCCAAGCGATGCTTTTGAAGCTATTCATACAATGTACAAAGATATAAATGATGGAGGCTTAGATATTATTTACGAAAAAGACATGTCTATGGAAGAATTAGGATATTTCAATAATTTGACGCATATTCTTGAAAAGGAGTATATGCACGAAAACACGGTTATGAACTTTAACAATAATGAAGATATTTACGAAATTAAATTAATTGACTTCATTGAGAACTTTGAAGATATCTTCGTTCCTGGCGGTGATGATATATATCTAAATTTAATAAACAGTGATTTATATTTAATTATAACTCATGAAGAGCTAGTTAGAATTTTCAAGAAACCTTGCTAGCATTCACAGCTATTGCAACCGCTTGAATCAGCACCCCCTTCTGACTGCGTAGCTTTATGGCTTGCCACCAGTTACGCCTACGATGCCGCTGGACAACTCACTACTGAGAATCGCACTGGAAGACGGCTGCGAGGGAGGCATTGCTGCAGGAATAGGAATTGAGCTTGCTCCACCGGGTAGTTTACTCCCTGGTCCAGTTCCGAACCCTGTGGCGGCAGAACGCATTTGCAAAATGATCCAGGCTGATAAACTGTAATTGTAATCGATCCTCTTCCCAATAATCAACAAGTTGGGAGCTAATTAGGCATCAAAAATGAAGGAGCCTATATATCAAATTCTGGCTTATGGAACCTTCTTTGATTTCCCCCGAGGAATGTTTCTGTTTATCGAGGATGCTGTAGTGCAGTTGCGCTGTGACTTCGATGACGAAATTGATGATTATAAAGATTTTTATCATATACTTGTAATGAATGGGATTAGTTATGAAGAAGTTCAATCGGGGGCATTTTTCCATTATTATGAAAGATGCAACAAAACACTTATAGGGGAAATCAAGACCTCAGAGGTTACTTTTGATAGTAGCAAAAGAAAAAGCTTGCGGAGTAAGGCTCTACTAAAAATAATCAGGACATATAAGCAACAAACGCTTTGATCGGATTCAGACGCATACCCTCAGAAACGCAATACAAGTCTACCCACATGTGGAGAATCCGAAACGCTAAGTTCTCTCGTACAAATGTTAAGTTCGCGCGTTATTGATAGATGCTGTATACTTTCCACCAGCACATGCGCCGAACTAAAATCGTCTGCACCCTCGGACCTGCGGTAGACTCCCCCGAAAACCTCGACCGACTCATTCGAGCCGGGATGGATGTCGCCCGCTTCAACTTCTCGCACGGCACCCATGCCCAGCACCAGGAGCGGTTTATCGCCCTGCGAGCGGCAGCGGAGCGAGCGGGCAAACCAGTGGCGATTTTGCAGGACCTATGCGGTCCCAAGATTCGGTTAGGCGAGCTTTCCGAGGGCACACTGCTTCACGATGAGGCGACGTTCGTACTCGACGACGACCCGACGCCGGGAGATGCTACCCGTGCCTGCCTGCCTGTGCCGGAGCTGCGCGCCGCGCTGTGCTGCGGGGATACGCTGCTCATAGATGATGGCCTTCT
Organism: Armatimonas sp.; assembly: GCA_049840835.1. GTDB lineage: Bacteria > Armatimonadota > Armatimonadia > Armatimonadales > Armatimonadaceae > JANLTX01. The sequence goes on along the minus strand of JASGJG010000003.1, from coordinate 1,196,084 downwards.
ATCGCTCAAGGTCACGGAGGCCACGGCGAGCCGTGTGGTGACTCAGGTGGTCTCAGGTGGTCCATTGTCCTCGAAGAAGGGTATCGCAGCGCCGGGCGTAGTGATTCCTATTGAGGCTGTTACCCCAAAAGACATCGCGGATGTCAAGTTCGGGCTCTCCCTTGGTGTCGACTTTGTGGCGCTGAGCTTTGTGCGGAGCGCGGCGGATGTGCATACCCTGCGCGCGGCCATGGCGGGCAGTGATGTGCCGATTCTGGTGAAGATCGAGAAGGGCGAGGCGGTTCAGAACTTAGACGAGATTCTGGACGCCGCCGATGGCGCTATGGTAGCCCGTGGCGACCTTGGGGTGGAGCTGCCCATAGAAGAAGTCGCTGGGGTTCAGAAGAAGGTCATTCGAGCCTGCAACCTGCGCGGCAAGCCGGTGATTACGGCCACCCAGATGCTGGACTCGATGATTCGCAACCCGCGCCCTACCCGCGCCGAAGTGACCGATATCGCCAATGCGATTTTAGACGGCACAGATGCCCTGATGCTCTCCGGGGAGACGGCGGTGGGCGAGTACCCCATTGCCGCCGTAGAAACCATGGCACGCATTGCACACGTGACGGAGCGGGATTTCGACTGGGACGCGACTCTGCAGGAGAAGCAGCGCCTCTTCGGGCGGGAGAGCGTGACGGACGCCGTGGCCGATGCCGTAGCGACGATAGCGCACGATCAGGGTGCGACCGCGATTCTCTGCGCCACGACCTCCGGAGGAACTGCCCGTGCAGTGGCAAAGTTCCGCCCGAAGGCGCCTATCTTTGCCGCTACTACCAGCCCGACTATTCAGCGGCGTATGAACCTGCTCTATGGGGTCACGCCGCTCCAGGTACCGATTCCGGCCAGCCTGGATGAATTGCTTACTCGCACGGTGGAAGCCGCCACAGAAGCCGGGCAGCTCCCCACGGATGCGCTGGTTGTTCTTACGTCTGGCACTCCTGTAGGAGTCGCAGGCACCACAAATCTAATCAAGGTACATTATATTGGCCAGCCCCTCTAACCCACCCAGGAAGCGGCGCCCCCGTCGTAAATCGTCTCCTATTTTCAAGCAAATCTTTATTGGTTTGTTTGGTATCGGTGTCGCCATGGGGCTCTACCGTGGTGCACAGGCAGCGCGTGCGCCCTATCAGCTGGATAATCAGCAGGAAGTTCGTATAACAGCGCTCCAGCAGCGCAAGGCCAGGCTGACCATGCGCCTGGCGGACCGCACCAAGCTACGCAACCACCTGCGCACCGATGAGGGTAGAGAAGTCATCGCGCGCCAGCAGGGCTATCACCTGCCGGGCGAAAAAGTCTACCTGCTCCGCGAAAACACGCCCGAATCGCGCTAAATACGGCTCAAGGAGGAGCCGTATGCAGACACCAAAATCACCCCCTGCCGGCGCGGATAAGTTCGCGCCGGAACTGCAGAAACTCACAACCCGGTTCAACGAGGGGAGGCAGGCTGTCTTTACCGCCTACCAGAAAGCCCCCGAAGCGAACCAGATGAAGGTCTATACCGACGGTATGGCCAGGCTCAACAGGGAGCTAGGTCCCCAGTTCCTGGCACTTGCCAATAAAGCCAGGGGTACGGTTACCGGGCTGCGCGCCCGTATGCAGCACCTGAACATGGCCGAGGATGCGAAACCACAGGTAATCCTGCAGCTCGCTCAGGATGTGGTCCGTATCGAGGGCAAGAACCCGGACATGGCCCGAGCGATAACCCAGCTCGGCTTTCTGCGCTACCAGCTTCGGCAGCCCGCCGAGCAGCAGAAACTCATAACGCTCTTACTAGACGCCGAGCGAATCACCCCCTACCCCGGTGTGAAGGCACAGGCCATGTATCAGCGCGGGCAGCTTCTCTATGATGCCCGCAAGAAACCCGAAGCGCTGGCTCTGATGAAGCAGACGGTGGGCAAGTACCCCACTACCACTGCGGCAGCAGATGCCAAGCGGACTATCTTCGAGCTGGAGAACCTGCAAATCGGCATGGTGGCTCCAGAAATGACCGGGAAAGACGAGACCGATACCCCATTCAAGCTCACGGACTACCGTGGCAAAGTAGTGGTTCTCGATTTCTGGGGCTTCTGGTGAGGACCCTGTAAAGCGATGCTCCCGCATGAGAAAGAAATGGTGAAGAAGCTTGCCGATAAGCCCTTCGCTCTCATCGGGATCAATAGCGATGGCGACCGGTCGGTCGTCAATAAAATCCTCAAAGAGCAGAACATCACCTGGCGACAGTTTGTAGACGGCTCCACCTCCGGGCCGATAGCCACGAAATGGAATGTTTCGGGCTGGCCTACCATCTATATCCTGGACCATAAGGGTGTCATCCGCCACCGTGATCTGCGTGATGCCGAGATGGAAAAAGCGGTCGTCGCCCTTCTCGCCGAGCAAGAAGCGGAAGGCAAATCCCCTACTAAGTAGCTGCCAAATCCGTTTTTCTCAAAGCCTCCGCCCTGCATGCGGAGGCTTTTTGCTATTAATAGCGCTCTAGTGCCCCGCACCGAAACGTTCTGCAGAGTTCCCCAGACAGAACGTCCATGGAGATAAACCTCCATGTCTCAGGGGGCTCCGCCCCACAATGTCCTTCGGACCTACCAAATACGTTACATAGGTTGTTATGTCGCAGAGCGACTTTGTGGCGAAGCCCTCAGACCCGGACGTTTATGTCCGGGGGCTGGTTCATCTCTGGGGATACTTTCTACACCCACGGAACAAAACGCAAGGCCTATTTGTAAGTAGTGTATGAGACGCACGGTTGCTCTTGCCCTCACTGCTCCTATCGCCCTTGGCGCTATCGTGTTGGTGCGGCACTATGCCACGGCTCCACCATCGCTGGTCCAGGTTCAAAAAGAACGGTTAGCAACTCCTTCAGGTATGGTCTATGTACCAGCAAGCGAGGCGATTTTCGGAACCGATGATCCCGAGTCCGACGAAGACGTTCGCCCTACTCGCCATGCCTATCTCCCTGCGTTCTATATAGATAAAACCGAGGTCACGAACGCGGAGTTCGCTAAGTTTCAGCCATCGCACAAGTTTCCCAAAGGCGAAGAGAACCTGCCCGCTACGGGCGTGACCTACGAGGAAGCTACCGCCTACGCGAAGTCTGTCGGTAAGCGCCTTCCCACCAATGATGAGTGGGAGAAAGCAGCTCGTGGCACGGATGGTCGTATCTATCCCTGGGGTAACACCTGGGACAAAGCGAAAGTCGCCGCCCGCGCCAAGCGCCCCAGCCGTCTGCCCTGCGGTGGCTACTCTCGCGTGAGCCCGGCCGGCTCCGTTCCTGCAGGTGCCAGCCCCTATGGGTGCTTAGATATGGCGGGCAACGCATGGGAGTGGGTAGAGGGTTTCTATCAAAATGACCCGGCCCGGCGCATTCTACGCGGCGGGGCCGTGGGCTATGGTGAGCGCGCCACCCGGACCTATCACCGAGCGATAGAATCCACAGGCGCCACATGAGACGACACGGGATTTCGCACCGTGAAATCCCTATAAGCCCGGTCGGGCTTAACCAAAAAACAGCCCTGCATTTCCTACAGGCCCCGCTGCCCCCCAGTAATGGGGGGTTCTCCGTTTTGTATGCCCTGCGGGCAGTCTTTAGCCGCCAGAGGCGGCATCGGAATCGCTATAGTATGGCTTTTCAGCAAGCAAGATAACGCCGCGCAGCGGCTTAAAGGAATCAACTGCATGGGAACCCCCTATTACTGGGGAGCAGGGGGCAAGAACGCTGGGACAAAAATAGCCCCTCTCCATCAGGAGCGGGGCTATTTTTATATGGGGTTACGCCAGAATCTTATCCAGCACGTTTCCGTGAACGTCGGTGAGGCGCATGTCTCGGCCACCGAACCGGAACGTCAGTTTCTTGTGGTCGAAGCCGAGTAGCTTCAGCATGGTGGCGTGCAGGTCGTGCATCTCGATCTTGTCTTTGACCGCGTAGTAACCCAGCTCATCGGTCTCGCCATAGATGGTGCCGCCCTTGACTCCGCCACCTGCCATCCACATGGTGAAGCCGAATGGGTTATGGTCACGGCCATCCGAACCCTGTGCCATGGGAGTGCGCCCAAACTCACTGCCCCAGAGCACCAGGGTGGAGTCCAACATACCGCGCTGTTTCAGGTCTTTCAGTAGACCGGCAATCGGCTTGTCTACCATGCGAGCGTTGTCTTCGTGGCCTTTTTTCAGGTTGCCGTGCTGGTCCCAGCGGTCATGGCCGCAGCTCGGGTGGGTCAGTTCCACGAACCGTACTCCGCGCTCCACCATGCGGCGGGCCAGCAGGCACTGCATGCCGAAGGTGCGAGTCGGAGCGAACTCGTGGTCCAGCCCATACAGGCTCTTGGTGGCCTCGCTCTCGCCAGAAAGACCGGTCAGTTCCGGCACAGCGGACTGCATGGCGAAGGCTAACTCGTAGTTCTTCATGGCCGCTTCCACGGCGGGCGCATGACCGAGCTGCCCCAGCACGCTTTTATCCAGCGCGGCCAGCAGCTCCAGCTTCTTCTTCTGTTCAGCGGGCGATGTCTCGGTAGGATTCAGATCCGCTACAGCACTGGAGCGCGGCAGGAAGATAGAGCCCTGGTAGGTGGGCGGCAGGAACCCCGACCCGAAGCAGTCTAAGCCGCCATTGGGAATCAGGCCGCCATTGATGACTATGTAGCCTGGCAGGTTCTTGGCGGTGCTGCCCAGCCCGTAGGTAGCCCAGGCGCCCATGCTGGGGCGGCCCTGGTTGCCGGTGCCGGTGTGCAGGAAGTAGTTGGCGTTGGTGTGCTCCGAGAAGTTGCTGGTCATGGAGCGCAGCACGCAGAGGTCATCGGCACAGGTGGCGACTTCGGGGAACAGCTCGCTCACATCCAGCCCGCTCTGGCCGTATTTTTTAAACGACCAGGGGGATTTCAGCACGTTGCCGTTGTTGTTGAACTGGGTGCGCGGGGTCTCTATGGGCAGAGGCTTGCCGTGGTACTTCTCCAGCGCGGGTTTCGGGTCGAACGTGTCTATCTGGCTCGGGCCACCATCCATGTACAGGAAGATGACCGCCCTGGCCTTACCCGGAAAGTCTTGCTTTACCTGCTGGGCTTTGGCTTCATCGGCCAGGAGCGCGGAGAGCGCCACACCCCCGATACCATTTCTGGCTATGGCCAGCGCCTCACGGCGAGAGAGTTTAACGGACAAAGACGAACTCCTTGACGTTGAACAACACATGGGCAAGATCGCCCCAGGCTTCTTTATCGTTGTCCCGCCCGGCCACGAATGCTTGCGCGGCAGACAGCTCGGCAGGCATCGGCGGGCGACCGAACGCGGTCTCGTACATCAGTGGGATGCGCTTCTCGACTGGCTCTTTGAGCAGCTTCTCGCCCCAGAGGTTGGCCTGCTGACGGACCATGGGGCCATTCAGTAGCGCCAGGGCCTGCGCCGGGACATTACTGGTACTTCGTCGCCCAATACAGGTGAACGGGGTCGGGAAGTCGAACGCCTGCAGCCACGGAGACAGGAAGTTGCGACGCACGGCCAGGTAGATGCTCCGGCGGCCATCGCCATCCAGCGGCCCCTGCGGCGGTCGACCACGACCTTCCACGAACTCGGTCAGATACAGGAAGGTGCTCGGGCCGCCCATCTTCTTATCCAGGCGCCCGGAGACCGCCAGCAGGCTATCGCGAATCGCCTCGCCCTCTAAGCGGCGTACATTGGCCCGGTGAAGCAGCGCATTGGTGGGGTCCTTCTGCTCCGCGACTTCATCGTTGCCCACGCTGGACTGCCGATAGGTGGCGGTCATCAGAATCTTCTTGTGCATGGCCTTCATGGACCAGCCATTGCGCACAAAATCCGCGGCAAGCCAGTCGAGAAGCTCAGGATGCGTGGGGCGCTCGCCCATGTGCCCGAAGTCATCCGGCGTGGGGACGATACCCACCCCGAAGTGCTGTTTCCAGATACGGTTGACGATGACCCTGGCCACCAACGGGTGGTTCGGATTGGTCAGCGCGGCGGCCAGCTCCTTGCGTCCAGACCCGGCAGGAGCGGGCGCACCGCCCTCCTGACCGCAGAGCGCCAGCGCCAGACGCGGGGCATCCGGGCCAGAGGCCACATGGTTGCCACGGATGAAGACATTCTCATCGGCCCCAACAGGTGGGTCGCAGCTTGCCATGGCGCGGCTCTGCACTGGCAGCGCCGCCTCTATGGCTCGCTCTTTCGCCGCAATGGTTCCTAGAGAAGCGACATCCAGTGTGGGACCTTCGCTGAGCGCCGGTGGCTTGGCTTCATTGTTCAGAAGCGCAGCATCACAGGCGATCCAGCCCTCAAAGGCTGCGTTGGGGTCACCCACGGGTCCGATAGAGAAGTTGGTGAGCGGCGAGTCAGAAAGCTCGATATAGGCCCGTTGCCCCTTCCAGAACTTCACGTCTATCGTCACCCAGCGTGACTTGCCGCCATCGACAGTCTGTTGCAGCGGACCGTAGAGCGGGTCACGGATAACCTGGAAGCCCTCGACAATCAAGTGCACGCGGCCTTTGTTTCCCCGTACCCGCACATGCACGTAGTCTTTGTCTAAGGTGAAGGTAGGAGAGCGGAACGCGCCTTCCTGGCGCAGGCCGCCGAGAGCGGAGTGCGCGGTGGGGCGGACACAGACATCCGGCTTGGGGTCCTTGGCATCGCCTAAGAGGACTACCTCGCCCGGCTTCGCCAGCCGGAAGAACGCGGTACCACTGGATTTCCACTCCGATAAATCCATCTCGCCCGGCAGCGCCTCACGCGGCACGGTCACCGGCGGAATGGTGTCGCTCAGCTTCGCGATTTCATTCGCTGCATTAACAAAAGGTTTTGGGTCGCTGGCGCTGGTGAACTGGAATCGGCTGCTTGCGAGGATTCCATACAGGCCGTAGTAGTCTTTTGTGGGAATCGGGTCGAACTTGTGGTCGTGGCAGCGGGCACAGGCCAGGGTCTGCCCTAAAAACGCCTTGCCCAGCACATCGATCTGGTTGTCGGTGCGGTCCGCCTGCTCCTGTTTGATGTCTACCGGAGAGTGCTTTCCCTCACCCAGCCACCAGAACCCGGTGAGCAGCATAGACTCATTGATACCGGTTTGAGCATTGCGGCGGGGCTTATCCATCAAATCCCCTGCCAGGTGCTCGGCCACAAACTGGTTGTAGGGTACATCCGCGTTCAGGGCACGCACCACGGCATCGCGGTACTGCCACGCCTGCGGCAGCTCGAAGTCCAGCTCATGCCCCATGGACTCGCCATAGCGCACCAGATCCAGCCAGTGTCGCCCCCAGCGCTCTCCATAGGCAGGAGATGCCAATAAGCGGTCTACCTGCTTCTCGTAGGCATTGGGCGAGGAATCGGCCAGGAAGTCCGCCATCTCCTTCGGTGTGGGCGGCAGCCCCGTGATGTCGAACGTCAGGCGGCGAAGCAGCACACGCTTATCGGCCTCGGGTGACGGTTTCAGCCCGGCCTTCAGTAAGCGGGCACGAATAAACGCGTCTATATCGGTCGGGGCGCCATCTATCGGCGGAGCGAGCACAGCCTTTACGGGCTGATAAGCCCAGTGCACACGGCGGGTGGTGAGGTTGAACCCAGGGGTCCCTCCTGTAGTCGGCTTGACCGGAGCCTCAACCGCTTTCGGTAGTGGCGCGCCTTCTTTGACCCAGGCTTCCAGGATAGCGATATCACTATCGGCGAGCTTGCCAGAGGGCGGCATGCGCAGACCCGGATCGGTGTAGCGGACACTCTTTAGAAGCAGGCTCTCTTTGCTGTCCAGGAACTTGCCGCGGGGGCCACCTGCCTTGATTCCGGCCACGTTGTCAAGCCGTAGCCCGGCCATGGGCTCTTTGCCACCATGGCAGCTGCCACAGTTTTTCAATAGCAGGGGGCGGACACTTTTCTCGAACCGCTCCGGGTCCGGAGTCTGAGCAAAAGCGGCAGCAGAGCCGAATACGGCAACCACCGCCGCAAGCAAGCGCTTCATATGGTTCATATTACACGGAATCATGGCATAATGGAAGGTATGCGTCCCCTTCGCAGCGTCCTTTCCGGCGCCGCCTTTTTCGCCGTCAGCCTACCCGCACTGGCCCAGCAGCCTGACAACCGGTTTTTCGAGCGAGATGTTCGTCCGCTGCTCATTGGAAACTGTACGGCCTGTCACAGCGGTGACCATGCCCAGGGTGGCGTTCGCTTAGATACCTCGCTCAGCGAAGAGGTTGCACGAAAAGTTGTCGCGGCTATTCGCTACGACGGTGCGGTGAAAATGCCCCCCGCAGGCAAGCTTTCCAGCAGCAAGATTGGTGCCTTAGAAGCCTGGGTGAAGCAAGGTGCGAAGTACCCGGCAGTCAGCGCCGCGGCTCCGGCTGTGGCGGCGAAAAAGCACTGGGCTTTTGAGCCTGTAAAGCGGCATGCCGTGCCGCCGATTAAGAACCCTGTGCTTCGGGATGAGTGGGTGAAGAACCCTATTGACAGCTTTATCTTGAATAAGCTGGAAGATAAGGGGCTGTACCCGGCAGCACCAGCCAGCAAGCGTGCTCTGATTCGCAGACTGACGTATGATCTGACTGGTCTTCCCCCAACACCGGAGGAAGTCGAGGCTTTCGCCAACGACACCAGCCCGGATGCTTACGAACAGCTTGTAGATAGACTTCTCGCCTCTCCACATTATGGAGAGAAATGGGGCAGAAGTTGGCTGGACCTGGTTCGTTATGCCGAGACCAACTCTTACGAGAGAGACAACCCCAAGCCAAACGCCTATCGCTTTAGAGACTATGTCATCAAAGCCTTCAACCAGGACAAGCCTTACGACAGGTTCATCAAAGAACAGCTAGCTGGTGATGAGCTACCCGACGGCGGGAACGATGGGCTGATTGCCACGGGGTTCTACAGACTCGGCATCTGGGACGATGAGCCAGTCGAGCTGGAGCAGGCTACCTACGATGGTTACGACGACATCGTCACGACCATAGGCCAGGCGTTTTTAGGGCTGACGGTGGACTGTGCGCGGTGCCATGACCACAAGATAGACCCCATTCCTCAAAAGGACTACTACCGCCTGGTCTCTTTTGTGCGCGGAGTGAACTACTTCAAGAACGGAGGCGCGACCGACGAGAAGCCACTCTTCCGGTCCCCTGCCGAGCAGCGGGTCTATGAGCGCGAGAAGAAAGACCTGGCTGCTGTTCGGCAAAAGACGCTAGATTCGATTACGGCTATTGATAATGCGTTCCGAGCCGAGCGTGATACCAAGCTGACCGCGCACGACCTCTCTGGCATTACCTACAAGCGCTATGTGGAGAAGTTCGCCACGCTGCCAGACTTTGATGCCCTTAAACCCGAGTCCCAGGGCGAGCAGCAGGGTTTCCTATTAGATCTGAACCCGCGCCGCACCGATACCGGCTTCGGGCTGGTACTACAGGCCACGCTCACTGTTCCAGCGGCGGGCGAGTATACGTTCTTCTTAGACTCCGACGATGGCTCCCGACTGTTAGTGGACGGCAAGGTAGTCGCCGAACGCCGTGAGAGCGGCGGCGAGGGCAACGAGCGTAGTGGCAAGATAACTCTGCCTGCGGGCACGGTGCCGATTCGCCTGGACTACTTCGAGGGGTCGGGTACATCCCCCATGGGCTTCCGTGTGGCCTGGGCCGGACCGAACCTGGGTCGCAGGCCACTCTCCACAGCGGCGAGCATCAGCCCCCTGGGAATCCCCGCGCAGCTTGCCATAGACGCGCCGGATAAGACCGCTGAGCGCAATCGCTTAACGAAGCTGGCCGAGGACCAGGAGAAAGCCGAACCGCCCGTAGACCGGATGCTTATCGCTACCGAAGGCGGTCCGAAAATCGGCGAGACCTATATCCTGAACCGGGGCATCGCGGCGGAAAAACTCGGCACCATCACTCCTGGTTTCCTGCAATGTACGGGCGGTGGGGAACCCGCGAAGATAGTACCGACCGAGACCACGTCCGGGCGACGACGCGCTCTGGCCGACTGGATCGCCGACCCCAAGAACCCACTCACCGCGCGGGTCATGGTGAACCGCATCTGGCAGGGGCACTTCGGCGTCGGGATTGTCAAGACCCCATCCGACTTCGGGTTCCAGGGGGCACGCCCTACCAACCCCGAGCTTTTAGACTGGCTGACCAGTGAGTTCATAAAGCAGGGCTGGAGCATAAAAGCCATGCACCGCCTGATAGTTACCAGTGCCGCCTATCAGATGAGCAGCATGGGCGATGGTGACAATGAGCTTCTGGAGCGCCAGAATTCACGCCGCCTGACTTCTGAGGAAGTCCGAGACTCGATCCTTGCCGCTGCTGGCACCTTAAACCGGCAGGTCTACGGTATCAGTGTGTACCCGGATATCCCCAAGGAAGTGCTGGCGGGCCAGAGCATTCCGGGCAAAGACTGGTACCCCGAGCGCAACACAGCACGCGATAAAGCCCGGCGATCTATCTACATCTTCCAGAAGCGCTCTCTGCGCTACCCGCTCTTAGAGAACTTCGATGCCGTGGAAATGGACCGCACCACCGCCACCCGGTTCGCGTCGGTCCAACCCATGCAGGCACTCTCGCTCTTAAACTCTACGCTTCTCCAGGAGCAAGCCCAGGCACTGGCGAGTAGAGTCGAGAAAGAAGTCGGTACAAAGCCAGAGGCGTTCGTGAATCGCCTGTTCTCTCTGGTGACCCAGCGCCCTGCCACGGAGTCGGAATCCGCGAAGCTGATCGCTCTCTTAGACAAGCTGGAGAACCTGAAGCAGACCCCAGAGAATGCTCGCAAGGCTCTGGCCCTGACCTGCCTGAACTTGAATGAGTTTATGTATTTAGACTGAAACTCCAGGGCACGGTTCTTGTCGGAACGGGAAACGAAAAGATGGCAAAGACAATTTTGCTTCTGGAGCCAGACGATACCTTCTGGCGAATAGGTATCTTAAACCTGGAACGGCAGGGATACAGGGTTCTCAGAGCCTCCAGCGCTCTAGTAATGAACCAGATTCTGGAAAATCAAACGGTCGATGTCGTGATGAAAAGGGCGCCTCTTTCCAATGAGGAAGAATCCTATGCCCATCGGCATAAAGTCAAGATACAGATCATCCAACCCTGGTTAGACTTCGTAAAGGAATACCGAGAACGTAAACAATGAGTGGTGACTTTTGTAAGAAGACGCGGCGTGAGTTTCTCTGGGAAGCCGGAGCCGGTTTCACAGGGCTAGGGCTTACCGGTATGCTCTCGGCAGACGGTTTCTTCCCCAAAGAAGCCAAGGCCGATGCCGAGAAGCGTGGCAAGGCCAAAGCCGTCATCTTCCTCTACATGTACGGTGGCCCCTCTCAGGTAGATACGTTCGACTACCGCCCGGAACTCGTCAAAAACGGTGGTAAGACTGTGCCGATCAAGAGCTTCCGTGAGGCGGGCAAGACCATCAACCTGCCGCTCATGGCGCCCAAGTGGCCGTTCAAGCCCTACGGCAAGTCCGGCAAGATGGTCAGCGACCTCTTCCCCCATGTGGGCGAGTGCGTGGACGATATCGCGTTTCTGCACGGGTGCTTCTCGGACTCCGCCATTCACGGCTCCGCCATGCTCCAGATGAACACCGGCAAGATTATCTCCGGTTCCCCATCGCTGGGGTCCTGGGTGAACTACGGCATGGGTGATCGAGAAGAACCTGCCGGACTTCGTGGTCATGGTGGACTCCACAGGTGGGCCTATCTCCGGCGCAAAGAACTGGAGCAGCGGCTTCATGCCCGCCAAGTACCAGGGCGCCGTTCTCCGCGCGGCAGGCGACCCGATTCTGGACCTCTCGCGGCCCGGTGGTATGAGCGCCGAGATGCAGCGGGACATGCTGGACACTCTGAGCAGCCTGAACGAAGACCATGCGTGCCCCAGGCACGCGAACACCGACCTGGCTGCGCGTATCGCCAGCTACGAGCTGGCCTACGCTATGCAGACCAGCGCCCCGGAAGCGGTGGATATCTCCAAGGAGTCTGAAGCTACCAGAAGAGCTGTACGGCCTGAACGATGAAGCTACCAAGGACTTCGGGTTCCGCTGCCTGTTGGCCCGCCGCATGGTGGAGCGCGGCGTGCGCTTTATCCAGCTCTATGCGGGCGGCGGCAATACGAACTTCTTAACGTTCTGGGATGCTCACGATAATCTGGTGCCCAACCATGAGCGCAACTCCAAGCGGGTAGACAAGCCGATAGCGGGCCTACTGAAAGACCTCAAGCAGCGCGGCCTGCTAGAAGACACACTTGTCGTCTGGGGCGGCGAGTTCGGGCGCACGGCCCACGCCACGGGCGGCGGTCGCGACCATAACTCCTACGGCTTCACCACCTGGATGGCGGGGGGCGGTATCAAGGGCGGCGTGAGCTACGGCGAAACCGATGAGCTGGGCTATGCGGCGGCTGTGAACCCGACCCCGGTAAAGCGTATCCACGCCACGATTCTGGACCGTCTGGGCATGGACCCGAACCGCCTGACGTTCTTCTACAATGGCCTGAACCAGAAGCTGGTGGGGGTGGAAGGCGCGGAGCCCATCGAAAGAGATTTGTGTCTGACACACAGATAGGGTGGGTTTAGTGGGTTTGTTTGCAAGCGCTACACATATGGATTAGTTCAATCTCATTCCGTATGTGGCCAGGGATTTGACCCACTACACCCACTGTGTTATAACTACACTTACTTACTTTACGGTCTATCTACTCTGCTCATTCTTATATAGCTCATAGCGCGACAGCAACTCCTAACCTGTGTATGCGGCAGTCTATACAGCCTGAGCATACTCGTAGAAACGCTGCTGTTCTGGGTGTTTGAAGGCTAAAACGATCCGGTTCTTCGGTACGCCTTCCGCTTCAAGGTCCAGAGCAAACCCATCGGGAGTCTGGTCAGCTTCAATCCAAAATAGCCCGTCGTGCAGGTCTACATGAACAAACACATCGTGTTCGCGTTGGTAGCCATTCCATCCGATAGTGAGGAGCAGATAGTGATCTTTCTCTTCGTCACACACTGAAATGATCTTGTGTTCTGCTTTCTTTGGGCATTCCTCCCACTTAGCAAAAAGCCGTCGAAGGAATTTTCGGTCTGAGAGTAACTCCGAGGAAGTACACATAATCAGTCACTCCTCAGAATGGGAGAAATCCGGAACCCTACGCGGTAACAACGGCTATTGTAATGCCAGACCTTAGTATGTCACCGGCGATAAGATAGACTTCCGCTCGATTTTGCTGGACAATGTTTTTGTCAATGATAGATAACTCTTCATCGAAAAGCCGTTGATGGTCGGCGCGATTTATATTTCCGAAATTCGGAATACTGTGATAGTAACCAAATATGAGCAGCCGTCAACGTGGTGGCATTGAGACTTTTGAACGCTTACTAAACTGGCAACGAGGTGATGCACAATCTCAACGTCTTGCCTTCAGCCTCATTGCACAAGAGGGCTACCATATAGACCCTATCCATTCTCTAGGTGGGCCAGATGGGGGTAAAGATGCTTTCGCATACAAAGCTGATTCAAAGTATGTCGTAGCAGTTTATTTTCCCAATGGCAAAAAAACTTTTGCTGAAATACTAACGAAATTCCGGCATGACTTCAAGGGAGTTGAAAGCAATAACGCATCTGGAATTATATTTTTCGTCAACCAATATCTCACTCAATCCGAGCGTAATAAGATTCGAATCAGAGGCACAAGAAAAAACAGTCGAGATATATCACAACGAGCGAATATCAAACCTGCTCAACAAACCTGTTAACTACGGACGGCGTCTTGAATTCCTCGATATAGAAATGGAAAAAGAAGAGCAGCTATCTTTTTATGCTGCCATGATTGAAGATCAAGCAAATCGTTTGGAGCGAATTCAATCAGATGTAAACAACGCTTTAGATGAAATTAAAGGTGTTGCCGCATCAGTATCAGATTACTTCACAGGTGGTTTAAGCTGGTGTTTTGCAACTATAGAATCAAATCCAAAGTACCCACATTTATTCATTGTCCGATTAACTACGTATGGAGAATATACTGTACCAAAGGTATCGGTCAATGTTTATCAGAATAATAGCGACTCCGAAGAGAACATCTCATATGATAGAAATAAAAGATTAATGTCTTCAAGTATGGATAATCTAACACCAGGCATGATAATTACTAGGGGACTCACTAAGAGTATCGAAGCAATTGATGACTCAAGTGAAATCAAATTAGCAATTCAATTATTATCACCATGTTTTTCAATAATTCAAAATCTGACAATCAAAAAAAATGATAATAAATATTTCACCGATTGCCTCTCACAAGTAAATGTCATTTATAAATCTCATCATAAAGGTAAAGCAAAATATTGCTTGGTAGATGCAAGCAATGGACACACGAAAGTGTTATCAATAACAGATTTAAATTTGAATGAAAAGTAGATTTACTAAAATCAAGGAGCTGAGGATTGAATCCTCAGCTCCTTGATTTTATCTAACTTTTGAGCGAAGTTACTTGTCGCTGGCTCCCTTGCCTAGAGCGGCCTGTGCCGCTGCGAGGCGGGCGATGGGCACGCGGTAGGGGGAGCAGGAGACGTAGTTCAGGCCGATCTCGTGGCAGAACCCAACCGAGCGGGGTTCGCCGCCGTGCTCGCCGCAGATACCAAGCTTGAGCTTCGGCTTGACCGAGCTGCCCCTTCTGCACGGCGATCTTCATCAGCTCGCCCACGCCGGTCTGATCGATAGACTCGAACGGGTCGCCCGGAAGGATCTTCTCGGCCACGTAGGGCTTGAGGAACTTGTCGGAGTCGTCGCGGCTGAAGCCGATAGGTCATCTGCGTGAGGTCGTTGGTGCCGAAGCTGAAGAAGCTGGCCTCGTGAGCGATCTCATCGGCGGTCAGGGCGCCACGCGGAACCTCGATCATGGTGCCGAACTCGTAGGGGATTTCGACTCCCTGCTCGGCAACCACAGCCTTAGCCGTCGCTTCCAGGCGCTCTTTCACGAACTTGAGCTCATTCACATGGCCTACCAGCGGGATCATGATCTCGGGGCGGGCTTCACCACCGGCCTTGATCACCGCAGCGGCGCCTTCCAGAATGGCGCGGGTCTGCATCTCCACGATCTGCGGGAAGACGATGCTCAGGCGGCAGCCACGCAGGCCCATCATGGGGTTGATCTCGTGCAGGTCTTCTACAGTGTGAAGCAGCGCTTCCTTCTCCGGATCAGACTTGCCCAACGCCTTCAGGGTGGCGATCTCTTCGATCAGCCCTTCGCGGCTCGGCATGAACTCGTGCAGCGGCGGGTCGATCAGGCGGATAGTGGCAGGCTTGCCCTTCAGCGCTTCAAAGATGCCCTTGAAGTCCTCGCGCTGGAACACGAGAAGCTCGTCTAAGGCGACCTGGCGCTCGGCATCGTTCTTGGCCAGAATCATGCTCACCACAACCGGGCGGCGCTCGCCTTCGAAGAACATGTGCTCGGTGCGGCACAGACCGATACCCTCGGCGCCCAGGCTGATGGCCAGCTCGGTGTCGGCGGGAGTGTCGGCGTTGGTGCGGATACCCAGGGTGCGGAACTCATCGGCCCAGCCCAGGTAGGTGCCGAAGTCGCCGGTCATCTTGGCCTCTTCGACCGGAACCTGACCTTCGATAACCTCACCTGCAGCGCCGTTCAGGGAGATGAAGTCGCCCTCTTTGATCACCTGACCGGTTTCGCGAATGGTGAAGGAGTCCGACCCGACGCTGATCTCAGAACAACCAGCGACAGTCGGGATACCGAAGCCACGGGCAACAAGAGCGGCGTGGGAGGTCATACCACCACGCTCGGTCAGAACGCCCTGTGCGGCCAGCATACCCTTGAGGTCGTCCGGGTTGGTGTCGGCGCGGACCAGGATCACGCGCTCGCCCTTACCGCCCTTGCCCAGCTCGGCAGCCTTGTCCGATGAGAACACGGCGATACCGGTGGCGGCGCCGGGTCCGGCGGGCAGGCCCTTGGCGATCACGTTGTACTTCGCGCCCTGCGGAATCACAGGCAGGAGGCACTGGGTCAGCAGGTTCGGGTCGATACGGGCGATGGCCTCTTCCTTAGTGATCAGGCCCTCGGCGACGTTGTCTACCGCGATCTTGATAGCGGCAGGACCGGTGCGCTTACCGGAGCGGCACTGCAGAATGAAGAACTTGCCATGCTCGATGGTGAACTCGATGTCCTGCATGTCCTTGTAGTGCTTTTCCAGAATCGCACAGGTCTCTTCGAACTGCTTGTAGATCTCCGGGTCCTGGCGCTGCAGCTCGGAGATAGGCATGGGGGTGCGTACACCCGCCACGACGTCCTCACCCTGTGCGTTCATCAGATACTCGCCGAAGATGACGTTCTCGCCGGTGGATGCGTTGCGGGTAAAGGCCACACCTGTGCCGCAGTCGTCGCCCATGTTGCCGAAGACCATCGCCTGCACGTTCACGGCGGTACCGATGGAATCGTCGATCTTCTCTTTGCGGCGGTAGATAATCGCGCGCTCGTTGTTCCAGCTGCGGAACACGGCGGTCACCGCGGCTTCCAGTTGCTCGAACGGATTCTGGGGGAATTCCTTGCCGGTCTGCTTGATCACATACGCCTTGTAGTCATCGCAAAGCTCCT
Source organism: Armatimonas sp. (assembly GCA_049840835.1). Lineage (GTDB taxonomy): Bacteria > Armatimonadota > Armatimonadia > Armatimonadales > Armatimonadaceae > JANLTX01. The sequence continues at coordinate 1,179,513 of JASGJG010000003.1, read as the reverse complement.
TCAGGCTCTCGGCGGGGACTTCCAGGTCTTCTTTCACGCCCAGCTTGGCCTTCAGGTCGTAGAACATGTGCTCGAAGTCATGCTTCGTAATATGGTCGTACTGGTCAGAGTAGGCCACGTCGGAGAGCATCATGATGAAGCGGCGGTAGCTGTCGTACACGAAGCGGGGATCGGCCACCTTCACGTACTCGTCTACAATGGCATCGTTCAGACCGAGGTTTAGAACGGTGTCCATCATGCCCGGCATGGAGAACTTCGCACCGGAGCGCACGGAGAGCAGGAGCGGGTTGCTCGGGTCACCGAAGGTCTTGCCCAGCTGCTTCTCGACATCGGCCAGGGCGGTCTTGACCTCGTCCATCAGACCGGCAGGAATCTGCTGCCCGGCGGCGTTGTAGTCGGTGCAGACTTCGGTGGTAATGGTGAAGCCGGGGGGCACGGGAAGACCGATATTGGTCATCTCGGCAAGGTTAGCGCCCTTGCCGCCTAAGAGGTCGCGAAGGGACTTATCACCTTCGCGGAAGAGCCAGACGCGCTTCTGTGTCGCCATAACGTGGACTTTTTCTCCGGAATTAAAATTGAAAAATGCCACGCCAGAAACGCTCTTGAGCGGCCCTCATCGGCGCGGCAAAACCTTCCCAGTATACCCCATACTGACCTGGAATGCCATCTCCCCTGAGTGTCGCTATCGCTCCCTCGCCCCTCTTCCCAGTCTCGGTCGCAAGCTCCCTGGAAGAGGGGAAATCAGCACTAGTCAGGATTTACACGGGCTTCCCATTGGCGAAACGCTGTAACTTGAGTTGTTGGCGTGCCATGCCAAAGTGTGGGCTCTTTTGGGCAGTTGAGGTGTGTTATCCCTCTTCCAGCGAGGAACGAGCGATACTGGGAAGAGGGACGAACGAGCAACGCGAGATTCAAGGGAGATGGTGCAAAACGGGCCGATAGCATTCCATCGGCATTAGCCTAATGCGGAAAGACCATGTACATCTGGTAGCCCGTGAGCATGCCCCAGAGCCCCCAGAGCGCGGGAATCACATAGTCCCCCAGAATCAGGCCCAGGAAGAACGGTAGCGCCGTGCGATACAGCCCTATGCCCCCATAGCGCAGGGTGATAGCCTTCATAATCCAGGCCAGCAGAAACGGGCACCACATATACTCCATGGAGTTGGTCATGCCAATCGCATAGCCCAGCGGGTGCAGCCAGAAACCGCTCACCCGCTGGCGAATCAGGGAGAGCGCAATGGCAACGGCGGCTCCGAAACCCGCGCCGCCCAGCCCCGGCATGTCCGGCACCAGCGGAGAGATCATCATGCTCACGGCCTGGCGCGCCGGAGCAGTAGCACCACCCTGGAGCGCCGGGCGGACCTTGGCCGTCGCTGCTCCATAGGTGTAATAGACATCTAAGTGCGCCCAGAACGCCGCGATAGTGCCGACTACTGTGGCGAAGATCAGCGGGCCTAAGAGCATTCGGGGCGAGAACCCGCCGCCCTGCGCTAGCTTCGTGCCTTCGGCCACATGCGGCATGGGGTTGTCTCGCATGTCGTTCATCCAGGTGGTGTAGCCAATTAGCATGGTGACCTGCTTCGGATTCAAGTGAGTCTGCCCGGTGATATCGGTCACGAACTGACCATTGCCCCACATCGGCGCCCAGGCCCAGCCCGCACCCGCCTCACTCACAATTCGGGCCAACGCGATAGAGCAGCAGGCATAGACGAAGACATAGGTAAGCGAGGGCCAGAACCCGATTCCGGCCAGGGTGAGAAACAGGGTGAGGAATATCAGACCGATTCCCGCGCCCCAGAGCGCGGGGCGGGCGCCGATGAGTTCGTCTGGCTGGCGCCCACCACCCTCATAAGCAAGTTTCAGGGACTTGCGAGCGCTCCAGAGCGAGAACAGCGCGATGCCGATGAATGCGCCCATGCCCTGCTCCTTGATATAGGGCATGCGGTTTGCCGGGCTGTTCCCTCCCCCCTCGGAGAGCCCCAACCAGGCGCTACCGATAATCAGCGCTTTCTGCACCAGGTACATGCTCCAGCAGGAGAAGCTGACATCCAGCGCCAGCAGATACGCGATGCCAATTATCGACGGATAGAACGATAGCGTGAACCGCCCGATGGTGTTCCAGGGGCGCTCGGTGAGCAGAGGGCCTATCTCGTTGAACCCCATCCCCGCCTTGATAGGCAGCACCGGAACCGAGGGGTAGAGGAAGTTGAGATAGTTCACGCTCTCCAAGAGCCCGGCAATAACGAACCCGGCCCAGAACAGCCGATTCTGGAAGATAGGTGCCTTGCCACCACCCTGGGTCATCTCTAAGGGCAGAAGCACCAGCGGGAACGTCAGGCGTTCTTCTTCGACCCAGGGCTTACGAAACAGCGCCATGAAGCAGAGCAGGGTCACGAACACGGCAATGATGAACGCGCTCCAGGCGAGCACAGGCACGGCCCACCCGGCCAGGTTAGTAGCCGTCCAGAGAGTCGTATTGCCTCGAAAGAATCCATTCAGCACCTCCGGGTCACGCGGGGCCAGCCAGGTAGGCACATTCGGCCAGATATAGTCCGCGAAACGGCTGGAGCCGGTGGCATAGCTGGAGTAGAACGGCGATGCGACCTGATTTATCAGAATCTGCACGAAGCCATAGCCCGCCGAGCAGGTGCCGATGCAGAGCATGGAATAGAGAGCGATTAGCTCGGCCTGGTTCAGCGCCCAGCGGCGCGCGCCTTTGAGCGCCAGCAGGTTGAGGCAAATAAGCCCGAACAGCAGAATCAGCGGTCCCCGCTGCAGCGCGGTTTGCCCCCACAAGAGCGCCTGGGTAACAACGTAGGCATAGGTGCCAAAGTAGGCGTTCAGTAGGAGCAAGACGAACCCGAGGCCGTAGACCACCATTGGACGCATGGGGCTATTGTAACCCCAAATCTACGTCAGGAAACGGCTACCGGGTGGACGGCAGATTCGCGGAGGATACAGCGAGCCTGTGCGACACACAGGCAGCCAATGAATGTGGATAGCCAGCCGCTACCGATGCGGGCATAAGCCAGTGCATGCGCCGCACTCGGACCTGACTGCGCGGACAGCCCCAGCCATGCGCCAAGCAGAATGATGCTCAGAACACACAACATAGTCCAACCCAGCCACTTCATTGTGCCTGAGTGTAGCAGAAAACGTGAAAAACGCCCTCTTTATTCGCATAAACACGTATATTTACCTATAAAGATTAAATTCTTAGTTCTTACAGAGTATTTTCCCCGTAGTAATTTTCCACACATCGGAACCTATATTCCGTTTAACGAATATGACTTCCCATTGAAAATCAGGGGAACTATATGGGATAGCTGTGCGCTTGCTAAACCATACGCACCCAGGGAGCCCTCATGTCACACCCGGTAACCACGAAATCAAATGCTACTCTAGAGATGCTGGATGCACTGGCATCTGCCGCGAATGCGGCACAGGATCAGGCTCTACAGATGGCGCGAACCGCCACGGAGATCCATAGAGATGCTGAGCACCACGAAGTCGTGGAAACCCTGGCTACGCAGCTTCAAGGAATGGCGATAGACATCCAGCTACGCCTGCAGATGATTCAGGATGCCGCCGTGAAGCTGGGGGCAAAACGCCCGATAAATTCCTATGATGCTCCGGTAGCCACTCTCCGACCGGGGAATACTCCGGCTGCCCGGCGACTGCTGGATGCCCTGGCAAGTGTTACCCTGGCAGCTCAGGCGCTTGATGAAGAGATGGGCTGGCTCAATGAAGATGGTAAGCCGAATGGCTACTACGAGCGCTATACCATGGCCCATCTGCTGCTCCAGACAGAGCTGGAAGACAGGCCTGCATAGCGCTCGCAGGTTGTGTGATCTAGTGAACTAGCGAATTTTCAGGCGCGTGGTCGCCTCACCCGCAGAGCCGCGGGTAAAGCCGCGCGGTACCAGATAGGCAACCAGCTCATAGTCGCCGGGGGCGGTGCCACGGGCTATGGGGAAGCTGATATGGAACTCCTTGCGCGAGCCGGATGGTAGATGCAGCTGGGTATAGCTCTGGATAAAGCCACGGTTCTGGCTCCAGCGCCATACGGTCCGACCACGCAGGCGCGCCTCTAGCTCGTACATCTGCCCGTTGGAGAACTCATACAGAGCGGCCTGGCGAGACTGATTGCTCAGCGTGTAGACCACATCGACCTCTTCCCCTATCGAGGCGGTACTGGGGCTGCACCGCAGGCTAGCAAAGAAGCCACGCTCACCGGGGAAGCGGTCGCTATCTCGGTCACGGTCCCGATCTCTATCCCTATCGCGGTCCCAGTCACGGTCGCGGTTTCCATCGCGGCTTCGATCCCAATCCTGGTCACGGTCCCAGCGTCCGCCACCGTTGTTATCGTAGCGATCCTCTAACAGAACGATAGTCGTGAAGACCGGGCGGCAAGGATACACACGTGCCTCAATAGAATAGGTTCCCGGCGCTACCGGGCGGCCCGAGTTATCGCAGCCATCCCAGCGCTCACGGGTCTCACGGCAGTCGCGGGCATCTACCCGAACGTCATAGGGGCGCGGAGGCATTCGCTTGCCATTGGACCACTGCCAGACAATCCGGCGACGAGAATCGCGAACAATAATGTCGTACTCCCAATCTCGGTTTACACGTACATATTCCGTTCGCCCGGAATCATTGTTCAATCCCAACAAAATCTCAACAGACTTGCCTGCTATATACTGAGCGCGCCCCGTGGTTACCGTTGCAGTTAACGACATTGCTTTTGATACTCCTGTCTCTATCCAACGTGGCGCTTGCTAGTTTTGTGACAGGAACTTGCTGGCTGGCAATATTTCTCGGACATGCCGATAATGGAAGGCGCTATGCCCGATGTTTTGCCTGACTGCTCTCAGGGGGTGCACGGCTATGTAGCCGACTACCTCTGCACGCTGACCGCCCTGCTCAACCAGATCGACCCCGCCGCTGTTTCTGAAGTGGTCGATGTGCTCTATTCCTGCTGGGAGCGCGGTGCGCGGTTGGTGACCTGCGGCAATGGCGGCTCAGCCTCCACAGCCTCGCATCTAGTCTGTGACCTTTCTAAGAACATCTACTTAGAGGGCGGGAAACCTTTCGAGGTGGTGGCGCTGACCGACTCCCCCGCTGTGCTGCTGGCGTGGGGCAACGATACGCATTTCCACAATGTCTTCGCGGGTCAGGCGCGTACCTGGCTGCGTGAGGGTGACGTGCTACTGGCCATCTCCGGCTCCGGCAACTCCCCCAATGTCATCGAGGCCATCAACGTAGCGAAAGAAGTCGGCGCGACGACTATTGGGCTGTGCGGCTACTCCGGAGGCAAGCTCGCCGAGGCGGTGGACTATCCCCTGACCGCCCGCCGTGACAACATGCAGCAGGTAGAAGATGTGCACATGATTCTGGGACACATTCTCTTCTCCGCGCTCCGTGACCGCATCAAGGGCCTGATTTCCTGAACCGCGCGGCGTTTCTAGACCGAGATGGTGTGCTGAACACCCTGCGCCCCGGCGACTACGTGAAAACCCCGGCAGAGCTAGAAATCCTGCCCGGCGCTCCAGAGGCCGTAGCTGCCCTCCGTGCCGCCGGGTATCTGGCTATTCTCATCTCTAACCAGCAAGGCGTGAGCAAGGGCGTGATGACGCAGTCTGACTTAGACGCCATAACCGAAAAACTCCGCGCAGTCATCCCCTTAGACGATGTGTTCTATTGCACGCACTTAGCCTCGGAGAGCTGCCCCTGCCGCAAGCCCGCGCCGGGAATGATTCTCGCTGCCGTCGAAAGGCACCAGATAGACCTTGCCTCCAGTGTCTTCTTCGGAGACTCCGATACCGATGAACAGGCCGCCATGGCTGCCGGTGTAAATCGGTTTGTGCGTGTAACGCCGGACTTCTGGATGAAAAACGGCCCCCTGCTCCGAGCGGGTACAATACCCGAGTAATGGCTGGAACCAATCCTTATATTCAAAAGCAAAACATCGAAAAACCTAAGCAGCCCTATGAACTCGTGGTCTTCTATGAAGGGGAAGAGCACGTAATTCAGGTAGACCCGGCACGCCTCCCCTACGGTCACGCGGGCCAGGTAGGCTCTATCTTAGACATCTGCGATGGGCACGACATTCCCCTGGAGCACACCTGCGGCGGAGTCGTTGCCTGCTCCACCTGCCACGTCATCGTGAGAGAAGGTCTGGACTCCTGCAACGAGGAGACAGACGATGAGATGGACCAACTCGAGGAAGCGCCAGGCCTGACCCTGAAAAGCCGCCTGGGTTGCCAGTGCGTGCCCAATGGCACCAAACGCGTGGTTGTCGAAGTCCCAGGTTGGAACCGCAACGCGGTCAAAGAAACCCCGCACTAAACACGAGCCGAACGCGGGTTTAGGATACGCGGGTTGAAAACCCACGTCTAGATGGCGGGCAAGCCCGCCGGGCGTCCTCTGGACGCAAGCCAGTGGAAACTCGGAAGGCCTGTGCGCTATCACTATTCCCCCGTCCAGAGGACGGCTGGCCGGGCGCGAAGCGCCATTATAATGCAGCTTCGCTGCTCATCTAGACGTGGGTTTTCACCCCACGATAATCAATCGTAATCTACAAAACTATGAGACGAATCGATACCCACCAGCACCTCTGGGACCTGACTCGCTTTACCCTACCCTGGCTGCCGGAGAGCGGCCCGCTGAGCGACAGCCACACGCCCGAGCGTTATGCGCATGAGAGCACGGGGCTGGGTATCGAGAAGACTATCTACATGGAGGTCGATGTCACGCCCGAGCAACGGCTGGCCGAGGCACAGTATGTCTTCGCCCTGTGCGATGACCCGGCGAATCCCATGGTCGGCGCGGTGATTGGCGGAGACCCGGCAGCAGAGGGCTTCGCGGCGTACCTGGAAGCTACCGAGCACCCCGGTCGGAAGGGTGTGCGACAGGTGCTTCATGGCGGTCAGCCCACGGGTTACTGCCTGACCAGAGAGTTCCATCGGGGACTGGCCTTGCTAGGCGAGCGTGGTCTGCTCTTTGACTTCTGCCTGCGCCCGGATGCATTGGTGGAAGCAAGAGGCTGCGCCCGCGCGTTCCCTAATAGCCGATTCATTCTGGACCACTGCGGCAACGCCCCGATTCATGGCAGCGAGGTGGAAGTGACCGCCTGGAAGAAGGGCATCGAAGCGGTGGCGGAGTGCCCGAACGTGGTAGGGAAAATCAGCGGCATCATCGCGCAGGCGGATTCTAGCAAGCCTTTAGCGCCGCAGCTCGCGGCCTCGGTCAACTTCACCCTGGATGCCTTCGGGCCGGAGCGGGTGATCTTCGCCTCCGACTGGCCCGTGTGTAAAAACGGCGCGACGCTGGCACAGTGGGTAGAGACTCTGGAAACCATCGTCGCGGACCGATCTCAGGCCGAGCGTGAGGCACTGTTCTTTAATAATGCGGCCCGAGTGTACGGGATAGAATGACCGCATGAAGAAGACGCTATTCTCTCTCTTTGTAGCCACTATCGCTCTAGGCGGCATCGCTATCGCTCAGGACGATACCAAGAAGCCCGAGCGCAAACCACAGGCGGAAATCGCCTCTACCAGCGCTACATTCGCAACAGTCGCTGCAGGAGACGGTTCGGTGAAAGGCGCTCTAAAGGCCACCGATCTAGACAAGGCGAAAGAGAAGCAGGGTAAGACCGGCGCATTCACCGGCAAGATTGTGAAAGTCTTCGCCCCCAAGAGCAACTCCATCGTGATTCTGAACTTCCATGAGGACTACAAGAAGGCGATTGGGGCTGTGGTGGATGCGAAGAACTTCAGCAAGTTCCCCAAGCTGACCGAACTGAAGGGCAAGACCGTGCTGGTCACCGGCAAGTTCGATTCCTACAAGGGCGCACCGCAGATCAATCTAACGGCGCCTGGCCAGCTTAAAATCGTCAAGTAGGCAACCGTACTAAAATAGAGCCGCTGGAAAGATTCCAGCGGCTCTATTTTTTTACCCTTCCGGGTTGTGATGCTCAAGTGCAGTAACGGGGGCATGAACTTGGGAAATTTCTCTGTCAGTCTGTCGGTCAAGGACATCGAGGCATCGCGCGCTTTTTACGAGAAGCTGGGATTCACCGCCTTCGGAGGCAATGCCACACAGAACTGGCTGATTCTAAAAAACGGCGACTGTGTCATCGGGCTGTTTCAGGGCATGTTCGAGAAGAACATGCTGACTTTCAATCCGGGCTGGGACAACAAGGCCCAGAAGTTGGAGGCGTTTACGGATGTTCGCGAACTTCAAAAGCAACTCAAAGCACAGGGAGTAGCGCTGCATATGGAAGCCGACGAGGCATCACAGGGTCCAGCTAGCTTTATTGTGGTTGACCCGGATGGCAACCCGATTCTGGTAGACCAGCACGTTTAGTCCATGCCCCAGCCTCCTGAATGCCCCCCTGCCCCCCAGTAATGGGGGGTTCTGAAACGACTCTCTTCGTCCGCGAGGACGCGCCGAAGGCGATTCGTAGCGAGGGATTTTAATCCCTCGTGTCTTTTAATAACGCTCTGGCTATTGTTCGGGTATAGTGTCCCCGCACTAATACCGGCCATTCGCCAGAAATCCTACTTTTCATGAAAATGTTGAGAACGCTGCTCGCTGCCGCGCTAGCGACACTACCGCTGCTGTTTGCTCCCCGTGCACAGGCGCACGAAGCGACTTACTTCGCCCAGCTTGTCGATCCGAACAACGCAGGGTCTTTTTTAGGAACCGCCTATGTGACTCTGGACCTGGACATTGTCACCATGGATGTGGTGGTGAACTTTGCCGGACTGCCCGGCACGGTGACCGGTGCCCATATCCATGCGGCCACAGCAACCCCGTTTACCGGTGATGCGATTGTGGCAACCACTCTCAGCGAGTTTCCAACGGGTGTAATCAGCGGGTCCTACAGCCGCCTGTTCGACCTGACTGTGGCCAGCACGTACGATCCGGGCTTTATTGCGGCCAGCGGGGGGACGGTCTCTAACGCGCTCAATGCGCTGGACTTCGCCATGGACGATGGCAAGGCCTATCTGGATATCCATACCACGGCGTTTCCGAATGGAGAGATTCGCGGGTTCCTGGCGCCTGTCTCCGCCCCTGAGCCTGGCACGCTTGCACTACTAGGGCTGGCAGTGGTACCCGCTGTTGTACTACGCCGACGGCGGCACTCTTAGGCCAGCCGCTGTTCCCTTCAGCGACACCAGGAACTTACGAAATGCATTGGCGCGCTCTTTCGGGGCGAAGCGGAGTACCTGGAGCAAGCCATAGTTCGCACGGGTGCCGATTATCGTCTTCCAGAGCAGGTAAGCGGCAAATCGGTGCGCGGGCAGGTGCTCTTTGATCACAAAGGTCTCGTTGTAGATCTGGTTGAAGTAGGCTTCCGGGTTGAACTGATAGCGCGCGTCTTCATCGTGTCGACTGGCAATGTAGTGGTTCACCGCTGCCGTCTCGTCGAACTTCAGAATCCAGCCCTTACGCTGAATCGCAAACGCGAAGGCTAGATCATTGTGCACCTGCGCACCGGTGCCTTTCAGCCGGGTATCGAAGCGCAGGTCGCCAATTGCGGTGCTGCGGTAGCTCATGTTCGCCCCCTTGATAATCTGCACCTGTGGCGTGCCAGGAATCGAGAGATGGTGGTTCCCGATGCACCGCCCATACCAGAAGAGCTTGCCCACCACATCGGTCTCGCCACCGATAAACTTACCGTTCTCGTAGATCCAGTCTCGCCCACCCAGGCCACCCAGCTTCGGGTCCGCCTCGAAGTTCGTTTCGATACGCGCGAGCCACTGGGGAAAAGGAGCCGCGTCATCGTCGGTGATGCACACCACATCGCCCGTCATGGCATCCAGCCCGGCGTTCATGGCCGCCACCTGACCGGGAACAGTGACAGGTACAGCCTTGAGAGGAAGCCCCGGCATGGGGTCAGTCGCTAAATACGCCTGAGTCTCTGTGTCGATATCGCGGACGATGACCAGCACCTCATCGGCGGGTCGCTCCTGGGCCGCGATAGCCTTCAAGCAGCCATCCAACATATCGGGACGGCGATACGTAGGAACCAGAACCGTTAGACGCATCCGCTGGCTATTCTACCGTGCCCACAGAGAGCGGGTACAGTAGGCCCATGAGCAACGAAGCAGCGGGCATCGCGCTAATCGGGTGCGGCGGTATGGCCGCGCACTATCGGGCTACCTACGCCCATATCCCCGGCGCGACTCTGCGCTTAGTGGTAGACACCAACGAAGCCCTGGCGAAGCAAGTCTCCCAGGAGCTGGGTGCCACTCGCTACTCTACCGATTGGCGTGATGCCCTTGCCGCTGACATTCAAATCGCTGATATCTCTACCCCTAACCACTTACACGAAGAGCCCGCCGTGGCGCTCTTAGAGTCCGGGCGGCATGTCATCCTCCAGAAGCCTATGGCCCCTACCGTAGAAGCCTGCCAGCGCATCGTAGATGCCACAAAACATAGTGGGGCAATCGGCGCAGTCTACATGAGTGATTTAGAAGACCCTCTGTTCTGGGATTGGCGCGAAGCCATAGCCGCCGGGCAGCTAGGTCAGGTCACCGGTATTCGTGCTCGCTATGCGCACAGGGGCGGCCTCACCCCACCCAAGCAGCAGACCTGGCGCGCCTCCAAGGAGCAGACAGGTGGTGGCGCGTTTATCCAGCTTTCCCTGCACCATATCAACCTGGCCTGCTGGCTCTTGCAAGACACTGTGGAATCAGTGATGGCCTACTCCGAGAACCTGGCCTGCCCACACATAGAGGGCGACGATACTACGGTCTGCCTGGTACGCTTCGCCCGCACTGGGATACTTGGCGTCTTCGAGTCCTCGTGGAACGCCGACGGTTCAGGATTCTCTATCTACGGCACTCAGGCTAGCGCCCATTGCCACGGCACCGAAGGCGCTACCACCAGCGGACTTTTCCCTCGTGATGCGATTCCCGCCAATATGCTACGCGGCCCCGATGGCCCCAAAAATCAGCACCGCGCCTTCGTAGAAGCCTGTCTGAGAGGCACTCCTCCGGAAGTAGGTCTGGCAGATGGCCTCCGTGATGTCGCTGTGGTGCAGGCGGCGTATCTTTCGGCAGCGGAAGGGCGGCGGGTGTTTGTTTAAGACTCCCACCTCCCCCCATTTGACCTCCCCCTCGGATCGCGCTTCGCGCTTCCGTCCCCCTCCGGCCTTGCGAAGGGGGAAGACCACCTCAGGTGCAAAGCTTAGCGCTGGTCTTGGGCAAGGCGCTGGGAAGAATTTTAGGGGTTTATAGTGGGTTTTGGCGGTGTGCTTCTATTCTTTGTAGAAGGACAGTGCGTATCTGGCTGGAGGTGGCATTGAGAACATAGGCGTTTCTGAGGCGTAGTACCCATAGACCACGCTCGTTCAGGGCTTCATCGCGCCAACGATCTCGGTCTTGCTGCTCTTGAGGGTCATGGCTGGCACCATCTATTTCTAGCACAAGTCTCTCTTCTGGGCAGTAGAAGTCGGCGATGTACTGGCCCATAACTTCCTGCCTACGGAATCGAAAACCACCACAGTGCTTTCCTCGAACTGCCTCCCACACACGTTGTTCCGATTCGGTTTGCTGATTCCGATGGCGTCGTGCCCGTGTGCGCATCTCCTCGTATCCGTTATCCATCAATTAGATTACGAGTCAGAGCCCCAATTCTGATGCAAACAAACCAATTTATTCAAAAAATATTTCCAACGTAATGCCAAAGACCGGCGCTAAGCAGAGGCACTTGAGGTGATTTTCTCCCTTCGCGCAGCCGGAGGGAGACGAACGAGCAAAGCGAGATTCAAGAGGGAGGTCGAAAGGGCTGGGGGCAATCGGGGGAGGCAAAGTGTGAGGTCAAACCAAGGTATGTTTGTAGTAGGTAATAAAGGGGCTCTTACCCCTTCAGGCCCGTGAGCGCGATGCCCTTTACAAAATAACGCTGAGCGACGAAGAACAACACAATGGTGGGGATGATGTGGAGCAGAGATGCTGCCATGAGCAGCTCTAGCTGAGTGCCGTAGGTATCCTGGAACAGCTTCAAGCCGATAGAGACCGTGTACTTCTCCATGGAGTTCAGATAGATAAGTGGCCCCATGAAATCGTCCCAGTGGCCCAGGAAGGCGAACAGGGTCACAGTAATCAGCGCCGGGCGGGCCAGCGGCAGGAGCACATACCACCAGATAGTGAGCGGGTTCGCACCGTCCAGCATGGCGGCTTCGTCTAACTCTCTAGGAACTGTCAGGAAGAACTGACGCAGGAGGAAGATGGTGAACGCTCCCCCACCGAAGAACGCCGGAACTATCATCGGGGCGAACGTATCTATCAGGCCCAGCTGCCGCCAGAATAGGAAGACCGGAATCATGGTCACCTGCGACGGTAGCATCATGGTGGAGAGCATGAGGTAGAACAGTGCATTCTTGCCCTTGAACGAGAACCGGGCGAATCCGTAGGCGACTAAAGAGCCTGTGAGTACCTGCCCGAAGGTAGCCACCACAGTGATAAAGACCGTATTGCCTACGAACTGCGCGAAGGGTAGCTCGCTCCACGCACGCCGAAAGTTATCCCAGACCACAGGCTGCGGTATCCACTGGGGTGGCACCGCGAAGACCTGCTCGTTGGACTTCAGCGCGGTAGAGACTGTCCAGAAGAACGGGACAGAGAACAGTACTGCGCCGAAGATCAGCATGAGGTAGATACCCAGGCGCTTCACTCCTTCTCGCCCCCTTCGTAGTAGACCCATTTAGATGAGTTCTTAAACTGCACCAGAGTGAAAGCGAGGAGTATCGCGAACAGAATCCAGGCCATGGCGCTGGCCTTGCCCAGCTTGAAGTATCGAAACGCGTTGTTGTACAGATACAGCACGTACATCAGGGTGGCGTTGTCTGGCCCGCCCCCGGTCATGATATAGGCCGATGTGAACACCTGGAACGACCCGATGATGCCCAGTATCAGGTTGAAGAAGATGGTCGGCGAGAGCATAGGCAGCGTGATGTGCCGAAACGACGCCCAGCCCTTCGCGCCATCTAGCTGTGCGGCTTCGTAAAGCTCATCAGAGATGCCCTGCAGACCCGCCAGGAAGATGAGCATGCGCCCACCCCCGATGCCCCACAGGCTCATGAGCACCAGCGATGACAGCGCGGTCTTGGGGTCCATAAGCCACGCCGGGCCTTTGATGCCCAGCTTGCTCAGCCCGAAGTTCAGAATCCCCGCATCCGGGTGAAACACCCAGAGCCACACCAGGCTAGAGGCCACGGCGGGCACCAGCGATGGCAGGTAGAACATGGTGCGGAAGATTGGCAGCCCTTTTACCTTCTGGTTCAGCAGCACGGCAATCAAGAGCGAGCCGGTCAGCCCCAGTGGGACCGAGAACAACACATAGAGCATCGTGTTGGTGAGGGATTTATAGAACAGAGGGTCACGCGTGAGCAGGACCTCATAGTTCTTCGTTCCTACAAAACTCAGGGTGTGCAGATCGTACTTGCAAAACGAGAGATACAGCGACGCCAGCATAGGCCCGGCGGTAAACAGCAGGAAGCCAATGAGCCACGGCGAGATAAGCGCCAGCCCCCAGAGCGCCTGGTTCTTCTTACGCATGGCTCTGCCCTTAGAACCCTTCCTCGCCGGAGAGCAGGGTGTTGATACGCTCGGTTGCGTTCTGACACGCTTGCCGCGCTGTGATGCTACCTACATTGAACAGGCCATCCGTGGCGCTGCCGAAGATCTGGGACCACTCCTGGTAGCGGGCATCTATGGGTAGAATCCGTCCACGTGCCACGGCATCTAAGAAGACCTTTGCCTGATACGGTGGTTTATCGGTCTGTAGATACTCCGGCGCGTTCTGCACGGATCGTCGGGTGGGTACGCAGCGGCGCAGGTCCGTGCCCAGCTTCCTCTCGGCATCGGGTCCGGTCATGAACTTCACGAACCGCCAGGCCAGCTCCGGGTGCTGCGATTCTTTGTAGACCACGAGCTGGTTGCCCTTTACCACGGTATGGGTCCCCTCTGGTCCGGCGGGTACGGGGGCAATATCCCAATCGAACTTCTTGATGTTCTTACGGAAGCGGGGTGTCTCGCCAGACCAGCCCCAGTGCATGGCTATCTTCCCGGACTCGAACGTGAACGCGGAGAGCGCGGCATCTGCGGGAGTCGGGGCGCAGTGGTGTTTCCAGCGTAGATCCGCCAGGTCTTGAATCCCCGCTACAGCTTTCTCATCCGTAGCCAGAGTGAACCGGGTCCAGTCCACGTTCATGATGTCTCCGCCCCGGTTCCAGATCACGGACATGGACATAGGGAACGGCGGAAACGTGCTACCGAACTGCATGTACCTATCCCCCTCTTTCTTCGTGAGAGCGACTGCGGCGCGCACGAACTCGTCCCACGCCCACTTTTTCTCGTTGTGCTGGCGCATGGGGTCGGGCAGCCCGGCCTCAGCGAAAAGAGCCTTGTTGTAGTAAAGCTGCACGCCCCCAAACAGCACGTTCAGCGCGCAGATCTTTCCCTGGTAGCGGCATTCGTCTAAGGCAACCGGGGTGAAGTCATTCAAGAACTCCTTCGGCTCGGCAGCGATAAAGCTATCCAGCGGCAGGAAGTAATCTTTGCGCACCAGGGCGGGAAACAAGTAGTGGTCCACCCGGCAGACATCTGGCGCGGTACGGGATGCCAGCATGAGCTGAAGCTTATCCGGATACGACGAGCCGGGAACCATGAACAGGTGCACCCGCACATCCGGATTCTGCTTCTCGAAGAGATCGCTCAGCTCCCGCTCTACCAGAAGCTGCTCCGGATTCCCCCAGGCCATGTAGCGCAAGGTCGTCCGTCCGTCTTCCGTTTTGGACGAAGGGAGGCACCCCGCTCCTAGAAGACCAAGGCCGCCTGTGGCCAGTAGAAACCGTCGTCGGTTCACGTCGGCGTATTCATTAGCAAAGTCTCTGTTTCCTGCCTCTAACCGCTCCGGGTGTATACTGACACAAACTGCCAGTAGCTAAAGAGGTGCCGTGATGAGCAATGCCAAAGATGCCTCCCGGAAACGAATTATCTATTTATTCGTGCTGCCATACATGGCAATATATTCCCTTGCTTTCGTAATAAACGTCATCTATCGCCCTGTCCGAGTTGAGATTAGCCCCATGAAAGATTGGGGATTTCAGGAGCGCATCCTGGATGGAGCCGACAGCGTCGTTTTTGAAAATCAGCTGGGGCCTTTCACCCTGACCAGACTATCCCCGCGTAGAGGCAAACCGTGACCGAAGCCGAAATTCTGGCGCTACGTCGCGAGCTCCATCGCGCAAAAACAGAGCCGGGCTATAACCATGTCGCTAAGGTCAGTGAGCTTCGGCAGCGGGCGGGATGGTCGTGGATACACGAGCGGGTTGCCCTCAAGGTTCGCTGGATTCCGGAATACTGGGTGGCTAAATTCGGTCCCTATCAACAAGGTCCCCCGGATTCTTTATCTCACCAGGAAAACGTAGTTGCTTATTACTTTGCGAGCGTAGAGACGACAGTATATGTGGATACGGTAAAGGGCATCGTTTTCGACTATCAAATATCCCACCCTAAAAGATCATGAAGACGAATCAAGTTCTATAGCTCCGGGTCTTGCATTTAGACAAGCCCCTCGGGTAAAATCAGCAAACTCATGTTTGCTATCCATTTGCGCTTTTTGTATGTTCATCAGCCGGGGCTACTTGCTCTTGCAGAAGCACAGTCGCGCCAGCTAAAAAGCAGTATCCCCTTGGCTATCTCGCAGGGGCGAATCATCCTGGATACAAACACAGCGGCTCTTCAGAAGGGCATTGCTGCAGGTCAACTGATAACCCAGGCGCGGCGGCTCTGCCCTCTACTTCTGGTGGTTCCTGTAGAGGAGCTAGACCAGCGCAGTGTCCGAAAACTCTCTCGGTTGCTCTGGAACACCCTCGCCGATCTATCCCCCACAGTCGAACCTGCAGGGCCGAATGCCGCGTTTGCTACCCTGCTCCCCAGCGAAGAAAAACTCTTTCAGGAGCGCCTGACTGGTATCTTTCCCGATCTCCCCTTGCCACGTATCGGAATAGCTCAGAGTAAACTGTGTGCCCAGGTGTTTGCCGAATCAGGCGCGACAGAACTTTCCAAGGTACGGGTAAACTCCCTGCTCTGGCCTACAGACAGTAAGGTCATAGAGCGTTTGCTTCGGCTGGGCCTGACAAGCTTCGGAATGGTAGACGCGATTGGCGAAGATGCGCTTATCTACCAGTTCGGGCGACGGATAGGACCGCTTCTGCATCGCCGGGCACAGGGCATCGACTCGGATCTGATACGTCCGCTCTGGCCCCCTCCGCAAATCACTACTCGCCAGGATTTCCGCCTGGACCCGCTGGAAGATAGAGGATGCCTGGAGCACTGGCTGGCGCACCTTACAGGAAAAGCTGCTGGTGAGTTGGCGGAATCGGGGCGCCATGCCCGGTGTATCCATCTGCAACTCAGCACCGAGACGAATCGGTTCTCCCGTACCTGGCAGCCGCCGCTTCCCCTCCAAAACCCACGCGAGATTCACCGGGCGTTTCTTCGCTTGCTAGTCCAGGCGACTATAAATGCCCCCGTGACATACATGGCACTCACGCTCTCAGAATTAGAGTTGTCCGCATCTCATAGCCTGGCCCTCTTTGAGACCAATAGCGCAGAGGACCTGTTGCGCCTGGAAGGAGCGAAGCGTCTGGTTACAGAGCGTTACGGCCCAAAAGCCGCAATGATACTTGGGGCAATTCCTATCCCTCGCAGAGACCGGAGGTACGACCATCATATAGAGCAGTGGGGACTGGCTTCATGAGTCGTATTGTCGGGCAACCTGTTGCTGTAGTGACGCACCGAGATGGGAAGCCTTTTCTGGTGAATGGCCAGGAAGTGCTCCATGTACATGAAACCTACCGAGAGTGGATCGGAGCGCTGGCAGGCCAGGGCGAAGTAGATGTCTGGCGGGTAGAAACTCATTCGAGCCTTATGGAGTTGCACTATCATCTCGCCATCAAAACCTGGACTCTAGCCAGAGAAGAAGACTGATAGCCTCTTATGAGACATGCCAATGGCTTCGGGCACCTGCATACTCATAGCGCGTTTAGCTTCGGCTCTGGTCCGTCTTCCATTACCTCCCTGGTACTCCGTGTCGCCGAGCTAGGACAGCCCTTTCTTGCTTTGACTGATACCAATAGCGTTACAGGAATTCCCGAGCTTGTTCGGAGATGCGAGAAGTCGAACATCCAACCTATAGGCGGATGCGAAGTCGTCTTAGAGGGCGGTAGCCGATTAACCCTGCTGGCGAACGGCCCCATCGGATTTTCCTCACTCTGCCAGCTTCTCTCCAGTGCGGGTATGCGAGACATAGAGCGGAAGGGTTTGCGGGTACGCTGGGAGGAATTAGCTCGCTATTCCAAAGGAGTTTTCTGTCTGACAGGAGCATCTCCCTGGGGTGTTGTTCCCCGACTTATCCTTCGCCGATGTTATCAGGAGGCAGAGCATACCTTACAGCAGCTAGTCCAAATCTATGGTTTCAGCAATATAGGCATTGAAATTGTTCGCTCCAGAGCACGGTGGGAGCACTCTCTGACACTGCACTTATTTGACCTGGCGGACAAGTTTCATCTTCCACCTATCGCTACTAACGGAGCAAACTTTGGAGTTAAAGCCGAGTTCCTGGCGCATGAAGCTCTCTGTAGAGCTCGCCTTGGTATCCCCATAGACCAGGAGCATGGCCTTCTACCTCTTAACGGCGAACGCTATCTGAAAGGTACTATGGAGATGGCGGACCTCTTCGCAGATCGCCCAGACGCGATTCAAAACGCCGTTACTCTGGCAGAGCAACTGGAGCCTCCCCTAGCTGAGAAAGCGCGCCACTACCCCCGATACAGGCAGCTTCCACGGGGAGAAAACGCCACTGAATGCTTGTCTGGTCTGACCTGGGCAGGAGCAAAACAACAGGGCCTGACAGGTGGTGATGCTATAGACCGCATCAAAAAAGAGCTGAATGTCATCAGTAGAATGAAGTACTGCGATTACTTCTTAATTTGCAGGCAGGTAATTCAAGAGACCAGAGCACGGGGAATTGGATGTGCGCTCCGGGGATCGGCCATTGGCTCGGCGGTGCTGTATGCCCTGGGAGTCAGCACACATGACCCCATTGAACGACGGGTAAGCTTCGAGCGCTTTCTATCCATGGCTCGCAAGAAGCCACCCGATATTGACATCGATTTTGAGCACGATAAACGCGACCAGATGCAGCAGTGGCTCCGTGACACATTCGGGCAAGACCATGTAGCCAATGTCTGTAACTATGTGACCTACCGCGGGCGCTCGCTGCTACGGGATATCGGCAAGGTGCTCGGCTTCGATGGCCCGGAGATGGAGCGCCTCCGTGAGCTTCTCTGGCACTCCAGTGGTGAAAATCTGGCGGAGCGAGTACAGAGCCTTCCGGAGCTGAAGGCATTGAATATAGATGTAGAAACCTACTCGGACCTCTTCGCCCTGTGTGGTCAATTGGCACGCAATCCCCGGCATCTAAGCACACACTCCAGCGGAATCGTTGTTAGCGATGTCCCTATCTGCGAGGTGGCGCCAGTGCTCTGGGCAGACAAAGGCGTTCCCATAGTAGCGTTGGACAAGGATGATGTAGAGAGCCCCGGTATCGGGTTCCTGAAGATGGACCAGCTCTGCCTGCGTGCCCTGACAGCTATCGAAATCGCCAAGACCTCGCTTCCTGAGAATGCCTACGAAGAGCGAAAGCTGGAGGACGATGAGACCTTCGCCATGCTTCGGACAGGAGACACTATAGGGACATTCCAGTTAGAATCCCCTGCGCAGATAGCGCTCCAGTGGCGCCTGAAAGCGGAGAAGTTCGATGACCTGGTGCACGCCGTGGCGCTGGTAAGACCGGGGCCGCTGATCGGCGGTGGCGTCGGGCCGTATGTGGCTGTCCGGCATGGACATCGAAAGCCCTACTACCCTATACCAAAACTCGCTGAGTTCTTAGACGATACCTACGGGCGAATTCTCTTTCAGGACCAGGCGCTGGATGTAATCCGGGTAGTGGGTGATCTCCCTCCTGATGAGGCCGATAAGTTTCTGAAGCAGATGGCGCATACCCGGAGCCGAGAAGAGATGGGCAATCTGGGTCGGGAACTACGCGAGCATGCCCGAGCGAAGGGCATACTTTCCGACAAAGAGTTCAGCAAACTCTGGAAGCAGATAGAGGGGTTCTCACGGTTCGGGTTCTGCCATGGGCACTCCGTGGCGTTCGCGACGCATGCACAAGGCACGGCGTGGCTCCTGCGGCACCACCCCGCCGAGTTTTTGGCCGCTGTACTGAGCGTGGAACCCTGTGGGTTCTGGCCTATCTCCACGCTGGTTGAGGAAGCCAAACGTCGGGGCGTGGAGGTACATGGCCCTTGCTTGAATCGCTCTCGGGCGACTCTATGGAGTGTCGAAGAAACCGAATCCAAAGAAAAAGCGATTCGCTGCTCGTTGAGCTATGTGAAAGGCGTTTCGGAGGAGCTCGCCGAGTGGTTAATTGAGGAGCGGGAGAATCAAGGGGACTTCCAGGGTCTTCGCACAACCTGCCAGCGCCTGGGGTTTGTACCCCGTGAGTCTCTGGAGTGGCTCATACTGGCCGGAGCACTGGATAGTATTTCTCTCTCACGCCGACGAGCACTGTGGAGTCTGCCTGCCTTACATAGAGCGCCAGATATATCTAAACCCACGCAGCCAGGACAGGGAGCGCTCCCGGTAGTAATCATCCCTTCCCTGCCTCCAGAACTGCCGGACTTTAGAGATATGGAGCGGGAGCACCAGGAATGGCAGGCGCTGGGCTTCTCTCCCATGGGGCATCCTATAAGGCACCACCGAGAGGACCTGAACGCGCAAGGAGTGCGCCCCTGCGGGGAGATTATGCACCTGCCCCATGACACGAAAGTAACTATGGCAGGTATTTCCATACGTCCGCATCGCCCCCCGGTACCCAGCGGCCAGATTGTAGTGTTCCTGAGCCTGGAAGACGAAACCGGAATAGTGCAGGTAACCGTACCCACACATATTTATGAGATATACGGGCACACTCTGTTCACAGAGCCTCGACTGAGGATAACAGGAACGGTGGCAAAGCGTGGGGCAGGCAATATCCTGATTGCCTCACAGGTGGAGGTTCTTCCTCGTGTCTGCTGAGAACCTCTCCCCCTAACCCCCTCCCCTAAAGGGAAGGGGGAATCTACCCGTCTAACGCATTCTGGAAGCCTCGCCACAGGGAATCCTTTCCGTGATTCTCGTTCCCCCTTCCCTTTAGGGGAGGGGGTTAGAGGGAGAGGTCAAGCCAGTCCCAGATCCCCCACTTGCTCTATGGACTCGGACACCACTTCGTGCGCGATGACCAGGGCTTCGGGGGGGGTCAGGTGGGAATCCAGGGGATGTACCATGACCTGCATGGGAATGGCGGGCTGCCAGTCCACGCCGCACATGTAGTGTGTGCCTTTTAGCTCTAGCGCGCCCTGACGCTTGTACCACGCTTTGCGCCAATCCGCGTAGTCAGCGGCTTCCTGACCATGGCGCGCAAAGGCATCGTCGTAGGTCTCTATCTCGAAAAATAGGGCGCGGGCTCCGGCAGCTTCTACCTGAGTAGCCACATGGGAATAGAGCATCTTGCCCACACCCGCACCACGCAGATCCGGGTTGGCAGCAAGGTACCAGAGATAGCCCCCTTCGGGTTCATCCGGGTCTATTTCGTAGAGCGCGAACCCGGCAATGACTTCAGACTCCCCCTCACCTTCGCAGAGGACCTCAAAGTGGTACTGCGCGGCTCCGCCTTGCTCTTTGTCTCGCAGGATTTCCCAGAAGAACGAGACAAGCATCTGCTCAATCACCGGGAAACTCTTCTGGTAGATATCCAGCACCACAGGCACCGCGGGGTCAGACAGCGATGTTAACGGGCGGATGGTACGAACAGTCACAGGGGTTGGTTCAGGCATCGAACTCACTTTCTCTCCACTCCGTTATACCGAGTTCCACGGGCGCCGGGGAGCGGTGCTCAGGTACCATCATGAGGGCGCCACGTAGCAGAATGGGCGGCCTCCAGGCATCGTCGGTGATGGGAATAGCCGCATGACCGGGAAAGCGCACGCGGGTCTCGGCCACGGATTGGACTATCTCTTCAGACTCGTCTTCCGAGTACACGCCAAAGAGGACTTTCAGGTAGCGCAGGGTATCTGTGGCAATTGGCTCGTCTATGGCTTTGTGCTCAGTGAGCACGGCTTCTACGCGGCCTAATACTTCTCGGCGGGCTGCTATGTCTTTGTTGGCGCACAGTTCCACCAGTACGCTATTGGCGCGCATGAAGCCTTCGTCACGGGTATAGCCGAAGTGCTCATCATCAAAGGTCATGGCGCAGCACAGGAAGGCTTCCTTGGCCACAGCCACGGTGGCTTCGGTCATGGGGGTGCGGTAGAAGTAGCAGGCGGTTTCCAGCGCGTCTATGTACCCCTCTGCCCAGGAATCTACTGCCCGCTTGAGGGAGTAATTCTCCACCATGTCTCTCTTGACTAGCTCCACCAGGTTGTCTTTGCGTAGCCGCATGAGTGTGGGCAGGTTCAGGGTGGCATCGGAGAGCGTGTAGGCTTTGTTCAGGTACCGGGTCATGGCAGCCAGGTCATTCTTGGCCAGGTAGTAGTAGCAAAGATCTACCAGGCAGTACATGAACTCAATAGAGCGTCCACAGTCCTTCTCGCTGGCATCTACCAGCTCTTTGAATCTTTCCAGGGGAATCGTTTCGGCCTCGGTGAGACCGAGGCCGGAATCTGGGCCACTTAGCAGGAACCGGGAGCGAGACCAGCTATTGGCGAGGTCTAAGTAATCTAAATTGAAGCGCAGGGTTATCTCGCGTTGCGCTTGTTCGGTTTTCGAGTGGTACTGTGGAGTGCTGTAGAGGCGCGTTTTATAGCGCTCAAAGATACCGGCAGATTCATGGAACGCTTGAATGGCTTCGGTGAGCAGCTTGCCGCCGTTGTAGTAGCAGCCCTGGAAATAGCGAGTTATAGCCGTGAGGGGCGGGTTGTCACCGTCGGCATTCCCGTGTACCTGTGCGAAGCGGGCCACTATCTCGCCAGTCTGCCGGGCAAGCCAGAGGTTGGGGCGCGGGCTCATGGCTAGTGGGCGACCAGCATCGGTGATGCCGTGTTCCTCTGGGGCCTCGCCTTCGAAGATGAAGATGGAGCGCAGAAGTTGGCACTGGGCCATGGTGTCTACGACATAGGGATAGAGAGACCTGTTCTCCTCTTCTAAGTAATCCTCGCTCTCGTAGCATTCTAAATAAGTCAGTGCGGAGCTGAATAGCTCCCACAGGTCTTGCTCGGGGATACCCAGCTCGGCAGGGGCGCTGACGGTAGACGAGAGGCTGAACCCGAAGTAGAGAATCTCGGCCATCTTGCCCTGGTTCAGGTACCAGCGGAAAGGCTGCCCGGTAGCGGCATCTGCCTGAGGATTCCAGAGTCGGATTCGGAAGTAGGTAGTAAGCG
This sequence comes from Armatimonas sp., assembly GCA_049840835.1. Lineage (GTDB taxonomy): Bacteria > Armatimonadota > Armatimonadia > Armatimonadales > Armatimonadaceae > JANLTX01. The sequence continues at coordinate 1,157,015 of JASGJG010000003.1, read as the reverse complement.
TCTTCAGCGCGGCAAGGCGGTTTTTAGAGAGAAACAGATCCCAGTGCTGGAGCAGGTCATCGAAGACGGGTGAGAGGCTATCTTTATCCGCTGCATGAAACCGATGCCAGAGAGCATGGAATATCTGGCCAGGCTCGGTGAGGGCAGTGGCTACACAGGCATGCAGAAGGCATCGCGCACTGATATCTAGTCTTTCCTCGTAGATATAGTCGTCTAAGCGGTCATCGGCTAGTAGGAAACCTTTCTCGCCCAGTACGCCACGGTGCCTCAGTTCCTCTATGGCTCTCGCCGTTGTGGTCGGGCTAATCGCTATGCCCGCGTTCCAGATGGCGCTGAGATGCGGCCTTGTTTTGAGGCCCTGCGCCACGTATGCGCTGAGCATCTGGCTGACAAGCGCGGCGGCCGGAGTCGTCTCCTGTGGCCATTCGAATGGGTCGTACTGCAGGTCTGTGGACTTGCGGTTGACAAAGTTGGCGACGGAGAGAACTTCCAGAGCGGCCTGAGTGAGCGGCGGCCAGTTCTCTAGCACGGTGCTAAAGATAACCTGCCGTACAGCCTTAATGCGCTCGTCAATGGCAGTAGGCGTATCACCAATGGGTAACTCGCCCTGCCGATAGCGCGCCAGGAGCTGTTGCAGCCCGGCCTTCAGGTTCTCCAGTGACTCTCGCTGGGTCGCATCTCCCTCTCTGGCGCGCTGAAAGACATCTTCGATGCCATCCAGCGAGAGTGGGTCACCGCTGACCAGCTCTAAGAACGGCTTCAGATCACCCTCTTGTAGATAGCCAATAATTCCGCCGCGCTTCTCTAAGTAGGCGCGCTGGGTGTCTGTGCCAAACAGGGGTAGCGCCGCGCTGCCATCGCTGACTTCATCGACGACTATTCCGGCAGACAGGCTGCGTACCAGATTGCCCAGCGCCGCATCACGGGATGTCGCGATGATACGTACTCGGCCCGTATTCCGCCCTTCGCTGTGTTCCCCGCAGAAGCTGACCAGAAGCTGCCGCAGAGGACCGCTCATAGCCAGCTCATCTACATACAGATGGAAGTCATCGAAGTAGATATAGATGTCTCGGTTATCCGGGATTTGAGCTTCATCCGTGCCGAACAGAGTATACTTAATATAGGTTGTTAGCTCGGTATCGTGGACTTCGTTTCGGGTGAAGACAGCCGCGTTCTGCCCGGTAGTGGCCGTCAGCTTTTCCAGAGCGGCATCGTAGAACGACGCGCGGGTGTCTTCGGGAACCAGTTTAGAGAACGCGAGTATCAGGAACTCGGCAGTGGGAGAGCTGCTGGAGCAGTCTACCCACAGGTGCCGCCCCTTACGCTCGGAGTCCTCATGGTTTGCTATACTCAGGCGGACCTGCTTGGCGTAGAAGGTCTTCCCTCGACCACCGGGACCGGCAATCAGCAGTAGCGAGAGCGGAACACTGGCCTCTGTCAGGCGCTTGGCCCAGTAGCTGACTCGGAGCTTCTCGGGCAGAGAGGCATCGTTGCGAATTCCTTGCCAGCGGCGTATTTCCTCTTCCGGGTCGCCGCGCTCATAGGTGGCTACTTGAAGGGCTTTGCGCTCCGGATCGAGCCGGATATTCTTGTACTCATCTACCCCTTTGATAGCAGCAAAGACGTTTTTTGCTTCGTAGGTAAAGAGCCGCCTAAAAAAGTCTACCGAGTTCTGTGAGGCCAGCAGGCGCTCTTTCTCATGCTCGTCCCGCCCCTCCTCGCCCCAGCGAGCTTTCCCGGCGGCCCAGTCACAGATGCTCTTCGCCAGAAAGACATAGACCTGCTCCCGGTCCACAGCATCTGTCACGTAGCGCCGAAAGCTATCCAGGTAGAGCAGTTCCATCTCGCCGCCACGGGCCTGGGGGTAGGTCTGATAATAGGTATTGCGGAGTGTGGGGTCGTTGAGCACGGCTGGGACGTTCAGCATCTCGCCGACTTCGATTCCGTACCCGGGCTCGGCTTCGTGGTTCCGGTTGGTGATAATCCGCTGTAGCTCGGGTGTGAGGGAGTTCTGCAGGTTGCCCTGCTCCCCAGTCAGCACATCTACTACATGCGAGGCCAGAATCACATCGCCCAGTTTCTGCGTGCCTGAGGCTTGCTCTACGAACGTAATTCCCCGCTTTCGAAAGCCTTCGACAATCTCAGGCCGGGGGTGGAGCCCGAAGCAGATACCGGGCATAAGTATCACCCGGACTTCAGGAAACTGGTGGCAGAAGTCCGCGATGTACTGGTTCATGCGGAGCGTGATGCCACGCTCGGAGTTATTATGAAGGTCTATCAACGGCAGGTGGGCTACCACGTAGCCCTCTACACTGGCGAAGTAGGCACTCGGGCCAGAGACAGACCCGATAACAGGCTCTCCGCTGTCACTCAAATGAAACGGCAGCGGATGCTCCGAGAGCCAACCTGCCACGGTCTGGTGCTCGGTATCGGCGGCGGTGACAACCAGTATGCGGGCGTATTTCCGAACGGCCTCTAGAGTACGCCCGGCAAGCCCTTTCGCCTTATACACGTTTGGACAGGTTCTTCCCGAACGTGTCCTTCTCTACTGGTTCCTTCTTCACACTGTCTTTTGAGCTTGGCCAATAGGAGTGTTTCATAACGTAAACAGTGAACCCGAAAACACAGACACAGATTCCCCAGACCATATACAGCAGAGGTAGCATTCCTATATGGCTGGTTCGTATGACATACAGCGAGCGCCCCAGAGCTAATAGAGAGGGTAGCAGGAAGATGATGATATCTACCGCTATCAGCATCCCTATGCGCTTGCCGCTACTCTTGTGCCGCTCCCAGCTACAATCCCCGTAGACCCCCTTCTGCTCTTCGGATACCAGGAAGTTTTTGATATCCTTTATCTTCTCATCCTGGCTGTAGTACAGGAAGGCGAGCACACTGGAAATCCAGGGAATCAGCAGGTACCCGAACTCCATATAGGGCCGGTCCACATTGTCCTTGCTAAGAATAAAAGTGATGATGGTACCGACGGTGCCGAGCTGTACAAGAATCAGGTTGTCTCGGAACTTGATACGCTCCAGTTGCTCGTCTTTTAGCTTCTGATACTGGGAATTGATTAGCTCATTACTCATGGTGACATGCTAGATTTAGAAGAGTGAATTGTTACAGTAGTGTACCCTACTCCTCTAGTAGGACAACTGTCACACAGGTTTTTTGTAAGCTCTACAACTCAACATATCTCCGGTATACTATTATTATCAACGGCAAGCCTATGTTACCGCAATACCCTATAAATACCAGCAATTCCATAACAGAAATCAATCCAATTGACTCCTCCTGGAAAACATTAACGATAGTTAACGAATGGGTACGCTTTTTAGATGGCAAAGCTGCTGCAATTCTAGCCGCCGATGCTGCAGTTGCCGCTGTTACAACCTCTATAGCAAAGAGTAACGCCAACTACCTCAAGAATCATTATTGCGTAGCTATCTCTCTTGGGCTCGCAGCTATCTGCCTGGTTACTTCAGCCGTTCGCTGCCTCTACTGTGTCGCCCCTACCTTACACCGCCGCCCGACTCCTTTTGGCAAGTTACTCAACGTCTTCAGTTCTCCCTATTACGAAGCGATTTCTTTCGAGAAAAGCTCGGTACTCTACTTTAATGAGATTCCCGAGACGGTACCAGCCTATCGTGCTGCTTCCGATCCTGTGTTCTCCGATCCTAATAAGCTTCAGAATGACCTGGCAGACCAGATCACTGCTGTCGCAAAGATAGCCCGCGGCAAGTCTCTGGATATTGGCCGAGCGGTTCAGTTCCTTATCTGGGCTTTTGCATTTGCAATAGTGGCTTTTCTTATCTTTCTCGTCGAGTTTTATACAATATGACTACCCATACGGATCTACCGCCCCAGCGAGGTCATCTGACCTTTGTCTTCACCGATCTCGAAGGCTCTACTCACATCAATCATCGGTTAGAGCAAACTACTGGTGAAGTTGTGTACTTAGAGGCCCGTGACAAAATGCGGGAGCGCCTTCTGGGGCTGGTGCACCAGCAGGATGGCTTCGAGGTCCACCGAGCAGGCGATGGGCATTTCTTTGTCTTTGAATACCCAGAGAAGGCTCTACAGGCCATGCTCGCCTTTCAACGTCTGGAACCGCTTCAACTGGAAGTAGAAGGGCAGTTAGAGACTCTCACTGTGCGGATAGGAGCGCATCAGTGCGAATCGGAACGAAGTGCAAAACCGTTTACTCTCTCAGGCGGCGGAATCGCCTACGAATATTCGGGCGACGACACAAACTTCGCAGCACGTATTGGCGCGCTAGGCGCGGGTGGTCAGATCCTTCTCTCGGAAAGCCTTATCCAAGGCATCTGGGGGCAAAAAGCGCCAGAGAGATTCCACCGCATCGAATCGGAAGACGTTCTCTTTCCATCCAGGAATGACTTGGATGCCTTAGAGTTGCGCTGCTGGCCATCTCGTAAATTCGAAAGCTATGATAAACCTATACATATTTTTGAGGCGCTGTATCGGCCCAACATGGAGGAACGTGAACCGGGTTCGCGCTACTTTCCGGATTTCTATGCCAAGGAGCGAAACCGCTATATCGAGCGACCTGACTTGCAGCAAGAGATCTATGAAGCGCTCCAAGGACCAGCACGGCTTGCACTACTCTGTGCAGAGGGCGGTATGGGCAAGACCCGCCTCGCCATTACCTGTGCCACGCGCATGGCTGGACTCTGTCCGGACGGTGTGTACCTGGTTTCCATGGCGATTCCCCCTGAGCAGGTAAATACGACTATAGTAAATGAAGCCTTTCTAACAGGACGCGTGGTAGAAGCGCTGCCCCAGAGAATGCGTGAGCGCTGGGGATTGGTTGGGGATCAGAAAAACCTACTAATCATTTCCAATCTAAAGCAAGCACTTCAGCATAAAAAATTATTACTAGTGCTGGATAACTATGAGTCCGCACTTGCCTCGAAAACCGGTGGGGAGTTCGCCCGCCAGTTGATTATTGCTCTAGGAGAAACTGAGGCCAAGCTTCTGCTAACCAGTCGCCAGAATCCAGCAATAGTGGGGTTGGAGGGCTATATCAGCCTGGAGAAGGGTCTTAGCCTTTCAGAAGGAAGAATGCTCTTTCTCTCTCGTTCGGCGAAGCTCTCACGCACTGAGACCATTTCTCTAGAAAGGCATCAGGAAGCAATCGACTCTATCCTAACCAATACAGCAGGCATTCCCCTCGCCATCGAGCTTACTGCTAGCGCTGTGCGCTACAAGACTGTCGCCGAAATCGCCGCCGAGCTTGCTGCCCGTCCACTCGGTCCCCTATTCGGCTCTAAGGGTGCATGGGACGATGACGCCGCCTACAAACGCCACCGCTCTCTAACCCGCACCTTGTTCTGGTCATACGAGCTTCTCTCTGATAAGGCCAAACGTGCCTTCGTCACCACCTGTTTGTTCGGTGGTCCCTTTCTGAGCAAAGCTCTTGAGGGGATTGCTCAGGTTTCAGACAGCATAGTGCTGGATCTGCTAGATACTTCCATGCTCCGCCAGAGTGGCAACCGCTACACCCAGCACCACATTATGCGTGAGTTCGCTCGCCTGTGCCTACTTGGTGGTGAAATATTCCCAGATGGTGCTGCGGAAACCCCACAACAGCATCTGCATCATCCAGAGTCACAAAATGTTCGAGAGCGATTCATAGACTGGTATGTAAAACTAATTCAAGACCACTGCATAAAATCTTCCCATAGCAATAATCGAATTCTTCATATTGACTTGCCTGAAAATCGAGAAAGACTTATTGAGGAAAGAACCAATGTCTATTCCAGCCTGGTAGAAGCATGCGCTCTCGATTCGACAACCACACGAATTGACGAACTCAAAAAATATACACCCCTCCTTGGCCGAACAGGTTTATGGAACGAAGAGAATCGCTTCTATGAAGCTATCAGTAAGCACTGTATTGCTACAAATAACATTTCTTATCAGGCACAGATACTTCTTGAGCAAGCCATTGTCTATACTAAACGAGGCAAATGGGCTGAAGCCCTAAACGCCTATAACACAAGCCTGGATATCCATAGAGAGCTTGGAGATAAGCGCGGCGAGGCAGCATTACTCCATGGAATGGCTAATGTCTATAACCACCAGAAAAATTGGGAGAAGGCTTTAGAAATGTATAACAAAAGCCTGAAAATCCAAAGAGAGCTTGGAGATAGACATGGAGAAGCATATTCACTCCATGGAATGGCTAATGTGTATGATAACCAAAACAAATGGGATGATGCTATAGATGCCTATAACAAAAGTCTAGAAATCAAAAGACAACTTGGAGAGAAGCATGGAGAAGCATCTTCACTCCATGGAATTGGCAATGTTTATAACAGCCAAGGCGATTGGGATAAAGCTATAGATGCCTACAACAAAAGTCTGGATATCCACAGTCAACTTGGAGATAGGCATGGAGAAGCAATATCGCTAGTAATGCTTGGGGATATTGAAGCAGCTCGTAACCAATTCTCTGATGGGGTCGCATATATCCAGCAAGCCATTCGAATTCTGGAGAAGATGGACGATCCTTCTAATCTTGGCCTAGCCTGGTTCAATCTCGCCGAAACGCTAGAGAAATCCCAAAGACTCTCCCAGGCAATCGAAGCAGCGGAGCAGAGCGTTGCAGCCTACCAAAAAACGCAGGATCAAGCAATGTTAGAGATGGCGCAAGAGCTTTTGCAGCGGCTCCGCGACATCGCGGGACAATAGAGGAAGCGCCTAGCGTTTGGGCCAGGTGACGGCAGCGACGGTTTTCTCGCCGATGCGCTCTATGGTGAACTCGCCGGAGAGGTCACCACGGGCCAGGGAGTCGATGATTTGCAGGCCGAGGTCGGCGTTCTTCTTAGGGTCGAAGTCCGGGGCGAGTGGGTCGCCATCGTTCTTGACTTCCAGGCGCCAGGAGTCGGGCTGCTCGACCAGCTTCACTAGAATCTCACCTTCGTTGGTGTCTTTGAAGCCATGCTCCACAGCGTTTTGCACCATCTCGTTTAAGATCAGCGCCACGGAGTTCGCGTGGTGGGAGCTGAGCAGGAGATCTGGACCTTCTACGCGCATATCGATGCGCTTACCGGGCAGGGTGAGGCTGCTCAGCGTGGTGCTGACGATTTGCTCGGCGATCTTGCGGACCGCAATCGTATCCAGGTTCTCGCGGCTCAGGAGATCGTGCACGGCTGCCACAGCAAGCACGCGACTGATGGATTCTTCTAAGACCTGCACTGGCGACGAGTCAGCGGCATAGTGCTTCTGGAGCCGAAGCAGGCTGGCTATCTGCTGCAGGTTGTTCTTCACCCGATGGTGCATCTCTTGCAGTAGCGCGCCTTTGACTAAGAGCCGGGCGTTTTCAATAGCGACGGCGACCTGGTTACCCAGGGTCTGGAGTACGGCGATTTCGTCTTCCGTGAAGTCATGAATGCGCTCGGTGTAGCAGTTCAGTACCCCAATCACGTTCTCACGGACTTTGAGTGGCACGCAGGCCAGACTGGTGAGGTTCTCGGCGCGGGCGAGCTCACCCATGGCATAGTCCGGGGAGTTTTTGACGTCTTTGACGGTGAGCACACGCCCACTCTCGGCGGCTTTCCCGGCAAGCCCTTCTCCCAGCGCAAGGTTCTTGCCCTCTTCATAGCGCTTGGAGGCGCCGTGTTCTGCCTTCAGTACCAGCTCACCCCGGTCTTCGTCTACCAGGCGCAGGGCGACCAGGCGGAAGTTCATGGTCTGCGCGGTAGCCGCCACGGCAAGCTGCAGAATCTCTTCTAGATAGAGATTCGACGTGATGGTATTGGAGACTTCGGCAACCGTAGAGAGGTGTGAGGCACGTTTCTCTGCCGAGCGGAATCGGCGCGAGGCTTGAATGGCTCCCGCTATCTGACTGGCGATAGAGGAGAGCATCTGCACCTGGGTGCGGGTGTAGTCATGCGGGGCGTGCGTGCGCACATTGATAACCCCCAGGACTTCATTGCGCCAGATCAGCGGCACGGAGAGAATGGACTGGTAGCGGTCCTCTTGCAGCTCGGAGACGAACTTGAAGCGTTCATCCGTCCAGGCCTCGGACGATAGCGCGACATGTGTTTTCTCGCGCGCTACCCACCCGGTCAGCCCCTCGCCTATCTTGACCTTTATCTTGCCGAGGTAGGACTTGAACTGGGACTCGCTGACCGCACGGAGAATGAGCGTATCTCGGGCATCGTTGAAGAGGTAGACCAGGGCGCTCTCAGTGGAGGTCACCTGCATAGCCACTTCAGCAATCAGGGGGAGGAGGTCATCCGTGCTGACCACGTGCCCGGTCGCTTCGGCGATTCGCCGGAGGGCGGCGGTCTCAGACGAGCGGGTATCAAGCGCTTCTTCTAGCTGGCGAATACGCTTTCGCGCGTCCGCCAACTCCGCATCTCGTTTCTCTAAGAGGCGCTTTAGCTCGGAAGCTTCGTCCGCGCCGCGTCCACCGAGACCAAGGCGCATCGCCTCAGACCGCGTTCGCGATTATGATCGCCTCAGCGATTTCGCGCATCGATTTGCGCGTGTTCATGCTCTGAACCTGGATTCGTCGGAAGGCGTCCTGCTCGGTCAGACCGTAGGTGTCCATGAGGATGCCCTTGGCGCGGTCCACCGACTTGCGGGTTTCCAGCTTGTCTTCCAGGGCGGTGACCTCTTTTTCCAGCTCCATATACTCATCGAAGCGGGCGATGGCCAGCTCGATGTTGGGCATGAGGTCGGCTTCCTTGAACGGCTTGACCAGGTAGGCGAAGACACCGGCATCCTTGGCGCGCTCCACCAGGTCCTTCTGCGAGTAGGCCGTCAGCAGCAGCACGGGCGCAAGTCCCTCGTTCGAGATTAGCTTGGCCGCATCGATACCATCCATGTTGGGCATGAGAATATCAAGGATGGTGATATCCGGCTTAAGCTCGCGCACGAGCTCCACGGCCTGAGCGCCGTCGGAGGCTTCGCCCGTGACGATATGTCCGAGATTTTCCAGCGTTCGGCGCAGATCCATCCGAATGATCGGCTCGTCGTCCGCAATCACGATACGCAATGGCTGTTCCACGTAAATAAAACTCCTTGAGAGCGCAGGCATGCCGAAGGGTTGCGCCGCGCCCATTTCTAGCTTCGTGTATACTCCATTGTGACCGTCTTGTCAATCCGCAGGATAGCTCTAGGAGCACTGTTTGCCTTCGTGATAACGATGGCGAACCTGAATCTGGGCCGGTATTTTTCCATTCCCCAGGCCGGAACTCCAGGCGCGCATCTGGTCTCTTTAGCCTATCTCCTGCCCCTTTTACTGGCCCTTATGACCCTGGCGCGCGGTGCCGCGCGGCTCCCTCTCTCCACCCCATTTCTCGCCCTCACAGGCATCGCGCTCACCGCGCCCATGGCCACCGTGCTCTTGCTCCAGCGGGCGGGTGGCACCGCCATCCCCCCCTGGCTGGCTGTTACCGCCAATAACCTCTTCGGCCCCGTGGGTATGGTGATGCTGGGCAGCGCTATAGGCCGCATTCTGAAGCATGCCAATACTCTTTTAGTCGCTGCAGCCTTCGGTCTCTTTTTCGACATCGTGGTGGTCACTCTCGGCCCGGTTGCCATGCTCCTCAAAGGTGGACAGGCGCCACTTATCGCCGCCGTCTCTGTGGGTGCGGGCGCACCACGCCCTATGGGACCGGTGGGCAAGACAATTCCTCTACTCTCTGGGGTCACTATCGGCCCGGCAGACGTGCTCTTCATCGCCATTTTTCTCGGCGCGGTCTGGTTCTTAGAGAGTAAACCAGTCGGCGAAACTACTGGCGGCGCCCAGCCCGGTAGTGAGCGCCGAACGTTTTTATGGATCTTCGGCCTGCTCGCTCTGGCGCTGATTATCGTGGAGTGGACCGCCTTGCCCGTGCCCGCACTGGCTCCTATGGGAATCGCCGTATTGATCGCCAACTGGCGGAACCGAGCATTCACCAGACGGGAAAAACGCGACCTGGCCATAGCTGCTCCTTTCGCTCTGGCCTGCGCCGCCCTGATCGTCTGGCTGGCCACCCGGATTCCGACCACTCCGGCAGGCTGGGGTATGAGTGTGGCGCCCGTTATGAGCAAGGGCCGCCGCCTGATTCTGGTACAGACCATTCTCCCCGGCTCACCAGCGGAAAAGGCAGGTATCAAGCCGGGTGAACTGGTGCTGGCCGTGGACCGGCAGTTCACCGACCGCCTGAGCGATGAGCAGCTAACCGAAAAGCTTACGGATACCAAGAGTACTAACCTGCGCCTGGTGATCATGGCCCCAAAACAGGCAGCACGCCGAGTAATCCTGGAGCGCGATAAGTGACTCCAAGCCAGCTTGCCTTGCTTGGCCTTGCCTCTGCCGCTGCTGGCGCCATAAACGCCGTGGCGGGCGGTGGCACTCTGCTGACCTTCCCGGCGCTTTTGGGAGTTGGCATCCCTTCTATCAGCGCCAATGCCACAAACACCGCAGGCCTGGCCCCTGCCGCGTTCGTAGGCGCCTGGAGCTTTCGGGATCGCTTAGATGAAAACGGTCGTAAACTCCTGCTCCCTTTGGGACTCCTAGGCTTCGCAGGCGCTTTGATAGGCGCTGGTCTGCTGCTCATTACCCCGGTTCGCCTCTTCGACCGCCTGGTACCGTTCCTGATTCTGGCCGCAACGCTATTGTTCGCGTTTCCGCCGAAAGCCCTCACCCCCCGCCCCCCTCTCCCAACGTCCTTCGTTCCTCAGGCCTCCATGGGAAAAGGGGAGACAGAAGGCATAACCACATCTTCTTCCCCTCTCCCAGAGAGGCGCGACGAAGGAGAGACGTTGGGAGAGGGGCAAGGGGTGAGGGCCAGTGGCTATATCCTCCTCTTTATTGTGGCAATCTACGGGGGGTACTTCGGGGCAGGAATCGGGATTCTGACCCTGGCGGCGCTCCAGATTCTTGGTTTCCATGATGTCGGGCGCGCCAACGCGGTAAAAGCGGTGTTCACGGGCGGTGTGAACGGTGTGGCGGCTATTCTCTTTGCTATCCGTGGCCTGGTATTCTGGAAAGAGGCTCTACTAGTCTGCGCCTGCGGTATGGTCGGTGCGTGGGGTGGAGCAGGCATCGCCAAAAAATTGGGGAGCCAGAATGTCAAAAAACTTGTCATACTTATAGGAGTAGGACTGACCCTTCAGACGCTCTGGAAGTTCTGGATTCAACCAAAATGACCGAACCAACCGAACCCTATGCTACCGTGCTGTTCGACGGAGACTGTAACCTGTGCGATAAGACCGTGCGGTTCATCTTCTCGCACGACCCCAAAGGCCGCTTCCGGTTCGCGCCATTACAGAGCGAGTTCGGTCAGGAGCTTGCTCATACGCACGGCGCGTCCTACTCTCTGGAAGGCCCCTACTCTGTGCTGCTGGTGGAAGACGATGTGCTCTACGACCGCTCCACGGCGGCCCTGCGCATTGTGCGCCAACTCGAAGGCCCGGTGCGTCTGCTGGGCATCTTCATGATTTTCCCACGCTTCCTGCGAGACCTGGGCTATAAGTTTATTGCGAGTATTCGCTACAAGGTCTGGGGCAAGAAAACGGAGTGTGGGCTACCGCCTCCTGGTTTGCGAGAGCGGTTCCTGGCGTTTTCTGGTTAACCTCCAGGCTCTCGCCCCCCTGCCCCCCAGTAATGGGGGGTTCCCATGCAGTTGATTCCTTTAAGCCGCTACGCGGCGTTTCTTCCAATACCGAAAAACCTGCCGTTAGAGGCACCAATGCTGCGCAGCAGCTAAAACCAGCTCGCAGAGCGATACACCATAGGAACCCCCTATTACTGGGGGGCAGGGGGGCATTGCTCCCCACCCACAAATACGGCCTCAATCTTCAGGTTCCGAATCTCTACGGCGCTCAGGTTTGTGGGGTCTTTATCCAAGACCACGAAATCGGCGTACTTGCCGGGGGCCAGGGTACCGAGTGTGTCTTCGCGGTGCAGGGCGTAGGCGGAGCCGTAACAGTAGGCGGTGAGGGCTTCTAAGGGGGTCAGGGTTTCTTCGGGGCTCCAAGAGGCGCGGCCTATGGCGGCGGCGAGGCAGAGGCGGGAGTCTAAGCGCTCCACAGGGCAATCGGAGCTAAGCGCGAGCGGGATTCCGGCATCCAGCATGGTTTTGAAGGGATAGGCGCCTCTTGCGCGTTCTGAGCCCACGCGCTCCCCGGTCCAGATGTCGCTGGTCACGAACTGGGGCTGGACCACGGCCAGAATCTTCTTCTTAGCCATGCGCTCTAAGAGGTCCGGCGGAAGAATAGAAGCGTGCTCAATGCGGTGGCGGTGGTACTCGTTGGACTCGTCGCCGAGGGCGTATTCGATAGCGTCTAAGGACTCGCGCACGGCCTGGTCACCGATGGCATGGATGACTAGCTGGAAGCCTTTGTTCTGGACTTCACGGCAGCGGGTCTTCAGCACTTCTGGGTCGTAGATGCGAATACCGAGACCATGAGGATTGTTTTCCACATCGGAGTATGGGGCGGCCATGAGGGCGGTGCGGGCGCCGAGGCTACCATCCGAGAAGAACTTGGCGCCGCCGAAGCGCAGCCAGTCATCGCCGAACGTGGTACCGATGCCATGTGTGGAAAGCGGGTCGGCACTGGTCTGGGGAGGCATGCCTACGATGCGCAGGGGTAGCCCGCTCTGGCGCTTCAAGTGCGAGTAGGCCCCCATCTGCTCCGGGGTGTCTAAGAGAGTGCCGACAGACGTGATGCCGTTGGACAAAGCTACCTTTGCGGCGCGTTTTACGGCCTCGGTTTGCTCGGTCTGATCGGGCGACGGGATGCGTTTATAGAACGAGGACAGCGCGGTTTCGGTGTAGAGACCGCTCTCTGCATCGCCTGCGGCACGCTCGACATCGGTGAGCAGAGCAATGGCTTTCGAGTTGGCTACTACAGCGTGGCCGCACACACGGGTGATTACGGCAGGACGGTCGGAGACAACTGCATCCAGGTCCGCGCGAGTGGGAAAGCGGCCTTCGGTCAGGCGGTCCTGATCGAAGCCGCGGCCCTGTACCCAGGGACCATCCCAGCGGGCTGCGTGTGCGCTCAGGCGCTCTAACACTTCAGGAATACTCTGCGCACCATTCAGGTCCGCGAAGCGAGCGAGACCCAGGCCGTAAGAGAGAAAGTGAAGGTGCGAATCGATAAACCCTGGCACCACGCAACCGCTGAAGGAAAGCTGCCTGGGATGCGGTCCGGCGAAGGCAGTGGCATCGGTGCGACTGCCGATAAAGGCGATTCTCTCACCCTCAAAAACTATAGCTTCGGCACGTGGATGCGAAAAATCCAGCGTGAGACAATCCGCAATTAGAAGTGTTTTCACGATACTGTTATACCTTGATAGTCTTTCACAGGCAAAAACTTATTGTGGCCAGGTAAATGTATCGGTATAATTTTCCCGCTCATGCTGGTGAAAACTAACCGACGCCTTCGGGCCCTTGGCGCTTGTCTCGCGTTTGCGGCTTGCTCCGTTGCCCATGCACAGAACCTGATTACCAATGGGGACTTCAGTGCAGGTAATACAGGCTTCACGTCGCAGTATACCTACAAACCGCCCCCGGCAACCGGCCAGGGGCAGTACTTTGTCGGCGCCGATCCACATGGTTGGTACGGACCGTTCCCTTCGTTCTTCGACCATACAACAGGGACTGCGGCAGGCAGCATGATGATGGTAGACGCTGGGACGATCACCCCGAGCCTGGTAGTCTGGTCCCAGAACATTTTAGTAACACCAAATACCGGCTACAATTTCAGCCTCTGGCTGGCAAATATCGGAGCGACGAACGTGGCCAAGCTAGACATAAGCATCAATGGCACGTCGATAGGTGGAGTGGTGAATTCTACCGGCTCCTCAAACTGGCAGTCCTTCACACGCAACTGGAACTCAGGCGCCTCTACGAGTGCTTTAATCGAGCTTCGGGATACACAAATCAACGCCAACGGCAACGATTTCGCGCTGGACGACATCCGTCTGGTCGCCGTGCCTGAGCCTGGCACGCTCGCTCTTATGATTGTTCCCGCTGTGGCGCTACCTCTGTGGCGCCGCCGCCGCAAGGCTCCGGCGTAATTTCGAGCCCTCTTTACCCCTAAAGAGAATCAAGCGCCCGGCTAACTAGCCGGGCGCTTGATTTTGCTCTTGGCTTGACAATCAAAATAAATCAAGATATATCTTTTTCTATCTAGACAAGAAAAGATAGGAGAAAATAGTCTATGCGATATGAAGAAGATCGTGGGCATGGCAGGCGCCATATGCACCATCACCACCACAATCATGGCGGCAGGCGCGGCGGTAGAGCGCGGCGTGGAGAGGCGAAGTACTTACTCATGGATGCGCTTCGCGATGGCCCGAAGCACGGCTACGAAGTTATCAAGGCGCTGGAAGAAAAATCTGGGGGGCAGTACGCGCCGAGCCCTGGTATCGTCTACCCTACCCTGCAGTTCTTAGCAGAGGCGGGTCTGGTACGCGCGGAACAGGAAGGGGACCGCAAGGTGTTCCATTTAACCGAGACGGGCCTGCAGGACCTGATGACACGCGAGACAGAGGTCGCTGAGTTCTGGGCGCAGCTGGTTCCCGCTACCCCCTCCCCCGAGATAGAGTTCCTGGAAGAAGAGCTGGAGTACCTGGCGCGCACTGTACAGAGCGCCCTGCGGGGCAATCCAGATACCGCGCTGGTCCGCCGCATTCGAGAGACGATAGAGAGCTGCCGTGGCGAGATTCGGGGCCTGATCGCTGGTTCGGAAAGCAACTAATATGGAATTAGATACGCAGGGCTACAACAGCTATGTGGCCACTCTCTTCGCTCCGCAAGATGAGGCGCTTCAGGGCACGCTGGCGGAGATGGCACAGGAAGGCGTGCCGGGCATCAATGTCTCGCCCTCTGAGGGCAAGTTGCTTCAGGTACTGGCGCTCTCCGTGAACGCAAAGCGCGTGCTGGAGGTAGGCACGCTGGGCGGCTATAGTGGCATTCACTTCGCCCGCGCTCTGCCCGCCGATGGTAAGCTGGTCACTCTGGAGCTGGACTCACACCATGCCGAGGTCGCGCAGCGGAACTTCGAGCGGGCCGGGGTGAGTGACAAAGTAGAGATTCGCCTGGGACCAGCCGCCGAAACTCTGAAGACGTTGAACGAAGCCAACGAGCCGCCCTTCGATGTGATCTTTATCGATGCAGACAAGGATGGTTACACAGAGTATCTGCGCCTCTCGCTTCCGCTGCTTCGACCCGGTGGTCTTTTGCTGGGCGATAACACCCTGCCCGATGCCGTACTCACCGATGCGGACAGCGGTACGAAGCGCTACAACGCAGCGGTAGCGATTCATCCGGAGCTGGACTCCATTGTGATTCCGATTCTGCGGCAGCGGGGTTTAGATGGCCTCACTGTCTCCGTCAAGAAAAAATAGCGCTCTCGAGTCGTTTTGAAGCCTCCGACGGTAGAATGGCACTAAGACGTTCGGAGGACAAATCGTAATGAAACGACTCGGCTTCATAGCCGCAGGAGCGGCTGTGTTGCTCCTGATCGGCTGCGGGGGCGGCGGTTCGGATGAGCGTGAGAATACACGCGCGCGAGTAAAGAGTATCGACACGGCGCTCGGTTCCCGGAGCCAGTTCGATCCTATGCAAGTTCTGGGCAAGGGCGCTTTTGGACATGGGGGCATGTCTGACGCGCTCAATGGCTTTATGGGTAGCAATGGGCTACCGTCGCCAGGTTTCGCAGGCGATACCTATAGCCGGGCAAAATCTGTGGCTAAGACCCGCGCCGAAGGGGGCGTGTACTTCGATGGCTATCTGAGGCTCTGGGCGAAGAAGACCCAGACTGACACCGATACCACCACCGAGATTCGCTACGACTTCTACGTGGATGAAGCGCTCACACAGCCGGGCGGGTTCGTTAGCTCACTCCAGCCGAAATGGAATGACTGGGTCTACCCGGTAGACGACCTTAGCCCGAATGGTGGGCCTATCGTTCCGCCTATCCAGCAACCCACCTTCCCTATCGTCTACCGCACCACCTACCAGTTCACGGAAGGCACGCTAAAAGGCTCCAATGGGCTCTCGGAGAATATTACGAACTCGGACTACTCGTATGACTCCCGGTACGAGAACAACTACGCGGATGGCTGGAAGGACAAAGGCAACAACCACTCTGACCGCGATGGCTCTACCTGGTTCGCCCGCATAGACACGCCGGAAGGCAAGTACGCCGAGGGGGCAGGCTCGTTCCGGAGCGGCATCGGCGGCTCGCGCTTAGAATCGTCGGATGGGTACAAGGCGGACTACCAGTTCACCAGCAGCGGTTCCGGGCACGGCAAGATCGAGGGCACAGACCCTGGCCTGCCTGTCACTGTCTCCTGGGATATGAGCGGGAACGTGCTGGTGAAGTATGCGGATGGTACTACCGAGAGCTTCCAGCGCAACTACGGTTACCCGATTCCGGTCGATTACGGTGGCGGCAACACCACTGCGGCAGGCACCGGCAGCGGTGGCGGGACCATTGCCGAGTAGCTTTTCGCTCAGATGATTTGTGCAGAGGCTCCAGCGGGTAGCGCCGGGGCCTCTTTTCCTGCCACGGGCAGGGTGCCATCCAGCTCCTGCCGCCAGTGAGCCACATCGCCTGCCGGGCCGTAGCAGTAGAGCATGGTCATAGGCGTATCGCCTGTGTTCGTAAGCTGGTGGAACACGCCGGGCGGAATCTGTACGCACTGCCCCGTGTGCACCGCCTCCCGCTCCTCGCCCAGGCACATCTCCCCATCGCCTCCGATAATGAAGTAGACCTCTTCTTGCTCCTGGTTATGCCAGGGCACCTGCCCCCCATTCGGCTCCAGCACCACATACCCCATGCAGAAGTTCTGGCACTGAATGGTGGAGGCTCCCCCAACCAGGTTCCGGGTCCAGCGGCGAGCCGGGTAGCGGCGGCCTTCGGTGGCAGCTAAATCGGCGATATTCATGGTGCGGATTCTATCACCCGGCAAATAAATAGCGGAACCAATACGTGTATATACACGTATTTCCGGTTGTGGATGAAGACAAATCTCTCTATCAGGAAATAGAGCGCACTTGCACTCTCTTCAACCTGCGCAAGGCGACCCGTGTTGTCACTGACCTGTATTCGGAAATCCTGGCACCCGGCGACATTCCGGTCACACAGTTCCTGCTTCTGGTAGCCGTAAAAAATCATGGGCCGGTTTCCATGTCAAAGCTGGCAGAAGGGCTGTACACCGACCGGACCACACTCACCCGTACTCTCAGACCACTGCAGGAAAAGGGTTGGATAACGATCGGGCCAGGCCAGGATAGGCGCGTTCAAGAAGTCAGCCTGACTACCACCGGCAACGCCACACTGGCAGAGACAGCACTGCTCTGGAAGCAGGCGCAGAAGCAGGTGCAAGAGCAACTAGGACATACAGCCTGGGAGGAGCTTCTCACTCACCTGCACGCATCTCTTGCTCTGAAAGCAGCATGAGGCATTAACGTTAAGAAGATATCGCTATGAATGAAGCAGAAATCGTACAGCACTACGCCACTGGCGACCTTCAGGGCCGCGTGGAAGCAGCTCCCTGCAGTTCGCGGGTTTTTCAGAGGGCACTATCGACTGGTCCGCTCTGACTCCCATTGATCAGTTCCACGTGGGAGGACTCGCGGCCACAAAGCGACTGGCGGACAGCTTGAGCCCAGCAGAGGGCGAGAGTGTTCTCGATGTGGGGTCGGGCTTCGGCGGCCCGGCCCGCTTCCTGGCGGCGACCTACGGGTGCCAGGTTGTTGGAATAGACCTGACTCCTGCCTATGTGGAGGTAGCCGAGCTGCTCAGCCAGAAAACAGGCCTCTCTGAGCGCGCCACGTTCGTGGCGGGGAATGCGCTGGAGCTCCCCTTCTCTGCCGAAAGCTTCGACCACGCCTGGACCCAGCATGTAGCGATGAATATTGCGAACAAAGAGCGCCTGTACCAGGAGATCTATCGCGTGCTCAGGCCGGGTGGGCGGCTGGCGATCTACGATGTGATGCGCGGCGAAGGCGAGCCGGTGCTCTATCCGGTGCCCTGGGCTGCAGAACCCGACCTCAGTTTTCTTATTACACCCGTTGAGCTGACAAAGATTCTAACGGGTGTCGGATTCCACGAGCTCTCTCAGGCGGACCTGACCTCTGAGGGAGTAGCCTGGTTTGCCAATGCAGCAGCCTCTACTCCGACCACAGGGAATGGTACTGCGTTCACCATAGCCTCTATTTTGGGAGGGGATAGTAGTCGTAGTCAGGCGTTTCGCAATATCGCCCGGAATCTCGCAGAAGGCCGCACCCAGCTACTCCAAATCATCGTGCAAAAATAACAACAAAGCACACATTAAAGAGGCAGAGGTACCGTTTATCGGTACCTCTGCCATCTTGGGGAATATCGCTGGTGGCTATGCACCAGCGATACGATATAATGCCCCTTGCTCGCTCCCGGGTCGTTCAATGGCAGGACAGGGGTTTTTGGCGCCTCTAATCGGAGTTCGAATCTCTGCCCGGGAATTTCTGGTGATTAAGCCGCTTTTCGGAGGCAGTCGGCGCAGGTGCCGAATAGCTCCAGTTGATGACGCTCGATGCGGAATCTACGAGACTCAGAGGCCAGTGAATTGGCCCACTCTGCGACCACGCAGCCGTGGACATCTTCGATTTTTCCGCAGACTTCACAGACCATGTGGTGGTGGTGCGGACCATCTTGCGGTTCGGCGCGCTCATAGCGGTAGTAGCCCTGACCTAGTTCGATACGTCGGGCCAGTTTTTTCTCTACCAGCAGGTTCGCAAACCGGTATACGGTCACAAGGTTGATCGCCTCTTCGTCCTCTTCGACGCCGATCTGTCGATTGGCGGCGGCGTGAAGCTCTTGCACCGATAATGGTGTGGGGGTGGTGGCGATGAGCTTCAGAAGCATCCGGCGTGGTCCAGTGATGCGGAATCCTTCTTCTTGAGACTGCCCAGCATCCTTTGATAGTCTTTATCTTTTACCATTGGGTTAATTCTTCCCCATTATTCCATGATTTTTTAATCGTAGTCCCAAAAAAAATTTAGGACTGGTCCCAGTACCCTTGGGTCTTGACGAAGCTTACTGATAACTGCAGAATGAGTGTATGCTTACCTGGCTATGCCGCACCCTCCTCCGGTGCGGGGTATGGCTCACTTTACAGTTCCTCGGCGGCTTACGCTTCCGAGGTAAAAAGAACGTTCCCCAACCGGGTGGCGTTCTCCTCTGTCCCAACCATGTGTGTGATGCAGACCCGGCTGTTATGTTCGTGGCCATGCCTCGCACGGCCCATTATATGGCTAAGGCGGAACTTTTCGATATTAAGTTCCTAGGGAAACTAATTCGCATTTGCAATGCATTTCCAATAAAGAGAGACTCTGCGGATCGCAGTGCTCTCCGACATGCGGAGGAACTTTTAAAAGCGGGCGAGGCGGTAGTGGTTTTCCCTGAAGGCGGAGGTAATTTTGAGAACACGCTTCAGCCGCTCCAGCCCGGTGCCCTGCTGATCGCTCTGCGCGCTCGGGTTCCCGTTGTCCCTGTCGCGCTGAAAAACACGTATTATATGCTTCCCTACGGGGAGACCCGCCCACGCCGCTCTCCGATTCCTGCGGAAGTAATCTTTGGGGAACCGCTGGATATTTCGGACCTATACGGCAAAAAAGGGGCCGTGGAAGAAGCGACACGACGCCTGACCGAACGGCTAGCGCAGATGCTAAACCAGCCGGTACCGACCAAACCCTATGTCCCCCACGACGAGCGGGAGTAATTTTGATTCATGTGTGTACGAGTGATTGGAAATCACTCGCTGAGGGGGCTTCGCCCCGAACGTCCTGCCGGACGCATAGGGTACTGGGTTGATTGGTTTTGGTGCTTGGCAGGCATTGGTTCTACAATCGGGGGCATGATTACGCGGCGAAGCCAAATCAATAAGCCATAATCCAAATGCGTCCAGAGGACGTTCGGCGAAGCCCTCAGCGAGTGACTTCCAGTCACTCGAAACGAACCGTTCCTGGGAACTTCTCTGTACCGGGTTTGGTTATGCCGATTGACAACCGACAATCAGAGCGATATACTTTGCCATACAAAGTGAACTTGTACAAAAAATGAGTGACTACCCCCTTTTAGACGCCCAGCGAGGTCCTGAGGACCTTAAGAACCTGGACAATGAAAAGCTGCTCCAGCTTGCTCAAGAACTGCGGGGTGGGTTCATTGAGACTATCGCGGGGTGCGGTGGGCATTTCGGACCGAACCTCGGGGTCATTGAGCTTACCCTTGCCCTATACACTGCCTTCGATATTCCCAGGGACCGGGTTATCTGGGATGTAGGGCATCAGTGCTACCCTCACAAGATGCTCACCGGGCGCTGGCCGCAGCTCGGCACCATCAAGCAATACGGCGGCATCTCCGGGTACCTGCGCCGTGAGGAAAGCGAGTACGATCTGTTTGGGGCAGGCCATGCCTCTACCAGCCTCTCTGCCGCACTCGGCTTCGCCAAAGCCCGCGATATCAAGGGCACCAAAGAGCATGTGGTCGGTGTCATCGGCGACGGTTCCCTGACCGGTGGTATGGCGCTCGAAGCTCTGCTGAATGTGGGCGATACCGATGTCACGTTCTTACTGAACGATAACACGATGTCTATCGCGGAGAACGTAGGGGCGCTCAGCACGTACCTCGCCAAGCTTCGCCTGATGCCGCTCTACCAGCAGGTAGAGACCAAGGTCAAGAAGACCCTGCCCAAGGATGGTCTGCTCTACCGCGCTGCCGCAGGCGCCAAGCACGCCGCCACGCATTTTGCTGGTCCGGCGAATACCGGTCTGTTCTTCGAGGAGTTGGGCTTCCAGTACATCGGGCCGATTGATGGTCATGATCTTCCCTTGCTGATTCAGGTTTTTGAGCATGTGAAAGCGCTCAAGGGACCGGTTCTGCTGCATGTGCTGACCCAGAAGGGTAAGGGCTACGCACCCGCCGAGGGCGACCCGCGCACCTGGCACGCTACCACTGGCTTCAATATCGAAGACGGCAAGATGGAGAAGAAGTCCAGCGGTATCAGCTACTCCCAGGCGTTCGCGGAGTCTCTGATAGAAGCTGCCGAGCGTGACCCGAAACTGGTGGCGATTACTGCCGCTATGCCGGATGGCACGGGCCTCAACAAGTTCCAGCCGAAGTTTCCGGACCGATTCTTCGATGTGGGTATCGCGGAGCAGCACGGGGTGACTTTTGCCGCAGGCTTAGCCGCTGCCGGAATGACCCCGGTGTGTACGATTTACTCCACATTCTTGCAGCGCGCCTACGACCAGATTGTGCACGATGTCTGTATCCAGAACCTGCCGGTGGTGTTCTGTATGGACCGTGGCGGCTTAGTGGGTGATGACGGCGCCACGCACCACGGTGTGTTCGATATCGCCTATCTGCGCCAGATTCCGAACATGGTGCATTGCTCTCCCAAAGACACGGTAGAGCTGCGCGCCATGGTGTCGTTCGCCACGCGCTACAAAGCCGGTCCTATAGCAGTTCGGTACCCCCGTGGCTCCGGTCCGATTCTGGGTGAAGAACCCACACCTATCGAGCTAGGTATGTCTGAAACCCTGAAGCAGGGCAAAGATGTGGCCATTATCGCTTACGGTCAGATGGTAGCCACGGCTCTAGAAGCGGCGAAGCACCTGGAGCAGGTCCATGGTGTAAGCGCCGAAGTCATCAACGCTCGCTGGGCGAAACCGCTGGACGGTAACATGCTCCGCGATGTGGTCACTCGTATCGGCAAGATAGTGACGGTGGAAGATGGCGTACTGGCTGGCGGCTTCGGCAGCGGCGTGCTGGAGTTCTTTGAGGAGAACAACCTCTACCCTGCCATTAAGCGCGTAGGTATCGGCGATCACTTTGTGGAGCACGGCACGATCCCGATTCTGCACAGCCTGAACGGTATGGACGCCCTGGGTATCGTAAAAGCGGCAGGCCAGGTATTGGGCCGCAACCTGGACCCTAAAGCGGTCAGCGCACCATCCACCAAATAAGCCACAAACCAGCCCCCGCCTGTACAGGTGGGGTTTTGTCTTGGCCATCTCCCTTGAAGCGCGCTTTGCGCTTTCGTCCCTCTTCCCAGTATCGCTCCTTCGTCGCTGGAAGAGGGATAACTCACCTCAACTGCCAAAAAGGACCAATAACTTTGGCAAAGCGTCTCGCCAGAGGGAAGCCACTGTCACCCAAAGTCAGCGGTGATTTCCCCTCTTCCCCCCGAAGGGGTCTTTTGGGAAGAGGGGCGAGGCGAGTGCAACGAGCACTCAGGGGAGATGGTCAGATATCTCTTCCGCCAATCTAGTGGAGTCTAGTTTTAAATGGGGCAAGTGCCCGGTCTGGTAAAATGCGACCATGCCACGAGCCCTCGTGACCGGCGGTGCCGGTTTTCTTCCCTCTCATCTGTGTGACCGACTCCTGGCCGAAGGCTTTTCGGTCGTCGCTATCGACAACTTCATCACTGGCAGCCCGGACAACGTGGCGCACCTGAAAGACAACCCCAACTTTACGTTCTTTGAAGGGGATGTCTCCGAATCTATCAATGTCGATGGCCCGCTAGACTATGTCTTCCACATGGCCTCTCCCGCTTCGCCCGTGGACTTTATGACCGTTCCGGTGGAGATCATGATGGTGAACTCCAACGGCACCCACAACGCGCTCAAAGTGGCTCAGGCCAACAATGCCACGTTCCTTATGGCATCGACCAGCGAGGTCTATGGCGACCCGCTGGTGCATCCCCAGCCTGAAGAGTACTGGGGCAATGTGAACCCTATCGGAGTGCGTGGCGTGTACGATGAGTCGAAGCGCTTCGCCGAGGCCCTGATCTTCGCCTACCGACGCAAGTACGCGGTAGACACACGTGTCTTCCGTATCTTCAACACCTACGGTCCCCGCATGCGCCTGGATGATGGCCGTGTGGTGCCGAACTTCATTGGGCAGGCCCTCCGTGGCGAACCGATTACGGTCTATGGCGATGGTACCCAGACCCGCAGCTTCTGCTACGTGGCCGACCTGATCGACGGCATCTATCGGCTCTCTCAGGCCGATAGCAGCGTTTCTGGACCGATCAACATCGGCAATCCCACTGAGCGCACCATGACGGAGTTTGCGCAGGAGATCAAGCGCCTGACCGAGTCTCCTAGCGAGATTGTGTACATGCCGCTTCCCACCGCAGATGACCCCAAGCAGCGTCGTCCGGATAACACCAAGGCCAAAGAGATTCTGGGCTGGGAACCGCAGGTTTCCTTAGAAGACGGCCTGCGCCAGACCATCGCCTACTTCAAAGGCAAGATA
The DNA here is from genome assembly GCA_049840835.1 of Armatimonas sp. Lineage (GTDB taxonomy): Bacteria > Armatimonadota > Armatimonadia > Armatimonadales > Armatimonadaceae > JANLTX01. The sequence goes on along the minus strand of JASGJG010000003.1, from coordinate 1,133,735 downwards.
TAAACAACAAAAAGCCCCCTCCCTGATATCAGGGAGGGGGCTTTTGCTTTAGCGGGGCACGGGCACGGTGTCTAAGGCTTCTTGCAGCAGACTCTCGGCGCTGTGCCCAGCGTACTTGGCTTTGTTATCCAGTTGCATACGATGGGCTAGGACCGGCTGAGCCAGCGCGCGCACATCTTCTGGGGTGACAAAGGTACGGCCTTCAGTGCGGGCACGAGCTTGTGACGTACGGTAGAGCATGAGAGAGCCACGGGGCGAGAGACCAATGCGCAGGCGAGTATCGGCGCGGGTGGAGGCCACCAGGCGCAGCAGATAGTCCGCCACGCTTTTATCTACCGTCACCGATTTCACATGTTCTTGAAGGTCCAACACATCCTCGGTTGTCAATACCGGCTTCAGCGCGGTCAGCGGGTGTGTATCGTTCTGATCGTAGAGGATTCCCAGCTCATCGTCGTGGTCCGGGTAGCCCAGATTCAGACGCACCGCGAAGCGGTCTAGCTGTGCCTCGGGGAGCGGGTAGGTGCCGTGGTACTCGCTGGGATTCTGTGTGGCAATCACAAAGAACGGTTTTTGCAGCTCGCGCCGAATCCCTTCTACCGTTACCTGTCCTTCGCTCATGACCTCTAAGAGCGCCGATTGTGTGCGCGGACTGGTACGGTTGATTTCATCGCCCAGTAGCACATTGGTAAACACGGGGCCGGGACGGAACTCGAAGATGCCCTCAGAAGGCTTGTAGAAGCTGGAGCCGGTGATGTCGGCGGGCAACAGGTCCGGGGTGAACTGAATCCGCCGGAACGTGCCATCAATGGAGCGTGCCAGGGCTTTAGCGAGGGTGGTCTTACCGGTACCGGGCACGTCCTCTAAGAGCACGTGTCCACCGGAGAGGAGAGCAATGAGAAGTAGGCGCAGGCTCTCGCTCTTGCCACGAATCACGCGCCCCAGGTTTTCTTCTAAGCGCGCGCATGCTGTCGAAAATTCACTATCGGTCATAAGTGTCGTACTGGCAATCTTACCTTACTCTCTAATATTGGCATAATTGCCGAATTTCCAGAAGCGTAAGCCCATCTCCCTTGAGTCTCGCTTCGTTCGCTCGTCCCTCTTCCCAGAAAACCCCTTCGGGGGGAAGAGGGATAACACACCTCAGCTACCGAAAAGAGCCAGCCACTTTGGCAAAGCGTTTCGCCAGAGAGAATCCCATGTACTGTGTGACCAGCGCTGAATTCCCCTCTTCCAGCGAAGCGAGATTGGGAAGAGGGGCGAGGGAGCAAAGCGACACTCAGGGGAGATGGTTCTCCAAGCCCTGGGGAGATGGCCTCTACAGCGGCAGGTGCTGTACTTTCTCGGTGGCGGCAGCACGCAGGCCAGCTTCCAGAATCTCCTGGGCATCACGAGAGACCTCGGCGCTGCAGGTGCCTTCCATGGGCTCACCGGTCTCGATACAGTGCAGGAAGTACTCTGGAGCGTTTCGCTTCGGGGCTTCCAATGCGGGCGGATCGTAGATGTTCACGGGTTGTCCGGGCTTGAGAAGATGAACTTTACCGCCCTGGAGCGCGATGGCGCCTTCAGAGCCGTAGGCGTAGGGGTTACCGTTCACGTAGTAGGTGGGCTGGGTCCAGCTCGCTTCGGCTACGCAGTGGGCGCCTTTGTACCAGGCGCTGACTATCGCGTTGTCATCGGGAATCGGGTAATCCTTGGCGAGCACGGCGCGCATGCCCAGGACTTTCTCCGGCAGGCCAAGGAAACGGGCCATCATGGCGGCGCCGTAGCAACAGTAGTCCATGAACGCGCCCGCGCCGTTCTTCTCTTCATCATAGAGCCAGGTCCAGAACGATTCATCGCAGCCGATTTCCTTGGGACCGTTGTGTGCCGAGCGGTACTTGAAGTAGCGCAGGGTGCCAATCTCGCCTGCCAGAATCACCCGCTCCAACTCCTGAAACGCTGGAGACCAGGCGGTGGGCCAGTTGACCATGAGGCGGACATTGGCGTTCTTGCAGGCCGCGACCATGCGGTTCGCCTGGTCCAGATGCGCGGCCATGGGCTTCTCGGTAATCACATGGCAGCCCTTGGCGGCGGCAGCTTCAGTGATATCGGCATGCACAGAGTTCTCGGCGGCGATCTGCACAATGTCCAGGTCCTCGGCAGCCATCATAGCCTCCCAGGAGTCATAGACTTTTGCGTCGGGAAACTTCTCCGCGAATCGATTCCGCAGGCGCTCATTGGCCTCACCCACGGCTACGACTTCGGCTTTGTCGGTCTTGGTCCAGGCATCTAGCTCACCCCACACATGGTCGTGAACCAGCTTCGCGACACCCACTCTGTATGTCTTACTCATGTCCCGATTCTTCGACACCCCCCGGAGAATCTCCTTTGATACAATTCGCTACCGCAAAGGGGCGCTATAGTGAAGACTCGATTCCAGGCCGTTGACTACAAGTTGGACTCCCCGAAGGCAATACTGCGCTTCGTGCGGGAGTCGGACAGCTCTTACTACTTGCGCCTGGAAACCCGGCAGACACAGCTTCAGCAGCAAACGCCTCTGGCGATAGAAGTGATAGACACGGCAGGCGGTGCAACCTGGCTTCTGGGAGCGTACACAACTGTTACTCCTCGGAATGGCGGCATCGTTGCCGAGGGCGAGCTACGCTCGACTCACGGCACGCGCTTTCGGTTCTCGGACAGCTATGTGCGTGATGGCGACGGTTTTCGCTTGCAGCGGCGCGTAACGATTGCTTCCCCCAACCCACAAGATGTCGGCTTTTCGACACGGTTCGGTCTGGCCTGGACAACACCACGAACCACGCGGGACTGCGATGTCCTGATGCCCGGCGCCTGGTACCGGCAGAACCAAAACGTGCCTCCTGGTGCGTTCGCCGTCCATATCGATGATCAACGCCTGTTGTACCGCACCGACCGGCTCGGCCTGCCGCTGATCATGGTGCGTGAGCTAGCCAGCGGTACAACACTGGTGCTACAGGAAATCGGCGGTACCTCTACCACAATTGCAGTCGAAGAGGTCCGTGACCGAATCACTGATGAGCGGGTGCAGGTCAGTGCTATGGGCCTGCTCAATACCGGGCACCTGGAAGCCGTCTTCACGTTTCCCGGCACGGAAGAGGAGCGCGCTCAGGGGAAATCTTCAGTTCGTCGTTTTGCGCCGCGCTCCCACCCGGTGAAAGTCGGCGTGGCGCATTCCTACACCCTGTACTTCGAGATGACTCCGATGGTAGACTACGCAGCGGCTATAGAGCGCACCACGAAGGCGGCTATCCAGCGGGCGGCACCGCCTCTCTTGAAGGCGGATTTGAACCGGGTCTATCAGGCAAGCATGGAGCTGCTGGACACGGTGATTCAGCCCTACAACGGTACTGTCTCTGTGCCGTTTCAAGTGGGTGTGCCGGGCGGCGAGATTAAAGACACGTCTATGCAGATGGGTTTCGTGGGCATGGCGATTCCTAGCGCGGCGATGTTGCTTCGCTACGGCCTGGAAACGAAGAATCAGAGCGCCATCCAGCGAGCCACGCAGGTGGTGGACTTCTGGGTGCAACACTCCCCGGAGCCCTCTGGCGTACCGAAGAACTGGGCCGATTTCCCGGCGCAGGGCAAGTTCACCTGGCGCCCTTACCCCACCCATCTCCGAGTTGCTTCCGATGGTATGCGCGGAGCCCTGCGTGCCTGGGATACAGCACAACGGCATGGAATACCTAAACCCGAATGGCTGCAGTACGCTCGTGGGTTCGGAGACTTCCTGGTTATGCATCAGAACACCGATGGGGCCTGGTTCGGTACCTGGAACTTCAATGGCACGCCGAATGGTCGCTATACGAACGCATCGGTGCATCCCCTCTCGTTTCTCATCGACCTGTGGCGGGCCACGGGGGAGGCTAAGTACCAGCAGGCCGCTCTGCGTGCCGGTGAATTCTGCCTGAAGACGGTACATGCTCCCTATTCCTATGTGGGAGGCACACCGGACAATCCCAACGTAACCGATAAAGAAGCGGGCATCATGGCCGTGCAGGGCTTCCTAGCGCTCTATGATGCCACCGGTGAGGCCAGGTGGCTCGCTGCAGCGCGGCAGGCGGCACTGTTCTGCGAGACCTGGGTTTATTGGCGGAATTTGCCTATGCCGCCCGGCAATACGAAACAGGTCTTCCCCAATGGGCGCAGCACGGTGGGTATGAGCCTGATCTCTACTGGGCACTCTGGGGTGGACAACTTTATGGCTGTCGCGCCGTTTGATTGGTATCGGCTCTATCTGGCAACGGGAGACCGCCATTTCCGCGATACAGCCCGCTTATTACTCCATGACACCAAGCAGATAATCGACTGGGATGGCAAGCTGAAGTACAAATATCCTGGCCTGATGCCGGAAGCCCTGACACTCTCTATCGGACGTGGGCACGGCGTAGCGGGCTGGCTCCCCTGGCTTACCTTTGTGGTTGCGGAACCACTGATACGCCTGCAGGAGACCTTCGGCAGCATGTCTCTGGACCAGATTGAAAAGATGCCTCTCAAAACCCAACGTGAGAAGAGCGCGCAGTTCGGCAAAACACGGGGCTTCCAGGTAGCCCGGTAAGATGCCGGATGCCGTTGCGTTTCGAGAGGCTGTACAGAATGTGGGCACGCTTGGGCATCCCCGGCTTGCCTCGGGAATCCTGCGGCTAGATAAGCTTGGCCTGCCGGTGGTCTATACCGGCCGCTTTGCCGTAGTCTTTCGCCTGACTGATAGGCTAGAGCAGGAGTGGGCACTGCGGTTCTTTACGACCCCGGAGCGCCCCGGTCAGCTACCTCGCGCCCTGCGCTATGCCCTGATAGATGCGCATTTAGAGAAGCTCCCACATCGGTTTGTAGAGTTTCAGTTCCATGAGCGCGGTATTCGTATCAGCAGACAGTGGGAGCCTCTGGTGGCCATGGGCTGGGCATCAGGAACCACTCTGGGGCGCTGGGTGGTGAGCAACCTGCACGCACCTGAGAAGCTGCGCGCACTGGCGGAGCAACTGGATGAGATACGAGCAGAGTTTGAGAGTGCCGGAATCGCCCATGGAGACTGGCAGCACGATAATTTGCTGCTGAACGAGAGCGGTGACGAGGTTGTTTTTGTTGACTACGATGGTATGTTCGTACCGGAGCTGGCGGGCACAGACTCCCCGGAGCGGGGCCATCCCAACTATCAGCACCCGGCTCGATGTGAAAAGCACTACGGCGTGGGGCTGGACCGGTTTGCCTGCCTGGTGATTCGCACGGCGTTGCTGGCGCTGGCAGTGGACCCGGCTCTGGAAAGGCGATTCGGCGATCCAGATCGCTTGCTCTTTGGAAAGCAGGACTTTGAACACCCGGCTACCTCTCCCCTCTTTGCCGCGCTGAAGGCACTGGATTCTCCGGAACTGACGGCGCTGCTGAATGAGATGGAAGCCGCACTGGCTGCCGGTGGAGACAGTGAGCTGCTACCCATGCCAGGCCTGGCTGGAGCAACACTTACGGAGCTGGCGAAACTCGCACAGGCCGGAGAGACGAATGCAGAGATATGGGAGCAAACAGCGGATAAAGCGCTACCCTGGTGGCGCTCCCAGGTAGCCTCGCGGCACGTGCAGCTTCCTGCGCGCTGGGCAGAGCTTTTGCGTTCGCTGGAGCAGGCCCGCACCAATGCTCGTACCACAGGTTCCTTCGATAGCAAGGTATGGGAGCCTATTTTGCAGTCCGCTCTGCAAACGGTGCAGGAGGAGCAAGAACCTATAGGGCCAAAGATTTCCCTGTTTACCCAGGCGCTACGGCAGGGCATACCTGAGCTGGCGCTGGGTATCTCTCAGGTGAATTTTGTGGTGCAGTGGATGGAGCGAGCCAAGGTGCCAGCCACACTTTATTTACCGAAGCTGGAGGCTGCTCGGATAACCACAGCGGCGAAGCTGCTCCGGCATCGGGATTTCTTGCCGAAGTTTCTGCGGGAGCGGGAGCGAGCGCCACTTCTGGAATGGGCCGAAAACGAGGAGTTAAAGGCGCAGGCTACCTATAAAGAAAGACTCTCCAGTCTTCGCTTAGAGGAAGAACTGAAGAGTCTTTATCTACTGCATGACTCGCTGACTCTGGCCGAGAACCGGCTTAGAGCGGCGGTGGCGTCTCTTTAAGCGCCGGGTTGGGCCGGAGCTGCGGAGCCGGGCGGCTCTCCGCAGACTCACCACCCGTCGGGGCGGTCGGAGTCGTGGCATCCGGCGGTTCCGGTTTGGTCGGCGACTCGGGCTTGCGGCCACCCACAGCGGGCGGAATCGCATCATGCATGAGTGCCAGGAACTCTTCGCGATCCAGGGTCTCTTTCTCCAAGAGGGCCTGGGTCAATCGCTCCAGCACATGCGCGTTGGTCTTCAGAATATCCTGAGCACGAGCGTAGTTGCGGTCGATAATCGCCTGGATTTCCTCGTCCACGATCTTCGCGACTTCGTCGGAGTAGTCACGCTCCTCCGTCGTCCCATCACGGCCCAGGAACGGGTTCCCATGGCGCTTACCGATCTGGCGATTGCCGAGGCGCTCGCTCATACCGTACTCGCAGACCATGGCACGGGCCATTCCGGTCACGTTGCGCAGGTCGCTGTAGGCGCCGGAGTCTAACCCGGACTCACCGTAGATCTGAATCTCTGCAATACGCCCGCCCAGCGCCATGGAGATGCTGTCTTCCATCTCCTGCTTGGTCTGGGTGTAGCGGTCCTCTTCGGGCGGGGACCAGGTGATACCCAGTGCCTGACCGCGCGGCAGAATCGTAATCTTATGGGTCGGGTTGGCGTACTCTAGAAGCTCACCGACGATGGCATGGCCTGCCTCATGGTAGGCGGTGCGGCGACGCATGGTTTCCGAGTAGGTTCGGCTGCGGCGCGCGGGTCCCATGATCTCGCGGTCGATAGCCTCTTCGAACTCATCCATCCCGATTCGGGTCTTCTCGCGGCGGGCGGCCAGCAGCGCGGCCTCGTTCACCAGGTTCGCTAGCTCGGCGCCAGAGAAACCGGGGGTGCGCTTCGCCAGGTCGTCCACACGCACATCGGTATCGATGGGCTTGCCCTTAGTGTGAATCTTCAGAATCGCTTCGCGACCCTTGCGGTCCGGCGCATCTACTACCACGCGGCGGTCGAAACGACCGGGGCGGAGCAGCGCGGGGTCCAGCACATCGGGGCGGTTGGTGGCGGCCACCAGAATCACACCGGCGTTCGGGTCGAAGCCGTCCATCTCAACGAGGAGCTGGTTCAGGGTCTGCTCACGCTCATCGTGACCACCACCCCAGCCTGCGCCACGCTGGCGACCTACCGCATCGATTTCGTCGATGAAGATAAGCGCAGGGCGGTTCTGGCGAGCGGTATCGAACAGGTCACGGACACGGCTGGCGCCGACACCGACGAACATCTCGACGAAGTCCGAACCGGAGATATGGAAGAACGGAACACCTGCTTCACCGGCGATGGCGCGGGCCAGAAGGGTCTTACCCGAGCCGGGAGGGCCTAAGAGCAACACACCTTTCGGGATCTTGGCGCCCAGGGCCTGGTAGCGCTTGGCGTTCTTGAGGAAGTCGACGATTTCCTGAAGGTCCTGCTTGGCTTCATCCACACCGGCGACGTCGTCAAACGTCACACGCGGCACATTATCGGCCAGGCGGCGAGCGCGAGACTTGCCGAAGTTAAGCGCCTGATTGTTGCCGTTCTGCGCCGGGCGGATAAAGAGCATCCAGAACGCGACGAAGATCAGCAGCGGCAGAATGACCTGCATCAGGATCATGATCACTGTCTCGTTCAGACCACTCTGATCCACATCGATGCGGACATTCTTCTGCTCAGCCAGCTCGTACATACGGGCACGGCTAATGGGGTCTGGGAGGCGAGACGTGAACTTGTTGCTGTTGCTGCCCGGCGGGGTCTGAAGATACTCGCCTTCGAAGTAATCTTTCTTGATGACACCCTTGACGACCGAGCCGTCCTTAAGGTCAGAGAGAAGCTGGCTGTAGGGAATCTCTTTGGGGTTGTTCATGAATAGGTCGAACGGCCCTCGGACAAATGTCTTGAGGACGACGAACACCACTAGAACAGTAATTCCAGCCAGTAGCCAGCGGGCGAAACGGTTCAAACGTGAGCCTCCTGGGAGCGGCCTGTGCCACTCCGCCACGGTGGAATAGTATACCACCTTTACTTAATGTCGGGTCGGGGAGCGATCCCCTGCACATTCCCTCGCTAACTAAGCGGGGTTTTTCTCTACCCTAAGTTACGCCTACTACCAGGAATAGGTTCCCGGCCATACCCATTCGCCTCGTCCCACAGTAGCCGGTAAACTGAGAGCATGCGTCCCTGGTTTCTTGCTCCGCTGCTCCTGTTGCCCTTAACAATAGGCACGGCGAGCCGTGGAGCGAAGCCACCTGCACAGAATAAAGTACCAGGCAAGGCAACGGTCTATCTCTTTCTAGCCAGTGATTGCCCAATAGCCGGGCGCTACGGTCCCCGCCTCACACGCCTATTAGCTGCCTATGAAAAGCGCGGCGTGAACTTCATCGGGGTGTTTCCCAATAACCGGGAAACCCCGGAGAGCGTTACGGGCTGGCTAAAAGATAGAAAGCTGGGGCGGCTCATCCCTTCGCGCAATGCCGGACTAGTACAGAAGTTCGGGGCCACCTGTACACCTCAAGCGGTGCTTACGGATGCCACCGGGAAGATTCGCTACTCCGGGCGAATAGACGATGCCGACGATTCTGGAAAAGTCAAAGACCCTACGCTAGCCCTGGCTCTGGATGCCGTGCTGGCAGGCAAGAAAGTCGCCCGCGCCAAGACCGTCCCCTTCGGGTGCTCCTTGAATCTCACTCCCCCGGCCCCTGCCGGTATTTCCTTCGCCACCGTGCAGCCTATCTTTGAGAAGCACTGTGTTCCGTGCCACAAAAAGGGTGAGGTCGGCCCGATGCCCCTGGACGATTTCAAGGCTGCTGTGGGCTTCGCACAAAAAATCAAAGAGCAGACCCAGTCCAAGCGCATGCCGCCCTGGAAAGCGGACTCCAACGGCGAATTCCACGATGAGCACAAGCTCACCGAGGCAGAAATAGCGACCATTGGTAAATGGGCCGCGAATCCGAGTAGTGCCCCCCCCCGCCCCCGTCTTATCCGCGTCCCGCGGGACAGGGGTGCCAGAAAAGGGTTCGGGCAACACGCTTGCAGGCTCCCCCGTCCCGCCGAATGGCGGAAAAGACGGGGGCGGGGGGGGCATGAATAATTGGCATCTGGGCAAGCCGGATGTGGTGTACACCATGCCGCCCTATACTGCGCCAGACGATGGCAAGGATATCTACCGCTGCTTTGTGATTCCGGCGGAGAATAAAGACCAGGACCGCTGGGTGAAGGGAATCGAGTTCCAGCCTGGTAACCGGGCGATAGTGCATCATGCGTCGGTGTTTATCGACCTCTCCGGCGTGGGTAAGAAGATGGACGATGACACGCCCGGCCCAGGCTACACCAACCCCACTCCAGGCAATGGGTCCGGGTTCAAAGAGGTCTACTCGGTCATGGGTGGCTGGACTCCGGGGCACATGCCGCGCAAACTGCCCTATGGCACAGCCATCTACCTGCCCAAAGGCGCGGACTTAATTTTGGAGGTCCATTACCATCTGACCGGGAAGCCGGAGCCAGATCAGACTAAGTTCGGACTCTTCTATGCCACGGAGCCGATAGATAAGCGCATGTTCCTGGGCGGCACGGGTACGCAGTCCTTTTCGATTCCCCCCGGCGCGAAGAACTATAAATTGGAAGCCAGCCAGGAGACTACAGCGGATGTGACCGTTCTCTCTATCACGCCGCACATGCATGAGCGCGGTAAGCGCATGGTGGCCTGGGTGGAGCTACCCAGTGGCGAGCGCAAAAACCTGATCGATGTCCCCCGCTGGGATTTCCAGTGGCAGCCTAGCTATCGCTTTAAAGAACCCATGCATCTGCCGAGGGGCACAAAGATTTTTGTTGAGGGGTATTTCGACAACCCCACCAGTAAGCCGATTACCTGGGGCGAGAGCACAACCGACGAAATGTGCGTACTGTTCTCGGCCTACACCCGCGATGACCAGCATTTATTGGACGATCCAGTAGTCATTCGCTAAAAAATTATTTCGTCGCCGAACAAAACACGGCCTAAATGTCACTCAGGGGTGAAAGAGCTATTATCCGTGATCCCAACCCCAGAGTGGTGGCTCCTGCACAAGGCGAAATCCGGCGACCGAGATGCCTTCGGTACGCTCTATGACCGCCACGCGCCTCGTGTCTTTCAGCTTCTGTATCGACTTACGGGTAGTAGCACCGCTGCGGAAGACCTGACCCAGGAAACGTTTCTTACCGCCTGGCAGTCGCTTTCTACCTGGCAGGGGCGCGGCGTGTTTGGCACCTGGCTCTGCGGTATCGCTGTCAATCACAGCCGCACCCTCAGCCGCAGCCAGCGAGAAAGCGACCTGCTGGATGAATCGAATGAGCCTGCCGCTCCCGAAGGCGATCCTCTACAACATCTCACTCGCTCTGAGGCGGAGCAGGCTCTGGAGCATGCGATTATGCAGCTACCCCCGGCCTGCCGTGAGGCGTTTCTTCTAGTTCGCATAGAGGGAATGCGCTACCAGGAGGCGGCTCAGCTACTCAACATTCCGCTCGGCACGGTTCAGTCTCGTATCCACCGGGCTACCTCGCTGCTAAAAATCAGCCTGACGGCGGAAGCGGAACTCTCTCAGAAGGAGACCTACAATGTCGTTTGAAAAGCGCCTCCAGCGCCTTGCCAGACGTCTATCTACTCCGAGTCTTCTCCCTCCTGTAGACCTGCGTACTCGTGTTCTGAGTGCTCTGCCGGAGCGCCCCAACCAATCCGGAGGAATCTCTAGGATTGTTCGCCCCGTGCTACTTACAGCGGCAGCTCTCTCTGTAGCGACCGCCTCTCTGTTTCTCATCCCCCGATTTCGCAAACCGGGTATGAGCTCTACATCTGTCAGTGCCGCCGTTCAAAAGACAAAAACCTGGCATTTTACTGGCTGGCGCTTGAAGGGCACGGAAAAAGTGCCCTGGGACATATGGGGGCGCCGCTCTCCCTTTTACTATCGGGAGCAAATCGGAGAAGAGATCCTGATAGACGATGGCAAGGTTCGAACCCACTTTATTCCCGCCCCCACTGGTGACCCCAGGGTATTCCGTGCTATCTACCGGCCAAAGGGCTCCTCTGTATCGGCTATGGTTCTGATTCAGGCCTCCGATTCGAAACGGGTTCCCCTGATTGATCCGAGCATCGCCTACCTGATAGGCAGCGATGGCGCTCCACCTATGCGACAAACAGGGCAGACACCGGTATTTCGGGTCACCCATACCTTGCCCGATAGAAGAAATGTGGTTGATATTGCTCGGCTGGATGTAGATACCAAAACCTACCTGCCGCTCGACTATAACGTGAAACAGATGAGCCCGGAAGGCTACACGGCTCTGGCGCAACTGACTCCGAAGTATGAGGTGAACCTGCCTGCGGACTCGCTTCAACCTTCCTGGCCAGCAAATACTCCAAAAATTGATCTGAGGGAGCCGTGCACAGCGCCGGAGGCAAAGGGAGATCACACCTACTCTCAGGCCGGTTGGACTGTTTCGGCCGCTCCTCTGGCACGCGATACGGAGGGCACCGTACGGCTTCGCCTGCAAACCTGGCTGGGGAACACTCTCTCCGACAGCCGCTCACTCCCCATAACTGTCGGCCTATCCTTTACGGAGGATATCAAAGCGATTCTAGCGACGGACGACCGGGGTGCTTCCTATGTTTACTTACCCGTGGGCTACAACGGCAGCCGCGATCTCTATCTGACTCCGCTGGAGCCACCGGCTCCCAACACTCCTGCCCCTACCCGGCTCCATATTACTCTTCCCATGAGTGCTACCAGGCATGAGTTTGTCCAGATAGGTCCGAGAGGCTTTTCCCTGCGCCCCACGCCTATTCTTCAACAGCGGGTTACTCTCACCGTAACGCTGCCGCAAAAGACAGCGCCCTTATACAGCGTGGAGGACTTCAAAGACCCTGCCACCCGAGCTACATGGAGCACTAGCTATCCCTTCCAGCTCGCCCTGGCCCGCGCGATGGGTTACTACTACGTACAGGAGAAACCGGAGCAAGAGAAAATAGCGCGCCAGATCTACTGGTACACCCGCACTGCCGATGCGGCGCAAAACTCGCCCGGTCGACGTGACCAAGCGGAGGTCTATCGCCGAAGTGCGGACGATCTCAGAAAACGCCTGACGCCTGCGCATTGATTGTGTTTGTTCGGACTTGGTTCGGAGGTGCTCTGTAGAGTCAGAGCATGCTTTGAGAACCGGGCTATGGCGCCTGAAAGCGCTGTGGCGGAAAGAACGAACGCATGAATACATCGCAGACTCTCGACGATGCCGCAATCCTTCCCAGCCTCGCGTCGCTGGTCCTCTTAGGAATCGACGCCGCTTTAGCAATCGCTCCCCTGCTCAGCGGCGACGACTCTTAATTCTTGCCCCTCTTCCGCGCCTACTTGGGGGCGCGGAAGAGGAAGTTGGTCTGGCCTAGCTGCACGGCATCGCCATCTGCAAGGGCCACCGGTACATTCGGGGTGAGCTTCTGCCCGTTCACCTTAGTGCCATTCGTGCTGCCCAAGTCAATGACCTTGTAGGAGCCGTTTTCATAGACCACCTTGGCATGGGTACCGGAGATAAAGGCATCTCCGGTAAGCACCACATCGCTGGCGGGTTTGCGCCCGAACACAGTCGATGTGGACTTGAGGGTATATTCCTTGCCCTCGTTGGTCACCAGGCGAGCGGCGGGCTGCGAGGCGCCGGAGGCGAGCGCGGCCACAGGCATGCGAGTCTTATCAACCGGCTTGGCCCCGATAGAGAGCCGCGCCGCGCCAGGCACCAGAGGAATGTGGATGGTCAGATCTACCGAGCCGAAGCGGACACTGGCACCATCTATCAGCCCCACACTCTGGCCGGCGATCATCGGGTTCCCGGCGGCCTTCGTGCCGTTCGTGCTGCCATGGTCTTCTATTGTGACCACGTTCCCCTCAGCCACAGTAATAGTGGCATGGCGGCGGCTGACGGTCTTATCCGGCAGCATCACATCCGATCCCTCACGCCCGACAATATTGGCGCCTTTCTTCAGCGGAAACTCTCGCCCCGTGGTGTCGATCAGCTTGGGCAGTAGCCCCCCCTTCGGCTGCGCACCAATCGTGGCCCCGAGCATGAGGCCACACTCCTGGCAGAAGCCATCATCGGGCGGCGCGACAGTCTTACACACCGGGCAGGGCGCTCCAGGCAAGAACCCCACGGGTGCGCTAGCTGCGGCGGCAGTCGGTGCGGCGTTTCCCATCTGGGTGGCGCTCATCTGCACGGTAGCATTGCCCATGGCGGTCGCTTCGGCAGCAGGCGGAGCTGCGGCACGCTCGGCATCGTAGGCAGCGCGGCGCTCCGGGTCTTTCAGTACCTCGAATGCCTCCGTGAGCGCCGCAAAGCGCGGCTGATCGTCCATGGCATCCTGCACCAGGGCACGGAATGCGGCGCGAATCACCGCCTCGCTGGCACTGGGAGTCACCCCTAAAAGCTCATAGTAGTCCATAGGTTAGCTCCTCTTGCCCAGGTCCAGATGATAGATGGTTCCGATAAGCGTCTTCTCGATACTGTCCGCATCGCCACGACTGGCAGCGGCGGCAGCCTGAGCCACTTCCTGCGCCTCGGCGGCACGGCCCTGCTGGTGTAGCATCTGCTGCGTGCGGTTCAGCGCGGCGGTGAGGTCGGCCGTAGAGAGCTGCTGGGTGCGCATTCCCATCATGGTGCGCTCCAGGTCACGCCCGGCCTGTACCACCGCAAGCTCCTGTGCCACGACCGGATCGGCTCCAGACGCCACTACGGCACTATCCACCACGAACTCCACAGGGATGCTCTGGGTAATCGTCTCTCGCATACCCGTCGCGCCATCATCGTAGCTCAGAATCGCTTTGGCGATTCGGTAGATAGCTGCCGGTCGTGGTTCCAGGTCTACCTCCCAGAGCTTGGTCACAGTAGAACCACGCTCGATATCCGGCAGCGCGATAGAAGCCGTGCGGGCCGCGAAGTTCGGCGGGGAGCCGTAGCACTGGCGCACAGTGGTGAATCGTGGCAGGGAGAGCGTTAGCTGTATGTTCTTGGCGGTCACTCCCAGCACAGACTCCATCTCCTTACGGAACACATCGGGAATCTGCTCCGGGCGCTCTATGTAGTAGTAGTTGCCTCCGGAGCGGCGAGCGATTCCGGCCATAAGCTCCTCGTTGTACTCCGGTCCGAACCCGAGCGCGGTCACCGAGATACCCCGGTTCTTCATATCCGCTACCTGGTTGGTGATACTGGTGAAGTCTTTCAGTCCCGCAGTCGGTTCGCCATCGGTGAGTAGCAGAATGCGAGTCACGTAGCCATTGAGGTCCGGCACGGACGCGAGCTGTGAGCCGCCGGCATAAAGTCCGTCGAAGAGGTTCGTGGTGTTCCCCGGCACGATACGCTGGAGATGCTGCTTGATAAGCTCTTTATCTGTCACGCGGCGCGCGGGCATGAGCACATCCACGCTCTCTTCAAACGTGACAATAGACAGCACGTCATCCGGGCTGAGCTGGTCCACCACATGGGCACAGGCACGTTTCACATACTCTAGAGGCGCGCCTTCCATGGAGCCAGAGCGGTCTATAACCAGCGCCACGTTTACCGGCATACGTCGCCCGCCCACTCCCCCACCCTGCCCGGCGGTTAGCTGGGTCAGGATATGGGCTCGGGTGCGCTCCCCGGCGGCAGCCAGGCTATTGCTGACTCGCACTGAGAGAGACAGCGTGGGACCGGCGCTCATGGGGGCATAGCCCCCCATGAGCGTCTGCCCCGGCGCGTTCCCCATCTGGGTCCGGTTCGGGTCGCCGCCGGGCTGGCCCATCTGCGTTACATTCACACGTATCGTCTGATCCATGAACTATCTACTCCGCTCTCCTGAAACCATCTCCCTTGAAGCGCGCTATCGCGCTTTCGTCCCTCTTCCCAATCTCGCTCCTTCGTCGCTGGAAGAGGGATAACTCACCTCAACTGCTACAAAGTGCCACAAACTATGGCTGAGCGCTTCGCCAGAGAGAAGCCCCTGTAAACGCCGTGCCACGCTGATTTCCCCTCTTCCCCCCAAAGGGGTCTTCTGGGAAGAGGGGCGAGGCTTGCGCAGCAAGCACTCAGGGGAGATGGATTTTATTTTTTATGTGTTACCCATACCTCAATGTCGAGCTGCCAATCACAATGGTATCGCCGGGAGCAAGCGCCACACGAGTGATACGCTGCCCATTCACAAAAGTGCCGTTGGTGCTGTTCATATCCTCTATGACCCAGCCACCTGCCTCGGGCACGAACCTCGCATGACTGCGGCTGGCTTTGTTATCTGCCGCGATGGGGATTCCTGCTGCCGGGTCACGGCCAATCGTCGCGCCTGGGGAAAGCGGGAAGCTCTGCCCCGCATGCGGTCCCGCGACCACGGTGAGGGTGCCTCCTATCGGGTTGGCGAATCCCCCACCCGAGAAGCCCTGGGTTTGCGTCTGCATGCCTCCCGAAAAGCCTTGAGTTTGCATCCCAGCGTTCCTGCCCCCCTGCCCCCCAGTAATGGGGGGTTCTGAACCCCGGAGATTGTAGGGCGAAGTGCCGGGCATGGGTGGGGCGTTGGGTGAGGGGCGTTTAACGTCGCGGTTTTCGCGGGCGGTGTACTGCTTCACGGACTTCTCGTAGAAGACCATGAGCTTGCTGCCTATTTGAATCTGATCGCCAGACTTTACTCGGATTTCCTGGGCAACTGGTGCTTCATTTACCCGCACGCCTGCGCCACCGCTCACATCTCGGAGCACCCAGGTACCACCGGGTTGGGACGCGAGAATGGCGTGGGTCTTGGCGATAGTGGGGTCACCGTAGAGCGGGATATCGGATAGCTCCGAGCGACCTATCTTGGTCTCGGCCTTCTCGACTAGAATCTCCTTGCCTTCGTTGCGGCCCAGTACCACACGCACCCAGGCTTCTTTTAAGAGCTGCTGCACCAGCGCGATAAACAGGCCGATCATGGCGCCGGTAATTAGAAAACCAAAGAAGCGCGAGGTCGGACCGGGATTGATGCCCGGCATGAGGTAGGGCACTATCTCGAAGGTGGTGCCGCCCAGCACACCGCCGACCAGCCCGCCTAAAAAGCCGTTTCTGCCGACTCGAAAGCTGAGTTTCCGCCAGCCATCTGCCGTACCTGCCAGTGCGCCGATGAGCGCCCAGCCTAACCCACGTGCCACCACGTTTCCGAAGAAGTGGAAGGGATTCTTGGCCGGGTAGGTATAGAGCAGGGAGAAGAGAGCACCGCCGAAGTTTAGGCCGAGGCCACCCGCTACCAGCCCGACGATGACGCCGAACAATACGGTCTTCAGCCAGTCTCTCTGGCCCTGCGCCAGGTTATCGGCGACTCCCAGCAGGACTCCCAGAAAGGCGCCCCACATGATTCCGACCAGCTGATAGTTACGCTGCTCAGTGGTGGTGAGCTGCCGCATGGTGTCTGGAATCGGCAGGATTCGAAAGAGGTCGATCCAGGCCCAGGTAAGGAGCCCGGCCAGCGCCCCGGCAACGGTAAAGAGAATTACCCGGCTGGGAACGTTCACGCCTCGAACCTCAGGCGGGCGGTACCGATAGCGATCTCATCACCGTGAGCTAGCGGGGTCGGCGCGGCAATCTTCATCCCATTGACAAAGGTACCGTTGGACGAACCCGAGTCGGCGATCTCCCAACCGCCCGCGGGGGAAGGCATGATCACGGCGTGCTTGCGACTGGCCGTGCTATCTCCCGGTAGGGCTATGGTGTTATCCGGCTCCCGTCCGACGGTCAAAACATCGGTGAGTGGGTAGGTCTGTCCGGCCAGCGGTCCGCGCACACCGGTCAATTTCGGTTGCCCGGTCGGCGCGGGTAGGGGTGGTGCGGGGACGGGAACGGTGCCACCGGAGACGGCTACCCCCGCTGTACTGGCAGGACCTGCAGAAGGCAGGTCACCCAGTGAGGGCAGAGGCGGCAGTGGTGTCGATGCCGGAGACGGTGGACGCAGGTTGGGGTTCACGCCGCTAGCGGACTCTTCCGGCAGGTTTACCCCAGCTTTCTCTAAAGCATCTTTCACCGTCATGCCGCGGGTCTTAAGCCAGCGCCACCCGAAGAACCCACCTACACCCAATACGATAAGACCGATCCAGCCGGGCAACGCACTGTTGGATTGCTCACCGGGCTCTTTGCCCCGGTCTACAATAACGACTTGTGGGGTGTTTCCCGAGCCCGTCATTACAGCCACACCGGGCGAGGCTTCGGTGGCAGGCGTATCGATAGTGGCTAGAGATTCGGAAAGCGCTATGGGCGTTCCGGGGGGGCGTGGGAGCAGGATTCGCTGAAACGAGGCTTCGGCCTTGCCTGCCTGCAGCTGGACCGTGGCATCTCCGGGCTTTACATTCTCGAACTTCGCAACACCCTGGGCATCTACCGAACCCTTTTGCTGATTCCCGCCCGCATCGTTTATGGAGACAGTCGCTCCGGTCACAGGCTTCTTGTTGGACGAGCTGAGAACGGTGACCGCCACGCTTATCGGAGCCAGAGAAGCAAAAGTCAGTTTAGCAGCGTTCAGTTTCTCGCCATTACGCGTTGCCAGCTGTAGTGTGGCGACCTGCCCGGTCTTTCTATCCAACAGATAGAGCTCTTTGGCGGAGGCGGCCACACGCACGCCCTTGCTGCTCGCACTGACCTCGGCCACGCTATCAGTCCCTGTGGACCAGGCCAGATAGGTAGCGCCGGGTTTCAAGCCTTCCAGGGACAATGGCACCGTGGGGGCAGGCTCGGGGGCCGTGGCTGCGGCAGGCGTGGGGGATGCCGCCGGGGTCGGTCCCTGCGCATAGGCGGCTCCGGTCAGCAGCAGTAGCGTGCTGGTTGCAGCAATGGCACTCTTCACGGTTGGTTCTCCCTATCGGTGTAGACGCATGAGCGGGCCTCCGGGATGCGTCCGGCAATATCACGGGCCAGAGCCCCCACCAGGCAAAGCTCTCCGGCACGCGCATGGAGCCAGGCGGCTACCCGTGCAGCCTCCAGTGGACTCAGCCCACCGGCCAGCAGCGCCCCGATAACGCCGGTCAGCACGTCGCCACTCCCCGCCGTCGCCAGCGCTACGCTCCCCTCACGGTTGTAGAACAGCTTGCCCTCAGCCGCGATCAGCGTCCGCGCCCCCTTGAGCAGCGCCACCGCGCCGTATTTTTCCGCCAGAGCACGCACACTCGCTTCTCGGTCAGCCTGCACGTCCTTCGTGGACTTCCCTAAGAGCTCCGCCGCCTCGCCAGGATGCGGCGTGATGACCAGGTTCTTATGCGGTACCAGTCCCGCCAGTCCGTCGGCATCGACCACGGCAGGAAGGGATGTTTCTTTTAGCAGGGATTCGACAAGGGCGCGAGTTTCCCCTGCCCGACCCAGCCCCGGCCCGATAGCGAGGGCGTTCACACGGGGAAGCAGTTCAGGAATCTCACTACGGGAGGCAAGCACGGCTTCGGGGACAAGGGCGGAGAATGCAGCGCGGGCAGGGCCATCTATAGCCACATACACCAGCCCGCAGCCCGCTCGGAGCGCACTCATGGCACTGAGCGCCGCCGCGCCAGGCATGTTGTCCGAACCGGCCAGTATCAGGAGTCTTCCAAACGCTCCTTTGTTCGCATCTCGGCTCTGAGTGCGGGGCGGCAGTACCGCCCGCACCCAGTCCGTTGTCGTGACCTCGCTCTCCAGGCTGTTCAGAAGCGTCTTTGGAATCCCTATATCGGCAACAGTAACCTGCCCGGCATACTCCGCTCCCGGATAGAGCAGCAGCCCTGGCTTCACTGCGGCGAAGGTTACGGTCCGTACCGCCTTCACCGCCTCGCCCGCTACCTCTCCGGTATCGGCATTCACACCACTGGGAATGTCACACGCGACAGTCTCTGTTTCCGAAGTATTCAATTTTGTGATTGCCTCTGCAATCGCTCCGCGCGGCGCGCCCTTCGCCCCGGTTCCTAGCAGGCAGTCCAGCAGGACATCGAACCGAGTCTCTGGCGAGAACGCTGCCAGCGGCTGCACATCAATCCCACATCCGGCCAGCGCCGCTTTATGTACCTGCGCGTCTCCGGTAGAGCCGTTCTCGGCGAAGACAGAAACTTCTGCCCCCAGCCCTGCCAGCATTCGGGCGGCTACGAAACCATCGCCACCGTTGTTCCCTTTGCCACAGAGAATCGCCACTCGATGCGCCCCGCTCACGGCACGCGCCAGGGCCTCCCCAGCGGACTGCATGAGGCAGACACCGGGAATCCCGACCTCCTCAATGGCTCGTCGGTCTAGCTCACGTAGCTGCGCGGCGGTTGCAACCTTCATTACTTTATCACAAAAGTTCCGAAAAATCCTTAATTTTCTTTCGGAAGAATTCTACATCATTTTGTTCCACGATTTTTTTCACTGCGAGATATTTTTCTAACACCAAGCCTACGGTCTCTATTTTTACCCTCATGCGTCACGCCCCGTTCCTGCCCCCTATCCCCCAGTAATGGGGGCACCAAATAGCGTATCGTCTTTATGCCGCTTCGCGGCGCGGTCTCGTTAATCGATGGGCTTCTCGTTAGCCACACCAAAGTTGCGAAGTAGCTTTAGCTGCCCGCAGGGCATAACTTCTTTTGGGTGCCCCCATTACTGGGGGATAGGGGGCTAAACGCATGGGGACGCAGAAACGCCGCATCTTGAGGCACACGGCCCTTAACCATCCAGGTTTACTCTAGCCGGTATAATCCAGGCCATGACTCGTGCTCGCACTCTCCTCTTGCTAGCCGCAATTACCCTGCTCCCCACCATTGCCTTTGCTCAGGAAAAGCTGGACCTGACCATTCTGCATACCAACGATATCCATGGCCATATGCTGCCGCATGTGTACGCCGAAGAAGGTTATACCGGTGGCAAAGGCGAGTTTGTGCGCGGTGGGCTGGCACGAGTGGCGACCCTGGCGCGACAGCTTAAGAAAAGCACTAAGAACCCCACAATGCTCATCGATTTGGGGGATACGGCTACCCGTGGACCGCTGACCAATGCCTATGAGGGCATCGCGGATATCGAGACCATGAACGCGGTGGGGTATGAGTTGGGCGTGGTCGGTAACAACGAGTTCAAGCTGAAAGATGGCTACGAGCGCGGGGATGCATCGGGTGCGCAGGGTGCTCTGCTGAGGCTGCTACGCCGCTCCAAGTTCCCCTGGGTCTGTGGCAACGCAGGCACGCAGGTAAATGGGCTGCTGCCCGGCGTGGGACCGTTTCTGGTGCGCGAGATTCAGGGAGTGCGCGTGGGATTTCTAGGGCTGGACAGCACCACGCTCCGCCAGCTATCCACAGAATGTGGGCTGGTGGGTGGGCGATCCAGTGGAAGCCGCCAAGAAGTGGATTCCGATTGCCCGTAGAGAGTGCGATGTACTGATTGCGACCACACATATTGGAGTAGACGACGATAAGAAAGTAGTGGCGGCTACAACGGGAATCGATGCGGTTATCGGGGGCGACTCGCATACGTTTCTTTATAAGCCGGAGGTAGTGAAGAACGCCGAGGGCAAAGAGATTCCGATAGTGCAGAGCGGCGAGTTCGGAGTAAACCTGGCCCGGTTCGACCTGCACTTTGAGAAAAGCGCTACCGGCTGGAGGCTGGCGCGCTACGACTACAAGCTGATTCCGATTACACCGCGTATTAAAGAAGCGCCCGATGTAAAGGCCGTGGTGGCTCGCTATGCCGCACCGTTTCAGAAGATGATAGTTGCTACGCTACCCGCCAATCTGATTGGGAAGACGCCCGAAGAGCGGACGAAGTTGACGGCGCAGGCGACGATGGACGGACTCCAACGGGGCACCGGGGCAGAGCTGGCTCTGACCGTACCGGGCGATGGCTCGTTCGATGTCTTTCGCACGCCAATAGTCACGCGCTATGATTTGTACGCCGCCTGGCCGTTTAAGAACTATGTAGCGACGGTGAAACTCATGGGCGTGGAGATAAACGCGCTGAAAGCGAAGAACCCGGCGCTGGTTCTTTCGAGCAATACGACAACGATAGATCCGAGCCGTACCTATACAGTAGCGGTTATCGACTTTGTGGCAACCGGCTCTCTTGGCATCGCCGCCGATAGGCTGACGAATGGTATGGACATGCGCGATGCATTTGAGAAAGGTTGGGCGGGTCGTTGAGTAAGAAAAAGGTTCTGGTTACCGGACCGGGCGGACGAATCGGGAAGCACGTGCTCCCCCGGCTGCGTGAGGAGTTCACTCTGCGTCTGATGGACCGCGCCCCTCTGCCCGATGAGCTGACACAGGGCGACGAGTCACTGGTAGCGGACCTCTCGGACCAGAGTGTGCTGGAGCAGGCCTGCGACGGTATCGATGCCGTTCTGCATCTGGCGGCCACCAGCGATGAAGCGCCTTTCTTAGAGCAACTGGTGCCCAACAATGTGGAAGGGCTGTTTCGCATGTTCGAGGCGGCGCGAATCCAAGGAGTCAAGCGCTTCGTGTTCGCCTCTACGGTACAGACTGTAGGGGCGAATCCGCCGGGCACGATAGATATCGACCAGCTTCCCAACCCGGTCTCGCTCTATGGGGCTACCAAGCTCTTAGGCGAGGCCATGGGGCGGCACTACTGGCGCGCCCACAAAATGGAGTTCGTGGCCATTCGTATCGGGTGGTTCTTAGACTATCCAGATGTGCAGCGCCAACCGGTCAATGGGCGCGGAGTGTGGCTCTCCCCCCGTGATGCCGCCGAGATCTTCGCCCGTAGCCTGGGCCGTGAGGGGCTGGAGAATGTGACGCTCTTCGCCACGTCTATCACTCCCTATGAGCGACTTTCCCGCCAGCCGTTGCTGGAGTATCTGGACTACGTGCCCCAGGACCGCGCCGAAGATGTACCTCACGTGCCAACGGAGAATTAACCTCTCCCCCTAACCACCCCCTTCCCTAAAGAGGGAGGGGGAACCTGGAAGCCCACCAGCCCCCTCCCCTGAAGGGCAGAAAAGCCCCTCTCCTTTAGGAGAGGGGTTGGGGGAGAGGTAAGATTCCCTGCAGGAGAATTGAGGGATTGGGGCGTACATCACGCCTGTGAACACCGAGAAGTTCGATGGCATTGTAAAGCGGGCTATGCGCTCCGGGCGCGTGCCAGGCGCCGCCCTGGTCGTCGTGACGCCGAAGGGCAGCTATATAAAGGGCTACGGGGTGCGAACCACCGGCACCGATGATGCCGTAACCGAAGATACTCGGTTCGCTATCGCATCGGTCACCAAGGCGTTCACGGCAGCCGCAGCCTGGGCAGCACAGCAGGATGGGAAACTGAACTTAGACGATCCGGTGCGCAAACACCTGCCCGGTTTCCGCCTGCTGGACCCCGCCGCCGACTCCAGCGTGACGATTCGGGACCTGCTCTGCCATCGCACCGGCCTGCCCCGACATGACATGCTCTGGTACCACAGCAAGCTAGACCGTGCCGAAATCCTGCGGCGTGTGGCGTTTCTGAAACCCACCGCCACGTTCCGGGGAGCCTATCAGTACAGCAACATCTGCTTCTCGGCTGCAGGCGAGGCCATTGCCGCCGCTACAGGGCAGCCTTTTGAGACCTACTTAGTGGAGCGCCTGCTGAAGCCCCTGGGCATGGATATCACATTCGATGGTCCCGCCCTGAGCGACACAGATGCCCGCCCCCCACCGGATTCTGAAGCGCATAGTCACCACCATCGAGCCTCTCTCCTTTACCAACGTCGGCCCCGCAGGCTTCATCAACTCCAGTGTGGCGGACCTGGAGAAGTGGATTCGCTTCCAGCTTTCCGAGAACGCACCGAAAGACACGCACCTGCCGCAGATGGTGCAGCCCATGGAAGACGCCACTCGGCGCCTCTACCCGGACCGCATTCAGCAGACTTACGCCCTGGGCTGGTCGGTCTACGATTGGCAGGGTCAGCCCGTGCTCTCGCACGGCGGCGCTATAGATGGCTTCCGCAGCCATCTGGCTATCCTTCCGCGCCAGGGAGTCGGGTTCGCGATTCTTATCAACCTGGGGCATGACTGGATCGTGGAGGAAGTGCGCAACAGTCTGTTGGACCACTTCCTGAAAGGTCCTCGCCGAAGCTGGAATCGCCTGCTAGGTGAGGAGAAAAAGCGTGGGGAAGTGGAAGCAAAAGAGAAGAAGGCAAAAGAGCCGAAGCCCAAGCACATCCGCCCCACTCACCCGCTCGCCGAGTACGCGGGTACCTACACCGAGCCCGGTTATGGCGAAGTCGCAATCTCCTTCGGCGACGATGGGAAACTGGCAATCTCGTGGATAGGTCGCCAGGGGATACTGAAGCACAAGACCCGCGAGACCTTCGCCTATGAAGGCCCCGACTTCGAGGGCGAGCTATTCTTCACGCCCAACAAAGACGGTAAGCCCGCCAGCCTGACTCTCTTCGAGCAGGTGTTCGTGAAGAAGACCTCTCCCCCTAACCCCCTCCCCTAAAGAGGGAGGGGGAATTTACCAAAGCTGCGCCTTCCGGAAGCCCCTGAATATGCCCCCTATCCCCCAGTAATGGGGGCACCAAATTAGGTTCTTACTTCGCGGCTAGTGCTTTCTGGATGGCTTTTTCGAAGCTGGTGGCGCTTTGCTGTCCTGTCATGCGGGCGACTACTTTGCCACGCTTATCGATGACATAGGTGCGGGGAACTGCCAGAGAATCGGGTTCTTTGCCCTCAAGCCACTTGAAGTAAGCGACATCGGGCATCTCACCGTCCTTGTTGAGCAGAGCACCTTTGGTGACACCGTTACGGGTCAGAAATGGGATTACTTTTAGCTCCAGGTCTTCCGCGCTGTCTAACGAAACCGTTACGAGCTCTACTCCCTTGGCGGCAAACTTCTTTTGAGTGGCTACCAGGTCCCCAAATTCGGCTACGCAGGGCTTGCACCAGGTCGCCCAGAAGTTGATGACCACCACTTTCCCTTTGCGAAGCGCCACCTCTTTCTTCAGACCTGCCGGTGTAGTCAGAGTCACTTTCAGCGGCGCGGCGTTGGCCAGCCCGGTAGTGGCAAGGAGCAACGCTCCCAGAATAAGCAGTCGGTTCATGGCCATTTTTACACACGCTCCAGCCAGAAAGCTCCCCGGTTCATGTCCACAGAGACTGGCGCTCCCACCGGCAATGTGAACCGATGCGGAATATGCCCATAGGCTACACCAGAAACGACCGCCACACTCTCCGGGGTGAACTCCATGGCCAGCTTCGGCACCTCGGCGGCGAGCAGGAAATCATGCTCTTCATTGACCCCATTGAAACTCCCAATAAATAGCCCGGCGAGCTTATCTAGAATTCCCGCCAGCCGAAGCTGAGTCAGGGAGCGGTCGATGGCATAGAGGCGCTCTTCTACATCTTCTATGAGTAGAATTGCCCCGGTAAGGTCGGGCATGTAGGGCGTGCCAAGCAGTGTCTCCACCAGGGTCAGACAGACCGGGTAGAGTCGCGCGGTGAGGGTATCGGGGCCACGATGCACGGTCCAGGCGGGTGTGCTCTCCAGGCGGGTCAGTTCGCTGTGCCCGCCGACCGCCTCAAAGAAGCTCTGGGCGCTCCAGGGGTCCAGGGAATCCTCACCGAACCCATCGCCTGCCGTCGCCATGATGCCGCTGTAGGTAATCATGCCCGCCTGCGCCGCCGCGCCGAGGCTGAGCGCGGTGACATCTGAGTACCCCACGATACCAAGCTGGCGCTCACGTAGCGTCGCCCAGTCGATACCGTCTAAGAGCTGTGCACAGCCGTAGCCACCCCGCGCGGAGAGAATCAGATCGACACGCTCATCATGAATTAGCCCGTTCAGGTCGGAGAGCCTCTCTTCTACTGTCCCGGCTAAGTAGTCCCGCACATCCTGCCGCTTCAGCGTATTCGGCCCAACAACAACCTTATACCCACGCTCTTCTAAATGCGCGACAGCGTTGTCTAAGCGCACTCTCGGCGAAGGGCCAGCAGGCGAGCAGATTCCAATCGTGCCACCTTCGGGCAATGGGCGAGGCCACAGCATCTCCAACATGGCCCTGATTGTACCGCGTGAGAACTATGGTACAATTCCTTATTAGTGAACACGTTCATAAAAAGAAAGATAGGCTGAAAATGGAAGGCATTATCGCTGTGTTCATAGGATTTGTCTTTTTCCCGGTGGTGTTTTTTCTTGGCGCCATTATTTATGCCGTCATGCGGGCAGTCGTAAAACAACCCGCCAGTGGCACATCTCTGGGCTACCTCTGTCAGCCAATTGCTGGTGCGATCCTCCTAGGGTTGTTTGGTATCACCTGCGTAAGCATCTATTCCGCTTTAGCATTAATGCTTTCTCGCCTCTACATCAGCCCTAGCGACTACCCACTTTACGAGTTCATCTTTAGTCTGCTTGCCGTGAATTTAATCTGGTGGCTGCGCTATGAAAACCGTCGCTCTGCCGCGTCGCGTTCAACCGAGTCTAGCGAATAGGCACTCCCCTCAAGAAAGATAGGTTGAAAATGGAAATCGTATCCGCCTTTGGTTTTATCTTTTCTCTAATGGCGTTTTTCATCACCGTTATCTTGCATGTGACTTTTAAGGATGACACAAATAAGGCAACCATCAAACAGCCTTTCGATGATGGTTTTCCAGGCTGTCTCGGAGTGTCGCTTCTCGCCATCGTTCTCTTTGGCATCCTTGGCTTCATCTCGAGCTCTCACGTGCCCATAGACCCTTATGCAAACATGTGAGTCGTGATCAAGTGTCACGCCCATTGGAGTCCTGCAAATAGGTTTCCCATCAGGAAGAAAGTCAGATAGAGAATGGCAAGCACCGATTTGGCAGTCTTAGGTTTTCTCTTATTTTCGATGGTGATGATTTTCATCACCGCTGTCTCTATGGCTTTTCAGGCTGCTACAAGACGATCCATTAACTATGATTTTCTGGGTTATCTCTGGCTATCCATTATGGGGATTCTCATTTTTGGGCTGCTGATTCTTGTTAGTCCAAATGACTATCCCTTTTATGAGGTTGGCCTCAGCCTCGCGGCTATCATTGGCATCTGGTATTTCCGCTATCGTAAACGCCAAAGTACGGCTTTGAATCCTGTAGAATCTTAGCTAGAAATAAGAGATTTTTTCAAATGTGGACGCCTGGAACAATTTTTATTTTTTTGGCATTGAATATCATTTTCCTCGCATTGAATATCAAATTCCGCCGCTATCTCTGGGAATTTGGCTGCTTGCTATCCCCTTTCACCTGGCTCCTCTCGGTGATTCTTCTGGGTAACTGGCTTTACTTGCTGCACGGGCTATTCCGCTTCTGCGGCGGGCACATTGTCACTTACCGCCGCCTTGAGTTTGTTCTGACTTTGATAATCGTCCCGCTTATCTGGCGAAAGAGATACTGTCAGAGACCTCGTGAGGAGCCTGTGTAAATTATCAGAGCCTGCTACGGAACAGAACTTGTATTAGATACCGTACCTACATCTAATGGAGATTTACAATGACCGTAGCAGTCTGTTTGAACTGTGGGGAATTCAAGCACGGGGCCTTTACTGTCTGCCCGCACTGTGGCTATGTTCCGGAAGATGATGAGAGTCTGACCAAGCACTTAATAGTCACAGATCATTACTTTGACCGGCAGAAGCTAGAGGGCATCTCTGCCCGTGTGAAGGCAGGAGAGCCGCTGGAGTTTGCCCCGGAAACCCTTCAAGCAGCCTGGGTCAGCAAAGCGGAGTTAGATCGAGATGGACGGCGCTTAAATCTGGGCTGTATGGCTATTATTACTGTATTGCTGCTCCTCTTTGTCGGCCTGCTGGTATTGGTCTACCGCCACTAAAATTGGTTCTGGAATCGGGCAGCCCGCTGTTGGGGCAAGCACCCTGAAAGCCGCTAATAACGTCCTTTTCTGGAGGGACCTTTAGCCTCCTTGTCTCAACAGCAGGCTGCTTTAGCTGCCTGTTATTTCAAGGACCTGCTCTTAATGGAACCCAACGCATCAAAATTCGGTTTATTGGGTTACTATTTGCCAATGGACCCTGCGGACCTGCTAAATCGTGTCAATGAGCGACACAATACCTCGTTTCAGCTGCGTGGCTCCCTGAGTGGCGGGTACCAGGAAGGCAGCTACGAAATCGTAGATCTTTCGGGTATTTCGTATGTGCTGAAGCAGACAGCAACACCACGCTCTCTGCCCATTATCGAGCAGCTACGGGGGCGGGGCTATCGGACACCGGAGTTCTTGCTTACCGGGACGACGCCGGAGGGCACTCCCTATCTGATTCAAGAGTTCGCCGAAGGACAGCCCATAGAGAGGCTGACACCGGGCTTTGTGGTCCAGCTCCTCGCGCAGAACCGGCTTCAGGCGGATTTATATGAGGGAGAGACCCGCCCGAATGGGAACTGGTCGGACTATGCCTACAATGTGGTCTTTCACAATGAGTCTGGCTGGGCGGAGTGCCTGCGCACCTACTCCCCGGAGACAAGTCGCCTTATGGAGAGGCTTGCAGAGGCGGCGGAGCGTTATCGCAGTACTCCGATTCCCTGCACGGATGCGGTACATGGAGACTGGAGCTACGGGAACCTGCTGACAGAGGACGACCGAATCACCGCGATAGTGGACTGCGCCTACGCCGGATATGGCACGCGAGCTATCGATCTCGCCTCGCTGCTGCACTATGCCTATCACAATGAGGACAGCGGGGAAATCACCGAGCCGTTGCGCAATGAGATTCTCTCTATCGGCGGGGTTCCTCTGCTTACAGTGCTGCTGATCTATCGCATCATGGCGCTGGTGGAGTTCTCGGTGCATCACCATGGCGATGATGCCGTGATGGCGTTTGTGCGCTCCGGGGAGAAAATCGTAGAGGCACTGAGCGCTCTGACCTACTCTTCCGATTAGGGAACGCCCACAGAGCGAAGAATCGCGGGTACACTGTGCGCTGTATGACGGAAACTATCCGCAAGACCACGCTACCCAATGGGGTGCGTATTGTCACCGAGTCTATCTCGCATGTCGCTTCGGTCGCTCTGGGCCTATGGCTTGCCGCCGGGAGCCGCGATGAAACGCCCGCTCAGGCGGGGCTGGCGCATTTCTTAGAGCACATGCTCTTCAAAGGCACCGAAAAACGGCCCAGTTCCAAAGATATCGCCGACGCCTTAGAAGATGTGGGTGGCTACCTGAACGCCTTCACCGACCGAGAAGTTACCTGCTACCATGCTCGCGCCTTAGCCGAGGACCTGCCCCTCTCTCTGGATGTGCTGACGGATATGTACCGTAACTCCCTCTTCGATCCGGAAGAGACGGCCCGTGAGCGAAAGGTAGTTCTAGAAGAGATAAAGCGACGCGATGATGACCCGGAAGACATCATTCACGACCTCTTCGCAGAGGCGCTGTTCGATAAACACCCGCTGGGCCTGCCGGTCATCGGTACCTCCGACCATGTGGCGGGTTTCACCCCGGAGAACCTGCGGGAGTTCCTGGCGCAGAATGGTGGCCCGGAGAACCTGATCGTAGCCGCTACCGGTAACTTAGACCACGACACAGTGGTGGCGCAGGTAGAGAAGTCTCTGGGCGATCTAGCCAAGACATCAGCCCGCAAGACCCTGCCTGCCCCAGCGGCGCGCTCGGGCATCTTTGTGACGCCGCGTGCCGATGAGCAGGTGAACTTCGTGATCGGTGGACCGTCGCTGACTCACTTCGATGATAAGCGTTATGCGGCGGCGATTCTAGATGTGATTCTGGGCGGCTCCATGGGCTCCCGGCTGTTTATCGAGGTGCGTGAGCGCCGTGGGCTGGCTTATAGCGTGGGCAGCTACCCGCAGCTCTACCGCGAGGGTGGCTACTGGGCAGCCTATGGCGGCACCAGCCCGGAGACCTTCGAGGAGTGTATCGATGTGGTCTGTACGGAGCTCCAGAAAGTTCGCGCCGAGGGTGTGACTGAGGAAGAACTGAAGCGCGCCAAGACCCAGTTCCGCTCGGCGCTGATCATGGGCCAGGAGTCGATGAACTCCCGTATGATGCGCATCGGTAAGGCCGAGGCTATCTATGACCGAGTCGCCCCGCTAGATGAAGTCAGCGCCAAGATAGAGTCAGTGACTCAGGCCGATGTACTGGAGCTAGCCCGCCAGCTCATCCCAGAGAGCCGCGATGCGCTCACCCTGGCCGCCGTCGGCCCACTAGACGACTAATAAGTACCCCAATCCCCCGGGTACCCGGGGGATTGGGGTACTAAACTAGGACGCGCTTGTTGTCGTCGATGCGGCGGGTGATTCGGATACCGTCCAAATGCTCCAGTAGTGGCAGGATAATCTTACGGCTGGAGTCCGTGGCATCGCGCAGGCTGGCGACGCTGATGCCTTCTGGCGTAGTGGCTAGCTGACGAACCGTATCCAGCGCCTTATTGTAGGTCTCCCGGTGCAGGTACAGGTCATCGGTGAGCTTCACCAGAGCGCCGCTCTCTGTGAGAATGATAAAGATAGCGGGCAGCACGATGTCCTTGGGGTAGATGAAGTCACGCGGGCCGGGTGGCTGATAGCCCGCCGCTTTGAACACCGCCTCTATCTCTCCCGCAGCTTTCTGCCAGCCAGGCGGAACGGTTAGCTCCCACTCGGGCAAGCGCAGGCCGGTGTCTTCTTTTACGCAGATCCCCTCGGCGATTAAAAACGCGACCAAAGCGTTGAAGTCTTTTACCATCGCGGCTTTGGTTAGCGGCGCACGCAGCCCACTCTCTGGCATCGCTTTCTTGTAGGGGTTCTGCCGGTGAAACGCCTCTAGAGTTCGCCGGGCGGTGTCTTTCAGGCGCTGGGCGGCGGTATCGGAGAGATAGCGTCCATCGGAAAGCACAAAAGCGCGGCGCTGACCTATCAGGGCTTCCAGAGCAGGAGCGGGACTTGCCACCGTTTTCTCCAGCTCGCTCAGCGGGAAATCCCCATGCCGTGAAGCCAGGGTCGCATAGAGCGCACCTTCCTCCTGCCCCGTGCTGCGAGCGGTGTAGAGTGCCAGTGCCGCCGGGTCACGGCGGCGGTGTCGCCGGGAGGGAAGGGGATCTAGGACCACACCTCCGCCAACCGCACGCTGTGGCGAGTAGGTGCGCAGTACCAGCCGCTCGCCACGGGCAGGTGCCACGGGCTCCTCAAAGAGAAGCTGCGCAGGCACATCGGTATCCCCCGGCGCCAGGGCATCGCGCTCTAAGAGATACAGGCGGGCCAGGGTCTCTCCGGTTCCTAAATGCACCCGCACGCGCTCTCTATGCTCCAAAGGGCGCCGCGCCGTGCTGAGCAGCGAGAGGCGGACATCTATCAGTGTCGTCGCGCTCAGGGAGTGTGGGGCGCAAAGCACCGCGCCGCGCTCGATAGCCTCGACTTCGACTCCTGGCAGATTCACAGCCACCCGCATACCGGGGTGAGCAAGCTCTATTTTGTGCGAGTGGTTCTGCAGAGTGCGGGCTTTGCTAGTCAGCGCCTGCGGCTCCAGCATGACTGCATCCCCTACCCGGAGTGTCCCTGTAGTCAGGGTGCCGGTAACCACGGTTCCCACACCGGGCAGAGAGAACACCCGGTCGACAGGTAGGCGCAGAGGTGCATGGTCATCACGCAGTGGGGCGCTCTCGGCGGCTTCGGCCAGAGCCGCTTTCAGTTCCGCCAGTCCGGCTCCGGTTACGGCGCTGACTGGAATAATCGGCGCCTTTGCCAGCGGCGTGTTTTCCAGCGCACTTCGGGTTTCTAGAGCGACTAGTTCCTGAAGCTCTGGCTCGGCGAGGTCGGAGCGAGTCAGGGCTATGACACCGCTATTCACGCCAAGCACACTCAGAATATCTAAGTGCTCGCGGGTCTGGGGCATAGGGCCTTCATCGGCGGCGACCACCAGGAGGGCGATATCTACCCCACCCGCTCCGGCCAGCATGTTCTTTACGAACTTCTCATGACCAGGCACATCTACAATGCCCGCCGAGATACTATCTCCCAGTGCCAGGTGAGCGAACCCCAGGTCGATGGTCATTCCCCGTGCCTGCTCCTCCGCGAGCCGGTCGGTGTTGGTGCCGGTGAGCGCCTGAATCAGCGTCGTCTTTCCGTGGTCCACATGCCCGGCGGTTCCTACAATCACATGGCGCATAAACGCTTCAGTGTACCGTGACATTTATTACTTACTTTTCTTTTAGAAACCGTGATAGCATGCTGGCACAGTTTCTAGCTAGTGGAACTACCAGGCAGGGGTAGAGGAGATTAAAGAATGAAAAACGTTGGATTCCTGGCCCTTAGTGGCCTGGCAGTTGTGCTGCTCGCCCCTGGTTTTGCCTCAGCGCAAACTCTGATCTTCGATAACTCGGCGGGTACCAATCAGGGAAATAGCCAGCGCGTTCCCAATGGTCAGGGGCTTCTCAGTGCACCTCTGGCCCAGATCACTATCGGCGCTACACCGAAGACCATCAGTAATATCGCGGTAGATGTCAATCTCTCCGGCACAGGCAATATCAAGTTCCTGATCTTCGACGGAAACGCTTCGGGTCCCAGCAGCACCCTGCTGTATTCCAGCGCTGCGAAGTCTTTTGGCGCCGGACAGCAATGGGCTATGTCGGATGCGTTTTCGTTTACCCTTCAGGCGAATACGACTTATTACGTTGGCGGTATTGCCGATATCAGTGGGTTCTGGTACCTGGACGACACAGTTGTTACCCAGAGCGGCATCACATCGGTGAAGCCGAACGGCAATGTCTCGAACTTCGCCACACCAGCCCGCGTAGCTAATGGTCCGGGCAGTCCTACGGCGCAGACCGATATCCATGTTCAGCTATTCACCGGTGCGCCGGTTGCTATGCCCGAGCCGGGTACGCTGGCGCTACTGGGTCTGGGCGCTGTTGGGTTTGGTATAAGCCGTCGGCGCGTTAAAACCACCTGAATTTCCGGCTTATTGCAATCTTTCACTTTTAAGAACATCTTCAGGATTCTTCCGTATAGTGACGGGTAGGAGAAGAGAAATCCATGAAGATAAATCGTACCCCCATAGTCGTCGCTCTCGCGGCGGCTTTCACTTTGACAGCAACTGCCCTGGTCGCCGTAGCCCAGGGTCCTGGTGGTCCCGGCGGTGGTCGTCCGGGCGGTGGTGGTGGCGGTGGCCGCATGGGCGGCGGTGGCGGTCGTGGCGGCGGCATGCGAATGTATGAGCAGCTCGGCCTGAAGCCGGAGCAGAAGACCAAGATCGAAGCCCTGGTCAAGAAGCATCGCGAGCAGAGCATGGCGCTCCGCAAGAAGCAGACCGATGAAATCAAGGCTATCCTGACCCCCGAGCAGCGCAAGAAGCTCGATCAGCAGATGGAGCAGATGCGCCAGCGCTTCGGCGGCGGACCTGGTGGCGGTGGCCCCGGTGGTCCTGGCGGTGGTCGCCCGGGCGGTGGTGGAGGCCGCTAACCTTTTAGCCTTGTGTGGAATTTTCCACGAAACTCGCCCGGTGTTGTGCTGTCGGAAACGGCAACCACAGCGCCGGGCGATGTGCTTAAAAAAAGAGAAAAAATTTCTGAAAAAACTGAAACTAAGTCTAAAGGACAGTGTCAGAGAGTTCAGAAAAAGCAAATAGAAAACTGAATAACGAAATAATGGTGGAGAATTCGGAGATTAACACGATCACACACAAAAATAGAGGACTATAAAGTCCCAATCGGAGACACACATACCACCAGGAGATCGCATACAAGAGACGGTAAAAGGAGACCAGACGATTTCCACCAGGCCGCGCAGACGCCGCGCGGCCTGGTTTTTATTTTGCCAGCCTCCAAAACCTATTGTGCTCGACGTTGCGTTATGCTCTAGGCGTCCTGCCCCCTATCCCCCAATAATGGGGGCACCCAGATTAGGAAGTCTCTTTAAGCCGCTTCGCGGCACTGGCTGCCTCTACCGATAGGCTTTGCTTCACCGGCACCATTGCTGCGGAGCAGCTAAAGTAGCTCGCAGGGCATAACTGTATTTGGTGCCCCCATTATTGGGGGATAGGGGGCATTGGAGGTTTCTAAGGGAAGGAATTCCTGCCCTTGCTGCTAAAGTGGACGCTATATGGGTCTTGGGCGTCTGGTAGCAAAGGCGGTCGTTCGCTCGGTAGGGCGGCGGGCGCAGGCACTCCTTGAAGTCGTGGTCACTCCGGTGGCGCTGGGAGCGGCGCTCTCTACCGGCGCGGTCGTGTTCTTCTTCAATGTGGCCGATGACATTCGTGGGCAGGACGGTGTCTGGCGCTTCGACCACGATGGACTGAACCTCGCTCGCTCGCTTCGCACCCCGAACCGGACCGCGCTGGCCCGCACTCTCTCCGATCTGGCCCGCCCGGATATTATGAGCGCCCTGGGCCTGATCTCTATCTTAGTAGCCTGGCGCTCCACCCGCTGGCGCAATGAAGCGATTCTTATGGCTGTGACCCTGGGCGGCGGTGGCGCCATGATCGGGTTTACCAAGTACCGCTACGCCCGCCAGCGCCCAAACCTCATAGAAGCCCTGGCCACAGAAGAAACGTTCAGCTTTCCCAGCGGACACAGTTTTGGGGCGGTCTGCTTCTATGGCACACTGGCCTACTGGTGGATGAAGTCGCGCTCGTCGATTACCGAGCGAATCATTATCGCACTGGGTGCGCTTCAGTTCATTGCCGCGATTGGCGCCAGCCGGGTTTATTTAGGGGTCCACTACCCTTCCGACGTACTGGCAGGCTACGCCGCCGCCACACCCTGGCTCACCGCGTGCCTGATCGCCTACGAAAAATACGAACGAGACGAAAGACTGCAACACTAGAATGCTCAAAGGCAACCTGATTCACCCACAGATTCTCTCCGCGCTGGCCGGAGCCGGTCACCGCTCCCAGGTGCTACTCTCCGATGGGAACTACCCCCACTCCACCAAGTCCAACCCCGCCGCCGAGCTGGTCTATCTGAACCTCTCTCCTGGCCTGGTCTCAGTCACTCAAGTACTGGAGGCTCTGACAACAGTATTGCCCATAGAAGCCGCCTATGTGATGCGCCGTGAAGATGGTAGCTCAGTGCCGATCTGGGCTGAGTTCGAGCAGATTCTGCCTGACCTGAAGATTGAGCCACTGGAACTATTCGATTTCTACACCGCCGCCCAGGGTCCAGATGTCTGCCTGGTTATTGCTACGGGCGAGCAGCGTCAGTACGCAAACCTATTGTTGACCATCGGGGTGGTGCCGCAGCCGGACTGACATCCGGCCTTTATTAACCTCCTGATTGACCTCCCCCTTGAAGCGGCCTTCGGGCTTTCGTCCCCCTCCGGCTGCGCGAAGGGGAAAAACCACCTCAGGTGCAAAACTTAGTGCCGGTCTTTGGCAATACGTCTGGGGAACCTTGCAAATAGCTAAACGCCTGTCCGAATATGGGCTTCCCAGGAACAGAAGAGCCAGGTTAGCAGGCAGACAATAGCACCTGTAGTAAGCCAGGGAATTTGCAGGAAATGAGAGAGGGTGAAACCGATAACCGCTGCAGTGATGGGAAGCAGGCCGTCTATGAGATTTATATTTAAGGCGGCTCCGCGCCAGCCGGGCCAGATAAACAGCAGACCTGCCAGAAACAATCCGGCAGGCCCGCGGAGATAGGCGTATACCGATAAGGCTATAGCCATGAACCAGGGAGCCCAGAGGCGGGTCCGCTTTAAGAAAGGCGTATTCTCTGGCTGGCTCATGGCTATTCGCTAAAAGATACGGCGGTTTACGAACCCCATTCGGTGTGGAAGGTGCCTTCTTTATCGTTGCGCTCGTAGGTGTGCGCTCCGAAGTAGTCGCGCTGGGCCTGAATGAGATTGGCGGGCAGGTTCGCGCGGCGGTAGCCGTCGAAGTAGCTCAGGGAGCTACCGAAGGCGGGCACAGGAACGCCTGCTTCCACGGCAGCGGCAACCACCTTGCGCCAGTTGGCCTGGCGGCTCTCAATCTCGCCCTGGAAGTACGGATCCAGCATCAGGTTCGCCAGAGTCGAGCTCTTATCGTAAGCATCCTTGATGCGGTTCAGGAACCGGGCGCGAATGATACAGCCACCGCGCCAGATAGTGGCGATCTCGCCGCGGTTTAGGGTCCAGTTGTTCTCCACCGCGGCGGCATCTAGCTGCTGGAAGCCCTGGGCGTAGGCCACCAGCTTCGAGCAGTAGAGGGCGTCGCGAATCGCGTCTACGGAGATAGACGGTGCAGCCTCTGTGGGACCGTGCAGCACTTTGCTGGCGGCCACACGCTCGTCTTTCAGCGCGGAGAGGCAGCGTGCGAACACAGCTTCGGTGATAGCTGTAGCAGGAATACCCAGATCCAGCGCAAGCTGGCTGGTCCACTTACCGGTACCCTTCTGTGCGGCCTTGTCTAAGACCTTGTCTACCAGGTAGCCGTCGCCATCCGGGTCCTTTTTCTTGAAGATATCGCGGGTGATTTCAATCAAGAAGCTGTCCAGGTCGCCCTCGTTCCAGGCGGTGAAGGTATCGGCCAGCTGCTCGTTGGTCAGGCCCACCACGTTCTTCAGCAGGTCGTACGCCTCGGCAATAAGCTGCATATCGGCGTACTCGATACCGTTGTGGACCATCTTCACGTAGTGGCCCGCACCGTCTGCACCGATATAGGCCACGCAGGGTGTACCGTCTACCTTGGCCGAGATCGCCTCGAAGATAGGTGCCACACGGTCGTAGGCATCGCGCTGGCCGCCGGGCATGATACTGGGACCGTTCAGCGCGCCTTCTTCCCCACCGGAGACGCCCACGCCCAGGAAGTTCAGGCCCTTCTCGGTCAGATACTTGTTGCGGCGCTGGGTATCGGTGAAAAGCGAGTTGCCACCATCGATAATCGTGTCACCGGGCGAGAGCAGCGGCACCAGCTCGTCGATTACGGAATCGACAGGGCCACCTGCCTTGACCATGATCAGAATGGTGCGAGGCGCTTCCAGCTTCTCGACTAGCTCTGCCAGCGAGTGTGCCCCGGTAAAGTCGCCTTCGTGTCCATGCTCAGCAAGGAACTCATCGACCTTGGAAGCGGTGCGGTTGTGCACAGCGATTGGGAAGCCGTTGCGGGCGACGTTGCGGGCGAGGTTCTGGCCCATGACGGCGAGGCCGGTCAGACCAAAGTGCGGTTTCTGGCTCAAAAGAGAAGCTCCGTTAAAAAGTGAATTCGGGTTTATTCTACCGCGCCAGAGATAGGATTAGTCCTGTCTATCCAGCACATTCAGTATTCGGCGATACTCTTCTAAAAGTTCCAGTTGCTCTTGCAGCAATGATTCTTGCTGTGCCATAAGCTCTGCGAGAAGCCGAACCGTATCCTGGTATTGCCGAAGCAGTCGGTCTCTATCCACACGAGTTTGCCGAAGAAGCCGATTCTGAACCAGAGGCAATCGATTCAAGCGAAGGCGCTGAATTGTCCATATACCAACAGGAGTTAGAGCAGCCAGAGTTCCATCCATCAGAGGGATGAAATGTTCTTCACGGATATCCTGACGCGGATTCCATAAAGGCAAATCATTTGGACTTTTCGGCCAGTATGCCGCTTTATGTTCGTTACGACGATGACACGCATAGACCAGATTATCTAGTACATCACTGCCACCTTCATCGGTAGGGTGATAATGATCTATAGTCAGTTCGGCACCAGTTTCTACTTCGGTTACACCACAATACTCGCAGGCATATCTGGCCCTCTGCCGAACAAAGGTACGATCCGTAGCCGAAATACTCACGCGGCTTTTGCAGTAAGCCGCTTCTGAACAGCAGCAATTTCAGCGCGTAGTACAGCATTCTGCTGATGCAAAGTTTCTATATTCGCCGCTGTCTCACGGATCTTCGCTAACACAGCCGGAAGGTCTGCTGCAATGTTATCCGAAGCAATGATAGGCCGATGGGCAGCAAGCATTGCTGCCTCAGCCGCATCTTGCTCCTCATACCATTGCTTCAAACGAGCCTGTTCTGCTTCGGTCAGACTCTCTCCGCGCGTTGCACGGTCATGCAGCTGTGCTCCGTCTGTTAGCTCGGCCATAATTTCTTGCTCCATTGTACCGCTGACGGAAAAGATGAAGACAGACCGTAAACGCTAGGGATTGAGGGTCAAGGAGGCCTGTTCCCAATAAACCTGGCTACCTTGATTCAATGCCACATGGGTAGCCCGGTGACGTTTCGATACGGCTGAGGTTTTGTGAGGCATAAAAATCGGGGCGCTCAGAATAAGCAAAGCCGCTATAGCCATGAGGTAGGCGTTGGTTCTGGCAGCCAGAACCCGCTCGATAGATTGATCCAGTTGAGACATAATAACTCTCCGTATTTTGGTGGAAATCTAGAGGAGATTTCTTGAATAGATACTCCAGCAACCGGGAAAATAGAGGAAAGAGCAGAAGGCTCAAATGATAGCATAGCCGGGTGGAAAATCAGAATATTGTGACCGTGCGTATCGCTTCGCACGAAGATATTTCCCTCTTAACAGAGCTGAGCGCGACGACTTTCTCCTCTACTTTTGCCAAGGACAATACACCCGAAGATATGGCGGCGTATCTGGCGGAAAACTTCACTGAGAACAAGCTGGAGTTAGAGATCTCCGACCCACTCGCCACGTTCCTTATCGCCGAGTTATCCGGTAAGCCACTTGGGTATGCGAAGCTCTATCGGGGCGCTCCGGATGCCTGTATCACAGGTACGAAACCGATGGAGTTGGTGCGGTTGTATGTCCTTCCAGAAAGTATCGGGCATGGCGTAGGTGCGCAGTTGATGCAGGCATGTATAGATACAGCCATTAGCGAGGGCTTCGAAACACTCTGGCTGGGAGTCTGGGAGCACAATCCCAGAGCGATTCGCTTCTACCAGAAGTGGGGCTATGAGGAAGTCGGCACGCATCCCTTTCCACTCGGCAGCGATATCCAGACCGATTTGATTCTGCAGAAATCGCTACCAGGCTAACCTGCTCCCTTACCAGCTATAGGGGTCCTCGCCGCGTGCCCAGAGATAGGACGTTAGCTGCCCGACGTGATACCACTCGTGGTCGGCGATGTTCAAGAAGACTTCCGCGCGGGGAATCGTCGGCAGGGTCAGTGAGGCGAGCCAGCCACCATCGAAGGGGACTTCTTCAGCGAGCTCAGCTTCAGAGAGCGAGTCCAGATAGTCAAGCGTCTGCTGACGGAAGTCGCTTACGGCGCGGCGCAGGTTCTCCAGGTTGCCGCAGTCCCCGATTATCTCTGCGGCAGCCTCATCGGAAATATGCTCTCCCCTTTTCAGAAGCGCTATGAGCTGTAGCTCCGTGGCCACAATCTCCACAAGCTGCCCGGAGATAGTGCGCATTCCCTCTGCAGGCGCCCAGGGTAGAAGCTCAGGCGTAAGTTTGCCCAGGATATCCTCTAAGTCTCTGCGCACCAGACCCAGCCTTGCCTTCAGAAGAATAGAACGAGTGTTTGCCATGGCGGCATTATACCCGCTCTAGTAGCCCGGTTAATCACCGGGCTACGGAGGCCATCCCTACTGCGCTAGCCGCATGACAGAGGGGCTGAAGAAGGGCTTCTTGCTGGTCTCCCACTTGGCAGCTCCGGCGCTAAACGGCAGACTGTACTCAGGGGCGGGCTGCACCTGTAGTGTGGGGAATGCCTCGCCTTTGCGCGCTCCCAGAGGGCGCATGAGAGCGAAGACCACCGGGGCAGAGAGATAGCCCGCGGGAGCTTCCTTTTCACGCGTGAAAATAGGAGCGCCGGTGACCACCAGAGCCGCCATAGCCACTAAATAGGCATTGGTTCGGGTCGCCAGAACTTGCTCAATGGAGCGATGCAGATGAGACATAGATTCCTCCATGCTCCGCCATGCTGCCCACATGGGGAGACTTGAAATTCGGTGGAAACAGAGGTTGTTTCCTAGAGAGACTTACTCCAACGGCTTAGCAAAGAAAGGAAAACGCAGGAGGTCCTCGGAGAGTGAGACTACAAATAAGAATACGAAGCGGGAAGTGCGAAATAAAGTCCCCCACGGAATACACAGTAATGTCCGTTGGGATAGCTGTAGCGGCGGCAATCTGCGCCGCAGTTAGTTCCTGATCGGCCAGTGGCGGCGAGGTCAGTGAGATAGCATCTACCCCACTCCCGGAGGCTACCTGCGAGTGTTCTCCGGGAAAGCGGATATGCTCAACCGCCCCGGTATGGAAGCTCTGGGAGTGCTCATTCCAGACTGTCTGGGTGAGTACCGCATCTCTATCGAAGAAGACCAGATCCAGGTCGCCATCTCGGTCGCCATCCAGCGGGATAATCGCTCCAACCGAGGGTAGCTGAAGCGGAAACCGGAAGCGCTGCCCGCTACTGAGGGTGACTACCGCAACTATTTTCTGATCGTTGCCAACGACTACCTGGTAATCATCTGGCCTGGAATCATTGTTCAGGTCGGTCTGGGTGAAGCGGCGCGTGCCTGTAGGGGTATGGGGAAGTGGTTTGGCGGATACTGCCGATACCGAAACGAAAAGCAATAGAAGACCTACCAGCAAGAAAATACGCGCTCTTACCTGGTGGCAACACTGCATACAACCAGCAGTATACCGAATCTGAATTTAGAAATATCTCTGGTACACTTTTCCCATGATAGCAGGGCTCATTGGGCTGACCAGTCTCATTATCTACCTGACACTTGGCTATCTGTGCGATGCACGCTATATCGATAGCTGGAGTAGCCCTGTTTTCTTTATTTTGATGGGGGCTCCTATTGTTCTTCTGATCTACTGGATAGTGCGGCTAGTACTGGCAATCAAGCGTAAGAATCGCATTGCACTATTGTTTTTAGGGATAGAGCTGGCTCTGGCTCTTGTCTCAGCCCCTCTCCAGTCTGGTAACAGGCCTTTGATCTATCGCGTTCAAGCGGAGCATGTAGCCTTGGAGCGTGCGGCGCTTGCGGCGCCTCAGGGGAACTCTCAAACACTACATTCTGTAGGCTCGTTTCCTGTACGGAGCATCATCCGAAAAAAAGATATTGTGTGGTTTGAGTGCTGGCGTGCCTTTCTAGGAGTAGAGGGAATTGTGTACAGCCCAACTCCGAGTATTCCTGAGCGTCAGAGTTATAAGTGTAGCTATCAGCCCCTTACCGGGAACTGGTATCTCTGGTACGAGGACCAGTTCTAGGCGCTTATCCCTGTGTTCAGGCGGCGTGTGAAATCCGCCACATATTTAACAGTCTTAATCTATTTGCCCTGAGAAGGTGCCAGTATGCTTCCCGGTGAAAAACGAGCCGGGAGGGTTCGACGATGAGCTGGATGCTGTACGGGGCAAATGGGTACACGGGTCGGTTGATTCTCCGAGAAGCGCTGAAAGTAGACGACAGCCCGATACTGGCGGGACACAATGCCACAGC
This sequence comes from Armatimonas sp., assembly GCA_049840835.1. Classification (GTDB taxonomy): domain Bacteria; phylum Armatimonadota; class Armatimonadia; order Armatimonadales; family Armatimonadaceae; genus JANLTX01. Next base: position 1,093,394 of record JASGJG010000003.1, on the reverse strand, counting down.
GCTGCAAGCGGAATCCGCCAGCGATGGACTGGAGTGGCGTGATTTCGAAGCGACTGCGCCGAATCTTGGCGGAGTTACTGCGGTACTGAATGTAGCCAGACCATTTGAGACTACGGCCACCCCATTGATGCAGGCGTGCATCGCCGCGCGAATCCCCTATATCGATATTGCTGGAGAGTATCCCACTATCCAGAAAGCAATGGCGCTGGATGACCTGGCCAAAAGTGCTGGGGTTACGCTGCTGCCTGGTGTGGGCCTTGCTTCTCTACCAACCGACAGTCTGGCCGTGCGCCTGGTACGTGAGCTTCCCACTGCCACGAACCTGCAGATCGGGGTGTGGACGAAGTCCGGGGCATCGCGCGGCACACTCCGAACGATTCTGCCATTATTGACCGCCGATGGGCGAGTGCGCACAAACGGTATCCTGCGCCCGGCACACTTTGCAGATAAGTCGGAGACCTTCGATTTCGGCCACGGCAAGCCGGAGACTTTGCCGCTCTATCCATGGCGTGCGGACGTAGTCACCGCCGGGCACAGCACACAGATTCCAACCATTGAATGCTTCATGAGCCTCCCCAAAGCCCTGGAGACAGCCGCCACAAAGCTGCCCGGCCTGCTCTCCAGCCCGCTTACCCAGAAGCTCTTAGCCAAGTGGGTGGAAGGTCAACCGGTTGGTCCCACGAAAGAGCAGCGCGCCGAGGGCCAGAGCATCGTGCGGGTGCGGGCCCGTGTGGGACTTCAAAAGCCGATAGAGCTCGGGCTGTCTCTGGGTGACCCATATGAGTTCACAGCGCGTGCGGCTTATGCGGTTCTCAAGCGAGCACTGGCGGGCGATCTGCCCACTGGTTTCCAGACACCAGGCCTGGCTCTGGGTCCGGAGTTCGTGCTGGGGCTGCCGGGTGTCACTACTCTGTCCTAGAGAAACCGTAAAGAAACTTGCAATATCGGTGTAGAATCCCTCTGGGAGGGTACTCAACCATGCGAAACATCGGTGCCGCTATCGCATTGCTCACACTCGGCTGCTGTCTGGCTGCCTGTAACAACGAACCATCGACCACTCCGGATCCGAATGCATCGCCTGCTGCAAGGAGCGGTGGCGCTCCCGGCGCTGCGACTGCAGGAGGCTATATGAGTCAGCCGAAAAGTTCCTTTACATACCAGCTTAAGCTGCTAAAGGAAGGCGATACAGAGAAGCTGAAGGGGTGTTTCACAGATCGAGTACGAGACAATATCACTCAGGAAATGGTTGATAAAGCCAAAGGGAAAGCTGGCGAAGCTCCTGTAGAAGAGCTGTACGCCTCCGAAGAGCCGGGCGAAGCCGATGGCAATAAGACGGTCAAGGTAAAGATGAAGAACGGTCGAACCCTGACCACGCTGATTCAGACCAATGGCCGCTGGCTCTCCGATACCATCTGGTTTAAATAATAATGACATTAGGCCATGGCGGACAATGTCCGCCATGGCCTTTATAGTTCTAGATGTTTGCGTAGCTTGATGACGATGGATTTACTGACTGGAGTGTTGCTTTTCTTCGCCGTTTTGTGGAGCGGTACCAATACGTTCGCTTCGGGGAAGTAGGCAGCGGCGCAGCCGGGGGGTATAGCGTAGGCCACGGTCAGGAAACGATGCGCGATTCGCTCCCCGTCTTCATACACGCTGATAAGGTCTACCCACTCCCCGGCTTTCAGGCCACGCGCGGCCAGCTCGTTTTCGTTTAAGAACACCACACGGCGCCCGTGGTGAATGCCCCGGTAGCGGTCATCCAGGCCGTAGATAGTGGTGTTGTACTGGTCGTGGCTGCGAATGGTCATCAGGATTAAATGGCCTTCCGGCAGAGTCCAGTCTGGAATCGGGTGGGTAATAAAGTTCGCCTTGCCCGTGGGTGTGTTGTAGGTACCGTCACGCGCGGCGTTGGGCAGGTAGAACCCACCGGGATGGCGCACGCGTTCGTTGAAGTCCTCGAACCCCGGCACCACACGGCTGATGTGGTCTCGAATCGTGTCGTAGTTGGCGGCAAAACCGCTCCAGTCTTCGCCCAGAACCGCCTTTGCCAGACCACAGACAATAGCGACCTCGGAGAGCAGGTACTCTGAAGCAGGTTTCAGCTGCCCGTGTGACTGATGCACCACCCCCATGGAGTTCTCCACGGTCACGAACTGAGCGCCGGTGGCCTGCAGGTCGGCTTCCGTGCGCCCCAGGCAGGGCAGAATCAGCGCTGCCCTACCATGCACCACATGCGCACGATTGAGTTTGGTGGAGATATGCACGGTGAGGCGAGTCTTACGCAGGGCAGCTGCCGTGGCATCCGTATCAGGAGTCGCTGAGAGGAAGTTGCCGCCCATAGCTACCAGGACCTGCACCTCACCGCGCTGCATGGCCTGAATGGTCTGTACGGTGTCATGCCCATGGTTCCGGGGCGATATGAACCCGAACTCGGCATCTAGCTTTTGTAGGAAACTCTCGGGCATCTTCTCCCAGATGCCCATGGTGCGGTCCCCCTGCACATTGGAGTGGCCGCGCACCGGGCAGGCACCCGCGCCGGGCTTGCCCATCATGCCCCGCAGGAGCAGGAAGTTTACGACCTGCTGAATCGTCCCCACGGCGTTCTCGTGCTGCGTGAGTCCCATCGCCCAGCAACAGATAGTGGCCTTGCTCTCTATGGCTATCTGCGCCGCCTCACGAATCTGCGCCTCGGTGAGCCCGGAGCCTTTGCAGATCTCCGGCCACGAAGTGTTGTCTATATCCGCTTTCAGCGCCTCGAAGCCATGGGTGTGGGCATCAATAAACTCTCGGTCTTCCGCACCGGCCTCTAAGATGACCTTCATCAGCCCCTTCATCAGCGCAATGTCACCATTGATAGTGACCGGCAAGAAGACTTTCGCCAGGGGCGTGGATAGTCCAAGCATGCCGCCGACTTCTTGCGGGTGGGAGAATGCGGAGCAGCCCGGCTTCGGGCAGGGGATTTATGGCGACTATCTGCGCTCCACGCCGCACAGCTTTCTGGAGGCTGGTGAGCATGCGCGGGTGGTTGGTGCCAGGGTTCTGCCCGATGATAAAGATAGCCTCGGCGTGCTCCTCGATATCGTGCAGCGTGACAGTCCCCTTGCCCACCCCGATAGACTCGTTCAGCGCTGCGCCGCTGGACTCATGGCACATGTTCGAGCAGTCCGGCAGGTTGTTGGTGCCGAACTTGCGCACCAGGAGCTGGTACAGAAACGCGGCTTCGTTGCTAGTCCGCCCGGACGTATAGAACGCAGCAGCATCCGGCGAAGGCAACTCCTTTAGCTCCGTAGCGATAAGGGCCAAAGCATCGTCCCAGGTAATCGGAGCGTAGTGGGTGGCGCCGGGGTGGAGCACCATGGGCTCTGTTAGCCGCCCCTCTTGCCCCAGCTCATAGTCGGTCCGGTCGCCAAGCTCCGCTATCGAGTTCTTTGCGAAAAACTCGGCGGTCACGCGCTTCTCTGTGGCTTCTTCGGCGATAGCCTTCGCACCGTTTTCACAGAACTCGAAGCGAGACCGGTGCTCATCCGGGTCGGGCCAGGCGCAGCCGGGGCAGTCGAACCCATTTTTCTGGTTCACGGCGAGCCAGATCTTCGCCCCTCGCACCGGCCCCATTTGCTTCAGGGTACTTTTCGCCGACGACAGGACCGCTTCTAAGCCTGCCGCTTTCTCTTTTGATACGGAGAGTTTTGCCGCCTCTTCACGCTCCGGCCCCCTTGCCGCCGCGTCTTCGTCACTCATACCAAAATTCTACCCGGCATCGTATAGACATTGAAGCGCTCCGCTTTTACGAACCCGATAAGAGTCAGTCCGACCCGCTCTGCTGTCTCAATGGCCAAGCTAGAGGGTGCCCCTACCGCTGCCAGTATCTCCACGCCCGCCATAGCCGCTTTTTGCACCAGCTCAAAGCTGGCTCGCCCGGAGAGGAATACAACTTCGCCAGTAAGCGGCACCTGCCCCGCCAGCCAGGCCGCCCCGATGAGTTTGTCTAACGCGTTGTGCCGTCCCACATCTTCGCGCAGGGCAATTAGCTCTCCGGTCGCCGTAAACCGTGCGGCGGCATGTACCCCACCTGTGCTATCAAACGCGCTCTGAGCCTCGCGCAACTTGGTGGGTAGTGCACAGATAACCTGCGGATTCGTCTGAGTCGCCTCCCCCAATGTGGGACATGCCTGATACACGGCTTCGGCGCTGGCCTTGCCGCAGACTCCGCAGGAGGAACTGATATACACATTGCGCCGGAGCTTCTCCCAGTCCAGCTGGGCTCCCGGTGCCAGAGTTATATCGATGACATTGGGCGCTGGTTGGTCTATGCCATACAGATCGTTGCGGTCTCCCAGCACGTCTTCGGAAAACAAGAACCCACAGGCCAGCGCTTCATCGTCACTCGGTGTCCGCATGGTGATAGCAACCTGCTCTCCTCCGATTCGGATTTCCAGCGGTTCCTCTACCGCCACAGTGTCGGTATCGTCGCTCGTCTCCCCCATACGCCAGCGTGTCAGTGGTACCTGTGCGGTCATCAAAGATATGGTACCTGCATCGATACTTCACCAAGCATAATGCTCCCTATTTTTGGTTTGTTACGTTCTGTTGTCTTGGCGTTATAATTTAGATACCTAAATGAGTCAGCCCCCTCTCTCAGCCCCCTTCCCCACTGGCACAATCACGTTTCTGTTCAGCGACATCGAGGGAAGCACAAAGCTGTGGGAGCTACATCCCCAAATCATGCAAGTCGCCGTCGCAAAGCACGATGCCTTGCTTCGACAGGCGGTTCAAGAGAACCAGGGCTACCTCTTCAAAACGACGGGAGATGGTATCGCAGCCGCGTTCTCAGTCGCCGAACAGGGACTTGCCGCCGCCCTTGCCACTCAACAGACACTGGCCAGAGAAGCATGGTCAGAACCCGTGGTGCTCCGCTCTCGAATGGGACTACACACAGGCTCTGCAGAGCTTCGTGATGGAGACTATTTCGGCTCCACACTCAACCGATGTGCCCGCCTGATGTCCGCTGGGCACGGAGGGCAGATACTGCTCAGTCTGTCCACCCAGGAACTGGTGCGAGATGTCCTGCCCAAGAACGTAACCCTATTCGTGCTGGGCGAGCATCGCCTCAAAGACTTGATTCGGCCAGAGACAATCTACCAGCTTGTTCACCCGGCGCTGTTAGACACGTTTCCGGCCCTGAGAACTCTCAACAATCCGTCACTTCCCAACAACCTGCCTCAGCAGCTAACGAGCTTTATCGGGCGAGAAAAGCCGCTGGCAGATGTGGCAGAAATGCTGGGAAAAAACAGACTGCTGACTCTGACTGGCACAGGTGGCACTGGCAAGACCCGCCTGTCTCTGCAAGTCGCCGCGGATGCTCTAGAGCAGTACCCCGATGGTGTCTGGCTGGTGGAACTCGCCTCCGTTTCCGATCCCGCACTCGTACCACAGACAATTGCAGCCGTGTTTGGAGTCAAAGAGCAGGCAGGGCAAACCATAAGCCAGACGCTGGTAGAGCACCTAAAAGAAAGGTCCCTCTTATTAGTACTCGATAACTGCGAGCATTTACTGAATGCCTGTGCCAACATTACTGCGCTTCTTCTTCGTTCTTGCCCGCAGGTCAAGATACTGGCCACCAGTCGGGAGCAGCTGGGCATTGCAGGGGAGCAAGTCTACCGCGTTCCTTCACTTAGCCTGCCAGACCCAAAACAAACAGCAACCCTGGAGACTCTAAGTCAGTTCGAATCAGTGCGTCTGTTTATCGATAGAGCACAGGCCGTCAAGCCCGACTTTACCGTAACTAACTCTAACGCACCGGCACTTGCTCAGCTCTGCTATCGCCTAGATGGTATTCCGCTCGCCCTGGAGCTTGCGGCGGCACGAGCACGATTACTCGCAGTGGAACAGATAAATGACCGTCTGGCCCAGCGGTTTCGCCTGCTCACTGGGGGCGATAGGTCGGCCTTGCCGCGCCAACAGACACTTCGGGCACTTATCGACTGGAGCTACGATCTGCTCACCAACAGTGAGAAAGCGCTGTTATGCCGCCTTTCTGCCTTTGCTGGAGGCTGGACTCTCTCGGCGGCAGAAAGTGTCTGTGGTTTCGAGCCAGTGGAAGACTGGGAAGTGCTGGACCTTCTTACGAGTCTTGCCGATAAGTCTCTAATCATCGCGGATATAGAAAACGCGGATAGTCGTTACAGGATGCTGGAAACCGTTCGGCAGTATGCAGACGAGAAACTACAGGAAAGCGAAGAGGCCGAGACAGTACAGGAGCGTCATGTGGAATGGTGCCTGGCACTGCTGCAGGAGGCTGATCCAAAGCTCAAAGGCCCTGAACAAGTCGTCTGGCTAGATCGCCTGGAGCTAGAGCACGATAATCTTCGGGCTGCGCTGGATGCCTGTGCCACAGGCACAGGCACAAGCGATGAGTTCAATAGGGCGCTGGCGGGACTGAAACTGGCAGGGGCAGCAGAGGAATTCTGGAATATGCGTGGCTACCTGAGTGAAGGGCGCGTACAGCTATCACGAGCACTCAATGGACAAAAGATACTACAGGAATCCATCACAGACAATAATGCCATTCTGATAAAAACAACTATCGCCAATACATTACATGCATTAGGTTATTTCACTAATAACCAGGGAGATTACTCGGCATCAAAATCTCTTTATGAGGAAAGCCTGGCTCTTAAACGTGAAATTGGCGACAAAATTGGCACTGCTTATGTATTATGCAGCATGGGCAATACCGCTAGCCTGCAAGGTGATTATTCGACTGCACGGCTTTTTCTTGAAGATGGCCTGATCATATACCGAGAAATTGGAGATCATGTCCAAATTGCTAACATTCAGAGTAGCCTTGGCAATATATCTGCCATGGAAGGCAACTATTCTCTTGCAATATCACTCTATGAAGAAAGCTTGTCTTTCCAGCGCGAGATTGGCAATACTAATCGTATAGCTTACTGCTTGAGTAGCCTGGGCAGTATCTTTTTAGAGCTAAGCGACTATTCCGTGGCGCAATCGTTTTTTGAAGAAAGTTTGCCTCTTGCCCGCAAGGTTGGCGATAAGGCTATCATAAGCCATGTTCTGGGAAACATGGCAACTATGTTCGCTATTCAGGGCAATTATAGTGTGGCTCAGTCCTATATGAAGGAGGGTTTGATTTTCTTCCGGGAACTTGGTGATAAACGTGATATTGCTTATGGTTTAGAGGGCATGAGCCTTATACTCAAAAACACAGGTATCGTACGACATGCCGTGATGCTTGTGGCGGCGGCAGAAGCGATACGCGAAAATATCGGCTCACCACTAACACAGCAGCAACAGGCGGAGTTGGATACCGAGCTAGTCAGCCTGCGCTCTCAACTGAGTGAAGAGGAGTTCACTACGGCCTGGGCAGAAGGAAGCGCTCTTTCCTGGGAGCAGGCAGTTGAGTTTGCGCTGAATCAGGGATGATGCAGAGAGCGATACGTTAGAAAACGAGACCCCTTATGGTACAGTAGGGGCACCCAACCCATGACCACGCGTGAGCTGCATTTCTACGACGAAGAAGCCCTCGCCCTCCGACAAAAACTCATCCGTCGCTTTGATAACTGTACTGTCTGGGCGGCTGAGCGCAACGGTCTCTTTTATCTTCTCTTAGACGAGCGTGCGCGCAAGCATACTACCCTCTGTGAGTACAAAGACCATACGGAGTTCGAGGAAGATCGGGAGTATCTTCGGGGCCTTCCCCCTGGAGGCCTGGCTGGTATGGGAGCCGCCAGTAATCCCACGGATCCGACACCATCTCTTACGGGCGAAGCCGCCCAATCTCTTCCTACTGAGGACTAAAACTCTATGCCATCGCCCTTCACGTTTGAGGCGATTCTTCCGCAGGCCGCCCGTCATGTTGCGGCGTACCTGCCGGCACAGCGGGAAGACGGTGCCCTGGTCCGTGCGGACTGGGGCATCGACGACCCCAGTGGTACGGTCAGCCTGCTCGCTCTCGCTCTGTTCTCGCTCCAGCTCAAGGCCCAGTTCCCCGCGCTAACACAGGATGCGCCCGATGACGCCACTCTTCAGGATGTCGCCACCCGCGCCCTGAGCTACTTAGAGAACTACCAGCGTCCTTCGGGCCTCACGGACCTTCGTGACTGTAACTACGACTCCAGTCCAGATGCCGGGTTCTTACTACAGGCACTGGTTCCGGCATTGCTTGGGCCCTCCCCCGGTGCTTCGCACCACCCCCTCCCCTGGCTTCGCTGAGGGAGAGGGTAAAGCCACCTTCCAACCCTCTCCCCCAAACGCAGTCGGGGAGGGGGTCGGCGAAGCCGGGGGGAGGGCTTCGATCCTTGCCTTCGCCGACCGCATGCTTACAGGGATGCTGACCGGGGGCTTTCATACCCCGAACCATCGGTGGGTTATCTGTGGAGCGCTGGCATTGTGCGAACAGCTATTCCCCGAGCGAGCGGGCGAGATAGATGCCGCGATTCGTACCTACCGTGCCGAAGGCATTGACATGGATGCCGATGGCGCCTATATCGAGCGAAGCGCCGGAGTCTATGATGCTATCTGTGACCGATCTCTCTTACTACTGGCCGACCTGAGAGGAGATGCCGAGGCACTAGAGGCGGTGCGGCGGAACCTATATCTGAACCTGCACCTGATAGATGCGGATGGGACCACCGAGACCGGGCTTTCGATTCGACAGGATGCAGGCACACGACCGGTGCCGTCCTCACTGGTGACTCCTCTCTTGATAGCTGCCCAACTTTGTGAGGAACCTGCGTTCCAGGCAGCAGCGGAGTTATTGTGGAACGCCGCACCGAACAACCGGGATTACTACGGCGTGGCGCAGTACCTTCTGCGGTTTGGTGAGCCGCCTGTAACTACGGTGAGGCCACCGGATAACTTTCAGAAGTTCTTCCCCGTGTTGAAGCTCTGGCGCATGCGTCGGGGTGCGTTGGCGGTCTCCGCGTATGGCGGGCGTACTCGGCTGGCGGCCATGCGGTTCGGGCAGGCGGAGCTATCGGCCATAAAGATAAGCCAGGCGTACTTTGGAGTCGGGCGCTTTGTGGCGGAGGCCTTCGAGGAGATTCCCAGCGGAGTGCGGCTGGTATATCACGGTGTCACGGAGCGACGGCCTGGGTACGAACAGCCGCTCGGTTACCCGGTGCCGCATGAGAGCTATCAGCAAATGCGCCCAGAGCGCACCATTCGGCGAGTGGCTCCCGCGAAGATTACCCTGGAGATTACCGAGGCAGAGGATGGCTTAGATCTACATCTCTACACAGAGCCAGATGCCATGGACCGGGTGCCTCTACAAATTGCGCTGGACTTCGCGGCTGGGGGAACCTGGGAGACAGCAGACACAGCGCTGAAACCCACCGCCGGACAGGTGCTCTTTCTCAAAGCAGGCAGTGGCTCTATGCGCTATGGCCACGATGCGATAGTCGTTTCCCCCGGCAGTGATGGACATCGTATGTGGGCCATGCGCGACGCCGAACCCGCCCCCAATCATGCACGGGTCCTGGTAACCTTCCAGACACCGATGGATGCCCGGCTAACGTTGCGAACAGCGAGAGTACCATAGATCCAACGCCTTTTAGAGTAGAGTTTCAGCTCCTCCCAGCGTAATGCCCCCTATCCCCCAATAATGGGGGCACACAGATAGGGATTCATTGCCTGAGCCGCTTCGCGGCGATTTTGGGCACTACTCTTGCCATGAGCTCGTAGCTAAATTTGCTGCCCTGAGGATTTCCTGGAGTACATCGGTCAGGCTATTGAGAACCTCTTCGTTACAGAATCTTAGCACTTTGTATCCGTAAGACTCCAGGTGCTCCTGTCGAGCAGCATCGTGCTCTCTCGCTTCAGGGCAATCATGGTAGCCTCCGTCTAGCTCTACAGCTAACTTACAGGCAGGACACCAGAAATCTAAGATATAGGCATCTACAGTATGTTGCCTACGAAACTTCAGCCCACCTAATTGTCTCCCTTGAAGTGCTCTCCAAAGCATATCTTCTGCGGGAGTTGGTTCATCACGCATCTTCCAGGCATTACCAATTAGCTCAGGTAAGGTATTTCGTATCGTCTTCTGGAATGGCAAATCCGATTCCCTCCATATTGTATTACGGGTGAGAATGCCGATTCTGACAAAAACTGAGAACTATTTTTTGGGTAGGTGGTAGGTAAGCACAGAAACGCCGCAAAGTGGCTAGAGCAGCCCGCAGGGCATAACTGTATTTGGTGCCCCCATTATTGGGGGATAGGGGGCAGAAAGCGTAGGGGGAACACAAGCGCCACAGTAGATACGAAAGTAGCACTCAGGTTGGCGGAAAAGACAGGGGATAGGGGGCATTCTGGAGTGCGCGATACAATAGCCCTCGTGAGTAGTGAGACAATATCGGTAACCGAAGACGAGCGGACAGACGAAGAGAAGGCGATGGATGCGGTGCATCCGGAGCGCCTGCGCAAATTAGAAGAGTTGCGTGAGGCAGGAAAAGACCCCTTCGCGCCGGAGCGCTTCGACCGAACCTGCACCATAGCTGAGATTCGCAGCCGCCATGAGGAGCTGAATGGCCAGCGTGTGAAAGTAGCGGGCCGGGTGCATAGCCTGCGCTTCCCGTTTCTGGGCCTGACCGATGCCAGTGGTGAGGGTCAGATTTTTGTCTCCAAAGACGATCAGCCGGAGCTTCAGAAGCACCTTCAGGAGTACTTAGACCTGGGGGATATTCTGGGCGCCGAGGGCACGGTGTTTCAGACTCAGAAGGGTGACTGGGCGGTCAAGGTAGAGAGCGTGGAATTACTCGCCAAGGCCCTGCGCCAGCCACCATTCCCGCGTACCTACTATAAGGGTGGCGAGAAGAAAGTCGTCGGGGGGCTGAAGGACAAGGAGATTCGGTATCGGCAGCGATACGTGGACCTTTTTGTGAACACCGAGGCGCGTGATGTTCTCAAGAAGCGCATGCAGGTCACCCGCGCCATTCGTGAGTTCTTAGACCATGAGGACTACTTAGAGGTAGAGACCCCCACCCTGGTGATGGATGCTACGGGGGCTGCGGCGCGTCCGTTTAACACCCACCACAATGCCGAAAAATTAGATATGCACCTGCGTATCTCCCTGGAGCTTCCGCTCAAGCGATTGATTGTGGGTGGTATCGAGAAGGTCTACGAGCTGGGCCGGGTGTTCCGCAATGAGGGTATCGACTCGGATCACAATCCGGAGTTCACGCTTTTAGAGCTGTACGAAGCGTATACGAACTTAGAGGGCATGATGGATATTGTGGAGCGTATGTTCCGCCATATCTGCCAGAAGGTCACCGGGGGCGATGTACTGACTCTGCCAGACGGAACAGAATTAGACTTCGGCAAGCCCTGGGCGCGACTGCCTATGATAGAGGGCATTGAGAAGAACTCTGGTGGGAAGATTCAGGCCAGCGACTTGCTGGAGCTGGAGTCGGCTAAGGCGGCGCTGGCGCGAGTGGGTGGCGACCCGAGCAAAGAGCACAATGTGGGCGGGATTATCGAGAAGCTGAACGAGCTTCTGACCGAGCCGACACTGATTCAGCCGACGTTTATCACCGAGTTTCCGTATGAGACCAGCCCACTGGCGCGTAAGAAGCCGGGTGAGCCGCATCTAACCCGCCGGTTTGAGTGCTATATCGCGGGGCGTGAGACCGGAAACGCGTTCAGTGAGATCAATGACCCGATCGACCAGAAGGAGCGCTTCGAGGATCAGGCGGGTCAGAAGGCTGCGGGTGATGATGAGGCACATCCGTATGATGCGGACTATATCCGCGCACTGGAATACGGAATGCCTCCCACGGGTGGATTCGGCATGGGCATAGACCGGGTAGCCATGCTGTTTACCGGAGCGTCTTCGATCCGGGATGTTATCTTCTTTCCTCTGATGCGACCAGAGAAATAGGAAATTGTTCTAGAATTCCTCGCGTACCTGATTGTACCCAAACAGGGCACGCGAGGAACGATTACGCCGCGTCGGCGTAGGTAATCTTTCGGATCCCTTTACGACCGAGCTGAGGCAACATCAGCTCTATCCAACCCTTACGAAGCGCCATCAGCACCGAGTCGGCGCGCGAAGGACAATTCAGCAACTGGTTAATGTGACTGAAATGGTTGTTGATTGTGTGCTTTGAGAGCTGCAGCTCGGCTGACAGTCCCTCACTATTCGTTCCGTACCATACTGCCGCTTGAAGAATGCGTAGCTGAGTACTGGTCAGCGGGCATTCCATCCCCCCCTCACGTCTCATTCAGAGTTTACCTCCTTGGCATCTTGTGGAGAAAACAACAGGGAAATCCACAGACGTTTGCGCTGAAACACCCTGGAAATGACTCATTTTTGTGTAGTTAATTCTTATCGGGCTCAACTTTATCGCGTCATTTCCAAGACAGAGTATATCCCGAGACCCGAAAAATTCAAGCCTGCTATGTAAAATTCGGCTTTAAATCTTTAAAAACGGGGTTTATGAGATTGTTTTGCATTTCGGCATAATTATGACACAATTATTCACCTCCTCCACGATACAATGCAGCCATGCCTGATCTGCGCTATGAGAAGCTGTCGTCTACCCTGGTAAATCACGCCACACAGCTCGCTCCAGGCGAGCGAGTGCTCATCGAAGCTTTCGATACCGATGAGAGTTTCGTGGCGACTTTGATAGATGCCGTCGCTGCTGCCGGTGCTGTTCCTTTCGTCGAGACTCGCTCCACGCGGGTACTGCGGCGGCTATACCAGAACGCTACAGAAGAACAGATGATCACTATTGGTCAGCACGAGCTCGCCCGTATGGAAGGAATGAACGCCTATATCGGTATCCGGGGAGCCGAAAACGCTCTCCAGCTATCGGATGTGCCTGCGGAGAAACTGGGACTGTATCACAAGCACTGGTGGAAGCCCGTGGCAGACCGCCGCGTGAACGAGACGAAATGGGTCGTTCTGCGCTGGCCCACTCCGTCGTTTGCGCAGGCCGCCGGAATGAGCATTGAGGGCTTCGAAGACTTCTACTTTGATGTCTGTACGCTAGATTATGGCAAGATGGCCCGCGCTATGGAGCCCTTGCATAAAAGAATGATAACAGCCGATAGAGTGCGCCTTACCGGCAAAGATACCGACCTCAGTTTCTCTATCAAAGGCATCGGCTCGGTGATGTGCTCCGGCGAGCGCAATATCCCGGATGGCGAGTGTTATACCTGCCCGGTGCGCAACTCGGTGAACGGTGAGATTGTCTATAACTGCGCGAGCCTGTATCAGGGAACCGTTTTTGAGAACGTGCGCTTAGTGTTCAAAGACGGCAAGATTATCGAGGCCACAGCCAACGAGACCGAGCGCTTGAACAAAATTCTGGATTCCGACGAAGGCGCACGCTATATCGGCGAGTTCTCCCTGGGATTCAACCCGTACATAAAGCACCCGATGAAGGACACGCTGTTCGATGAGAAAATCGATGGGAGCTTCCACTTCACGCCGGGGCAGGCCTATGCTGCCGCCGACAACGGTAACAAGAGCGAAGTGCACTGGGATATGGTGTTTATTCAGCGCCCGGAGTACGGTGGCGGCGAGGTGTGGTTCGACGATGAGCTTATCCGCAAAGATGGGCGCTTCGTGGTAGACGACCTGCTGGGTCTGAACCCGGAGAACCTTATCGGATAACCACGTTATTTTTTGGTAGGTATAAAGCTATGTTAAAAACCCGACGGACTGAGGAGCGCGATCAGCAGATTGTTCAGGAGATGTGGACCCTGGCGAACAACGAGCCGCTTACTGTTGCCCCACTCGTTCCGTTCGGCTTCATAGATAAAGAACGCTACCGGCGCTATCTGGGTGATGTGAACCTGGAGCTGACTCTGGATAAGGACCCCCACACGGAGGTCTGGTCCTATGAGCTGGCGATCACGCACCCGGAAGGCGGCCCGGTAGATGGCGATATCGTGACCTACTGGCTAAAGCTGTTCTTCGGGCGTGAGGCCCATTTCGCGGCCAAACGTAACTTCATGCTCACCGACGAGTCCCGGTTCACCTTTCCCTACAGGCGTTGAAGCTTCCCGGCTTAGATGGGCTGCGGGCGCTGGCTATCGGGCTGGTCTTTCTGCTTCACCTCTCTACTGGCCTGAAGCGGGCGATTCCGGCCTTAGATCACCCGCACCTTGTCTTCACGCTTGCCGGAGCGGGCGGCGTTGGTGTAGCGCTCTTCTTCGCCGTGAGCGGCTTCTTAGTAGCTCTCCCATTTACACGCGGCACCTACCCAGATCTTAAGACCTATGCCCGGCGGCGGCTCTGGCGTATCCTTCCCCCCTACTGGCTGGTGCTGCTAATCGCTTTTGCCGGGCAGATAGTCATGAAAATGGGTACAGTCAGTGAGCTATTGCCCTCGCTGCTGGCCAGTGCGCTCTTTCTGCATAACATCCTCTACGGCATCTGGAGCAAGGTCCTGCCAGTAGCCTGGAGCCTGGAGATTGAGGTTCAGTTCTACGTAGTCGCTCCTCTGCTGGGTCGGCTCTATGCCCACCCGAGAGCTGAGACACTGTTTTTCGGGCTTGCCTTTGCCGGGGGTGTCCTTTCGGCCATCGCCAACCCGGTGCTGGCAAAGCTGCACCTGGATCGCTCCCTCTTCTCCGAGGGGCATTTCTTTTTGCTGGGTATGGGATTGGCCGGGCGCTTTACCCGGCTGGGTAAACTGGCGGATTCTGGCTGGCACTGGGATTTCGCGGGAATAGTGGGATTGGCGGTTATGCTGCTGAACTGGGGAAAGCTGGGGCAGTGGACACAGATAGGGGTACAGCTTGCGACCCTGGTAAGTATTACAGGTCTGTTTTTAGGCGCGCTGCACGGGCGAATATGCCAGTCGATTGCCAACGCGGGGGCGCCACTAGGGATGCGCTGCTACAGCCTGTACTTGCTGCACTACCCAATGCTCACCCTGATGCTGCCACTCACGAAAAAGCTGCCAATGCCGGGGGACGCGGGGCTGGCTTTGCTGCTCCAGGCAATAGTTATTGGGTTGCCAATTCTAGGCGCAACTGAGGCATTTTATCGGACGGTGGAGCTTCCCTGCCAAAAATATGGAAGAAATTCAAAAGAAATATGAAACCTATGCCGACAAAATGGTGTCTTAGGCTGCGAACAGGACAAAAGCGCTACAAAAAGTCGGGGATGATTCGGAGAAGATAGCTGGGCAGGAAGGCAACATGGTAACTACCCTGCGAGGCCATTTTCGGGGAGTTGAACCCGCAAACTTCGAGTGACGCTACAAAGATCTGTTCGCTAAAACTCGGAGGATATATGAAGAAAAATCTGCTTATGGCGAGCCTGGCGGTGTGCTCCACACTACTCGCCGGTGCAGCGTTTGCACAGGATGGCTCGTTCAAGGACGTGCCGAACGATCACTGGGCGTATGCGGCTATCGAGAAGCTCACCAGCCTCAACCCCAAGGTGTTCATTGGCGACCCGGACGGTATGTTCCGTGGCAAGCGCAACCTGACCCGCTACGAGATGGCGGTTATCATTGCTCGCCTGCTCGAGAATATCGACGCCACCTACGCCAAGAAGACCGACCTCGCTGGTCTGTCTGGTCGCGACAACACTCCTCCCCCGGACCTGTCGCCCTACGCCAAGAAGTCCGACCTCGCGGGTCTGGCCAGCAAGTCCGATGTGGACACCCTGCGCCGCCTGACCGGTGAGTTCCAGACCGAACTTAACACCCTCGGTGTGGATGTGGACAACATCAAGAAGCGCCTGGATGGCCTCGACAAGCGCGTTGGCAATCTCGAAGAGATCGTCAAGAAGCTCCCGAAGATCAGCGGTGACTTCTCCGTTTACGCCCGTGGCAATGGCCGCACCAGTGGCGCGAACGGTGGCCCGACCAACACCCTGCTTGACCGAGATGGCTTCGGTGTGAGCGGTTCCAACAAGACCCTGCTCAACGACACCCGTGGCCTGCACGATTTCAACCTCGACCTGGGTATCACCCCGGACGAGAACACCAGCCTGAACGTGCGCATCAACCATGGTAACTACCTGAGCTACGTTTACGGTGGAAGCCGTGGCGCCGGTGCAAGCCTGGCCCAGATGACCACCATCTGGTCTGCCGTTCTCGGTACCAAGGCGAACCTGCCCCTCTTCGGTGAGACCAAACTCTCCGTGGGTCGCGTTCCCACCCAGTTCACCCCGTACACCTTCAAGCTCGTAGACCCGGACACCTACTTGGAGAACTCGAACACCGACTCCGGTAATATCCCGGTCGACGGTATCGTGGCGGAAGCGAACCTGGGCAAGATCGGTATCAAGGCCGTGGCCGCCAAGGTGGACCCGATTGCCTTCGGTTCCGCGATTCCTGGCAAGCAGTACACCGTTGGTGCAACGGGCGTTGGCTCGTTCATCGGTCCTGTCGGTATGCCGTTCAACGGTACACGCCCCGGTGGCGCCCCCATCGAGCAGGTTGCCGGTGCACACCTGACCCTCCCGATCGGTAAGTTCAACCTGAACGCCACCGGTCTGGCGTTCGGTACCCAGGGTCTGGGCACCCAGGGTTATGTCTACGGTGGTGGTCTTGACACCAGCCTGTTCGGTTTCGGTGTTTCCGGTAGCTACAACCGCTCTGAGAGCGATGTTCCTGGCAGCCGCAACAACAACGAAGCAACCGACGCGATGATCAGCCGCACCTTCGGTAGCGTGAGCGTTACCGGTGGTTACCGTGACATCCAGGCCAACTTCAACGCACCTGGTGCGTGGGAGCGCCTGGGTACCTACCAGAACCCCACCGACATCAAGGGTGGCTACGGTAAGGTTAGCGTCCCGGTTGGCAAGATCGGTCTTTCCGGCGAGTACCACAACTACGATTGGGGTACCACCGAGATCGAGAACGTCCGCGGTGGCGTATCTCTGGGTGTCGGCAGCGGCTCCCTGATGGTCGGCGCTGAGCAGAACAAGGTCAAGGCTGGCAACGTGAAGCAGAACTTCTTCAACGTTGGCTACAGCACCATGCTGAGCACCTCCACCACCTTCAAGCTGGGCTACCAGCTGATCGACTACAAAAACTTCCAGTCCTCCGGCGCCAACAAGGGCAACGTAGTGACCGGTACGTTCAACGTCAAGTTCTAAGCCTCACCGCTTAAACAAACCAAGCTCCCCCGGCGATTCGCCGAGGGAGTTTTTTCGTGTGCCATCTCCTTGATGGCCATCTCCCTTGAATCTCGCGTTGCTCGTTCGTCCCTCTTCCCGTTCTCGCTCCTTCGTCGCTGGAAGAGGGATAACTCACCTCAACTACCCAAAAGAGCCAACCACTTAGGCAGAGCGCTAGGCACCCCGAACGATGCTAGGGATGCTTCGCCAGAGGGGAACCCTTGTATCCGTGACCAGCGCTGATTTCCCCTCTTCCAGGGAGCTTGCGACCGAGGCTGGGAAGAGGGGCGAGGCTTGCGCAGCAAGCACTCAGGGGAGATGGTTATTTGGGACGGGGGAGCTTTTTCATGCTATACTTGAGACACCCAATTTCAGGAGAAACGAAGTAACTTCATGGACACCGGCGACTTTCGCAATGGTCTTTCCATCATCTACGACAACGACATCTTTACCATCGTCGAGTTTCAGCACGTCAAGCCGGGCAAAGGCGGGGCTTTTGTCCGTTCGAAACTCAAGAACCTGCGCACCGGGTCTACCATAGACAAAACCTGGCGCGCGGGGGAGAAGATGGATCAAGCCATTCTCGACCGTTCCACCATGCAGTATCTCTACGAGCAGGACGGCGAATATTTTTTGATGGACATGGAAACCTTCGAACAAACTGGCATCCCGCAGGCACTAATAGGTAGCCAGGCCAAGTATATGAAGGAGAACATGGATGTCCAGGTCGTGAGGCACAAGGACGCTATCGTACAGGTAAACGTACCTGACTTCATGGTGCTTGAGGTCATTGAGACCGATCCTGGTGTGCGTGGCGACACAGCATCCGGGGGCAGCAAGCCCGCCACAGTAGAAGGTGGTGCGGTAGTAGCTGTGCCGTTCTTTATCAACGTGGGCGATAAGCTCAAAATCGACACGCGTAGTGATTCGTATCTGGAGCGCGTTAAGTAGCTCCCTGATTTAGTATTCTCAGTACAACGAGGAGGTCCGGGAAGTGAATCAAGAAGAAGAGGGTGGTGGCGTATCGTTTCTGGTGCCAGGATTATTATCGCTGGCCCAGACCATTCTCTCTATCAGTGGTGTGGTGGCGCTGATCGCCACCGCCTATCTGGTGTTTGGTATCTTTTCCGGACAGCTCGCGGGCTATGATGCGCTATCCCATGCGGATCGCCTGCGGGTACAGGGCAACATCTCACTGGCAGGCAATGCCCTTCTGGGTAGCCTGATTGCTGCCGCGCTCTGCGCCGCTGTCTGCTTCTTCGAGGCAGAATCTACCGGCTGGGTTCTCTTAGGCGCCGCCGCTCTTCTTGGTTTCGGCGTGCCGTTCGGCTTCTCCAACTTCGGGGGAGGCACCATGACCAACGGTATCAAGCTGGCGCTCTCGGCCTTTCCTCCCGCAGCCATCGCTCCGGCAGCCATCGGCGCGTTTCTGGTGATCAAGGACCTGTATCTCAAGACTGTCTCCGCAGTCCGCGATAAGGTCTTCGACTCTCAGGATATGACTTACGGAACGGGCGCCGTCAAAGAGAACAAACCAGTCCGCACCAGCATTCTAGCGAAGTGCTGGGAAGGTCCCTACTGCCGTGAGTTCATTCGCAACCACTGCCCTATCTTCCAGCAACGCAAAGCCTGCTGGAAAGAGCGCCGGGGCTGTTACTGCGATGAAGACATTGTGAGCAACGCCGCTACCAAAGTCAAAGGCGTCATGCTGGAGATGGCCCCCGCCTCAGAGAGTAATTTCGCCGGTCCGACCGGCACGCAGCCTGTGCGCAAGGCTAGCCTGACTGACTGGCAAAAAGCCGAGCGCTGCCGCAACTGTATTATCTACAACGAGCACCAGCGCGAGAAATACAAGATCTTCATGCCCCTTACGATTCTGGGCACGATAGCCGGCGCGTTTGTGTTCTCCCAGCCTGCCTTCGCCATTGTAAAGAAAATGATCGGCAACATAGATGGACTGGTTCAACGCATCTCGTTCACTCCGGGGGGCGGTCCACCAAAGACCTATGTGGAGCTGGCAGACTGGGCGGTCTGGGCGATAGTTTTCTCGCTGGCTGTGATGCTCATTTCCAAAGCCCTTCAGACCCTGGAATGGCTGGTCTTTGTCAAAAAAGTCTGAGAACCAGGCGCTTTCGCTAGCCTCCCTTATTCGGGAGGCTAAATTTTTTTATTTCAAGTTTAGAAAAATCCGAATTTGGATATATAACTTCCAGCAGTTTCTAGCCACTATAAACTGAAGGAGGTTTTCCCAAATGTCGCATCGTTCTCCATCTCGCATTGCGGGCCCCCAAGCCGGTTCGGCCTCTACCCGCGTGGCGGGTTTTACGCTCATTGAGCTTCTTGTTGTCATCGCCATCATCGCGATTCTCGCTGCTATCCTCTTCCCCGTCTTCGCTCAGGCTCGTGCCAAAGCGCGAACGGCGGCTACTATGAGCAATCTGAAGCAAATTGGGCTTGCTTCTATGATGTACGCTCAGGACTACGACGAAACCATTCATCCCGCCGAGCGCGCCTATGGAGACTTCCGGGCGTATCCGTACTACCTGTATCCCTACTGCAAGAACTTCGACTTCTTCTGGGATGCCGCGCAGGAACGCTTCAAGGGCGGTGTGCTGGACCCGGCACTTCCGGATAGCAATACCGACTACTACCTACCACCCGTTCTGGCGGCCAAGGCTGTGACCGTGGGCGGCAACTACGGCGCGTTTTTAGGCCGTACCCTTGCCTCGGTGAACTACCCGGCAGAGCGCTCGCTCTACATTGTCACTCGACTGGAGAAGCCAGATGGCTTTGACTGGAAGGGGCCGGGCCTCTGTCTCTACCAGTCCGAGTGGGCCGCCTGCCCCTGGAAAGCCTTCGGGGGTGAGGACGCGCGCACCACGGACCGCCGCAATACGGTCTTCCGTGGCTCGGAGCGGCATGCGAATATGGCACTCACGGTCTTCGGCGATGGTCACGTGAAAGCCGTAGCGGCCAAGAGCGTGATGTACTTTATCGATGAGATGCCGACCTGCCAGACTACGTTCCAGGCACAGGCTCTTCTCCCCGAAGATCAGCGTACTACCGAGTGGCAGAAACGTCTCCGCTACTGGGGCAATCCGTACAACACGTCGGAGTAACAACTCTTTAGAGTTTATGGGGGGAGAGGGCATGCCCTCTCCCTTTTGTTTTGCTTGCAGGGAACCCTTCCGCTACCGCCGAATGAAGTGCTATATGAGTCAGTTCAAAGTCGGAATTCTCGGGGCGGGGAAGCCCTGGAAAGCGGAAGGCGCCACGGGCTTCGGAATGAACCATGCCCATGCCCAGGGCTACGCTGCCAGCGGCAAGTGTGAGATTGTGGCAATCGCGGACCCTATCGCGGAAAATGCACAGGAGTTCTCGGAGAAGCATACGGGTGGTAAGGCCCGGCTCTATGGCGGCTATGAGGAACTACTGGCCGCCGAGCCGGTCGATATGGTGAGTATTGCTACCTGGCCGCACCTGCACGCCCCCATGGTGATTGCAGCGGCGAAGGCCGGGGTGCGCGCTATTCACTGTGAAAAACCCATGGCAGGTACGTTTGGCGATGCGAAAGCCATGGCTGCTGCGTGTGCTGAGGCCGGAGCACAGCTTTCTTTCAACCATCAGCGCCGGTTCAACAATACGTTCCAGACTGCTCGCAAGATGTTAGATGATGGCGCTATTGGCGACATCGTGCGAATTGAGGGTGCGTGCGGGAATTTCTTAGACTGGGGTACACACTGGATGAACATGTACCTGTTCTACCTGCGTGATGAAGCCAAACCGCTATGGGTCATCGGCCAGGTAGACGCGAGGCACCCCAACAAGGCTTTCGACGTGCCGCATGACACGCAGGGTATGGGCACGGTGCGCTTTGACAACGGCGTTATGGCGACGCTTTGGACCGGTGATCAGGCACACGAAATGGTGGGCTGTGAGCATCGAATCTTCGGCACGGATGGCTGGATGGAGATTCATGGCAATGCCCCCCATATCCGCTGGCGAGGCAAGGGCCACGCGACTACTCAGATTGTGGAAGGTGAGGCCACAGAGGGTGGGCTACACGGCAACGATGCGAATATCAAGAATGTGTGCGATGCCGTAGACGCACTGGAGACTGGTCGCAAGCCCCTCTGCGATGTCTCGAACGCGCTTCCTACCACCGAGATTCTCTTCGGTATCTACGAGTCCGCTCGCCATCGAGGTCGTATCGACCTGCCACTGACTATCGAAGACCACCCTCTGGTCGATATGATCGCCAGCGGCGTCTTCCCCGGCGCACAATAAGATAGAAGCTGGTGAGGCCAGGTGGGGCCTCACCAGCTCTAACTCTCTACGGTGCTGTGATGTGGTTCCATACCTGCGAGGCGCCACTGGCGTAGGTCCACTGCACCTGCCCTTTGCCCGGCGCGAACCAGATGGTCTGTGTCTCTGTAGGTACGCCTGCTGCTGTCTGGTACTGGATCGCAACTTTCGCGCAGCCATTCAGGGTCCCCAGAGGGGTGGTGATGGTCTCAAAGCCCATGAGTGTCACTTGCGCCTTGAACTGGCCAGTCGGCGGCGTGGCGGAGCCGTTGTAGACCGTCTGGGTAATCGTCTGTGTCACGGGCATATTGATAGTCATCCCCTTGGGAATCGTAATCGCCGGTGTATAGACCGTGGTTGAGGTCAGCTGCTCCGAGGCGTTGAAGGTCCCGCTGCCCAGAATCAGTGTCGAACCATCGAGGGCATTGTCCGAGAAGTTCACCGTGCTCTTCTTCCCATTCACGATATTGATGAAGGGATAGCCCATCATGCCAGAGCCTCCCAGATCGATCTTCGGGTCGGTGCGGATCTGGAAATCCAGGTTGAGCGCCGACGAGCGGTAGCTGACATCGGCAACCGCGCCCACCGTGATCGGATACAGGGTCGGGCCATCCCAGGAGACACCGCTTCCCCCACAGGTCTGACCGTCGCGCCCATTGACGCCAACCTTATGGTTGGCATCATCGATCCCGGCAAGCCCGCCGACCGCGAAGACGGGGCCATCGCCGCCATCTCCCCCATCGAAGCTGGTATCGAAATCGTATTTCGCGCCCGCAACAGTCAGTGTGCCCCCGTTGCCACCATCACTCCCGGTAATCTGGGGGGTTGCGGAGCAACCGTCGAAGCCGTCGCCCCCGTTAGCCACATCATCCTCTTCCATCGGATGGATTTTCGACGCCGATACCTGAGCCATACTGGCCTGATCCCGGTCGAGCACCACGGCATCGCCGCCATCGCCCCCTTTGTGCTGGTTGTCAGGGGCATTACCGCCATTTCCGGGAGCTATCGCAACAGTGGCGAGCCCCACGCCATTGGCAAGGTTAGGAAACCCCTGGCGCCCCACATAGGCTTCCAGCTTTCCTCCCTTGCCTGCGGGGCCGCCGTGGCCGGAGAAGAGCAGCACCTTGCCCGCAGCGCCGCCGAAGCCACGCGCGGGGGCATTGCCTGTCAGATGGGACGTGATGAGGTTGACCTCTCCGGCATCGCCCGCATCTCCGGAGGTCCCAATGACCGCGAACCCCGCCTGCCCCACACTACTGCCATCGAAGCCCGCAATGCCGGTAGGCGTTATCACGCTTCCGCCGTCGCCACCCGCCGCCATGGTGAGAGTCCCCGTGCTCACATCAATGGCATCCGCTTCCATGACCAGCGCCCCCGAGGCGGCGCCGCTGGAGCCGAGTAGCGTGAGTGTCCGGTTTTCCGAGACCCCGACCTTATCGTCGAAGCCCCGCCCACCGCGCCCGATCGCAATCGTTCCTCGCACCGTGACCTGGGTAAACGTGCCGCTCAGGTTGGCGGCCTTCAGCTCAGGAAACTGCTCTTTTACCTTTGCTGCCGCAGCCTCGGTGCCTATGAGCACACTCCCAGAGGGCTTCCCGTTCTCACCACGCGCAGCTCCGTCCTGTCCCTGCGTGCGGATCGTCCCCTCGAATAGGACACTGGGTTGCTCGATGGTCGTGCTGCACATAAACACAGCATCGGTTGCGGGAGGAGGCGCGATGGTCCCGTTGACCCGGCTTTCCTTACGGATGATGATATAGAGCCCACCCGTTAGAGGCTTCTCGTCGCGACTGACATGGCGTGTGGGCGCCGCCACAATCGTGCCCGGAATGGCAACGTTCTCTCCCTGAATCAGCAGTTTCGCCCCTGGATCGAGTTGGAGTGTCCCGGCAATAGTCACATCACCTGTGACGTTGATCGACGCGCTGGAGTGTACGATGCGGGTTTCCCCCGCAGGAATGGTGAAACTGGCCCCGGTCGTTTCTGCCGGAAGCTCGGGCGCACCACCATCGCCACCACCGCCACACCCTACAAGCAGACCAAGAAGAGAGAATACCCCTGCCGCAACCAATACTCTATGCCGCATCGCACCCTCCTAAAACGGGAGTAGGAATCGCCGCTGCGACTATACACTATTATCTAAACATTTACATTACTCTCTGAGCTTTTTCTCAAGAGGCGTTCTGAAGATTCTTAGAACATAGAAATACGCTTGTATTTGATAGTTCGGATAGCACTATTGCGCCGAACTGTCAGCATGCCTTCTTCGCCCTCGAAACCATCTAAGAGATATTGAACCTGCATCAGGGTCAGGTTCGGGGACAGAACTAGCTCATCGCCTACTAGAAGTGGCTCCGAGCCATTGAAGTCTGGATGCACAGCCGTTACCACAACTCGCCTGCCGCTTACCACCACCGAGAAACCACGGTTGCCACGGAGCAGCACAGGCACTTTTCGGGGCTGCAAGAGCATTTCCTGACCGGTGTAGTCCAGATAGAGATTGAAGCGGCTCAGGTAGTCCATGCCAATGAAGTTCCGAGCCTGATTCCCTAGCCGGGCTAAGACAGGCTGTTTCTCCCCGGTCAGCGCGAAGTCAGACACACGAAAAAGCTGCTCCTCAAAACTCTTCAGCATATCCGCGCCAGTAGAGGTCATTCGGGATTTCTTAGTGGTGTATCTCTTCAGCAGTTCATCCGTAAACACGGAGATATTGGCGCCAGTGTCTATGATGCCGAACTCCGCGTTCTTTCCCTGCGGAAATAGGCGAACCACCGGGCATATCTTAGAGGGACCGCCTCTTTCCAGGCTTAGCCTCCGGGCACTCCCCCACCCACTAAGGTTCATCTGCTCTTTCGTAGAGTCTTCGCCCAGTTTGATTTTCTGGGCATCAAAGTCAATGAGAACCTTGAAGAAATGCAGCACATCACCGCCTAGAATCCCCGCTATCTTGCCCTGGCCGTAGAACTCATCGAGAATCGTGAGGCGGGTTCGGTAGGCGGTATTTATGGTGGCTTTGAAGTCCGTGGGCGCGGACTTCAGCACCAGTTTCACTGGCTTGATCTGCTCCATGGTGGCTGTCTCATTGAGAATCACCGATCGCCCAGCGGGGCTGGAGCGAATCTTTGTATAGCTTGTGTTGAGAATCAGTGTGGCTTCTGAGCCGGTATCGAACATGAATGGAGCGGGACGAGAGCCGTTTATAGAGACCTGAATCAGAATCAGCGGGTTGGTGTCTCCCCACTCAAAAGGAACCTCATAGATATTCGACTCGTTTCTCATCCGTAATAAGTGTACCGGGGTAGGTAGGAGCGGGTTCCCATTGCTATCATTACGTCATAGTTTACGTCTTCCAGTGATACAATGCGAGTATGGCAGAAACTCTGACACGCTCTCCCAAGCGAGTGCGGGTGACCGTCTACTTAGATGAGGTTCTTACCGAATGGGGTAAGCGGCAAGAAGGCGGACTATCCGAGCTTCTGAGGCGCTTGCTCGGTGAGGCCAAACAGGAGCAGGAGCAAACTCCTGACCGCTATCCTCCAGAGCTTCGGGGAGAGTACCGCCGACTGATCGATAAGAAACTCGCTATAGGACTCTCCGCCGATGAAGAGCAGGAGCTGGCGCGGGTGAAACAACGCGTTAATGAGATAGACCGTGCGTCTCTGGGCTGGAAGCAAATGGAAGCGGGAGCAGCGGCGGTTGATCAAGAGCTGGCCGACCTGCGACGCTTTATTGAATCTCAGCCGAAAAAGCCAGGAGGATAGTGGCACGTGGTCTTTGCCCGGCGTATGCTCACGCGCTCCTTTGCCGACTACACGCGCTATCGCCCGTTTCTACGGCAGGACTTTCAATATCGCTGCGCCTACTGTCTTACCCACGAGTTCTACTTAGGTGGTGAGGCGGGCTGCACGATAGACCACCACCGCCCCCAGCATGGTCTTTTCGCACGCCCAGATCTGGTCAATGTCTATGAGAATCTGTACTGGTGCTGCCATGAGTGCAACCAGAACAAAGGCGATACCTGGCCTACTCCGGACGAGCTTGCTGAAGGCAGGCGTTTCTTAGATCCGTGCCTGACAGAAGACGATCATGATCTGCACTGGGAGACTATGCCGGATGGCACGATTACTCCACAGACACCCGCTGGAGACTACACGATAGATCAACTCATGCTCTGGCGAGAACAGCTTACCTATCTACGACAGCGGCAGGGTGATTGGCAACGGGAACGCAGTTCCTTGATAGAGCTATGCGGGCAGTATGAACTGAGCGATGAGGCATTGGCCACCCTGAATGCTCGGCTCGCCGAGCTAAACCGCCTCATTGAGCCACCTGTTTTCGACCGCCCGCGTCGGTAGACAAAGCGGTTGCCGTGGAGGGTAAACTATAACTCTATGCAACGATTTATCCTTCCTCTGGCTTTGTTGGGTCTGGTTGGCCTGGTAGCTTGCTCCCAGGCACAGAACAACGATGCCAGCCCCCGCACGGAGGCTGCTCCCGGTTCTCTTCTCACAGGGAAAGCCGCTTTCGGGGATTGGAGTTCCGATGTCCCTGGCACGCGCCGCAAGATCACACCCGCGGACCTGCCGCCACCGAACGATACCCCATCTGTAGACAATGGCCCGCGTATCAGTGGGCAGCCGGAAGGCGCCTGGCCGAAGGTGCCCGCGGGGTTTACTGTGGATCGTGTGGCCGATCAGCTCTGGGGGGTTCGCACCGTTAAGACCGCGCCCAATGGCGATATCTTCGCGGTGGACTCCAATCAGGGTCGCGTACTGATTATTCGTGATGCCAACAACGATGGAAAGCCAGAGTTCATTCAGACCTTCGCGCGGGGGTTAGTGAAACCGTTCGGGCTGGCGTTCTATCCCAATGGCAAAAACCCGAAGTACATCTATGTAGGCAACACGGACTCCGTGGTGCGCTTCCCCTACCAGAGCGGCGATACCGTGGCGAGCGGTCCGTCTGAAATGATCGTAGACAACATCCCCGGTGGTGGGCGCCTGCGTGGCGGTGGTCACTGGACCCGCGCCGTGGCGTTCAGTAACGATAACAAGACCATGTTCGTCTCGGTGGGGTCTATCTCCAATGTAGACGACCCGGATATCAACAAGCTGGAAAACCGCCGTGCGAACGTGCTGGCCTACACCCCGGACGGTAAGAACGAGCGTATCTATGCCTCGGGTATTCGCAATGCGGTAGGGCTTGCCGTACAGCCAGGCACGAGCACTCTGTTCTGCTCCGTGAACGAGCGCGATGGTCTGGGTGACATGCTGGTGCCTGACTATATTTCGTCGGTGAAGGAAGGCGGCTTCTATGGCTGGCCGTACTACTACATGGGCAGCAACCAGGACCCGCGCCATGCGGGTAAGAAGCCGGAGCTCAAAGACAAGGTCATCGTGCCAGATGTCTTACTTCAGTCCCACTCGGCATCGCTGGACCTCGCGTTCTCTACTGGAAATAACTTCCCGGCGGATTGGCGCGGTGGTATCTTCGCGTCCGAGCACGGTAGCTGGAACCGACAGCGGCGCACGGGCTACAAGGTGGTCTATGCTCCTGTGGATAAGAAAGGCAAGCTCACGGGCGAGTACGTGGACTTCATGACCGGCTTCGTGAAGAACGATTCCGAAGTCTGGGGCCGCCCGGTCGGTGTCACCGTCGCCAAGGACGGTTCCTTACTGGTCTTCGATGACGGCTCGGCCTCGCTCTGGCGGGTCCGCTACACCGGCGGGAAGTAAGCGGTCCGGCGCAAACACGCGTAGCCCGGCCTGCATGGCCGGGCCAACTAATAGGGCGAAGAGCAGGGTGCCCCACCCTATCTTCGCCCCTAAGGCCGCGCCACAGGCGAGCACGATTAGCTCCACTCCGGAGCGTACATAGCGCACTGGCCAGCCAAATCTCTGGCTGATTCCTAGCGCGAGGCTGTCTCTCGGACCGGCGCCAAAGTTCGCGCCGACGTATAGCCCCGTAGCTAAGCCGATCAAGAAAATCCCTGTGCCGAACTCTGCCCAGGCCAGTGCGCCCTGATAATGCGGCAAGTGCGGTGAGATGCGATCTATCCACCAGCCGATGGCCAGAATATTGAGTGCGGTGCCGAGGCCGATAGGCATCTTCAGCCAGCCCCAGGCCAGAATCTGGATGACAATTCCGACCCCGATGCTCGCCATACCGACTGTGGCGTGAGGGATTTTCTGGGCGATTCCGACATGAAAGGCATCCCACGGAGCGAGACCGATTCCGGCAGCGATCTGGAGAGCGATGGCAAGACCATAGAGCGCTAGCCCGAGGTTGAGGATTAGAAATCGAATGGCGGCGCTGCCCATGCCCTCTTTCAGTGTACCGCGTCCGGTACAATAGTCCCCGTGAATCGGCTCATCTTCGCACTGGTCGCGGTCGGCCTTCTCGTCTCCTCTCCTGTCTCCGCTCAGAAGCCTTCCGCAAGCAGTAAATCGGGTAAGGCTATCGAGCAGCGCATCAAGCAGGCTCTGGCCGCTCCGGCACTGCAGAGAGCGACCGTGGGCCTTCTGGTTCGCTCACTGGACCGGGGGGGACGAACGCTATTCGCAGTGAATCCGGACCAGGCGCTCATGCCCGCCTCGAACATGAAGGTGCTTACAGCTTCCACGGCACTGGCGGAGCTGGGATCGGAGTTTGTGTTTCGTACTCGTGTGGCGAAGCTTAGCAACGACGAGCTGGTATTAGTCGGTTCGGGCGACCCTTCGCTGGATGAGAGCCGCCTGCAGGACTTAGCCAAGGCAGTCAAAGAGGCCGGAATCTCTCGTGTGACCCGAATCGTGGCGGATGCGTCGCACTTCGACGACCAGACGCTGGGTGAGGGCTGGCAGTGGGACGATGAATCGTTCGGCTTTTCTGCCCAGGTGAGCGGGCTGAACCTGAACGAGAACGTGACCCGGATTACCATTACCCCCGGCGCGCAGGACGGTGAGACAGCGACGGTAGCTTCCGATGGCTACGTGAATATCGTCGGTGAGGTCAAGACCACAGAGCGCGGTGAGGGTGGTGCACGCGCCGAGCGTCGGCGTGGGCGCAACGAGGTCGTGGTCTCCGGGCGCGTGAAAGCCGGAGCCGGACCGGTGACTCTCTCCGTAACTGTGGAAGACCCGGCGCTCTATTCCGCCTTCCGCTTCTCTCGTGCCCTGCGCGATGCCGGTGTGCGGGTAGACGATGATGCGACGGTGGTTGTAGGCACCGCGCCAGCGAACGCACAAACCCTGGCCGAGACCGCCAGCGCTCCGCTCTCAGAGCTCTGCAAGCGGTTCCTGAAGACCAGCGACAACCTCTATGGCGAGTGCCTGCTCAAAGCGCTCGGCGCGGAGAAGCGCAGCGTGCCCGGCACCAGTGCGAACGGCGCCGCTGTGGTGCGCGGCTGGCTTGCCAGCAAGAAGGTCGATACAGGAGGGTTGAATCAAGCCGATGGCAGCGGCCTCTCCCGGCTGGATGAAGTGACCCCACGCCTCATGGTGGAGACTCTGACCGTGGCCTCCACCCTGCCCGGCTTCGCGGTATCGCTGCCTATCGGTGGCTTCGATGGCACCCTCTCTCGTCGCTTCCAGAAGACTGCCGCCGAAGGCAATGTGCGCGCCAAGACCGGCACGATTCTAGGGGTATCGTCGCTCTCCGGCTACGTGACCACGAAGGCGGGCGAGAAGCTGGTGTTCTCGATACTGATGAACCACTTCGACCGGGCGAGCGGAGCTGCTGTAGCCCGCCAGGTACAGGACTCTATCGTGCTGGCGCTGATGGATACGCCCCGCGCCGCCGTGACATTAGCCCCGGATCCCCCGAAAAAAAAGAAGCCTGCTGCCCCGGCGAAAAAGAAACCACGCAAGCGGCATTAGAGCCCTCCCCCGGCCTCGTTCCTCGTCCACCCCCTCCCCGACTTCGTTGGGGGAGGGGGTAAACAAACCCGTTAAGCCTCTCGGGATTCCGGCAGGCGCCCCATCTTCTGTAACCCTCTCCCCTCACGGAGTCGGGGAGGGGGTGGACGAGGAACGAGGCCGGGGGAGGGCTTGCAAAAGCTAAAACCGATACCCCACGTTCAGTGAAGCATGACTCAGGTTGCGCTCCGGGCCGTTGGCCACACTTGCTTTGCCCACCCAGTTGTAGCCCGCTTCCAGATAGACCCGGCCTGCCAGGTTCTTGCCGATAAAGGCTCTGCCACCCCAGGTAGAGGTTTCGGTGGAGGCGGTGCTGGTGGTGCTGCCGTAATCGTTCACTGTGGAGATAGAGACAGAGTACGCCCCGATGCCACCACCGAAGTACACCCCGGTGGGTGTGGGATAGGAGCGATACTGCACACCGAAGCCCTCTGCGCCTCTATTGACATAGGAGCTGGCGGGAAGGCTATCACGGAGCTGACGGGTGCGAATAATGCTGTTGGCATACACGCCCCAGGTGCCGCTAGCGACTCGGCCTAAATCGTAGCTCAGGCCCCCGGCTATCGGAGCACTTCCTACAAAGTCTCTGCCGCTTTTTGAGCTAGGCAGCCCCACTCCTAGCTGCAGTCGGAAGCGCTGAGTCAGCGAATTCGTATCGTCGGCGTGGGCAATCCCGGTCACGGCGAGCGCGGCGAATAGCAGCGCATATTTCCTATTCATGAATCGGTCTCTCTCCTTACCCGGAGATAGACGTGATGATTTGTTCAAAGCGTGACAAAAGGCGATACAATCTGCCCCGTGACGGCGGATTTCTGGGCGAAAAAGCCCCTTATAGGTATGGTGCATCTGGGCGCATTGCCCGGTTCCCCCAGAGATAGTGGGAACTTTGACAGCGTGCTGGCATTGGCTAGTAAAGACGCTCGGGCACTGGCTCAGGGCGGAGCGGATGCCATTATGGTGGAGAACTTCTTCGATGCGCCATTTGAGAAAGGCCGGGTTCCGGCTCATACCGTCGCTGCGCTCACCCGTGCCGCGCTGGAGATTCGCGCGGCAGCCCCAGATACTCCACTCGGCATCAACTGCCTGCGCAACGATGCGCTTTCGGCAATTGCTATCGCCCATATCGTCGGCGCACAATTCGTGCGAGTGAACGTTTGGGTGGGTGCCGCAGTGACCGATCAGGGCATTATTGAAGGCGCCGCGCGTGAGGCGATTCTATATCGCAAGTTCTTAGGCGCGGAAAACATCAGTATCTTTGCGGATGTCTTCGTGAAGCATGCGGCGCAACTTGGCGATGGGTCTATGACTCTAACCGATGCGGCGAAAGATGCGGTGCTGCGCGGGCTGGCGGACGCTCTGATAGTGAGTGGAACAGCCACGGGCGCGGCAACGTCGGAAGATACCGTGCGCGAGGCCGCAAAAGCGGTGCCGAACACCCCGGTGCTGGTGGGGAGTGGGTTCTCTGAGTCCACCGCAGCTGGGTTGCTGGCGGCAGGAGCAGCAGGCGCCATTGTGGGCACAAGTTTAAAAGAAAGTGACAGTGTTGCCAGCCCGGTAGCAGCGGACAAGGTACGTGCGCTTCGAGCAGCTATGAAGTAAACGGGGTCAGAGCGGTATCTATGGATGTCTAAGTTCCGCCAGTGGCTTCTGGAGGGTTATGCCCCGGAGCCGGAAGGCATGTTTGAAACCGAAGAGCAGGTAGAGAAAAGTCACCATCGCCACCCCTGGTGGCAGGTCATGTGTCTCACTGGCGTGGACTACTTCTCTACTCTGGGATACCAGCCGGGCATCGCCGCCCTGGCTGCCGGTTCCCTCTCCCCTATCGCCACTCTCGTACTGGTGCTGCTCACGCTCTTTGGGGCGCTGCCCATGTATAAGCGTGTGGCACAGGCCAGCCCTCATGGGGATGGATCTATCTCCATGCTGGCCAACCTGCTTCCTTACTGGCAGGGCAAGCTGTTCGTGCTCACCCTGATCGGGTTCGCGGCCACGGGCTTCATTATCACCATTACGCTCTCCGCCGCAGACGCCGCCGCACACGTTCGTGAGAACCACTTTGTCAGCCACTTCATGGAGTCCGCGCCGACTGCCTGGCAGATCGGCCTCACGCTGACTCTGGTTACGCTGCTGGGTGCGGTTTTTCTGAAGGGCTTTAAAGAGGCGATTGGAATCGCGGTCGGTATCGTGCTGGCCTATATCGCACTGAACATCGTGGTTATTGGGCGTGGACTGGTGGAGCTCTGGCATCATCCGCAGCATCTGAGCGAGTGGAAGACTCTGCTGCTTATGGCCCACCCCAACCCCATGCACATGGCGCTGGCGGCGGTGCTGGTCTTTCCGCAGCTTGCTCTGGGGCTTTCCGGGTTTGAGACCGGTGTGGTGGTGATGCCGCTGATAACCGGCGACCCCGGCGACGACCACGAGAAACCCAGGGGCCGGATTCGCAACGCCGGGAAACTGCTGGCTACCGCCGCCGTGATGATGAGCGTGCTGCTTGTGGGTTCGTCTATCGTCACTACTGCGCTGATCAAGCGGGGCGACTATCTGCCCCGTATGAGCGGCGAGACGATAGTGACCACTAAAGAGCTGACGGATGGGGCCGAGGTCCGTCTGCACCCAGAAACGGGGAGAGATCATCGCATAGATATCGTCCTGCCCGCGAACTCGAAAGAAGGCTCTGTACGAATCGCGGCAAAGATCAACGAGCAGTCTGAGGAAACCGTGCCGGTAGAGGTCACTGTGACTGCTATAGACGGTGGAGCACGCTACCGTATCTCCGCTATCAAGAAGCCAGGTGAGGCGAATGGTCGCGCTCTGGCGTACATGGCCCATACCTACCTGGGCACGGGTTTTGGCACGCTCTACGACATTGTCACCGTGCTGATTCTCTGGTTCGCGGGCGCGAGCGCACTGGCGGGACTCCTGAACATTGTCCCCCGGTATCTCCCGCGCTATGGCATGGCTCCAGAGTGGTCTCGTGCAAACCGCCCCTTAGTCCTTATCTTCTGGGGAATCTGCGTGCTGGTAACCCTGCTGTTCCAGGCAAATGTAGATGCGCAGGCAGGCGCCTATGCCACCGGAGTGCTGGCGCTCATGACCAGTGCTACCGTTGCCGTGACTATCTCGGCGTGGAGGGCCAAAGAGAGAGGTCCGCTAATCGGGTTCGGCATTGTCACTGCGATCTTTATCTACACGATTATTGTGAACATCAAGTCCCATCCGGAAGGGCTGGGCATCTCACTGGTGTTCATTCTGGCTATCATGCTGGTTTCGGTGCTCTCAAGAATCTGGCGCGCTTCGGAACTCCGCGTATCCGCGATTACGCTGAATGAAGAAGCGAAGCGAATGATTCAAGAGCTTGCCAAACAACCTGAGGTCCGCCTTCTGGCGAACCACCCGGATGAGCTAGACGTGGCGGAATATGCCGAAGCCACGTTCAAGGCTCAAAAAGACCACGCCGTTGCCCCCGCAGAGCGCTATGCGTTCGTGGAAGTCTATATTCAAGATGCTTCGAACTTTAGCTCCAGCCTGCGAGTAGAGGGTCATGATGTGGGGGGGTTCTGGGTGCTGCGCTGCTACGGGGTCGCCGTCCCCAACGCGGTTGCCGCCCTGGCCCTCCATGTACAGAAAACGACGGGTAGAAGACCACACATCTACTTCAACTGGATCGAGGGCAGTCCTCTTGTCTTCCTGGGCAAGTTCTTTCTAACAGGCCAAGGAGACATTGCCCCAATGACTCACGAAATCCTACGGCAGGCACAGCCGGACACTACCAAACGTCCCATCGTCCATGCCGCAGGATAAATAAAAGCAGGTTTCCATTGTCAAAACTCAAAGACTGGCTCCTAGAGGGCTATGTCTCCAATGTCGAGGGCGCGTTCGAGCAGGAACACGAACCCGGCCATAAGCCGCATTCCTGGTGGCAGGTTATGTGTCTTACGGGCGTCGACTACTTCTCTACCCTGGGGTACCAGCCCGGTATCGCGGCGCTGGCCGCCGGGGCGCTCTCGCCGTTTGCCACCCTGGTGCTAGTGCTGCTCACGCTCTTCGGGGCGTTTCCTATCTATAAGAGAGTGGCGCAGGAGTCTCCGCACGGAGAGGGCTCGATCTCCATGCTGGCGGCTCTACTCACCTACTGGCAGGGCAAGCTGCTGGTACTGGTGCTGCTGGGGTTCGTGGCTACCGACTTCATTATCACCATTACGCTCTCCGCGGCAGACGCCAGCGCCCACGTATTAGAGAACCGCTTCCTGCACCATCTCTTTCTGGGCGCGCCCCTATTCTGGCAAATCACCATTACACTGGCGCTGGTACTCGCCCTGAGCGTGGTCTTCCTGAAGGGCTTCAAAGAGGCTATCGGTATCGCCGTAGTGCTGGTGTTTATCTATCTAGCACTGAATGCGGTGGTGGTTGGGCGAGGATTGATAGACGTCTACCATCACCCGGTTCACTTTCCTCAGTGGAAAACAGCCCTGTTCCAGCAGCACGGCTCTATTCCCGGCCTGGTACTGGCGGCGCTGGTGCTGTTTCCCAAGCTCGCCCTCGGACTCTCCGGATTTGAGACCGGCGTGGCCGTGATGCCGCTGGTAGAAGGAGCGAAAACAGATACGGAAGCGGTCCCCACCGGGCGTATCAAAAACACCTGGCGCTTGCTTCTGTCTGCCGCCGTGATTATGAGTGTGTATCTGCTGTCCTCCAGCCTGGTGACCACTCTGCTGATCAAGCCCGGCCAGTTCCTGCCCAAGATGATCGCGGAGACCACCGTAACATCCAAAGAGCTTTCGGATGGCGCCAATATTCGCCTGCACCCGGAAGGCGCGCGGGAGCCCGCGCTAAACGTTGTCCTCCCGCCCGGCGCCAAAGCAGGCGATCTGGACCTGAACATTCCCGTAAATGAGAAGCCTGACGAGACGGTCCCTGTCGATGTTACGGTGACCTCTATAGAGGGCGGCACACGCTTCCATATCTCTGCGGAAAAGGGACCGGGCGAGGCGAACGGGCGCGCGCTGGCGTATCTGGCGGCGCTTCAGTTCGGGCCGGTGTTCGGCACTATCTACGACCTCTCCACGATTCTGATTCTCTGGTTCGCTGGTGCGAGTGCTATGGCGGGCCTGTTGAACATCGTGCCGCGCTACCTGCCGCGATTCGGTATGGCTCCGGAATGGACCCGCGCCAATAGACCGCTGGTGCTGGTCTATACGGCTATCGCTATTGTAGTAACGCTTATCTTCAAGGCGAACGTGGATGCTCAGGGCGGCGCCTACGCCACTGGCGTTTTAGTGCTCATGACCTCGGCAGCGGTCGCTGTGACTATCTCCTCCCGCCGGCGCGGGGACAAGAAAAGCAGCTTCTTCCTCGGCATTATCGCGGTGGTGTTCGCCTACACCACTATCGTGAATGTTATAGAGCGCTCCGATGGTGTGAAGATCGCGAGCTTCTTTATCGGCGCCGTGCTGCTTATCTCCGTGCTCTCCCGCATCTGGCGAGCATCGGAGCTGCGTGTCTCTAAAGTGGAGACCGATAGCGAGGCGGATCGTATCATCGCGGGCCTGGCCAAACAGCCCGAGGTTGTCCTGCTGGCCAACCACCCGGATGAGCGCGATACGGCGGAGTACTCCGAGGCTATCTTCAAGGCCCAGAAAGAGCACCGTATCCAGCTAGAGGAGCGCTATACCTTTGTGGAGATCTACATCAAGGATGCCTCGAACTTCACCGATACGCTCCGGGTAGAGGGTCACGACATCGGCGGCTTCTGGGTGCTGCGCTGCTACGGAGTGGCTGTACCGAACGCGATAGCGGCTCTAGCCCTTCATGTTCAAAAGACCACGGGCAGAACCCCCCATGTGTACTTCAACTGGATCGAGGGAAGCCCGCTGCTCTTCCTGGGTAAGTTCTTCTTAACCGGCCAGGGCGACATTGCGCCGATGACGCACGAAATCCTGCGAAAAGCGCAACCGGATACCACAAAGCGGCCTATCATTCACGCTGCCGGATAAAGAGCCAGAGACTGTGCCGGGTGTTTCGCCCGGCACAGCCGTGCTGCTCTATACAGTAGGGACTGTGCCACCATCTATGACATACTCTGTGCCTGTAATAGATGCGGCGCGGGGCGACACCAGGAAGGTGATCAGATTCGCCACCTCTTCTGGCTTTGCCGGGCGCCCGATAGGGATTCCTCCCAGCGAATCCATTAAGGTCTGTCGGGCTGTCTCATAGTCAACACCCGCCTGCCCCGCAAGATTGGTCACCAGGCGTATAGCCGCATCTGTCTCTACCCAGCCCGGTGAGACACGTACTACACGGATACCTTTCGGGCTCACTTCTTTGGATAACCCCTTGCTGTAGTTCGAGAGAGCGGCCTTCGCGGCGGCATAGGCGATAGTCGCTTCGGGCAGTGGCAGCTCCCCCTGTATCGAAGTGACATGCACAACAACACCGGAACCCTGTGAGAGCATGGCGGGCAGAAGCTGCCGATCCAGGCGGACAGCGGAGAGCAAGTTCAGATTCAGAGCGTGCTGCCACTCCGCATCGTCTAAAACAGCGAAACCGCCTGCGGGGGCGGAGGAGCCGCCAACCACATGCACCAGGATATCCACCCCGCCCAGCCGCTCCAGAGACTCCCGCGCCACCTTCGTCACCCCTTCTATGGTAGATACATCGGCACGGATGAACTGTGCGGACTCCGCACCACTCCGCGCCGTGGTGATAACCGTCGCCCCGGCTTCCCTCAACTGCGCAACGACCGCCTGCCCTATTCCTTGCGTCCCACCTGTCACCAGGGCACGTTTGCCCTGAAGCCCGTAAAACTCACTCATGGCTATTTTGTCTCTTTCTCTCGCTTCGTTCTAGAGATAGAATACGCCTGAGAATCTGGACTATCAATGTCAGATTCGCTCGCTTTTTAGCGCAAAACGCCAGGCGGAGTACTTGCTATGGACATACTTTCGGAGATGACAAGCCTGATTAGAACCCGAGGGCAGGTCTATGGGCGGCTGGAATTCATCGCTCCCTGGGGCTTCGCATTTCCCGGCGAGAAGGGGATATGTCTGATAGTGACACAGGGCTCCTGCTTTCTGGGAGTAGACGGTAAGAAGCCACTTATCCCTCTGACCAGCGGTGACTTTATCTTGCTGGCCGCACCACAGACCTACTCGCTTCAGAGCCAGCCGGGCCTACCGATACGCCCTATGACCGAGATTATTTCCCAGGAAGCGTTTCACCAGTCACGGCTTATTCCCTATCAGGGAGATCCGAGCGGCGCCTCTACAACCCTGATCGCAGGCTGCTTCTCCTTCGCTACACCCGAGAGCGAATGGCTGGCTCGGTCCCTGCCTCCTATCCTGCACGTGGCCTCCTCTAGCGCTCACTCTCCCAGCTGGTTCCAGTCCACACTGGAGTTTTTAGATGCTGAGATAGCCCGGCGATTGCCCGGCTCAGATGCTGTGGTGGACCGGCTGGCCGAAGTGCTGTTCGTGCAGGCTCTGCGGACTCTGCCTATCTCCCCCAATCAGAGTGAGGAGCCAGGCTGGCTCTACGCGCTGGCAGACCCCCAGCTAGGCGAAGCGCTCCGGCTGATACACACGGAACCGGAGCACTCCTGGACCGTGCCCGAGCTAGCCCGGCGTGTCTCTATGTCGCGTTCCGCGTTTGCCGCCCGGTTTCGCAATCGTGTGGGCAAGACCCCCATGGAGCATCTTACGGAGTGGCGTATGGTACGAGCCGCGGGCATGATCCGCGAGGGCCGCGCGGAAAAACTGGCTGTGGTTGCCGCGGCTGTCGGCTATGATTCTGAGGCAGCCTTCAGCAAGGTCTTCCGGCGCATTATCGGGGTCTCGCCGGGGAAGTACCGCCAGCAGAGATAGGGGCTACTTCTTCGGCAACACGATACCGGGCATGTAGTCCGCGCCTTCTAATAGCCCCAGCACCATAAGCGCCGGGCGAAAGATATAGACCGTATTCGGAGCGAACTTCAGCGCGGTCTGCGTGGCCTGTTGCCGCCAGCGCTTCGCCTCTGCCCCACCCATGCGGGCACTGGCAATCACCCAGCGCTCCGAACCCAGCGGAGCCTGCCGATCCAGGTCATCGGCAGGAAAGCTCTGCGCAGTTTTCCAGGCCCCCGGCTGTGGTTTCACGAACGCGATGCCGAAGAGCTGTGCCTGACCATTGGGGTACGCCTCCAGTTTGTGAGTCTCCTGGTTGGCGGCCTTCAGCACATCGTCTGGCACATCCCCTGCTTTTAGCGCCACACCGTAGCGCTCCTCATCGGCGTTCCAGAACCGGGGTAGTTTCCGGGCTATCCGGGCCGCCTGTGTCTTCGCTTCCACGGCCTTTGCCGGATTCCCGATCTTCAGGAAGAACTCTGCCGCTTGTATCAGCCCGGCGTAGACCTCGATATTGTCTTCGAAGAACTTTATAGGGTAGTCGGGCTTCGCCCAGGTCAGACCATCCGCTTTATCGGTCACCTTCTGGATGCAGACCAGGGCTTTCTTGGCCGCAGTAACCAGCTCCCCGGTGACCTTGCCCCCGGCCCGGTAGTACCGCCCCAGTACTAAGAGAAACAGGGCAGCAGACGAATCCCAGGCATCTACCACCATAGCGCTGATCTTGTAGTCCGTAGGCTTACCGACAAAGTCAGGCAGGTAACCATCTGTGGCCTGATGCCTGACGCACCAGCTTAGCCAGTTCTTCACCCGGCTCAGGTCCGCCGGGTCTTTCTTCCACTGGTACGCAGCCACGAGCGCCAGCGCTGCATGGTTGGCAAAGTACGGCGGAATCCAGATATCCGCGCCGGGCGCTTCCTTCATCATGCAAAACGCGCCATCCGGGAGCTGGCAGCCACGGATAATATCCAGGCAGTTCTCTATCGCGTTCTTCTCCGCGTTGCCGATGCGAATTGGTGTCTGCGGTTGCATCTCACACTCCTGATATCAGGATAGCACTTCCCTACTCTTCCTGTATGACAGAACGACAGAATTTACCCTGTTTTGGAAAAGTTGCTAGAGGTGAGAGGAATAGAGAAAGTTTCCTAAACATCCCCCAGATCGGTCATTGTGTCACACTGGATTATCTGGCATGGCTCAGTAGACTACTCTCCTTCTAAAAAATGAAGTGTGTAGGAGTGAAGGAGAATACCTTCATTTGGAAAAGTTTCCAGAGGCAGGAGATATAGAAAAAGTTTCCGGAAGTGGGGGTGATTCGTTCATTCCTACACAGGCAGCCCAGGGCACAATATCTATTGGCCTGGTAGTCGCTAAATGCTCTTCCGAAAGAGCGCTTCTTGGCGGAGTACCCGCTTATGAATACTCCTGAGATTCTCCGCGATATTGCAGCGTGGGATGCCGCCACTTCTACCGAGCGCCGTATTGCCGCGGAAGCCGTTTTTGCCCGGCTTCCCGAGACCTGGAAGCTCACGGAACTGGCGACATTCGCGCTGGGCGATCAGGCCCACGAAATCGCTGCGTTTGAGTTCGACGGTGCTACGTTTCACCTGATTCCGGGCGCACCCTCTGCTGTGCTCGGTTATGACAGAGACAATCCCTGGATTCCCCCGGCGCAGTTCGAGACCGACCTGGATGAGATGCGCCGGGAGTTCTTCGACTGTATGGACGGTTACGACGAAAACCTTGCCCCACTACGCACAGTCGCTATCACTCCCTGCCTGGTTGAGATAGCCCCCACTGAAGCCACCTGGCAAGATGAGCTAGAGGAAGGCAAGGAAGAGTTCCCCACTCTGAGCGACGGAGCCGAGAGCTATCGTCGTGATGGGTTCCGCCTACCGACATCAGACGAATGGGAGTACCTGTGCCGGGCAGGCACCCGCACCCTATGGCGCTGGGGCAATGAGATTCCCCTGGAAGATAGCTACCGCTCAAAGACCGATATCCATCAGCGTCCCAATGCGTTTGGCCTGACCTTCTGTACCTCCACCTACGACTCCGAGCTATGCGATGATGGCGAGCTGCCCGGCACCGATGGTGGAAGTTCTGTCTGTGGGGGCTATGGAATCGTCGCTAGCTGGATGCCACTCGCCTGCGCCTTCCGCCAGAATCGTGAAGAAGCCGAGGACCTGATCATGGAGTTCGCCGACGGTATGAAAGTGCGCCGCCTGCTGCCACTTATAGAACAGGATTAAAGGCTAAGAAGATGCCCAGAGCGGACTCAGTGATGTCCAGGGATTCCACTTTTTCTCCAGGAAGAGAGTGGCATACTCCAGCGGCATATCATCAGCCGCTAACTTATCCAGATGCTTGCGCATCTTTATCAGAACATCCAGATGATTCAAACCGAAATCCCACCCTATTGCATGATCCTCTTTTAAAAGGATCTCTCCGTTAGACTTCTTCTTTAGCGGGGGTGGCAGATGCTTAGTCCCATTGCATCCTCCCCATTCATCCAAAGCAAAGCAACAACCCGGTTTGTTCAAGACACGCTGCTTATAGGTTTCGAAATAAGCCGTCAGCACAGTACGGGCTTGCTCCAAGGTATCTGTTCCTCCCCAGTACCAGGTGCCGGACAAGAAGTCGACATTGGCAATTCCAGGCCAGTATTTATTGATCTCAGTCGGTGATAGGTCAGCACGTAACGCAGGAGAAAAAGAAAAAAGAAACTCCGTGGATACACTTCTGAAGGCAGCTCTCACCTCCTTATAGGCAAGAATGAAGTCCGCAGCTTTTACTGAGCTGTTTCCTGCGCCCCAGGTTGTGTTCTCCTTAGTATTCATCTCAGAAGCGAAACGGACCACGATGCGCAGATTCTTTCCCGGATTAGCTCGTTTACGATATTCCTGTAGTTCTGCAGCTAACGCCTCTACTGCCGCTCGCTTAGCTATTACGAAATCAAAAGGCTTTATGCCGCCTGGAGGTTGTAGGGCAAAAACGATAGTTTTTTCGGAATCAGGGCCGTTATTCAGGGCATCTAGCGCGAACTCTAAATGAGTACTGTGTGACCATGGATGTCCAGCCATATCAAGCATAGTTCCACCGTTTTCCCACCGACTGATGACTTCTTTTAGAAAGCCAAAATACATATTTACTCCATCTGGTTGGAAGGAATATGTTGTCTGGCATGTAGAAAAATCAACGAGAGACCCGGTATCCAGGCTATGTTCCACACCATCATTGGAAATCCATGGCTGGGGTTGCTTCGCAAAATAAAATACGGAATGAATGGTCGATAATGGCATTTCAAAATCCCTTTTCTGACACTCAGACAATTAATAGTTGAGTTAGTTTCACAGATACCAGATCCATAAATTTCTTCTATTTTTCGTTTATTTTTCGAAAATGCACTAGCTGCTCTACTATAAGCGACACACTATTTCCGGTTTCTGGAAGTTTCCCGGAGTATCTAAATGTAAAAGAGTGGGAGAGGTAGGAGTGAAAACTACGCCCCACACTCTCCCATCAGGAAAACGAAACTTCGAATGAACAACCACTATGACCACTACGAGAACACACATGAACCCGGAAAGAGAAGATTTCTATAGCGCGCTGAACGATTTTCTGTCTAAAATCGCTCCCCAGCCGGAGCCACAGCGTGGCGCACCTCTGCCCTCTTTTTTGGACGAGCCAGAAGACTCTCTGTTCAACCCACCCTTAGAGTGGTACCGACCAGGGGAGCAGCCCGGTGGTTGGAATACGATTCGGGCCACCTTCGACCGTGCTCTGACAGCAACCGAGGTCATGGAAGCGGCGGGCTGTATCGGATATGCCCTGCGTATCAACGTGGCGGCAGGTAGGCTCTCGCTCCCCGTGTTGGAAGCTGCCGACGATCATAAAACCGTGTTGAGCTTCTCCTATGACTCAATAAAGTCCGAGCGCTGGATGCCCAGTGTGGTAAGAGCCTTCCGGGAAGCCGCCCGCTATATTGTGGAGGGCACGCCCCGGCGCACCACGAACCGGGCCGGTCTGGGCACGGCAGGCACACCGCTCTGCGATGGTATCGGGCCAGTAGGAGTAGAGTTTCACCTGCGATAACTGACTTTACACCGCTTTCACATTTGGGTTTTACAGTGAGGGTATGGAAAACGATGATGCTATCGTTGGGACGATTTTAAACCGACGAGAGGCGCTGGCAGCAGCAGGGAAATGGGGATTAGGAGTTGTGGCGGCTGGCGCTCTGCATGCCGGTGCCGAAGCGGCCTTTCAGGAGAAGGCACGCCGCGAAGTCCAGCTGGTTGTGACCCCGGCATTGACTGAGGGACCCTTCTTTGTAGATGAGAAGCTGAAGCGGGCTAACCTGATTGCAGGGACGAAGCGCCCCTCGGTGGTACGCGGTATCCCGCTGGAGTTCACGCTCACTCTCTACCGACTGACCAATGGCAAGTTCGCCCCGCTCTCTGGCGCGACGGTGGACGTGTGGCACGCAGATGCCCTGGGTGTCTATTCGGATGAGTCCAACCCGATGAACCATGAAGACACGGCGGGGCAGAAATGGCTGAGGGGCTACCAGGTCAGCGATACGAATGGCCTAGTTCGGTTTCAGACTATCTTTCCCGGGTGGTACCCCAGTCGCACCACGCATATCCACTTCAAGGTTCGCCAGACGATCAAGGGCCAGACCAAAGAGTTCACGTCTCAGTTGTTCTTCGATGACCATGTAGCAGACAAGATTTTCACGAAAGCGCCCTACCAGGTCCGTGATACCCGTGAGACTCGCAACGATTCCGACAATATCTTCGGAGAGCGCGTGTCAGATGGCTCGCACGCGGGCAAGCACCTCACCCTGAACTTGAAAACGCGGGCCTCCGGCGGGTACCAGAGCGCTCTGGCTGTGGCGCTGACCGACAACAGCCTGCGAAAAAACGATGGCCGAAGGCACGGCCCAGGCGGTTCCGGAGGTCCGGGCGGCCCTCCCCCCGGTGGCTTCGGTGGTCCCCCACCCTTCGGCGGGCCAGGTGGACCACCTCCTGGCGGCCCCGGTGGTCCTCCCCCAGAAGGTTTTTGATTCGCATCACGCCCCTGAGAGTTCCTTCACTCAGGGGCGCTTTTTCTTTCTACGTCGCTTTGGGCCAAGATATTTCTTTGCGGGCTGCTGCTCTTACATACCGATTTGGGTCGTTACAGAGTTGTTCGCGGCAGTAATCTTGCTCAGACTCCGCATCATCCAGACGTAATGCGACTGCCAATCGCACAAGAAAGGATGTCCGTGAAAGACTTTCCGGTAAGTTCATTCTTACGGGCGTTCCTCCACAAATGTACGACTCACGAGGATCACGATATTGCTGAGCCAGCATACTCCCCTCAAGCAAGGTCGGTAGATCGCGCGCCATAAAGTATAAGATGCCAGGACTGCCGCGCTCTGAATTATCCAGGGGCTCCTCCCAGCATTTCAATGCCTCAAGGATTGCTTGGAAGCGGAAAGCTGCTTTGACTTTGTCAGAAGGCTTTCCATGCAGTATCGTCATCAAGCGGCACAAGGACCAAAAACTGCTGTAGCGCCGCTTGTGTGGCCATCCCTTAGCGATACAGGTCCTGACCCAGTGCGCCGTTTTAGGATGCAGAAGCACTGCTTCCAGCTTAAGGGCCTGTGCATGCAGATCTTCTTGAACCAACTCTATTCTTATCCTGTTGAGAAGCGTATCTTCTCGCTCTTCTGCCCCTAGCCTGGCAAGTTTGTGTGTCTCTTCAACGAATTCCAATATGTCTGGATCGGATGCGGGCTCCTCGTGGACAGAAGCAGCAACATCTCGCCAGGGCGGTACCGGCTCTATCTCTTTGGGAAGAATTCCATAGTAAGCCAGTTCATAGGTCAAACAACGCCGCTGCAGAGTGTCGCTCCGAAGCCGATCCACCACCTGAGCATCCAGCCAATTAATATCAGGGATAGTGGAGGTATCGAAATCATCCGATGTTATATGCGTTTGAGCCTCCAATCCAAACCAGGGATCTTTGATATTCTTCAGCAGCTGGAGCAGAAATAGGGGTATTTCTGCCTGTTGGAAAACTTCATACGCAAATTGGCTACTATTGCCGGAATATAGGCTAGTACGTTTTTTTCGATCCAG
The DNA here is from genome assembly GCA_049840835.1 of Armatimonas sp. Classification (GTDB taxonomy): domain Bacteria; phylum Armatimonadota; class Armatimonadia; order Armatimonadales; family Armatimonadaceae; genus JANLTX01. Next base: position 1,050,082 of record JASGJG010000003.1, on the reverse strand, counting down.
ATTCTCAAGAAACTCCGGACACTCAAGAAGTATTAATGGCAATGCCGGATTTTGAAGCAATCCTGAAACGCTGTGTGCATTAATGTATATTTCGTTACCAAGTAGATCAAACGGGAAATTTGCGTGGGAAGCAACAGCTTTGTAGAATTCACAACTCCATGAATATTTATTATTATATATTTGATAAAAAGATCCCCTATCTCCCAAGAGGCGTCTTTTAACCTTAATTATCTGCATACTTAAGTCATTGTCGTTCGCAATCACACGCCGGAGGTCATCGGCAGTTGATTTTGGATTCTTGGCAGTTTCGAGCCAATCTCCTTCATCCTTACGAAGAGTTTCTACTATCCTCTCCACCCGTTGCATACGCCGTGCGAGCCGCTTCTTACGCAACTCCCAGTAGACTCTATTTTCCTCTGCCATACGAGCAGCGCGTGGGCAAATCACTTTCCAAAGAAAATTACGTAGTAGAGTCAGCGAGTCCGATATTGCCATATCTTTCCTTACTGTCTGCTGGGCCAAGCGATTTCCCTTCGAGCTGCCGCCCGTACATAGCGGTTTGGATCATTACAGAGTATCTCACGCCATTCGTCGTGCTCGGGGTCAGCATCGTCTAAACGGAGTGCGACTGCCAGCCGCACCAGGAACGCAGTGCTTTCGATGTGCTCTAGCGGCTCCTTCTTAAAAACAGAAAGTCCATATTTTGGATTTGAACGTGCTTCCAGCAACACCTCTGGCAGGGCACGCATCATAAGATAAAAGATGCCTGCACTAGAGCCACGAGTACCCCACCAGCAAAGTGCTATTTCACCGATAGCATCGAATCGATGCCGTGCTTTCACAGCTGCAGTTGCCTTTCCCTGTTTGATAGTCATCAAACGATGCAACGCTACAGTATGATCGCCTGTGCCATACCTCCATCCCGTAGCAATACAGGTATCTACCCACTCTGGGGCTGTGGGATGAAATAGGGCAGCTTCCAGGTATGCGACTTTCGAGAACATCTCGGGCTGAAAAAACCGAAGTAAGAGATTATGCAAGTACCACTCACGCTCTTCCGGCTCCTTATCTGTGAGCCTATCAATCTCCTCAAGAAACTCTATAACAATTGGATGCGTTGGCACTTCGCCTCCGACTACTTCGCCGGAATCATTGAAACCTTTCCAGGGAACTGTTGGCTCTATGGTTTGGGAAATTAATCCTTGTCTACCAAGCTCATGAACACGCCAACGTTCTGATATTGTGTCACTTCTTAAGATATGGATGATTTGAGTATCTAACCACTCTATATCTGGATAGCCTGTTACAGCAGAGTCTTCTGCATTGATATGAGTTTGTGCCTCAAGAGAAATCCATGGATCATCCATCTTCACTATCATGGCAATCAAGGCAGAAGGTGTTTTCTCAGACTGGAGAGATCTATGAGCAACCATGTATTTATTTTTCTGGCGGCCACGTCTGTCATTTTGGTCTAATCTTTCTAGAAAATCGGGATATTCCAGTAGGATTAAAGGTAGTGCAGGATTACGTAGCAAGCCATCCGCTATACTTTCACATCCATATCCTACACTCTCAAATAGGTCTGCTATAAGATCTGGAGGAAAATTAGTATGTTCAGCAAGTTTCCCAAAAAGATTTATTCGCCACTGAGATATGCGGTCATAATCAGCGTAGCAGTCTGTGCTAGATGCTACACCTCCTACCCGGTGCCATGAGTCGACTTCATTGGCAATAACGTATCGCAAAATATCAGCTGTTGTATTTGGATCGCAGGCAACCTTGAGCCACTCTTCTTCATCTGAGCGGAGTGCTTTAATCTTTTCTCTGGCCTCTTGTTTTCGCTGTTGTACGCGCTGTTCCCTTGCAATCTGGTAGTCCCTATCCTCGCGTGCTGCACGAGGGCACAGTATCCAAAAAAGAAGATCGATTAGTTTCTCCCGTAAATCGGATACTGACATAGACTCTCCTCAAAGTCCTCTGAGCCAGGTAATCTCTTTGCGGACAGCGGCACGCACAAAGCGATTTGAATCATTGCGAAGTATTTCGCGCCACTCGACGTGTTCAGAGCCTATGTCATCCAGGTGGAGGGCGACTACCAGGCGTATGGGAAAGGGCAGGCTTTTGATGTCTTCAAAAGCCTCGTGCTCCGGAGTCAAATGAGTCCTACATAAAGCTGCGGGCAAGGCACGAGCGATGAAGTAGAAAATACCAGGGTTATTCTCATTATAACGAAGGGATTTGTGTAATGCTTCCTGGATTGCCTCCTCGCGAAACTGCGCGAGAGTCTTCTGTGTGGGGTTTCCATGCCGCAGGACGATGACCCGATGCAGAGACCAGGTAAATCCGTTCTCTCTGCCCCATGGCCATCCCCTGGTAAGACTCTCATGAACCCACCCCGGAGTTTCAGGATGAACCAGTGCTGCCTCTACATAAGGAGCTTTCGCACGCATCTCTTCATCGGTGAGCATAAGTTCTAGCCAGGCAAATAGCGAGGTATCTCTCTCCCCTTCGCTCTGCAGTGTGAAACTATCTATTTCCTCGACAAGCTCGCTTACAATCGACTATGCTGTGTCTGTATCAGCAGTAGACGATTGCCAGGGAGTCACTGGCCCTATCTCTTTAGGAAGCAATCCATGGCACACAAGTTCGTAGATAAGGCAACGTAGAGATGTCGGATCGCCTCTGAGTCGGCTGATAATCTGGGCATCCAACCAGTCAAAATCTGGAAGTACGGGCACATCGGGATCTTCTGATGCAATGTGGGTTTGCGCCTCTAGAGTAAGCCAGGTATCCCCCAGTACCTTCAGCCCCCCGAGCAGAGCAGGTGGGGCCATCTCGTTCTGTAAGACAAGTTGAGAAAACTGGTCCTCACTTTCCCTCTCCAGCCTTTCTATAAAGTCGGGATTTTCCAGAAGAACCAGGGGCAGCGCGGAATTACGAAGTAAGCCAAATACAGTATCCTCATTTACCTCCAAATCGCGACCAAAGAGTTCGGATGGTAGGTTCGGGTGAGATGCTACTGTACGGTGAAAATCCAGATGCCAGAGACGAATGCTCTCAAAAAGAGATGTTGCAATTACATTCGATACAAGCCCAGTCTCGAACCAGGAACGCGTTTCATCCACAATGACACGCCTCAGAACCTCAGCAGGTGAACTAGGCTCATAGACAATCTTGCTCCACTCTTCCTGCCCCTGGCGCAAGGTCAGCACCATCTGCGTGCTCTGCTCTACAAAAACTCTCTCTTCTTCTTTTTTTCTAGCCTCTCTCTCAGCTTTCTCAGCTTCGAGAGAGTGCATCTCTTTCGAGCGACGCTCACGCCATTGGGCCAGTGTTTCCTTAGCCATAGCTCCCCTTTGAAACCTTGAACACAAAAATAGAGGCGAAGAAATCTACTTCAGGCGACGGTGCCTGTGTGTTTATTCACTCCAATAAAAACGGGTTCCTGCTGCATATTGGGCACGTTTTTGGCCCTTTATGTCGTCTGTATTTAATAGCACCGGCAATGTAAGGCTGGTGGGGATACGTGGAACCCGAGGGGGGTCTGCGGTGGTATACTACTTGCTACCCAATCGGGCGCACAAAGAGAGGGATTCGGGTGAAACGAAAACGACAGTCCGGCGCGCTGTATGGCGCAGGGGTTTTCCTGGCGATGGGCACTGCCTTTGCCGGGGGAGCCATGCTCAAGAAGAGCGGAACGCCACAGGCCAAGCCCATCCAGCCCGTTCGTGTGGCGGAAGCCAGCGAAGGGGCTTCGTCGGTACATCTCACCGCACCTGCGGGGGAAGCGTCCGAGAGCCTCTCTACCTTTGAGGAAGTCTACCGACGCGTAGAGAACGAGTTCACGGATGCACTGCCCTCGGATACGAAGCTGAGCCAGGGTGCGGTCAGCGCCATGGTGGCGTCGCTAGAGGACCCGCACTCGTATTTCCTGAACCCGGCCCAGCGCCTGCTTATTGATAATGAAGGCAAGGGCAAGTTCGCCGGTATCGGCGCGGGGCTGTTCCTGCGCGCTCAGAAGACTGAGGGCTATACCGACTTCAAGATTGTGATTGTTGCGCCCCTACCCGGTTCCCCAGCGGCGAAAGCTGGGTTGAAGCCGGGCGATGTGATTACCCGAATCGATAATAAGTATGTGCTGGGCTACAACCCTCTTATCCAGTACATCAAGGTTGTTGAGAAGTGGCAGGCCAAGGCCGTAACCGATGAGGAGCTGGAGAAATCCCGCCAGGCGACTCAGACCAAGATTACGACAGGAATCCCCTTCGCTGCCGCACAGATGGCGCTCCGTGGTGATGCCACGGTGAAGCAGCTAGCAGGCAAGACCAGCTACCCGGTAACCGTGCAGCGCCCTGGTGTGGCGAACCCGATTACGGTGACTATAACGCCAGGTACTACCGAGGTCAGCCCGGTATCCACGAAATCCCTATCAGGTGGCGCGGTGCAGATCAAAGTCGCCGCATTCACGGATAGCGCGCCCTCTGCGGTGAAAGAAGCGCTGGATAAAGCGCCAAAGGGCGCCGGGGTGGTGTTGGACCTGAGAGGTAATCCCGGCGGCACGTTCCCCGCGGCGCAGAAGATCGCCGGTATGTTGGTGGGAGCTGGCCCGCTGGTAAACGAAGTACGAGCAGGCGGTAAGAAGACATCGATTCCTGCAACTGGAACCGCTCTGGGCACCCGAAAAGTGACCGTGCTGGTAGACAAGGGCACGGGCTCCACCGCAGAGGCAGTGGCGCAGGGCTTGTCCGAGCGAGGAGCGACCTTAGCTGGCACCGCAACGTTTGGAGACGGTGTGGCGCAGACACTCTATAAGCTAGACGATGGCTCCGGGTTCACGCTGACCACTGGGAAACTCATGAGCCCCAAGGGGATTGCCTGGACCGGAACCGGTCTGACCCCGAAAGTCGCTATCGCGCCGGGCACGCCGGAAGACCAGGTGCTCGCCCGCGCTGTCGCTACGCTGGCCACGCCCGTGGCGGAGGGTAAATAAGCTCCTATGCGTTCTGTACTAAAAGGATTTGTGACTCTCAGCCTGGTCGGAGCCGCGTTTGTAGGCGGATTCCGGGGCGATCAGCTAGTGAACACCAAGGGGCGCTCCGAGGCCCTGGCGCGCGAGGCGCAGGTTGGCCCGGCGCTACTGCTCCACCGGCTGGATGCCATGACCCGCCCGGCGTCTGCCGGAGCGCAGGGCAACCCAGAATTGCCTCCGTTTGAGACGTTCTCGTCGGTGCTGGCGACGATCAAGCGCGACTATCAGACGCCGACCGATGCCAAGGGGACTTCCCGGCTGAAATATGCGGCCATTAAGGGCATGCTGGCGGCGATTGGGGACCGCTACACCGAGTACTGGACTCCCGAAGAGTACACCAAGAACATGGAAGATACTCGGGGGCAGTTCGGCGGTATCGGCGCATCGCTGGATATCAATAAGAACAAAGAGGTCGTGATTGTCGAGCCGCTTGAGAAGTCTCCGGCGGAGCGTGCAGGTATCAAGCCCGGCGACATCATCACGCTGGTAGATGGCAAGCCGACGTTCACGAAGCCGACGGAAACACTCGACGATGTGATCAAGCGCATCCGTGGCGATCTGGGCACCCAGGTTACCCTGACCCTGCGCCGCGAGGGCACTCCGAAACCGATTACGGTGAAGATCACCCGCGATATCGTATCGTCGCCGGTTATCTCCCAGTACATGCTGGATGAGACGAACAAGATCGGCTATATCCGACTGGACCAGTTCACCGAAGAGGCGGCGCATCAGTTCGACCGCAGCCTGACCAAGCTACAGGCACAGGGCATGAAGGCGCTGGTGTTCGACCTGCGCTCGAACCCCGGCGGCCTGCTGCCCGTGTCTATCGAGATGGTCTCCCGATTCGTGGACTCCGGCCCCGCGGTGTGGATCAAGGAGAAGAGCGGTGAGTTGCGTCATGAAGATGTCGATCCCCGCCTGAACTCCCCGCTACGCTCTGGTAAGACTCCGGTTGTGGTGCTGGTAAACGGCGCGTCCGCGTCGGCCTCTGAGATTACCTCGGGTGCGCTCCAGGACTCCGGCGCGGGGTACTTAGTAGGTACGCGAACGTTTGGGAAGGGTCTGGTACAGACCATCTATCCCCTCTCGGATGGTGAGGGTGCGGTGAAGATTACCACGCAACACTACTTCACCCGCGATAAGCACGATATCAACATGAAGCGCGATGAAGCCGGTGCGCCTATCAGCGGCTCCGGCGGTATCAAGCCCGATCTGGTTATCTCCCAGACGGAAAAAGATATCGACGCCCAGCGTGCGGCCCTGCGAGACAACCCGCGTGACCGAATCGGCGCGTTCAAGTTCGACCCGCAGGTTCAGAAGGGAATTTCCCTGCTACGCGACCGAATCGCCGGGAAACCGTTCCCCGAGTCTGAGAAAGACAAGCCGGATGCCCCGAAGACAAAGACGTCTTCGGGGGATCTGGACGGAGACGAGTAGCGGATTGCGGGAAGGGAAACTCTACGTACTGTCAGGCCCATCCGGAGTAGGCAAGGACACGGTCCTTGCCGCTCTACAGGTCAGGGTGCCCGAGCTGAGTGTCTGTATCACAGCCACCACCCGCTCCATGCGGCCCGGCGAATCTCAGGGTAACCCGTATCAATTCCTCTCCGTGGCGGAGTTCGAGACCCTGGTGCGCGAAGATGCGTTCCTCGAGTACGCCCGAGTCAACGGTAACAATCTCTACGGCACCCCGCGCGCCTGGGTAGTCGCACAGCGGGCCCTGGGGAAAGACGTTCTTCTTAAAATCGATGTGCAGGGTGGCCTGACCGTGCGCGAGAAGATGCCCGATGCGATTCTGGTCTTCTTAGAGCCGCCCAGCATGGAGGAACTAGAGCGCCGCCTGCGCGCCCGCTCCACCGAAGACGAAGACGCAATCCGTATTCGCTTAATGGATGCCCGCTCCGAGCTAGCCCAGCGCCCCCGCTACGACTACGCGGTGTTCAACGATACGGTGGAAGCCGCTGCCGAGAAGCTGAAAGCCATTCTCATTGCAGAAGCCTGTCGAATTCCTCATCACTGAGCTTCTGCTATAATCTTCTCCATCAGGAGTTAGCAATATGGCTTCACCACGTATTATCGACCTGGGCTGGATCAAAGGCGTCCCTCAGTCCAATAACGCAGGAGCAGGTGCGCGAGGAATCAATAACCAGAGTACCATCGTGGGTTACTGTGGGAAAAGCGCTTTCTACTGGATGGAAGCAAAAGGCATGTGCCTTCTGGAAAGAGAAGGGTATGCCTACGCTATCAACAGTAAAGGCGATATCACGGGAAAAGCAGGAACGTCTCCCTGTATCTGGAAAAGAGACGGTAGTCGGTTAATCATCCCTCTCTTTGCAGGTGCGAGAAGCGCCTTTGGCTACAGTATTTCCGACGATGGAACAGTGGTTGGCGATGCCATGGTGGGAAATTCCCCCGTTGGGTTTCGGTTTGCCGCAGGGGAACTTCAAGACCTCCCCGACTCTCCGACGATAACGGCATCGAGCGGCTACGACCAGCCCCAGGAATGCAACTCAGCGGGGGAGATTGTCGGCGCCATGCAAGGGAAACTCAATGGTGTTGGTTTCTACTTAAAACCTGGTGCGCTCAAGAGAGAGATCATCGCCATACCCGGTAAGGGTGTCACCGCCAATTGCATTACAGGAACAAAAGTATACTGCGGTGTTGGAACCACCAGTCGCCCTGAGCCTCCGGCACTCTACGATACAGCGACTCACAACCTTCAGCCTCTTGACTGGCCCCAGGGCGCCTATCCTATGGCGGCAAACACTGCCGGTTGGGTGGTCGGCGGAGTAGAAACCTCGGAAAAGCGCTCCGCCTTCGTTTACATGCCAAAGACTGGCTTCCGTGACCTGAACGAGCTGCTGGCTTCCGCAAGAGGAGGATGGCAGCTGCAGCAAGCAAGCGCAATCAACGATCGCAATGAGATCGTCGGCACAGGGATGCTCAACGGAAAGAAGCGCGCCTTCTTGATACGGAATCTCTCCTAGCGCTTCTGTGCCGTGAGGTCATCGTACTCTTTTACACGCTTATCGGTTTCGGCCTGCACGGCGTTGGAGCGATCTACCCCACGCTGTATCTGCACGGTATCGGGTGGTTTTACGGGCGGGGCGCAGCCGCAGGCAATCAGGGCTATGAGCCCTGCCAGAGCAATAGAGAAGAATCGCATGCTGTTATTATTGGCGGCGAGCCATCACATCTTCGGTGGCAAGGCGGGCGATTCGGGTGAGAAGCTGGGCTTCGCGGGCAGTGGGCATGTTGGGCAGGAGCTTGCCCGCTCCCAGGCAGTCTCGCCAGTGGGCGTACATACCGTGGAAGTTCTTCTCGCTGCCGCCCTCTAACCGATGCGTGCCATCTGCGCGGCGAGCCTCTAAGAGCCAGCCATCCCGGTCGTAGCGCAGCACGCCCTCAGTACCGATGAGTTCGTAGGTGAAGATATCTCTGGGCTCTTTCGCAGTCTGGCCGTAGGAGAACGAGACCTCGATACAGGTGTGTGCCCCGTTCTCATGGTCCGTGTGGAGCCAGACATGGCCGGGGGCTTCGTGCTCCTCTATCCACGCGGCGGATGATTGCCAGCGGGTTATGGGGCTACCGAGCCACCAGAGTGCCAGGTCGAGCTGATGCACGCCACAGTCCACCAGGGGACCGCCCTCTAAGAACCGCCCGATACGCCGGGGAGACTCCACGCCATGCTCATCGTACTTACCGTGCAGGCCCCAGAGATAGGTCAGGCGCAGGGCTTTCACATCGCCGATCCAGTCTTGCTCCACGGCCTCTTTGATCTTCCAGGAGACCGGGCTGAAGCGGTAGCAGAGCGCGGCGGCGAGCAGGACTTTGGCTTGCTCACAGCTGGCAATCATGGCCTCGATGTCTTCATCGGTCATGGCCAGCGGCTTCTCACAGAGCACATGCAAGCCCTGTGCGGCGGCGGCTTCCACATGGGCTCTGTGCAGCGGCGCGGGGGTGCAGACGCTGACCGCATCCATCTCTTGAAAGGCAAAGAACTCTGCCGGATCGGTGAAGGCGCGGGCATTCGGGAAGCGGGCGGCGAGGCGGTCCAGCGCTTCTTTATTGGGATCGCAGAGAGCGGTGAGAGTGAGGCCCTGGGTCTGCTGAATCGCCCAGGAGTGTCCGTAGTCGGCTACGACACCGCAGCCGAGCAGTCCGATACGTTTTTCCACAGACCGTTATTCTATCTAACTGACCGCGTGGCGCGCTAACAGGGCATCTATGAGCCCGCCGGACCAGGCATCTCGCTCTTCTTCGTCCTGAAACTCGAAGCGGATTCCCGTAAGATCGGTCTTCGCATCGCGCCACATGACATCGACCAGCGCCAGTACAGCAGGCGATGACGGCGTTTTCAGGCGAGCAGGCACGGGCGCTTCGATATCCTTCGGCCAGTGCAGGCGGGCGCCGCCGATACCCATGTCTACGCACTCAATCTTCTGCCACTTATCGCCATCGTGGAACTCGATGCTCACACCATCTGGCATGGGCCAGCGGCGGAACTCGCGGCGCTTCTCGCCCACGGCATCCAGGCGGGGTCGTGCATAGGGCTCCGTGCTGCGCAGGCGCGACAGCAGCATCATGGCCTCATCCTGGCGGGCCAGGGCCGCCGCTACATCGTCGGGAATATCGTCAAAGTCGTCCATGGGTAATTTTTGCCCAGTCAGCAGGAGTATCCGCATCGAGGAACGGGCCATCATCCTCGACTTGTATGTCGGTACAGCGGTATTTCTTCTGGAGCACGTTCAGCCCGTATCGGGTAGGGTCCAACGATAAAATTTCATCTCTTAGACCGGGTCCGAACAGGGCCGGGTGCCCCCCCTTCCCCAACCGCATGGGTCGGATAAGTGCCTCGGCATCGCCGTCCCAATTCGTGACTACGGCGGCTACATGCTCCGGGAGCAATAGCGGCAGATCACACGGGCAGACTAGCAGGGCTGCACTACCTGGTAATTCTACCAGCCCTACCTGTACAGACGATAGCATTCCCCGCTCTGGTTCCGGATTCAGGACCGTCTTCGCGCCGGGTACGGAGAGTACCGTACCTGGCCCGGTGACAAGAATCACCTCGTCTGCCCCGCCCTCTCGCAGGGTCCGCACCAGTCGGGTAGCCAGCGTCTCCCCTTGAAACGCAAGCAACGGCTTGGGAGTTCCCATGCGCTGAGATTTTCCTGCCGCCAGCAGCACTGCCCCCACTCTCACCCGGCAATTGTACCGCACACCCTCCCACTAGAACGTATGGAGATTCGCATTGGTACCAAAGACACTGATGAAGAAAGGGTATCAAACCAGCAACCAAATGGAGCGCTGATGCTGCTCACAAGGGCATAACTGGCGCCCGCTCGGTCGTTGGCCAGGGCTATATTCTGGGCAGCCAATCCGGGGGAGGGCACTCGGCTTCCAGGGCGGTGAGGAAGGCTTGCGCGATAGGCTCGGTGTAGTCAGGCCCATCATCATATAGGTCGCCCTCATTGGTCATTAAGCGACACTGATGCTGCCGGTTTATTGCATAGGTGATGGAATACGGGTTCCAGGTAGGCGGATCAGTGGAGAATAGATGCACTAGATTAAACTGAATCAGAGTGTTCCCTAGAAGAACCTGGGCAAGACGCAGGCAGTCGTGCATCTCGCTCCGGTTTCCTTGCTCATCCATACCACTCAGGTTGACGTAGAGACTGAACCACGGCTCCTCGCCTGCGGGAGGAATAAAGCCTTCATAAGCATCATAGAGAGTCATTATGGGTTTGTAGTTATCCCGCCTGGCTTCTCCTATCTGCATTTGCCTCACCCACTCCACGAAGGGGCGCAATACTTCCTGGGCGAAGCGGGCGAAGATGCGCTGGAACATTAGAACTTGCTCCGCCTCACCAGGGGTGGTTATCTGAATCCCAGTCAGTGCGGCTACGGAGCGCAGGGCGAACCGCATTGCCCAGGGCTCGGTCACATGGTCCAGGCGCCAGATCAGTATCGCAAGGCGCATCTCTCGCGCCCAGGATGGCACATCCCAGTTGGCAAGCTGTACCTCTCCAAATATAAAAATGAATCGCCGAACTCGCTCCTTGGCAGGCAACAGGGCCACCATGGCCCGCTCGGCTACCCACTCATCTCCGGTGAGATGGTCGGTCAGCGGCAAGATAGTCCTTCTCCACTGCTCATTCTGCTCCGGAGTCATTGCCTGCATTATGCCTCTCTTTAGCACCAGGAAAACGGTTCCAGTGAGCAAGCTGGCTAATGGAGATTATCGTACACATTTTCTAATATCTACGAGGAGCGTGTATCCTCAAAAAGCCCGAGAGAGCTATCTCCAGTGAACTTGGCAGGAATACTCTCATGACCTTGGAATTACCATTATCGGGGGCTCCCACCTTCCGGTCGGAGGATGGCCTTCAACTCTGGTGCCATATCTCAGGGACCGGACCGGTGGGCGTCGTTCCCACAGCACCGTATGCTATAGTGCCTCTATGAACGCATCGAAGTGGATGTTGTCCTGCGCCGCCTCCCTCGCCGCCGCGTGCGCGCTTGGCGTCCGCGCCGCAGAGGACATGCCCGGTAAGGTTGCCGCCGCAAGCTGGGTGAATGTCACCAATAATGTCGGCGGCGATTCCTGGGGCGCTTACGGCGTCACCTATGTGAAGGCCGTGCCGAATAGCGTCGACATCATCGCCGGGGTGAGCGAGCGCGGACTCTGGATTTCGAGCGACGGCGGTTCCACATGGCGCAAGCTGGGCGGCGACGAGATCAAGAACCGTCCAGGCCGAATCGTGTTCGATCCCAAAGATAAAAACACCTTCTGGGAGAGCGGCTGCTACGGCGATGCGCCGTTCGTGACGCACGATCGTGGGCGCACGTTCCAGCGCCTGGGCGGCCTGGCGCACGCCGACGGAATCGCGGTCGATTTCACCGATCGGCGGCGGCGCTCCCTGCTGCTCGGGATGCACGAGCAGTCGCAGAGCCTGCATAGATCCACAGACGGCGGTGCCACATGGACGCGGATCGGGGAAGGATTGCCGGCGGACAGCAACCACAGCTCTGATCCCATCGTCGTCGACTCGAAGACGTTTCTCGTCAACACGGCAGGCTGGAAACAGGGCGCGTCCCTCGGAATCTACCGCTCCGCCGACGCAGGCGCGACGTGGCAGAAGGTATCGGATTTCGGCCCGGCGGGCGAGCCTCTGGTGACCGCAGACGGCACGATCTACTGGCAGCGTATCTGGGGCGGGGGCTTGCTGCGGAGCGCGGATCGTGGGAAGAGCTGGACGCAGGTGTCGAAGGAAGTGCGAAGCAACGCCGTCGAAATGGATCGGAAGCGCCTGGCGGCGCTGAACGGGAATCAGATTCTGATTTCGTCGGACGGCGGCGCGAGTTGGGCACCGTTTGGCCCACCGTTGCCGTTCCCCCCGAACGGCCTCACTTACAGCGCCAAGGGAGCGTGCTTCTACGTCTGGCGGCTTTCGGACAACATGGCCCGCCCGCCGGTGTCGATCGCCCGCCTAAACGCCCGGTAAAGATGGGGCAAAAACGCCGCGATTATCGTCCCCTTGGTAAAGGGTGCTCACAAAACTACCCCTCCTGGCCTCTCTACGCCCGATTCTGGCGCTCTGGGGGCTTACGTTTCCTCAATCCATATAAAGATTTGAAATACCGGAACTCTTCTATTCCCATATATCTAGGACCATTGTAAAAACAAGCAGCATCAAGGATTATTAGATCTCCTTTCTTATCGAAACCCAGCGGCCACATCAATCCAATGGTCTGGTCGTTGTATGGCATTCCGTAGAATCCTAAGAAATTGTTATGTTTTTTCATAGGGATAGTCTCAGGGACATTAAATAAATACCGATTCAATATAAAAATCTTTGCCATTTCAGATACACTATAATTACTTAAATTCCCACCTCCTGGCAAATCTTTCTTCTTAATGTATTCAATAATCGCTTTTTCTATGTCAGTAATCGGATACTTGGAAATCGCTAGCAAATTATTTAGAATCTGCTTCTTTTTTGCATCATCACGCCTGATATGAAATGCAGCATCGGCCCATGAAGGGCATCTCTCGATAATATGGACTATCTCCAGAACATTTTTATTCATAGCCTTATGTCTTTCTTAGAGGCACATATACTGTTGTCTTTTGATAATTCAACAGAAGGCATTTATTAAACCTGCAACCAAGGGCAACCAAATGGAGCGCTGATGCTGCTCACAAGGGCATAACTGGCGCCCGCTCAGACATGGGCAAGTGGCTATATTATGGGCAGCCAGTCCGGGGGAGGGCACTCAGCTTCGAGGGCGGTAAGGAAGGCATCCGCAATGAGCCGGGTATAGTCTGAGCCGTTGTTTAATTCTTCATCGTGCATCAGCCGGTGCATCCTGCTTAGGTCTACTATGAGGTCTGTTATATCCAAACCCTTAAAATGCCTTACGGACATCCCGGACATATCAGACATAAAACTGCCCGAACGTAGAATAGCGGCGATACCAAGAAGTAAATCCATGCCCAGAGTGCGTGCGAAATAGCTTTCGTCTGATTCCAGCCTATCTACTACTGTGTGTAAACCCAAAATCCTCACTAAACCATCGCGGAACCTCACTGGAAAGGGGTCTATGTGCTCGGGCCACCGGAGAGTACTGTTCTGTGCTAAATAGCGCTGGCAGAGATGGTACAGCTTTACCAAAGGCTTATAGGCGCGTCGCCGTCGTCGACCCACCTTCGGATTTCTGGAGTGTTTTACAAAAGGCTTGAGGGCTTGGGCAACCGAGTGTATTGCCAGCTGCTGGTACGCAAGTGTCGCCGCCTCTTTTTTATCGGAATGCCAAATCGCCAATCCCAGGAGAGCTGTCTCGGAGCGTAGGAGAAACTCTGGTACCCAGTTGACGCCACTCTGCCAGCTACTGTAGACGCAGAAACTTCGGAATAGGATCGCCCAGTTTGGCACGCCCATACCTTTCAGGCGCTCTTCCGATGGTTGGAGAGACTGGCGCAGAAACACAGCAGGCTCTGGCAATAGTGCAGATAAGGCACACATGGCGTCCCATCTTGCCAGGGAAAACTCAGGCTCATCGCCCAGAATCGTCCCTTGCCACTGTTCATTCTGCTCCGGAGTCATTGCCTGAGCTCTTATTGTAATACTCAAAGGGCAAATACTTCGAGTTGTGCACGTAAAAGGGGATCTATCCGATCACTTCCTCGAAGGCGGCAGACGCTTTTCTCCTACAGAACCACTACCGGATTGTGTGCTGAAAGCGGACCTGAGACCTACCCGCAGAGATCTACCAGGCCCGTCAAGATGGCCGTTATATATCCTATAGCGCCACCCACCATCACTCCGGAGCCCACGATTGTGATGATCACTAAGGCGCGGGAGAGTTTGTCAAGCATTTTCATTTCCGATCACTTCTTTTTGCTATACGTTCGGTAATTGATGCCTTGAGATCGTCGATAGAAATCCCACTTTTCTTGGCGGCTTGATAGATCTCTGCGGCGCTTACCCCGCCTTTTCGGGAAGCCTCGGCAAGGCTCCAGGTGCGTGTCGCGCGCCGACCACTCCGGCAATAGAGAAGAAAGGGAACGTGGGAGGAGCCCAAAACGCCTAAGAGCTTCTCAACCGACGCTTCAGGCACTTTGTCACCATGGGGAACCGGGATATAGGCGAAGTTCAGCCCGAGACTCTCTGCTGCCTCTTTCATTGCGGTGGAACTCGACTTTTGGTCCACTTCACTATCAGGGCGGAAGTCCACGATAGTCTTGTAGCCTGCTCTTCGCACTGCCTGCATCTGCGCCTGCTCCAGCTGCGTAGTCACCGCCACGTCACGGCTGAGTTTCGTGGTCTTGGGAGGGCGCCCTTTCCAAAGACGATCATAGGCGATCGGCCCCAGCGTCATCCCGATCCCTGCCAGCACGGCCAGGAAAAAGAGGTACCTCTTCTTTAGTGCCATCGTTTCTAACTATCTAATCTTTGGAGCATTGGGCAGCCTTCCAGAGCCTATAGGAATCTGGTCCATTTTATGCCTCGAAACACTAATTATTGTACACGTAGGTATTCTTACTTTTTTCGCTGGGCGAGTCTGGTGCTCCAACACAACTTCACCCATCCTTTAGAAATCGGCGAATAGGATTAGTCGAAGGCGCATGGCGGAAAATGGATTCCCGGAACGCACCGGGGCGAGTCACTGCCCTTGGAATAATCAATGTGCCTACACGATGCCGCAGGCATGGAGATACTTTTAAATACGACACGAAAAGGTATCTGACTTCTTGAACGCTCTCAACCTCGCTCCATAACAAGGTGCGCTTGCGTCCCCATAGAGTAGTGAGAGTGATACCTGCCTCATCGATTCGAATCGGAGAAAACCGCGAGATGAGAAACGCAAGGCCGACCTCACCTATGATTCCAATCGCGACGAGAGGAGCTAGTCGCGGAAGAAGCGCCAACGCTTCGGAAACCGGCATCAGAAAAAACATGGTGGTATAGACTGCCGCCATGGCAAAAAGAAGCAATAGGCAAAGAATCCGAGCAATGGTTTTGGGGGCAGCGTAGAAAACCTGACTGGCTCGCTCTGTACTGGCAGAATCTACAGAGAGGCAGTCTTTTTGTTTTTGCATAATAGATAGAAAACGAAGCTGCCACAATTTGGTTACGGGAGAAGCCTACATTAATCTTCCAGCTCCTCTACACGAATTCGCCTTGCTAGCATTGTTACCTTTTCTACCTTCAAGGAACGGTTAATGAAACCGATTATCTATTAGAGAGTAAAAACGGCATGTACCGATAAGCCCGTTATAGGCCATCCCACTCACGGAGGCACACACAACAATGAAGCGAATGCAAGATACGCCCGACTCTAAGGCGTTGCTCGATACGATGAAGAAGAGTCTGGAGACCGCACAAAAGCTGGACAATGCCATGCTCCAGCTCTGGGAAGCCAGCAAGAAGCCCGCCGAGAAAGGCGATCCACAAGCTATGTACGTGGTCGGCAAGGGCTACGCCGATGGGTACGAGGGCCAGAAGCGCAACTGGCAAAAAGCGATTCTCTGGTACAAGAAGGCAGCGAGCAAAGGGCACCTGCTCTCCATGCGCGAGCTGGGCGATATCTACACCTACGGCTCTGGCGTTCCCGAGAGCCACCCGGAGGGCAAGAAATGGTACGAGGTCCCGGCGTCCAAAGGCGATGTTCCCTCTATGATGGGCCTGGCCTATCTGCTGCGCTACGGCACCCATATCCCACAGAACCTGCCCGGCGCTGAGCAGCTTCTGCTGAAAGCGGCCAACACAGGCGATCCCGAGGCCATGCACACACTGGCGGATGCCTATCGGTTCGGCCTGAGCTTCCCCAAAAGCTCGGAGAAAGCCGTGCTCTGGTTCGACAGGTTGGCTAACCGGCCCATGAAACTCACCGACGAGAAGAAGTACCAGCAGTGGGCCTGGCGAACTCTAGGCGTGATGTTGGCACGCGGCGAGGGCACGGTAAAGCCGGGCCCCGCCCGCGCCGTAGTGTGGCTAAAGAAAGCCGCCGACCCGGTTCTTCAAGATGGCTACGCCGAATATGTGCTGGCCTCGCTCTACACCACAGGGCGCGGCGTGCCCCAAGACGATAAAGAAGCCACGACCCTGATGTACCGGGCGGCAAACCATGCCTGGCCCGATGCGATGTCTGACTGGGGCGCGTGGTTAATCAATGGCCGAGCAGGCTACCGGAGCCCGAGAGAGGCAGCGGAGTGGTTTAAGAAAGCCGCGGACAAAAACCACACCACGGCCTGCTACAACCTGGGCATTCTCTACGAAACCGGCCTTGGCGTGGATAAGAACGTCGATGAGGCGAAGCAGTGGTACGAAAAGGCCGCGAAGTACGGTCACCAGAAAGCCAAAGATGCGGTAGCGAGACTGACTACTGAGCCTTAGGTAGCCCTCCCCCGGCCTCGTTCCTCGTCCACCCCCTCCCCGACTTCGTGGGGGGAGAGGGTTAAGGAATCAGGAGCGCTTGCTGGTTTACTGAAAAGCTCTGCGGAAGCAGTTACCCCCGCCCCCCACGAAGTCGGGGAGGGGGTGGACGAGGAACGAGGCCGGGGGAGGGCTACCTAAGGCTCGTACCCCAGGTTCGGCGAGAGCCAGCGCTCGGTTTCTTCTATCGTCATGCCCTTGCGGCGAGCGTAATCCTCTACCTGGTCGCGCTCAATCTTGCCCAGGGCGAAGTAGTCCGAGTCCGGGTGGCTGAGGTACCAGCCACTGACGGAGCTGGCGGGCCACATGGCCAGGCTTTCGGTGAGCGTGACGCCTATGTTCTCCTCGACATTCAGCAGTTTGAAAAGAGTCCATTTCTCGGTGTGGTCCGGGCAGGCGGGGTATCCGGGTGCAGGTCGGATGCCCTGGTACTGTTCTTTGATGAGCTGCTCGTTGGTGAGGGTATCTCCGATACCCCAATCGCTGCGGGCGATGCTGTGGAGCTTCTCAGCGAAGGCTTCGGCAAACCGGTCTGCCAGGGCTTCTAGGAGAATCGCGGAGTAGTCATCGCCTGCCTCTCGGAAGGCTTGAACGCGCTCATGCACCCCGATACCGGCGGTTACGCAGAACGCCCCCATGTAGTCGTTGCCCTTCGGGCTGACAAAGTCAGCTAGCGACCGGTTCGGCTCCCCGGCACGCTTCTCGGACTGCTGTCGCAGGAAGTGGAGAGTTGTACTGCCCCCCCCGCCCCCGTGTATTTCCGCCTTCGGCGGCACAGAGGTGCCCGAAAGTGTGCCCTCTGGCTCCCCTGTCCCGGCGGAGCCGGATAAGACGGGGGCGGGGGGGGCAGTATGATTCAGGTGCACATCGTCGCCGTCTTTCTTGGCCGGGAAAAAGCCGTAGGCGGCACGGGCAGTGATCCATTTCTCCGAGATTAGCTGCTTCAGCATTGTCTGAGCATCGGCGTAGAGGCGGCGGGCTTCCTCGCCGACGACTTTATCGTCGAAGATGGCGGGGAACTTGCCGTGTAGCTCCCAGGCGATGAAGAACGGGGACCAGTCGATGTATGGTACGAGTTCTTCCAGCGGGAAGTCGGGGAGGACGCGGACGCCGGTGAAGTTGGGCGTGGGCGGGGTGTAGCTTTCCCAGTCTGGCTTCAGGGCGTTCTTCTTCGCGTCTTCGTAGGTCAGGTAGACGGTTTTCTTCTGGCGGGCCAGGAACTGCTCTTTGGCGGTCTCCTGCTCGGCTTTGTTCTGCGCCAGGTACTCGGTCTGGCTTTCGGGCGAGGAGAGTAGCGCGCCTAAGACCGGGACGGAGCGGCTGGCGTCTAATACGTGAACGACACCGGGTGGGTAGTGCTGGGCGATCTTGACTGCCGTATGCAGGCGGCTGGTGGTAGCGCCACCGATGAGCAGTGGCGTGGTGAAGCCTTCGCGGGTCATCTCTTTCGCCACATGAATCATCTCATCTAGCGAGGGGGTAATGAGACCGGAGAGGCCAATGATGTCCGCGTTGATTTCGCGGGCTTTGGCCAGAATCTTATCGGCGGGCACCATCACGCCCATGTCGATGACTTCGTAGCCATTACAGGCCATGACCACGCCGACAATATTCTTGCCGATATCGTGCACATCGCCCTTCACGGTGGCGAGCAGGACCTTACCGGCGCTCTGGCCCGATACTTTCTCGGCTTCCAGATAGGGAGTCAGCACGGTCACGCTCCGCTTCATCACGCGGGCGCTCTTGACCACCTGCGGCAGGAACATCTTGCCTGCGCCAAAGAGGTCACCGACCACGTTCATACCGTCCATCAGCGGGCCTTCGATCACGGGGAGCGGGCGGCCCAATTTTTCTAACGCCTCCATAGTGTCGGCGTCGATGTAGTCCGTGATGCCCTTGAGTAGCGCATAGGCAAGGCGCTCCTCTACCGTGCCGCTGCGCCAGGCTTCATCGGCTTTCTCGGACTTCTTACCCTTACCCTTAATGGTCTCGGCGAACGCCAGCATACGCTCAGTGGCATCAGGCCTGCGGTTGAGCAGCACATCTTCTACGTGCTCTAAGAGATCCTTGGGAATGTCTTCGTAGACGGCGAGTTGCCCAGCGTTCACGATGCCCATGTCCATACCTGCTGCTATGGCGTGGTACAGGAACGCGGAGTGCATGGCCTCACGCACGGCATTGTTGCCACGGAAGCTGAAGCTGATGTTCGACACGCCGCCAGAGACTTTCGCGCCAGGCAGGTTGGCCTTGATCCACTTAGTGGCCTCGATAAAGTCTACGGCGTAGTTCGCGTGCTCTTCCATACCCGTACCGACAACTAATATGTTCGGGTCGAAGATAATGTCTTCCGGAGGGAAGCCAACCTGCTCGGTCAGCAGCTTGTAGGCACGCGAGCAGATTTCGATGCGGCGCGGCAGATCGTCGGCCTGGCCCTTTTCATCGAAGGCCATGACCACCACGGCGGCGCCATAGCGGCGGCAGAGGCTTGCCTGGTGCAGGAAGCTTTCCTCGCCTTCCTTCATGGAGATGGAGTTGACGATGGACTTGCCCACAGAGCACTTCAGACCCGCTTCGATGACCTCCCACTTGGAGCTATCGATCATGAGCGGCACCTTGTTGATGCCCGGCTCGGCCTGAATGAGCTGCAGGAAATGGGTCATGCAGGCTACACGGTCCAGCATGCCCTGGTCATCGAAACAGACATCGATAACCTGCGCGCCGGTCTCCACCTGCTCCTGCGCCACGGAGAGCGCTTCCTCGAACTTCTCTTCTTGAATCAGCTTGAGGAACTTGGCGGACCCGGCCACGTTGCACCGCTCGCCGATGTTCACGAAGTTCGTTTCCGGGCGTACGGTGAACGGCTGGGTGCCGGAGAGCCGCAGATACTCGGGGACGGTGGGAATAACGCGTGGGGTCTTATCCTTTACCGCCGCGCCGATATTTCGAATATGGTTCGGGGTGTTACCGCAGCATCCCCCCACTATATTCAGTAGCCCGCTGGCAGCCCACTCGCCCAGGTGATCCCCCATGGACTCTGGCGACTCAGGGAATCCGGTCGGCGAGAGCGGGTCGGGCAGGCCAGCGTTCGGGTACGCGATAATCGGCACATCGCAGATCTCGGAGAGGCGCTGGATAAACGGACGCATCTCTTTCGGTCCCAGCGAGCAGTTCAGCCCGAAAGCGGCTAACGGAAAGTGGCGCAGCGAGTGCCACAACGCCTCTACATCCTGCCCCGAAAGGTTTCCGCCTGCGAGGTCCACGAAGCACGAGGCGATAACCGGAATCTCTTTCCCGGTTTCTTCGAATAGCTTTCGGGTAGCAAATAGCCCGGCTTTGAGGTTGAGGGTATCGAATGTGGTCTCGAAGAGAAACAGATCGACTCCGCCCTCTAGTAGTGCTTTAAGTTGGTTATAGTAGGTCTCTACCAGGCCGTCCCAGTCGATATTGCGATAGGCAGGGCGGTCGGCGTCTACAACGACTGAGGCGGAGCGGTTGAGCGGCCCGATACTGCCTGCGGCCCAGCGCGGCTTACCATCTTTGGCTATGGCCGCATCTACCACGCGGCGCAGAATCCGGGCGCCTTCCAGACTCATCTCATCGGCGTAGTCTTCCAGGCCATAGTCTTCCTGCGAGACACTGGTAGCGGTGAACGTATTTGTCTCGATGATGTCCGCGCCCGCATCGATATACGCCTGGTGGGTCTCGGCCACTACCTCGGGCATGGTTAGGTTCAGCAGGTCCGGGTTGTTTTTAACATCCTTCAGGTGGTCTTTGAACCGCTCGCCCCGGAAATCGGCCTCAGTGAGCCCTTTTTGCTGGAGCAGAACGCCGTAGGAACCGTCGGTGAGAAGAATACGAGAAGAAAGCGCCTCGCGCAGGTCGGAAGCCATGACCCCTCATTCTATCGCGTGGGGTGGCAACGGCACTCCGATTACTGGTTACTCTGGCCACTCCATGCCACGAGCTTCGACTTCAACCGTGCCAATTTATCTTTCTTTGCGTCTATCCACCATTGCGGCTTGCCGCTGGACTCCTGGGCCTGCAACTTTGCGATGGCTCTCTCCAGAATACTAACAGCAGCCGGCCCCTCCCCACGCATATGGTAAGCACTGGCGATAGCAGCGAGCCGGTTGACCTGGTAGCTGGCTTCCGCGTCGGCATCGAGTTTGATGTGATTTGTTGGTGCGCTCTCATTGAGGAGAACGGCTAATGCCAGATCGACCAGCCGACGATCTTTGTTTTCCGGCAGCGCGGATTCGAAGTGCGAAAGCATCGCCTCGGTAGCATCAACATAGTAGTTCGGATTGCGCTGGTTGACCGCTTCCACTGCTAAGGACAGAGCCTGCTGATACGCTCGTTCTCGGGATTGCGGCAGCTTCTTGAAAAAATCCAGTTTCAGAGTAGAAAGTACGATGTGCTCTGGCGCTCCCACAAAGTTCGGCAGAGACGAATCGAGCAGCGCGATGGACTCCTCAGGCGTCTTGCAGGCATAGGCGCGCCGGACAACCTCGTTTACCTTCTCAATCCATTCAAAGGATTTCTGGTTCTCTTCCCCCAGTTTTCGCTGGAGCTCCATGCGCATCTGATCCAACTGGTTATCATAGGTGCCATTCACGACTTTCCCGAGCGTTTCTGCAAAGGATTCCTGATCAGGGCTCCCGAACCATGCCAGATTTCCCGATTTATCGACGATAAACGCCTGTGGGATGCTCAGCAGTCCGGATGCGTTCATCCAATTCTTTTGCATATGGCCAGAGGCGGTATCTAGCGCGATACGCACCTCCATGGCTTTTCCGGGGCCTTTTAAAAATGGCTTGACGGCATCTGGACTTTCGCAAAAGACGCTGATAAAAGTAACGCCCGGATAGCGTTTCTGTAGCGCGTTCATCTTAGGAATGAACTTGATACAGGGAACGCAGCGAGTACCTCCGAACTCGATAACATAGATCTGACCTCGGGCAAGGCTCGCGACCTGCCCGCCCCGTAGCATCGTCGCTTTAAATTCGGGGGCAGGGCTTCCGAAGGTCAACTCACTATCCCCCAGAGCGCTCGCCGCCAATGGCAAAAGGGCACAGACAACCACTGCCACGATCTGGCTCAGCCGATGCACTAGCTTCATGGATATAGTCCTTAAGTGATCTGGGTCAACGTAGAGACGATCTATCCGAAGTATTCCGTGAGGAATCTATGGAATCTGCGCGCTCTATCGCGGGGGGGCAGGTCGCATAATCGCTCCTCCACCACCGACCGGAGCAGGAGTGAGTTTCCCATCTTTTAGAAGTTGCTGGGCTGCGGCTTTTGCTTTCGGGTCTAGCATGAGGTTCAAGTATCCCTCTTGCTCGGTCCGTGCTTTAGTCTGGGCCGCCAGCTCTTTCAGGGCACTATCATGCCGGGCAACGAGCGTGGGGTTCTGATGTGCTACTTCGGTCAGGAGAAGCAGAAGTGGCTGCAGTTCCTCGGGAGCGGTGGTGGCTTTCATGAGGCTGATCAGTGTTTCCATTTTCTGACCCGGCGAGGTTATCTGATTCAGCAGTGGGATTTTCTCTTTGATACCGGGAGCCAGTATCATGTTGTTTAGCGCCATATCGCGCTGCAAGGGAGTCTTTATACTCTCCAGAAGACGCGGCGCCTCGGTGGGTAAAGCGTTGACGATGCCCCACATAGCCGACATACGAATGGCATCTGCCTGCGCTCCGGTTCCCAGAGTCTCCAGTAGCTCCAGCGCCAGCTTCGGTTCCTTCACGGCCAGCTGCTGCATCATGCCAGACTGCTGCCCCTCACGCTGGTCCACGGGCAGCTTCAGGGCCCACTCCCAGGCAGGCCCCAATTTTTGATCCTGCATATAGAGAGTCACCAGAGACTTGATCGCTGCGGTCTGGCTCATGCCGCTTAAAGTGGGCACCAGACCCTTCAGGAGCTCAATGTTTCCGTTTACCGGCCTGGCCCCTACCGCGATGTTGTTCGCGTTCACCACAGTAACGGTCTGCGATGTAATGGCAGAAAAGAGCGTGGGAATGAGAAGCTCCCGCTGCGCGTTCAGCTCCGGGGTGCTGGCAATACGCGCCAGGGCTTCCTTTGGCCCCAGCTTTTCCGCCATACTCTTGCCAAGCGCTGTCAGGCTCACGGTAGGGCCGATGCGCGACTGCGCAATCATATTGGAGTACTCTGTAGAAGAGGGATTGGGGAATACCATGCCCTTCAGCAATGGCTCCGGCAGCATATGCGTACAGACCTGAAGCGCCCGTGTGTAGTCTCCTGCATCCAGCAGGCGGGGAAAGAGCGCCACAGCTAAATCTTCCGCCTCGGTGCTCTCTGGTGACAGCTTCAACAGGGCATCTGTCGTTCCTGCCAGGTTACCCAGTTTCAGCGCCGCCGTGCCACTCATGTAGCTCAGATTCGCCCCGCTATAGGCGGCTTTGAAGTTCGCGCCCTGAAGCCATTCGCTCAAGGGCAGACCGGTCAGAGGCGGCACTATAAGCGCAAAAAGCCCGAGACCACTAAAAAAGAGAATGCCCCCACGGAGCATACGGCCTTTCCCCGGAGACTGACGAGCGGAGGTCGCTGGTTTCCCCGCCGACTTCGCCTTCTTCTCTGTCTTCTCTATTTCCTTACGGGGCGCCTTTGCGGCCTGCTGCGACTTCTCTTGCTCCGGCGTGGTCACCGGCACACGGGTGGTCGATTCTTCTTCTACGATAAAACGGTTACGCATGGGACACTCCTAACAAATCTACTGAGTGGAAGTCTTCTTTCGAATCGTTATTGTTGTTCTTTCCCAGGGAAGGGTCGCATCTGTCAGTTTCCCAGCGGCCCACTCGCTTCGGGCCGCAGACTTTGTGGCGGGGTCCAACATCTGGTTCAATAGGTGCTCCTCGGCCGCATGGTCGTTGCTCTTTACAATCAAGTAGCGCAGTAGATCGTCGTGAGCTTTGATAAGCTCCCGGTTCTTACGAGCTATGGCGGTGAAACGAGGAACAAGCTCCTGAATTGCAATGGGCAATGCAGCCCACGTCGCTAACGGAGTGAGCGTGGCGGCTTTTGCGGCAGGCGTTACCATCTGGTCCAGCAGAGGCAACCCCTCTTTTGTTTTGGCGGGCCGCGCCAGGATTATGCCTCGGATAGCCATGTCATGATGCAGGGGCGTTTTGATGCTCGCCAGCAAGTGAGGAATCTCTGTGGGCAGCCTGTTAGCAATTATCCACATCCCCCGAGATCGTACGTTATCCGCCTGCTCTCCTGCTCCCAGGTCTTGCAGCAAACGCAGGACAAGCCGTGGGTCCGTGCTGGCAGCCTTTGTGCTGGAATCAATAATCTCCTGTAGAAGGATATGGAGCTGTAAAAACCGATCATCCCCCGGAAGTTTCAGGCTCCATTTCCAGGCAGGTTCCAGTTGATTGAGGTTACTGTGTATCTGCACGATGGTTTTTATCGCCTCGATCTGGCTCTGACCTTTCAGAGTGGGCACCAGCTTCTCCAGCATAGCAATCGTCTCAGCTACGGGTGGGGCGGCCTTCCCGGTGACATCTTTTGCTACTGCCCGCTGAGCAGGCTCTGTACTCCCCTGCGCGGCAATGACAGAAAAGAGGGAGGGGATCATAAGATCGTGTAGCGCGTTCATTTCCGGATCTTGTGCGACTCGAACCAGCGCCTGCTCTAGCCCCAGAGTTCCGATAAGCTGTCTGCTGATCTCACGCAGGTTCACGGTGGTGCTGATTTTTGTCTCCTTAACTATGCCGAGCATCCCAGGGGTCATAGCCGATTGCGATGGTGGAGCTGCTGTGTATTTCAGCACGGACTCAGGAAGGACATGCTTGCAGACAATAACGGCGCGAGTGTAGTCTCCAGCGGTCACCAGCCGGGGAAAGAGATTTACTGCTAATTCATCGGCCTCGGCGCTCTGTGGTGGCAGCTTCAGCAGAGTATCGGTCGCCCCTGCCAGATTGCCTATCTTCAGCGCCGCTGAGCCACTCATATAGCTCAGGTTCTCTCCACTATAAGCGGCTTTGAAATTGGCTCCCTGCAGCCACTCGCCCAGGGGTACACCAGTAATGGTAGGCACCAGAAATGCGAAGAGCCCCAGACCGCCGAAGAGAACGATGCCGCCACGCAACACCTTGCCGCCACCCCCAGATCCCTTCGCTTTCTTAGCGGTCTCCGGAGTGCTTGCCACCTGTGGCTCTTGCTCTTCTGTAACGGGCGACACAGAGGAAGGAACCAGGCTCTCTTCTTCCTGTGCTACATTGCGGCGCATACCATCCCTCCCATCTCAGTCACGCATTCCCGTTAACCTGGCGGCATCTTGTGGCTCTATGATGTTGAATTCCGTATCGCGCACCTTGCTTAGGAGCGTAATCCGGGCCGGATACTTCACTTTCAACTGGCCCGATTCCCAGTCTGCTGTGAGTTCAGCCCTGGTAGCGGGATTTAGAAGCATAGTTAGATAGCGCCTCTGAACCTCTTTGGAGGAACTGATGCCCATACGCTCGATAATAAATTCATCGTGCAGGGGTATCAGTGCCGGATTCTGGCGAGCCAGCATGGTAAACCGAGGAACTAGCTCTTCTACAAAAGATTCTTTCAAGTTGCCAGTCTTTACCAGGTGCGCTCGCGACGCTAGCCGAACGAGAGTCCAGGCTTTAATGGCCGGGTCGGTCTGTTTATCCAGCAGCTCCAGAACCGATTCAGAGGACTGCTGCGATATGGTTGTCATCTGGGCAAGAAATGCCCCTATCGCCATATCATGCAGCTGAGGGGAATGGAGACGCCCTATCAATGGCCTTATCTGCTCCATGTGCGTTAATGCCATGGCCCGAAGGATTGTATCCAGCTGCGCTCGGAAATCGGTGGTATTTTCCGGCTGAGCTAAGAGGAGTCGGATCGCTTCCTGCGGGTTATGCTGCGCCAGCTCGCCCATCACGAAGGTGCGCCCTACGCGCTGATGCTCCTGTGGCAAGGCGTCTACCCAGTGCCAGGCAGAAGACCAGTCTTTTTTCTGAGCGTAGTTGTAGACAAGAGCAGCTATTGCTCTGGGGCGCTCGTTTGCCTGTAGTGTTGGGAGCAGTCTCTCCAGCGCCTGCGGATTAGCCGTCGTGATGAATATATGAGACAGTATCTGGGGACGCAGAGCGCGCAGGTTCGGCGATTGTGCGAGCAACTCCATAGATCGCTCCAGGCTCTCCTTCTCTCCCATCCTTCTCCCTAACTCACCGGGGTCCAGTGAGCCGTTGGTGACCAGAAAATCAAAGAGAGAGGGTGAACTCAACTTAGAACTTGATTCCCTCGGTTCAGATTGTAAGTGGCGCAAAACCTGAGCGGCGCGCTCGTAGTCCCCGTTACGCAAGACTTCGTAAAACAAGTTCTGAGCAAATACTTGATACTGCGAATTATCTGGAGGAAGCCCCATTAAGGCATCTGTAGCGGTAGGGAGATTACCCGTTTTTAGCGCTGCCGAACCAACGAGATAACTTATATTGGCCTTCATACTGGCGCCACTGAAATCGATTTTGCTTAAAGGAACGCCGGTAAGAGTGGGCACTAGTAGTGTAAGTAGCCCCAGCGCGCTAAAAAAAATAATACTAACGCGCAGTGCCCTACCGCTGCCTTTTTTGCCCCTTTTCGCCTTTTGGACAGGCAGCCCTTTTTGCTCCTGCTCTTTCTCCTCTTCCTCAAGGGGCGGAGCAGAGTAGCGAGCCGGAGTTTCTTCCTTTTGTACGAAAGTGTGGGGCATTACTGTCCGCCTCCTGGCGGGGCAAGGGAATTCAGCAGGTCGTCTAAGACCCGATCCGTAGGGAGGAGCTTTGCCAGAATTTTGCCAGCCTCCCAGTCCTTTCTGACAGCGGCTTTCGTTGCCGGGTCCAACATCAGGGCCAGATATTGCCCCTGGAGTTCCTTGGAGGCAGTCCCCACCATCTTACGAATCAAAAAGTAATCGTATTTGGCCGCTAGCTCCGGATGCTCATGCACCAGTGCAGCGAACCGGGGAAGGATCTGTTTTTGCGTAAACTCCTGCTCGGCGTTTATCTGGGCCAGGGTCCAGGCTTTAATCGCCGCATTTGTTTGGCTGTCTAACTGCTCTATGGCCTTCTTCTCTGCCTCAGGCTCTCGTACGACTCCGCTGGTGGAAACCATAAAACCCGTAGCTAGGTCCTTCAACAGAGGGGAGTCTAGCTGTGATTGTAGCTGCGTTGCCTCTTTCCTATGGTTGTTCGCTAGAGCAGAAAAAACAGTAACGAAGCGCTTCAGAAACCCTGGTGAGCTCTGACTCGCCATCATGCGCTGCACTGCTTCCTGCGGGTGACTCAGCGCCATACCATTCAGTACAAAACACTCGCCTCTGACCTTAATCCCTGGGGAGAGTAGCTCGGTCTCGTGCAGAGCAACCTCCCAGTTTTTTGCCTGGTAGTGAGTGTAGATAAGGACTCCGAGCAGTGCATCTCGCTCCTGCCCTTGTAGTGTAGGCACTAACTTCTCCAGGGTGGACAGCTCTTTCGGTGCGGCGGCCAGAAACAGGGCAGGCAGTAGCTCTGAGCGAATGGCCATCAGACTGGGAGTCTGCCCCACCAGCTCCATGGATTTCTGCAGCCCAAGATTCGTGATCATGTGCCCGCTCAGCCCTCCTGCATTGAGCGACCTGGACGCTACATTGTAGGTATCCACCGGAAAGGCAACCTCTATGGGTTTCTGCTCGGTTCCAAAATGGCGTAGGAGCACGGCGGCCTGGCCATACTCTTTTTCTGCCAACAGCTTCTCGAACAGCGGACCATAGATCTCTCTGGCTTCCGCGCTTTCCTTAGGAAGCGCCCGCAGAGCGGTGCCAGCAGCCTCTAGATTCCCCATTTTCAGGGCAGCGTTGCCCCGCAGATAGTTGATGTTCGTGCTAGAGTAGGCGCTCTTCACGCTGATGCTCTGTAGCAGAGTATCCAGAGGAACGCCCACCAGCGCGGGCAGCAGAATCCCTGCGATGCCCAGGCCAGCAAACGTGATAATTCCGCCTTTGAGCAGCTTACTCTTAAGAGGAGTCCCCTTTTCGCGATGTGCCGGAGCTGCCTGCACGGGAATCTGCTCCACCGCCGATTCCATGGCTCCCTGAGGCAAAGGAGTCAGGCGAATAGGCGTTTCTTCGTTCTGTACCACGGTGCGGGGCATAGCTCGGCTCCTAGATCACTTTCCGCTCTGACTTTTGGAAAAACTGAATCTCGAGTTTCGAGCCTTTGTTAAGATATCCCTCTGGGTCCCGAACTGTACTTTTTTGGCAAACTCACCCGATTCCAGATCTTTCTTTGCCGTGGCCTGAGTCGCCGGATCTAGCATCTGAGAGAGATAGCCAGCCTGCAGCTCCTTGATGGAGTTCCTGGCAATACACTCCAGCATAAACTGGTCATTCAGAGGTACCAGAGTCGGGTTCTTGCGGGCCAGCGCGTTGAGCCGGGGCGCGATTTCCTTCCGCAAAAACTCCTCTGGGGTTATGTTCTTCGCCTGATTGGCAGCCAGGTTCACCTGCACCAGAGTCTGCGCCTTTACTGTGGGATCTGTCTGAGCATCCAGCAGCGCCAGGATCTGGTCTGCGGGGAGCATTTCCACTATCGTCGTCTGGCGAGCAAGTAGGATGCCGATAGCCTGGTCACGCAGATAGGGCGAGTCTAGCTGCTGAATAAACTGCAGTGCCTCTACGGGATGGTAACCTGCCAGCCCCTCGAAGACTCCCTGCTGGTACTGCGCAAACTCCGAGCTGCTTCGCAGTGCTTCCAGGCGCTTCAGGGCTTCTTTGGGCTCCACTTTCGCTACCTCTGTCAGTACAAGCTGCTTTGCCCGCTGTTGCTGTGAACCGGGAGCAAACAGGCCAGTAGAATGCCAGGCGCCCTCCCAGTTCTTCGCATTGAGATAAGTGATCTGAATGACATCGGCGGCAATGCCACGCTCTTTTGGATGCAGTGTGGGCGCCAGTTTTTCCAGAGCAGGTAGCTCTTTTTGCGCTGCCCCCAGAAAGATGGGAGCTAGGAGTGTCTCACGCATACTGGAGAGATTGGAGTCCTGAGCCAGCAGTGTCATGGCCTTCTCCAGCCCGATATCCGTAGCCATGCGAGTTCCGAGCTCGCCCGCGGTGAGTGCCGAAGGGGCGCCATTGCTTGCCTGCAGGCTAACCGGAAGAGTATCCGAGGAGCGTGGTTTCTCTGCATACAGATAGCTCAGAACCTGCGCGGCACGCCCGTACTCTCTGGCATCTAACAATCGGGGGAAAAGCGCGAGCGCAATCTCCCGAGATTCGGCGCTCTCTTTCGGGAGGGTAAGGAGCGCATCCGTGGTAGCGCCGAGGTTCCCGAGCTTCAGTGAGGCAGAGGCACGTGTATAGTTCAGATAGGACCCGGTGTAGGCAGCCTTCACGCTCGAGTTCTGCATAGCCTCGTTGACAGAGACGCCGGTTAGCAGGGGCATAAGGAGGCTGAGTACGCCGAGGCCACCGAAGATCACAAGGCTACCTTTGAGCAGCCTGCCCTTTAGAGGCGAGTCTTTCTCCCGGTGCGTGGGAGCAGCTTTTCTGGCTCCCGCTCTTTGCGGCGCCTCCTGCACGGACTGTCGCTCTGGCGCCACCTCAGCCGTTCCCTGGGGAACCGGGGTCAGGCGAGTGGGTGATTCTTCTTTGAGAAATGTACGGCGCATGATGGTACTCCTAGTGCTTCTTGTTTCCGGCTCAGTCACGCAAACCTGTCAATTTTTCGGCATCTATGGGCTCCACCAGGCTAAAGCGAGCCTTCGCGGCTTTTCCCAGACGAGCTGATTGAGGACGAAAAATAAGATTCACAATATTGCCTTTCGCTAACTTCTTGTTGGCCGGGTCCATTAGCTGCGCAATGTATCGTCCGTGCAAATCCTGAGGACAGTTTGACAACATCCTATCCAGCAGAAAGTCATCGTACAGAGGAACCAGCTTCGGATACTGGCGGGCCAGGGCTGTGAGCCGAGGAACCTGTACGTTGAGAATGAACTCGTGCTCGGCGTCCTTATACGGCCGAAGATACCTCACCAGAGTGATAGCTTTCATAGCCGGGTCGGCTTGCCGGTCCAGCAGTCCGGCTATCTCCTCGGTCTTTAGCGGCGGCTGTGCCCTGGTCTGTGCCTCCAGCAGAATCCCGATAGCCTGATCTCGCAACTGGGGAGTGCTTAGCTGAGAAAGAAGTGGCAGCGCTTCGCTGGGATGGGACTGGGCGATACCGGTAAACACAGTGGTGAATCGGCTCAGGAACTCGGGAGTGTTGTGCCAGGTTTGCAATCGGCGAATCGCTTCTTGAGGCTCTGCCTGCGCCATCTGACTCAGTACATAGTTTTCTGTAAAGACACGCCGCTGCTCTGCGGGGATTTCCGCTATCCAGCGCCATGCGGCATCCCAGTTTTTCGCCTGAGCATGGGCATCGATTATGGTCACCACTGCGCCGAATCGCTCACCCTCCGGGAGCATGAGGGTTAGTTTTTCCAGTAGAACCAGCTCTTTAGGAGTAGCCCCCTGGAACAAAGCGGGCAACAATGCCGGGCGGATCGCAGTCAGATTCGGGCTATGGTCAATCAGCTCCAGAGATCTCTCCACCCCTAAGCACTCTTTCATGTCACTGCTTAGTGCTCCCACGCTCAGCGGTTGCGGATCGAATTTATAATTGGGAAAAAAGAAAACGCTAGCCCCCTGCCTCTTCGCATGGCGCATGATCTGTGCAACGCGCTCATATTCTTTTGCCTCCAGGAGTTTAGGGAAAAGCTCCGCGTAGAACTCTTTTGTTTTTGCATCCTTAGTCGGCATGGTCAGAAAGACATTGGTGGCTGTAACCAGATCACCTTTGCCTAATGCCTCTGTGCCTCTGAGATACGAAAAATTCGCCAGGGAGTAGGTTTCTGCCGGGTTTAAGTCCGTCAGTTTAACTCCCGTAAATGCTGGCAAAAGTAAGCTAAAAATGCCCAGGCTGGCAAAAATGAGGATTCCCGCCTGGAGCAACTTACCCTTCAGCGGCGAATCTTTCTCTCTGTGCTTCCGAGGAACTGCTTTATGCACCGCATGGGATTCCGTTATTACCTCCGTGGCTCCTTGAGGCACCGGAGTCATCCGTGTCGGTAATTCTTCTTCTTTGAGGAACATGCGGCGCATAGAATTACTCTTTTTCTGGTTTAATCTCGCAAGCCTGTGAGTTTACCCGCATCCGCCGGGTTCTTCAGATCGAAACCGGTATTGCCTGCTTGAACTAAGACCTTTACTGATTCCGGAGTCATGGTAGGAATCTTGCCTTTATCCCACTCTTTCTTCAAGCTAGCTTTCGTGGTTGGATCCAGCATCAAGCTGATATAGCGCCCTACATACTGTTTGGGAGGAGAATTTCGACTTATTTGATACCTCAGTAGCTGGTCATGCAGAGGTATAAGCTTCGGATTCTGGCGGGCGAGCGCGGTCATTCGGGGGATTACCTCTTTCAGAATATACTCATGCTTCGCCGTTCCTGGAATAAACTGAGCCCACGATAATAAATACCGAACGAGAGTCCAGGCTTTTATCGCCGGATCCTTCTGCTTATCTATCAGCCAGAAAACCTTCTTAGGGTTTGGCGAATAGTGCATCGTCGTTTGCGTCAGAAAAAAACCTATCGTCAGTTCCCGCAATTGGGGCGATTTGAGC
Organism: Armatimonas sp.; assembly: GCA_049840835.1. Classification (GTDB taxonomy): domain Bacteria; phylum Armatimonadota; class Armatimonadia; order Armatimonadales; family Armatimonadaceae; genus JANLTX01. Next base: position 1,018,464 of record JASGJG010000003.1, on the reverse strand, counting down.
TGCGGCAGAAGTGTTTCAATCTGCTTTGGATCGACATAGGCTATCGCCTGCAAAACGGAAATAAGCTCGGTTTTAAACTGAAGCGTATCCTGTGGCTGGGCCAGTAGATGCTCGATAGCCGGCTTCGGGTCTACACGAGCCAGCTCACCGCTTACATAGGCATTGCCTAATCGCTGATACTCAGCGGGCATGGCTTTGGTCCAGCGCATGGCAGCTTCCCAGTCTTCGGCCTTAATATAGTTATAGGCGATGACCATCATAGCCGTGCCTTGCTCCCAGCCTTTTAGGGTTGGAGCCAGCTTCTCCAGGCTCGGAAGTTCCCTGGGTGTCGCCGCGTAGAGCACGTGCGAAATCAGCTGCGGACGCAACGCTTTCAGATTCGGTTCCTGAGAGAGCTGCTCCAGAGATTTTTCCAGGCTCTGATTCTTTCCCATATGGATCCCTATATCGCTGGGAACCATGGATTTTGAGCTGGATTGCATCCCTCGCACGGGGGCCTGTACCGAAAGAAAATCAAAGATAGTGGGAAGGGGCGCTCCAGATTTTTCCGCATCTTTTTCGGTGCGGGTATAACGCAAGACCTGTGCGGCGCGCTCATACTCCTTTGCCTCCAGAAGCCGGTTGAACACGGTCTCTACATGCTCCCCAAACTCCACGCTATCGTTGGGGAGTGATAAGAGAGCCTCCGTGGCAGCGGGGAGATTCCCCAATTGCAGCGCTCCAGAGATACGCAATGAAGCCAGGCTTGATCCGGAATAGGCAGAGGATAGATTGCTGCTCTGTAGAAGATCCCCCAGAGGTACACCTACTAAAACCGGTACCAATAGACTGGCTATTCCTAAGGTGCCAAACGTAATAAGCGCTCCCCTCAGTAGCTTACCTTTCAGGGGAGAGCCTTTCTCACTATGTGGTGCTGTCGCTTTTGGAACCTTCTTCTGAGTCGCCGCCTGCTCCGGAAGCTGCTCCTCCGATGATTCCGAGGGTTTATAGTTCGTTGAACCCTCTTCTTTGTTTCCTTCGTTGAGAAACGCGCGGCGCATAGCGATTTTCCTCTCTCAGCCCCGCAAGCCAGTCAGCTTGTCGGCATCTGTGGGGTTCGCAAACTGGAAGTTCTCGCTACGTAGCTTCTCTATAAGCGAAGGCTTGGGTAGCTTCTTACTGGAGTAGTAGGTAAGGAACTCATCGTGAAGTGGCATCAGACGGGGGTACTGCTGTGCCAGTGCCGTAAACCTGGGCGTGAGCACGTTTCGCACAAACTCTGTTTGCGCACCCTTTTCCAGATTGTTCTCTATCGAACCAGATTGCGACAGGGTCCAGGCTTTAACAGCTGGATCGGTCTGCAAGTCTAGCAAACTGATGATTTCTTGCGGAGAATACGGCTTTATTCCAAAGCTATATTCAATCAATAGGAGTCGAATCACCTGGTCCCGAAGAACGGAGGGCTTAAGTTGCTCTGCGAGCAGCTTTGCCTCCGGTGCATGATATTGCCTCAAGGTTTTCAGAGACGCATCCAATATCCCAGGAAACTCCGTGGCGTTTTGGAGCTCTAGCAGACGTCGAAGCGCTTCCTTACCGTCTAACCGAGCCAGCTGCTCCAACACATGCCCCTCTCCCCTTGCCAGAAATGGAGCAGAGAGAGAAGAAGCCCAGCGCCAGGCTGTATTCCAGTCTTTCGCCTGAATATACGGTCCCACAATAGCCAGGACTGCATGGTATTGTTCTTCTCCCTGCAGAGTAGGCGCCACTTTTTCCAACACAGGAAGCTCTTTTGTGGCTGCGGCAGAAAACAGAGGCGGCAACAGCTCCGACCGCAAAGCAGACAGGTTCGGCTCTTTGCCTATCTGTACCAACGCCTTTTCCAGCCCCAGGCCTGCCTCCATGCGCTTGCCCAGCTCGTAGGGACTGATTGCGGATGTATTTTCTGCCAGGGCTGCCACAGCGCCGGGAGGTGTATTGGTATACAGTTGCAAGTAGCGCAGTACTTGAGCGGCACGGTCATACTCCTGTGCATCCAGCAGCCGGGGAAAGAGAGCGATAGTAAGTTCGGTGGCCTCGGTAGTACCAGGAGTCAGTGTCAGCAGAGCGTCTGTGGCGGCTCCCAGGTTGCCCAGCTTCATGGCCGCATTCACGCGCACCTGGGTCATATTGGTGCCGGAGTAGGCCGCTTTCAGGTTGACACTCTGCGCCAGGGTATCTAAAGGAACTCCTAAGAGTGGTGGTAAAACCAGACTGGCAATCCCCAGGCTGGCAAACGTGATAATTCCGCCCTTGAGTAGCCGAGCTTTTAGCGGCGAGGATTTCTCCCGATGCCTAATTGCTGGCTTTTTTGTTGCCTTTTGGGGAGCTTCCTGTGCGGGAAGCTGCTCTATAGAGGATCCGGAAGCCCCTTGTGGGGCTGGAGTAAGACGCGCGGTAGCCTCTTCTTCTTTGAAAAAAGTGCGACGCATGGTGGTACTCCTCCCCTGAGTTGCAGAATACCACCATTTTGCCGAATTTATATGAGCGTATTACTATAAAATCGCTTTAGCGCCTTCTACAATACCCTGTGCCAGCTTGTTCTGAAACGCGCTCTGCCGCAGTTGGGCGACATCGTTGCGCACACTCATGCTGCCGAGGTCGATTAAGAACGCGGGGCACTTCGCATTGCGCAAGACTGCGAATCCGCTGCCGTAGACCTTGCCATCTGGGGCAACGATCCCTGTATACCCCGGCAAAACTGCCCGGTTGTTCTCGTTTAGCCGCTGGGTACTGAACTCTGACAGTACCAGGGTGTTCACGATACTGGCGGCGAGCTTCTGGGACGGTTCTTTTGCCTCGGAGGCTTGCTCCGCGCCGCTGTGGTACCAGACCGCGACTCGAAACGCGTTCTTATCGGCAACCGAAACGCGGGGTTCCCCGGAGTCGATATGGATACTGAGATAGAGATCCTGACCGGCGGACAGCTCGGCGCGCTTGGTCAGAGCCGGGTCGGTATCACTGTCTCGGGTGAGGGTGACGATGGCACCTTCGGCACGTAGCCGCTGGGCCGCGTTCATCGCGATAGCGTAGCAGAGGTCTTTCTCCATGGTTCTTTCGCCCACGAACAGCCTGCCGATGATAGGCAGGTCTTTAAGAATCGGCACTCCCTTCGCATCGGTCTCTATATTCGGGTCGTAGATGGCGCCGGGCTGGGTTCCTCCATGACCAGGATCCAGCACGATACGCTTTCCAGCCAGAGACCGAGACGCGATAATCTCATTGTCTCGCACTTTGACCGGCGGCTTGACGGCGTCTACTGCCTGCGGCGCGACGCCATTGGGAGCGACCACAGCGGGCTTTGGGGCAACCGGGTCGAACACGCGACCTGTGGGATCGATGCGTGGCGCTATCACGGGGTCGGCTTTCGGTTCCGGTGCTACCCGGCCATCGGGCGCAATGGTCGGATCCGCTTTCGGCTGAGGGGCTATTACCCGACCATCTGGGGCAATGGTGGGGTCTGCTTTCGGCGCAGGCCCAACGAGCCCATTGGGAGCGATGACCGGGTCTACGATGCGTGGGACAGGTGCAGCCACGATTCCATCGGGGCTAATCACAACCGGTGCTGGCTTCGGAGCTACAGTCGGCGGAGCGACTCTGGGAGTAGCCAGTTTCGGCGCGGCCAGCTTAGGAGCGACTATGTTTGGCGCGACTAGCTTCGCCGGAGAGAGGAGTTTCGGAGCGACAGTCTTTACCCGAACCGCACGAGTCACAGGCTTCGGAGCCACCACCATAGGCACGACTTTCGGTGCCTGAGGGACATCGGCGGACACAGGGCGAGTGAGTGTTAGCCCGATGGGGACTAGCAGCGCGGTGAGGCCAAGAACGGCCAGGGGCGCGGCAGGACGGCGGTCTTTTCCCACCGCCAACAGAGCGGTTACACGGGCGGCAAGCTCCCCCTGTACCAGAGAAGCGGCGAACGGTAGCGAGAGTGGTTTCATAGCGGCAACCTCCAGAAGGCAGTCAGCATAATCGGGGGCGCTTACCCCCTGGTTGAGAACGTAATCGTCGCAGGCACGCTCCGCCTCACGGCGGAGCTGGCGGGCGGCGAACCAGACAAGCGGCGAGAACCACCACAGGGCGCAGGCGAGTGCCCCGATACCCTGCCAGAGAAAGTCGGCGCGCTTCACATGGGCAACCTCGTGGCGCAACACAAGTTTCTCTAGAGCGAATCGCTCATGCGGTACCAGAATCACGCCTTTGGGCCAGCCGAAGGTGAGCGGGCCCACTCCCTCGGCAGCGAGCACCGGCACACCTCGCGCGGCACCGAGCGGTGTGGCGCGGCGTGCCAGCCGTGCGGCCAGCGCCCACCCCACTCCCCACCGAGCGATAAGCACCAGCGCCGTGGCGGCATAGATACCGATAGCGACTATCAGCCAGGGAAAGGGTCGTGGCGCAGCAACCTGTGGCGCACTGGCAGTCCCTATTGGCGCCACTGGCGTGCCTACAATATTGGCGCGTGACTTCTCCTGCTCCGACTCTGCCCCTAGAACCGGCAGCGACTGTGAGAGAGCCTGTGGCAGAGGAATGGAGACCCGCTGAAGCAACGGCAGGAGCAGAAGCAACCCGAGAGTAGAGGTCCAGAGCGCGTGGCGCAGTGAGGCGGAGCGATTGCGCAGCAGCAGACTCAGCAATGTAGCGACCGCCAGCAGCACCGCATGGCGAATCAGCAGCTCACTCATTTCTCGTTCTCCTTCTCGCGGGCCTCGGCCACCCGAGCCGCCAGGCGCTCCAGTTCATCTGGACTGACACTCGCCTCTTCATCGGTTAGAAACGTAGCGACGGCGGCTTCGAGCGAGCCACCAAAGAATGTCTCCAGCACGCGCTTCAGGGCAGTGCGCCGGGCAGAGTCCGGGGTTTCAGCAGGCGCGTAGGCTAGCTTGCCGTCTAAATCCCGGCGTAGCAGGAGTCCTTTTCTCTCTAGAATCCGCAGAATCGCCCGGATAGAGTCCTCTGTGGGCGGGTCCGGCAGGGCATCGGTAATCTCGCGCACGCTGGCCAGGCCACGCTGGTGCACGATCTCCATAATCTGCCGCTCACGGCGGCTTAGGCTTTCCGAATCTCTCATATCCGTAAAAATTTACGGCATGTTTCTTCCCGCGTCAATAGGTTTCCGTAAAAATTTACGGATTTTTTCTAAGCAGGAGTTTTCGGCAGACACTAAACAACTAACAGGCATGAAGAAGACACCGAGCTGGGAGACATGGAACTCTGTGTTTTTGACCATGATCCTGGTGCCAAACCTGATTGCGGCGTTACGCAGCAGCCCACCGGTGAATGCAAAAGCCGCACTGGCGTCTTTAGCCTTCCGTATCATCGTCGCAATGGTCGGTATCTGCGGCCTGATTACCATCCATTTTCTAAAAAAGGGAGCGGAGAAGGCAAGTGCGTTAGAGGGCTCCCCTTTGGCAGCTTCAGAGCCTGCCGCATTTTCCGCCAACAATGCTATTGTGCTGCCCTATCAGAGTACAAAAGTATCCATGTGGCGCTGTGAGAAGTGGGCGCTTTTCCACCAGTGGGAGCACCTGACCCCCGTCCTCTTTATGGGACTCATTATGGGCATCGGTCTGGGAGCCGCCAGCAGTGCGAAATTGGGGGTGCCAAACTGGCTGGGTGTGGTTCTGGGCATCCCTCTGGCCATCGCCGGGTGGACTCTGGTTATTCTGGGGCTAACTCACCTTCTTATCCAGGCTCGACTGGCTTCTTCCGGTGGAGTTCGGAAGCTAGAGAGTGTAATTACTCGTGAGGGCCTCATCGAGCGACGACCAGAGGGTATCAGTCACCTACCCTGGTCTTCTCTGAGCCGTTTCCAGTTTTGTGAGGGCGATATCTTTATGCGCTCCGGTATGCAGGGGGTGTATATCCCCCGTGAGGCGTTCGAGAGCACAGCTGAAGCAGAGCGAATCTTTGGCATACTGACCGCGCTCCACACCAGCAAAGGCGAGCGCTGGAAAGAGTTCGCGCCTCGCCCCGAGTACGATCTGGAGTAGCAAAAAACAAACGTGTGTTTGATATACTTACTTCATGCAAGGTGCCCCTCAGATAACCGAGGTAAAAGTGAAGTCCGTGGCGACCGAATCCCGCGGCTTCGGCTCTCCCGGCGAGTTCTCCCTGAACCCCTATCGCGGCTGCACCTTCGGATGTGCTTATTGTTATGCAAAGAAATTCATATTTGATGATACTAAAAAACGCTATGATTGGGGCCATTGGGTCGAAGTCAAGACCAACGCGGCAGACGCTCTGCTGAAAGAGTTGCCTAAGCTCTTCGATAAAGAAATCTTCGTGGGGTCGGCCACAGACCCGTATCAGCCCATAGAGAAACGCCTGGGGCTGACCCGACAGCTTTTAGAGATTCTGCTCCTGGCACACCCCAGGCATGTGCACATTCAGACTCGCTCGCCACATATTGTGCGAGATATAGATGTACTGAAGGCGTTTGGGAGTACACTGAGTGTGGGTATATCCATTCCAACAGACTCTGAGGTCGTGCGAAAAGCCTTCGAGCCGCGTGCTCCATCGCTAGCGCGGCGAATAGAGACCGGAAAGCAGCTAAGAGAAGCAGGCATTACAGTAAGCGCGAGTGTGGCTCCCTTGCTACCCTGCACACCAAAGCGATTGGCGGCAAAGCTAGCCCCGGCTTTTGACAAAGTCTGGGTGGGCCGGATTAACTTCTATGGCGATGAAGGTGGAGCCAGGGCAATCTATTCGGAGCACGGTTGGGATAAATATCTACGAGCGAGCCATGAAACAGATGTAAAAGCTGCCCTGAAGGAATTTGGACTTTATCACCACAATTCCGCGTAGGATAAAATCTCAGAAATCGCTATGGATAGTGTCGGCAAGTACCAGATAGTTCACCCGGACGGCACAAGGCTGTCACCGGTGGACATGGCGACTCTGGCCGAAATGGTCTATGCGGGTATCGTTCAAACCGATACCGAGCTTTTTGCCGTAGCCACCAGCCGCACGGTCAAAGCAGGCGAGATTCCGTATCTGGCGTTTCTGATAACCCGCCTGAAAGAATCTCCCTCGGCGCCACCCCCTCGCCTACCTGCCACGGAGCCCGCGCGCCAGCCTGCCCCCACAGAACCGACTCGCCCTGGGCAGCGCTTCATACCCGTAGAGGAGTCGGCGCCACTACTCAGAAAACCCACACCCGCAACCTCGGAAATCCCGCCCCCGCTGTACACCCCTGCGGAACCGGAACCTGAGCCAGCTATAGAGATCGCGGCTGTAGAAATCGTCCCGGTAGAAGCGGTTCGTGAGATCGTACCGGAGCCTGAACCCGTAGTGCCGGAACTGGTGCCAGAAGCACTGCCGGAAGAACCACTGGTTCTTGATCCAATAGTAGAGGAGCCAGAGCCTCAAGAGCCAGCTGCAGACGAACAGCTATTAGAAGAGTTCCCCCCGCTGGAGCCAGAATCCGAGCCAGCTCTTGAGGTAGCAGAAGTCGCGCCGGTCGAAGCCGTGCGAGAGCCCGAACCAGAAACTGTGGCACCAGAACCAGAGTCCACCAGTATCTGGGATACCCCCACAGAAACAGCGGAAGCCCCCTCGCCCGAAATACTCGAATCTCCTCTACAGGAGCTAGAGGAGGAAGAGGCACAGGTTCCTGAGCCTGTTAGCATCTGGGATACGCCAGTAGAGGCAGTGGAAGCTCCTGTGCTTGAGATACTGGAACCTCTGGTACAGGAGCCAGAACCGGAGTCAGAAGAAGTAACTGTTCTCGAGCCCATAGCTGAGGAAGCGGTCACTCCTGAGCCCGTGAGTAGTATCTGGGATACGCCAAATGAGGTTGAGGAAACTCCCTTGCCGGAGGCGCTGGAGCCTTCGGGAGAAGAGCGACTACTTCAAGAGCTGGAGACGCTTGAGCCAGAGCCGGAAGATCCACCACTTCTTGAGCCGTTGGCAGAGGAAACGCTCGCTTCGGAATCGTCTATCATTTGGGAGACAGAGCCAGCAGAGGCAGAGGCTCCTGTAGTAGAAGCCCCCCTACCCGAACTAGTAGAGCTTCCTGTAGAGGAGCCTCAGGCGCCAGAGCTGGAAGAGCTGGTTGTATGGGAGCCAGAACCGGAGCCGACACAAGCCGAAGCGACGATGCCGAGACTGTCAGTTCCAGAGACAGTGCCGGAACCGGTAACGATTCCTATTGCTGAGCCGCCTGCGCAGGAGTTCACCCTGGCGCCGCTGGTGTTTGAAACGCCAACAGCTACCCCGGTAGTTGAGCCGGAAGAGCTTACCGAGCCGGAACCAGAACCTGAACAGACTGTGGATGTGCCACAGATTCCGGTGCTGGAAATAGCCACACCCGAGCCACTACCCACAGAGCCTTTGGAGATACAGGCGGAGCCGGTTGCCATAGAGGTGGCCGAAGTTGAGGCAGAAGCGCCCGTCATCGATGAGCCGCCTTCTGTGATACTGGCGGAGCCAGAACCCGAGCAAGAGCTAGACCCCGAGCCTGCCCCGGAACCAGAGCTTGCCGAAATCCCGGTCACGTCGCCATTCAGCGCGTGGGTAACAGAGTCCGCTGCTGCGGCCCAGCCAGAGGCCGTGGTGGAGCCTGCGCCGGTAGAAGTTGTCCCGGAAGAGGCGCCTGTTCTAGCAGAGCCAGCTCCTGTGGTGGCGACGGCTCCAGTGGAGCCGCCGGTCCATGAGAAACCTGCTCCCGAGGAACCGGCGCCTACGGAGCCGGTAGCGGAAGTAAAAGCGAAGCCTACACCAGAGCCAAAACAGAAGCAGAAAGCCCCCACTAAAGAAGAGTCGCCCAAGAAAAAGCAACAGACTCCTGCAGAGAAAGCACAGGAGGAGCATCGGAAGAACATGGCCCCTCCGCCAAAGTTCTTCTCCTCACGGCAGACACGCTATGTCCTCACGTTCGGATTGGTCGGCGTCGTGATCCTGGCCGGAGTCACCGCCTATCAGCAGATGACCGGGGCGATCGTGCTGCGTGCGAACCAGGCGATTCTAGGGGCCTGGCAGCAGGCAGACGGCTCCAGCGTGGTCTTCAAAGCAGATGGCACAGGCGCCATGACCCGCCCCGACCCCATCTATGGCAATCGCACCAACCTGTTCCGCTGGGAGCGGCATGGGGAAAAGATACTCCTCACCGAAAAACGTATTCTCATGCCGGGCGGCACGCGGCAGACTGCGGCGGACTCCGAAGAGTCCATTTCCCTGTCTCCAGATGGACTTCTGCTCCACTTCAGTGACATGAACCTTGCCAAAGTGCCGGACTAGTAGTAAGTATAGAGCCAATGGCCTGGATTGAAACGGTATCGCCGCAGGACTCCGATGAAGTGCGGCAGGCGCTCATGGCGATTCGCCCGCTGCTGCCGGGGGTCTACACGCAGAAACCGGAGCCGGGGCGTGTGCCCGAATCGGTCATGCGCGAGTCTATTGTGCTCTCCCACTCCTTGCTGCCCCAGGTCATGGAGCCTATCTTTCTGGCACAGGTACGGCTCATGCAGCCAGAGCTCCCCCTATCCCGCCGGGAGCATGAATTAATCGCCGCCACGGTCTCAGCGCTCAATAGCTGCTTCTACTGAACGGAGTCTCACGTAGAGTTTCTACGTGCCGAAACATTAGATGAATCCCTTGCGGATGCGATTCGCAACGACTGGCGGACCGCGCCGGATTTATCGGAGCGAGAGCGCGCTATGCTGGAATTCACAGAGAAACTGACAAAAACCCCGCATAAAATGACGAGTAGTGATACAGATAATCTCAAAAATGCGGGGCTTACAGACACAGAAATCCTGCAAACGACGCTTATAGCCTCCTGGTTCAACTATATCAACCGGGTTGCAGATGCTCTAGGCGTAGGGAAACCATAGGGAATAAACCAGGTTCGACCATAATTGTGCTATGGCCTCTGCGCTCATGCTGCCTGCCGCCATAGACTCGCAAAACGAAGAAGCGTACCGGACGTTGCATCAAGACACACGTCGGGCGCTTGAGCTATGCACGCAGACCCGCGAAAGCGCACTCAGTATCGACTATCGGCCCGGAATCGCGCAGAGCACCTATCTCATTGCCCAGTGCCGCCTTATCCTTTGGGGCACGGATGCCTGCTTAGACCAGCTTCAGCAAGCCTTTCAGCTCTTCCAGAGCCTCGGCGATAGAGCCGGTGAGGCGGATGCGCTCAATATCTTAGCCATTGTGCACGGGCGGCGCGGCGATCATGTACTGGCCTTAGAGTTCTCGCAGAAGTGCCTCCATATCCGCCGCTCTCTAGGCGATGTCAGCGGCGAGGCCAAGTCTCTCAATAACATCGGGGTTATCTACCGGGACCTGCTGCGCTTCGCGGATGCCCTGGAATCTCTGTTCCGCAGCTACGAGTTGGCCGAGCAAATTGGCAGCGCCCACGCCGCTGCCTACGCCACCGGGAATATCGGCGAGGTCTTCTATCGAATCGGGGAGCTGAGCAATTCTAGGCGCTACTTCCAGCAGAGCCTGGAGCTGGTCATGGAGACCGATGACCTGGCGTGCCAGAGCACGGCGCTGGCGGGCCTGGGTAAGACCTGCCTGGAGCAGGGCGAGCATGAGGAGGCCATAGATTGCCTGCGCCGGGCCCTGGAGCTAGATGAGCGTACGGGCAATATCGACGACAAAGGCACGACGCTCTACCATCTGGGGCGTGCCTATCTGGCGCTGGAGTTCTACCCGAAGGCGGATGAGTTTCTGACCGAGGCTCTGGAGATATTCCGCCTTAACGGCAACCAGAACCAGGAGATAGAGGTCTCGCTCTCGCTGAGTCGGAGTCTGCTGAACCAGGGCCGCGGCAGCGATGCGATTGCGTCGCTACGTGCCTGCCTGGACCGGAGTGGTGAGAACAGCGGGCAGGTGCATCAGCTACTCTCGGCGGCCTATGAAAAGCAGGGCGACCTGGCCTGCGCTCTGGTGCACTTCAAAGCGTTCTACGAAGAACACGAGCGTGTCTACAACCAGAAGGCGCGTCAGCGGATTCGGGAGCTGATCACCCGCAGCGAAGTGCAGAAAATGCAGCGCGATGTAGATGAGCAGCGCCAGGCAAACGACCGCCTGGCCCATGCCCTGGAAGCAGCCCAGATAGCCGAGCGTGAGAAGGAGGACCTGCTGCAACAGCTGGTGATGCAGACCGAGATTCTGAAGCAGCTCGCGCGGGAAGATGGGCTCACGGGTATTGCGAACCGCCGCTGGCTAGATGCCCAGCTTGGGCAGGAGTTCGACCGCGCCCGACGCTTCGGGCATCAGCTTTCGGTGGCATTGATAGACCTGGATCACTTTAAGAGTATCAACGACCGTTTCTCGCACCAGGTAGGCGACGATGTATTGCGCACGGTAGCGCGCCTGCTACGCGATAACTGCCGCTCCGTGGACCTCATTGGGCGCTACGGCGGTGAGGAGTTCCTGATCGTGCTGGTGGAGACCAGCGCCAAGAAAGCCCGCCCTATTGCGGAGCGGATTCGGGAGCGAATCGCAAACTATCCCTGGACCGAGATCCACCCTGGCCTGACCGGACTGACTCTGAGTATCGGCCTCTGCAGCGACCGCAAGGTTCAGACAGCTCAGGAGCTGGTGGCCGGAGCCGATAAGCAGCTCTATCGCGCCAAAGCCGAAGGCCGCAACCGAGTGTACGCTGGGTAACGCTTGCATAACTCTACCTCTCCCCACCGCGCAGCGGCCTTATAATGCAGCTTCGCTGCCTTCGCCGCCCCCTTCCCATGAAGAGGGAGGGGTGGGGGTGAGGTAGGGTGAGTGCAAAATCGGGGTATCCTGAAAGCATGCCTGTTCCCCGCGGATACCTCACTCGCGCTAAGCCGCTGGAGCGCGAGGCTCTGGAGGCACTGAGCGCACCGGAGCGCTACCCCCTGCTGACCCGCCTGGGTCGGCTGGACCGTGTTGTTTTCCAGCTCGGGCAGTTTCCTAGTTTCAGCGTCTACACAACCTGGGCGCTGGTACAGAAACCGGATGGCTACTTTGTGCGGCGCGTGGTGTGGGACCGGTCCACAAATCCACAGACAACCACGTCCCCCTTGCTATACGGCAGCGAAGGGCAACTGCCTACCGAGCCAGCCGAGGCCCTGGCGAGTGAGTTCCATAACTTGAGCGTGCCGCTTTCTCCGTTCCAGGAGCCATTGGGGCTGGGTCTAGATGGCACCCGGTACTCTCTGGCAACAGATCGTTTCAAGATTGCGCTGACGCTCTCCTGGTGGGAGAGCGGACCGCCCGGCTGGGAACCGCTGGCACAGTGCCATACCCGCGCGGTAGAACTCTTTGAAGCGCACCTGCCACCGACAACCCGAGAGCAGAAGGGATAGCGACGATGCAAGAGGACGATGCGGTTCTAAAAACAGGTAAGAACGTGATTGCCCGTGACGTTTCCGCGCTGGAAAGCAGCAGTGGAAAGGCAATCCATGAGGAAGACGCTATCGGGTCTCTGAGCGGCATGGACCGGCCCGGAGTCACTCGCTCCAAGCTCGGGGGCGGCGACCGATTCGGCGCGGGTCAGCGCATCGAAGTTCCCGCGCTACCCGGTGCCGATACCAATGCCGTGCAGCTCACCACGCCGAATACGCTCCCGATCAAAAAAGGCGATGCGCTCTTAGGGGTCTTCTGGCTGCGCGGACCGGGCATGGTGCAGTTCCTGTTTGAGAAGAGCACAGACCCGTGGACCAAGTCCGTGACCCAGGGCGCGAAGGCGACTGCGGAGTGGCGACGCATCGTGGTGCCGTTCGAATCTGCCGAGGACTACGCGCCGGGGCAGGCCATGGCATCGCTTCGGCTGGCGTTCGGGAAGCAGACCATCGAGGTAGGTGGCTGGCGGGTATACAACTTCGAGAAATCCAAAAAGCTAGAGGAGCTGGTCGAGCTCGCCGCGCAGCTGACTCCTACCGGCACGGTGAATGTCCAGATAAACACCAGAGAGCAGCGGCAGACCATGGTGGGCCTTGGCGGCAACTTCATGGGGTCCTGGCGGGCGAATGGCGGCGAGCCGAACGACCCGGTGGAGCAACGCACTCGCATTGTCATGAAACCGCGCCATGCACGATTAGGTCTATCGCTCAAGCTGTTCGCTCCTGAGCCCGGTATCTACTCCGAGCGCCCCAAGACCACGGAACTGCTGCAACTGGCGGGCCAGCTCACCCGAGAGAACGTACCTATCGTCGTGAGTGTCTGGGAGGCGGAGAAGTGGCTAACTGGCACCGTGGAAGGCAAGACCTCCATCCCCGAAGCGCGATGGAATGATGCTATTGGCATCTTTCTCAAGTTCCTACGACTGGCGAAAGCCGCCGGAGCACGGGTGGACTACTTCAGCTTCAACGAGCCGGACTACGGGGTAGATATTCACTTCAGCCCCGCGCGTATGGCGGCGTTTATCAAACGCGCTGTGCCTGCGTTTCAGAAAGCGGGCTTTCCGACAAAATGGATAGCAGGCGACACAGCCAATGGGATGAACTGTGTGCGCTGGACCGAGCCACAGCTCGCCGACCCGGAGTGCGCGAAGTATCTGGGACCGCTGGCCTTTCATAGCTGGGATGCTCTGACTGTAAATGAGGCGGACTACGAAGCGATAGCCGCGCTGGCCAAGAAGTACAAACGCCCGGTGTGGTGCCTGGAAGCCGGGCACGACCCGCAGCTCTGGCAGAAGGGCGGCGATGTGTGGGCCTCCTGGGAGAATGCGCTTCAATTAGCCCGTGCGTATGCGAAGACCATCTATCACTCTCAGGCGGTAGTTATGGACTACTGGACCTACTCGGACAACTACCCGCTGGCTGATAGAAACGGTAAGTTCTACTTCGCCGGTCAGGTGCTTAGCAAGATAGCGAACGCGTTCGGTCCAGGTGTCACGATTCTAGGGCACCAGAGTGAGAGCGAAACCATCTCCGTGCTGGCAGGGCAGACCCGTGAGCGAGAGCTGACCCTGCTTCTCGTAAACAGCGGCGGCAAGGGCACAGTCGCGCTCTCCGGCCTTGCTCCCTATAGCCGCCGCATTCGCCGGTCGATCTATCCGGATGGGCTACGTCCCCTTTATCTATCCGCAAATTTTGAGCGTATTCGCGAAGGGAAGCAATCCATAGAGCTGCCCGCCCGTAGCATCGCGCTTGTCACGTTCCAGTAGCTTCCCTTTTGACCTCCCCCTTGAAGCGGCCTATCGGCCTTTCGTCTCCCTCCGGGCCGCGAAGCGGCACTATAATGCAGCTTTGCTGCCGAAGGGGAAAAATCACCTCCACAGCCTCTTCTTAGCGCTGGTCTTGGGCAATACGTTGGGGGAGTAGGGAATCGGGGTGGCGGGGTAAAATAGGAAGAGTTTCTTATCTTCTGGGCTTCAGCCATGATTGTTACAATAGATGTTTCTAAAGACGGAAATCGAATTGTTTTTACGGAGATTGTAGATTCCTCTTCTGACCTGCATAGGAATATCTGTATCTATGATTTGAGTAAGCAAAAAATCGTCTATCGGATGGTATCCAAATATGATGATTTTGATCCCCGTTTCTCAAACAACGGAAAGAGCATTCTCTACAGCTCACGGGAGCTAGGCGATGATGCCCACGGCTTTGTAAAGCCTGCGCATTTATATATGCTCAATCTTGACACGGGCGCTATAAAAAATATAACCAGAGATTCCAGGCGCGGTGATTCCAACGCACGATTTTCTCCCGATGGTACAAAAATCGTATTTTCAGGCTATCTACCGGAAAGCCAATTGTTTGGCACAACGGATATCTATCTCTATGACTTCGGCACCAATAAAGTCTCTCGCTTGACTCATAATAAGCTGACTATGGTTCCCTACCCTACCTTTTTCGGGCCGGACGAATCCATACTGATCAATATCGAGAATGGCGAAAAACAGGGTGTCTGTTTAGCAATACTAAGAAAGAGCAAAAAATACAAAATCGAGCCTATCACACGAATAGATGATCCTGAGTATGGAGTCCTATTTCCCTACCCAATGCCCGATGGCAAAATTCTATGTACGGTCAATAACCATTACAACTATGAATTGAGTATTTTAGAAAAGGGTGTGTTTCGGGTGCTCTCCAAATCTCCGTATTGCTTCAGCTCCCCCGTATTCCATGCCAGGACTAATACGGTCTTCTGGGCCAGCGGAGATGTGAATCTGTTTGCACTTAATCTGACCACAAATACAACTCGGAAAATAGCAGGCCGTGAACTTTTCTATGGAGAGTATGCCTCTAAGGGTGGAGCATTGAATTTCTTTCAAGGACTCTTCAAGAGGGCTGTAGGACTATTTCACCGATAGAGGAAATACCGAATTGGTATGCTCAATGTGAGTTCTGCGCCTCGATGAAGCTGTAGATACTCTCTATAACTTGCTTAGTATCCGTGGGTAGGTTATCGTAGTTGATATGCTGGCAGGCGCTCCGGCAGAACTTCATTTTCCAATACTCGCTTAACGTCCCGCTTTTAGCTCCATATTTGTTCTTCGGTCCTCCGCTCCAGGGCAGGCTCATAATGTAATCCCCTATCCCCTGCGTTTTGTAGACGGTGCGGTCCATGGCGGGAACGTCGGTTATGTCGCGCTTATCCAGCTCCGCCATAGTCTTCCGAATCACTTCTTCATCCAGCGCGTTCTCGATCTCTTTGCCTTCCAGCAGGCGGAAGCGGTCGCCCAGAAGGGCTTTGAGGCGCATCTGGCGATTGGCTTTCTCGCCCTTTGGGTTGTCCGGGTCAGCGGCGTTATCGTTGTCCGCAATGACCATGGCCTTGCTGCACAGGTACTCCACTTCGATACGCTCGCGCGGGTCTTCGTCAGTATCTATGCCCTCATCCAGAAAAGACCAGTGAGTTATGCACCCACCGCCGTACTCTACAAAGGCATAGTGGATGTCTTCTTTGTAGGCATACTTCCCTGTCTTTTCGATGTAGGAATCGAGCATCTTCTTGAGGTACCAGCGGTCCGTAATGCCTTCCACCCATATTGTGGAGTTCGCCAGGAACACAGAGGAGTTTCTGACGCCGAGCAGCTCCAGGCAGCTACTTCTATCGCTGTCTACCTTTTTAACAATGACTTTGGGGTTGCCTTCAAAGGTCTCTGTGGCGCTCTTCTGAAAGTTGAAGATGGCCACTCCGGGCAGGTCGATGGTGATGTCAAGTAGATGGTTGGAGTGGGTCGTCATGAAGAAGGTGCAGAAGTTGAGGGTGGATAGAGCATAAAGGAGCTTGCGCTGCATGCTTGGGTGGAGGAACATCTCGGGTTCGTCCATGTAGACATAAGCACGCTCGTGCTGCTCATTTTTGACGAAGGGCAGGAAGGTGAGGATTATCACGGTCTGTAGACCGTCACCGAGTTCAGAAATGACTCGCTCTTGTTCGTCGCCGATTTTGATGCGTACATACCCCTTATCGATAGCAGGCATGAGGACGATGCTTTTACCTTCGAAAAAGTGCTCGGAGAGAAACTCCTGGTATCTCTGGATTATGATTCGTTTTTCTTGTAGCCCCAGCAAATAGTCGATGAGTTCTCGGTAAATAGTCATACCAGTGAATACGAGAGTTTGTGGAGCATTAGGAAAACCATATTCATCCCGATAAATGCGCTCAAAAACGTCGTACACATCTATCTTTGACCACTCAGGCTCTGGGTTTGAAGTCCCTGCTTTCTTAGGCTTTAAGCTAATATGATATTCCAAATTAACAACTCGCAACGATCGCAACGTGCCAATAAATATGTTGCAAAAACGAAGCTCATCTTTTCTCGGCAACACTTGAAGGAATTCATAAAGATTCATCATCTCATTTCGCGTCGATGTATTTACCCTTAAGCCTGAATCTAATAATATAACAGTATTATCGTCATTAATTCTCACATCTTCTATATTTGAAACACTAGCCATATCAATTTCATCAAAAAATCTCCTATAGTCTTCAAATTTATCAACCTCAGTACTGACAAAATTAGATAAATCAAGAAATTTTCTTTTGTGAAAATCAACATCCTGACCTATAATTCTCTGTGCTCCAATATTCTCTGCAATCTTAACAGCGTTCTGAATACAATCGACAGCCCCTTGCGACTGTTTATTCAGACTATTGCCTTTTTCATCTACCAATCGGAGTAGATTAACTTGATGTATTTCCATTTTAGCCATCTCTCTCATAAGACGGCTTTTCCCAGTATTGTTCTCTCCTACGAAGATATTGATGTGACCAAACATTTCGTCTTCATCTCTGTCCAGAAACTCAAAGCTACCATCTAAATCGTAGATATTAAAATTGGAATAGCGGAATGCTCGAAAGTCACTGCGGTCGATATCGTTATCCATAAGTTTCCTTTAAAGCGTGCTTGCCACTCAGCGTATTTCCCTGGCGCTATACAACCAGAGAATGTTAGCAAAGTAGTTTACCGCTTGATGCCTTTGGTAAACCTCCCAGGTCAATAGGATCTTAGAGTAACTGTAAGACGTTTACGCTATGGACTAGGGCACCTGATGCCAAAGATAGTGTTGGTATACCGGCTCTGTGTTGGTGGAAGCCGGGAAAGAGATAGTGTTGTATGAGCCGCTGGAAATTCTTAGCCGTTCGTGTGGGCATTCCCCTTGTTCTAGGAGCTATACCGCTCTGGTATCAGAGCTACTATGTCATGCCCCTGGCGTCACTACCTGCACATACGCTTCCGTCGCCCAATGGTTACGATACCTTCCAGGAAGCGATGGATCTTGTAACTCAGCCCGAGAGTGAGAGGCAATATCCCCAGGGAACGGCAAGCCTATCTCTAATAGAGCGCCAGGACATTCAGGCCGCCAACATGGAATATTTCCAGGGGGCGGCAAGCCTGCCTCTAACAGAGCGCCAGAAGACTCTTGCCGCGAATCAGCGCTGTATTGCGAAGACGCGGGAAGCGCTGACTCAGGAGTACCTCGTTCCCCGTCGCGCGTTCTTTCATCCTGAAGATTACGATTCCCACCTGAAGCTGCTGCGGTTGGCGTCCCAGACCTATTCTGACTCCGGCGACCTGCCCAAGGCCATGCAATGCGCTCTGGATACGATAGCGCTTGGTGTCAACATGCCGCGCGGCGGTGGACTCGATGCCTGGGACGCTGGCGCGGGCTATGAGGCAACAGGACAGTTCGCGGCATGGCGATTAGCCAACCGCGTAGACGCGCAAACGGCACGCCAGGCATTGGCACGGCTAGAGCCC
This sequence comes from Armatimonas sp., assembly GCA_049840835.1. Lineage (GTDB taxonomy): Bacteria > Armatimonadota > Armatimonadia > Armatimonadales > Armatimonadaceae > JANLTX01. The sequence goes on along the minus strand of JASGJG010000003.1, from coordinate 1,000,301 downwards.
CTGGAGGAGCAGCGCTGGCCTCTGCCGGAAAACCTTCGGGAAAATCTGTGGCGTAGCAATCCCTACTCCCCCCTCAATGATTTCAAGGAGGGACCTTTCTACATCTGGGGTAAGCTCGCTTCCGCTTCCGAAACCCTCTCAGAGCAGGAAGATATCCTTCCAAAAAGCGTTCGCGCATTCTGGTACCGCACGAAAGCGGTCTACGGTGGTCCGAAGGCTCTGATGCAGGATATCGAGGCTGTGGTGAAACGCGCCCAGGAGCACTTCGACCAACCCTGGCAACCGGGGCGCTCTGAGCTTCCCCTGGATTTCCTGGTAGCCGACTACCCCTACTATGGCTATTCCAGCAGAGAAGCCGGTAACTATTCCCAGCGAGCGCAGGCTGCTCTGTTGCGTACCTATCTCGCCCTGCGTGCCTATCGCCTGGAGCGCGGCAGCTACCCACAATCTCTGGAGCAATTAGTCTCGGCAGGGTACTTGAAATCGGTCCCTAAGGATCCGTTCTCCCCAACCCGCTCGCCCCTGCGCTATGCACCAGATGGAAAGCTATGGAGTGTCGGGCCGAATGCCACAGACGATAACGGGCAGGTGCCAGGGAAAGATCAGTTAGGGAGAGACAACTATCAAACAGGAGACATGCTACCTCCTGTCGATACCACCAGTAAGCGCACGGATAGCTAAACGCAACCTTCTGCTAACTAAAGGGCCTTACCCGTATGGGTCGCCTGAAACGTTTCGCTATCGGCACTGGTGCTACGATTATTGCGCTCGGTGGACTTACTACAATCTGGTACCGGGAGCATTACATAGTGCCGCCCCTGCCGGAGGTAAAAGTCACTCTCCCCTCTCCTAATGGTTTCGATACACTTCAGGAAGCCGCGAAGTTAGAGGTACCGGCAATGGGCAGGATCTATGTCTCGCCGCGCCCACTGAACGAAGGCGAATCTCCCCTACGCTATCCGGTGCAGTCCCTGATGGGGCGACAAAAGCTGCTGGAGGCGAATCAACCTGCCATTGCAAAGATCCGTGAGGCGCTTGGTCAGGAGTGTATGGTTCCTGCCAGTATTCATATGGATACCGAATCATCAAGCAGGCGAAGCAGCGAGAGCTGGCACGCTTGCTGAGCTTTGTAGCGCGCACCTATGCGGACATGGGCGATGTGAATGAGGCGATGCGCTGCTGCCTGGACGGTATGGAGCTGGGTATCACAGCGCCGCGTGGAGGTTCGGTGATATCGGCACTGGTGGGGTGCGCGTGCGAGTCTATCGCTCAAAAACCTGCCTGGAATATCGCGGATCGACTGGATGCAAAGAGTGCGCGGGCTGCTGCGCTACGCATGGAGGCGGTTGAGGCGAAGCGCTGGCCGCTGATCGAGGCGGTGGATGTGGACCGGCAGGAGAATAACCGCTTCTATCTCATGCCCGCCTTCCACAATGGCAACCTGAAAAAGACCTGGGATAATGCGGATTTCGACTTTGATCTCATGGAGTCAGATTTCTCAGATTATTCTGAGGAGACGCCTCCGCGAGGGCTGGCCATACGTGCCCAAAACTTCTGGAATCGCGTGCAGGTGGTGTATTACGGGCCAAAGACGGTACAGGAGAATTCGGAGAAATGGATGGCAGCGACACGAGATTACGCAAAGCTACCCTGGGGGCCTGCGCGCCCAGAGATTCCAAAGCCTGCCGACCCGCTAAACCGGATAGTAAGGCCTTTCTTTCCGGAGGCAGAGTTTAAGGACGTACATATACGGGCGCAATCTGCCCTGTTACGAGCCTATCTAGCGCTGCATGCCTATCGGTTGGAGAAGGGCAGTTACCCATCATCGCTGAATGCTCTTGTTACGGCAGGCTACTTGAAAGCCGTACCCATAGATCCCTTCTCTCCCACTCGTGCGCCACTCTGCTACAAACCCGATGGCACTCTCTGGAGCGTAGGACCGGATGCCAAAAACGATGACGGTAAACCTATTGATATGCAAGGCAAGCGAGGCTATGTCACTATAGAGAAAAAGGGTGATTTTGTAGCACGAGTAAATACCTGGTAAAGACAACTATGGAAAGCTGAAGAGATTCGGTATAGGTTCGGGCATCGTGCTTATTGCACTGAGCAGTTTTACTGCCTTTTGGTACCAGGGGCACTATACAATGCCACCTATCGAAGAGGGCAGATATACCACCCTTCACCCCAATGGTTACGATACGCTTCAGGACGCTCTGAAGTTTACAGTTATGGAGAAAGACGGCGTTACGGTCCGCCCGAAACGAGTATCTGACTCTTACCCCACACGCTATGTGACTTTCTCCCTGCCCGATCGCCTGAAACTGGTTCAAGCCAATGCTGCTTCTATTGCGAAAACCCGAGAGGCACTCGCTCAGCAGTATCGCTTTCCTCCACATAACACGGACACACATGTAGGAAAGCCTCTGCGCGACCAGGCTTACATGCTTATCATTGCGGGGGAAACTTACGCGGACTCGGGCAACCTGCCGGAAGCGTCCCGATGCATCCTGGACGCGATTGAGTTGGGCGTCACTATCCCCCATGGCGGCGGTATTATGCCATTTCTCTGGGGAACTGCCTGTGAAAATATGGGGATGGCTGCTCTGAATAGGCTGCTGGAGAAGCTAGACGCGAAAACCGCTCGTGCCGCTGCAGACAGGCTGGCCCGAATTGAGCAGAAGCGCACGCCGTTTCCTGAGATTCTGTACCAGGAAAACCACGGTCTCCATCATGAGATGGAGAAACTCTTCACCCAAAGTCCGCTTACCGCCTGGAGGAATATCGGCACGAACTACTACGGGGTATCTACCTTTACCTCGGCCCTACTGGGAGAAACAGGAGGTGGCAACCCCTCTCTGGCAGATAAGGCACGGCTTGTCGGGCTTCAGACCTTAGTCACCTATCAGGGTCCGGGGCCAACGATTACAAAGCTGGATGACTGGATGCATACGCTTGCCGAACAATCGAAGCTGCCCTGGGGACCACAGCGACCTGCTCTGAAAGAGCCAAATGGCAATGTTCTGGCGCAGTTTATCGGTCCAGTGTTCACCTGGACCGAGTTTAAAGACGTGCAGGCACGCACAAATTTGGTATTAGTCAAAACCAAGCTGCGGCTTCGGGCAACGTTCCTGGAAACAGGATGCTATCCGGCAAAACTAGAGAACTTGCCCAGTGACCCATTTTCTCCTACACGTAGCCCGTTGAAGTATCGTAGCGATGGCCAGACTTTTACTCTCTGGAGCGTAGGGCCAGATGCGGCAGATAATGGCGGCACTCCACCGCCTCCGCCCGATAGTGATAAGACACGCAAACCTGCCATCCACGTAGATACTCAGGGGGATATTCTCGCATGAGCCGCTTGAAACGCTTTGCTATAGGTACGGGCATCACACTGGCAGCGCTGGGAGCAGTTATTCCGCTCTGGTATCAGAGCCACTATGGAATGCTACCGGAGCAAGCGCGCCGGATTGCTCTGCCTTCGCCAAACGGTTTCGATACGCTTCAGGATGCCCTGAAATTGGAGGTCGAAACTCAAAGCGGCATCGTTGTGCGCCCCTGGTATGCGAATAGCCCCTCTACTCGCCAGTATCCGACACAGGCACTAGCGGGACGTGTGCCGCTTCTGGCGGCGAATCGACCTGCTATAGAGAAGACCAGAGAGGCGCTGCAGCAGGAATACCTGTTCCCTATTGATACCCCATCTGCCTTGAATTATCCGAAATATGCCCGGCTCCGAAATCTGGCCCGCTTGCTGACCTTCGCGTCACAGACCTATGCCGATTCGGGCAACCAGCCGGAAGCCATGCGGTGCGCCATCGATGGTATGGAGCTTGGTATTACGGTTCCTCGTGGCGCTGACCTCTCTCCCGCACTGACAGGGCTTGCCTGTGAAAGCCTCAACCAGAGAGCGGCGTGGGCGCTTGTGGATAGTCTCGATGCAAAGACCGCACGAGCTGCTGCCCTGCGCCTGGCAAAGATAGAGGGGAAGCGCTGGTCGCTTGTAGAGACTATTGATGAAGAGCGGCAAAGCAATAATCGCATGTATCTCCCCATGTTCTTCAAAGATGGCCCCAGGAGTTCCTGGCGACTAACAGGCGAGCTGAAGGACTACTATGACGCAGATTCGGATACGGCAGAAGAGGAGCAGGTCGCAAAAGAGCCGACTCTGTCGGATCGGGCACACTTTCTCTGGTGGCGGATAAGAGTCGTTTACTACGGTCCTAAAACCGTGCTGGATAATTCCGACCAGTGGATGAAAGCGGTTCGAGAACAGGCTCAGCGTCCGTGGGGTTCTAAACGCGTGAAAGTTCTCCCGCCACAGGACCCACTCAACGAATTTATTTTTCCCTTCTTTCCCGCAGCAGAGTTCCGAGATGTCCACGTACGCGCCCAGTCCGCCCTCCTGCAAACCTATCTGGCGCTCCATGCCTATCATCTGGAACATGGCATCTACCCGAAGGCGCTGAGTCAGCTAGTAGCCCAGGGCTACCTGGAGGCTGTGCCTATAGACCCGTTCTCTCCCACACGCGCACCTCTGAGTTATAGTCCAGATGGCAAACTCTGGAGTGTAGGCCCAGACGCACAAAACGATGGCGGCAAGCCTATAGACATGGAAGGTAAGCGCGGGTACATCACTGCAAACAAGACCGGTGATTTTGTGGCGCGAGTAAATACCTGGTAGAGGCAGCTATGAGCAAACTCAAGCGACTTGGCATAGGAGCAGGCATTACGCTAGTCGTACTGGGCGCACTGACGGGGGTATGGTACAAGCAGCACTACATCCTGCCGCCACTGGTTGAGGCTAAAGTAGCCCCGCCCAATCCCAATGGATTCGATACGCTCCAGAAAGCGTTCGAACTCACTGTGGAGAAGCGAGAGGGCATTGAAGTCTCTCCGACACCACTGCCCGGTAATGACTCTGCCCTACGCTACCCAATGCAGCCTCTGGCGGGGCGGCTGAAGCTAGCGCAGGCGAATGCGGCTTCTATCGCAAAGACCCGAGAGGCGCTGGCGCAGGAATATCTCATTCCCGCCCACATAAGCCCCGAAATCGAGGGGGGTCCCTTTCGTAATCAGGCGCGTATGCTCGTGTTCGCGGGAGACGCTTACACAGATACGGGCAACCTCCCAGAAGCTGCCCGATGCGACCTGGACGCTATCGAACTTGGCGTCATGGTTCCTCGGGGTGGCGGCGTTCTTCCAGTTATATTCGGTACTGCCACCGAAACTCTGGGCGCTACCGCGCTCAACGGGCTCGTGGATAAGCTGGACGCCAGAACCGCTCGCGCCGCTGCGGACCGCCTGGCAAAGATAGAGCAGAAACGTAGCCCGCTCCCAGATAACCTGCACCAGGAAAGTCTTGAGATAAGCCATAGAGTCACCAAACTGCTTACCAACAGCCCACTTACTGCCTGGAAAAACATAGAAAAAGAATTCGGGGCGGATGCAAGCACAGCGCAGCTTCTCCCCTTTCAAGTAGCGATGACCTATGAGGGGCCGGGACCGACAATAGCCGCTCTAGACCATGGCATCAACAGGGTTGCGGAACAGTCGAAACTACCCTGGGGTCCGCAACGTCCATCGACGAAAGAGCCATCCCGTAATCCGCTGGTAGAACTCATAGGGTCAGGGGCAGGTCGAACGGAGTTTCCCTACCGGCGAATGTGCACTCTCCTGGCACTGCTTCAGACCAGACTCCGCCTGCGTGCTATATTCCTGGAAACCGGGGGCTACCCCACAAACCTGGAAAGCCTGCCCGAAGACCCGTTTTCGCCCACTCGTAGCCCGCTTGGTTATCGGAGTGATGGTAAGACCTTCACACTCTGGAGCGTGGGGCCTGATGCCAGAGACGATAATGGCAAGCCTATTGATACGAAAAACCGAAACTGGCAAAGCCAGGATGGTTACAAACCCGGCGATGTTGTAGCGGGTATCAACACATGAGCAAACTCAAACGATTCGGCATCGGGGTAGGCATCACTACAGTAGTCATGGGCTGCCTGACCGGATGCTGGTACAAGGGGCACTATGTACTCCCACCGGTGTCGGAGCACAGCGTTGACCTTCCCACGCTCAACGGGTTCGACACACTTCAAGAGGCTATTGGTCTTGCTGTTATGGAGAAAGACGGCGTACCGGTTGTGCCCAAGATGCTGTCCTACTCGCCTCCGCGCTACAAGACCTATCCACTGGCCGCTCGCCTGAAGTTAGTCACAGCCAACGAACCCGCTCTCCGAAAAACGCGGGAGGCGCTTGCCCAGGTCTACGTCATTCCGCCGGGAACGGATTCCACCAAATTGGGAAAATCTCAGCGCGACCAGGCTCGGATGCAGATATTCGCCGGAGATACGTATGCTGCCGCTGGCAATCTGAGCGATGCAGCAATCTGCTATGCAGACGCCATTGAAATGGGTGTTGCGATTCCCCATGGCGGCGACATGATGCCGTTTCTTTATGGATACACCTGCGAAGCAATGGGCGTTCGAGCCCTCGATCGAGTCGTAGACAGGTTAGAGATTCCCATTGCTCAGGGTGTCGCCGGGCGCTTAGAGCATATCGCTACAGAGCGTGTGCCTTTCTCTGAAGTGCTGCAGGCACAGAACCGGGCACTCAACCAGGACATGCGTACCCTGTTTACCGGCAACCCCTTCGCCGCCTGGCAGCGTATCGGGGAAACTTACAATGGCATGCTCGGCTTCAACTCCTTCTTTGCCTTTGTTCAGGGAGAAGACAGTCCACCGCCGCCTTCGTTTCAGGATCGTGCGATGCTTACAGGAATCCAGGCGCTGGTGACCTACCAGGGACCGGGACCGACGATTACCGAGCTAGACCGCTATATGAGGCAGATGGAGGCGCTATCCCGGCTTCCCTGGGGACCAGAGCGCCCGGTGCTCCAAGAGCCTTCGGGCGGGTTGAAAGGCAACCTGATCGCACAGCTAATCGGACCAGTCTACGCTCAGCTGGAATACAAGGACCGCGAAGAGCGCATGTACCTGTCTTTGCTCCAAATCAAGCTGTTACTTCACGCAACGTTTCTACAAACCGGCCACTATCCGAAGACACTGAAAAACCTGCCCATAGATCCGTTCTCGCCTACGAACAGTCCGCTGAAGTACCATAGCAACGGTAAGTCCTACACGCTCTGGAGTGTAGGGCCAGATGCGAAAGACGATAACGGCACTCCCGTTCCCTCGCGCAGTAAAGACAAGACCCGCAGGCCCTATATCAACATCACTTCTAAGGGAGATGTTCTCGCGTGAGCCGCCTGAAGAGGCTTACCGTTGACTCTGGAGTGTGAAGCCAGATGCCGAAGATAATAGCGGCAAGCTAGAGATGAGTCGTTTCAAACGCGTTGTGAGAGGTACCGGTATTATCCTGTTGGCGCTCGGCAGCGCGCTGGTGGTCTGGTATCAGGGAAACTATATTACTCCCCTGCTCCCACCCCCGGCGAGGCGGCTTCCTTCTCCCAACGGTTACGATACGTTTCAGCAAGCAATGGTCATAGGAACCTTGCCTGAGGAGGACCTGCGCTCCTTTAATCTTTCAAGACGGTCTTCAGCAGAGCAACAGAAGCTTCGTACCCTTAGCCAACGCTGCCTTGCAAAAACGCGCGAGGCTCTGGGGCAAAAATTTCTGGTTCCTCAAGCGGAGCTAGGGAAGATTGCCAGCCGTAGCTCGCTAGCCTACGAACCTCATCTGAGCATGCTCCTCTTTGCGGCACGAGCCAGCGCCGAGCAGGGAAATCTGCCGGAAAGTATGCGCTGTGCTCTGGACGCCATAGAGCTAGGGGTCATGCTGCCACGGGGAGGCGAGTTCCTCACGGCACTGGCCGGGCAGGATTACGAGTGGCGTGGGCATCTATCGGCAACCCTGCTGGCGGACCGGGTAGATGCAAAAACAGCACGCGCCGCCGTGGCGCGCCTGGAACGAATCGAGGAGCGCCGCTGGCCCTTAGCCGAAAACTTGCGAGAAGACTTTCGGATTACCTACCCGGCACGCGTTCTGCCCAGTTTTAAGGATGGGCCGCTATCTGTGTGGGAGGAGCTGGCGCCGAGCCTTCCGGGACAGCCAACCCGCTCCGAGAGGCCACTATACCGGGCGGACTCAGCGAGTGAGGATAGCCCCTTCTTGCCTACAACACCAACTCTATGGGACCGGGTAAGGGTGGTGTACTATGGCCCGAAGGCGGTCACGGATTCCTGGGAGAGCTGCATCAAGCAGGCGCAGGAGCGGGCCCGGCTTCCCTGGGGGTCACAGCGGCCAGAGCTACCGCGGCCAGAGAACTCCTGGAACACGGACTCTCTGTATCGGTATCCCAACCTGGAGTTCAATCGGTATTTCAATCGCACCCAGTCTGCCCTGCTGCGTACTCATCTGGCGCTCCGTGCCTACTGGCAGGAGCATAAGGGCACTTACCCCATGATGCTGGATACACTGGCAGCAGAGGGCTACATGAAGGCGGTGCCCATAGACCCGTTCTCCCCTACTTGTGCGCCGCTCAGCTATCGGCTCACAGGTAAGACGTTCACCCTGTGGAGCGTGGGACCAGATGCGATCAATAACAATGCCCTCCCCTTGCGGTCCATTCATTGGGAGCCAGACAAGTACCCGCCGGGAGATATCGTGGAGAGCATCCACACCAATTAGCCCTCTTTCTTTTGAGCCCTTACTTACGTCGGATACGGGGTTGTATTTGTGTAAGGGATACTATTTTCTTTTTATTTAAATCGTAGTGAATCACATACTCAAAATCTTGTGAATAGTAAAAAATCCTCACGCTGTTCCAGGAAATCCATTTTATCTTCACACCACAATCGTCACTACCAACTCCAGAATCAAATAAATACTTCTCATATTTATTTCTTAAGATAGTGGAGATTTCTTTCAGAATATCTCCCTTCTGGTAGACTTCAGCACTTCTTCCTGTAAATCTATAGAGGCACATACGTGTATCCGTTTTAAAGAGAAACGTGCTTTTCATGATGAAATAGCGCTCATCTGGAGAAATGTCATATTCGGCGATCTGCAGATAGCCCATTCCATAATTCGGCCTGGGTATATCTAAGAGATTCTTTTGATTGGGAACATAAATTACATTCCGAAATAGAGGCTCCCCAGTGAATGTCTGATCGGCACCCTCTAGAGTGAGAATCGCAAATCTATGGTGTGGTGACCAGATGGTATGTATTGCTTCGTATCCCCTGGGAAGCACTCTGACCGGTATCCTCATTTCTTCACTCCCGCTAATTTCTTGTCCATCTGGTTCAGGAATTTTGCAGTATGTTTTCCTAAGCCGCAACCTTTTTGCGTGCCCATCGTTCTATAGCGCATGAGCCGCTTGAAACGCTTCGCCACTGGTACAGGAATTACCCTGGTCGCCCTGAGTGGGCTGACCGGGTACTGGTACAAGAACCACTATGTCGTGCCGCCGGAGCCGGTGCGCAACGTGACAATGCCGTCGCCAAACGGGTTCGATACGCTTCAGGAAGCGGTGAAGCTGGAAGTCGCCCGACAGGGTAGCGTGTCTACCTCGCCATCGAGAGAGGACCCACCGACCTCTTTAGAACAGCGCCTGGCATTGCTGGAGGCGAACAAGCCCGCGATTGAGAAGACTCGTGAGGCGCTTAGGCAGGAGTTCCAGCAGCCAGTGATAAGCTGGCCGGGCACAGCGTTCCCCGAGTACGCTAAGGTTCGTGAGCAGGCGCGTATGCTCGCCTTCGCCTCACGCACCTACGCTGAAGTGGGCAATACCACCGAGGCCATGGACTGCGCCTTAGATGCCATAGAGCTGGGTGTGAAGCTGCCCAGGGGCGGCATGCTTATCGGCAACCTGGTAGGCATTGCCTGTGAGAGTATCGGGCAGAAAGCGATGTGGGAGCTAGCCGATAAACTGAGCCCCTTGGAGGCGCGTGCCGCTTCGGAGCGTATGACCCGGATTCGCGCGGCGCGCTGGCCGTTTGCCAATGTGTTAGAAGAGGAGCGGCTCTTTGCCCGACAGGGCACCCGCGCCACCTATGCCGGTGGCCCGATAGCCGCCTGGAAAAGCACCGGGCAGCTCCTGGACTCCACGGACCAGTCCGTGGCTGCTGTAGAAGGCATGGCGGGTATAGAAGACGCCCCGAAACCGACTCTGGCGGAGCAAGCCCAGCGCCTCTGGGCACGTACGCAAGTGGTGTACTACGGCCCGAAGACGACGCTGGAGAATGGCGACCGCTGGATGACGGCACTACAGGAGCAGGCAAAACAGCCCTGGAACCCGAGCCGCCCCGAGCCACAGATGCCCACAGACCCGCTGAACCAGATCATTGCCCCTGTGTTCTCTCAGGCCAGTTTCAAGCAGGTGGAAATCGATGCCCGAGGCGCGCTGCTGGAAGCCTACTTGCTACAGAGAGCCACACTGGGCGACCTGACCTCATCTGGCGAGCCACTGACTCTCCCCACCGACCCCTTCTCACCAGATAAAGCCCATCTCCACTATCGTATGGACGGAAGCACGTTCATCCTCTGGAGTGTGGGACCGGATGGTAAGGACGATAACGGAAAGCCCATAGATATGGAAGGTAAGAAGGGCTATGTGACCGCCGAGAAGACCGGCGATATCGTGGCGCGGGTCAATACCTTCTAGGAGGCATTCGGGTGAACCTTTCTGCCGGGTTCGGGCACTAAGGGAGCATGAGCCGCTTCAAGCGTTTCGTATCTGGAACCGGCATTTGCCTGATAGCTCTGGGTTGCCTGAGTGGGCTCTGGTATCAGCGCCACTACGTGCTGCCACCAGAGCCACCACGCAGGGTAGTGTCCTCCTCCCCGAAGGGCGTCGATACATTTCAAGAAGCGGTCCTCCTGTGCGTGGTGCGACATAACGGTACTGTGCTCACACTGACGCCATGGCCACAGATGACACTTGCAGAGCGCCAGGCCCTGCTTGCGGCGAACGAGGCATCGATAGCAAAAACGCGGCAGGCGTTAACCCAGGAGTCTCTCCAGCCCCCACTCTCCTGGCCACAGAATCGCTCTCTTACTGGTGCGCAGTTCTACAGGCAGAACCAGCTTCTGGTATTCGCCGCGCAGGTCTACGCGGACTCCGGCAACTACCCGGAAGCGATGACCTGTGCCCTGGATTCTATTGAGCTGGGAGTCAAACTCCGAAGAGGCGGGGCGCTCTCCGGGGTGTATTGTGGGAGCAGCTGCGAGAACCTGGGCAAGGCAATGGCATGGGCGCTGGTAGATCGCGTAGATGCAAAGACCGCACGCGCAGCAGTAGCGCGCCTGAACCAAATTGAAGCGGCGCGCTGGCCACTGGTCCGTGCTCTAGACGAGGAGCGCTGGCTGAACTACCAGAGCATCCAGGCCACGTTTGCGGGCGGCCCGCTTCCTAGCTGGAAAGCTATAGAGAGACTGGTTGACTATCACAACCGCCCAGTGGCCCAGGAAATCACGAAATCTTCGCCACTTTCCCACTCAGTCAGTCCGCAGATATCCCCCCGGCAGAAGACACTGGAGCACCTCTGGCTGCAGACACAGATAGTCTATTACGGTCCTCGAACCGTGCTGGAGAGCACGGACAAATGGCTGAAGTTACTTCAGCAGCGCACGGCGGCTCCCTGGGACTATGCCCGCTACCAGAGAGACCGCCTCTCACCGACATTGCCGGGCAACCCTTTCAGCCAGATTGCTGAGTCTTCACCGGCTGGCGAATATGTTCTGTTTATGGACTTACGCAACCAGCTCCCCCCTCCTGAGCACCTATCTCGCTCTGCGCGCCGAGTTCCTGGAAACCGGGCGTTACCCGGCGGCTCCTGTACTGTCCAAAGACCCGTTTTCACCCACCCAGGCCCCGCTGGGCTACAAAACCGACGGCAGGCACATGACTCTCTGGAGCGTGGGGCCAGACGGTGTGGACAACAATGCCAGTCCTCAGGACGTTCGCTGGACAGAAGGACCGGGCGATATCGTGGCAACAATCCATACCTGGTAAGCTGGAGGGCGTGGAAACCTCTCGCCTGACCCAGCAGCTCGCTTCTTGCCGAGGCCGACCGCCTCAAAAGCATCATTCGTCGTACAAAACTCATCGGCGAGGAACGCTATGAGAACAGCGCCGAGCATAGCTGGCACTTCGCGCTCATGGCCCTGACGCTCACCGAGCATGCCGCCGAGAGTATCGATACCAGCCGGGTGATTCGCATGGCCTTGATTCACGATTTAGTAGAGATAGACGCAGGCGATTCGTTTGTATACGACACTGCGGCCATGGCGGGTAAAGCCGAGCGCGAAGAAGCAGCAGCTGATCGTATCTTCGGAATGCTCCCTGCTGATCAAGCCGCCGAGTTCCGCGCGCTGTGGGATGAGTTCGAGGCGCAGGAGACCCCCGAATCGAAGTTCGCGGCAGCAATAGATAGGCTCTGTGGCATGATGCCGAACTACAAGAACCAGGGTGGAAGCTGGAAAGAGCATCACATCACAGCCGCTCAGGTAGCTGCGAGAAACGCTCCGATTGAGCAAGGCTCTCCGGCTCTCTGGGAAGCGGCTTCCCAGTGGATTCAAGAAGCAATACAAAACGGCTGGATTCACAAAGAATAGTTTGTTTCTCTTTCAAATGCGCTTCCTGCCGAATGTTTTGCGAGATTCGGAGTCAATAGGTGTATGCGACCGCTAAAGCGTTTACAAGACTGGGGCGTACATACTCCCCCTGCTCCCGGCTCGAATGCCTGGTATCAGGCGAATAATGCCAGTTCGGAGTGGGAGGTTTACTTAGAAGGTAGGACTCCCTGTGCAGGTCTGGCGGTGAATCGAGCCGGGCTGACTTCTTCTACCCGAAGCGTGACAATTCCCTTTGGCCTTGACATGAAACTAGCCAGCTCCAAAGTGACAATGATGCCAGGCCAGATTTTCCCTCTGGATAAAGCCTGCAAAGTCGCAGATGGCTATCTGATTGGTTTCAATAATGGGGAGTTCGGCGGCGGGCTGTACTGGTTCTCCGCCGATGGCAAGAAGCATTATGAGATTCCCGCCAACGCTGAGTTCGCAGAGAATACGCAGTTTCTACTCCAGCGAGGCTCAGAATTGTTGTCTCTCAGAGGGCTTTCCCATTTGGGGATTCACTGTGGTCTACTTTCGCGGCTGGCACAGGATAGCCGTAGTATCTGGAAAGAGACGCCGCTGGTAGACCTTAAGGATAGCGCTGGCGGCTACTGCTTCGCAGGGCAGGACCTTTGGATTGCCACGCAGTCCCAATTGCTCAAAGTCTCGGCACAGAACAAGCTCACCGTAGTGGTAGAAAAAGCGTTCTGGCGGGGACTGTATCCAAACTCTATGATTTTCTCCGCCCCAAATACGCTCTATATTGGTATACGCTCCGGGGCGGCGCGGGTGCGACTGAAGCGGGGCAGCTCCCCAGAAATTCGCCTTTTATACCCCGGTGACATGTAATCTTAACATCTTTTAAAGGAATCTGAGGTGTAATTCTGTGGATATTGCGAAAGGTTATCGACATGCCACACCTCTCCACAAAACGTACCGGCTTTACGCTGATCGAGCTTCTCGTCGTCATTGCGATCATCGCCATTCTGGCGGCGATTCTGTTCCCCGTTTTTGCCCAGGCACGCGAGAAAGCGCGGCAGACTAGCTGTCTGTCTAACATGAAGCAGATTGCCATGGGCGTGAACATGTATGTGCAGGACTACGATGAGCAGGTGTTCTTCCGGTCATCCACCAACATCGATAACACGCGCTCGCATGTGATTACCCCGAAGACCGCATATGAGCAGCTCTGGTGGAACCAGATCATGCCGTATATCAAGAACGAAGCGATCTTCACCTGCCCCAGCGATGCGGGTCCGACGGACAGCTTCAACGGTAAAGGCGATCCCGGCCCGCGCCTTACGGGGACGATTCGACGCTCCTATGTGGCCAGCCTCGCGCCGGAGAGCCTGACTCTGGCACAGATCAGCAACCCGGTGGAGACGATTATCGTCACCGAGAAGTGGGACAAGTGGCCCGATGGTAAGGCCATTGGTGAGCCCTGGATGGACCTGCTGGATGGCAAAGACTTCAACCCCAATCCGCTAGACCCGATCAAGTACCCGCTGGGCATCATGGGCATCCGACACAATGGCATGGTGAACTGCGCCTATATGGACGGTCACTCAAAAGCCACAAAGCCAGGCGATATCGCTAACAGCCGGGACCTGAGCGGCTGCAGCCTGATTCACCGCTACCCCGCTCCGCCCAAGATCTGTGATGCGTCTATTGCAGGTTGTGCGGCTCCGGCGGATGCTATCTGCAGCAAACCCGCTTTCGAGCCCTACCCGGCGGAATAGCACTCTCCCCTCTCGCCGCAGCGAACCTGCGGCGAGAGGTCAATCTGTATTTAGAGAGGGAGACAGGGCAGCGTGCCAGAGAGTGTGGAATGTCTCTTCCCCCAAGGCAGCGATTGCTTCGGCGTAGCGTGCTTCCCGCCAGGAGTGCCACACGGGAGGAAGGGGAATCTCTAGCTCTGTGCGTGTTTGCGCTGCCTTCGCCCAGTAGAGGATAGCTGTATTATGGTCACCGTGCCCCAGGAGAGCGGCATCTCCTTGAAACTCCAGGCATTCCAGAACCAGGCGGCGTTCCTGCATCTGGTGCGCAAGGCGGCGGGCGTGGGCCAGGTCGGCTTCGGCTTCGTCGTAGTCTCCGGCGAGCACAAGAGACGCGCCACGGTGCAGGCGAGCGAGAGCCACTCGGTAGGCTTGCGTCTGCTCATCCAGAAGGGCGATTGCCTGATCGTGCCACTGGCGGGCTTCGGTGGGATCGTTTCGTAGCGAAGCGATAAGCCCCAATGAAGCGAAGCAAAATGCCTGCGCGGGCAAAAATCCGATCCGCCGTCGCTGCGCCAGAGACTCCTGAAAGAGCCGTTCCGCCTTAGCAAGATCCCCGATACTCCAGGCCAGTAGCGCCTCGTTCAACTCCAGGCTGCCATTGGTCCAATCCTGATAGAGAAGGCGCGCCTGCGCAAGCTGCGTCTGCGCTGCGGCATACTCCCCCCAATCGCAATACACCTCGCCAAGATAATGCCGAGCGACCGCCTCGATGATGCGGAATCCCCTGGGGTCGTAGCCGGGTGAGGACGTTTGTTTCCCCCATTCGGCCAGGTTCGCCAGGTTCCTCTTCAGGCAGCTTTCCGCCTCGCGATGATTGGCAAGCTTTATCTCCACGCTTGCCAGGCAGTTCAACACCATTCCCGCGCGCTTCGGCATCTGGATCTGCAGGTATAGCTCCTCAGCTTCCAGGAAGAGTCTTCGGGCAGTCTGATAGGTGACTCGGTCATCGTAGTGAAGAGCGGAGGCAAATATCTCTCGGAGCTGTGCCCGCAGCTCGATCTCGCCGGGCGCGGCGCCGTGATTTGGAGCCATCCGCCACTGTTCGCTCGCAACAGCGCGTTCCAGCCAGTATCGCATCTCTCGTTCGCCACCGCGCAGTACCCAGAACCACTGCAGGGAGATGACAAACTCGTAAAACTGGTTCGGCTGCGAGTCGGAGAGCCTCTCCGCTGTCTCCAGAGCAGTGCGCACATTGGCATAGTCCCGCTCCAGCGCATCGATAGCGGCGGATTGACGTGAGGTATTCAGCGAAGCCTTCATGGTCTGCGCACAGGCATGATAGTGCTCTCGATGTCGCTGGCGTACGGACTCTCGCTCCGTGCCGGTCAGGAGCATATCGGCATACTCCCGCACGGTCTCTAAAAAGCGATACCGGGTTCGCTCCTGGCTCAAGTCGGCCAGGATTAGAGACGTATCGCTTAGCTCGGCAAGCGCCTCAAAGACAGAAGAGCTGTCTGGCCCGGTGCAGATCGCCTCAGCCGCTTCCAGTGTCCAGCCCCCTTGAAACACAGAGAGCTCAGCGAAGACCCTCTGCACTGTTGGAGAGAGTGCCCGATAGCTCTCTTCCAGAACTACCTTCATGGACGAGTGGCGCTCAGGCCGCTCCCCCCCACGAGCAGTCAAGAGGCGGAAGCGCTCCTGAAGGCGGGAATCGATCTCTCTGGGCGTGACTATGGCGCACCAGGCCGCTGCCAATTCTATAGCCAGGGGAATGCCATCTAGAGCGGCACAGACACGGGCCACAAAAGGCGCGTTCTCCTCGGTTAACTCGAAATCCGCCCGCCGGGTTTTCGCCTTTTCCACGAACAATTGAACACTCGGAAAGGTCGCTACCCGGCTTAGCTCTCCTTCTCCAGAATCCGGTGTGGGTAGCGGCGGAACCGCCAGTTCTCGTTCACTGGCGGCATGCAGCGAATGGCGCGATGTCACCAGGATCCGTAGCAGAGGAAGCGCCTCAAGCAGGCTCTGCGCGAATCGGGCTCCTTCAGGGAGAAGCTGCTCCATATTGTCTAAGATAAGAAGCATGCGCTTTTGCGCCAAGGCCTCGATAAGTTGAGGGAGTATGGCCTTCGTGCTGTCTCCGGAAACGCTGAGCGCCTCCCACACAGCGTCTGGCAGAAGCGTGGGAGATGTGATGCCTGCAAGCGCTACAAAGACAACCCCCTCGGAAAAGAGCGCTCTCCCCCAATCAGCGGCGGCAGCGGCAAGTCGGGTCTTGCCGATACCTCCGAGCCCAGTCAGCGTTACGAGTCGAACCGAGGGTGTGGTCAGCAAGTTCTTCAGAAGCTCGCACTGAGCTGCCCGACCGAACAGGGGCTGCAGAACATAAGGAACTCTGGGCAGTTCCGGTTCAAGGTTGCTTTGTGGGTCCGATTGCTGGCTGACTTCCCGCCCGCGCTGAGCTAACGGGAAGCCTGCGCCCCGAAGCTGGAGAGTCTCTTCATCGGGCTCCAGCCCGGTCTCGCTGCGCAGGCGGAGCCGGAAGGCGCGAAAGGCTTGCTCGGCGGCGGCACGGTCACCACGAGCGGCAAGGGCGCAATATAAAAGCCTCTGGGCAGATTGGCGGAGCGGGTCTATCTCTTCGGCGCGGAGCAGCAGAGGCATAGCTCTTTCCGGCGCTCCCTGTGAGAGTGCATGAGCGGCGAGTGCTTCAAGCAGAGTTAGATAGAGCTGCTCGCGGCGTGTGCGCTCCCCGGTGACAAACGGCGCATCCAGCCCTTCCAATAACGGCCCACGATAGGCTCCGATAGCTTCCTGGGCATCCACCAGAGCTACGCTACGCTCCCAGCGCGCCGCAGCATCATCGAAGACGCTGACATCTATCTCCATTCCCTGGCTATTCCAGGTCAGGCTCTGATGCCCCTGAGCGATGAGTCGATGCGCCTCGGGGCCAAGGGATTGTCGCAGGTCCGAGAGCACCCGCCGGAGATTGTAGGAGCCTTCCGGATCGCCGCTATCCGGCCAGAGGTTGCCAATAAGGTAGTCTCGGCGCACGGGCGTTCCCGCTCGCAGGACCAGAAGGGCCAGCGTGAGATATCCGTTGCGCGTGCGCAAGCGCGGCAGTTCCTGCCCCGCTATTTGCCCGGTGGGCGAGCCAAATAACTGAAGCCGGAATTCAGATGGCTTGCTCATTCTTCCCCTACGCGACCACGAAAATTCTGTCTCTCTGACCACGAATTGTTCACGCCGGTAGGTCATTATACGCCTCATGAACTGCGAATCGACGCAATCCATCTTCTTGAGAGGACTCACGAAATGAAGCAACGATGGCTTCGCATCTCAGGCGCTCTGACGCTCATCATCCTATCTATGGTTCTCGGGTGTGGGTCCGGTTACCCCGTTCTGGAATCAGGAAGGACAACAGCGACGATTTTTGGGGATACTGAAGCGCAAAACATTACCTACAGCAATAAAAAAACGTCCCTGGATAGAGATTCCACCTCTTTCTCACTCCAGATGGATATCGGAAAGAAGGGGACCCTGTATGTCGCTTTCCCATCCGGCGCCACATCGGGTAGTGAATACACAGTCACCGACGGTAAACCGACTTCAGGCAGTGCCTATATCAGCTACAGGCCGGATTTCGATGGCGCGCCGGATTACACCGCAAGACACTCCGGTGCCAGTGCCACCGTTCGCCTGGATTCTTTTGCCAGCAAGCAGATAGCTGTCACCTTCAGCGGTTCGCTTTATAACGATAGCGGTGAGCTTCTGCAGTTGAGCGGCAGCACCAGCGGACAACTCAACTACGACACCCTCAACGGTCAGGGAGACGAAGACCAGGGCGGGGGGAACGGCGGAGGCGGCGGAGGTGGAGGCAGCACCTATGCAGGACAGTATGCAACTTCGGTTCACTATTTCATTAGCCATATTCCCGCTGGCGCTTCCTATCGCTACCCGACAACTCTTGGGGATTCCGGTAGCCCGCCGGTTCTGACATCGTATATCGTCTGCCAGAGTGATGCACTGATCGCCACGGCGATGGTGCTGGCCTGGGGAGCAGAAGCGCAATCCAGAGTAGGCAATGTGGCCACAGCGCAGCAATACGCGGCGCAGATGCATAGTACTTTGCAACAGCGTGACAACCTCGGGTGCTCCTCCATTGCGGGATCGCAGCCCTGCAATCTCGCCGCAACGGTGAAGTGCCCCACACTGCCATGAGAGGGTTCAGCCTCACACTTCTTGCTGGTCTCTGCCTGACCTCGGCGCTCCTGGCTGATGATTTTCAGACCAGCGCGGAGGCGGAAGCGGCGGCAAAATCGGCGGGAAGCCGTATTGCCGCTGCGGACTCCTGCCAGGCGGATGCGCGCAAAGACAACGACCGCAACAATGCCGAGTGGAGTAAGGCCAATCAGGAACTGGCAGAGGCTATCGACCAGAAGCAAAAGGGGCTGGAGGAGCTGCGCCAGGGCTACTACTGCTCCAAGTGCAATCGCCCCGCCAGCGAGATCGAGAAAACAGGTGAATCGTTCTCACAGCACCTGGGCCGCGTAAAAGGCACGCCCGTGCCCGCGCCGCCAGATGTTATTCGTAAGAAAGCGGAAGAGTACAACGCCAAGATAGAGCAGGCGCAGAAATCAGTAGATAGCCATAAACAGCAGTGGACTCAGCTCAATGCCCGCTATCAGAAGTGCGGTGGAGAGCGCAATCAGGCGGTCTATGAGCAGCAGGTTGCGCAGAGCCAGGTAGCCGTGCTGAAAGCCCAGGAAGCGCAGCAAGCCTTGCGCGAGAAAGTTCGTAAGGAGCAGGAAGCCCGCCTGAAGCTGCTTCAAGAAGAACAGCAGCGCCTGGCAGAGCTTCGCAAAGAGCAGGAGGCGCGGCAGAAAGCGCTCCACGAAGAAGCCGAACAACAAAAACAGGAGCGCGAACGGCAGCGTGCGGAGCGAGACGCCCACATAAAACAGCTACAGGACGACCTCGACAAATGGCACAAAGAGATGCTTCAGCACCTGGAGCAGCTTGAGAGAAATCGCAATGCGCCGCCAACTTCCACCCCGACTCCTCCTGTAGAAGAGCTTTCCCTGACAGACCGTCTGCATAGCGCTACAGATGGCCTGTTCGTCGGATCAACGGAACCCAATCCCTTTGAGGAAACGAAGACACAGCCTGTAGATACATCGCGCTGGCCCCCTGTACTCCAGCAGATCTGGGACGAGGTCCAGCAGGGCTGGAACAACCTCCGAGAGACTTTAAAAGAATACACCAGCTGGGAAGAGTTCAAAAGAAAGAACAGTCCCTATATATCTGGGACATCGATTGAGTATCCAGATAAATCACTGGACTGGAAGCAGACGCTGGTTAAGTGGATATCGCCATTACCCTATCAGGCACCGCCAAATGCTCCATCTCATGACGAGTACATTATTCCCTCTATCGAAGAACTCGCCCAGCCAATAGACCCAAACCTGCCCTGGTATCGACAGTTCCCGGAGCAGTGGAAGCGGATAAAGTCGGGATTCAGCACCAAGAGCACAATGGAAAACAAGGTGCGGAAAACCGTGACCGAGGAAGGCCCCAAAAAGTGAGAAGTCTACATACGCCCGTGCTGCTTGCTCTGCTTTTTCTCGGAATTGTGGGGAGCGCCATAGCGCAATCCCCTACTCCTCCTGCCGATCCCCGCCTTATCTTCGGAACCGCCCTGGCCCGGCTTGAAACGAACTCGGATGAAACAGCCGTTCGTAAGGCCATGGAGGGACTGAAGAAAGACTTCTCGGACTTTGCACCCCCTTACTATCTGCTGGCGCAGCTCGACGAAGAGGCGGACCATTTCGAGGAAGCGGCTGTGGGTTATGAGAGCTACCTGCGAAAGACCGAGCCGCCGCGCACTGTGGCTACCGACGATCCGAGCCGCCAGGAGGCAACGGCGGCTCTGGAGCGAGTACGCAACACAATTCGATTGCTGCGTGACCCCGCCAAACGCAACGTCTGGCAATACGACCGCCTGATAGAGCGAGCAAGGACCGCGCTGAGCGTGCAGAACCTGCGCCTGGCACTCCGATTCGCGGGTGATGCCAGCGCGCTACAGCCGGAGCGCTGGGAGAGCTATAGCGTAGCAGGCGCGATTCTGGCTATGGCCGGGAAATGGCTCCCGGCAGCAGACGCCTACCACGAGGCGTCAGAGAAGGCAGAGGCCCGCTTCCCCAAACCGGAGCAGGAAACAGCACTCAAGGCGAAGCTGCAGGATCTGTACAACGAGGCGAAGAAAGCGGCTGGCCCGCAAGCCACGGAGAAACCCCGATGATTCTTTCCATTGTGGCTCTGGTAGCGCTTCAGGCGGCGACACCAGCCAGCCGGGATACTCAGGCGGCGGCGCTGGTGACCGAGGCACGGCGCCTGATTCTTGAGAAAAAGCCAGCTACGGAGACCGGTGCGCTCTTGCGTAAAGCAGCCGGGCTCTCTCCTACTAATGCGGAAGCTCGCTACTGGCTGGGGGTACAGGCTCAAGAGGAGCGGCGCTGGGCAGACGCTTCCGATCTATTCGGCAAAGCTATCGCTGCCGCACCGACCTCGCTCTGGGCAGTGAAAGCACAGAAGCGACGGGAGTTCGTAGACGCGGTTCGTGCCGCGCTGGCCAATCCCCAGCAGCTTGCGGAGGCATCTCTAGCGCTCGCAGGCCAGGCTATGGAGCAGCGCCGCTATGGCGATGCGGAGGACAACGCCCGTAAAGCACTGGCGCTGGTTCCCCACTACTGGAAGGCTGAGCTGGCACTGGCTCTTGCGCTGGCCTCACAGGGAGTGATGGACGAAGCCATTGATACGTTTCGTGCGGCAGCTACCGATGCCCCCACGGAGCGACGCGCGGGTATCGAAGCCCTGCGCGATGCTGCGACAGCGGAACGAGACTACTCCAGCGGCTTTCAGAAGGGTCTGGAAAAGCTGCAGGCCGGAGACAACGACGGCGCACTGGCCCTCTTGCAGCCTCTCTGTAAGCGATTCCCCGCTCGTAGTGAAGCCGCGCTCACCACAGCCACGATTCTCTGCCTTCAGGGAAAGCCACAGGAGGCGCAGAGCCTGGCCCGACCGTTTTCGGGTAGCAAAGACCCCGCAGTAGCATCGTTTGCGCGTGGCATTCTGACCCAGGCGGATCAGCTGACTCAGCTAGCTGCCCTTCGTGAGGTCAAGCCTCCCACACTCCCCCCTTCTGCGGAGCTGGGTAAGCCCAATGCTACGGAGCTGGATGCCAAGATCAAAGCGTCCGAAGAGGAAGAGAAACGCGCGCTAGAGGATGCCGATAAGCGCGAGGAGCGAATCGATACCCTTCGGGCTGAGATGCAGTCCCTGATCCAGCAGTATGGCAATGCGCTTCAGAGTGTGCTCCAGACGGAGAACATGATGAACAGTGTCGCGGCCCAGTCCAATGGCTCGGTCGGCTCCGAGAAAATCGTGGCCGTTGCTCGTATCGCCGGTCTGCTCGCCAACCAGAACCGCAAGCGCAAGATCGAGGCGGCTAAAAAGCGCATGACAGAGATCATAGCTGAGCTACGAAAGATCGGCGGCCTGGAAGGTCTGACAATTCCTGCGGGCGTGGGCGACAAAGATCGCTAGCAGGCTGGAGACAGTTTTATGAAACAGAATTTTTCGTCTTTCGGGAGCGTCACTCCCCTACTTTTGTTGCTCTCTTTGGGCCTGGGCAAGACCAGTTTCGCACAGACGAATGTCTGCTTGATGCTGGCAATGCAATCCGGTCCTAACAGTGGGACCTATAGGCAGCAAGCGAAGTATGTCGCTGCACTCACGGCTTACAAAAAAGAGCAATATAGCAAGGCGTTCGCGCTCTTTCTGCCCTTTGCCAGAGAGGGAGACAGTCGGGCGCAGTACTACATTGGCAATATGTACG
This sequence comes from Armatimonas sp., assembly GCA_049840835.1. Taxonomy (GTDB): domain Bacteria; phylum Armatimonadota; class Armatimonadia; order Armatimonadales; family Armatimonadaceae; genus JANLTX01. The sequence goes on along the minus strand of JASGJG010000003.1, from coordinate 978,107 downwards.
ACTGGGGTAAAGGGGTTAAAGAAGACCACAAAGAAGCGGCAATGTGGTATCGGAAGTCTGCCGACCAGGATGATGGAGAGGCGCAATTCTGGCTGGCTATGCGCTACTACTCCGGGCTGGGCATCGCGCAGAGCTACGATGAGGCGGCAAAGTGGTTCGAGAAGTCCGCTCGTAAAGGGGGAAGCGAGGCACAGTACTGGATGGGGGCGCTCTGCGAATATGGTCAGGGAGTCAAGCAGGATAACGACGAAGCCGTCCGTTGGTACAAAAAGGCTGCCGCGCAAGGTCAGGGAGAGGCGAAGAAGGCCGTAGCACGCCTGAGTGGGGCGTCGCGACTGGCTCCCAACACCACTGCCTATCGACAACAAGCCGGATATGCCACTGCAATGAGAGCTTTCCAGGACCGGCAGTATGATAAGGCCTTATCCTTGTGCTTACCCTTCGCACAGGAAGGAGATGCAGAGGCTCAAAACATCGTAGGCCTGATGTATACGATGGGTCAAGGTGTTACGCAGGATGATGTTGAAGCCGTAAAGTGGTTCAGGAAAGCAGCGGATCAAAACCTAGCGAGTGCTCAATGCAACTTAGGTCAGATGTATGCGGATGGTCAAGGTGTTACGCAGGATGATGCCGAGGCAGTACGCTGGTACAGGAAAGCCGCAGAGCAAAACTTAGCTGAAGGTCAGCACTATTTAGGTTATATGTATTGGAGAGGTTTTGGCGTTACAAGGGATTATGTGGAAGCCGTAAAGTGGTTTCGGAAAGCCGCGGAGCAGAATTATCCTAATGGTCAATCCGACTTAGGCATGATGTATTCAAACGGTTGGGGAGTCACTAAGGACGATGCTGAGGCGGTGCGCTGGTACAGGAAAGCCGCAGAGCAGAATTATGCAGACGCTCAACAGGGATTGGGCTTTATGTATGAGAGTGGTCGTGGCGTGGAGAAGGATTATGTGGAAGCACTGCGCTGGTACAGGAAAGCTGCGGATCAGAATGAGCCTAAGGCCCAATACTGCCTGGGTCGGATGTATGAGACGGGACAAGGCATCACAAGGGATTATGCTGAGGCAATACGATGGTATAGAAAATCAGCGGATCTGGGTGAACCTTATGCGCAATATTCCCTGGGTCGGATGTATGAGAATGGCTATGGCGTTGCGAAGGATATTGAAGAAGCCGTGCGGTGGTACAGGAAAGCCGCTGCACTAGGAGATGAGACAGCAAAGAACAAGCTAGCGCGTTTGGGAAGATAGAAGATAGGAATGCCTTATATAGAAACAGCAGCCCCGCCTCTATAGAGACGGGGCTGCTGAGGCTTACATCCAATTGAGCGCCTGCTCGGCCCAGGCGCGGAGGGCGGTGGGGTATTCGCCGGTATCCTCCGGGCGAGTTTCGCGCTGCAGGATGCGCAGGGCGTTTATGGCCAGGCGTGGGGCGAAGTCTTTCTGGGTCTTGCCGTGGCGCCAGAGGTACTGCTCCACGAAGCCTGTGTGGACCACCGGGTAGCAGTCGTAGATCCAGACCATAGCCAGGCCGAGCAGCGGGTCGCCGAAGTAGCCGAAGGGGTTGACCAGCTCAGCGATGGGGTTGACCTGAAGCCGAGCATCGCCGGGCCAGCCCAGAGGGCGGTTCACGTCGGTTTCCGGGTGGATCCGAACGAAGTTCGGAAAGAAGTGGAGATAGTGGGTGTAGACCAGTGGGTCGTTTATCTCTTTAGCAGAAGCACGGGTGCGGGTCAGCGCATCCAAGAACCATGGGTCGGAGAGCCACGGGCCACCGGTAGCGACCAATGCCTCGGCTTCATCAGAGAGGGTGCGGCGTGGGAGGCGAGCAAACGCCGGGTCTGCTTCCAGGGCTGGAGTGGCGGATTGCAGGCGCTCGATAGCCTCGAAGGTTCGCTCTGTGGCGATACGAATTCGGTGCGGTGTACCACCCAGCGCCCAGAGCAGCAGGTTCTTCCCGGCGGCGGCGGTGCAGAGCGACCAGTGGCCGCCATGCCCATCTGGCACCGGACCGCCTAAGAGATTCGGGCCGGGGATTCCGGCGCGTTGTAGAGCGGGCAATTGAGCCGCCTGGTCAGGATTGATGTCATCTCGCAGGTCGACGATCAGAGCTTCCCCGGTCGATGTTTCCAGCGTGATGCGGAACTTGAAGGGCATCCAGGGCTCGGGGGATTCTTCTAAAGAGACGATTTTCGCGCCGAGGAAGGCAGCATAGAGCAATTCGGTATGGGTGGGTGTCAGAGTGGTGGTCTGGGTAGACATATTGGGCTTTCTTTGCGAAATCAGGGAGTCGAGATCGACTCGGAGCTTTGCCTTGGCCGCCATAAGACGGCTGCGGACGGTGTTGACAGGTACGGCGAGCAGCGCCGCGGTTTCTTCTAGAGACCAGCCACCCACATAGTGCAGGAGCACTGTGGTGCGGTGGGCCTCACTCAGGGTCGCCAGCGATTTCTGCAGCGCCAGGCGCTCGGCCAGGTGCGCTTCTTCGGCGGCTTCGTTTAGCACGGTCAGCGGCTCTCCCAGGCGCCGGGTGCCGCGCCTTCGGCGGTAGTCGGCGCAGAGGGAGAAGGTGATTTGCCTCAGCCAGGGACCGAACTTGGCATCGTCTCGGCACTGGTGCAGGTGTAGTAGGGCGTAGATCAAAGCTTCTTGAGCTACATCCTGGGCATCGTCGGTGTTGCGCAGCGCTAGCTGCGCGGTGGTCGTCGCCAGTCGTCGGAACCGCTCTATGAGCCGGGTTGCGGCGTAGTGGTTGCCCTGTCTGGCCAGTTGTAAGAGTTGGGTTGTATCGTCCTGGGTCATCGTTACTTTAAAGGCGCAGTGAGTTTATAAAAGAGATCATTCCCCGAAAAAAAGAAATAGCCGACCAGAATATCTGGTCGGCTATTTCTTCTGCGCTGAGGCAGACGGTACTAGTCGTCTGCCGGGGTGAAGGCGCGAATGTAACCATTGGGGTCTACGTTTCCTAAAGCATCCTTGCTGCGGTCCGCCAGAAGGTTGGCGAGAGCGACGCTCTTGGCATGGCCATCGCAGTAGATGACTGTAGAGCGGCTCTGGTGGCGGTCTACCATGGCCCCCTCCTGCTTATCCGTGATGTTATGACCATCCCAGCAGATGTACTTCACATTGCCTGCGATCTGAACTGTCACCGGATCGCTCGCCAGATTCTCCCAGGAGACCTGATAGGAACCGTTGCCATCCATAGCCCAGATCGTACCGGCAGGGTCGGATAAAACAGATAGAGAAACGTCGTTGGAAACACCCTTGCGAGACGTATCGCCATCGCCCCAGTACGCCGAGTTGATCGCATAGCTGCCATAGGAGTTATCGCTCGGGTTGGTGGTGCCATTGGTGCCAAGTAGCCGGGAGGGAACGTACTTACCGGTAGCCCCTACGCTGGTCGCAATACCGTTGGGTGCGTCCGGGCAGGTGAAGAGCTGCTGGTTCTTCACCAGCGGCTCGATAGCATCCATCCACTTGTAGCGATTGTTGTTCGCATTCGCGGGATCGTTGTACGACGTCTGGTAGCCATTCGGGCCGTACCAGCCGCGTACCATCATTTCATCGTAGTCCTGGCTGTACATCATCAGAGCCGTGCCGATCTGCTTGGTATTGCTGATGCAGGCCGCCTGGCGCGCTTTGGCTCGTGCCTGGGCAAAGACCGGGAAGAGAATGGCCGCCAGAATGGCTATGATCGCGATGACGACCAGTAGCTCTATGAGTGTGAAAGCGCTTTCGCGACGTGTACAATGGGTGCTGCTATGCAAGGCTATACTCCTGGGTATATTTGATGCCGCTGAAGAGACGCTGACTGGCCGTACCTCTCCATCAGAGCGCCTTATCGAGCGGAGATAAGCGCCTGGCAGGACACGGAGGGCGTGGCCATCTTTCCTGAAATCTTATGCAATAACCATTAACAGATTTTGTCACATTCCAAATTCTGTCAATAATCCTCCACATGTTAATTTTTCAGGTGTCTATGTTAAGCATCTCTTAATGATTATCACTATTTCAAATGATTGTCAAGTGTGATTCATTATACAAGTTGACCTGGCCTCTCTGCAGGAACAAATTATGGTATACAGTCCTCTAACCTCTATTCTTACCATAAGAAAGTTAAGAAGAAATGATAAGATTCTTAGCATTCTCTTTAACACTGGGAGCAATGATCGCTACCCTGATGGGACTGGGATGCGGAGGTGGGGACTCCACGGATACTCCCACCCCGAGCCCGGCGCCAACAGCCACTCCACGTCCTACCCCTACACCGTCTCCTGAGCCGACGCCGGGGCCAACTCCCACTCCAACACCGCGTCCGACGCCCACGCCGACTCCGACACCAACCCCCACCCCAACTCCTACGCCCACACCAGTACCCGCCGCAATTCTGAATAATGCCCTCCAGTCGGCAAAGTACAGCTTCAATTTCGACTTCAAGACCTACTGGTATGTGGGGACTACCGAGACCGACTCTCGTGCCCCCACCTATAATAAGACCGGAGCGGGTCTATACACATTCAGTGGTTACGTGCAGCAGGGTGGTGGGGCCTATGGTGCGCTCCCCAAAGGTGGAGGCTCCATAGAAGTTCATATCTCCAGCAGCAGTCCCCTGGTCGCAGGGAAAACCTATTCGCTTGGTGGCTCCGAGATAGGCGAAGTAATCTACAAAGTACACGATTCGGCTCGCAATGAGGTGCGGACCTACCTCCAGCGCTCCGGAAAGAAGAGCGTGACCATCACCAAACTAACCGGTGACCAGATTCAGCTAGACATCACCGGCAGCGACGGGGAATATAACAGCGATCAAACATCGTTCACCGACCCTGGCGTAGTGACCGGCTCGGTCACCTTCCGGTATACGAAAACGTTCTGATACTTCGCCCCGAAACCATCCAAAGAGAGAGTTCGTTAGGCTAGTGTGAGGCATCGACTTTTTCTGCTGGCAATCGGCTTCAGCGGGCTGCTCTGGACGATAGCGACGCTATCGTATGCCGTGCGCCCGGATGCCATGGCACTACTCACTATGGCCCCGGCATGGCTCTGGCTATTGCTGGGGCTACTCTTTGCCGGGGTCCGCATACGCCGCAGGCTTGTCGCCCTACTCTGGCTACTATGGGCCGGGTTCGCTCTGCCGTTCGTAGATGAGCTTCGGCCCGTTTTTCACCCGGTGTCCTGGTTCCATCGGCCTCAGCTCAGCCCGAAATCTCCCGAGGTGTTTCGCGTAGTGAGTCTGAATTGTGCGGGCGGCGACCCGCAGGCAGCGCAGGAAGTGATTGCCTGGCAACCAGACCTGGTGCTACTTCAGGAAGCGCCCACGGAGCGCCATGTTCATGCGTTGGCGGAGCGGCTCTACGGCAATCCCAATGCCTGCGCTATCGGATTGGATACCGCAATTCTAGGGCGTGGACTAAGCCCACTGGCACCACCCGCGGAGCTGCGCCGCTGTGCTTTTGCCCGAGTGCCCCTAGGCTCCTGGCAGCTCTTTGTGAGCAGCATCCGCCTGATGCCATCATCGCTCGATCTAGACTTTGGGATGCAGACAATGAGCCGCAAGAACCGCCGCGCAGAATTAGAAGAGATTCTGCGATTCGTGCCGACCAATGAGCCCCTATTGCTGGGCGGGGATATGAACGTGCCCGCAGGAGACGGAGCGCTTTCCCCTTTGAAAGACAGGCAACTCTCAGATACGTTTGCGCTAGCCGGGGTCGGATGGGGAAATACCGTGGAGAATGGCTTGCCAATTCACCGCATCGACCAGCTCTATAGCAATGCCAGAGGACTCTCTCCGATGGCCATCATTGCCGTACCCACGGCACACTCCGATCATCGAATGCTGGTAGCCGACTTTCGCCTGCTTTAATAGCAATACTCTCAGGTAGTCATTTCCCAGGGGGCTTTGAACTCTTGAATGGTCTGGATGACTTCGGCAATATCCGAGGTCAGTTTGATCAACTGGGTAAAGTTCTTCTTTTGCGCCAGGCCACGGAGGAGCGGCCAGGCAGGAAAAGCTCCTGGGGCGTATTCCGGGTGGTCGCCGTTCATAGAGATTGGCCTGGGGTCCCAGTAGTCTTCCCCAAACAGAATCATGGGGCTTTTGAAGCCGTAGGTGGCGTAGTAGTTCTGGCAGGCATCCTGGAAGATTTCCTGTACAGTACCGGCGTTGCCATCGGCGAAGACCACTCCATGGGTCGCTATGGCCAGCAGCCCTTCTTCACGCATGCTGTTTTCGAAGTACTTGGCGATATGGGACTGAAAGACATTGGGCGGCTCGTGGCCATAAAACCAGGTCGGAACTCCCACGCTGCGGCAGGTATTCCAATCGGTGGGGAGGTTGGCTTTACGCACCTGCCAGGCAGAGGTGAGCCAGAGCGGGTCGGTGTAGCTGTCCGCTTGCTGCGCCAGAAATTCTATGGCGGCATCCATCTCCCCCTCCGCCTTATCGGCGAAGAAGGCGCCCAGGTTCGCTGCTTCCATCAGGCCCGGTCCACCACCGGTGACCACCAGATACTTTTCTAGAGTTAGCTGCCTTGCCAGCAGAGCCACGTTTCGGTACTCCGTGTTGCTCCGCTTTTTGTCGTGCCCGCCCATGATAGCCACGATGCCTCTTTTGCTGGGTCCCCGAAAACCGTCTAGAAACTCATCCAGCCCATCGTTCACCGAGTTGTCATGGACCCGTCGGAAGAAGACTTCATCCAGGCCATTATTTTCGTACTGTGTGGGGCTTAAGGGCTTATGGTCCGCTCCGACCTTGATAAACGACGAGTAGATCCGCCAGTCCGTGGTGGTGTAGTACGAATTCGGATCGGTATCGCTGTAGGTATCGAACAGCTCCTCGATGGTGTAAAGCCCACGACGAAACGGGTCATAGGGTTTGCCCAGCACTCTGGGGAAGATAAGAGCGTAGCTGCGGGCCGCGGCGGCGGAGAGCTCTGGCCCGAGCTGGCATCCTAGATAGATACAGTTATCGGAATCTATGCTACCCTGTGGCAGGCTGGCAATTTTCGTATCGTCTGCGGTGAGGTCCAGTGATTGGAAGACTATATTCTTGCACTCGGTGGCCGAGTTTAGCCAATCGGCATAGTTAAACGAGTCGATTTCTAATTTCATAGCAGAGCTTAGAATAACGAAATGGGTTTGTACTTGAGGGTCTTGACCTCGCCCTTGCGGCGCACTTTGAGCTCTTGCTCCTGACCTACAGAGCCATCTAGCTTCGTGAGAACCTGCTGCAGGGTCAACTCCCCTTCTACAACTATCTCATCTCCTGCTTGAATTGCTTCGCTGCCCGAGAACTCTTTAGAGACATTATCTACTACGAACTTGCCGTCTTTTTCGACGACCGTGAACCCGCTGCTCCCGGACTGCTTTAGAGACACCTCTCTGGGGGCTAAGTACAGCTCCTGGTTTTTATAGTCCAGTAGGATATTGAAGTTCTTCAGGAAACCAAGCCCCAGGGAGGTGCGCCCGGCATCCGGCACCTGGTAGGCAATAACAGCTTGCTTTTTGCCCGCCAGTTGAAAGTCTGTAACGTCAAATAGAGCAAGATCGGGCGCAACCTCGGGGAGTTTGCTTTTCTTTATGGCATAGGTTTTCATCAGCCCCTCGGTAAACTGGGAATTCGCGATGCTGGTGTCTATAACCCCGAAATAGTCTTTCTCTTTCTCGGTGCGGATTTTGACGACCGGAGCAATATTCGAGACCATGCCTTGCTCTAACTTCAGCTTCTGGGCTTTGGCTAAGCCCTTAAAGTTCATGTCCTCCAGCGTTGAGTTAATGCCGAATTTAATCTTGGCAGCATCGAAGTCAATGGCAATCTTAAAGAAATGGGTGATATCTCCGCCGATGATTCCGGCAATCTTTCCTTTTCCGTAGAAATCATCCAGGTTCTTCAGCGGACCTCTATACGCATTCTGCACATTCGCTTCTAAATCCGCCGGGGAGGCTTTCACGGCAATCTTTGCAGACTCTAGTTTCTTCAAAGCTATAGAGCCATCTACCTTCAGAGACTCTCCGGTCTCTTTGACCGTTATTCCCTTGTAGTTTTCATTCAGTACCAGCGCCAGATCGGAGCTTGTGCTGAAGACAAACCAGGCAGGCTGAGAGCCATTGACCGCTACCTGGATAAGAATGAGGGGGTTGGTTTCCGTTTGCTGCTGAAATGCGGCTTCAAAGACATATCCCTGAGCCATAGATCGGGCCGGAAGGAAAAAACAAGCGACAGCGAGCAACCCGAAAAGCAGTTTGACAGCGACTGCGAACTTACGAACAATCATGTTTACTCCTGATATCTGCGTGTCAGGTTTCGGAGGATTCTCAGGAATCTCCTGCGTCCTTAACAATTCCAAGAAAGCAACTTTTTTTGGCAGCAGGCTTCCAATCTGTACTACTTCTATGGAACCAATGAATATCTACCAGGGGCGGTGGGCCATGATTAAAATGGCATTTCTTTTTGCGTTGGGGGTAGGATTTAGTCTCTGGGTGATGACAGTTTTTGATTCGATGATGCGTCTCTTCTGCATCGGTGGAAGCCTAGTTTTTGGACTTCTCTCGCTGTTCTATTTTCTTCAATCTTTCCAGAAAAATGAGCTGGTTATTCGGCTAGATGAGAAAGGTTTCCATCAGTTCGATACCTCTATCCCCTGGAGTGGAATAGAGTCGTTTCGTATATACCAGCAGGTCTCCAGAGGCACTATGTCTGTGAGTATCGTGCTGGACCTTACGGAGGAGAGCCGCATTCTTTGTGGGATGCCCACTCCCACCTCTAACACACCATCATCCGTGCCCGGTGATATCACGGTTCAGCATGAGCTCGTGGATGTTTCTATGACTAACCTTCTGGCTACTCTGGAAAAGTATCGAATTTACTACACCAGGAAGGCCAGGGAAGAAAGCGTTCCTTTTATAGATCAGCCCTCAGAGCATAGCGACCTGCAGGAGTACCCGGCCTATGTGCAGCCTCCTCAGGAAGAGCGGATAAACAACCAGCTGGGGAGCTAATCGGGCTCCCTACTAGAATTCGGTTTTCTGGCATAAAACTGCGGAACCAGCGTATTTATGGCTTCATAGGAACTCCATGAGTGGATAAATCGGGAAGTAATTCTTGAGGTATCCGTAAGGAGAAAACAAAAATGAAGAACCGAAGAAATACTATCGCGCTTTTAGCAGCGATTGGAGCTGGAATCACCATCACTTCTGCGGCCCATGCCGACATCCGGGTACGAGTTAACGGCAACAATGTACCGTTTTCGAACACTCCCCCGCAGATGCAGGAGGGTCGTGTCTTAGTGCCACTGCGCGGTGTGCTGGAGCAAATCGGGGCCGATATCAACTGGAACGAGGCCACACAGACCGTGACAGCGCGTATGGCCAACCGCACTATCGAGCTGCCTCTGGGTAGCCGACAGGCAACGGTGAACGGCGAGACGGTTTCTCTGGCGGTACCGGCTACCCGGATTGCGGGCAGCACTATGGTTCCTCTGCGATTCCTGAGCGAGGCGCTCGGAGCCAGCGTGGACTGGAACGAGAGCAGCCAGCGTGTTGACATCACCACCGATGACAACAATAACCCGAACCGACCACCGCGTAATGAGTCCTGGCGAAACGGCGAGCGACGCGATCGGAACAATACCGATGGCGACCGCAACCGCGGGGACAACCGAATTCAGTTAATGGTGAACGGTAAGGATGAGTCCTTTGGGGCCGCGCGACCGTTCCTGAAATCGGGCGAGGTCATGGTACCTCTACAGGTTATGTCTACCCTGGCTGAGTTCAGCTACCGCTACAACCCGGATAACCAGACGGTTGTGGTAGGCGAGAAGGAGCTTCGCCATGAGGTGGGTTCCTCCACAGCCCGTATGAGTGGCGAGGTCCATGACCTCCACGCTACCAGTGAGATGCGAAACGGTATTCTTTATGTACCGCTAGACTTCGTCTCTCTGGCCTCAGACCGACCGGTTCGTTGGAACCAGCAGTCCCGCACGGTCTGGATTGGGCGATGAAACGCGCCCGAAACAAAAACTAGAGTACACTAAAATCCCCTAAAACAGAGGTAGGGGGCCGGGAAATTTCCCGGCCCCCTACCTTTTTTGTTGCCTGCGGCGAACGAGTCTTAAATGGGATCAGAGATGGCGCCGACGCCGTAGAACCGCCAGAGCGCCGGGGATCACCAGACCAGCCAGAGCGAGAGACGATGGCTCTGGCGCGGGTGCCACTCCGGCGTAAGAAGACGATACGGCGACGGTTCCTACGTTAGCCCCACTCAGCACGTCCAGGTACAGTGCATCGACGCGGAGCACACCGTTCGTGACTGTCTGTCGGTTTATGGTCAGGTTCAGGACACCGGGAACTCCGTAGACCTGGTTTGGCGCTCCGGTGACGGTGACCGGAATTCCCAGCACGGTCAGATTACTGATCAACGAGGAACCGCTGGCGCTTCCCAGAACCGCAGAGGCATCTGACCGCACAGTGGTCGCACGGACAAAATCAAAGGCGGGAAACAGATCATTGGTTAAGAGCCGGAGGTTATTGACTTCAGCGAAGCTCGTGGTGGTCCCTCCCCCACCGGTCGTTCCCGTAGTAATGACTCCGGTGTCCGCAACAGTAGTCCCTCCAGATGTCAGGCTTCCAGTCGCCACACTCACATTAAGCGTGCCGCCGTTTATCGGCAACAGCCCGGTGTCCGCGACTTTGACATCTACTAGCGACAGGATATTGGCATCAAGCCCGGTGCCACGCCCATTATAGAAGAACTGCGCTTTAGCAGGCGCAATACACGCAACGACAGCGCACACGATTAAAACCAACCGTGTCTTAAACATCCTTGTTTAATCCTTTCTCACGAAACAATCCTATTATTGAAAATAATTCTTTTAATCAATATGTCTATTTTTACCAATTATAATAGAATCATCTCAATTTAATCAATATTAACCCATAAAACATACTATATATTCGATATTAACAGTATTAATAATATCGAATATCAATATATACATTGGCGATTTTTCGATTTAGAAAGCCGGTAACTTCTTATTGCGCAGAATAGGCCCCTACTCAGTTACACGGCGAGCGCTCAGAGAAACGCCGACCAGTAAAATGGCCACGCCCAGCAGGGCAAGAGGGAGGGTGAGGGCACGAGATGCGAAGCCGATAAGGGCAGGACCAGCCAAGATTCCGGCGTAGCCGAGGGTAGTCACGGCGGCGATAGCCAGATTGCCGGGCATAGCCGTCTGCCGACCGGCGGCGGAGAACAGCACCGGCACGGCATTGGAGGCGCCCACCCCAACCAGGGCGAACCCGAGGACAGCCACTGGCCACGCAGGAACCAGCGCGGCAAGAGCGAACCCGGCTGCGGCGCAGAGCCCGCCCAGCCCCAGAATGCGCTGTGGGCCTAACCGCTGCACGATGACATCTCCGGTGAGCCGCCCTAGGGTCATGGTGATGGAGAAGGCCACATAGCCAAGACCCGCGCTGCTTTTCTCGACTCCTCGAACTGTGTTCAGCAGCACCCCACTCCAATCCAGCACGGAGCCTTCGGCTAGAAAGAGGATGAAACAAAGCAGCCCAATGAGTAGCACGCCACCTTTCGGGAGAGCGAACGCGGGCGTGTCTTCCTCGCTACCGTAGGGTAGTAGCCCCTTTCGGGCGATGCCGAGCAGGAGTGCGGAGAGCGCGATAATAGCGAGAATGGCATGCAGCGGCGGCAGCCTGAGGGAGAGCAGCCCGGTGACTACCCCTGCCCCGATGATTCCACCAACACTGTACATGCCATGGAATCCGGACATCATGGCGCGCCCGGCAGCTTTCTCCACGATTACGGCCTGAATATTGACCACCACATCCATAGTGCCCAGCCCGGCACCGAACACCAGCAGCGCGACAGCGAGCTGAAGCGCGGTCTGTGCGGCGGCCATAACCGGCAAGCTGAGACACACCAACCCGCCCGCCACCAGAATCATGGTCCGACATCCGAAGCGTGCGGCGAGCCCACCCGCAAACGGCATGGTGATTACCGAGCCCAGTCCCAGGCAGAGTAGCAGGGCTCCGAGCTGACCATCATCCAGCCCGATCTTCGCCTGTACCAGGGGAACCAGCGGCGCCCAGCTTGAAATGGCGAAACCTGCCACGAAAAAGACAATACGAGTAGCAAGCTGCTCCCAGGCAGCCATCGTTTTTACAGCAGGCACGCTTTCCAGTGTACCCCTGCGGAGGTATAACGTTTTTTATGATGCAGCGCTGGAAGAATGGGCTTCCGGAGACTCCGGACTACTTTCCTATAGCCGTCTGGCTCCAGTCCCCCGAGAACGCGCCGCGCTTTGCGGCTGCGGGTATCAACCTCTATGTGGGGCTCTGGGAAGGGCCGACCGAGAAGCAGCTCGCCCTGCTGACTGTCGCGAAGATGCGGGTTGTCTGCGAGCAGAACGCCGTGGGGCTGGCCCATAAGAACGACTCGATTATCGCGGCGTGGATGCATGGCGACGAGCCGGACAACGCCCAGCAGGTCACCGATCCGGCCACAGGCAAGAAAAGCTGGGGACCGTGTGTTCCGCCCGAGAAAATCGTGGGGGACTACCAGAAGCTGCGCGCGGCAGACCCTACCCGGCCTATTCTTCTGAACCTGGGGCAGGGCGTGGCAAACGATGCCTGGGTGGGTCGTGGCGAGGGCGCGAAGCTCTCGGATTACAAAACCTATGTGCAGGGCGGCGACATTATTTCGTTCGATGTCTACCCGGTCTCCAGCAGGCTCCCCATGGGCCTGGTGCCAAAAGGCGTGGACCGCCTGAAGGATTGGACCGGCGGCAAGAAGCGTATCTGGAACTGCCTGGAGTGCACAAATATCGATGGCAAAGCGAAAGCCACACCGAAACAGGTGCGCAACCAGACCTGGCGGGCGCTGATTCATGGGTCAAGGGGGCTTATCTACTTCGTGCATCAGTTCCAGCCGAAGTTCAACGAGCACGCCCTTTTAGACGACCCGGAGATGCTGGCCTCGGTAACGGCCACCAACCGTCAGATTCAGGAGCTAGCCCCGGCGCTCAACCTGGGTAAAGGTGTGTATAAAGAAGAACGTGGGGTGGAGACCCTCACCCTGCCCTACAAAGGAGCTACCTATATTCTCGCTGCCGCCACCGGGGATACGCCCACTCTACTTTCCCTGCCCAACCGTGGCGGAACCGTGACCGTTCTCGGCGAGAACCGCACCCTATCCCGCGCCAACGGAAAGTTCACCGATACCTTCGGCCCAAACGATGTGCATCTCTACCGCATCACCGGAGGTACCTAAACGCCTTTTTTAGTGTCCTGCAAGCCCTTCTAAATCGCAGAGCTTTTCGCCAGTCTCGGCGTTATAGAGAGTGCCTAGAGGTGGGCGATCGCGATAAGCCCCCTCATTGGCAACTACTTTCCTTCGGCCATCAGGAGATAGAGTTTGCTCCTCAGGATCGGGGCGAGGGCGCTCCTCTATCTGATCCGTAGGGATATCCCAGAGAAAAGCTTGCCCCTTCAGGTTAGCTCTCCCAAACCAGGAATAGGTTTTCTTCTTTGCTGCTTCCGTCACCTGTGAGGTATCGACACCGTTACAAAACACGTTTCCATCTGGCTGGAAAGTGAGACCATCCGCCTCAAAGTCTTCAGGAAATTCGGGGGATTGGGCTATTCGCTCTCCCTCTACAGTCCACAGCTCTAGTCGGCTGATTTTGATCCAATTGTCTTCCCCGAAGGGGGAGCGGCTAACTTGCACCAGAGCTATCTGTTTGCTATCAGGAGAGAATGCGCAGGCGGCGCGCCTCTCTATCTGGAAATCCTGAATCTGTTGCCCGGTATGAGCATCCCAGAGCTGCACAAAATGGCTCCCTTGCTTTGGATATGCTTCGCTCTCAGACCACATGCTGGCCTCTACTATCAGTTTAGTGCCATCCGGCGAGAAGTACAGGCGGGTCGGCCAGCTGCCAGGCACGGGCCAGAAAGCGAGGTACTCCCCAGTCTTTGCCCCCCAGACCTGAATGCCCTCCTGAAAACACCCGAATAGTCTCAGGCCGTCCGGGCTTACGTAGACATTATCGGTGGTTCTGCTGCGGCGTTCGTCTTTGAGTGGGAAACGTGAGGCGCCGGTTTCCGCATCCCAGAGCAGCGCTCCACCCTCATCCCATGGGGATGCATGTCCCCGTGTCCCTGTGGTCAGGAGAGAGGTACTATCCGAAGCAAGAGCCAGGTCGGTCACCATCGTCTCTACTTGCTGACGCCAGAGCAGGCGCCCGGTAGTCGTCTCCCATGCCCAGATCAGACCATAGTTTTCCCGTGGCACTCTATACTGTCCGCTGCCATAGAGTCTCTGGCCATCGGGAGAGAAAAGGAACTCTCGAACCTCAATGCCCTCATAGAATTTTTGCTTAATCGTGTAGGCCAGCCAGAGTAGCCCGAATATCGCTCCAGCTAAAAATAGAAGCCACGACAGAAGTTGTAGATTCATTACGCCGCCTTTTCTCCAACAACAAATGTATGGAGCACTTCTCTCAGCGCCCTGCTAAACCTTCCAGATCACAGAGTTTCTCATCGGTATTGGTTCGATACAGAGTGCCCAGCACTGGCCCTATATTGACGACCGCTTTTAGCGTACCATCTGGTGAGAGAGTTTCTTCCTCTGGGAAAGGACGCTCGGTTAGTTGGTTGGTCTCGGTATCCCACAGAAACGCTTGCTTACGCGGAACTGGTCCTACCTGCCAGGAACTGGACGATGTGCTGATGATCGTTTTCATACTAGAGTCATACAGTCCATCACAAAACACATTGCCATCAGGCTGGAAAGCAAGCCGGTATACCTTGAATCCAGCAGGCAATTCGGGAGATTGGTTCTTTCGCTCGCCCTCTACTGTCCAGAGCTCTATTTGGCAGGGTTGGCTATATCGTATAAGCGCTATCTTCTTACTGTCGGTAGAGAAGGCGCAGCGGGTAGTTTTATCCATCAGGAAGTCCTGAACCAGCTCTCCTGCATGCGCATCCCAGAGCTGCACAAAGTAGGATCCGTGCTCTATCTCCCCCTCTTCGTCGGACCAGGAGCTGGCCTGTACTACCAGCCTGTTGCCATCCGGAGAGAAATGCAGGGAAGTAGGCCAGCCTGCCTTATCCGCAGGGAGCTCCCAGAACGCGAGGGGCTTTCCTGTCTGCGCATCCCAGAGCTGGATGCCTTCTTGAAAGCATCCGAATAGCCGCAGGCCATCGGGGGCAAAATAAACGTTGTCGGTGGTGCGGTCGTGTCGCTCGTCTCTCAATGGGAAACGTGGTGCACCGGTCTCCGCCTCCCAGAGTAGAGCTTCTCCCCATCCGTCTCTGGATACATATCCCTGCGCACCTGCTGTCAATAGAGAGGTGCCATCTGGAGAGAGAGCCAGAGTAGCCACAGGCATCAGGACTTCGTATTGCCAGAGCAGGCGCCCGGTAGCTGTTTCCCACGCTCCGACCCAGCCACGGTATTCCTTCGACGCATGAGACGGTCCACCGCCATACAGTCTTTTGCCATCTGACGAAAAAAGGAACTCTCGGACCTGAGCGCCAGATAATATCTTCTGCTTAATGGTATAGGCCAGCCAGAGTAGTACAAATATTGCTCCGGCCAGAAACAGAAGCCACGAAAGTAGTTGCCCGTTCATCTCCCCACCCTTTCTCAAAGAGCCTACGTGCGGGGAACACTTCTTAGCGCCCGGCAAAACCTTCTAAATCACAGAGCTTTTCGCCAGTGTCCACACGGTAAATCGTGCCCAATGGAGGGCGGTGCCGGTATCCGCCCTCGTTTATAACCGCTTGCAACCGCCCATCAGCAGATAAGACCCCGTTGCTACTAGCAGGTTGCTCGCTAATCTGATTGGTGCCGGTATCCCAGAGAAAGACCTGCTTACGTGTAAACTCCCCTACATGGGAGTAGGTCCCCCTGCAGAGCACATTGCCATCTGGCAGAAACGAGAGAGACTCAGGGCAGGTGTAGAGGGGAAGTTCTGGAGATTGGCTCAATTTCTGACCGTTTAGGGCATAGAGTTCTAGCCAATGGATAGCATAGACATTCCCCTTAGCATCTTCGGGGAGGATACGGCTGAATGTCACAGCAATCCAGTCCGCATTGGGAGAGAGCGTGCCGAATGCAAACGTATTTGTTGGAAAATCCTGAAGTACAGCGCCCGTGTGGGCATCCCAGAGTTGGACAAAGGCATTTCCCAGCTCTTCGGTGCCGCCAGTAGGCCATGCACTGGCCTGCACCAGCATTCGGGTGCCATCTGCAGAGAATTGCAGGCGTGCGGGCCAGCCGGTTTTGTTTTTTGGCACGGGCCAGAAATCCAGAGGCTCACCGGTTTGTGCCTCCCAGATTTGAATGCCTTCTTGAAAGCATCCCAGTAGTCGCCGCCCATCTGGAGTAAAGAAAACATTCTTCGTAAAACCGTTGTGCCGCTCGTCCATTAGAGGGAAACGTAGCTCACCGGTATCTGTATTCCAGAGTCTGGCTCCTCCCCAGGAGCACTCACCTTCTCTAAAAGTTATTCCCGGACCACCCTCTGTGAGCAGCGATGCACCATCTGGAGAGAGCGTTATGGTCATGAGAAATGTCTCTACTTTGTTACGCCAGAGCAACCTCCCGGTAGCAACGTCCCATGCCCATATCCACCCGTATTCCTCGCGTGGACTGATGTAGCTGCCTCCTCCCCCATAAAGTGTTCGACCATCTGGCGAGAAGACGAAGTCACGAACATTGGTGCCAAAGAACTTCCTTTGCATAATGGCCCACGACAGCCCCCACCATAGAAACACAGCTCCTACCAGCCAGAGCAGCCATTGCAGTGGGGATATAGTGGACACCATTATTATCCGTCAGCGCCCGGCAAGCCCCTCCAGGTCACGGAGCTTTTCGCCGGTGTCCACACGATAGATAGCGCCCAGGGGCGATTTGAGAGGATCGATACTGGAATTTGCGATTGCCCTGAGCTGCTTATCTGGAGATAAGACCCCACGTGTACTGGCAGGCTGCTGTTGCTCCAGGAGCTGATTGGTCTGAATATCCCAGAGAAAGGCCTGTGGACGATCTGGCTCTCCAGTTTGTGTGTAGCCTCCGCTGCAGAGCACGTTTCCCTCCGGGCGAAAAGAGACGGCAAGCAAGATGAAATTCGGTGGGAGTTCCTGAGACTGCTTCAGCAACTGCCCAGATGCGGACCAGAGCTCGACGCAGTAGATAATCCCTTCATTCCCGCTGACATCCTGCGGAAACAGACGATATCGGGCAAGTGCAATCCGCTCCCCATCTTTGGAGAGCATAGAGGCGGCAGGCTCTCCGGGAAAGTCCTTAAGCACCTCTCCGGTATGCGCCTCTCTAAGCTGTACAAAGGCATCTCCACCGATATTAGAGCTGGGATCGCTCCAGCTACGAGCCTCTACCAGTATCCGGGTGCCATCGGCGGAGAAGTGCAGGTAGGCGGGCCAGCCGGTTTTCCCTTCGGAGAGTGGCCAATAGGCAAGACGCTCTCCTGTCTGCGCATCCCAGACTTGAATACCTTCGTGGACACATCCCAGTATTCGCTGGCCGCCTGGGGTAAAGTAGGCGCTACCTGCCATGCGATCATGTCGCTCGTCTGTCAGCGGGAATCGTGGCTGACCGGTGTTTGTGTCCCAGAGAATAGCTCCTCCCAATACGTACTCCACGCCCCCTGAGATAACTCCCGGTGAGCCTGTTGTGAGCAGTGACGTGCCATCGGGAGAGAGCTCTATGTCGAAGACAGGAGCTTCCATATGGCTTTCCCAGAGCAAGCGCCCGGTGGCAACCTCCCATGCTCCGATCACCCCGTGGCACTCCGAGGGGCTGGTAAAGCTCATTTTCCCCCCGTATAGGGTCTTGCTGTCCGGGGAGAATTCAAGGTGCCAGGGAGTGGGAGGCAGCTTCTTCTGCGCCGTGGCATACAGTAGATAGATTAGCAGAAACAGAGCTCCCAATAATAAGGGGAGCCAATCCGATAGCGATGTGGTGGGAATCATCATTGCTTAATGCCTCAGCGTCCGGCAAGGCCTTCCAGGTCACAGAGTTTCTCGTCGGTATCCACACGGTAGATTGTGCCTAATGGCGGCCGGTTCTTATGGTCCCCCGTATTCACGATAGCTTTCCATTGCCCATCTGAAGATAAGAATCCCTTGCTACGGGCTGGTTGTTCTATTAGCTGATTGATGTGGATATCCCACAGGAAATCCTGGATCCGTACCGATTGCCCCAGAGAAGAATAGTAGCCCTTGCAGAGGACGTTGCCATCTGGTGTAAACGAGAGGGCAGTAGGGTAATAGTCTGGGATTTCTGGCGACTGGCTGATCTGTTGCCCCTCTGCGGTGTAAAGTTCTAGCCGGGCAATATTTTTGCCGGGATGTGCTTCCAGAGCAACACGCTCAGCCTCAGGAGATAGGGCGCAGATAGTGGTTGTGGTTACGGGAAAGTCTTGAAGTGGGGCGCCAGTTTCCGCATTCCAGAGCTGTACAAATGCGGCGCCTTCCGGCTCATCATTGGCCTGTACCAGCATTTTTGTGCCATCGGCGGAAAAGTGCAGGCGGGTCGGCCAGCCGATCTTATCCTCAGGAAGGTTCCAGAACGCCAGGCGCTCTCCTGTTTGCCCATCCCAGACTTGAATGCCCTCTCTGTAGCACCCCAGTATCCGCTGGCTATCCGGGGTGAAGTAGACATTATGGGTCAGGGCATTGTTGGGCGCATCGGTTAAAGGGAAGCGCTCCTTCCTCGTTGCTACGTCCCAGAGGGTGGCTCCACCCCAGATTCCCCCGGAGATTACTCCCTGCACATGGGCCGCTACCAGTGAGTTCCCATCGGGCGAGAGCGTCAAATAAGCTATAGGAGTCGTTGTCTTGCTCCGCCAGAGTAAGCGCCCGGTAGCCACGTCCCACGCCCACACCCACCCATGCAGATGCCTGGGGCTTATGGAGTGTATGCCGCCCCCATAGAGCGTTTGGTTATCTTCCGAAAAGAGAAACGCCATTACCTGGGTGCCGCGGAATGTTTTCCGGAGATCGAGATAGAAGAGCCAGAGCAACACACAGACTGCCCCTACGAGCAGGAGATACCAGTGAGAGGTAGATAAGGGAATCATAATTACTGTGTTCTTTGGCAGAAGAGTAAAGTGCTATTTAGCGCCCGGTCTGCCCTTCCCGGTTGCGGAGCCTTGTGTCTATCCAGAGTTTTGGGGTCCTGGCAGTAGTTACGGACTGTGGTGTCAGGGCGTTCTTATGTCGATTCCAGAGCCATGCCCGCGATTCGCCAAAATGCTCTCCATTGGAAACACTACCTTTGCAGAGCACATCGCCATCGGGGAGAAATTCTAGCGATTCCGGCGAAAAGTTAGCAGTGAGCTTGGGAGACTCTATTTTTCGCCCGCTTTTGAAATCACAGATCTGGATCTGATAAAAAGCATCCTCATTACTGCGGTAATTAATTACTGAAATTTTATCGGCTGCCGGGGATAGCGTAGCAATAGGCGAGCTTCCCGTATAGTGCTCCAGAAGGCGCCCTGTCTTACTGCTCCAGAGCTGAACCGAGGTAGAGTCGTCGGAACTACCTTTCTTTGTGCTACTCCACCCGATTACGCTAACCAGAACTTTCGCTCCATCTGAGGAAAACTGCAGACTTCCGGGCCAGCCATATTCCCCTTTCGGGAGCCTCCAGAAGGCTTCTGGTTCACCATTACGAGTATTCCATACCTGAATACCATCCTGGCAGCAGCCTAATACTCGCTTTTCATCAGGGGTGAAATACAGCTCACCAATCGCTCCCCGCGCCGGGTCTCGCTTTAACTGGCAGCGCTGCTTCTCTGTAGCCACCTCCCAGAGGATAAGTGTCTTCTCATCGGGCCGGGCTAAGAATAGAGTGCCCTTTGGAGAGAGTTGCGTTGTATTCGTAGACTCTGCGACAGGCTGAGTATTCGCATCCTTCGTTTCTCTCAGCCAAACCCCGGCCCCTTCTATTGGCAGGCGTACTATAGCCATGGCGCCTTCGAAGACGATCATAGCCCCGACTACCCAGAGCGCTTTCTTCATTTTTCAGCGCCCCGCCAAGCCTTCCAGGTCACAGAGTTTCTCACCAGTAGTCGCATTATAGAGAGTGCCCAAGGGTGGGCGATTCTGATAGCCGCCCCTATTTGCTACAGCTCTCAGACGTTTATCTGGCGAGAGCACCTCTTCTTCAGTATCGCTTGCAGGCTGCTCTACAAACCTATTCTTGTGGATATTCCAGACAAATGCCTGTGGGTGGGATCTCACTCCCGCTTTTACATAGCTTCCTTTGCAAAGTATGTTGCCATCCGGGCGAAACTCTAGCGACTCAAGATCGAAGTAGAGTGGGAGTTCAGGAGATTGGAGGTGGAGCGAACCACCATTCGCATCGTGCAGCACCAACCAATAGATGGAGCCAACACTATCTGAGCTATAGGTGCGTTGATTGAGCCAGTACTTTGCCACGACAACTCTATCTCCTGAAGGCGATAGGTCACAGATAAAGGAAAAGTAGTCGGTACTGAAGTCTTGTAGTAGATGCCCATCTCGGGCATCCCAGAGCTGCACAAGCTCCGAGTCGCTCGGTTCGTTTTCCCCATCGCTGTTCCATCCGGTCGCTGCTACCAGGACTTTCTTTCCATCGGAGGAGAACTTCAGGTTTTGGGGTAAGCCAGTCTTGTCACCGGGCACTTTCCAGAATGCTTTGCGCGCACGGGTACGTGCATCCCAAACCTGAAATCCCTTCTCGAAACAGCCCACGAGGCGCTTACTGTCCGGCGTGAAATACGTATTCGCTGGTCTCCCCTGTTTCGGGTCCATTTTCAAGGTACAACGGAGCCCACCTGTAGCGGTATCCCAGAGCGTAGGCCCCCTCTTTCGGTCCGTAGCCAGCAGAGAGGCGCCATCTGGTGAGAGCATACTGGGATAGCCTGCCCCACGAATCTGTGTCTTCCAGCGTAAGTGCCCGGTTTTTGTCTCCCAGGCCCAGATGCAGCTGTTCTTCTGCTGACTATTTAAGTAGATGATTCCGCTGCCATAGACCGTGCGGCCATCGGGAGAAAAGAACAGTTGCCGCACCTGAGCGCCCCGATAGATCGACTCGAGCGCGTAGTTTGTCATGGAGATGCAACCCTCCACAAGCACCATAGCCCCAACTACAAAGAGCGCTTTCTTCATTTTTCTTACACCTCAGCGCCCCGCATGACCTTCTAAGTCGCGAAGTTTTGCGCCGGTAACGGCGTCGTAGAGGGTTGCCAGTGATGGGTGGCTCTGGTAGTTGCCCCGGTTCGCTACGGCTTTCAGGCGTCTATCGGGGGATAGGGCTTCCACGCCTTTTACCACCTGCTCTATCATCCGGTTCTGGCGAAAATCCCAGAGGAAGGTTTGTGGAGGCCTCCTCTCCTCCAGCTTCGTATACGTTCTTGTATAGAGCAGATTATTCTCAGAGACGAACCTTAGCAATTCTGGCTTGTAGAGAGAAGTTTGTGGTGCTGATAGAGCCAGAACGCCATGCCGCATATCATAAACGCCAATTCGGGAGGAGGCGTTTTTCTTATTTCGGTCGATACACATCAACGCTATTCGATTCCCGGAAGGAGAAAGCGCGCAGGGGGCTTCTAGCTCCTCGAAATCTTCCAGCACGTGGCCATTACGGGTATCCCAGAACTGAATTGGTCTGGCAGGGCTCTCTATTCCCAGGCCGCTGAACCCGACCAGCATCTTGTGTCCATCGGGAGTGAAGTGCAGGCTTACCGGTCGACCACAATTCGCTTTCGATGCCTGCCAGAACGTGATGGTTCGGCCCGTGTGGGCATCCCATACCTGAACGCCATCTCGATAGCAGGCCATGATGCGCTGATTATCCGGCGTGAAACGGATCTCGCTGCTCTGATCTGAGTCCACTTTATCCAGCGTGCCACGGCGCTGGTGCGTGGCCGTGTCCCAGAGTTCTAAGGCCATAGTGGGCGGCTCTATTATCAGAGAAGCGCCATCGGGGGAGAGCCGCCGGGGATAGGTAGACTTCGGGATTAGGGTTTTCCAGAGCAGGCGCCCATCTAGTGGGTTCCAGGCCCAGAGCCAGTTGTGCTCCTGGTAGAGAGCTGTGGCGTCGCTTCCGCCGCCATAGAGTATCTCGCCATCTGGCGAGAAGAACAAACTGTAGACCTGAGCACCCTGGAACTTCTCTTGAAGAGAGCGATTCCATAGGAACAGCGCACTCTCTATCAGAGCAATACCCCCTACTACTGCCAGCGCTTTTTTCATTATTTATGCCTCACCGACCGGCCAGGCCTTCCAGGTCATAGAGCTTTTTGCCGCTAGTCGCATTATAGAGAGCGCCCAGAGGAGGGCAATTCCGATAACCTCCCTGATTGGTGCGTGCTTTTAGTTTCTTATTGGGAGAAAGGTAATCATCATACTCAGTACTGACTTCTGCCTGTTCTTTTGTTCGGCCTGTACGAATATCCCAGTGGAAAATCGGCATATGCACATTTCTCTCCCACCGTCCCCTGACCTCCTTACAGAGCAGGCTGTTTTCGGAGACAAACTCCAGAGATTCCAGGCTAGTCAGCTCCGGGTGCTGAATCTTCCTGGCGCTTGTAGCAACATCATAAATCTTAGCCCAGGAGATAGAGTCGTCCGTCTGGGAGTTGTAAACAAGGACTACCGTCTTCCCAGAAGGCGATAGTGCGCTAATAGCGACATCCTTGCCGAAGTCTTTTAGTACGCGTCCATTTCGGCTATCCCAAAGTTGAAGGAAGCCTTCACCGTTTCTCTCGCCGTCACCCCACGATATGCCTTCTACCAGCACCTTTTTTCCATCGGCGGAAAATTGTAGTTTCTGGGGCAAGCCGGTTGTGCCTATGGGAAGCTTCCAGAACTCCTGGCGTGCGCCGGTACGAGCATTCCAGATCCGGATACCCTCTTTAAAGCAACCGAAGATGCGCTGGCTATCTGGAGTAAAGTAGGCAGGGAACTGTTTGTCTTGCTGTGAATCCAGTTGCAGCTCGTAGCGCAACTTTCCGGTGGCAGTATCCCAGATCGTAGGTTTGCACTGCCAGTCACTCGTGAGTAGAGATTTGCCATCTGGAGAAAGCACCTCCTGGCTTATGGGCTTGCTTGCGCGGGTTTTCCAGCGTAGCCGACCTGTGCTTGTGTCCCACGCCCAAACCCATCCGTACACTTTCCCCAAGCCAGCAACATCCCCTCCTACCCCATAAACGATCTGACTATCGGAGGAGAAGAGCAAGTTCTCTACCTGAACACCCGAGAAGAGAGACTGCCACCACTGATTTACCAGGCAGGTGGTGCCTTCGAATACCACCATGGCTATCACAACTTGGAGCGCTTTGGGAATTTTCATATGGCCTCTCTTCTCTAGAATCCCTTTCTTAACGCCCAGCTAAGCCTTCTAGGTCACAGATTTTCGTATTCGAAGTCGCATTATAAAGAGTACCCAGCGGTGGTCGGATGCGATAGCCGCCCCAGTTTGCGATTACTTTCAGATGTTTATTGGGAGAGAGAACTCTATCACCCGTATCCGCTACGGGATGCTCTGTAAGCCAATTTTCGCGAGTATCCCATAGGAAGGCTTGCGGCTCCACTTCGTGCCCTGAGAGTCTGTATGTACCGGTGCAGAGTAGATTTCCATCGGGAAGAAACTCTAGCGAGTTCAGACTAAAACCCGGAGGGAACTTGGAGGACTGCACCTGCACAGTGTCGGTAGCGATATCGCGCAGAACAACACGACAGATTCGCTCACCATAGATGTCAGTCGGCGTAACGAACTGAGCTTGCGCGACTGTCTTTCCCGAAGGAGCTAGAGTACAGAGGGGAGCGTTTTTGTATCGGCGTAGCACGCGGCCACTCTGACTGTCCCAGAGAATACTCTCGTCATTTGGTCTGGCCAGTACTTTTTTTCCATCGGTGGAAAACTGAAGATTTTCCGGCCAGCTAACCGTAGTTTTCCAGAACGCTTTTCGTTCCCCCGTCTGAGCATCCCAGACTTGAATACCATCCTGAAAACAGCCCAGAACCCGCCGACTATCTGGTGTGAAATACGCGCTGCCTATGCCTTTCCGATCTGGATTCCGCTTCAGCTCACCACACACCTTACCGGTGGCAGCGTTCCAGAGTAGCGGGTTGCCTTCTGGTGACACGGTTAAGAGCATGGCCCCATTTGGGGAGAGCACCGCGGAATCGAGCTCTGGTAGCTCGGTTTTCCAGAGCAGGCGCCCTGTCTCTGTGTCCCACGCCCAGAGGCCACCCTGTATCTGCTTCGGACTAGTGAAGTTGATTCCACTCCCATAGACAATGCGGCTATCTGGCGAGAAGAGCAAATTCGTTACCATAGCGCCCCGAAATTGCGCCTCATGGGAATAGTTCATGAGGCCAATTGAGCCCTCGACCACTATCATGGCCAGGACAACTCGGAGCGCTTTCGGTAGTTTCATGAGCGGAAGTGTTTCAGGAGGTCTCCTTCGGCCTCCCAGAGTTCTTCAAACATTTTACGGGTATTGTCGAGCGAGACGACGCTTTTCGTAAGTGGGTCCAGCAGGCAGGCATGGAACGCGGCTTCTTTGTCTTTCTCTAAGACCGCGCGGACGGCCAGCTCCTGCGGCGCGATGTTGGAGAGATTCAGATGCGCTAGCTGCGCGGGCAGCGGCCCCACATAGGTGGGCTGAACTCCCTGACCATCTACCAGGCACGGCACCTCCACGCAGCACTCGGCGGGGAGATTAGAGATTAGCGTGCCATCGTTCATGATATTGCCATTGAACCGATAGGGCGTATCAGTTACGACGGCATCCATGATTCGCGCGGCGTATTCTTCGCTAGGGGTAAGCGGGGGCAGCTCCTCACCCTCTTTCCTCCAGGTGCGCGGTGGGGCTGGTGTCGCATCCGGAATCCAGTCCGTGAGACTGTACTGCTCCATAAGTTCTTTGGAGCGCCGGAAATACGGGTGGTACTCCGAGCAGTGGCGGCTGGACTCGGTCACGAACCACCCGAAGTGCCGATACATCTCGAAGCGGATATTGTCTTTGGCAACGGTTTCGGGATTGGAGAGCGCCGCACGCAGCTTCGGGTAGACATCTTCGCCATTGTGCGTCAGCCGCAGATACCACGCCTGGTGGTTGATTCCGGCGCACAGATACCGCATGGAACCGGTCGGTATGCTGGTATAGCTCTCTATCTGGTGTGCGGTGTGCTGCACGGAGTGGCAGAGGCCCACGTTTTTGATGCTGGAAGCACGGGAGTGTAGCCAGGTAAGCATGCACATGGGGTTGGTGTAGTTGAGCAGCAGGGCATGGGGGCAAAGCTCTTCCATGTCTTTACAGATGGCAAGCTGCTCCGGTCCGGTGCGCAGGAATCGGAAGATGCCGCCTACTCCGATAGTGTCTGCTACCGACTGCGAAATGCCGTACTTGAGCGGGATATGGACCTCAGCGGTAACCGGGTGCCCCGAGTAAGCCGCACCGCCCACGGAGATACTGGTGACCACGAAGTCCGCGCCCGGTAGCAGCGCCTTGCGGTCGGTAGACGCTGTGAGAGTAGCTTTGAGTCCGTGCCCATCTATAATCGCGCGAACGTAGGCTTCCACGCCTGCCAGCCGCTCGCCATCGATATCGCACAGGCAGATATGAGCTTCTTGCAGCGCCGCAAGGGAGAGAATATCGCGGGAGAGCTTGCCGCCGAACCCGCTGCCCGCCCCGAGTAAGACAATCTTCGTCATGGCAGTAGGTTCTTCCCCGGTTGCGAGTGGTCCTGCCCCTGATCTTGAAAGTTTTATGCGCTACAAATACAATACTATATTCTGTGGATTATGTGGATAACCCAGTCAAAATCATTTCTCATTCCATCCTTTTAAGGCCATTTCAAGAATAAATTGCCATTTCGCGACTATCATCTTAACTCGTCTCTGATTGACAAAAGGGCCAAAATCACGATATACTATATTTATAAGCGCGGAAGAAATCCGCGTGAAACTTTCCAGAGATTTTTGAGCGGCGAAGTCAATTAAGGCTTCGGCGCTTTTTTGTTGTCTCAGACCAAAGGAGCAACTATCCATTTTCGTAAATTAACAATTAGAATAGCAGATCTTCACTATTTTTAAAATATAAACTATACATGTATCATAAAATTTAATCCAGTTATATTTAACTATAAATTACTTTTAACCAAAAATAATCACCAGTATTGCAAAAATATATTGACATTTTAAAATTATATGTTTATACTTCCCGTGCATACTACTTTTCAGTGTGCCAGTGAGTCCTAAGAGAGATAGAACTCTCAACCATGAACCACTCGCAGTGTTCTGGCACGGAAGCCAGTGCTACTAAATTGTTGGTCCCTCGAAAGGACAATTTTCTATGAGACTCGTGACAAAAATCATGGTGATCGCAGCTAGCGTCACCACTATTGCCGTTGGAGTTAAGGTGCAGCGCGCCTGGGCCTGGTATACCCTTGGTCCTTCGCCCAATATCCAGACTGATAAAGGGATATGCACCGATGGCGGAGGCTCCACCCCGTGTGCCTGGGAACCCATTCGCCAGGAGTGGCTTCCTGTAGCCTGCACCGTGAAGGGAGGGGTAAAGAAAATCCTCTGGTATCTGCCTGATCCCGGCGACTCTCTCCTTGGACCAACCGTAACGAACTACGACTGGGTCTGCTTGTAGAATCCCGCGAACTGGGCTAGCTAGATAACCCCCTCTCCTGCAGGAGAGGGGGTTATTGTTTTTGGCCTAACTTTATATAACATATGCACGCAAAAACACTACCAATCTATAACCAAACGTGTTATAATAGAAGGTATGGAACAGGTGGGACGAACGTTTGGATTGTGGCTCAAGCGAGCGCGTCAGGCAGCGGGCGTCTCGCAGATTGCACTGGCGGAGGCACTAGCCGTAAAGCAGCCTGTGGTGTCTCGAATGGAGAATGGGCTGCGGGCGCGATTGACTCGGGCTCAAGTAGAGATTATTGCGACCCTGGTGCAGCGCCCTGTGGAAGAAGCTCTGGAGGCGGCAGGATTGCTGGGGCCGAGAAAGCGCCAGGCGGAGCTGGAGTCGTTTGGCGCCGAGGTAGATGCCCGGCCTTTTGTGTATGCCCTCTCGAATGTGGCCACAGCCAGTGCGGGGCTGAGCCGCCTGCCGGATGCGGCGGCGCCCGGCGATGATATCCGCCCCGGCGGACCGGTACGTGCGATTCGGATTGCCGGAGACTGCATGGAACCGCTTCTCACAGATGGCGATGTGGCGCTGGTGCTCCCCGCAGACAATGTGCGCGATGGCGATGCGGTCCTGGCACTCCTGGATGGCGGCACGGCAGCCTGTAAGCGTATCCGCATCACTCCGGAGAGCTGCTGGCTGGAGAATGGCAACGGGGACCGGATCAGCGAGGCGCACTTTATGACCATCGGGGTCGTGGCGCACAAGATAACCCGTGTCTGATTCTAGAGTGCATGTCTTCTCTGAGAACCCCTGCCTCGGGGCTCCGCTTTCCTCGTTCGCGGCACTTTTTCTCAAAATAACATATACGCCGCTATAACACGTATTCAAAGAGTAGGAATCGAATAAATAGCCTCTTTTACATCCTTAAAAACGTTATTCTCACCTTGGAGAAACATCGCATGCCCCTACCCTGCCTCTTTGCTCAGAGGGATAAACACGCAAAAAACCAACCCGAAGTCGGAGAATCCTCACATGAAGAGCACGAATCGAACCGAAAACTCCCTTCCATCCATTGTGCTACTGAGTAGCGATTTCTTACATCACTTGGGTTCTACAGTTCCAGACAAGAATAGAATCGTCTTATTTGGGATTCGAGAAACAAGAGAACACTTGCATAAAAATTAACATATCAAAATCGCTTATCCCCAGCCTTTGATTAGAGCTTCAGAACTAAGACAATCCTAATAAGCGTAGCTTCATTGGCACACCTGTGTTCGATTTATGGCTGTAGTGGTTATAGAATCAGCAGAATGTGACCTTAGAAAGAACAAAAACATCTCAATGGCTCACTCTCTTTCGAGTCTCCCATCAAATTATAAGGCAGGGTTAGAACATTATATTCGTTAAAATTAGAGCAAGTAAAATTACCAGGTTTTAACGAACTCTTGTCAGGGGAAAAAAATAGGGTAAAATTTCCCGGCACTGGGAACAATACCAGGATGCCATGCGTCTCTGCGTTGGGAACCCCATCCGTTTGGGGCTCCTGGTCCCGTCGTTGGAACTCATCCCCCATCATCCTGGAAATCACCCTCGATTATGAGAAAACACGGTAATTCTTCGTGCAAAACCCTTATACTTTTACGGTATAAGCCCATATTTTTGCCATATGAACTCTTTCATACCAATGAAAGTACCGGTTTCCTTAGAAACATACCAGAAAATCCATAATTCCCCTTATTTCATCTCCTGTTTGACAGACAGAAACCAAGAATGAGTGAGACAAGAATCGCGACAACGAGCACGATCCAAATCAAACAAACCTGTTAAGGAATCTCGGGCATTATGACATCTAAGAGACTCTTGCCAGCCGGCTTTGCCGTCATGGCTACCCTGGCCGCCGCATCGACTGTAAAAGCACAGGATCTATACGTAGCAGGCTTCGGCAACAACACTGTTACCAAGATCAGCGCCACTGGTGTAAAAACCACCTTCGCTAGCGGACTTAACCAGCCCTTTGGTGTTGCGTTCTCCGCCGCTAGAGACCTCTATGTCTCTAACTTCGGCAACGGTACCATTACGAAGATCTCTCCTACCGGCGTTAAGACTCTGTTTGCAGCAGGACTGAACGCTCCTACGGGAATCGCCTTCGCTCCTAATGGTGACCTCTATGTCGCGAACTACGCCGATGGCGGTGTTTCTCGTGGCAGCATAGTAAAGATTTCCCCCACCGGTGTTAAGACCAACTTCGCTACTGGCCTCACGGCTCCCGGCGAGCTGGCGTTCTCCTCCGTGGGCGATCTCTATGTCTCTAACTACGGCGGTGGAATCGTCACCGGCGTCTACAAGATCTCTCCGGCAGTCAGCATTGCGAACTACATCAGCACGGGTTCGCTGAGCATGCCTTACGGTCTGACCTTTGTGGGCACCGATCTGTACGTGGTGAACTACGGCAATGGCCGTATCACCAAGAAAACCACCACGGCCAATCCGGCAGTCTACACCACGAATGCTACTCTGCTCTACGGCGGAATGGATATCGCGGCGTGGGGTAGCGACCTGTTCGTTTCCAACATGAACCGTGGCACCATCATTCGCATCAAGCCCGGCGTCGGTACAGCAGCTCCTACTCTGACCACCTATGCCACCGGCCTCAGCTCGCCCACCGGCATCGCCTTCGCTCCGTAGACTATCGCTACAACAACTAGCACTATCCAAACACCCCTCATTTCGCCGCGGCGAGACGGGGGGTGTTTTTTCGTGTTGTACTCTTGCAGTTGCTGTAGCCATTGGCTCGTTTCAAGAACCCATATGCTCCATGAAAAAAGCGGTTCCATGCAATTTCTATAAATTTTAAAATTATTTTCAACAGGTTGAAAGTATGTCTCATAAAGGAACAGACCGGTCAGTCGCTAAATAAACCCTATGGCCCTACCGAAGCAGTATCTTGATCTTAAGAAAGAGAGCGCTCCTAGAATATTGATAGAGGCGCTCAATCTTCATGGTACGCTGGAAACACCAGGCACAAAGAACAACCCTAAGATTATGGCCTGGGCCGATGAGATCGGCGGCGCGGTCGAGGAAGACTATACGGCAGACAGTATCGCCTGGTGTGGTCTCTTTGTGGCCATCGTCTGCAAGCGCGCCGATAAACCGATTGTCGCCAACCCGCTCTGGGCGCTCTCCTGGTCGGCGTGGGGCAACCCCAAAAAGTATCCGGAGTTGGGTGATGTGCTGGTCTTCACCCGCGATGGCGGTGGGCATGTGGGCTTTTATGTGGGTGAGGACGACACAGCCTACCATGTACTGGGCGGCAACCAGGACGATTCGGTATGTATCAAGCGCATCGAGAAAAAGCGGCTCTACGGTGCCCGCACGCCTGTCTGGAAAATTGCCAAGCCCGACAATGTGCGCCGTATTTTCCGCTCTGCGACTGGCAAGCTGAGCACAAACGAGGCTTAGAAGCCATTAATCTCCCCTGATTAACCTAAACCCGTTTGACCTCCCCCTCGGAGCGCGCTGTCGCGCTTCCGTCCCCCTCCGGCAAGCGAAGGGGAAAGACCGCCTCCGGTGCAAATCTTAGCCCTAGGCTTGGACAAAGCGCCTGACGAAGCCTTCTCCAAACTCTTCCCTGTGTATTGCCTCAGGTAAGGGCTAAGCAGAGGCAGATGAGGTGATTTCCCTCCTTCGCCCGAACGAAGTGAGGAAAGGCCGGAGGAGGGCGAGGCGACGACAGGAGCACTCAGGGTGGAGGTAAATAAAGTCGGAGGTTAATCGGGCTGTAGGCCAAACGAGGCAAAGTTCGTTTGGTCAAGGGTAGGTCAAAACAGAGGTCCATCGGAGAGGTTAAATAGGGTATCCTTAGGCGAATCTCTTCAAAGAAGATCAGGAAAGAAAACGTGAACATCTCTATTGCTGGCTACAGTGTGCATGGCCTTCTGGCCGAGGGCAAGATCGATATCTTCGGGTATCTGGAGAGCTGCCGGTATCGGTTCGGGCTGAACACCGCCGATATCTGGAACGGTATGCTGCCGACCATAGAGGACGATTTTGTGCGCAAGGTCCGCCATGGGCTGGATGAGCGGGAGCTGACCCTGGTGAACTACCATGCGGATGGCTGCCATGTGTGGGACGATAGCGCGGAGACACGCGCGAAGCATCGGGAGCTGGCTTTTGCGCATTTGCGAGTAGCCGCCACTCTGGGAGCGCAGACGGTGCGTATAGACACCGGGGGCACGCTCACAGAGATGACACCCGAGCAGCTGGAGATAGTGGCCAACCAGTTCCGCGAGTATGCAGTGTTCGGCGAAGAGCACGGCTTCAAAGTGGGGCCAGAGACGCACTGGGGGTTCTCACTGCTGATCGACAACATGGAAGCGATTGCCAGGGCCGTAAACCACCCGGCCTATGGGATTCTGCTACATATCGGGCACTGGGAGAAAGGTGACCCGGCAGAGGGTGACCGGCGGCTCGCTCCCTATGCGATTCATACCCATGTGGATGCCAACACCACCTATACCTGCCTGGAAGAGAAGCTCAACCTGCTGCTAGATGCGGGCTACACGGGTTGCTGGGGCGTGGAGCATCATTCGGCCAAGAACGAGTACGCGGAGATCGCGGTACAGCTAGCCATTGTGCGCCGGGCGCTAACACGGATTCTCTGGGAGCGACAGAATGCGGAGAACCTCTCATCGAAGAAGACCAAAGAGGGCAATCCCCTGCTGACCGAGGAGCAGGAGCGCGGCGGTTCCTAGAGCATCGAGCTAGAAAAAGCCCGCGCAGGTGTATTGCCTGCGCGGGCTTTTCTCGTTTCTTAGAGGAAGCCGACTAGCTATGAGCGGCTTTCTTCTTGCGCTGGTAGAGGGCCATGGCTCCTACCGCGAGCAATACAGGAATAGCCTGAACACCAGCAGGCATTTCCGGGGTCAGGTTAGTAGGAACGCGATTGGAGTTGAGGGTCAGGGTAGATGAGTAGTAGCCCAGGTGATCGTTTCGCACGGTATCTCGGATGCTGAGTGTCCAGGTTCCTACACCATTCGCCGTGGCCAGGCTGGATAGCGGCATAAAGGGCTGGAATGTTCCGGCTTGCGGGGTATTCGGATCGTTGTCCACAGGCATGGCTGCCAGGTCGTCGAAGGTAATCACACCCCGGAACCCATTCGAACCGGGGAAGAAGAGGCCGGGCGCGATCAGGGAAGCGGTCACGTTCTGTGGGTTGGTCAGCTTGAACTCTATCTCGTTGTAGAACGGCGTGGTGCCAGAGTTCACCCCCAGGGTGTTCCCACCAAACTTCTCGAAGTCGATAGCAATGGTGATGCTGTTCACGGCAGTGCCGCCCGCCATGTCTGCCGCTGTGACCAGAAAGGAGCGCAGGCCACTGCTGGCATCGAAGTAGAGCGGTGCAGAGGGATTGTCTAGTTTAGAGACCTGGCTTTGCGCTTGAGAGGCCGCGCCCAGAAGAAAGAGCGCCAGGGCGCTCAGTCCCCCGCGTACAAAGGCATGTTTGAGTGTCATAACTACGCTATTCCCCGTGAGTGCGATACCAGTAATTTCACCTGGCTCTTATCGCTTATTCTCGGCGAATCGCTACGCAGCCATTAGGCGCAGACAGTACTTCCAACACAGGAAGTTTTTACCCATCCATGGAGGCGCTTATCTGGGAGTCTCTAGAGGAGAATCCGACATAGACCTGGCGGGGCTCGGAGAGTAGTACCCACTTATGCTCGGCGGTGGACCAGTAGGAGAGTGTTTCATCCGGGATGACGAGGTTGAGCACACGGGACTCGCCGGGTTTGAGCGTGACTCGGATGAATGCGACGAGCTTCTTCTCTTCCAGCGGCACGGGTGAGTCTGCCGTAGGACCGACATAGACCTGAGGGACGGCGATGCCCGCACGTGGCCCGACATTGGTGACCACGAAGCGGAGCTGGCCATGGCTGACATTCAGGCTGGAGAGCTGGAAGCGGGTGTAGCCCAGCCCATGCCCGAACGGAAACAGGGGCGCGATGTTTTTCTTATCATAGTGCCGGTAGCCTACAAAGATGCCTTCAGAGTAGGTGGCTTTGCCCGCTATGCCGGGGTAGCGGGCAGGGTCGGCAGTGGGTGAGTCGGCTAACTGCCTGGGGAACGTGATAGGCAGGCGCCCACCGGGCTCGGCTTCGCCGGTCAACATTGCGGCGGTGGCATCGGCGCCTTCCTGGCCGGGGTACCAGGTCTCCAGCACAGCGGCAGCTTTCGGGAGCCAGGGCATGGTCACGCAGGAGCCGGTGGAAAGCACGACTACTGTTCGCGGGTTCACAGCAGCCACGGCGGCAATCAGGGCATCCTGGTCGCCGGGGAGGCTGAGATCAGCACGATCCTTTCCTTCCGTGCCTTCATCGTAGGCAAAGACAATGGCGGTTTTCTTGCCCCGTGCCAGCGCTACGGCCTGAGCGATTCTCTCCGCGCGGCGCTCCGGGGTTACCCAGCTTAGGCGGACTTCTAAGTTCCCTGGCGGTGCGGGCATACCGGGAAACGGGCCGCCGGAGCGGGCCTCGATAGAAACCTGATGCGCCTCTCCTGCTTTCCAGAAGACCGCAACAGTCCCGTTTTTCAGACCATCGGATGTGGGAATCAGGCTATCGTTGCCCCCGAAGAACTGCCCTGTAGAGATAAGCGGCTTACCGTCTATCAAAAGCCGGGCAGTGCCACGCAGCACCTGGAGTTTGAGGGCATAGGTGCCATTGGTCGGGGCAGTGAGCGTGCCGCTCCACTTATACTCCCCCGGCTTCAGTCCATTAGGTCCGATGGCATTTATAGGGGCGCTGGCGTCTCCCTCCAGTTTCAGCACAGTAGCGGGAATCGGGACACCGTCTAAGTCAAGACCTTCAACAAAGTTGGGGGCCTTACCACCATTTCGGCGGGCCAGCGCGGTCAGCAAGTTTTCGGTACGCCATGGGGTCACAGCGGCACTGCCCCCACCGCCTATAATCGGGGTTCGAGCCGGAGTGCCAATGATAGCGACGCTATCTAGCTCCCCTTTGCGCAGCGGCAGCACATCCTTCGTGTTCTTCAGCAGCACAGCCCCGGCAATAGCTACCTCACGGGCCACTCGAGCACTCTCGGTCTTGATGGTATCGAAGGCAGGCCGTGGCCGTGGCGTGCTGGAGAACAGCCCCTCCTGCTCCATTGCGGTCAGAATGCGAGTCACCGCCCGGTCTATCGTCGCCGGGGAAATCTTTTGATCCGTGATGGCTTTCGCGCTGTAGAACGTCGGGGGACCGAAATTCCCCATGCCCCCGCCGGGCATCTCTAGCTCCAGCCCTGCCGTCAGCGCCGGGCCAGTACTATGCGTGGCGAACCAGTCCGACATCACGAAGCCAGTAAAGCCCCACTCCTGGCGCAGCACCGTGTCTAAGAGAAACGGATTTTCACAGGCATAGGTGCCATTGAGCCGATTGTAGCTCCCCATCACCGCACCCGCTCCGGCTTTCACGGCGGCCCGAAACGCGGGCAGATAGATCTCACGCAGGGTGCGCTCGTCTACCTGGGCATCTATCGTCTGGCGATCCCGCTCGAAGTTGTTAGCGGCGTAGTGCTTCACGGTAGCGATCAAGCCTTCGCTCTGGATACCGCGTATCTCGTCTGCCACAATGGTTCCTGCCAGCAGGGGGTCTTCACCGAAGGTCTCGAAGTTGCGCCCGCCCTGCGGCACTCGCACGATGTTGATCATGGGTGAGAGCAGTATGTCCTGCTGTAGCGCCCTGCCCTCTCGCCCCAGGACCGTGCCATAGCGCCGGGCGTACTCCCACGAGAATGTGGCCGCCAGCGCCACCGGGGCAGGCAGTGCGGTAGCAGGCCTGCCTACTCGAATCCCCGCCGGGCCATCTGTGAGACGCAGCTCGGGAATTCCCAGGCGCGGCACACCGGGCAGGTATCCTGCCTGCCCGAGATTCTTCGGGTCTGTCGTTCCCGAGATCAGGGAAAGCTTTTCCGGGAGTGTCAGTTGTATCACCAGCGCTTTCACCCGCTCGGTCTGAGCGTTTGCGGGTGTTGGCATAGCGCTGGCGATGGACACCAGCAGCGCCGGTGCAATGGCGATTGTTGTTGTGATGCGTCGTTGCATTTGGTCACGTCTCTATAACCGAGGGATTTCAATCCCTCGTGCTTCCGAAAAGCTGTGCTATACTACCACAATATGCCGCGTGTACGTAGTAAATCGGCGATGTCGCCGGGGCATGAACTGGCCATGGCGTTGCGAC
The DNA here is from genome assembly GCA_049840835.1 of Armatimonas sp. Taxonomy (GTDB): domain Bacteria; phylum Armatimonadota; class Armatimonadia; order Armatimonadales; family Armatimonadaceae; genus JANLTX01. The sequence continues at coordinate 943,190 of JASGJG010000003.1, read as the reverse complement.
GCGCGTACCTGCTCATGCATCGGCGAGCGGATGCCAGTTTCCACAATGCCGGAGTTACGGCGGACCAATTCGTGGTGCTGGGCGCGCTGGCTGAGGCGGGGGCGCTGACACAGCAGGAGCTGGCCAGCCGAATCGCCTCGGATGCGAATACGTTGCGGGCCATGCTGCTACTTTTAGAAAAGAAAGAGCTGGTACGGCGGGAGCCCCACCCCACGGATGGGCGGGCCAGGTTGGTGCGTCTGACGGAAGCAGGCCAGGAGCAGTATGACCTGCTCTGGAAAGAGAGCGATGAGTTCCGGGAGCGGCTGGCGGCGCTTCTGGGACCAGACGACACCGGGGCGCTGATCGCCCTGCTCAACCGCCTGGCACGGGCGCTGCCGCCTGGAGAGGTGACGAAATGAGACAGGGACGAGTGACGGCGCTAGAGTACGACTCGAAAGTGGTGGGTGCGAAGCGGCGCCTGAAGGTCTACACGCCGCCGGACTACCAGAAGAGTGAGCGCCTGCCGGTGCTGTATCTGCTCCATGGAATCGGGGGAAACGAAGACGAGTGGCTGCGCGGCGGGAGCGCGGACCGGGTCTTAGACGAGCTGTACGCCCAGAAGAAGCTGACAACCCGGATGCTGGTCGTGCTCCCCAATGGTCGCTCCAGCGCGGAGCCGCAGCCAGCCAACCCCTTCGATGGGAACCCCATGGTCACGTTCGCACGGTTCGAGCAGGAGCTTCTCACTGATGTGATTCCGTTTATCGAGAAGAACTTCGCGACTCTGCCTGGGCGAGAGAACCGGGCGATAGCTGGTCTCTCTATGGGCGGAGGACAGTCTCTGAACTTTGGGCTGGCGCACCCGGAGATGTTCGGATGGGTCGGCGGGTTCTCATCCGCACCCAACACGAAGCCGCCCGATGGGCTGGCGGATCAGGCGGCGAAAGGCAACTTCCTGCTGCTCTGGGTCTCCTGTGGCGATAAAGACGGGCTCATGAACATCAGCCTGGGCGTGCACCGGGCTCTGGAGGCGAAGAAAGTGCCGCATCTCTGGTATGTAGATGCCGGGGCGCACGACTTCAACGTGTGGAAGAACGATCTGACTGTGTTCGCGCCGCGTATCTTCACCAAAACTCCCCCACCCGTGCCGGAGGCACCGGGTAAGCTGGCGGGTGCCGCACCAACCCCTCCGGCGAATCCCCCGGCGCCGAATCTGCCGCGCTCCCCACAGCCTGGCCCTACCCCGCTGCCCACACTGGCGGCGCTGCCGGGGTTGACCGACATGGCGTTCTGCGCCCGCACGAACGTGCCGCATGGCACGGTGGAGCCGGTGACCTACACGAACTACGCCGGGAAACAGAAGCGCCTGCATGTGTACCTGCCCCCCGGCTATGCCAGTGCTACCGAGACACGCTACCCGGTACTGTATCTGAACCACGGTGGCGGCGACGATGACTCGAAATGGTCGGGGAAAGATGGTTGCGCAGGGGATATCTTAGACAATCTGATAGCAGCAGGCAAGGCGCGGCCCATGATTATCGTGATGCCCGATACACGCGGACTGGCGTCGTTTGTGCCACCGAAGCCGGGTAAAGACGATGCTTGTGCGCAGGAGTATCTGAAAGATATTCTCCCGCTGATCGACTCCAAATACCGCACCGAGGCGCGCCGGGAGGGCCGGGCGATAGCCGGGCTTTCCATGGGCGGGTTCGTGGTCACCAATGTGGGCTTCACGCACTTAGACACGTTCGGTGAGCTATATATCTATAGCTCCGGGTACATTGGAGAGAACCAGAAGCTGGCCGAGGAGCGGTTTGCGAAGATACTGACCGACCCGAAGATAAATAGCCTGCTGCGCGTACCGCTCTACATGGGGCAGGGCGAGACCGATATCGCGCTGAACAATGGACAGCACTTCATGTCGCTGCTCTTTAAAAACAACATCCGCTCGTTCTGGGTGCTCAGCACGGGCGGACACGAATGGGGAAACTGGCGGCGCTATCTGTGGCAGACCGCGCAGCTCATGTTTCCCAGAGCCTGACCGTTTTATCGAACAATCAGAGAGGATTCCGAAATGAAATTATCCGTTGCTATCTCCGCCCTGAGCCTGCTAGCTCTACTGGCGGTTGCCCCACCCTCTGCGGTGCGGGCTCAGGGCGGCCAGCCACCCATGCAGTTCGCATCAACCGAGGTCAGCGCCGAGCGTAAGCTCACGTTCCGCGTGCTGGCCCCCAAAGCGACTGAAGTTCGGCTTAACGGTGGTGATGTGCCTGGCATGACCCGCGACAATAGCCTGATGACCAAAGTCAACAAAGACGACTGGAAGGGTCTCTGGGAGGTCACGGTCGGTCCGGTGCCTGCCGGAGCGTATCGATATACGTTCAATGTCGATGGCGTGACTGTGCTGGACCCGCGCAACTCGGCCACCAGCGAGTCCAACGGCAATAGCTGGAGCCTGCTGGTCGTGCCCGGTGCGGACCTCATGGACACGAAGAACGTGCCTCATGGCGCCGTCGCTGCTGTCACCTATCAGTCATCGTCGCTGGGTCGAGCGCGGCGCATGCATGTCTACACCCCACCCGGCTATGAGAAGAGCACCAGTGACTACCCTGTGTTTTATCTCTTACATGGCGCCGGGGACTGCGATGATTCCTGGACCTCCGTGGGCCGTGCGGGCTTTATCTTAGACAACCTGATTGCCTCCGGCAAAGCCAAGCCTATGATAGTCGTGATGCCTGCGGGCCATACCCGCGTGGGCTTCGGTGGCGGAGCGCCCGGCAGAGATGAGTTCGTGGAGGACTTCAACAAGGACCTGCGCCCCTATGTGGAGAAGACCTACCGGGTAAAGAACGACCGGGGCAGTCGCGCGATAGCGGGCCTGTCTATGGGCGGCTTCCAGACCTTGAATATCGCTGTTCCCAACCTGAAAGACTTCGGGTATGTGGGCGTGTATAGCTCCGGCCTGTTCGGACTGGCTCCCCGCCCCGGTCAGGCGGCGCCTGCCACCCCAACCCCGTATCCCTGGGAAGAGCAGAACAAAGCGATTCTAGATGATGCCGCTCTCAAGAAAGATCTCAAGCTGTTCTGGATGGGCATCGGGAAAGACGATTTCCTGCTGACCACCCACAATGCCACCGTCGGCCTCTTGAAGAAGCATGGCTTCACTGTGACCGACTACCAGACCGATGGTGGCCACACCTGGTTGAACTGGCGCGACTACCTGATCGAGTTCGCTCCCAAGCTGTTCCAGTAAAGCGCCCCCACCTGCTAAGCTGGAATGAGAAGCCCCGGAATTCTTCCGGGGCTTTTTTATACTATCCAGTATGTGTATATAAAACACAATCCAGTGTATACTTTCCCGGAGGCTTACTATGAAAGATAAAGCGTACTCTTCTTTGAAATATAAGTTCGTCGAACTATTCCCAGGCATAGACTGCCGATTGTCTTCTGCCCTGGCCATCAACAACAAAGGTCAGATAGCGATTGCGGCAGTCAATACTACGGTTCGATCTTTTCTTCGCACAGACGGCAAGCTAACGGAGATAAAGTCCGTAGAGCCGCGCTCTAACTGCTGGGTGGGCGGGCTCAACGAGCACGGCACCGTGGTGGGAACGATTGGCTACATCGACGATGCCAGAGCCTTTGTCTGGAAGAACGGGAAAATGACTCTGCTGCCCTCGCTAAGTCGTGGCACAACATATGCTCGCGGGGTCACCAACGACGAGCTCATCTTCGGCGTTTCGTATGACGGTAACGGTATCTCCCACGCCGTACTCTGGAAAGACGGTGCGATTATTGATGTAGGTAGCAAAATCGCTCGCACGGACACTTTTTTCAGCGGCGTCAGTACCGCTGGTCCGGCTGTCGGTCATAGTAGCACGCGGGGAGAAAAATACCACCTTTATCTATCAGGACGGTCACACGGAGAAGCTTCCCGAAACCGGTACCGGTCTTTGCATCAACCGCAATAAAAGTGTAGGGGGCCACTACCCGGACTCCAGGAAGCCAGACGAGCGTCTCTTCCTCTATTCCAACCGAAAAGTCACCAGAATCAAAACGCCGGGAGCTACGAACGCTATCGTTCAGGGCATCAACAACCAGAACCGCCTGGTCGGCAGCATGACCTTGAATCGCTCCAGGGAAGAACACGGGTTCTTATGGATGGAAAACCACCTCTACGACATCAACAGCCTGCTGAAATCCACAAAGATAGTGGTATGTACGGCAACAGCCATCAATGACAGCAACTTTATCGTTGGCTCTGCCATGATTCCAGGTAAAGAAATAGCCTGCCTGCTGGTCCCGGAAAAGTAACCGGAGCAGGCAGACTAAATCAGTAAACCACTTGCTGCTACCTTATAGAATCATTCCGGATCGGAACCAGGTGTTCCAGTAGGACTGGGTTGCGGAGTATAGCAAGCTGTTATCACCGATGGATCAAGATCCGTATTAGGGCTCGCTCCTGTACTGCACAATGCTCCTGCAGTATAAATAGCACCCGTTGGGTACAAATCATATGTACCGCATTTTGCTCCATCTTTATAACAAGGTCTTACTCGAATCTCAACATCGCAACATCCTGCAAAATTACTTCCATTCGAGTAGCAGCGGTTCAGAAACCACTCCCCACCAATTGTGCCTGAACCTAACGCACTGCATCCCGTGCTCGAGGTGCTGCAGCCCGACCAGCTTAGCTTCCTTGCCTCATCCAGACAATCCGCATCCGTAGGTGTCGATGCGCATCCCAATGCCACACAAGCTGCAGTAATCACTACAGAAGCCACAATATTACCGATAGATTTCATCTTTCATTCCTCCCTGTGTCGGAGTGTGCATTTTCTTGTAGTCAAAGCGATAAACAGTGCCATCTAAAGTGGCAGCAGAAACAATAGCAGGAGTACGGGCCGGGTTTTTCCGGACGGCGTCTACATCTTCGTAGCGACATATGAATAGAGGCCATTTTGGATCTTCTCTATATTTATCGGCAAAGTTATAGTAGGCTCTATACATAGCAATAATCATTATAACTCCATAAGGAACCATCACTTTTTAATCTTCTACCAAATTCAGTGATATTTCTATTTTTGCACACCACATAACATCGGAGTCTTTTATATAGCCCCACATAGCCAGTCCACCCATAAATGGAGGAAGTCCCAAATGCACAACACTATTTCCAGAATCAGAGCCATCGTAGTCCTGCCTATACAGAGTGACTGCGGCATGTATCTGACGCATATTGGAAAGGCAGGTAGCCTGACGCGCTTTATCTCTCCCAGACGCAACGGACGAGATAATAACGGCAGTCAAGACAGAAATGATTGCAAAGCAAGCAAGTATTTCCACTAAAGTAAAAGCTATTTTGCGCTGCATGGAGCGATTCCCCCTTTTATATCACCATCTAACAAAGCAGGATCAATTTTTTCCTGAATAAGAAATCTTACAAGGCTTTGCTTCAGACTCTCTTGATCATTCCCGGTGAAAAATAACTGCTTTTTCTTAAAAGCAGCGACCTGCGGTAAATCTGGATTACCGAGTGACTGTAGGATTTGCTGATTAGAGTCACTCACAATTCTTCCTGAGGGCCAGATTGCTTTGGCTTGACTACCCTCTACTGCAGCCGGAGAGTCTTGAGTAACAAGTACCACTTCGACTCCTTTAGGCTTAAAAATCTTATCCATTTCTCGTGCGTAATATAAGGAAACAATACTACATCTAACACAAGATCGAACCAGTATGATGATTTTCTTCTCTGAATTAGATTGTACGAGTGCCTTCCGAGTACTCTATTGAAGAGGAAATCAGCCTGTTTTTCACTGGCGGTTTTATCAGGCAATCCACGATAGAGCCATTCTGGCACGAATGCAGAAACGTGTTTTGCACTTCCATAAATAACCAAACAGGATAAAACCCCTGCAAAAACTTCAAACCTTTTATTTATCCGCATAAACTTGTGTATCCAATTTCCAGAGAAAATACACTATTTCCCTTTGACACGCAAGATTAAAATCAACTATTTTTTTAATTTTTTTGCCTCTATCTTTGAATCAGGTAACCACTCATTTCGTGTGGTCTCACTGTAGCTTGTATGAGCTTTCAATAAACGAGTAGTAGGCATCTATGGTTGTTCGGTAGAACTACCTAATTGATTTTCGTATAAGCAATTCCAGGAAAAAGAGCCGGAGTAGATCGCATTATACAATCTACTCCGGCTCTTCAGGCTAGTTGGCTTGTGCTACTATGCTTTAGATGCGCGCAATGGCTTGAGAGCGGTCCCCCAGGCGACCACCTGGTCAAGCATATTGTTCACCAGTGGCTCATGGAGCGCGGCAGGCTTGAACACACTGAAGTTCTCAAAGTCAGTGAAAAGAGACAGCGCTACCTGGGCGCGGACATCCGCAACCTGGAGCTCACCCATGATCAGGCGCAGGTTCTCCACGGCGCGGGTGCCGCCCGTGCTGCCATACCCCACGAAGCCCGCTGCTTTGTTGTTCCACTCCGCGTACACGAAGTCCAGAGCGTTCTTGAGCGCGCCGGATGTGGCATGATTGTACTCAGGCGTGACGAACACATAGGCATCGAACGAGGCGACCTTTGCTGCCCAGGCTTTGGTATGGTCCTTGGAGTACTGCCCCATGGACGGTGGCACGGGCTCATCTAAGAGCGGCAGGTTGAAGTCTAACAGGTCTACCAGCTCGTACTCGGCGTCTGTGCGCTTGCTGGCGATTTCATGGACCCATTTAGCGACCGCTTCGCCATTGCGGCCCGGTCGGGTGCTGCCGATGATAATTCCGACTTTGATCATGTCTCTCTCTTTTTCGTGATTTCCCTGGCCCAATTATTCGAGGGCAAGGATAGGCGCATTTGTCTGGCGGTCCGCTTTAGGCAGAGGCAGGAAGCGCCCCACGGCAAGTCTACCCGGTCCGGCAATCAAAATAGGAGCCAACAGTCCAATCAGCGCCAGGTTGTACTCGAACCCGGCAGGAGCGAAGAACCCGCCCTTCAGGTGGACTTTCATAATCGCGCCCAGCATGATAACGATCAGCGAGGCAGCAGAGAAGCGAGAGAAACCCGACAACCAGACCCAGTCCACCGAAGAACTCTCCGATGCTGACCAGGTAGCCAATCGGCCCCATCCCTTCCACGACTTTCTCGATACCCGGCCCACCAAACGCCCCGAAGAGCTTCTGCGCGCCATGCGCCATGAAGATGATTCCCACCACGATTCGCGCTACGAGCAGAGCCTGGTCCACCACAGGGCGATCCCGATACTCCGGCGGCGATACGCCTGGATTCAGTGCCATTTGTTTTCTCCTCCCCTGTTTTATAGTGCATCCAATTGGAATCAGTTCCCGTTTTGATGGGATTCCATGGTAACCTTCCCTGGCCCTACTATGAAATGGTTGTTCTACATTTCTAATCTTCTTGCGGCACTACTCCTAGTTGCCTTATTGCTTGAAATGATTGGGCCAAAAGATTTATTCTTCTGGCTTCTTCATGCAGTGTTAATGGTAGAAATTGCCTTCCTTCTTCTCTCTAATCTGGCACTTTCTTTTAAAAAGCCTCGGATGGCTCTTCTGTTTCAGAGTCTAGCTATTCTTGTGGCACTCATCGGATCTGCAACCCTTCTCATCGTCCTAGATCCATCAAATATTGTTTCATCCAAGACATTAAGAAAAATAATGATCGGGGCGATACCTTTGCTGCCGCCCGTACTATCTATATTTCTACTACAGAGTAGCCTGAAACACACAGAGCAATCCTCTGGTATAGTGCTCTAGCATGTTCTTGCGGACTTCCGAGGCCTGATAGCCCCTGCTCTAACGCGCGTGTTAGTTACAGCAGACCCTACTCTATTGGGATTTGAGCAAGCGCCTGCTCTATAGAAACCTTCTCAGGGGCCTGTTTGTCTAGAAGCTCATAAGAAAAATGAAGTGGTTGTTCTACATCTCTAATATCCTTGCGGCGCTGCTACAGGTGGCTTTATTGGCTTATCTATTGCCTGGACTGACGGGAGAAAAATCGCTTTCTGTAGGTTTTCTCCATGGAGGTACGGTTGCAGAATTGATCTTTCTGCTTCTCGCTACCCTGGCGCTAGCTCTAAGCAGGCCCCGACTGGCTCTTGTTTTCCAGGGCCTGGCCGTGTTTGCGGGGCTTCTGGAGGTCGGCATTCTTTTTTTCACTCTGGCCAGTAGGGTCGCCATCTCCCAGGAGATGGCGACTGCCATACTGGTTACTGTGGGGATACCCTCGCTACTGCCGCCTCTATTCTCTCTGTTCCTGCTGCCGAGCAGCCTGAAACAGCCAGCGAGGTAGCAACCTTCTCTGGGGCCTATTTGTCTGGAAACTCATAAGAAAGGCCTACATATAATGAAGTGGTTGTTCTACATCTCTAACATCCTGGCGGCACTATTGCTGGCCGCTTTCCTGTCTTTCGAAAGTTTTGGGCGAAACAGTTTTTCTAATTGGATTTTCTTTGTTCATGCAGGCCTGATAGTAGAAATAGTCTTCCTGTTTCTCTCTGCTCTGGCACTTTCTTTTAAAAAGCCTCGAATGGCTATTCTTTTTCAGAGTCTGGCTATTTTCGGAGCGCTTATAGAGATTGGCAGCCTTTTGCTCACTCTGGATCGCTCTGATACTTCCTCCTCCGAGACAATGACTGCCACAGTAGTAGTCATGGGTCTGCCTTTGCTACCGCCACTTCTATCCCTTTTTCTTTTGTTTAGCATCCTGAAACACACGCCCTCTACGGCAGCAAATTCTTTCGACAGTGTCGAAAGAATTGACCACTGAGACGTGTTCAGGTACTGTATAAAAAAGTAAGATAAGCGAGATATAGAATCATGGCATTTTTTATGACGAGCTGGATATTTGCCGTTCTACTAATCCTGATATGTGCCATTGCTCCGCACATCAAAATTGTCAGCTATCTAAAAGCCTGCGTGATCTCAGGAATACTGGTGCTGATTTTATCTACGGCTAATTTTGCCATATGGGAATTCATGGAGTATCGACACAATCCTGGGAGCCTTCGTCAGCTATTAGGCAACTTCCCCTTTACGCTTCTGGGATTCGTGGAGGGGTTCGTTTTATCTGCTATCGTTGGAGTTCCATTCTGGCTCTATCGAGCCTGGCGGCAATCGGCTACGAAGACTCCGGCTCGGTGAGGCGTTCGCCGTAGATACGGACTACTTTAGCGGGGATACCGACGGCGGTGGCGCCATCGGGGAGGTCTTTCAGAACTACGGCGTTGGCGCCGATTTTCACATCGGAGCCTATCTTGACCGCGCCGATTACTTTTGCGCCTGCCCCTATAAAGACATTATCTCCTAAGACGGGGCTTTCGTTCTTCTCAGCGCCGATAGTCACGCCATGCTCGATGACCAGATTCTTGCCCGCCTTCACGCTGGAGTTGATGACGATACCGAAGCTGTGCAGAATCACCAGCCCCGGCCCTATCTCCGCCCCCCGCCCGATGACGGCGTGGCCTACCGAGGCGTTCAGTCTATAAAAGAAGATAGAGAGCAGTGGCATGCGGTGGGTCTGGAAGAATCGCATGAGGCGATAAAGAATCTGCGCTGTGGTGCCATCACTGAGCCACATCTTTATCAGCGATTTATTGGTGGGCGGCAGCTCGTACCACTCGGCTTTGCGCAGCAGGTCCTGGCGAATCAGTGAGAACATCGCTCTATACTCTACACCATTCCTGCTTGCACGGTAGCGAGCAGCCGGGGCACCTACAGCCTGACGCCCCATGAACGATATACAGAAGCAGCCAGTCTCCGACGATGCGAGAGCGGCCTGGGTCACGCGTGGGCGAATTCCCTATTTAGATGGTTTCCGGGCGCTGGCGATTGTGAGTGTAGTGCTCTCGCACTTACGCCCACAGCTCCCCTACCCCAATGTCACGATTCCAGTGATTGCCAATGGGCATATCGGGGTGACTTTGTTCTTTGTGATCAGTGGCTTTCTGATTACGCTCTTACTCTTAAGAGAGCACGAGCGCTCAGGTACAGTCTCTATCAAGAACTTCTATATCCGCCGTGTCTTTCGGATCTTCCCGGCGTACTTCTTTTATCTGGGGATTTTCTTTGTTCTCCAGCTGCTTCGCTACATCCATATTGAGAGCAAGTACTGGATCGCCTCGCTGTTCTATGCCATGTGCTACATGCCGAACTTGAACTCAGCCTGGGAGATTGCGCACACCTGGTCCCTATCTGTAGAGGAGCATTTCTACTTTCTCTGGCCCGCACTGTTTCTCTGGCTGAAGCCGCAGCGCGCTCTGCGAGTGCTGCTGGTCTACCTGGTGTGTATTCCGCTGATTCGCTATGCTGTCTGGCGCTTTTTAGGCCATCGTATGGATATCGACTTCGCCTCTATTACGCAGATGGGAAGTATCGCCACGGGCTGCGTACTGGCGTTTATGGCTAACCGCTCTATCTTTCCATCCGCCCTGGAGCGAGTTCAGAAGGCCCCGGTGCTGTTTTTCTCGCTGGGAACCGTGGTGCTGTTCGTAAGCGATGTTCTGGCGCGGTCCGGTAAGTACAATATTCTCTTTCATGATCCGGTCTCGGCGGTGTGCTTCGGGGTGATTCTGCTTTCGGTGCTGTGTATGACCACGCAGCTTTCGGGTCTGCGCCGCTTTTTAGATGCGAAGCCAGTGGTCTTTATCGGGCTGATGTCCTACAGCATCTATCTCTGGCAGGAGCCGTTTACGAGCAAGGGCGTGTTTGCCCAACACCTGCCCCACTGGACGATTCACGTCTCATTTATCTTGCTTACGGCGCTGTTCTCCTACTGGTGCATCGAGAAACCGTTCCTGCGGATCAAAGAGAAGCGCTACAGCAACGCATAAGTTGTCCTGATACTTCCTGGTGCGCTTGCTAACTGCCCCCGAATGTCGCTCGTACCTCGCTCCTTCGCCCCCGCCTATTCTGCCTGCGGCAGGGCAGGGTAAAGATGAGAGGATGTAGAGATGCCTTCCCCCGTCCCGCCGAATGGCGAAAAAGACGGGGCGGCAGCGAGCTTGCGAGTGCGCCGGGGGCAGTATCAAACACTCTGGAGCAGTTCGGGCAATATCCGAACCTGGCTGCTCTTTATCTCAGGCGGAGGGCCATGATGTAGATGAAGGCGATAGAGGCGATGCAGATTCCAAAAATACGCATGGCGGCTTTGCTGTTCACGCTACTGGGCAGCTCTACCCCTATCTTGTTCGCATAGCAGTTCATGGCGACCACGGGTAGCGAGATAAAGATATAGACAATCGGTACGTAGGTACGCGAGATCCAGTAGACAGCCACTAAGAAGCTGCCAAGGGCTACTCTCGCTCCCATGAGATCGTAGCGGCACTCTTCATCTTGAAAGATATTTCGGAGCGCCGGGGGTGTGGTGAAGCCTACATAGAGACAGCCCATCCAGAAGAAATAGCCCACCAGTCCGAGTTCGGTGAAACAAAGAACGAACGTATTGTGGGCGGTCATGCCACCGTTGATCTCCAGGAAGTTGCGCCAGCCGATGCCGATCACAGGAGTCTGGAAAAAGTGCTCTATACCGTTTACCCAGAACCAGAAGCGGCTATTGGCCGATTCCTCAGAGCTGTCGAAGTTGGCCATGCGCCCGGAGGCGAGAACGAACGCGGCTGCCAGAAACACCAGAGCGCCTATCTTGATGCTCTTTTTGAAGTTGCTGAAGATAATGAAGCCCACGAACGCGGATGTGAGGGCCAGGAACCCACCGCGTGACTGGGTCATGACCGACTCATAAACAAAGAATCCGGTGAGCAGGATATAGAGGGCACGCCGCCAGCCGTTTGCTTCCCGTGCCCGGAAGAGCGCGAGACTGATACCGACAACAATAGTAGCCGACAGGTCGTTCGGGTCACCAAAGATACCGGAACCACGCGAGCGCAGGGTTTCGTCTTGAATCAGACCGCCACCGGTGGCGGCCAGATACTGTGCGTAGCCAGCCAGATAGGCTGTCAGGCCCAGCAGCACGGAGAGCAAGCTGCTTGAAGCGCTTGGGGTCTGTGATGAGGTTGATTATCAGGATAGGCAGCAGCACCAGCTTGCTGACCTCCTGGGCCGCCACACTACCCATGTTGACGGTCATAGCCGAGATGACAGCACTGGCTCCGAAACCCATAATCATGAGGTTTATGGGGTTGCGGGCAAGCTTCTCCCGATCCAAAAGCTTGTGGATCAGCATGGCCACAAGAGTGACCACTGAGACTATTAGCGAAAGCCGCATACCCTGCAGCTCTTCCACAAGGTCTTCCGGGCGGGTGTAGACCAGCACGATGAAGAGCATGAGCCCCAGCATCGGGCGGGCGAAGATGAGCCCGCCACCAATAAGGGCGATGATGGTGGCGAACTGCCGGAACTCGTTTCCGGTCACCATGAAGTAGGCGATACCGATAGGAAGTATCAGCCCGTAGAAGAACAGAGCGAAGGGCGAGAGCTTCTGATTCTCCGATCCCGGCGGCTTGATGTAGGTAGACATAGATATAGATGGATTAGCAGCCGTCTGGGCGCATCACTATCTTCAGCAAGGTCTGTACCAGCACGCAGAAATCCATTCGCACGGAGTGATGCGCGACATAAAAGAGATCGAATCGCAGCTTATCGCGGGCATCCGTGTGGTAACCGCCGTGAATCTGCGCCAGCCCGGTGATGCCGGGCAGCACATCGTGGCGGCGGGCATAGACCGGGTTGCGGGCTACGAACTGATCCACAAAGTGCTTACGCTCCGGGCGGGGGCCGACAATGCTCATCTCGCCGCGCAGCACATTGATCAGCTGCGGAATCTCATCTAAGCGAAACAGGCGCAGCAGGCGACCGATGGGGGTCAGTCGGCTATCGTTCTTGCCCGCGGAGAGCACCGGACCGGTCTTCTCCTCGGCATCGATACGCATGGTGCGAAACTTGAGCAGTTTGAAGATCTTGCCCCGGTAACCGACTCGCTCCTGCACGAACAGCACAGGCCCCGGCGAGGTAATTTTTATAGCTATGGCGGTAAGAATGGCCGCCGGGAAGAGCAGGATCAGCATGACCAGCGCAGTCAGGAAGTCGAAGAAGCGCTTGGTCCAGCGGCGCCGGTGCACCAGGGTCGCCAGCGGCAGCACAGCGATATCACCCACGCTGTACAGTCGGGCGGGAATCATGGCTTCATAGTACGACGGTACGATGTTGACCTGGACATTCAGACCCTGATCGACAATTTCATCTAGCAGAGTCTGCTGCCATGAGGGGGTGTAGGCCAGGAGCACCTGGTCAGCCCGATGTTCCTTGACCAGCCGAAGCGCATCGTCCTTTGGCCCTAGAATAGGCGGCAAGGAGCTATCGATAGGGAAATCCTCATCGTCTAAGAACCCCACCACGGTGTAGTTCTTATCGCGCTCCAGAGACTTCGCCAGGGACTGCCCCATGGCGCCCGCACCTACAATCAGAACACGGCAGGGGGCTGCGACCTCTCCCCGTTGTTGGGAGATAGCCTCGGATTCACGCCGCGGTTTTGGCAAAGTCACATCGAACAGCATTACATCTCCTCGCGGTCTTCCTTCGTCGCCACCATGGTGGGACCGGAAGTCGTACCATTGCTGTGAGTACCGTTGGTATGGATACCGTTGCCGCCGTGCGTCCCATTGCCATTACCGTTGCTATGGTAGTTCACCGCGCCAGGAATCAGCGGCACCTGTGCCTGCGGCGCATAGTAGTGCTGATAGTTCTCGTAACCAGCAACCATCTCCACCGGCACATCGCTGAGCACGGCGCCGAGCACGTTTACTCCGCTCTCGGTAATCAGGTCGGTGAGTCGCTTCTCTACACCCGTGGGCACTTCCAGAGCTCGTACGCAGAGAATAGCGCCGTCTACCACTGGAGCCAGGTTCAGAGCGTCGGTGAACATCACGCCCGACGGGGTATCGTAGAGCACATAGTCCGCCATATCGCGCAGCTTGCGGGAGACAGTCTGGAGATTGTTGGAGCGGAAGAGCTGCCAGGGGTTGGCGGCATCCGAGCCACTGGTAATCACGCTCAGGTTGTCTACCCCGGTAGGGCGAAGGGCCTTGTCGAACGATGTGATGGTGGGGTCCATGAGCAGGTCGGAGAACCCGAACTCGTTCTGCATGTGGAAGACCTGGTGCATCTCTGCCGTTCGCATATTGGCATCTACCAGCACCACCCGATGCCCGGCCTGTGCCAGCGTGATGGCCAGGTTACAGACCGTGGTGGTACTGCCCTGTTCGGCCTTGGCGGAGACCACCATGAGCGAGCGAGCGCCGGGTCCGCCGGAGGCCAGCAGGTGCATTCCTAAGAAGCGATAGGCTTCCGAAGAGAGCGAGCGAGGTGCGTTCACCGTCACCTGAGCCAGCTGCGAGTAGGAAATGCTGGAGTCCGGCTGGGGAATAGCGGCCAGGATTCGGGTCGGCAGAAGCAGCTCGGCCTCGCCCAGGTTCTTGATACGGCGGTCGATGTTATCTAGCCCAAGGACTAAGATACAGCTACCGATCAGGGTACAGAGCGCGGTCAGGCCGATGAGTTTCGTGGTACGCCCCGCCGACGAATCAACCGCCGGATTTCCCGCTCCCGCTTTCTCTAAGATCACTATCGGGTTCTGGCTCTTTGCGATATCCAGTGCCGTGAGCGCATTGTTCAGACGGCCAGCAGTGAGACTGCGGGCCTCTTCCATACTCTTGACTTCGTTGGCCAGTGAGCTATAGGGGTTGTTGAGGTTGTTCGCATCCAGCGCACGTCGTTCCTCGGAACTAATCGTGCTTTGCAGAGTACCGCCCTGTGCGTTCAGTTCGGCGATCCGCCCACGGAGCGCCGCCTGAGTTTTCTCCAGCTCGGTGCGCTGACCGAGTTTCTGCCCGAAGATGGCGATAGCATCTTCTATCTGCTGGGTCTCTCGCACCCGGCTCTGCAGATCGTTCCGCATAAGCTTCAGGTTCTTGACCTCGGGCCACTCAGAACCCTTGGTGGCCTCCAGCTCGGTCAACTGGGAAGAGACTTTGTCCATCTGGTCGGCCAGAGCGCTGGCGCGGGGACCATTCAATACCGGGCGGGTCTGCAGGACAGCGTTGACCTGACTGAGTTGCCCTTCTATATCGTTTAATCGGGCCGTATTGGCTGCAAGCTCACGCTGATTCTCACTCAGGCGGGCACGGGCGCTATCTATCGCACCCAGAGCACTGCGCCCGATTTGATCCGAGGAAGAGATAATCCGGTGATTGTTCGCGTAGTCCTTGTAGCGCTTTCGGGCGCGCTCCAACCTGGCATTTTCCGAGTCTAACTGCCCCCTCAGAAACGTAACGGCTTTCTCCGTCTGAGTAGTATTGATCTTTGTGTTTTGCTCGACAAAGGAGTCTGCGAGCGAGTTCGCCAGCAGCACGGCCTTCTCGGGGTTGGGGCTGGTGACGTGGATTTCATAGAGGCGGGGACCGACCAGCTCGAACTCTATATTTCGGGCAATATCAACACCCGTGGGCAGTTCCTGCTTCACGTTTCCAAAGGCCGGATTGATAACTTCGCTACTTAGGAGCATTGCGCTGTAGAGCCCCTGCATAGCCTTCAGATTGCCCCGGTCTAACATCTCCCGTGAGCTATCTGGGGCCTGACCAGAGGCCACATTACTCATAGCCTGTGGTGATGTGAGGCGGACGGTGGCAACCCACTTGGAACCAATCAGTTTTGTAGCGCCATAGGCAATACCTGTAGTTACTATCAGGCTAAAGAGAATAAGCCATTTGCGCCGATTCAATAATTCGAAAGCTCGCCAGATATCCATGTTTATCCCTGTCGTTTCCCACCGAGAGCTGGATTGCCCTCCAGCCCACTATGAGATGCCCTACAGCGTCTGAACGTGCAGCGACATCGTTCTCTTCGGTTTGTCGAGGTGTTTCCCTGCCTTCTTGCAGAGTGTATGCCGGAATGGTTCCAGGCGAAAGCGAGGGTTAAAAAACTCACGCTTGTAGCGCCTTGCCAGGCTGCTCTTTGCAGAGTACGTGCCGAAAGCGCGTTTGCTGCACGAATTCGGTATTCCTAGCAACTTTCCAGCGGTGCCTTTTTTCAATCTGCAAATCTATCTGCGCTCTATGGGTCATGCCTTGCGCGCGCGGCCCACGTCTGCCGGGCCAACCGACATTTTGCTGTGCCTGGTGGATCATTTCGAGCCCTCGGTGGGAAAACCGACGCGCGAAATAGCCCGTATGCGCATGCAAGACTGGGTGGATCGCTACCCGCAGGTAGCCGGGCGACACAAAGACGCCGACGGAGTCCACCCGCCGCATTGTTTTTTTTATCCCTGGGACGAATACGATGAGTGGGAGTTCACTCAAATCGTAAATTTGTGCCGAGATGGCTGGGGCGAGCTGGACCTGCACCTGCACCACAAGGACGATACTTCAGAATCCCTGACGGAAAAGTTCCGCACGGCCATAGAGCTATACGCTCGCCAGGGCGCCCTACCCCGCTGGTCGGATGGCCGCCTGGCCTGGGGCTTCATTCACGGTAACTGGGCCTTGGACAACTCTCGCCATGAGCACTGCGGAGTGAACGATGAGCTGTCTATCTTAGTACGTGAGGGGTGCTACGCGGACTTCACGTTTCCCGCCTGGACCCAGGAAGCGCAGCCGCGCCAGCTCAACAGTATTTACTACGCCAAAGACGACCCGGCGCAGCCCAAGTCCTACGACTTCGGTGCGCCTGCACAGGCCAGCAAGCCCGGCCCGACTGATGACCTGCTCCTGATTCAAGGCCCGCTCACTCCCTTTGTGCGCAATGGAAAAAATCGGCCCCCGCCCCGCCATGGACGATGGGGATCTAGCGTCCTATCGCCGCTACAGCCCGGAGCGCCTGGACCGCTGGGTGCGAACAGGCATCCAGGTCGCAGGTCGCCCGGACCGTGTCTTTATCAAACTGCACACCCACGGTGCCGCCGATGCGAACCGGGAAGCATTGCTGGGAAAAGATCTGGAGGCGATGTTCTCAGACGCCGAGGCCCGCTACAACGATGGCAAGCGCTATCGCCTGCACTATGTAACGGCTCGTGAGATGTTCAATATCGTGAAAGCGACGGAGAGCGCGCCGGAGCTGAGTGTGGCGGAGGCCCGGAACTACGTGCTGAAGCGGCCTGGGTATTAAGAGGAGCCCTCCCCCCGTCTGTGCTCGTTCCTCGCTTCGCCGACCCCCTCCCCGACTTCGTTGGGGAGAGGGTTTAGAGAGACGCAGTAATTTTCAGAAAAAATAATTCCGTTTTTTGGCCTGATTTTGTCAGAATCGGCAATCTCACCCGTTGTAAAGGATAGAGGAGAACAAATTATGCCCCGCTTTCTACGGCCCTATCTACGAGAGAATCAAACTCTGAACGAACAAGCAGCAATGCGCAATGCATCTCTGGAGTTAATTGGTTTTGCCCGAGACCACCGCAAAGCGCCGACTCCAGCAGAGGCGACTCTATGGAATGCACTACGCAACCGCCAGTTGGATGGACTACGGTTTCGTCGTCAACATCCCGTGGCTACTTTTATCTTTGATTTCTACTGCCCTGCCTTAGCTTTGGTAATTGAACTCGATGGTGACTACCACAAGGTTGCCTCTCAACAAGAAAGGGATGCGGAACGTACCGCCATCCAGGAGCTTAAAGGATATCGCGTGCTCCGCTTTCGAAATGAGGAAGTGCTTACAGACCTCCCAGTTGTCCTACAGACGATTCGAGAGGTGGCCACGGATTTGCAGAGCTCTTAAGTAGGCGTACTTTTCAGAACAGCATCTCGATTCTATTAACCCTCTCCCCCAACGAAGTCGGGGAGGGGGTCGGCAAAGCGAGGAACGAGCACAGACGGGGGGAGGGCCTTAACAATCGATCGTATACTTCCTCTATGTCCGACTTCAATGATGAGCCGATAATCACCCACCTCTATACCGCCGACCCCTCCGCGCATGTTTTTGAGGGGAAGATCTATCTCTACCCATCGCACGACAGAGATTCGGGCATTCCCTCCAATGACAATGGGGACCAGTACGACATGGCGGACTACCATGTTTTCTCTATGGAAAGCGTGGGTGGCCATGTTACAGACCATGGGATTGCGCTGAAATTAGAAGACGTGCCGTGGGTTAGCAAGCAGCTCTGGGCGCCGGATGCCGCAGAGAGAAACGGCGTTTACTATCTCTACTTCCCTGCCCGCGATAAAGATGGACTGTTTCGCATTGGAGTAGCAACGAGCAGCCGCCCGGAAGGTCCGTTTACGGCGGAGCCGGAGCCGATAGTGGGCACGTATAGCATAGACCCGTGCAGCTTTGTGGACTCGGATGGACAGGTCTATCTCTATGGCGGCGGGCTCTGGGGAGGCCAGCTTCAGTGCTGGCAGGGTGGAGTCTATGATGCCAATGGGCGAGAACCAGAGGGAGCTGTACCCGCGCTCGGTCCATGGGTAGCAAAACTCTCTGCAGACGGCAAGTCCCTGACCGAAGCGCCCCGAACCGTGGTGATTTTAGAGGAGAATGGCATTCCGCTGCCTGCCCGAGACCACGACCGGCGTTTCTTTGAAGGAGCCTGGGTACACAGGCGCGGCGACCTCTACTACCTCTCCTACTCCACCGGCGACACACACTACTTAGTCTATGCCGTAGGAACCAGTCCCTATGGGCCTTTCACCTATGGTGGGCGGATTCTGGAGCCGGTGCTTGGCTGGACCACACACCACTCGATAGTCGAGTTTCAGGGGCAGTGGTACCTGTTCCACCACGATGCGACCTCTCGGTGGACAGAGCCATCTGCGCTGCGTGAAGGTGAAAACGCTCTTCCACGGCGATGGTGAAATTCGGGTGATGTAGGGTATTTGGCCATCTCCCCCAGTCTTCAGAACCATCTCCCCGTGCGGCTCCTTCGTCGCCTTACGCCCCTCTTCCCGATAGACCCCTTCGGGGGGAAGAGGGGTAGCAGCGCTCTCCTATTCTCTGTTGGGCTATGCAACTGCAAAGCGCTCTTTAAGAGGCAGGGGAGTACTTACCCCTCTTCCAGGGAGCTTGCGACCGAGATGGGAAGAGGGGACTAAGCGAGGTACGAGCGCAGGGGGAGATGGGTTAGAGATGGCCAAAATGGGCAATGAGTTATAGGTAAAAGCGTGTAGAATGAGGGCATGAGTCTCTGGCGATATCGACCCAAACCAGGCGAATGGAGCGTCTGGAAACGGGTGGACTCGTCAGGCGATGATGAGTCTGAAGAGGATAGCACTAAGGGCGGTAGTCGTCGTGTCGGACCGTTTTTAGGGTGCTTCAGCCTGCTGGTGATAGGCGGTCTGCTCTTTCGTGGCCTGCCCGCCGGGATAGTGGCGCTGCTGGGCTCTCAGTCGCTTCCTATATCCCTGCTGATACTCGGGCACGTGCCCCTGTTGGTGATGCTGATTCTGCGGGCCGGGGCTAGTCTGCCGGACGCGCCCGAGGATAAGACCAGCACCTATTTCCTGGGCTACCTCACCGAAGAAGGCTTGCGCCTAGACTCCGGGGGGCGTATTCCCTGGCAGAAGATTCTGCGCTACGAGCTGGGCTGGGCCAGCCATGCAGCGATTCGAGTTCGGCTGCATCTGGATGGCACGAAGGCGCTCCCTTCTATTGGCAGTACCCTCATGGCGCCGCTGCGTATGGCTATCTGGGTGCCAGCGCCTACCTCGGTCGTTGTGGCTCTGCTGCTGGCGGCTCGCTTGCCGGGGCACGACCTGGCCCTGCGCGCGAGTGTGTGCGCAGCGGGTATCTATCTGATTCTGGCCGCCTGGTTTGTGACCATTGTCTTTCAAGTACAGCGCGGGCCGAAGCCTGCACAAAAACCCATGGAGCTTCTTTTCGATGCCGCGCAGGTCTCTGCTGATGAGGTTATGGCGCGCCTCGACCGTCATGTGCCACCACCATCGGTGTAGGAGTAGATACGGTTGCTCTGGGCGATTGGAGATGTTCATGGACAGAGCGAGCTGCTGGCGCGCCTGCTGACTTTGCTGCCGCGCTCCCCCAATGACCAGACGGTGTTTCTGGGCGACTATATCGACCGTGGCCCGGACAGCCGGGGTGTGGTGCTTCAGGTGCTGGATGAGATTGAGCAGGGTGCCATCGCGCTCTGGGGTAACCATGAAGACATGGCTGCAGCGGCCTATGGCCTGCCCTCGCTGGGGCGTATCGACTCCGAGCGGGCGGCGGAGACCTGGCTGATTCCTCACAATGGCGGTCCGACCACACTGGAGAGCTTCCACACCACCTACCCCGGCCCATGCCCGGAGGCGCTTCAGACTCTCTTCCCCCTGCTGAAGACCCACTGGGTAGACCCGGAGACCCATGTAGAGTTCGTGCACGGCTGCGCCCCACCAGGCCGCTCCTTAGATGCCGTGGCCTTAGAAGAACCCACCGACGAACGCCCCTACCCCGGCGCCGCCGTGATGCTCTGGCAGGGGCCACCCTCCACCGGTACCGGCGAGCGGCATAGGGCGATAGTCGTTGGCCACACCAGCATTAAAAGCGGCTACCCGGAGCGCTACGGCAATCACTTGGTGATAGATACCAACGCAGCCCGCGGTGGCCCGCTGACGGCTCTGGGTCTGTGCCCCGGTCACCCATTGTTCATCTGCCAGGTGCTGCCGGATAGCAGCTACCGCTTTCTGTCAGAGACGCCACTGGGTACTTGGGAGTAGAGGGATTAGAAGGCCCTCGCGTTTCCCTCCAACATACCTTCCCCGTTACACCTCCTTTATTAACCTCCCCCTCGGATCGCGCTTCGCGCTTCCGTCCCCCTCCGGCTTATCCTCACTTCGTTCGGGCGAAGGGGGAAGACCACCTCAAGTACAAATCTTAGCGCCTGTCATAGGCAAAGCGCTCTCCCGAATTCCCTATGTGTAATGCCTCAGGTAAACCCTAAGCAGAGGCAGATGAGGTGATTTTCTCCCTTCGCGCAGCCGGAGGGAGACGAACGAGCAACGCGAGATTCAAGAGGGAGGTCGAAAGGCTAAGGCTTTAGATGAAGGGAAAGCCTTTTCAAAGCCTTTTCTGGAAATCATACTGAGGTACACTTTCTCCTAATTATGAGTATCGAAATCGGGGCGTTTGTGCGCCCCTGGAACAGCTTTCCGTTCGATGAGGCGCTACGAGGCGTCAAAGAGGCGGACTATGGCACGGTCGGGCTACTGGGCGGCAGCTCGGATACCTCGCTGGACCTGCGCAAACTGACCGAGAGTGTGCCGGAGCGGGTGGCGGCGCAGGGGCTTACGGCGAATCTGGCGTGCCTGCATGTGGACCACGAGCTAGGGGAAGACGAGGCACTGGCCTCCGTACGGGCGCAAGTAGAGCAGGCGGCAGCGCTCAAGGTGAGCTACCTCATGACCTTCGGGGCGGACCATGAGCCACAGCATGCCCGCTGGTATCGGGCAGCGCGTGAGGCAGCGGCGCATGCGGAGCTCTTCGGCATCACGCTAGTGTTCAAGCCCCATGGTGGCTGCACCACAGATGCAGATGCCCTGCTGAAATGCATCGATGAAATCGCACATGAAAATGCGAAGATCTTCTACGATGCCGGGAATATTATCTACTACAACCAGGCTGGTGACCCCGTGGCGGATGCGAAGCGAGTAGCCCCGTACGTAGCCGGATTCTGCGCCAAGGACTGCGGCGGGTATCACTCGGATGTCATGATCCAGTTCGGCGATGGCAGTGTGGACTTCCCCGCTGTGTTCGATGTATTGCTCTCCAATGGTTTCAACGGCCCGGTCATGGTGGAGTGCTGTCGAACCGGCACCTGGGAGGAAACCACTGCCAGCGCCGCACGAAACCGGGCGTATCTAGAGGCGCTGCTGGGGTAGCGAACACATGTTCTATGAAAGCCATCTCCCTTGAAGCGCACTCCGCGCTTTAAGGGAGATAATCCCCAAATGAGAGGCCCTAACGGGGAAACTTTCCGCCCTACAAAATTGGTATAACTATTCGCTATGCCGTTTCTTTTTTTGCCTCAAGTAGCGCCCCCTACGGAGCCCACCGCCCTCTTTACTGCCCAAAGGTTTGCTGATGTTGCGGAGCAGGCCGCGCCCGGAAAACTCAAGATTCGAGCGCTCATGCGCCTGGATCGGTGGGAGCAGGCGCAGGCTGAGGCGGAGCTGCTAGTGCTACAGGCGCCTAACGACGCGGATTCGTGGGGCTTGTTGGCGCTGACCCGACTACGGGGTGGACAACCCGAGGCGGCACAGAAGGCGGTGGAGACAGCGAAGAAGCTGGGCGCGACAAGCTACTGGAGTCTGCTCGCGCAGGCGACGCTGCTAACGGTCTGGGACGATAAAGATAAGGCCGCGAACGTGCTGGTGAAGAAAGCCGTGGCGCAGCGCCCGAACGAGCCGGAGGGCTGGTGGTTGGCGCTTCAGACAGCGGAAACAGACGCAGATGCGCGCCCGGCGCTGGTGGCACTGAAGCGGCTACAGCCAAAGGGACACCCGTTCGATGAGTTCGCGGGCGACTATGATGTACTGCTGAAGTCCATGACAGCGATGCGGGAATCCAAGCAGACGATGGAGCACAACAAGCGACAGATTGTCTTTCCGCCCACAGCCCGGATTCCGATACAGCAGGCCATGGGCATGGTGTTCGTGACAGTGACCATAAACGGAGTGCCACTAAAACTCCTCTTCGATACCGGCGCGGGCACGGGGCTACTGGTGGATCGGAATCGAACTCCAGAGCTACACGCGACCTTTCTGACCAAAACGGTGATTCGTGGGGTCCAGGGCAAGGATGAGTCTCGGATGCTCCGCCCAAACTCGGTGGCGCTGGGGGCGGTGAAGTTCGGCCCCCTGCCCCTGCGGGAGAGCCCGGATACGCCGTATTGCGATGGTATCTTTGGCGGGTCTCTTCTCATGGAGTACGCCGTGACTCTCGATTTTGCGAACAGTGAGATGGTGCTCAAGCGCGGTAAGACGTTTCAGCCGACAGATAAGAAAGCGTACACGCTACCATTCAAGCAGCTTTTCGGCGGGAACCTGTATGTCCCGATCCGCCTGAACGCACCGCCTTTGGGGGAGGGTCAGAAAGCGGGCTGGTTTGTAGATGCGCCATTCTGGGCGATTATCGATTCGGGGGCGCAGACCGGGCTTATCTCCCGGCGGCTGGCGAGTGCGCTCTCACTGGGGCTACCAGATGGCATGGTGCGGACGATAGAGAACAACATGCCGGTGGGTATCGGGACCTCGAAGGCATCGATCACTATGGACCTGGTCCAGCGCCCGTTCTCGCTACTGGGACCGGGAGGTCTGAGTCATCCCGTGCGCTTCGGTGTAGGCGCGTCGCCATTAGATGGCGTTATCTCGCCGGGCACGGGCTTCGAAACCGGAGCGCTGTTGGGCATGCCGTTCCTCTCCCGGTACAAGCGCGTGACGTTCGATTACCCAAACAAGCGTCTTATCTTAGAAGGCGCGCCACCGTCCGAGCTAGCAACCACCGACACCGACGGTATCCGCAACCCCACCCGCGTGCCCAACTCCGATCTGCCCGAGGGCAAGCACTGGATCTTCGGCTCCGATAGCGGCTGGCTACAGGTATCCAGCAACTTCGCCCCTAAAGGCACTCCGACTACTCTCCCGTTGACCATAGCGCCAGGGTATCGCGCCATCCGCCTGGATAAATCCACCTGGGTCCTGGTACCCAGCACCACTCCAGAGAGCGCTGCACAACCAAAATAATCAACCTGGCTCTACCCTGCCATTTTGAGGCGGGTCAGGGCAGGCGGGAGCTTGAACTCCACATCTTCCTCTAAGACAATGAAGTCTTCCAGAGGCACGATATCTTCGCCACCACCTAGAGTGCGAATACGAGCGACCACAGCCTGAACCACATCTTCCGGTGCGGAGGCACCGGCGGTCACACCAACCACCTGGGCTCCTTCCAGCATTGCATCGGTCAGATCAGCAGGTCCGTCTATCAAGAAACTACGCGCTCCATGTGCCTCAGCTACCTGACGCAGGCTCTTGGAGTTGCTAGACGTAGTAGACCCCACCACGATAATCGTATCCGCGTGCTTCGCCAGCAGCTTCACGGCATCCTGGCGGTTCTGAGTGGCATAACAAATATCGCTACCCGGCGGGTCTTCCAAACGTGGGAAACGTGCCTTCAGCGCCGCCACGATTCCCGCCGTTTCATCGATAGAAAGCGTGGTTTGAGTCAGATAGATCAGCTTCTCCTCAGTCGGTTCCGGCAGTGTAGCCACCTCAGACTCGTCACAAACTAGCGTCAGTCGGCCTGGCGCCTGCCCCAGCGTCCCTTCCGCCTCCACATGCCCCTTATGCCCGATATAGAAGATGCCATAGCCACGCTTCAGGAACTTGAGGACTTCTAAGTGAATCTTCGTCACCAGCGGACAGGTACCATCCACTACGTTCAGGTTTCGTTCCTGCGCCTCTGCCTTCACCGCAGGCGAGACCCCATGCGCTGAGAAAATCAGGTTCGCGCCTTTGGGCACCTCGGCTAGATCGTCGGTGAAGACAACCCCCTTCTGGCGCAGGCGCTCCACCACAGTCCAGTTATGCACGATCTCATGACGCACAAAAAGCGGCGCCCCATAGACCTCCAGCGCCGTCTCCACAATCTCCACCGCACGCACCACCCCCGCGCAGAACCCACGCGGCCCGGTCAGTAAGACTTTCATTTACGGCGCAGCTCCTGCCGAGTCTCATCCTGCGTCCACCAACCCGTGCGCGTCGGCGCGATCTCTGCCTCGTCCTGAACCTCTTGCACGGCTACAAGGGCGGCCTTCGCCTGGTCTATGTGCTGGCGCGCGGTGGCAATCATGATCGCCCCGAACATCAGTGGGTTCACATGCATACTAAACTCAGACAGAATCGTGCTGATCTGCAGCGGCACCTGGTACCGCTGCCTTATGAGATAGGACTGATATCCCATCCAGAGCATCACTCCCTCAAACCCAATCGCACAAAGGACCGCCAAGCACAGAATTAGGTTCGCTGCAGGGAGGGGCATCACATTTGCTGGCTTCACAGGCACGAATCGCGTTGCCTGTCGATACTGATGAAGCCAGAACAGCATTAGCCCAAGGTGCACAGCCGCCAGGCTCAGGTGCGTCAGGCGGTAGCCAGGCAGAGTGGTAGCCGCCATGGCAACCGCAATGCCTATCTGAAGCACACTCCCTATTACCCCGAAACGATATGCTGCTGGAGGCAAGTAGCTTTTGGTCTTCACAGAGATATTCTACCGCCCGGTTATGCCCTACCTTAAGCCGCAATCTTCTCGCGAAGCCGAAGGATAGGTAACTCGATTAAACGCGTGGTGATAACACCAGCACCTATAGCCAACCCGATATACAAAACCATACCAAGCATCCAGGTAATATTCGGGGCAAAGTGTAGCTTATCTATAAGAAAGACCGCCAAATCTCGGCACTTCACATGCCATAGGTAAATACCGTAGGAGTAGAATCCCACGAACTTCAGGAACGCCCAGAACTTACCACTCAGAATGTCGTTGGCGTAACAAACAATCAAAACTATCCCGCTGGCGATACTGAGCATGAGGAACCCTATGATGGGAATGAAGTTGCTTGGATCTTCCAGCGGAAAGACAAACACGGGTGAAGCCAATACCAGGGCGAGAGCAAATAGAGGTATCCGGCTGGACATAGGCGCCAGAGCAGCCCGGAGCTGATCAGACCACAAATGCCATGCGTAGGCGAGCACTACTCCGAGAAACAGGCAGTCAAGCCGGAAATGAGTAGGGGCAGATACAGCCCATCTCGGGTCACAATACGCTGCATATTTGAACCGGAAGGCAAAGGTGATAGCCAGCCAGACCGAGGTAAGTTGTTAGCATAACCCGCCAGTGTGCGGAGCGCTCTACACGCTTAAAGAGCCACGCCAGGAAGCACACAAGGAGCAGATAAAAATGCTCTTCAACGGCTAGACTCCAAAGGTGATGGTCAGGGGTGATGCGGTAGTTCTGGATGTGTAGAAAGGCAGACCACCGGTTCCGGAGGGCAAGCTCTAACCCATAGCTACAAGCGGCAAGGACGGTCGCGAATATAAGATAGGTATAGTACATGGGCCAAATCTTGAGGATTCGGCGCGTAACGAACCTAACATCCTGTATCTTCCCGTCCCTCAACCCCTCTTTGATAAGCAGGCCCCCCACCAGGAAGCCACTGAGAACGAAGAAGAGGTCAACCCCAATCCAGCCAATTTGGAACCAGATGTCCGCAAGCGGTCTCATCACGCCTGCGTGATCTGGGGTGAGAGTATACGCCTGGTGCCTGCCAACGACGAGTAGAATCGCGATGCCCCTGAGAACATCCAGGGTAGCGTTTCGCGGCTTGGTTTGTTCCGCCATCTACTCTGGCGCCGGTAGGGTTAACTCCTGCGCCGGTGCAGAGGGAAAGAGACAGGGAAATACGCAGGCAGCTATGACAACTAGAATACTGACTGCCATCAATTTGAATTCAGGACTTCGCCAGGCGATGCGTGGTTGAATTGCGTCATAGACGCTGATTTGCCCGTACTGCATCTGTGCCAATAACCAGGAAACGGGCACGATTACTGCGCCTGTATTGAGCAGTAGAAACCAAGACGGCTTTGTTGGTTTCCCTTGTTGACGCGAGCCAGCTTGCTCAACCATAGCTCATTCTACCCCTCTGGCGATGCACTTCAATTGCATTGTCGGGCATCTTAAATCCCCAGACGATTGCTATTGCTACCAGGTTCCGTTCCATTTTCTCTATATAAGGATTTTTGCTGGATTTGGAGTATTGGGGTAGACGCGAGCCATTATGCGGCACCCTATATTGAGAGTAGGCTATCTAGGATAGTTATTAGGTCAATGGCATGGGGCACACTGGGCGATGTGCCCCATGCCATTGACCTGTCCGGTGTCTGTCTGTTAAGGCACGGAAACTACGATATCGAACGTTCCGCGTTCGGTCTTGATCCACACTGGATTAGTAGTCACTTGCTCCCAGCGATTCCTCACCGTCTCATCAATGCGTTCCCCCACAGCGCTTCCACTGGGCTGACTGGCAGCTACAATAACCCTTACTGATGTTACTGATGGGTTGAAGATGCGTGCGCCTCCTGTCGGAGCTACTTGTGTATAGGCGCTTTCGTTCACGCTTGTTGTTGTTGTGCCTGATATTACCAATTCATTACCTCCTGAACTACCAGCTCCTGCAAGAGTCGGTAGCCATGCCATCATTTCGTCTCTAGCGTAATTTTTCAGCGCTGTCTTTATGGAGTTCTGGTAGTGAATACCATCTGGACTTACTCCAGCTTTCCACACCCGCATTGAGCCAGGTTCGATAGTCAGCGCAGAACCATCAATGTAAAGGCCATATAAGTCTCGGCCTATAGCCTTTGCATAAGCATAGGCTGGCCCTGTGAGAGAGTTATGGAGGCGAGGTTGAGTCTTGACAGCGTTCCACGTTGCTCCCCCGAGAGCAACATGAACCGGAGTTGCACAGGGAGGGACGAACCAGCGGATTATAGGCTTATCCTTTATACCCGGCATGTTCATCAGCCAGTACTCACGCTCAAAGAGAGTGGCTGATGTGGCACTCCCCACATTCATGTCGTTTGCGGAAAGCTTGATCATCACAATATCTGCAAAGGGTAGCAGATAGCGTTTAAGCCCCCCGTCACCGCCGATAATGTGTAGAATCTGGCACCCGCCCACACTCTGATTAAAGACACCACAACCCGCTTCGTAAGCGGATTCTGCTGCGACCTGGACCCCCAGGGAGTCTGTCAGGCAGTGTACCGAGTAGCGACCATCATCCGGGTTTACAAGACTTATGACTCCAAAACAGATACCCTGGGTATTGCCAAGGTCGTCGTTGAGATAAGGGTAAAACCCACCTCCCGCCATTCCCGGCAATGCTGTGCCTGCGCTTTGTGTACCATCCCAGGTGATGGTGTCTCCTCGATTGTGCACCAGAGGGATCGTTAATATCTTAAAATCCCCTGCAGGTACCACTGCCGCAGCGTCCAAAACCTGGTAAGCCCCACCGTTTTGCGATAGCTGCACGGAGGTTGTGTATCCCCCTACAATGGGATCGTCACCGTTGCCATAAATGCCAAATAAAACAATACCAATGTGGGTCCCTCCTCGCGCCATTGTTGTCGTGCGGCGCCAGTGCTGACCGCTCACAGCATTGGAAACTATTGGGAACATAGACGAGTCGGGGTCGCCACTCCATCGCCAGCCAGCAGCAGCTAGCGTAGCAACGGAAGCAACACCAATCGGAGGGGCATCCGGCGTACCAATCCAGTATCGCACTTTGTAGAGTGAGGTCGCATTGTCTGTAACACAGGCAATGAGGCCATTCTCCAGAACCTCTAAAACGTTTGATGCATTCGAGGCGGTCTTGGTCTCGGCAGGAGAGTGAGTCCCTGGCGCTTCTCCTGTCGCCCACCGGGAGTACTGGAGGTCAATTCGTCCCCGATCAGTGATGTTGACAATTAGTTCACACCAATCATCATTGGACGTCGGAGAAGAAAATGATTGGCCCGAAATGCCCACAATGCCGCTTTGATCGCCACCCAGGTTAATGGTAGCTCCTGTACGCGGGTTCATCAGCAGCACTCTTGATGTGAAAGCACGGCCACGATCCCGAGACTTCCACTGAATTTTGAAGGCTCTGGCGGGCTCCAACATCAGGGGTAGTGATTTATCCCCGACGAAGGTAGCGATCTCTATCGCATAGACGGTGCCACCTGAGAGAGCATTCGCATTCCCGATTCCCCAGGCACCGCTCTGAAGCGGTGCCAGAGCGCCCAGTGTCGGCCCCCAGATGTTATCCGCACTATAGAGACGAATATCTTTATTGACGGGGGATACCGCCATCCCAGATGTAAAGTCGGGGGTTTCGAAAGTTGGATTTGTCGAAAAAGTTGGCATCTATCCTTTTCCCTCCAGTACATCAAACAGTGTGTTCCAGAACGTGATGCGGCGATTGCGGTCTTTCAAGCGTCCCCGGTCCGGGGCGATTTCGGCGTTGGCGTCTATGAACCCGAGTTCCAGCAGTGAGGCGGGGCCTTTGAAGTCAAGGACAGCGAGGCGAGTGTGCTGGCTATCGGATTCTGTTTTGAGTCCCCGGTCGCGCAGCTCCAGCGCTTTGAGGGCAGCTTGCTGGATTTTCTGGGCGAAGGCTTTGTCCTGGCTGTCTCGGTAGTAGGTTTCTGTACCGTGGGCGCTGCCGCTGGCTGCGTTACAGTGGAGGCTTAGAAAGTGTGTGCAGCCTGCTTGCTCCGCCCGGTCGTCTCGGGTGGAGACAGGAGTCGGATCGGAGTCATCGTCGCGAGTCAGAAAGACGGGGATACCGCGCTCTTTGGCTATCCATTTACCGGTGAGTGCCCACTCCAAAACAATGGCGGCTTCCGTGTCTTTCCCGTACTCTGCGCCGGGGTCATACACGCCGCTTTTCCGATTTGAGTTTCCATGGCCGGGGTCAATACAGAGTTTCATGACGGGCTCCTGACTGAGGTCGCTGCCGTAGCAAGCTAGTGCGGACAATGGCAGCGAGGCTACCCAGTGCGATGCCAAATGCGCCGCAGGAAACCACGATGCTGGAGCTGTAGAAGAAGCCTGCTAGCATGACGACAAGAGCGGCGCAGGTGATGCGCAGGGCGTGGCAGACTCTATCTCGAATCGCCAGGAATCCGGCGGTGCTGATAACAGCCAGCAGGGCCGCGAGAATACGAATGGTCTCAGTCATCTCCTTGAGTTCTCTTTCTTTCGGTGCTTTTTCGAGAGCGATGCGGGTGCTTGCCGCCGGACTTGATCCAGGTCCATGCCTCGAAGATATTCATTCCCCGGGCGTCGGATACGGTTTCACGCAGCAGGCTCCAGAGGGTGCCACCGAGCGCCACGAAGACGCCGACGGCACCCGCCTGGGTATGAGAGTCGCTGGCCCAGGCACGCCAGTGGGCACTACCGAAGGTGTGGATATAGCCGGTAGCCAGTGCGAGCAGGAGCAGGCCGCCCAGAGAGAGGGACAGCAGCTCTCCGGCCTCTGCCCAGGTGCGAGGTTTACGGAAGACGAGCGCGACCGCAAACCCCGCCATAGCGGCAATAATGTAGTAGGTCACGGGGTGCCTCGTGGGTTAAGCAGAGCGTTGCTGGCGCAGTATTTCCGCCACTATCAATGCTCGACGTAGTTGATCGGAAAGCTCTGGATTCCCACTGTAGTAGGAGGTTTTGGTCTTCTTGCCGGAGCCTTTGCCCGATTGATTCGGGTTTGTTTTTGTTGGCGCCATTTTTTGCGGTGCTTCCGCAGATGGTGCCGGTTTCGAGGGAGGTATGAGCGCAGCCGGAGGATTTATTGGGGAACCAGAAGGTGTTCCAGTAATCAAGGTGCTTCCGGTGACTTCAAAGCCAGGAGCAGAATTGGCAGCTGGCACAGAAGGACGGAAGGTCGGACGATGCCCCAGATTTCTGGTCATCTGTGCCAGTCGCAACGCGGCTTGTGTTCTGTGGACGCCCGCATCGATCTGCTTCTGTTTTCGAGCAACACTTTCTCTGGTTGCTTTTTGTATCTCAGCAGCCTTATCTTTTCCCAGCTTAATTTTCTCCTCGGCTTCTTCCTTCGAGCTCTGCTCAACACTTGCCTCAACTGCAGTTCGCGTTTGATCCGCCTTTTTTTGGACCGCTGTACGAGCCAGCTCCGCGTTCTCGTTCACCGCAGTACGAATTTCCCCGGCCTTTGTTAGGGTATTCTTCTTGACAGTTCTTCCCGCCTCTACTGCCGTACCGTACCCTTTTGCTGCCGCCTTGCCCCCTTTGCCAATTGTAGTTTCAACCGGCTTAACGGCATGTGCGCCCACGTTATTGACAAAACGTCCCACGCGATTAGGCCGTGGTAGACCAGCACTTACAAGGAGGCTAACCAGAATCTCTTCGGAGGTCAATGGTTGTCCCGTCGCCCAGGACTGCCCAAAGGCGGCTCCCAGGTTGGTCCCGGAGCTTTGTAGTCGCTGCCCGACAGTTATCAGGAAACGTCGCCCTGCTACAGTGGATAGTGCCTGTCGCAGTACCTCACGAGCTGAGCCTTGCCCGGCCTGAGCCGCCTTAACAACCTTCGGTAATGCTTTGAGATCATCCGCTGTTGGCTTTCCCATTAACATGCCGGGGAAATTCGAAGCAATAGTGGTCTGCAGCGGGTATTTCTTTTTATCGTTTTCTAAAAATCTTCTGGTTCTTCTCATACTCTTCTACTCCCGAGAGCCATCGTTCAAAATCAGCCATTCTCCTGGTGAACTGGTCACCGAAGACAGTAGAACTGAGCGCTCCCATTGTTAAAACAAAAGCGCCTTTCGCCAATTTATTAGGAATAGGTACTTTCTTTGCGGCGTTCATGACACGCCCTGCAACAACCGCATTTCCAATATTAGAAGGCACAGACGCACCAGACGCTCGTGCCATAGCGCTTAGCTGATCTTCACCTTTGTTAATCCAGGGATCGAAAAATGAGTTAAGCACCGCATTTTTTTGTTTTATTTCTTTTTGGTCATTGTTATAAAAAGGGTTCTTCCCCTGAAGCAATCTGTCGATAGTTGTTAATGGCAGCCCCCCTCCAGGCAGTCCCTTATTTAAAAATCTAGCTCCGTTTTTTGCGGCTCGCCAATAGTCTATTCTTTTGTTTTTTACTCCGTCCTTAACAATATCCATTAGCTCATTTTGTAAATCTTGAGATTCATTGGCAGTAATTGCTGGTGCCAGATCGTTAAGAATCGGCACTCTGTTGTTCAGCTGCATTGTCATTTTCGCGTTTTGGGGAACATCTAGAGCCGTAGTAACCAGACGGAGTGGAGCTATAAACTTTTCTCCTCTCTCCTCGTCGGTACCCACAGGACCTGTGGAGCCCATTCCCCCGCCATAGGTACGCCATCTGGCTTCTGAGGGACGCTCTGTGCGTGACAGTGCTTTCGCTTGAGTCTTAGTGTTACTCTGCCCAATGGAGTCTGGAGCAGCCAGGAATGAGCCCATTCCTTTTAACGATTCGGTCCAATCTTTATCCGGAGCAGAACTACGCTGCTCTCTTAAAGAAGCTTCTGTGTTCAACATGCTTCCCATAGAACGCCTCGGTACCGATGTCGGTCCGGAAATAGTACGAACGGGGGTTGGTAGTTTTATTTGTTCGGAAACAACACCATCTAGCACTTCACCAGAGGCTTGTGAGAGATCCAGGATTCTCTTTTGCTTGATAGCAGTTAGAACCTGATTTTTGAAGGTAGGGTCACTATCGAATGTCCGACGAATCAAGCGCCGCGCATACTCTTTGAAAAGTTCTTTATCTGTCATTTAGGAATCTCCAAATCTTCTGAGGCTTACGCACGGGCGGAACTGGTAGGCAAGCAGCTCGCCAAGTCCTCCCTGCCCCTTTGCCAGGCGCTGGGCTTCCCAGTTCCCCTGATTCAGGAGAAGCTGCTGATCTTGCAGGCGCAGGTTGTTGTTCTGGGCAAGCTGACTGCTGAGGAACTGGAGCATGTAGCGCCTGTTGGCATCGTTGCGGGCGATGCGCTGCTGAGCGGCGTTGTTGTAGGCGTTCGCCATGGTGGTGGCGCGCTGGGCTTCCAGGTTCGCCTGTGCACCGACTTTCAGGCCGCCATTCAGGTTGCGTTGGGCAAAGTTCAGCGCGAGGTTGGAGCGGCCACGATTGAACGCTTTATCCGCGCCGGTCTGCGCCTGCCCCAGTGCGATTCGCTCTGCCTGGTCCTGCCCGCCATTCAGAGCGTTCAGCTGATTTTGCATCAGGCCGTTCAGGTTCTCCTGAAGCTGCGCGTTACCGGTGTTGTATTGGCCCAGTCGCTGTAGACTGCCCTGAGCGAGCTGGTTGGCGTAGGGATTAGGTGGCGGTGCAAAGATGCCGCTGGGGCGATTTCCGAATATCTGACCGAGAGCGTAGTCGGCGACCTGTCCCCACACCGGTCCCATGGCGTTATCTGTGCTGGGGGCCTGAATTCCAAGCGCCTCCAGAATCTGCGCGGTATCTAGCCCATTAGATGCGGCATTTTGTGTGATTCCAGGCGTAGTCCCATTCTGTGTCCCGGAGTTCCAAATGGGATTGGTGGTGTTCGGCCCGCCCCATTCATTGAAGACTCCTGGCTGCAGTACTGGCCCACTATTGGTATTTCCGCTGGCTTCCCCCATGCTTTGCCAGAAGCATCTGTGTCCCTGTGTTTGTCAGGGCAGAGCCAAGACTGCCACCTTTCAGAAGGGACATTGCTAGTGAGCCGATGGGGTTGCCGCCGAGGGCGAGGCTGCCTGCTGTCAGACCGAGTTTGCCGACCTGCTGAAGGCCCCTACCAACCTCCTTGCCCAGGCGGTTCAGGCCCAGCATTTTGCCGAGATTGAATCCCATACCTTTCTCCTTTCTCTCAAATCTTGAGAACGCATTACTGCCGGGGCGCGCCCTGCTCCACGCAGGTGAGGGCGTATCCGGCAAGCCGGGTATCTGGCCCGGCACCGACAATGTCGAAGCGCACCCGGTGAGTAATCCCACGGACATCTGGAATAGTGGGAATAGTTACCGTTGTTCGCCCGGTAGCGAGTGTATAGGTGCCCGTGGCCACTGTTATGCCCGCTGCCTCACCCGGAAGAACCCACCATTGCAGCGCGGGGGTGGCCGAATCTCCCTGCTCTATGTCGAGGTTCAGGGAGAGGGGCCGGGCTCTGGAGAATGCCGACAAGGCGCCACTGCCGGATTGCTGTCCGTGTGCCCGTGAGTAGACTCGCAGGGTGTAGGGGTTGCCGGAGTGCGTGGGAGTGGGCTTATCTAAAGCAGTGTTTCGGTCGTAGCGGTAGAGCTGCCCGTCCATGCCTGCTGAGAAGAGCTGCCCGGTATCATCCTGGCTGGAGAGCACCACACCACCACTGAAGAATCCCGGCGGGCTCAGCCAGCTCCAGCCGTTGGTGCGGGCATTCCAGACCCAGATGGGGAACAGATTGCCGTCGGTGTCTCCCGGAGTCGGCGCGAAGACCCAGAGCTGCCGATTGTAGTAGAGATACCGAATACGTCGGTAACCAATCGGGGTCTGCAGGGCATCTTGAGAGAGATGTGGTTCTAAAGGGAACTGTCCACCTAGCTCGCCTAAGTAGCGCGGCGGTCCGTTGGTGACCAGCGCCTGCACGCCGCGAGGGGATTGATAGACCCAACTACCCTCTACATTCGCGATGCCTCCTGGAGAAAGGCAACCATAGTGCTCCCCTACCCGACCGGGCTCCGCACGCCAGCTTTCGGGGCTATCCCCCGAGATGAATGTGTGCGAGTTCTGCCGGAAGGCGATGAGCACGCCACCGTAGTCGCCCGCCGCGGTATCGGCCTGTGCCTGGGAGAGCGCCACAATGGTATCGGTATCTCCGTCGCCGCCTATCGTGAAGCTGGCGCCCTGGGTCAGAAAGTCCGAGGCATCCGGGTTGGGCACGGTGGTCCAGACCAGGCCGTAGTCGGTGGCTATAGGGTCGTAGTCCAGAAGCCAGGAGGCATAGAGCGTGTTCTCTTTAGCCAGCCAGAGCCGCCCGGAGTGGGCAGTGATATCCGCGGCGCCTACGGGCGGATACTCACCCAGGTTCACGGTCAGCCCGATACTGGGATCGCCTGTATCCGGGCCGGAGAGGTCGCTATCCGCCACCATGTCATAAAACACATTTAGAGGGGCTCCGGTGGTAGCATCCCATCTGTAGCCGCTGTTCGTGGCCGCACCTGCAAAGGTTGCTGTGCTGGAGTTGACGCCGCGCTCCACTATGGCGACCACACGCCAGTCTTCCGTGCCCAGCGTTCCGCCGCTCCGCTCTATCTGGTAGTGTGTGATTCCGGTGGTTACGGCAGGCTCCTCGAAGATGAGCCGGACGGCGTTGACTTTCAGCCCGCGTACCTCGGCTGAGGCGGGCTGGACAATGAGCTGCTGCGTAAAGACCACTGCCTCACCAGCGCTCGCACTCGTGCCGGTAGGGGGATAGGCAGGGTCATCGGAGCTAATCGCTCGCACGCGCCACTGGTAGGCTCCCTCTAACTGGCAGGTCCAACTGGAATGCAGCACCAGGCCGCTCTCGGTGTTTTGCACCTTGCCCAGCACAGTAACAATCGTCGCTATCCAGGTACCGGTGCCACTGACATCCACCCGGAATAGCCGACCGCTAGCTCCCCCCTCAATGCCGTAGATGTACTTTCCATGGCGAACCAATCGAGTGTCTTCACCGGCATGGGGAAACGGACCAGGGAAACTGAACGATGTGGTGCCGTTTATCTTGATCTCGGTATAGGTGCTGCTGCCCGCCTAGGTCCAGTAGAGCTTGCCGCCCTGCACAAAGAGTATGCGAGTGGGGGTTATGCCTGGCATCTGGATGGCTATCGGCGACCAGATACTGCCTCCCGTGAGTGGGGTGGTGAACTGCCCTACGAATGCCCCTCGCCCGACGATGCCACCCTGCCCATCGGCGAAACCATTGAGCAAGCTGCCCACGATGCCCGGTCCCAGTCGGTCTGGTGATGTGCGCGAGTCCATGCCCTGAAACGCTGTTTCGGCGTAGGTCTGCGCTTCCAGCGGTACGGTAGCCACTCTGCCACGCGCACCAGCTAAGCTCCACGGATTGATTCTCTGTTTCATGAACAACCTGCCTTTTTCCAGGAAGTCGTGGGCGTGCCTATCTCCCCTTCCCAGGGAGCGCAGGGGCTATTTTCCGGAGCCCAGGCGCACTTGCAACCGTCGTTATTCGGGTCAGGATCGGGGTCCGGGGGTGGGTCTGTGTCCGTCGTACAGCTTGTCAGTGCCAGCTCCGCCCACGGCCCGACTCCACCGCAGTTGTAGCCACGCACTTTCAGAGTGTGGGCAGAAGGCACGGGCACGGGAGCGAGCACATAGGTGGTCGCCGCCCCGATATCTTCGATAGCGCCGCCGTCTACCTGAACTTCATAGCCCACGCAGCACCCGCAGGGGTCCCAGAGCCAGGTAAGCTGCGGCCCTTCACATCCCCCCACTCCCCGCAGGTTAGCGGGCGGGTCCGAGGGCGCCAGTGGCTCCGCCGTGGCTCGAAAGTCGGAGAGCCGAACCGAGAGCGTGCGGGTTATGGTGAAGTCATCGTAGGTCTCTAGCGATGCCTCCAGCACCAGGCGAGCGTACTTCGCGGTAACAGGGGAGAAACTGGCGCTCAGTGTCCCGCTGCTTCCACCGCCGCTAGTGATGCCAAGTGGGGTCCAGGTCGTACCATTCAGTGACCACTCCAGCGCATTCGTGAACTGAAAACCTGCTAGAGTAATCTCGGGCGGCATCAGGCAGGTGGACTCCATCATGCCCGGCGCGGAGCGCCCATAAGCCGCCGTCAGCCCCTTGAGCGAAACCGGGCAGTCCCACCCGAGCACCGCCGTGAGTACTCCCTCTATATTGCGCACTGCGTAGGGACCGGTGAACGTAACCGACTTGTACACGGTCTCGCCAGTCAGCGTGTCATTCGGCTCATGGTCCTGCAGCAGAGTCGTAGGCGTCATGCTCCCCAGTGCCGGGCGGTCCTGATCGCTCCATAGAATACTGGTAGGCGGCGCCTCGGGCACCGCCTCTATCTGGAAATCCGCGATATCCGTGGTCACCGTCCAAGCGCCCTTGCCAGACATTCCGCCCGTAATCCGTGCCCGAACATAGCGAGTGACTACTGTTGAGGTCATCTCGGCGTTGACCGTGCCCCAGTAGAATCCGGCAATCAGAGACTCCGGGGTGCCCAGTCCGACCCACTCGGTCCCGTTCCAGTAGGAGAGTGCAATATGGCCGCTGGGCGTGCTTGCCAGGGGAGACGCCATGATATCTCGGCAGCGCCCGGTGGCCTGTACATCCAGAATCCGCACCGGGCAGGCATACTCAGCAATGGCCACCACGCTTCCCTCGAACGGTTGATGCACCAGCGTGGAGTTCGTCCCCGTGGTGGTGTAGGTCACGAACGTGCCCGGATCCGCCAGGTCGTCTTCCACATCGCTCAGCACCGATGTGGTCGATAGGAACCCAGCAGGCGGCGGACCATCGTAGTGGCCCCAGTAGATAGTGGGAGTAGGCGTGCTCACGCCATGCCTCCGGGCGGGGTGGGATAGAGCCGATTGCGTATTAATAGTGGGGTGCGCTCCCAGAGGCGCACGCGCTCTAAGTCATACTCCGCCTGCCAGAGCGGCCCGCGTGCCGCAATCGCCGGGTTATCTGCCTCGGCCATAGCCAGCCGGGATGCCGCGCCCGCTGGCAGCAGCTTCTGCAGCAGCTCATCGGGCAGAAAGCTCACATCTGGCCCGCCACTCACCAGAGCGGGCGGCACCGCGGCTCCGCGCATGGTGATAGTCAAAGAGCTGCTAGGCGGCGGGTACAGCTCTAGCGTTCCCTCTCCTGCCTCCAGCCAGTAGCGCGGCACGCCTGTGGCAGCACTGAGCATGCTGGCAATCGGCAATACACCTCGCCCTAGATGCTGCAGCGGAGCCAGCCCAGCCTCTTTCGCCACATAGAGTGGTCCCCATAGTGTCGCCCCACCTGGCGTAACACTGCCGAGCATGCTGAGCGGAATCGTGCGCATCCCCGACGACACACTGCCCGTGGCTTCATAGTAGAAACACGTCCGGCAAATCTCACTGGCGACCCGATTGAGCGCCTCGATAATCCCGCTCTCCCCACTCACCGTGGGGCCACCCGTGGTCCCAGATGCCATCTCGCCCACCGGGCTGTTGTTCGCTTCATGTAGCCGACGTCGGGTGAGCTGCACCAGAGTGCTCACAGAAACGCTCATAGTGTGACTCCCTAAAACCCTTCGCGAATCGTGCGACCATAGAGGTCGCGAATGCCTCGCTCATACGCGCTTCTCAGCAGCGCCACCTGCGCCGCCATACGCGGATTGTGCGCCTCGGCCTCTGCCCAGCGCAGCGAGATTCCCAGCACCGCCACATCCTCTGCCATCCGCGACAGCGGGAATGTATCCGTCTCTTCCCCCCAGGACTTGCCCGGCACGAACCAGCCACGTACACTCAGCCCATTCGGCTCGGCGTAACTTGGCGCGGGGTACAGCTCCACCCGCGGCGCAGCCACCACGGCATAGCAGGGAGTCCCGTTCTGCTGGTTACGCCAGTAGGTTCCTCTGCCGCCTTGCTCGAACTCGGGCACACTCAGGAGCCGTAGGGGCAACCGACGCTCGCCGCCATCTGTGAGAATCTCAATGGTTTGCGCCTCCACCAGCTCGGGCACATACCGAGTCTCTTCGGCCTCTGTGTACTCCTGGTTGTCCGGCAGGCAGTACTCCCGCTGCCCAACAACTAAGGGCGAGGTCACGGTCTTAAACCAGCACCAGCAGCGCCGCGCGATTTCGTCGGTAACATCTGTGACCCAGTCGTCTAAGGTCAGCGGATCACCCGCGAACCCGGCCTCACCGGGGTTGGGCAGAAACTGAATCAGCCGCCGCCGCACCCGCTCTTTTAGCTCCGCTCTGGTTGCCATACCTACCTCTCCCCCTAACCCCCTCCCCTGAAGAGGGAGGGGGAATTTGGTAACCATCCAGCCCCTCCGAAAGCCCCTCTCTTTTAGGAGAGGGACCGCGAAGCGGCATTACAATGCCGCTTCGCGGCGGGATAGGTAAAACCTACTGCGCCGCCTGGACCATGTCCACTTTCACGGTGGACGTGGGCGATGTGCCGGTCATGGCGATCTCAGCGCGAACATAGCGGTACTTCGTGGCGAAGGCACAGGTGTAGCTGCCTACCGCGTTCACCGCAGCCACTGTCAGAGTTTCCTTGGGCGTGGTGAAGCTGGTGGTATCGCTGCTCTTGAGAATCAGCTGCACTGTAGGGCCGCCCGTGCCGCCAATCGCCGTGACCCGCATGGTGATGGGGATGGCGCGGGGGTAGTTGCCGAAGCTGGTCTTGGTATCGAAGGCGGTGCCGGTTGTTGGGCCTGCCCCGGTGACGTTCGCATCAAAAAGAACTGCCAGTGTATCTTTTGCCATAGAAAATCGTGTCCTTGTACGAATCAGGAAATATTCTCTGGAGTCCACGAAGGTGGACTTTGTGGTGGTAGCCCCCGAATTTATTCGGGGGCACTAGGCTAGAGCTAGCTCACCTTGATGTTGTAGAGGCGACCAACTGCGCGCGGGTCGGTCTGGAACAGACCCAGGGTCTCGCGCATGGTGATCTGCCAGACCAACAGGCCGGAGAGTTTTTCCGGGGGGAAGGTCTTCAGGCGATCGAAACTCCAGCCCATGAGGCCGTTGTCGCCGAAGCGAACCACATAGAGGGAAGAGAAGTTGCTCGCGCCATCTGCGCCTGCTGCGGTCTCGGTGTCGGTAATCACCTGCGCCTGAGTGAGTGCCGGATAGGTGCCGCTCGGGGTTTTGCGCCCTGCACGCAGCACCGGAATGCCATCGTACTTATTGATAGTTCGCCCGAACTGGTCGGACGCCTGGCTGAAACCGCCGCTACCCGAGAACCGACGCATAGCTGCGTTCCAGTTGTGATAGAGGGTGCTGCCCACCACGATAATGGTGTTGCCATCCTGCGTGGCGTTCGTCTCTTCCAGGAGCCTATCTAGCTGCTTGCTGAACTCTCCGAAGTGCGCCGATGTGCCAGACGCCGACATATCCGCACTCGCACCGGTAGCATCACGTTTACAGTCTGGATTCGTGCCGTAGGTCGCGGGATTATCCAATCGCTCCCGAATACCCACCACCCACTTGGGGTCACCGGTGGTGTGATTGTTGTTGATAAACGCATCGTTGCACCGGAACACATGGCCCTGGATCGCGCCTTTGGCCTGCACATCCATGGGATCGGAGATGGAGTTCTCCTCGTGCCGATAGAGGTCGTGGATCTGGAATCCGAACTCTTTGTTGTAGAGCTCTTCCATAAAGGGCCGGGGGTCGGTCTTTACAATGGTCGGGGCTTCGTTGATACTGGTCCCCTGCGGGTCGGGAAGCTGGTCTACGATGCGATTCCCCTTCATGGTGAAGGACCGCTTTATCTTGACCGGAAGCCGCTCATAGAGTGGGGTAGCCTTGAGCATCTGTAAGGTGACTTCTTTGACCAGCGGCTCGTTGCTGAGCAGGTGGTAGTCCACCAGGTTGAGAGCCATTCCACTAACGGAGTCTGCCATTTTGTGTGTGCTTTCTTAAAAAGTGAATCCCTTGGATATGCCCCCGAGTGCGCTTCGCGCCTCGCCCCCGCCTATTCCGGCTACGCCGGGGCAGGGGGAAAGACTACCAGTACAGCGCTGGGGTAAATCCCCCGTCCCGCCGAATGGCGGAACAGACGGGGGCGAAAGCGCGGAGCGCGCTTCGGGGGAACAGGGTTACACCCGGCCCATGCCGATCATGCTTCTCAGGTGCTGGCCCAGGGAGCCAGTGCCAGACTTGTACTCGGGGGTCAGGGCGGGGGTGTAGCCACTGCCATTGACGGGGGCGAACGATCCTCCGCGCCGCGCACGGTCGGCCTCATACGCCACGATAGTTTCTTCGCGGATGGCCTGCGTGAGCTGCTGGAGGCATTGGGCGACAAGGGGGACATTTTCGGCGTCGAACGAGCTGATAATCTCCAGTACCGTGTCCTGGTAGTCCTCGGGCACATCCCACAGGGCATCCCGCGCGGCGCTCATGGCATCCGCGTACTGATGTACCTGCATGATCTGCTCCGTCGCTTCGTTCACCAGCTCTGCCTGGCGCCCCGCCAGTAAGCGGTTCACCAGCGCCGGGTCGGTCACGCCTTCTTCTTCCAGCTCGTCTCGGTAGTCGTCGAGCTGGTCTTCTATCTCCTGCTGAACTCCCTGGAGCGATTCTTCTTCTTGCCGGTAGGCTAGCTGATGCTCGTAGGCGTCTTGAATCGCCTCGGCATCTGTCAGACCGGCCTCGGCGAACCGCTCCAGAATCGGCGCATAGGCCTGGGCTATCTGCGCCTGCTCCCGGTACTCGTTGCGCTCTCGAATGACCTGCTGGAACCGGGGGTGCTCATGAAACGGGAGATTGACATCGTTGGGATCGTCACCTGCTTCCTGCGCCATGGCCGAGGCATCGGGCTGTCCCCATTCCGCCTCCTCGGGGGAAGTGGCGAGCTCCCCATCGGTGTCCCACGAATCAGAATCGGCGGGTGCGCTCTCGGACGAGTCGAGCGCATACTCTTCATTAGCGTCCATGTATCCCTCCTAAAAACAAACTTGAATGAGTCGATAAGTTACGGTGCGGGCCGGTTGCCTAGCACGATAAACGTGCGGCTCGAGGGCGAAGCGCCAAGCCTCCTTCGGAGGCACCGGAATATCGAGTGCTGACTCTCCCGCTCCGAAGGAGCGTTAGCCGAAGGCTCTCGAGCCGCACGTTTATCGTGCTAGGCCATCGGCGGTCCCAGTTGTTCGGGCATCTGCCCCTGCGGAGGCAGCGGACCTTGTGGCCCTGCCTGAGCCTGTTGCCCTTGCTGCATCTGCTGCGCCTGTAAAAGCTGCATCAGTTGTTGCTGCTGAGCCTGCGTGGCCTGAGCTTGAGCCGCTTGCTGCTGTTGCTCCGCCTCTAACCTCGCCAGCTCATCCTCTAGCTGGCGCAGAATCTTTGCGGACCCGGCATCGTTCAGCGCCTCCACGAAGCGCTTTATGGAGCGAATCTGTTCCGGCGCCTGAAACGGTCCGAACACTCCCAGGCCGCGTAGTTCGATAACGAAAGCGCGCTGAGCGGCAGGAGTGCGGGCACTGGCGGAACCTGGGGTCACACGCACCCGGCACGAGCCCCCATTTTTCAAGGCGATGAGTGTGCGTACTCCCCCCGCCTGGCTGTCCGGGTTGTTGTTCGAGTCCAGACCGAGCAACCGGGGTGCAGGTCCGGCGAGCTTGGCGAACAGGAACACGATCCAGTCTCCCAGCTCCGCCTCGGCCTGCTCGATATTCTCGCGAAGCTGGTTGTGCTGCGTATTGTTCGCCTGTTGGAGCAGGTCGATAGCGAGCCCCGAAAGCTGCCCTTGAAGCTGGCCCTGCGCTATCGGGCGTGCCCCGGCCAGAGACTCTATCTGGTCCTGCAGCGCCTGGCAGATAGGTACAATCTCCCCGGCCATAGGTGGCGGCGGAATAATCTGATACGGCGGCTGCGCCACCCCACCCAGCGGGTCGTAGGTAACGACTTCTAAGCTCTCTGCTAGAGTGCAACGCCTTCGGTGAAGTCTCCGCCGCCTCTGGAATTGCGATGTAGGCCTTGGCCCGCTCAATCCGAGAGAGCGCCTTGCTCCAGAGCCGGTTGTATTCATCTTGCGGGTCTATCAAATCCGAAATCAGCGGCAGGCCATATGGGTGCCCGATAGCATCCTGATAGTACGTGGGCACGAACGGTAGGCAGCGTCGATTGGCCTTGTTGGAATATGGATTCCCCCCATACTCCATGACCCGCTTGCCCGCCACCACAACTCGCCGCCCCTGCCGGAACTTCGGTGAGGGTTTCTCCCAGAGCTCCAGAACCCGCACACCGTTTTTGAGCTGCTCATCGGGCCGGTAGTCTAAGAAAAACGGGGCGGCGTAGCCCATGAGGCCATCCACCTGGAGGGCATCGGGCTGCATTTCCTCGGCTTTCTGGCCCCAGCGCTCCCGGCACCAGCTCACAGGCCGAACGGTCTCTCCGAATCGCCCAGCGTGCCCGCTCCCAGCAGTCTGCTTGCGGATCGATAAACAGCTCGAACGTGGGCACTAATTCCGCGCAAACATTCCCTAAAAACGCATCCGAAACTACACCCTCCGGCGTTTGCAGCTCGGCGGTCTCGTGCTCATCCCACCATACGGTTCGCCAACCGCCACCGGTCGCCAGCGCCCAATAGGTAGCCCGTGAGCGGAGCCGTAGTGGCGCGAATCGACTCTCGGCATAACCCAGCACGGCATCCGCCTCATCGGCAGCAAGCTCATCTAGCTCCAGGTTACTCTCCGGCAATGCCTGCGCATCCGGCTTGTTCTGCGTCGAGAGGTTGACAACAGTCAAACACACTCGCCGTATGTGGTTGATGGTATGGGCATAGAGCGTGTCATCTAAAGGCTCCACGCCTCTTAACCGTTTGGCACCGGGGTCCACCTTGAGCCAGTGTCGGCCCTCTAAGTACGCCAGGTTCCGTGCCCACTCCAGTTCTAGATTGCGCCGTCTATCCCGCGCGGCCTTGTACAACCGCTCGACCTCCGCGATTACTTCG
Organism: Armatimonas sp.; assembly: GCA_049840835.1. Lineage (GTDB taxonomy): Bacteria > Armatimonadota > Armatimonadia > Armatimonadales > Armatimonadaceae > JANLTX01. The sequence continues at coordinate 900,050 of JASGJG010000003.1, read as the reverse complement.
AACTCATCGATGGAATCGCCCGGTCTGGCGGTGCTTTTCGCTCCTGCCTTCCCGAATGCCCCCCTGCCCCTCCAGTCACCCAGCGGCTGGGTACCCGGGGGGTTCCCGGAGGAGGAACCTGGGTTAGGCGGTTGTGGGTCAGCGGCGTAAGGCGTAGCGCTAGACATAGGTGGGTTCTCCTGCCTTTTCGCCCCCCTGCCCCCCAGTAATAGGGGGTTCCTGCGCGGTATCTGCCCAGCGGGCAACCTTTAGCTGCTTCGCAGCACTGGTGCCTCTATCGGCTAGCTTTTCGGCAAGCGAGATAACGCCGCGCAGCGGCTTAAGAAAGAAAACGGCATAGGAACCCCCTATTACTGGGGGCAGGGGGCATGAGCGTAACGCTGAGCAGAAGCGCTGGCATGATAGTTTTTCCCATAGCTACACCCGCTCCCGAATGCGCGCCTGAATCTCATCGCGGGCATGCACCACGGTCTTCGTCGCTTCGTTGTAGGTGGGCAGGTAGCGCTCAATCAGGCGCACCAGGCGCCAGACGCCCCAGGCGCCTACCAGCGCGGAGATAGCCGCGCCTAGCCAGAGAAGTACGGAAAGGGTCACCATCAGGGTCATGGTTAGAAATCTCCTGCAATCGCCAATTGGGCGCGGCCTTCACTGAGCAACCAGAGCGCCTCGATAAGCGGCGGAATCGCCTCGCGGCCCGCCGGGTTCAGGTGCGGGACTCCACCCGCATCTCTTCCAGAACCCGCGTAATCTGGCCCATGGGAGTGTCCCAGCGGCGTGTACCATCGGTAGCCAGCGTGTCAGGGAGCGTCACCAGGTCCGGGTCCGGGGCTTCGCGAATATCGTCGGTCTTGCTTGCCGCCAGTCGTTCGGTGGTGGTTGCTCGGAGGGTTACAGCGCTCATACGCGGCTCCTTGTCTCGGTCAGTAGGTTGTGCTCTTTCGCCAGCTTGGCGCGCCACCCGGTGAGCGGTAGCTCTCGCTGTGGTGGTAGATCGCCGCTGGGTTTCGGGCGGCTCATGAGGGCGTAGCGCCAGTCATCGGCAGCGTGGTCTTCCAGCGTAGTGTCCAGGTCCTCCGGATTGTCCTTGTCCCGAATCTGGAGGGGAATGGTGCGAATGAAGTTCTCGCACCGGCCTCGAAAAACTCTAAAGCGTGGCACGCGGTCCCCTTTCTCACCAGAGCGGGTGGCGTGTAGCCACTCCATGCAGCGGGTCCAGCCGGGGATACGGGCGTTCGCGGCAGGGACTAAACGCAGTCCTGCCGCCCAGAACGCTTCCGCCGGGTACTCGCCCACGCGCTGCGCTGGCTCTTTTGGCGGAAAGATAGATGGGTCCGCGTAGATGAGTACCGAACGCAGTTCCGTGATGCCGTTGCGGCGTAAACACCCCACTACCCGCTGGGCTTGCTCGCTCGGCACTAAGCCCGGCGCGTATTCTTCATCGATGCGGTAGATGTCCCATGAGCCAGGCTCGCCATGTCCTTCGCTGCTGGTATGCAGCCCGAAGCTGAACGGGGCGGCTTTGCCATAGTCCAGCCCACCCCACTTCGGCCAGTGTGCGGGAATGCCAAATGGGGTGCAGACATGCCACTCCGCACCGTTCTTGTCCTCCACCCACTCATCGAAATAGAGGCCACCGGCATCGATAAACTCCGCCTCGAACTCCTGCCGATATACCGACTCCGGGGTATCGCGCCGGGCCGCTTCCAGCTCCTCGGCTAAGTTCTCTATGGTCGGGTTGCTGGACGTTGGGGCGTGCCAGCTCTTCCAGTCTGGAGCGGTCTCCTCTTGTCCTCGCTTATAGAGTATGTGGAAGAAATCGCCCTTGCCGCGCGGGGTAGAGAGGAACCAGGCATCGCCGCGGTAGTCGATCAGCGTTGGGCGAATCGCCTGCTCCCAGGCCAGCTCCAGGTGCCGGGCCTTAGCGGCTTCATCCAGCACGACTCGTGCGTACTTGCGGCCACGGCACGCTTCCGGGTCGCCGTCTAAGCTCCAGAACTCGATTACGCCATCGCCGAGCAGCTCCAAGCGGTGTTGCTGGGAATCCCGGCGCACAGTGATCTCTTTCAGCATGCGGCATAGCTCTCGCCAGACCTCAGTGAGCGCCTTATAGTCCGGCGCGAACCAGGCCACGGGTTTCCCATCTAGCGCAGGGCCTACTGTCAACCGCTGGCCCATAAGTGTCTTGCCCCAGCGCCGCCCACAGCAAACAATGTTGTAGCGCCGCTGCTGGTCTAGAACCGCCTGCTGACCGGGGTGCAAGTTCGGCAGCTCCGGCTCCCAGCTCTCCAGGTCTATGGGCTCCGCTTTTTCAGTATTCGATTTTCGCGCGGTCACAGCCATAGAGTTTCTTTCCAGCAAGCCAGGCAAAACAAAAAAGACGACCACGGTGCCATCTGTAAAAAGATGGTTCGTAGTCGCCTCAACAGGGCCAGTGATTCGCGCTCACTGTGGGCGCCGATTCTTTAGATTCTCTCTAAAAAATCAAACGAATGTTTGTTACATAGAACAGAATATCATGGGGTGTCAGAGCTGTCAAGTTTTATAGCAAGGGATTTCAATCCCTCCTAGGGATCTGGAGACAGGTCAAACTCTCCTAAGACTTCCTGTTCTTCCTCAGGAGTGCTTGCCTCCACAACAGGCTCTTGCTTCTCTGCAGCGGCTTTTTCCGGAAGTACGCCTGTTTCTAGATATTGAAATACTGCTTGCACATCACCGCTCATAACAGTCGGCGGCAGCTGGTTATCCTCAAGGTCAAGTTCTTCTAGCGCTTTTAGATTCGTCAAAGATGCCGGAAGCGATGTCAGCTCATTGTCATAAGCATACAAAGTCGTGAGTTTTGTCAGCTGCCCTATCGAATCTGGAAGGGTAGTCAGCCAGTTGCAGCTCACATCCATCCATTCGACATTGACCAGATTCCCGATGGACTCCGGGAGTGCATCCAGCGCATTGGCCCCCAGTGAAAAGGAGTCCAGTGCCGGCATGTTACAAAACGACTCGGGAACCGCTACCAGTTTGTTCTCTGACAGGTTCACTAATTTCAGCGCGCCAAGCTGAGTAATGACTTCGGGAAACTCTTCGAATTCGTTCTTCCCGAGTTCTAAATCGTATAATTGACTCAGGTTTCCCAGCTCATCGGGAAGCGCTTTCAGCTGATTTCTGCTCAGATCCAGCACGGTCAAGTTGTGGAGCTCCCCGATATATTTCGGAAGCACAGTCAGTTTATTCTCCTGAAGCCGCAGTTCGGTCAGCTCCGTAAGCCGCCACAGTGTCGAAGGAAGTACAACAAGCCCCAGATTGCTGAGATCGAGCTTTGTCTCCTGTCTCTCTCGTACACCTAGAATCCGCTCCATCGCCTCCGCCATGCTCATTTGTATCTATTACCTGGTCTCCGAATTGCCATTCCAGACACGTCAGCAGGCGTGAAGTTACCTTTAGACAAACGAAAGCACCGGGCCTGTCACTAGCCCGGTGCTGCCTCGTTAGTATTCAATTTTCAGAGGGCAAGTTTCGCAACAGAGAGCCCACCATCTCCAAAACAGCGGTCCACCGCCCCATACTTCGGACGCATCCGAAGCCCTGCCTGACCCACATATACAAAGGTAATTAGACCGGTTCCCAAATATTTTTTTCTTTTTTCTAAGACATTTAACAAAGGAAAGCACCGGACCAAACAAATGGTCCGGTGACGCTTTAATTCCTATATTCAATTTTTAGCAGGCAGGTCTCGTAACAGAGCTCGCAACCCATGAATTACTGCGAAGCAGCAATCCACCGCCCCATGCTTCAGCGTGGTCCGAAGCCCTGCCTGAGTTGCTTATGAGCAAACCTCATGCCGGTTCCCTATATTCTGAGAAGAATTAAAAAAATTCTTTTGTGAGGCATCGGGGCTGAAGAATCGGTAGGAAATCAGTCTTTCAGGTTCTCAATCTAGATTGGGGCTCAAAACACTTGTAGGTAAAAATTTACCTAAGTCGAGTTGTAAAGGAAAAGTCCTCGTCTTATTTTAACAATCGGCAATGACGCATAAGGTGAACGGCAAATTCTGCGGCGGCGGCTCCAGCATCATTGCGCCAGCGTTGCGTTCTATCGCTTGAGTCTTTTTCATCGTTGGCGAGATCACTAATACCGCGAATGCTTAATTGACGCACAAGCCTTTTGGAATCATGAACTGAGATACTGACGCCCGCAGACTCCATCTCAATAGCCAGAAGTTTACGATGCATTTTGGCTAACTCTATTTTCTGTGCTTTATCCGCCATTACCGTCTCTCCGGCTACGATGACGCCGAAGTAGACGTTTGGTTTTTGGCCTCCTCCATTCTGTGAATCACCAGGGGTAACCCATTTCCATTCAGGAAATGTCTGTGCTTGACTGTAAAGCAGAGCATCCGCAGGATACATATAGGGTTCCGGATAAAAAACCCCGGACTTTACCTTACCCATCTCGTTGTACAAAACAGCACTCCCGACCACGACATCTCCGGGTTTCACTTCATCATCCATAGTGCCAGCAATGCCAACCACAAGGACAGCCTTAGGATTCCATTGGGTAATGATCTCACTGGTCGAAAGAGCGCTGGCAACATTACCCATGGCAGGAAGTTGGCTCACAACAACGCTTTGTGGCGGTCCGGACTCGCTGTAACACTGAGTCCGCCAGTACGTTTTCCCAGCCTTGGTAACCTCTTCTATTTGGCTACCCGCTGCTTTCAGTGCATGAATTACTGCCTCACGCTCCTCCTTTAAAGGACAAATGATCGCGAAATCTACCGAACGAGCAAGAGCCTCAAGCGACTTGATGATGTTCTCAGCGCTATCGGACTTCCATTGGTTTGCCAGCAGGCGTTGTGTTTCCGCGTCATAGCTGGCTTTAAGGGTCTTATACAAATCCTGAGCGCTACCACCAAAAGCGCTAATTGCCATGACCGGAATGCCGCGCTGAGAAGCGATGGTTCCGGTAAGATTAGTACCGAGACCTCCCCCCAGGCAAATTACCGCATCACAATCATTGAGAGCCGCCGAGTGTGTCAGTATCTGACGATATTGATCAATTGGAGAGCGCTTGTGCGGCAAGTAATCGATATGAATATTTTTATTTTTTACCCCTATATAGGGAATCGGCTTTTTATCTTCTGGATAATACACATCCACAAACACCTTCTGGGCAGATGGTTCACCGACGAACTCCTGAACGCCTTGCATAAAATGATAATCTGCCGCCAGATGATTTTCGCTCACCACTAAGAGGGTATGCCCACGCGAAGCTGCATGGTATCCCAATTCATGAGCGGCAGAATCGATAGGGAAGTTTCCCGGTATCGATGTAGCACTTTGTCTGCCGCCGACGATAAAAATTTTCATTTATCTAGTATAACTTTCCCAGCTAATCGGAATGTTTTTTACCATAGATTTCTGTCTAACATAATGTATTTCAGAGCCAATCTCAAAAGCTTTATTTTATTTTGAGCGTAATTGCCCTGGAGTAGCTTTGTGGGCAAAGTAGAGAGGTCCTAAGTCTATCTCTTAAATTTTTGGAGAGTGGGGATCGCAATGCGTCTAACCCTGAGAACTATGAGAGATTTGTTCACCTAGCAGAAACCGTCATTCTACTCCAAAAATTTTGAGACTGATTCTAGCATTGAGGCATAGCTAATGGTCTTCAAATGAAAGGCCTGGCATATAATATGTAGTGCTGCCACATCAACTTTTAAACTCTTCCCCTATCGACCGCCGCGCTCTGGTCACGCGCCACAATGTTGTGCTCACTAAATTCGATGGTGAGCGGCCATTGCAAGTCGGCAACGGTGAGTTCGCGTTCGGTATGGACAGCACGGGGCTGCAGACCTTTGCGGCGTTCAATACAATGTCGCACTGGGGCTGGCATAGCAGTCCGCCGCCTGCCGGTCAGCGCCCAGACGATTTTCAGGGGCAGGTTCGAGACACCCATGGGCGCCCGGTGCGCTACCCGATTCCTGACCCCCAGCGCCCGGAGCTTTCCGGGTGGCTAGCCGCGAACCCGCATCGGATTAACTTAGGGCGCATCGGGCTATTGCTCACAAAAAAAGATGGGACTCCGGCCTCCCCTGGCGACCTCCAGAATATTCAGCAGACCCTGGACCTCTGGACCGGCATCGTGACCAGTAAGTTTGTGCTGGACGGCACTCCGGTGACGGTGACCACTGCCTGCCACCCGAGTTTAGATGCCATCGCGGCACGTATCGACTCTCCATTGGTTGCTGCCGGGCGGCTTTCGGTCTTCCTGGCCTGCCCCGGCAACGATCCGCGCCAGTTCGCGAACTTCATCGGGGATTGGAGCAACCCGGCACGCTTTACACCACGCTCCCATGCCCAACCCTCTCGGGCCGACTTTGAGCGCCGGTTAGACGATACGACCTACTATGTCAGCCTCGCCTGGGCGGAGAGCGCCACTCTGCAGCAGGCCGCAGCAGATGCCGCTCCGCTTACCCTCACTGTGCTCAAAGCGGAGTACGGCGCGGGAAATCGGTGGGTAGATGTGACCGAGACTGTAGCCAAGACAGTCAATCAGAGCCGCCTGAGCCTGCGTGTTACGGGTAGCGTGCTGGGCGCAGGCGACCCTGCGCCGGGAGTGGGCAAGACCCTGCGCGTGACTTACAGCGCTGGTGGAGTCACTCAGACAGCCGAGGTTCCAGAAAACGACGAGCTTCAAATAGAAGCCCCCTCCACCCGGAACCGCATCACACTTCAGCCGGATACGAAAGCCACCCGGCTCTCGTTTGTCTGCACGTTCTCGCCACAGCCCCTGCCTCAGAAACTTCCCACCCCAGAAACTGTGTTCGCTGCCTGCCGACGAAAGTGGCCCGCATTCTGGAAAAGCGGTGGGGCTATCGACCTTTCTGGCAGCAAGGACCCGCGCTGGAAAGAGCTGGAGCGGCGCACCATCCTCTCCCAGTACCAGATGGCAGTCAACGAAGCCGGGTCGCTCCCACCTCAGGAGAGCGGGCTAGTCAACAACGGCTGGTACGGGCGCTTTCACTTAGAGATGGTCTGGTGGCACATGGCGCACTGGGCGCTCTGGAACCGCTGGCCGGAGCTGAACCGGGGCATCGGGTTCTATAAGAAGTTCCTGCCAGATGCCATAAAGCGAGCCAGAGAGCAAGGCTATAAAGGCGCGCGCTGGCCCAAGTGCATCGGTCCAGATGGTCGGGAGTGGCCCCATGAAATCCATGCCCTGCTGCTCTGGCAGCAGCCCCACCCACTCTTCTTCGCCGAGCTGGACTATCGTGCCCACCCTACCCGCGCAACACTTATGAAATGGCAGCCGATAGTCGAGGCCACGGCGGATTTTCTGGCCTCCTGCGCGTTCTATGACTCCAAAACGCAGCGCTACGTACTCGGTCCGCCCATTCACTTAGTCTCCGAGAACACCAACCCCATGACCACCCAGAACCCCACGTTCGAGCTGGGGTACTGGCGCTTCGGGCTGCGAATCGCCCAGCAGTGGCGAGCCCGCTTGGGCCTTGCCCCTAACTCCGAGTGGGAAAAAGTGAGTAAAATTCTCGCACCGCTGCCCCAGCAAGAGGGCGTCTATGTGCTCCACGAAAACGTACCCGATATGTGGACACGCTATAACTTCGAGCACCCGGCCATTACCGGAGTCTACGGTATGCTCCCCGGCGATGGCGTAGATCTGCCCACCATGCAGCGCACTTTAGAGAAAGTCAACGCGGCCTGGCGCTTCGAGGAGATCTGGGGTTGGGACTTCCCCATGCTCGCCATGTGCGCCGCCCGCCTGGGCAAGCCGGAACTGGCGATTGATTTCCTGCTGCACAAAGCCTCCCGCTTCCAGTTCGATGAGCGCGGACTCGCTACCGGCGGCCCATTCCCCTATTTCCCGTCGAATGGCGGCCTGCTCTACGCCGTCGCCCTCATGGCCGCGGGGTGGGATGGCGCCCCCAAACACCACGCCCCCGGGTTTCCTAATAATGGTCAGTGGACCGTTCGCTGGGAGGGGCTGAGTCCAGCTATATAGGAGCCCCAGAGGGCCATCTCCCTTGAATGCTCACTGCGTGAGCTTCGTCCCTCTTCCCAATCTCGCTTCGCTGGAAGAGGGAAAATCAGCGCTGGGTAGGAGTTACAGATGCTTAGTTTAGGCGAAGCGCTAGAACACCTGGAGCATTTGGAGCGCATTGCCAGAATGTGGCGCTCTTTTTGGCAGTTGAGGTGAGTTATCCCTCTTCCCCCCGAAGGGGTCTTATGGGAAGAGGGGCGAGGGAGCGACAGCGACACTCAGGGGAGATGGCCTCTCTGAGGAAGATAGAAAATCGGATATGCCCTACACGCAGAATAAGACCAATCGGCCTGATGCTATAAAACTCTACTACGAGACACACGGCTCAGGCCCACCGTTGGTTCTTATTAGCGGTCTGGCTGGCGATGCCACCATATGGATAGCCTCGCTTCTGGCGCTCTCTCGGCATTTCAAGGTCGTCATTTTCGACAATCGTGGCATCAAGCGCAGCGACGCTCCCGATATCCCCTACACGATAGACATGCTCGCCGACGATGTCACCTATCTCATGGACGAGCTGGACATCGAATCCGCTCATGTTATGGGCCTGTCCATGGGCGGCTGTATCGCGCAGAGCCTGGCCATACGCTACCCGCACCGTGTACGGAAGCTCATTATTGCCGCCTCGTATGCTCGAATGAGTCGGCAGGCGCAGTGGTTTTTAGATGCTGCATTGTCTGTGTACGAAACCGGGGCCACTGCCAAGCAGATGTACTACCTGGTCCTGCCTTTACTACTCTCGCCGGGGTTTATAAAAACGCCACAGAGCCTGCTTCTCCGAGTCTTCGGTGAGCAAGCCTCTCGCCAGCAACCCCTCTACGCGTTTCGGCGGCAATACCATGCTCAGCGAGCGTTTGATTCTAGAGGTATGCTGACTCAGATCAAGGCCAGTACGCTGGTGCTAGCCGGAGAGCAGGATGCCCTGGTTCCCCTTTCCGATACCCAGGAACTAGTTGCGGGCATTTCGGAGTGTCGCCTCTTCGCTTTTCCCGAAGCGGGACACCTTATCAACATCGAGCAGCCCAAGCTATTCCACGCGCAAGTCATCGGGTTTCTGGAAGAGTAACCATGCCCTATTCCCAAAACAACACGCTGTACTACGAAACCCATGGCTCCGGGCCGCCGCTTGTGCTCATCAGCGGCCTGGGTGGCGATGCCACGTTCTGGACTGGCTCGCTGCTCACGCTCACCCGGCACTTCCAGGTCATTATTTTCGACAACCGGGGCATCGGGCGTAGTGCCATGCCTGATATTCCCTACACCATAGAAAGTCTCGCAGATGACGTGGCCTATCTATTAGATGAGCTAAGTATCGAAACGGCGTATGTACTGGGTTTTTCCATGGGGGGCTGCATCGCGCAGAGCTTCGCCGTGCGGCACCCGCATCGCCTGGAAAAGCTGATTATCGCGGCCTCCTATGCTCGAATGAGTCGGCAGGCGCTCTGGTTCTTAGATGCCGTGCTATCGGTGTATGAAACCGGGGCCACTGCGAAGCAGATGTACTACTTAATCCTGCCCTGGCTCTTCTCACCCAGTTATCTGAAGCGCCCCGAAAGCGATGCCATGCTGGCGTTCGATGAGAACGACCCGCTTCAGCAGCCACTCTATGCCTTCCGGCGACACTACCAGGCCCAGCGGGAGTTCGACTACCGAGATATGCTGGCGCAGATTACTGCTCCCACGCTGGTGCTGGCCGGAGAGCATGATGCTCTGGTGCCCCTCGCAGACACGCGGGAGCTGGCCTCGGGTATTCCCCAGTCGCGCTTCTTTGCCTTCCCCGAGGCCGGGCATCTCTTCAACTGGGAACAGCCCCAGCTATTTCACACGCAGGTCATCGAGTTTCTACAATGAACCCGGACCAACTCGTCGGGCAGATAATGCAGCTCGTTCAAGAGGGTGAGGCGTACTTTAACAGGCGGGAGTACACACAGGCCCTTACATGCTGGGAGGCGGCTACCACGCTCTTTCACCCGCTTATAGAAACTCAGGGCAAGGAGCTTTCTTCGGATATCCACCAGTTCTATGCCACGTTGCTGAACAACACGGGTACAGCGTATGAAGAGCTGGACATGCTGGAGCAGGCGCTCCCCGAGTATCTGGAAGCGTATCGGGTAGGCCATGCCATCGCGCCTCAGTCTTTCGAGACAGCGATACGGTTGAGCAATATAGGGAGTGTGTATCGGAAGCAAGGAAAGTTGGGGCTGGCGCTGCACTACCACGAGCAAGCGTCTCAGCTACTTCACTCCCTGGCGCCGCTCTCTCCAGAGGCCACTCACCAGCTCACCCGAATAGCCGCTATCTATAGCGATCAGGACAAGTGGCAAAAGGCTCTGGAAAGCTACGAAGCAGCGTATCGGATTGAGCAGGCGCTGGGCTCGCTGTCTCTGAAGACCGTGGCCGCACTCAACCATATTGGTTTCACCTGCCATAAGCTGGGCCAGTTGGAGAAGGCAATACAGGCTTATGAAAATGCGGTTCAGGCCTTGGAGGGGATTCGCCAGACAGGTGCGGAGCCTACGAGCAGCTTCTATGTGCAGTACAGTAGCGCCTATCTGGGTCTGCTGATTCTCTATGTGGACCGAAACGCAAAGGGGGACATTGCCCTTGCCTTCGCCGCCTTAGAGCGGTACAAGGCCCGCGAATTTCCTCAGCCGCTGGACCTTGCCACGGTTCAGTCTCGTGTGCTCCCCGAAAGCACTCTGCTGCTTTCGTATGCTTTCGCAGGTGAGAAGCTCTACCGGTTCGCCCTGCGCCACAACCACTGGGAGCTGTTCCGGCAACCAATCCCGGAGACCTTGGAAAGCGACCTGAATACGCTGGTGAGCGCGATGTTCTCGGGAGAGAGCGCCGATACCAGCATGCAGCGCCGTCGGCTGGCAACACTGCTTTTAGACGGTATCTCCGACTCTGCTCTGGAAGGTGCCACGCAAGTCATCATCTCGCCCGAATCCAACCTGTACAGCCTACCGTTTGAGCTGTTGCCCTGGGGGGAATCGGTCTTCGGGGAGGCGTTTGCGATTACCTACACCCCATCGGCCACGCTCCTAGACGCTCTCAGCAAGCGCACTCCCCCTTCCCACCCCACTGCCTCTTTTGTGGGCTTTGGTGACCCGAACAGCGATGGCCCTACCCGCGAGCGACGTATCGGGATTGGAGCGTTTCCGGCAGCCGGCGCAGAGGTCCGTGAGATTGCGCGCATTATGGATGGCACGGCATTCGTCGGGGTGGAGGCTACTCCCGAAGCGGTTCTTGCCCACGCACCGCACCATAAGTATGTCCACTTTGCCACGCCCGGCGTCTATGACCCGGCAACGGCTCTGGCCTCCGGCCTGCGCTTGAATGCGGATCTGGTTGTAGACTTAACCAGTGCCACGGAGCCAGACGATACCGGCTATACAATCGAGAGTCGGAGCACGGCATGGCTCCTGGCCGGGGCCAGAAACGCGCTGGTGGCGCTCTGGCCGGTCTCGGATAGGAGCATGTGCCTGTTTCTATGCTATTTCTATCTGGAACTGGCGAACAATCCCGACCGCCCTATCGCGGAGTCACTGCAGATATCGCGCAGAGCGATGCGCACTATCTATCCAAACGAGCTGCACTGGGCGCCCGTGGTCCTCTTCGGGCTCGGTTAGCGGCTCAAACTCATGGCATAATGGCCAGAAAGGAGGGATGCATGTACGACCGTAGCACGCTCATCAGTGTGCAATTCTCCCTGGAGCAAGCCAATGCAGAAGAGCTTGCCCTGCTTGACTCACTTCTGGAGGCCGGAGATGCCACAGAACTTAAAGCCTGGGCGCGCGTAGTGAATGCGCGGCTAGACAGCGATATGCGCTTTGTGAGCGCTTCGGGTCATGCTCCCACCGATAAAGGCAAGCAGCCGCGCGAGCTAGACAACGATAACACGGAGACCGCCGAAGAACGCAAGAAGATGCAGGAAAGGATTCGCGGCCTGATCCAGGAGCAGAAACCCACAAATGGCAGCTGACGAACCGGAGCGTCTGCGCCATATAGCGGTCCGCCTGGAAGATGAGGCAGCCACGAAGAGCCTGTTCGATCTGTATAAGGCGCTTCAGGCTAGTGGCTGGAACAAACCGCACGAACCGGATGCACCGCATCTGCCGATTCCATTGGACCCGCCCACCACAAAGCAGAGTGAGACCGAGCGCTTCGTGGTGCTGGCCTATGCCGAGCGCCCCTGCCCGGCTCCCCTATCCGATAAAGCGGATATCGCCTATGTCTATCGCTATGCTGATGTGCTCGGTCTGGTGCTCGCGTACCATCAGCCTGATGTCTTGGACAAGCTGAAAGATCTGCCGAAAGACCCACTACCCTATGCGCTGGGAGACTGCACTATAGAGGTGTCCTATGGTACGCCGACGAAAGCGGACGAGATAGAAGACAAGGCCTGGAAACTTTCTTTCTTGAATGAGGCTGCCGCGGGCCGGGCGCTGGTGCTCTGGGAAGCGGATGCCCCGCCCCCGGTGTTACGCGCGCAGGTATGGGGCTTCAAGCTGCTGAGCAATGCTGCCAAGTTCGCCGAGTTCGCCCCCCTGGTCGGCGATGCGCGCACAGTCCTGAAAAAGCGTCTGGAAGAACTGGGGGATAACAAATACCTGCATCTGAATCCCACAGTCCCTGTTCCTACATCTGCCCTGGTGCCCGTGCAGCAAGCGGAAGCGGCGCTCGCACTGGCGGAATCTCAGCTTACGGCGGCGGCCACGGGCGCCCGGATTGCGGCAGGTAGCCTGACCGGCACCAATGTCACTCCCGGCGTGAGTGCCTGGGCCAGCGCGCTCCAGCAGCAAGCGGCTCACCTGCACAACCAGCTTCAGGTAGAGAAAGACTACAATAGCGCCGTGCGCCTTGCCTCAGAAGCGCTTCAGCCGCTTGCTCGCAGCATTCAGGCACTTTCTCAAGAGCGGATTCAGACCGAGCAGAATCGGCTTACGGAGATTAGAAACCGGCTCACTGTTGTCGCTACCGCCCTCACCGGATTCGTGGGCACCTTGCTGGCCGCCATCTCGACCTTTAGTAGCAGCAATGGAAAGCCGCACTACTGGCCCTGCATCCTAAGCGCCTCGCTCTTTGTGGGCACGATTCCCGTTATCTTCGGGCGCTGGCCTGAGCACAGACTGCGCTGCGCCTGGGTGCGCCTCATGATAGCGGCTACCACAGGGTGTCTGGTCTGGCTGGTGGGGAGCTATAAAGGCTGGAATCCTTCCTTTGGACTGCTTGCCTTTGCTGTGACAGCCATCGGCCTGGGTATCGCAGCGAATCCCCCTGTGAGCAAAAAGATCTAATAGACTAACCTATGGACGAAAGCCAACTTGAAGACCTTATAGACGAAGCGGGCGAGCTCTTTGACTCCGGCTACACCCAGTTTGGGTATCAGGACTTCGATGAGGCAAGAGCATGCTGGCAAGAAGGAGCAGATCTGCTTCGCCCTTTGATAAGCAACCTGGCCCTGACTCTTCCACTAGAAGCCTACCAGCTCTATGCCGCCTGCCTGAGCCAGATGGCTTATGTCCAGAATATGCAGGGTAACTTGGAGCAGGCTCTGGAAAACTACAAAGAAGCCTACCGAGTCGACCATGCGGTAGCCCCCCTATCGGAAAACACAGCAACTCGCCTGAACAATATGGGCGGTGTCTATCAGGCTCTCGGCGATATAGCCCTTGCTCTGGAGAACTATGAGGCCGCCTATCGAATCGCCCTACAGATAGCCCCTGATTCCCCCCTGGTCTCCGGCGCTCTCAGTAACATCGGCGATATCTATCGGCTGCAGGGGCAGCTAGATAAGGCGCTTGCAAACTACGAAGAAGCCCACCGGATCGACCACGCCCTTGACCCGGGATCCCCCGAAGTCGCTCAGGACCTCAACAATATCGGCCTGGTCCATCAGGATCGAGGCGAAATGGACGAAGCTCTGGCCACCTTTGCGTTTGCGCTACAGCTCCTCTCCGAACTCGGCATCTCCGGCTCTATCACAGCTTCTTTGCTCACAAACCAGGGCAATATCTACCTGCAGTGGGGAAATCTAGACCAGGCTTTAGACAACTATCAGAGAGCCTCTACTGAGGTAGAGCATGACACCCCCCAGGAAGCAAGCATCCTCAATAACATCGGTATGGTACATCAGGCGCAGGGCGATCTGGAGTACGCTCTGGAGTTCTTTCAGGATGCCTGTGCTATCGATGCGCTAGTCGCTCCTGTTTCTATAGATGCGGCATCACATCTGAGCAATGTCGGCAGTGTCTATCGGGAGCAAGGGAAGTTAAAGCAGGCTCTCGAAAGCTATGAAGAAGCGCGGCGTATTCTGATCGAGGCGGCTCCCACCTCGGTGCAGATGGCCGGTGTCTCTAATAATATCGGTTATGTCTATCAGACACAGGGGAAACTGGACCTCGCTCTGGAGAAACTGGAAGAAGCTCACCATATCTATCAAACCATAGCCCCCGAGTCTCTGGAAACCGCCACCAGCTACAACAACCTGGGCTATGCCTATAGAGCGCAAAATAAGCGAGAGCTTGCTCTGCCGCAGTTCCAGGAAGCCTATCGGATCAGCCAGAAGGCAGCTCCACTCTCTCCCCTGACCGCTGGAGGGCTCAATAACATCGGGCTTATTTATCAAGAGCAGGGCAAACTGGACCTCGCGCTGTCTTTCTATGAAAAGGCATGCCGACTTTTACAGGAATTGATCCCGGTGCCAAAAGAGCTGGCAACCAGTCTTACCAATATCGGCTCTATCTATCAGTTACAGGGTGATTTCGAGCAGGCCCTGGAAAAATTCGAAGAAGCCTATCGAATCGCTAGCGAGATTGCTCCTGAGTCTCTGGAAACAGCACGAGAGGCGAACAACATGGGTTATGCCTATGCCAAACAGGGCAGGCTTGATAGCGGACTACAGAAGTTGGAGGAGGCCTGCCGGATTCTAGAAGCGGCAGCGCCTCTCTCGATAGAAATAGTCAATGTTCTCCTCAATATCGGGGAGGTTTACTACGATCAGGAGCAGTTCACAGAAGCCTTTGATAGATGCGCTCAGGCGATCTACACGGTGGAAGAGTTGCGCAAGGCGGCAGGGGGTATCGAGGCGGCGAGCGGGGTTCAGTCGGGTAGCCGCAATGCCTATCTGAACTTTATCACCGTGGCGGAGCGCCGACGGGCAGAGCGTGACGTGGCCCAGGCCTTCGCCGCTTCGGAGCTGTTCAAGGCTCGGGGGCTGACCGGGCGGCTGGGTCGGAGCGCGTTCACTCCCACTCCAGAGACCGATGAGGACCGGGAGCTTCTGGAGCGCCAGGAGTCGTTTCGGTTCGAGTTTGCCAGCCTTCTCCATCGGGAAACACAACTTCGCTCCCAATTGCACATCGCAGAGATTTCAGAGAGGGATGAGGAAGATATATATGTACTCTCCCAACTACTGGCCGCAGTCATCGAGGAGCGGCAGTCGCTGGAGCGAGCGCAAGAGGCCCATGAGAAAGACGTTCACGCCCGCTTTCCGGAGCTTGCCGCCTTTCTCACACCAGAGCCACTTACTCTGAGTGCAGTACAGGCGCGGGTTCTGGCCCCCGGTACTCTCCTACTCTCCTATGTGGTGGCCGGAGACAGGCTCTATCGCTTCGCTATACGCTCGGAGGAGTATGAACTACACTGCCACTCTATTCCTGAAGCGCTGGAGCGCACGCTCACCGAGAACGTGGGGACGCTGTTCGATAGCGCCACCGACGATACAGGTCCGCTCAAGACCGCTCTCTCGGAGCTGCTCCTGAGCGGCATCTCGGAGTCGCTCTGGCAGGGAGTTACACGGCTGATCGTGCTCCCCGAGACTTTTCTCTTCCATCTTCCGTTCGAGCTACTACCCTGGAACGACACGGTTCTGGGTGAGGCGTTTGCCATCAGCTATGCTCCCTCGGCGACGTTTTTAGACTCTCTTCGAAACCTCTGGGATCGTCGCCCCGGTCCGGGTGATTCTCAGGCGCCTTTCGTGGGCTTCGGCGACCCGGATAGCGATGGCCCGATTAGCGAGTGTCGCGCGGGAGTGGGAGCGCTGCCGGGCGCGAACAAAGAGACTATCATGCTGGCTGAGCTTATGGATGGCATAGCCTTCGTCGGGCCGGAAGCTACCGAAGAAGCTGTTATCAAGCATGCCCCTGCCCATCGCTACGTTCACTTCGCGACCCACGGCTACTACGACCCGAAGACACCGCTCAGCTCTGGCCTGCACCTGGCCGCTCCTGCTGAGGGCCATGAGGGGACGGGCGTTCTGACAGTGGCACAGCTATTCGGCTTGAAATTGAACGCCGAGCTCGTCGTCTGTTCCGCCTGTGTGTCTGGACTGGGGGAGGCAAAACCAGGCCAGGGAATCGAGGGCATGAGCACAGCGCTTCTCTTAGCCGGTGCGAAGAACGTGCTGGTGACGCTCTGGCCAGTATCCGACCAGAGCATGCGCCAGTTCATGTACCTCTTTTACGACCAGTTGAAATACAACCCCAATCAATCTGTGGCGGAGTCCCTGAAAAAAGCCCGCATGGACCTGCGCGAGGTCTTCCCTCAAGAGCTACACTGGGCGCCCGTGGTACTCTTCGGGCTTGGGTGAGCCTTGCCCTATAAAAGTGGCATCTTAGTCACGAAGGTCTTGCTGCTATAGGACTGCTGGCGCCCACGGACATCACGCCAGGTCACTGTCACCAGCGCCTCAATCGCGGAATAGGCTCCGGTAGTGGCATTGCGGCTCGGAGCGAACGGTGAGATGGTTATCGTCCCTTTCGGATCAGAGACCCCGCCTACAAAGTACGTGTTCAGCCCATCCACTGTGGTGAAGTCCGCGCTGCCGCTCTGGGTACCGTTGACATTCGCGGTCGTTGTCGGCAGGGTACCGTTGCTATCCACCACTTTGTAGGTCGTATTCGCCAGATTTCGGTTCAGGTTGCTATAGCCCGCCTCTTGAAGCTGATTCACTTTGTGCGACACCAGAGTCGCCGCTTGCGTGTAATCGTTGCCGTAGCGCACCGAGCGCGCCGACATGGGAACGACCGCTGCTGTGAGCAGAGCCATAAGCGTGAAGATGACTAAAGCCAGTGCGACCTCCATGAGTGTGAAGCCGCTGCTACTCCGTCGTAAGCCGATTTTGCGCATGAGTCTACTATCCTTCTTGAAAATCCATAAGACTTGAAAGTTTGTGAGAAATGCAAGTCGTTTTTATCTTTGGAGATTACGAAATTCTAATATCTCGGCAAAAATACGGGGAGTTTTGAATATTCGAATATCAGGGCATTTTTTTATAATCTCTTCACAATTGAGTGATAGTATGGCGAACCTATCTCTGCCCTGATAGAAGGTTGTTTAACAAATACATGACTGATCCTGTTCGCGCCCGTGTTACGATACTGTTCGGTGCTCTTGCCAACGAAACCCGGATTCGGATGATTCAAGTCCTGGAAGCAGGGCCTATGGCGGTGGGAGACCTGGCCCGCGAGCTGGGAATCCAGCAGTCCAGTGCATCGCAGCACCTGGCTATCCTCACCCGCTCTGGCGTGCTCAAAGTGGTTCGCAACGGCTCCTTTCGCCTGTACTCCCTGCGTGGCCCACGTATCCCCAAGATCATGGAGATCATCGAGGAGTTCTGCGAGGTACACCGTATCCACGAGCTCGCTGGTACCGAACCCGAAGACGTTTCCTAGTCTCTTCGCAGCGCTTACAGAAGCGGCATCCTGGTGATAAAGGTCTTGCTGCTGTAAGACTGCTGGCGCCCACGGACATCACGCCAGGTCACTGTTACCGTTGCTTCGATAGCGGCATACGCGCCAGTCGTTGTATTGCGGCTCGGAGCGAACGGGGCAATAGAGATCGTGCCTTTGGGTTGGGAGATTCCCCCCACGAAGTAGGTACTGAGTCCGTCTATGGTCGTAAAATCCGCGCTCCCACTTCGGGTGCCCGTGGCATTGTTACTTACCGTCGGGAGAGTTCCATTACTATCCACCACTCTGTAGGTGTTGTTGGCTAGATTACGATTCATATTGGTATACCCGGCTTCCTGGAGCTGGTTCACTTTATGCGCGGCTAGCGTAGCGGCCTGTGTGTAGTCATTGCCATAGCGCACTGAGCGCGCTGACATAGGGACTACCGCTGCTGTGAGCAGAGCCATGAGGGTGAAGATAATCAATGCGAGCATGACCTCCATAAGTGTAAAACCACCTGCTCGTCTCCGTGCGCCAAGTCCGTTCATGAATCCCACTTCCTTTTCGAAACCATCGCTTACTGCAACTGGGTTTTATATTTTGATATTATGAAATTCTAATTTCACGGCAAAAATACCAGTATATTAGAATTTACTAATATGCATCTAAAAGAGATTTCTTGGCTATACATCGTGATATTATAAAATCTTGAAATGACTCCCCCAGCCCCAGATGATGCCGTAGCGCAGTCCGCGATTCATGAGTATCTCTACACACGGCAGCAGCGGCGGCGTATCTTTCCCAGGGCGGCTCTGGTGGGGTTTGTGGCCGGTATTGTTGCGGTCGCCTTTCGCATAGCGCTGGTCGAAGGGGAGCGGGTGCGCGTGTCTCTGTTGCACTGGGCGCACGACCATGGCGCCCTGGGTTGGCTCTTTCCCCTCCTGTTCGGAGCACTCGGTGCGGCTATCTCGGTACTGCTGGTACGCTCGTACTCGCCCGAGGCCACCGGCAGCGGCATTCCCCATCTGAAAGCTGTGCTGGGGCAGTATCGGATGTTAGATGGCAGCCGGGTTCTCCCCGTAAAGTTCTTCGGTGGCACACTGGCTCTGGGCAGCGGCCTTACCCTGGGCCGCGAAGGCCCGACCGTTCAGATGGGTGCCGCCGTGGCCGACCTGCTCAGCGGCCCGCTCAAAGCTACTCCGAAAGAGCGCCTGACTCTTCTGGCGGCAGGTGCGGGCGCAGGTCTCGCCGCCGCGTTCAATGCGCCGCTGTCCGGCCTTATCTTCGTGGTGGAGGAGCTAGAAGGCACGTTTCGCCCGATAGTGTTCGGCGCGGCGTTTATCGCGGCGGCTGTCGCGGACATCGTCACCCGGTCTGCCTCGGGGCCGTACCCCGTGCTCAAAGTCCCGTCGTACCCCATTCCCCCGCTGGGCTCGCTGCCGGTCTTTCTGCTGCTCGGTTTACTGGCGGGTGGAATCGGCGTGCTGTTCAACCGCTCCCTGCTGGGCATGCAAACCACCTGGAAACGGCTCCCCACAACCTGGATGGTCCCTATGGCGGGCCTGGTAGGAGCCTGTGTGGGGCTCTTAAGCTGGTTCGTGCCGGGTGTGGTGGGCAGCAGCCATGACCTTTTTGAGTTGACACTGACCGGCAAGGTAGCCTTGACTCTTGTTCCGCTCTGGTTCGGTCTGCGCTTCCTGCTCACTGTAGGCTCGTATAGCACCACCGCGCCCGGCGGTATCTTCGCGCCTATCTTGATTCTGGGGGCTCTGCTGGGTCTGGCCGTGGGGCAGATAGCGCATCACATCGCGCCTGGTATTCTCCCGGAGGTCGGCGCCTGCGCGGTAGTCGGCATGGCGGCGCTGCTCACGGCCATTGTTCGTGCCCCGCTCACGGGTATCGTGATGATTCTGGAGATGACCGGCGATTATCACCAGATGCTTCCGGTCATCGTGGCCTGCTTCGGAGCCTATATCGGTGCGGAGCTATTAAACGACCGCCCGATCTATGAGGCGCTCTTAGAGCGGGACCTGGCTGTCAATGGCGGTCCGCCACCGGCAAAAAAACCAGTGGTGGCGGAATTTGAGGTGGAACCGGGCTCGCGCTTCGAGAATACGTTAGTCCGTGACCTGGGGCTGCCCTCTGGCTGCCTTCTGGTACGCTGCTCCACCAAGGAGCAGGAGGTCACGCCCACAGCGGACACGCGCCTGCACGCTCACGATTGGATTACTGCCGTGATCGATGCCAATACACCCGGTGGCCTCATGTACCTGAAAGAAGGCTGCCAACCCGAGCACCATCGTGATTAAGCCACTCGCCCAAAAACTACGTTGCCCCCGCCGACGACAGCGCCTCTGGCTCTACACGATGCTGATCTTCTTTCTGTAGCCTACATCTACGAATTGCCCAGATGGCATCTGGGCAATCTCCTACTGAAATCCCTCACCTGAATAAGTGGCGCAAAAAACAACGCAGGACTGGTACTCACCAGTCCGGCATCGCTATTTTCTTGCCTCAAGCACTACTGGATCGGAAGCGTACTCTCCGGCCGCTTCGGGCTATCTTCCGGCTCATCTTCGTGCTTCAGCTTCTCGGAAACGTTATGGGCAGTCTCTTTCACCGCCTCGATAACGTCTTCGGCTTTCTCTTTGGCGGCTTCGGCCACATCGGCCAGCTTATCTTTGGCGCGCTCCAGGAAGCTCTCAGAAGCTTCTTTGACTTCTCCCACCGCCTGATTCGCTTCGCCCTTGAGCTGGTTCGTGGTGCCTTCGGCTTCTAGATCCCTGTCGCCTATCGTCTCGCCGACCTTCTCCTGAGCTTTTCCCAAAAGCTCCTGAGCGTTGCCAGCGATCTTGTTGCTGGTACCGGCACCGGCGGCGTCATCTACAGCGTCTGCTACTTTATCTTTCAGGGAATCCGACATTGTTGTTGTTAACTCTCTTTCCTCACCGCATTCGTGCGCGGCTTACACTTCGCATATCCCCTACAACCCTGTCAGGTTCCGCGAAGTTTGGGGAGTGAGAGTGCCAGACTATATCAAGTGGCAATCCGTTATTTGATGAACTTTTTTACTTTATCCCCATAGGAGAAATGCCGAGGGTTGCCTGCATCATACTCTTTCATTCCAGGAAAGACGACTCTGTAGCCAGCAGTTCCAGGCACCCTCGCAAGCCTGGTGTCTTCTATAGGAACACGGGTGATATCACCATTCTTCCAGGCAACAACATAAAAGCCGCTTGGCTTTTTAATTATGTTGTCCCCTTCATACACTTCGGCGTTTTCTCTAATGTAGAGAAAATTGGCAAATGCTACTTGCTCGGAGCCTGGGTAGGCCATCAGTGGCATTCCTCTGCCTTCACGAATATCCTTATCTTCACAGTTTTTCAATCCGCTAAAATGAAAGTCATCTTGCTTGAGCTTTTTCCAATCCCAACCTACGCTTTTCATCTTATTTAAGAGCGCCCGGCACTCTTCTTCTGTTTGTTTGGGATTGCCAACAACGGCAGCATCGGGTACGTCTGCCGCGATTTTCCGAATTGGTTTCGGCGCAGCAAGGATTTTGTATCCGGTAAATGCCCCTACCACTACAAGAGACACAAGTAACGCGACTTTGATATTTGCCATAGTGAGAGTATTTCCCCAGCCTTAATCTGCCGCCCATTTTACAGGGAATAACTTTCTCGGAGTGGGTGCAGGGCGAACTGTGTCTCTATTTCCATGGAGCGGATTCTGTGGTTGGCGAACGTGCGGGCGCTGCCGTTTGCGGAGCAGTTGGATGTGGCATCGAAGGGTGGATTCGAGCGGCTGACGACGTCGCCGGGGGATGTGGATCGCACTCTGGCGACGGGGCTTTCTATCGCAGACATGCGGGCGATGGCGGCAGACCGAGGTGTGACACTGGACTATCTGGACCCGCTGGCGAGCTGGGTACCGGAGTGGCAACCGGACGATATGGACGACGCTATGCGGACCTACTTGGACCGCTCCCCGGAGGCGTTCTTTGCACTTGCCGAGGCGCTGGGCGTAGAGACGATCCACGCGATAGGGACATTCCCTGAGGAGCGCTACAGCGTGGACTATCTTACCGAGCGCTATGCGGCACTCTGTGACCGGGCGGCGGAGAGCGGGCTGCGCTGCACCATAGAGGCCATTCCCCACTGGGGCCTGCGCTCGCTGGAAACCGTGTGGCAGATTGTGAAGGACGCGAATCGACCGAACAGCGGAATAGTGTTCGACAACTGGCACTATCTGCGCTATGGCCGAAACGATGCCCTGCTACAGACAATTCCTCCTGGCGTTATCACCACCGTGCAGCTCGCGGATGGCCCTGCGGAGCTTCCGCCGGGTCGCTCGTTAATCGACGACTGCGTGTACTACCGCCAGCCTATCGGGGAGGGTGAGATGCCGATTGCGGAGATTGTGGCCTTGCTTCGGGAAGCGGGGCATCTGACCTCTATCGGCCCCGAGATCTTCTCCCACGAGTTGGATAGCCTCAGCCCGGATGCTATTCTAGAGCGCATTCTGCCCGGTCTAGACGCGCTGGTTGCTCAGACTACCTCTCCCCCTAACCCCCTCCCCTAAAGGGAAGGGGGAATCGCTCTCACTCTCCGCAAGCGGGTATCCGACCCAGAAAAGCCTCTTTTTCCTCTAGTTCCCCCTTCCCTTTAGGGGAGGGGGTTAGGGGGAGAGGTAAGTTTGCATCCCTCGCTTTCCAGCGGTAGAATTAAACATATGTTTAAAACAATTGTTTCAAATAACCGTTTAATACAACGCAGTAAATTACGGTCCGTGAGCGCAGCTCCGGCAACACAAAATCTTCAGGGCTGGGCGTTTACCCTGCTCCTGGCGGCGTTGACGGCACTCACGGCGCTCTCTATCGATATGAGTCTGCCCGCGCTGCCGCAGCTCCAGCGGGCGTTCAAAGCGAGTGCAGGCGGGGTGCAGCTTACACTGAGCCTGTTCCTGGTGGGTTATGGAGTCGGGCAACTTGTCTGTGGCTTTCTCTCCGACCGGTTCGGGCGCCGCCCGGTGCTACTGGCAGGGCTGGCGCTGTTCACTGTGGCGGGTCTGGCGTGTGCGTTCAGTCCGTCGCTGCCCGCTTTAGTCGTGCTGCGCTTGCTCCAGGGTATGGGTGCGAGCGTGGGGCCTATCCTGGCCCGCGCTATGGTGCGTGACCGGTTCGGGGTTAGCCGAGAGGCGGTCTCGGTGCTGTCTCAGATCACTCAGGTCATGATCGTGGCCCCGCTTCTGGCTCCCACGCTCGGAGAGTATCTGCTCGCGCTCTGGGGCTGGCCCGCAATCTTCTTCGTGCTGGGGGCGACCGGGGCAATTGTTGGTGTTATCTGCCTGCTGCGCCTGCCGGAAACGCTACCGACTGCCCTGGACCAGGATGCCGCTCCGATAGAGCAGACACCTTCCCTGAAGGATGGACTACACGCGGTCTTTTCTCACCGCGCCAGCCTGCGCTACTCGCTCGGTGTGGCGCTGGCCTCGGCGGGCATGTTCGCCTATATCAGCGCGTCGCCACTGGTGTTCATGGAGGTGTTCCAGGTTCCTCAGCGCCAGTTCGGGCTGTTCTTCGCGTTCACAGCAGCAGCCCTACTAGTCGGAGCTACGGTGAACCGGGCCCTGGTCCGTCGGCATATCTCTTCGCGGACTCTGGCACGGGCCGGGGCCTGGATTATCGGTGTGGCGGGTAGTCTGGTGGCACTGCTGGCCTTGCTGAAGTTCGGCGGCCTGGCAGGTGTGATCGCCCCCATGATGCTCTATCTCTTCGGGCAGGGACTGCTGCAACCCAACGCGACGGCATTGGCCATGGAGCCCCATGTTCGAACGGCGGGTGCAGTGTCGTCGATCATGGGCGGCGCACAGACCCTGGGCGGAGCGCTGGCAGCAACCGCTGTCGGCATGTTCTACGATCATTCCACAAGCTCTATGGCTATCACCGTCGGGGTGCTGGCCGTGCTCGCGCTGCTGGCATCGCTCTGGGGCAGCACACAGAAACAATAGGTGCGATAATGGGCAGAGACATGGGTAGTACACCGAGCAGCGATGTTCGCCTGCTCTTACTGGATACAGCGGAGCGGCTCTTCGGCGAGAACGGAGTCGCGGAGACATCGGTGCGCGCCATTACGGGGGCAGCGGGGCTGAATGTGGCGCTGGTGAACTACCACTTCGGCTCCAAAGAGAACCTGGTTCGCGCCGTGGTAGAGCGCCGCCAGAGCGCTCTGAACGCCGAGCGCCTGCGCCTCTTAGACGCTTGCTCTGCCTCTGACTCCGACCAGATTCTCTACGCCATGGCTGCTCCAGCCCTGAAGCTGGCATTCGAGCATCCGCACTTCGCGCAGCTCGCCAGCCGCCTGCGACTAGACCCGGACCGCACCCTCTGGCGCGACTACAGGGCGGGCTCCAGCGAGGTCACTACACGATTCCAGCAGGCGCTACGCACGGCTCTGCCCCGCCTGAGTGAAGCCGAGGTCGCCGCGCGCATGCACTTCATGCAGGGTGGTATGCTCCACCTCTGGGCACACTGTCCCCTGGCAGTAGAAGAAACCTACGACACAGTACTCGCCCGCTTCGTGACGTTCTACGGCGCCGCCCTGCGCGCTCCCGCACCGCCAGCCTCAATCACCACGGCATAGCCCAGGTTCTCCAGGGTCAACCGGGCGCTCTCCTCGGTCTTCCAGCCACCAATCAACCGCCGTCCATCCGGCGTCGGGGTGGGCAATGTGGCGTACCACAGAGGGCAGTGTCCTCCAGGAGCCAGATCTAGCAGCGCGGCATTGCGCTCCTTCGCACGGGCCAGAGCCGCCCGGAGTCCAGCGCTCGCACCTTTTTCGGAGGGGTCCGTGTCAGGCATGCAAGTCGGTCTCCGGTCGGCGGCTCCGGCGGGAGGGCGTGGATGTCGGAATGCCGGCTTGGTATAAGTATCCCCCGGCTGTTTGTTCTCGATAGTCCGTCACGTCCCGCTCGCTCCCGCCTCGTAAACATCGTTAGAAAACCAAAAAAGGCGACCACAATCCCCTTCTAAAAAGAAGAGTTGTAGTCGCCTCAAAGGGCCAGTGATTCCCGCTCACTGTGGGCGTCGATTCTCTAGGTTTGTTTGGAGAGCTTTTCTAGAAAATCAAACAAGTGTTTCCTACACAAACAGAATATCATGGGTTCCCGGAGCTGTCAAATTTTGGGGCCACCGCAAACCTACCCCATTGACCTCCAGCCTTTCGACCTCCCCCTTGAGTGCTCCTTCGTCGCCTCGTCCCCCTCCGGCAATATCCTCACTGCGTTCGGGCGAAGGGGGAAAATCACCTCAGGTGCTAATCTTAGCGCTGGTCTTAGGCAAAGCGCCCACGAAGTTTTCTCCAAACTCTTCCTTGTGCATTGCCTTAGGAGAGCCCTAAGCAGAGGCAGATGAGGTGGTCTTCCCCCTTCGCAGCGAGGCACGAGCGAAGGCCGGAGGGGGACGGAAGCGCGGAGCGCGCTCCGAGGGGGAGGTCAAATTGGGGAGGTCAAACCCCGAACCACCGAGCCCGTCTGCTGGAGCCGAAGAGCTTCTTCTCGGCCACCAGGTCGGCGGAAGGCTCCCGGAAGATACCTATGGGAGACGGCCCAGTGAGAAAGTCGATGTCTACGCGGCCTACCTGCCCGGCGCCGAACTCGATATAGCAGGATGCGATTCCTTTATACGGGTCGGGCTCCGGCCCCAGGCCCAGGTCGGCGATGATAGAGGCAGCGGCTACTTTTGCCGCGCCCTCAGCGAACACGCCTGCTTTGGGTACGCCCACTCGGGTGACATCGCCCACAGCATACACGCTGGGGTAGCGGGTCTTGAGGTTCTCGGGGCTGACGGGAATCCAGCCGTCTTCCGTCAGGCCGCTCTCGACAACGACTTTCGGGGCGCAGTGCACGGGTACGCCGAGATACAGATCGTAGGGTAGTGAAGTGCCATCGTCTAAAAGTACGGTTTTCTGGGCGGGGTCCAGTGCCTGCACGCCTTCGAGTGGCAGGAAGTTGATACCACGCTCTTGAAAGGCGGTCAGCAGGGCTTTCGAGCTGGGTGGCGATGGCGGAATCGGAGCGCTCATAGGCACCACGATGCTAATCTCACAGGCAGCTCGCACCCCGCGCTGTACCAGGTAGTCATGCAGTAAGAGTGCGGTCTCGCTCGGCGCGGGCGGGCACTTATACGGCCAGCTAGCGACTCCGATGACGGCGTGGCCCTGGGTGAATGTCGGTAGTACATCGCGGAGGCGGCAGGCGCCCGCGACGCTGTAGAACTCATGTCCCCCCTCGGCCAGGCCCGGTGTGGCGGCTATGTCGTAGTCCGCACCGAGAGCGACGACTAAGACATCGGCATCGTAGGCGCCCCGGTCGGTGGTTACGCGGCGGGCTTCGGGGTCTATCGCGGTGATTGTCTCTTGCCGAAATGTCACACCTGGCTTTACTAGCTCGCGGTAGTAGTGGCGAACGGCATTCGGGCTCTGGTGGCCGAACATCACATCTAGCTTGGAGAACCCGAATACGAACGAGTCGTTTTTATCGATTAACGTGAGGTCCAGGCTCTCGCCGAACTGCTCGGATAGCAGCGTGGTCAGCTCCAGCCCACCGAACCCGGCGCCCAGCACCACAACCTTGAGTTTCATGCACGTGTCTTTCTAAAAAATGAGAGGAATAGGGTCTCCCAGGGCAGCGGCGCTGCCCTGGGAGAGAGTGAATTAGAGGTTGGGCTGGGGGGTGGTGCGCAGGTAGGGCTTTATCTGAGTGAAGCCTTTGTGGAACAGGCGCTCCGCTTCATCGTTGGTGACGGTAGGTACGATGATGCAGTCCTCGCCCTGCTGCCAGTCCACCGGGGTAGCCACCTTGTACTCCGCCGTGAGCTGCAGGGAATCGATAACCCGCAGGATCTCCGCGAAGTTGCGGCCTGTGCTGGCCGGGTAGGTCAGAGTGAGCTTGAGCTTCTTATCCGGCCCGATGATAAAGACCGAGCGCACTGTCATGGTGTTGTCGGCGTTCGGGTGGATCATGCCGTAGAGATCCGAGACCTTGCGGTCGCAGTCGGCAATCAGCGGGAAGTTCAGCGCCACACCCTGGGTCTCTTCGATGTCTCGGCTCCAGCCATCGTGGTTGCTAAGGCCGTCTACGGAGAGCCCGATGACCTTTACGCCGCGCTTATCGAACTCGGGCTTGAGTTTGGCCACACGGCCTAGCTCGGTGGTGCAGACCGGGGTGAAGTCCTTGGGGTGCGAGAAAAGCACCACCCAGTCGTTGCCAGCCCAGTCATGGAAGCAGATCGTGCCATCGGTAGAGTCCTGCGTGAAGTCGGGGGCGGTATCGCCAAGTTGTAGAGCCATTGGTTTCGTTTCCTTTAAAGAGAGTGTTGTTTGTGTAAGGACAGCCTGAATTAGAGGCTGACAGTGACGCGTAGGAAGTTGGCAGGAATGTGCGTGCTGCCATCGGTGCTCCGGTTCTGGGCGTTCGCCATGGTCAGAAGCCGGTGATGGAATTCATCGAGTTTCGCGCTGCAGTGAGCAGCGATGAATGTCGGTTCATAGAAGCGGGTGAACGCTTCCACGAAGTCTGCCGGGGTCTTGTCCGGCGACGAGAAGCAGTAGGTATCCCGAGCGAGCGTGATGTTCTGCGGAGGGATTCCGGCCAGACCGAAGCGCTCGATAATGTGCGCCTCTTCTCCCCAGAGCAGAGTGCTGATGGAGCCTTCGGGGACGGGCGGCAAGAGCGACGCGCTGATGCTTCTTAGCTGCGAGATAAACGACGGGTCGTCGGGAATCCAGTTGCCCATGATAATCCGTCCGCCGGGCCGGGTGACTCGCACCATCTCTTTAGCCACATCGAATGGTTTCGGAGCGAACATGGCTCCAAACAGCGAGAGGGTCAGGTCGAACGAGTTATCGTGAATCTCGTCTAAGTTGCAGGCATCGCCTTCGTGGAACTGCAGTCGGCGCAGCCCCGCCTCTGCGGCCCGCTGTCGTCCGGCAGCGATTAAGTTGCTGGCGATATCGACTCCGACTACACAGGCTCCCTGTCGGGCCAGAGGCAATGCGGTAGTGCCATCGCCACAGCCCAGGTCCAGCACCTTCATGCTCGGCGTCACTCGCAGAGAGCGCACGACATCTTCGCCAGACTGGCGCATGAACGCGGCTATCGGGGTGAAATCGGCCTCTTCCCAGGCGGCTTTGTTGGCGTTCATGCTCCCAGCCTCTCGGCGCCTTCCGGGTAGAGCGACTCCACCATGTCTACCGAGAACTTGTTGAGCTGGACGATTTTCGCTTGTTTACGGAACACCGGGGGAACGATACGAAGGGCCTCTTCCTTAGAGTCCACATCGACTGTGAGCCACGCCTTGTGGTCGCCATCCATACAGCCCCAGTCACAGTTGCTCAGGTAGTGGGAGCCGGTGGTCAGGAAGAGGTGGACGACTTGGAGGCAGGCGACTCGCTCTTCAGGGTGTGGTACTTCGATCAGAAACTTGGGCATTTCAAACTCCTCTCGGGTAGGTTGTTTTCACTGACCTCAGTATCTGCCTCCGGCGTACCCGGAACCGTACCCGAATGGCAGGTATGTTCGGGTACGGCGAATAATGTATGCGCCGTACTCCCCATGGAAATTCACCTGCTGGGCGGCTTCGATGTGCGTATAGAAGGCAAGCCATTGCCCCCACTGCGCTCTCGCCGGGAGCAGTGGCTGGCCGGCCCTGCTCACCCTGAAGCACGACCGCGATACCCCGCGCGAGTGGCTGGCCACCACCCTGTGGCCCGACAACCATGAACAACAGGCCCTGTTCTACCTGCGAAAAAGCCTCTCCAACCTCCGGCAAGCCCTGGGCACTCAAGCCACCCGACTGCTCTCCCCCACTCCCCGCACCGTCCGTCTGGATTTAGACGGCGCCTTCGCCGACACCGCCGCCTTTGATAGCGCTCTCAAGCGCGGGGAGCTTACGGAAGCTATTGGCCTCTATCGAGGGCACCTGCTGCCGGACTGCTTAGAAGAATGGGCCTTAGTCGAGCGTAATCAGCGGGAGCAAGCCTATCTCACGGCGCTGGAATCGCTCGCGAATGCGCTACTGGCACAGGGCGAACCGGCCAATGCCGTGCACTACTTGCGGCTATTAACTACTGCCGATCCCTATAGAGAGAGCGCCCATGGCTCGCTCATGCAGGCGCTGGCGGACTGTGGAGATACCACGGCAGTCACCGTGGTCTATCAGGAGCTACGGGCAAAGCTCCGGCAGGAATTGAACGCAGCCCCCGCCCCGGAGACAGAAGCGCTCTATAAGCAGCTCAGCCAGCAAGAGCGCCCCCCTGCCCCAGCCCTTCCTGCGCCCACCCCGCCCCGTGAATCGAAGCGGCATCTGCCCGTGCCGCTCTCGGACCTCATTGGGCGCAAGAGCGAGATTGCGGAGCTGCTGGAGGCGCTGGGCCAGCGCCGGTTGGTCACCCTGCTCGGTGCGGGCGGTATCGGCAAGACTCGCCTGTCAATAGCAGTTGGGGATGCCGCTCTGCCCCGTTTCGAACAGGGCGTCTGGTTCGTGGACCTCGCCGCGCTCTCCGACCCGAGCCTGGTGCCTCAGGCCGCCGCCAAAGCGCTGGGCATCTCCGAAGAACCCGACAGGCCGCTGGGTGAGACCCTGGCAGATACCCTCGCGCCACGCTCCCTGCTGCTGGTGCTGGACAACTGCGAGCATGTCTTAGAGGCTAGCGCCGCCCTGGCCTATGATCTGCTCTCCGCCTGCCCGGACCTGCGCATTCTGGCTACCAGTCGGCAGGCCTTAGATGTCATGGGCGAGCAGGTGTACAGGGTGCTTTCCCTCCTGGTGCCCCCGGAAGACTCGGAGCTTTCGGACACGCATCGGCTCTTAGAGTACGATGCGATTCAGCTCTTTACGGAGCGCGCCAGCCGGGTGAGCAGCACGTTCCGGCTCAACGCCCGCAATGCCCCCGCCGTGGTGGATATCTGCCGCCAGCTAGATGGAATTCCGCTAGCGATTGAGATGGCAGCCGCCCGTATGCGTGCTCTCTCCGTGACCGAGATAAACTCCCGGCTGGACAACCGGTTCCGCCTGCTCACAAGCGGCAACCGGGGCGTGCTGCCACGCCATCAGACCCTGCGGGCACTCATAGACTGGAGCTACGATCACCTCTCCGAAGCCGAGCAAGCGCTGCTACGCCGCGTGTCCCTCTTCGCGGGTGGCTGGACCAGTGAGGCCGCCGAGGCCGTCTGCACCGATACGCTCACTCAGAACACCGATACTCTGGACCTATTGAGCAGCCTCGCCGACAAGTCCCTGCTGGTCATAGACGCGCAGGACGACACTACGCGCTACCGACTCTTAGAAACCGTTCGGCAGTACGGGCTGGACCGGCTTACCGAGACCGACGAGCTACTCCTTTTCAAAGAGCGGCACCGGGACTACTTCTTGACCCTGGCGGAGACCGCGCGAAACAATATGTTTGGGCCGGAGCAAGTTCACTGGCTGGCGACTTTAGATGCGGAGTACGACAACCTGCGGCAAGCGCTGGCGTTCTGCCGTGAGGACACCCGGTCCGGCGAGCCAGGGCTGCGCCTGAGCGCGGCGCTCTGGAACTACTGGCCCAAGCGCGGCTACTTCACCGAGGGGCGCGCTTACTATGCCGCCGCTCTGGCGCACCCGGATGCCGTGGGGGCTCGTACCAGAGAGCGCGCGGACGCCCTGAACGGTGCCGGGGTGCTGGCCTTCTACCAGGGAGACTACGCCGCCGCTGCGCCTCTACACGAAGAGGGCCATGCCCTCTGCCGGGAACTGGGCGATACAAGAGGCACCGCGATGGCGCTTGCCAACTGGGGAAACGTGGCTGCTGTACAGGGAGACTACGCCACGGCCCGCGCTCGCTACGAGGAAGCTCTGGTCACCTGGCGAGAGCTGAACGATACAAAACGTATCGCTACTATCCTGAACAACCTGGGAAATGTCGTCACGGAGCAAGGCGACTATGAGGCCGCACGCCGCCTGCAAGAGGAATCCCTGGAGATCGAGCGTGAGCACGGGAATCGCCAGGGCGTGGCGACCTCGCTGAACAACCTGGGTATCTTAGCCGAAGAGCGCGGTGACTACCCGGCGGCGCGGGCGCTCTATGAAGAGAGCCTGAGCATTCACCGCGAGCTGGGAATGCGCTCGACCGAAGCCAGCAACCTGTGCGGTCTGGGCAATGTCGCCCTCAAAGAAGGCAATACCCAGCTCTCCTACGACCTCTGCCTGGAAAGCCTGACCATCCGCCGGGAGCTGGGTGACCGCTGGGGAATCCCCATCTCTCTACTCAGTCTGGCAGCCGCTGCCCTCGAGCTAGGAGACCGCGCCACCGCCCACTCCCTGATGCACGAGAGCCTTCTCGGTCACCAGCAGATAGAGAACACTCTGGGCATCTCCGCCGCGCTGGCCTCCCTAGCAACCTACGCGGGAAACACCGAGCTATCCGCCCGCCTGTGGGGCGCCACCGTCGCCGTGCGCGAGAGCATCGGGACCGTGCTCTCCCCCATAGGCCGGGCAAAGCAGGAGAGCGAACAAGCCGTCACCCGCGACATCATAGGGGATGCCGCCTTCACCAACGCCTGGAACGAAGGCAAAGCCATGACCACCGAACAGGCTATCGCCCTGGCTCTCACGCTATGAGCAGGTGACGGATACGCTAAAGCATTGCCACATGTATATCGTCAAGGCCACTTCATGAGACCGTGATTGGCAGAACAGCGAACTAGAATTGCTGTATAAAGCAGGAAAGGACCTTGAGGTTAGATATGCAAGAGCTTTCGATAGATAAATCATTAGTCCTGAAAAACAAATTCAAACTAAAGCCATATAGATCAATTTTAGCATATGGCGGCATTATCAATCTCGATGGGAACCATAAAGAGAGCTTATCAGAACTATATCATATAATAAGACCTAATATCATGCCTGGACAGGCAAGAATGAATGTAATTCATAATATAAAGTATTTTGCAAACAAGGTTTCTATCACCTCTTGTGAAGAAGCTCTGAGCTTTGTACGATTGCTGACCGCTCCTATGTTGGATACTTCCATGAAGGATTATATAGGATACGAAGTTTTAATAAAAGAAAATTTCAACACGGATTACTGGCTAGGAGCAGACTGGAAGATATCAAATAAGGACTCAGGATACTGTGCTGTTATTTCAAAAGCAGATGCGGAGCGAATAAAGATTCAACCGGCTGTATGCACAAAAGGTCGCACATTTAAAATTTCTCGTTATATCTATCAAAACGATAAAAAAGGACTTATAGACTCAGAATACTTTGAAAGAGCAAATCTATTCTTACTTCAAGAAGAAGTGACTGCATCTGGTCTGTATAGATTGGTGAAAAAATCCCTTCATAGGCATGACACGAATGTTGTTGCTTGGACGTTTCCTGTAGCATACTAGGAGTTAACAGATCAGATAAATCCATGGATGGGTCCATGTAATTTACATAATAGCAATAACGAGTCACTACAATACTGACGAATAAGGACACATTTCGATATGCAAGAGTACTTATCAATTGACAAGTTATTAAAGGTTCAAATTAAATTCGGTCTTTTGCCGAGAGATTCTTTTTTGCTATATGGCGGTCGCATAAGTGAAGTTCGCTACCCAGTGTTGTATCATGTAATTCCGTCAAAACAACGAATAGAAATAGTCAGGAATATTAAGTATTTTGTCAATAAAGTTCACATCACTTCATGCAATGAAGCAAAGAGCTTCATAAGGTTAAAAACTTCACCAATGTTAGAAATATGCATGGAGGACTATCTTGGATACGAAATATTAATAAAAGAAGAATTCCAAAACAGTGATTGGCTTGGAGAAAAAATAGACATATCGAAATTTAATTCGGGGTTTTGCGCTGTGATTTCAAGAAAAGATGCAGAGAAATCAAAACTTTCAGCAGCCACCTGTGTAAGAAAAGGAACGTATAAAATTTCTCGTTATATTTTCCAAAGAGATCAAAATGGAAAAATAATTACAAAACATGGAGATAATGCAAATATAATTTTATATCAAGAAGAGGTGAATTCAGTCGGTGAATACCGAATCACTAAAAAAGCGATACACAAAGGCAATGTAAATCTTGTTAATTGGTCATATCCTATAGATCTGTAATTCCCTAACCTGTAGCAATTATTAGCTGCTGTACGCCAACATTTTAGTGCTCTCTATTCCACGTCATATATAATTATAGATAATTACTGACATCCATAATCTCACCAATCGCGTATCTTACCCCTGGCACTTACAACACCTGAGCAACTCTTACAGTAAAATGCGGGAGCGAATGACGCGATGCTAACTCCCGAGCAGAACAAGCAGTGGAGGCAGGCGATTCTGCCCTCGGCCACCCACCTTACCGAAGAGCGATGGCGGGCGGAGCGTGCCTTCCTGGTCCTGCTTCCTCCCGAGAAGCAGTTTGAGCGCGAGGAGGCTATTCTGGGAGGAAAAGCTCTCACCAACCTGGGCGTACCTATCTGGGCGCGGCGGCTGCGCTACGCCATTCTCCACTGGCGCCCGGACCACCTGGCCGATTCCTGGATTACTCGCTTCCTGCTGCGCTCTCAGGCGGCGTTGATAGGCATCCAGCTAAGCACTGCCACCCCGGCGCAACGAGACAGGAGCTACCAGCGCGTTTTCGTCCGCTTCGTACATGAGGCGCTTCGTCCGTTTGCGGAATGGGCGAGCCAGCCGCAGCTAGAAGCGACACGGCGAAAGGCCTACCAGCCTCTGATCAACCTCTATACCCTCTGCGATGGCTTTACTCCGCCTGCGGACCCGGAGCCGTGGCGCCTCCTTTTCGAGGACCTGAGCTTATTGAGTGAGAACCGGGGGCTGCCAGAGCGGCGCCAAGCTCTCACTCTCACATCGGACCTGCTCCGTCGCACCCTGGCCCGCCTGTCTCTAGATCAGATAGCCCCTCGTCCTGTCATGATCCGCCCTACCTGGTCCACCCACACGCTGTTCGCGCTCAACCGGCAGCACCAATGGCGCTTAGATGGCCAGGGAGGAGAGAGCTATGAGACTGGCGCGAACTATACCGAGCTGATAGCCGATGCCTATATCACCGCTCTGGAAGCCGAGTGCCCTTCTCCGGACTGGTTGCCACAAGTATGACGATGACATCCGAGCAAAGCGCTCAGTGGAAGGATGCTATCGAGCCTCTCGACTACCTGGACTTTCATGCGGTGACTCTCGCGGGGCTTCAGGAGACTGCACAGCGCCTTGCGAGCTGGGGTGCTCCCGGCTGGGCCATCCAATTGCGCGAGTCCCTCATCGACCTGCCCACGTCGCCGGTGATGATTCTCCAGCAGCGCGATGAGGTAGACCTTAAAATGTGGCATCCCAGGTTCGCCCTGCGCTCCGAGGTGGCCCTGATCGGCATCCAGATTTTCTACCCAAGCACGTATGAACTTGAGGTTGTCTACAGCCGCGTCCTGGCGCGCTTCGCTTTGGAGGCGCTCCGTCCCTTCGTCGAGTACGCCCAGACTACCTCGCCTGCCCTCCAGGAAGGCTACAGGCAGGTTATGGAGCTCACTTCGTTCTTTGAGTGGCTTCTTATGCCGCCTCCCAAAGATTTCCCAGACCTGCCCCATTTCCCCCTTATGTCAATCGATTATAGTAGCCCGGAATCGATGGAGATTTACGGGGCCAGGCGTATGGGCAATTACCTACTTCAGGAGGTGTGCTCGATTCTGGGCTTTCGGGAAGAGGCCACGCGGCATACCTGGACAAGTCTTAGAACGGTCTCTATAAAGGTGCTCATCGGCAACTTCAACTCGCAGCATCGATGGCGCGCGGGTGGATTGGGGGGTGAGGTGCGCGAAGATGTGTCAAGCTATGCGGAGCTGGTAGCAGATGCGTTCCTGGTCGCGCTGGAGAGCGAGTGTCCGCCGCCAGATTGGCTTGAGCAGGAATCACTGTGACACTCGAGCAGGAAGAGCGATGGAAGAAAGCGGTCCAGCCGCTGGCATCCCGTCTTACCGGAGAGCCATGGCAAGCCGAGCGCGCCTTCCTCGCTTTGCTTCCCACCGAAAAAAGAATTGAGAGATTCACCTCGATTTTGGGAGATAGGCCTCTCAGGGGCTGGGGAATACCAATGTGGGCGCAAGATATGTGGATGTCCCTACTCACCTACCGCTCAGACCAGATTACTACCCCTTGGATCGCTCGATTCGCCTTGCGCTCACAGGCGGCGCTGATAGGCATTCAGATAACCACCCCGGATAACATAGACCGGGATGCGCTATACCAGCGTATCTACGTGCGCTTCATTCAGGAAACCCTGCACCCCTTCGTGGATTGGGTGAAGACAATGCAGTCAGGAGATGCTAGATATAACGCTTACAAGCCTGTCATAGCCCTCTATTGTGCCTGTGAGGGCTTTACTGGCCCAGCAGACGCAGCAGAGTGGCGCAGGCTCCACCAACGTCTGTCCAACCTGGCTAGAGCGGAAGGATTCGAGGCATTCAAAGCGTGGCAACTAGCAGAGAGCCTCCTGAATGGAATCATCGTAAGGCTCAATCTAGAAAAAGCGATGCCCAGTAGCTTCGTCTTTTTTTGGAAGCCCTTCACTGTGCTATATCCCCTTAACCGGCAGCATCAGTGGCGCTTGGATGGACAGGAAGGCAAAACTCCTCTAGATGGATCGTACTCTATCGAACTGATAGCCGACGCCTTTCTCGTCGCCCTGGAAGCCAAGTGCCCTCCCCCAGATTGGTTGCCGCAAACATAGGCACCAGAGCCAACCAAGGGAAATAGTGGGGACGAAATGCAACCGAGGAGTGGTATAGAATCTCTATAGTAGTGGTTGGAATCAGGAGAGCGATAGATGCAGCAACAGACAGCGAGTATGTATCAGGTTATTACGGCAGAGGGACAGCGCCTGGCGCCGGTCACTCTGGCCGCCCTTCAGGAGATGGCCAGCATAGGAATCCTCTTTAGCGACTCCCTGGTTTTCGATATGGCGCAGAACCGGAACATACGCGCGGACTCTATCGCCGACCTGCGGTCCATGCTGCGCCACAATCCCAGTGGCTTCGGGGATGCGCCGACCGCGCCCAGCTACAATTCCCCACCCATGGCAGCTCCACCGGCGCAGGCCACAACCTATTGCTCCGGGTGCGGAAAACTGAGCACGGGCACTTCTTGCACAGGGTGTGGCAAGGATCTCCGCGCTCCCCAACAGCAGCAGCTACAACAACCTCAACAGCCGGTGTACTCTGCGCCCCAGCCACAACAGCAGCAATATTCCGCGCCGACACGGCAGCAATCTGATGTCGCTCCTCGCCAGACGGTAGGGATGATCTCGAAACCGCAGGGCTACTCGGCCAGCGGCGCCATCATTGGCAGCGTTTTCGTGGTCGGGCTGGGTCAGATGATAAACGGCCAGACAGCGAAAGGCGTGGTCTTACTGATAGCCGCCCTCGTCATTGGGCTACCTACAGCGCTGCTAGGCTCGTTTGTTCTGGGAGTACTCGGCATTATCGACGCCGTGATGATAGGCAAGCGGCTTGAGCGTGGCGAGTCTGTGGGGGAATGGCAGTTTTTCTAATAGCGTGCCCCACACTCTTCTGCTTGTGAGATAGTGCCATGAAAAACCGCTACTTCCTCGCTCTTATCGGCGTGCTCCTGCTCTGGACCGCAGGAGAGATCGGGTATCGCGCTGGCTACTCTGCCGGGCATTTCGCCGCCTTTAAAGAGCTGACCTTGCGTGACCCACCGCCCATCCCCGAAGGAGCTGCCCGGAGGCACGCCGAGCCTCCCCCGCCGCCGGGTCCGCCACAGATAGTCGTGCCCGCGTCCGCAAAGGAGAGA
This sequence comes from Armatimonas sp., assembly GCA_049840835.1. Taxonomy (GTDB): domain Bacteria; phylum Armatimonadota; class Armatimonadia; order Armatimonadales; family Armatimonadaceae; genus JANLTX01. The sequence goes on along the minus strand of JASGJG010000003.1, from coordinate 863,475 downwards.
CAACTGCCCCACTTGGAGATACAACTGCCCCACCATGATGAGCTCCATGTCCTTGTGATGCCAGGTGGAGCGCTTTATCACAAAGCGAGCTGCAAGAAGGTAAAAGGTGGGGTGTTCCTGCGCTTCAGCGAAGCGATAGCACAAGGATATAGAGCTTGCCAGGAGTGCGGCGGATTACAGCGCTGATACCTCTCTATGAGTGTCCTGCATGAGAAATCAAAGTCGAAAGGCCGGGGCTGCTGGCAAATTGGTTGCCAGGCCCTAGTTGTACTATTTTTGATCTCCGCCTTTGGCTAGTGGTGGCTTGATGTGATCTCTGATGCACCACACAGGTCCAGCACACCCACCCAGAACTGCCACACCGGAGTCGGCTCCTACAGTTCCGCCTTCGGCACGCAACGGTATGACGGAATAATAGCGCTTTGGGAACTTGGCTCGCCTCTCCATCGTAGAACCCAGCTATGGCACGCTATGAACTCGACATGCAGCGCCTGGCTACTCTGGTGCGCTCCAAGCGTGCTGGTCGCCCGGTGCAAGATATCGCTGGGGAGATGGAGCAAATGAGGGCTTCGACTCTTCTGCGTCTGGAGCGAGGAGGAGAGCCGGATATGATTTCCTTTCTCCGAATCTGCGAGTGGCTGGAGATGCCACCCGCAGAGTTCTTTGAGAAGCCTGCTGCCCCTACAACTGGGGAGTCTATTGCGCGAATGATCCGCGCAGATGCCAGTCTGGACCCTGCAACCTCCAACGCTCTGGGCGCGATTGTACTGGCCACCTATGAAAACCTGCGAGGCAAACGCTAGTCATATTTTCGCTCTGAATAGATTGGCGCGAACGACGCAATGCTGACTCCAGAGCAGAACGAGCAATGGCAGAAGGCGATTCTGGGCTATGGCACTGAGTCCTACCTGGAGAAGTGGAAAGCCGTGCCTGCTCTTGCGGCTCTGTTGCCAGAGCCCTCTATGTTCCGCTTCCAGTCCATTCAGCCATCTGAGGAGCGCCTGACGGCGTTGGGCGTACCAGACTGGGCTAACCACTTTAGAATGCACTGCGCAATACGGAGCTGGGCGGATGACAAGGATGCTTCCCACTGGGTGCCCGAGTTCCTTCTGCGCTCCGAGGTGGCTCTCGTGGGACTTACCCTTCGGCATCCCTGCCACGCTGAGAAAGAGGTAGCCTATATGCGGCTCTGTGTGCGCTTTGTTACCGAAGCGCTCCAGCCCTTCGTGGAGCACGCTCAAAAGGTGGGATGGCGCAGACGAGGTTACTACAAGCCCGTGGTAAAGCTATATCGCTTCTGCGAGAGCTACTCCACTATGGGTAGCGCTTTACGATGGCCCAAACACCTGGATTCCCTTCCGAAGAGAGTCCTTCGCGAATTTTTATCTACCGTCGAGTTTTTGTTGTTTATGCTTGTGCCGTTACGTAAGGGGGAGGATACCAGAGCCCTCCCCAAACCCCACGAAGGATTCTCAGCACATTGCCTGAGCGAATGCTTTCTCGCAGGTGTTACCAGCATCCTGAACCCTGATGCCGTAACGCCAGAGGATCCCTTTAATGGTTGGTCTGTTATCCTTATCGTAGATTTTCTTGAAACACAGCACCGATGGAGTCGTGATGGCAGGAAGGATAGTGATCACTCCTACACGGACTTGATCGCGGGTGCCTTTCTTGCTGCACTGGAGGCAGAATGCCCACCTCCAGACTGGCTGCCGCAGGCATGACTACTATCCCGATGCCAGTATGGGGTCGATGCCCTGGTGCAAAACGGCTGCGTCGGTGGAGTCGAACGCTTTACCGTCGAAGGCTGCCAGTGTCTGCCTGGCCTCGGCAAGATTGGGCAAACTGATGGGCATCCCAAAGACAGCAGGCTCGCTCAGCACCCACTTCAGCCAGGGTCGCAGGATTCTGTCAAAGTCGATACCGGGCACGTGGAAAAGCGAGCCCCCACCCCGACCAAAGGGGGCAACGGCGTAGATGCCGAGCTGGTACTCTCTGGCCAGCGTGACTATGTTCTGATTTTGCCGGTGTCGATAGTTCCAGTAGATAGCCACAAAGTCGATACGCTCGTGGTTCTCGGTTAAAAACGGCGCGTTCAGCGGGCCGGGCTCCACCGCCCAACCAATCGCATCTACCAGGTCCAGCCGCTTGATTTCATCGATGCCTTCCCAGAACCAGTCTGCGAAGCCCTGGCTTTTGTCCTCGTTCCTATAGAAATGCTTCTGCCCCTCATGGTGATCCCACTGATTGAGGATAAGCATGGAGGCTCTGGGGTAGCCTAGCTCGCCGAGCACCCCACGGAAGGCAGTAACGATATCGCTCGCTGTCTTCTCTTCGTAGTCATGCCACCCGTGCCAGATAATGGGCTGCAGCTTCTCTCGCAGGCCATTGCCCTCTAGCAAGCGCCGATAGGCCTGTCTTTCGGTTTTCCAGGTGCAGTCAAAATGAGTGACTCCCGCAGCTACCAGGGTTTCCAGGATAGCGATGGCCTCCGCATCGGTCGGCATGATCTTGTCTGGCAAGCTGGAGAAACTATGCCCGCCGATGACCAGGGGGAAGACTTCAATGCCCGTGCCAGGCACTCTTCTAAGCGGTTCCATACCGAAGTTTACCGTCCCGCTTCCAGGCGCGGAGTTCCTGGCTACTCCAGGCGCTGAAACATCTCTTCGCTAGATGCCGGGTATCTCTGGCGAAGCTGCTCCAGTGCCTCTTTTCCGGCTTGCTTCTCCGCCTCCGTCGCCCCTTCTCTCTTGCCGCAATACACAGCTCGCCACAGATCACCGCCTCGGCTGACCGGGTAGACCTCTATCAGACGTCGACGGAGGGTGCGGCCTAAACGACTCCGATGAAGCCCCAGCGGGCGCAAGGCTTTCAGAGTGAGCAACAGGAACAGCCATTTTGTATCGTTCATAGGTCGGGCAAGTCGTAGTAATACCGGGTTAAAATTAACCTTGCAGAGATTAACATTTAACGTTCTATTCAGCAATAGAAAACATATGTTTTCCACACTCCCGGCTGAGGTAGAGCCAGGACAAAAAGCACTGATTTGCATCAGGAACAATTAACCGGGTTGCTGCGCTCTTAAAGACATACCGCTGGACCTGGCCATAGCCCTGTTTTTTCTAAATAGCTAATTTCCTGCTATTAGATTCATTTTTGCATTATATCTATATAAAACCTGGTAATATTTGCACATATAGCACCTACTTACTAATGCAATTCATTACATTCTCATAAATTATCTAAAAACTTGGAACTTTTCCCTGACTTATTTCGCCAAATGGAATGATATAATCTACACATTATCGGAGTGTGGCACTAAAGTTGATTACAGTAACTCTGCTGGAATTGATCGCCCAAATGGTGTTGCTACCTCCACTGGCTTCCTTCCATGCTTCAAGTCATTCGGAACTAGAAAGGAGGTAAAAAACAATGAAACAAATCTTTGCAAAGATTCTATGCGTCGCAGCACTACTTTCCGCGGTTTCCGTGGCAAATGCAGCGGTCTATAACTTCAACGTACTGAGAACAGCAGGGGGTAACACCGGCTGGAATGTCAAACTCCAGACCAGTGACAACATCACCTGGAACGTGCTCGGTATCGAGTCGTTGACCGGAGCGCAGGCAGCTACAGCACGAGCGAGTACGATCGAGTTCAGCTTCTACGATAGTGGCATCTGCACTTGCCAGGCTCTCATGGGTTCTGGTAGCGGTCATACCAACGCGGTCGGCCTGAACGGCGGGCTGTGGACGAATGGTCCTAGCGGTCCTGGTACTGTTGATCCCTTCAAGTTCAACACACCGCTCGCTTCGCGATTCCTGCGCCCTTACGGCGGAGCGACTCCAGCGACTCCTGGCTCTGGCTCCACCAAGTTCACGGGCGGCTTCACTCTGGATAACTCCATAGCGGCTCAGTACTTCACCGTATCTATGCAGGGGCCGGGTTTCCAGAATCAATGGTCCACCAATCTCATCGCGGTAACGCCTGAGATGCCCGGTGGCGCCTTGCTTCTGGCGGCACTCTTGCCGGTGGGCTTCCTCGCCCGCAAGCGCATCGGCGCCTTAGCGAAAGTCTCTGCCAGATAGGCAGAGATTCTCCCTGGTAGCCAGTGCAGTTTGACTGGCTACCATCCCCTCTTATCGTCCCTGGTGAAACCGACCTCGCCGCACTCTACCCCGCCGGAGCTATCAGCCAGGATCGTCAGTCGTTTTAGTTTCTCCACAGCGGCAAGTAACGCTTCCTGCTCCCCCTCAAAGATAGGTTTCCCGGACCGGCTGAAATCGTCTCGGCGTATCGTCGCCGCCACATACAATGCCATTAGCTCATCGGAGCTGAAGGTCTCCACCATAGCACTCATCTCTGGACTCCGATACAGCCACTAAGTCTGCGGTTCCTCCGTTTTCTGCGAGCTTCCGAGCTGCATGGCTTATCTGGCTGGGTTTGCACCGCGAGCCTTGGACCATCCGCTCCCCTGAAAAACAAGAGAGGCAGCGGTGGCCCACCGATCCAACCTCAGGCGTTCCCTTCCCTCTAGCGAGGCCCTGTTTTGACACGAAAACAGGCTAGAGTATGACCTCTAGCCTGTTTGTTGGTTTGTCTTGAGTTGTACTACGGCGTGAACGCGATGCCGGTGGGCGAGCTCAGGCCGGTAGCGTAGGTGGTCAGGGTAGGAGCAGCCGTCCCAACGCCGGGCTTGATGCGGATGATGGTGCCGCGCAGCATATTCGATACGAACAGATCGCTCCCCCAGGGGGCGATGTCCATGGCGCCATAGAGCAGAGTCGCGTTCTGCACATAGACAGCCGGATTGCCCGTGGCGGTCTTCTTAGTGATGCGGCCATTACCGTAGTTCGCGGCGAACAGGTCGGTGCCAACATAGGTGAGGCCGTAAGGCAGGCTCAGCGAACCCGTGCTGATGAGGCTGCTCACCACGGCGCCGGGCGTGATCTTGTAGACCCCGATGATGATTCCCCCACCGTAGTTGGAGACATTGAGATCACCTGTAGGCGAAAACGCCAGCTCGCCGGGGGCGGTGAGGGCGGAAGCGAAGTTGGTCTTGACACCGGCGGGAGAGATCTTGACGATGCTACCGTGGGCGACGCCGCCATCTCCGTAGTTGGCGACATACAGATCCCCATTCGGAGCGAAGGCGATTCCTGTAGGAGAGTTCAGTCCGGCAGCGAACAGCGTTCGAGTGCCCGTGGGGGTAATTTTGTAGATAGTGCTGTCGTTGAAGTTAGAAACGTAGAGGTCGCCGGTAGAGGAGTACGCGAGCCCAAAGGGGCCGTTCAATCCGGTAGCGAAGGTGGTTTTTGCACCGTCCGGGGCGATTTTAATGATTTCGTTGCTGCCGAAGTTGGCAACCATGAGAGTTTGAGACCAGGCGCGGGGAGCGAGAATGAGGCAGACGAGAGCGAGGGCGGTCATCAGTCGATGAAGCATGAAAGGTCCTTTCAGACAGGGAGGGACGCTGCCCTCAGTGAAGTCAGAAGTAAGATGGGAAACCGCGTCTGCGGGTGGTACAGGATTTGGTGGGCGTGACTCTACCGTTCTCTAACCACAGCCTGGAGCGTGCAGACAAGGCGGAAACTTCACCGCGCGCATCTCTTCTTCTAAGGAAACAGACCAATCTGCGGGCCGGTTCGTGGATTGCGGTGAATGATCCCGACCGGAATTTAGTGCTAGGGGTAAAACTTGTCAGGGCTTTACACAGAAATGAGGCTCCGTGTGTTTATCACCCGACACGTTAAAGATACCATGGGTTTGAATATTCCGCAAGTCCAGAGCGTTAAAATCCAAAAAAATTCAAAAGAACAGAAGATATATTAGAGAAAATTTCTTATAAACAGGCTATAGAGACTTAATACGTCGTCAATATTACTTCACGAAAATAAACTCTCCACCTAAAAGCAAAGGCCGGGCAGGGATAGTCCCTGCCCGGCCTCGTGCTGTTCTCAACTTATCCCATGCAGATAGCCTGGATGGATAGCGGAATAGACCGCGCCTCTAGGGACCTGGCCGGGTTCCCCGCTCTGTGCTCGTTGCGCTCACTGTGCTGACTTGCCTCTGCTGGAACAATGGATATAGGTGGCTCTGCGACCATTCGTTATGCCGCTGACACGTACACAGTATCACTGGCCGCCATTATGCTGCTAGGCGTCGCTCGAAACCTGACGAGCCTCCTGGACCTCTGCTAGCGTATGGATCAATTGCGCGTGAAGGTAGCGCTTGAGGATATCCAACACTTCGATCAAGGCATGATTCCGAATCGCATAGAAGACATGGTTCCCCTCACGCCGCATAGTGACAATGTTGTGGTGACGAAGAATCGCCAGATGCTGAGACGCATTCGCTTTATCCAGCCCCAGCCGGTCCACCAGCTCTCCTACACAGAGCTCCCCTTCCCGTAGCTGCTCTACAATAGCCACTCGGGTGGGGTGCGCCAGCCCCTGAAAAATATCCGCTTTGAAGTGTTGAAGCGAGCTAGACATTGCCTAGTGTCATTTCCTTCTAACCATCGCGCCGGTGCCAGGAGACCCTCTGGCAGCCAGTTGTCCGGTATATTCTTCATCGGACCGAGCAAGCGCTTTCGATACCCGCAAAAATGGATAATTTACATATATAAAATTTATAAAATTTAAACAGTAAACACTTACCGCATTCAGCCCAACAGAAGACTTGATGGGAGTACTCCGGAGTGCGCTACTGCTGTCTCTTTTGTAATGGCCATCGTTCCTGGTTTCATGCGAATCCCCAGCTCTATGCGGCCACAGTGCCGCGGATAGCGTGCCTTGAGTATGGCGGCTTCTCTCTCCGTGCCGGGGCCACAATATAGCGTGTAATCCTCACTGGTTGCCCACAGGCGCTGGAGCTCTTCCGCATCCAGCATAGCAGCTGCCGAAATGCCTTTATTCTGCATGACAACCTCTATTATGCAGCAAAGCGCAGGCCGGACAGGGATATTCCCTGTCCGGCCTGCTGTTCTTACCGCTTCTAATGTTTACTGCATGCGGGGATCGTCGGGGGCGACGATGAGGCCGAACCACCAGTTGCTGGCGCCCGGATAGGCGGCTACCTGGCTATCAACCTTGCCCATACTGCCCTGGTTGCGGAACTTGCTGTGACCATCCGCAAACAGCACATTGGAGCCATCCTGGTGTCGGCCCTGGCCCTTGCAGGGTCGGTCCGCGGGGTGCCACCAGGGGCCGCAGTCGTTCACCCAGTTGGTGTCGTTGCCATTCGTGTTCGCGTTCATCACACGGCGCGGGTCCGGGAAGATGATGAACGTGCTATCGGCAACCAGCGCGAGGTCGGCGGGGCGGCCCAGCGCGGCCAGGGTGATGGCGGCGCGCTCATAGTCGGTATCGTTGCGCCCGGACTTGAAGACCAGCTCGTTCCCACCGATGTTGAAGTAGTAGGGAATCTTCAGCACACCCGCCGGTCCCTGGATATCCTCGGTGGCCTGGCTGCGGCGGCTGGGGCAGGAGTAGATCTGCACGTTCTTCAGGTAGGGGTGAATCTCCTGGGTCCATGCGGCGTAACCGTGCCACTCATTGCCCGGCTCCCACGCCTGATGATTGTGCGGCAGGGTCTCATCGTAGTCCTGCGTGTACATCATGATACCGGTGCCGATCTGGCGACCGTTGGAGAGGCACGATGTGGCGCGGGCCTTCTCTCGGGCCTGTGCGAACACAGGAAACAGGATGGCGGCGAGAATCGCGATGATCGCAATGACGACCAGCAATTCGATTAATGTGAAACCGCTTTCGCGGTGAGTGCGTACTTTGTGATACAACATGACATTGTTGCTCCTTACCTTAGGAAATAGAACGATTAGCGGCCAGGACCGCGGGGAGACGTCGGGGCAGTACTCTCTGTGCGAGCCTTCCCGGTAACCGGATCCACGTTGGATGGTGGCGGTTTCGGGGTCGCATCTCCCAGTGCAGGAGAACCGCCGTTGTTGCAGCCGACCAGGATGCCCGAGAGCACAACGAGGACGATGGCAAGCACGAACGAACCACCTGCTTTTTGTCTCAATTTATTCGACATCGAATCTCCTTAGTCGGGTTTTCTGTTCGGAAGGTGGCCTGCTCTGCCAGCCCCATAAAGTCTTTTTTATGGTGATGTTCCCGCCCAAGGGAACCAGCCAAGCCCGACGTATCGGCATACTATCGCAGCTCTAAAACGTTAGCAAGTCAATGGCAAATGCTTCCAATTTGTTTATTTAAATTCCTAACATTTTTCCACCGAACTGTCAGGAACTCTTTCTATTATTTAGGCCCAGGATACCGACTTGGTTCCACACAATACCGCACAGTGATACCACTTCAGGTGCAAATCTGTCTCTTCTGACTACTTTTGATCACAGGGAACCAGCTCATTTTTGTCCACTTCGAAAACTTTATGGGCTTTATAGGTAATCAGTAATAACTTATTTCCATTCTTCACATAGAAGCTCACCAGTTCGCCCTTTCGCGTCTTCATCCTTAGACCAGTCGCTATTATTTGCCTATTTAAATAATTCGAATGGAAGACATAGGTCGGAGAGTTCTTATCGTAGAACGTTGCTTCTAAAGCAGACATAGCGTGGGTGCGCGCATAGGTCTCAAAATCCGACTTTGACTCATCTAGCAAAGACTGCTGATACCAGGAATTCAGCACTTTGAGCTTGAAAACAGTCTCCTCCAGATTCGATTTACTGCCTGGGCAGCTCTCTATTTCCCGCCGCATATACTCCTCGGTCTCCGCAAATCGGCTCTCCGAAGCCGGATTACAGGCTACAGAGGTACTGAGAAGCAGTACTGCCAAAAACAGGGTGGTATCGTTTCGCGGCATTTTCCGGTTCCTTTCCCCCTGCCTGTTCCGGCGGAACCGTGCCAGATGCCCGGCATACGAGTGGCATGGAAATCAATATTGGCCTCACCGCCAAGGAGCGCACCGGTTCCGCGGAGCTTCTCCATAAGGCTCTTGCCGATGCCCACGTGCTCTATATCAAGACGCGCAAGTATCACTGGAACATCATCGGGCTGCAGTTCGCTATCCTGCACCCGTTTCTGGAGCAGCAGTACGATCAGCTGGCCATGGCGATAGATGAGATCGCCGAGCGCTCGCGGATGCTGGGAGTCCAGGCGCCCGGCACTATGGCGGAGTTCTTAAAGCTGGCCCGCCTGAAAGAGTGCACCAGCACCGATTTAGATGCGACTCATATGCTCACCAACTTGCTCAAAGATCACGAGGCCGTGATTCGGCAGCTCCGTGAGGACTTTACGACCTGCACCGAGACCTATAAGGACGATGGAACGGCGGACTTTCTTATCGGGCTGCTCGAAAATCACGAGAAAATGGCCTGGATGCTGCGGGCGCATCTGCAGTCTCGCTAACGCAAAATCCCTGTAAAAAATGGTAGGATAGTGGCGCGGATGATATAGTCCGCCCCTGATGACTTGCCGGGCGATAGGAAGGCAGTGCTGCCCATCGCCCGGCCCTTTTGCTGATCTACTTCCCGTTTCCTCTTAGGCGAAAGGAGCCTGCCATGCCCAGCGAAGAGTCGATACGTGCGCTTACCGAGGCGCTTGAGAAGGCCAACCCTACTGGAGCGCGCCGCCTCTGGCGAGCGTTCACCTCGGGCCTGGCCAGCGGACTGGGCGCCACCGTGGGCGTCACGATAGTCATGTATCTCCTGGGCTGGACCCTGAACACCCTGGGCTACTTCGAGCCGTTCAAGACTGTCACCACAACTATCCAGCGCATTCTGGCCACTCCGGCCCCTCGCCCCCGATAACAATTTCCCGGAACCCCTCTTTCGCCCTCCGCATAAGCGCCCTACTAGCGAGTGGGAGACGAAGCGAAAGGAAGGTGACACTCATGTTTCCGGAAACCAACATCGACGACGACAATGATCGCTGGCAAGCCCTGGGCGCGGTAGCTGGCGCCCTCTTCGGCGCGTTTATCGGCTCGGAGTTCGAGCTCCCCGGCATCCTCTTCGGGGCTCTGGTAGGCGGTCTCCTGGGTGCGTTCCTCCTCTCCGTGGGGTATCCTGCCCGTTCTGCTTTTCAGGCACCGACCAAGTATCGCCGCCGCCTGCGCTCCAGCCCTGCTACTGGCGCTCGTTACCACGATTTGCCGTGAATCCGCTGGCGGCTACTATTTCCTGGAACCGGGGACAAGCCCCGGCATAAGAACTAGGGCCGCAGGCAGGAACCTCCCCTGCCGTGCGGCTCTACCACACGGATTTTCGAACATCTGAGCGTTCGTTCCCACGGACCACACCAGGGCAGGATAGTACCCGCTCGCTCACTGTGGAGCCCTTGCTCCTGGCGTGGCGTGCCCGAAGTCGTGTCGTCCGTGGCGTTAAACCATCGAACCGGTGCCTGAGTTGGCCCGGTTCGATTTCTTTTTTCCTATAAAGTTATGCAAGTTATCCACAATATCCACAAACAATCGGTTACTTTTTCGAAAAAATGCCTGGAACCCTACTGTAAGTCCTACATAAGAGAATCATAATCGTTCGCAACGAACTTCAAAGGAGAAAGACAATGGGTCTTGTAGCATGGATTGTAGTCGGTTTGCTGGCCGGTATCATCGCCAAAGCGATCATGCCTGGTAGCTCCAACGAGCCGGGTGGCTGGATCGGTACGATAGCGCTGGGTATCATCGGCGCACTGCTGGGCGGCTTCCTGAGCAGCATGTTCCTGGGCGGTGGCGGTGCCACCGGTATCAACTTCGGTAGTATCGTGGTGTCTGTGGTAGGCGCTTGTGTCTTCATCGGCATCCTGCGAATGCTTCGGGGCGCTACCGCGTAACCAAGTTCGCTACGCTTATCCTCCGAAGTAGCAGAGAGCCAGCCCTGATTCAACTCCAGTGGGCTGGCTCTCTTTACGTCTGCCTGCCAGAAAGCCATTTCCTAAACTCAGAATAACCATCTCCCCCTGCGCCTCGTCCCTCGGCTTAGCCCCCTCTTCCCAAAAGACCCCTTCGGGGGGAAGAGGGGTAGCAGCGCTTACCGACCTTCTAATGAGCTATGCAGCTGCGAAGCGCTCTCTAAGAGGCAGAGGAGTATCTACCCCTCTTCCAGCGACGAAGGAGCGAAAACGGGAAGAGGGGGCTAAGCCGAGGGACGAGGCGCAGGGGGAGATGGCCCTCGGGGCCTTCCCTATCTCTTCTTCCCTACCAGTATCGGCTGATAGAACGCCCCGTCTATCCGTGTCACCTCTTCAAACCCCGCCTGCTCCATAAGCGCCATTAGTTTGGGAATGCTGACCGCATAGTACTCGGAACGCAGCACGCGAGTAGTGCATTCCCCACCTTTATCTGTGGTCAGATACAGAGAGAGGTCATAGATACTCGGGCTGGTGAACTCCCAGACTTGAAAGACAACATGCCGGGTATCGCCCTCCTGCCGCACTCCTACTGGCTTGATATGAGTGCCCTCTTTTGGCTCGGTCTCATAGTCACGCACAGAGATAAGGCAGCCGCCACCAGGCCGAGTACAGCCGTAGAACGATTGGAACGCTTGCAGCAAATCGTCATGGGTCAGTAAGTGCGGCAGCGCATTGTCGCAGGCCAGAACTATATCGAACTGCCTACCGGGAAAAGTAGTGGGCAGCGCCCGCATATCCGCCACGGCAAGCTCTAGCTCTACTCCATGCGCCGTTGCTTCTTCTTTCGCTCGCTCCAGCTCCCGCGCGGAGATATCGGAGCCGGTCACCCGATAACCCAACCTCGCCAGCCCGATAGCCTGAGTGCCTATACCACAGGCGGCATCTAGAACCGTGCGCCCCTGCCCCGCGCCCCAGGTCTGCTGAACAATTGCATCCAGCGCAGCGGCCTGCCGGGTCATGCTGGCCTCCCAGTTCTCAAAGATAAGGTGATAGTAGGGAGTCAGTTCATCGTAGAACGATTCCGTGGTGCCGGGATTCATAGCTTCAGAGTATCAGGCAACTCTCTGCTACAGGCTATGTATAATTGCAGCAGGCTAACGTGAAAATCGCTTTATCTCTACTTACTGCGGCTGCGATTACAGGAATGGGTATTCTGGGTATTTCTTGCAGAGCAAAGCCTCAGACTGGAACCGCTAGCTATTTAGAAAAAAGTAGCCTGAGTGACTCTGATCAGCAGCTCCTTCAAAAACTTACCTATTCCCCCGAAAAAACAACGGCCCAAGATCTGGAATCCCTTTGCAAGATGGGACTTGCCTTAGATCCAAACGCCCCTTTCTACACAACTATCATGCCGAATGCGGCGTTAATCATGGCATTGAGCCCGGTGACGAATGAATCCTTAAGGGCACAATATTCCAAATTAGGGACAAAAATGCTTGACCCATCTAACACCGGTCCCAATATGTTGATCTATGGGATAACTCTTATAAAAAAGTCTAAGGATTCCTCAAAGATTGCATTGATCGAAAAATACTTGAATGACCCGGACCCCGTGGTTCGCGAAAAAGCGCTAAAGGCATTAGAAGAACTAAAAAAGTAAATCCTCTCGCGTCCGGAACATGCAAACAGATGTATACTGACTCTGGTATTACACAGGAGCCAAGGACGAGTCCAGATGAGACTACAGAATGTGGTGCTTCCCACCGGGGACTATCAGCAAAGTGTCGCGTTCTATCGAGATGCCCTGGAACTGCCTGTTATCCACGCCGGAGAGATGTACTGCTTCTTGCGCATGGGCACCGTCCAGCTAGCCATCCATCGCTCCGAGCCGGATAGCCCCTTCGCCCCCACCGGTCACGGCTATTATCTAGACCTGCAGGTAGACAATCTCGCGGAGATCAAGAAAAAACTGACCGGCGCCGGGGTCGCTTTCTTGCGGGAGTGGGCTGAGGATGGCACGGACTTTCTACTGGTCGCTGACCCGGATGGCAACCGCCTGGAGCTATACTCCTCCAGCGCATCATGACATTTCCAGGGAATCCGAAACAGCGCTTGTTCTGGCTTAGCGCTATCGCTCCTGGAATCGTGGCGCTCCCGATTCTCTTTCTAAATAGAGTGCGAGCCCCGCAGCAAACAGCCATCTCTCCCCCAAAAGCCACGCCTGCTCCGACTCCCCTTGCTACGGAGTTCGACAAAGCGTACTCCTCTATTCCGCTATTTCAGACGATTCGGCGAGGTGACCCCATAGGCTATGAGCGGTTTCTACATCAGCTAGAGAGCCAGCCCTATACAGACAAAGAAGGAGGCGCAGCCCTACGAAAATTCGTCAGCGAGTACATTCGCAACCGGGCCAGAACCGCCTCAAAAGCCACACTGATCGCCCTCCAGCGCCGTCGGCTAGAGTCCTACCGGCAGTCCATGGGTATCTCCCCCGACTATGCCTATGCCCAGATTCGGCGCCTGCCCTATGACATGGCCTCCGACAAAAAACACACCTGGCTGGCTTCCGAGTATCTGCGGACGCAAACTGATCTGGCCAGTATTGTCACCGCGCCGCCCGGCAACCCACTTCCCTACAGCGAAGCACGCGCCCAGCGGAATTTCCGGAAGATGTTGGAGCGTTTCCCCCCCAAGCATGCCCGCGCCCTGGCTCGCCCCCGCGAAGCCACTGTAAAAACAAAGGCGGAGAAAATACGCTACTGCCAGGCGTTTCTCTACTTCTATGAGGCAGTCCTGAAGCTCCCTGAAGAGGAAGCCATAGAGCTATTCCGTCATGTAGACGAACTTCCCGCAGATAGCAGAGTTTAGCTCTAACGCTGGCTATCTTCTTTGCAGCAGCCCGGTGAAGAAGTCCCATTTAGGCTTTTCGGGCAGGGGCAGCACGGTAATGGCGGTATCCAGGCGCTGGATATTCGGGGAGCTGTCTGAGTAGGCATTCCAGCGGGGCAGGCCCTTGCCGTTCGGGTCGCCTTTGGCGGCGAAGTTGGCCCAGTACGATGACATTACATCCGCCAGTTTATGGTCCGCAGGCTCCCAGGGGCGGTCTAAGAAGCGCAGGTTGTTAAACACATAGGGCACCTCGCTGGTGTGAAACGCGGCGAACTCCGGGTGCTGGGGCCAGGGTATGGGGTGTGCGAAGTAGTAGAGGAAGCTCCTGGAGCGAGACGAGCGGGCCCTTGACTGCGCCCAGAGCGACATGGAGACAACACTCAGGTCGCGCTCACTCGCTTTCTGAGACTCGGAGGCCTGGCTATCCGTGGTGGCCGGGTAGAGAGCCAGAAGCCCATCCGCTTTGCCTTCGTAGCGCTGCCGGGCCTGCGCCGACCAGCCAGCTGCGCCCAGCTTGCCGTAGGTGGTGGATGAGCTGCCTTCATCGGCGTTGAACCCGGTGAGCACGGGAACATCACTGGCGAAGCCCAACGCGCCTTCGGTGGGCAGGAACCAGCCATCGGCCACGGGGTTGAAGTACGGCCCGTTTCCTCCTAATAAGGCTGCTGCGGGCATAGCTCGGAGCGTGGCCAGGGAGTCGGCGCCCTTTGCCTTCATCCAGGTCAGGCCATCTTTCTCGGCGGGAGCGCGCGGGGGAACGGGGCGACCATAACGCGAACCGCTCTCTGCGATAGCCCGGTGGAACACGCCCTTTGCCTGCGGCGAGGCCAGCAGATAGTGCACCGATGATGCCCCGGCGGACTGCCCGGCAATAGTGACTCGCTTGGGGTCGCCGCCGAACACGGCTATGTTCCTCTGTACCCACTTCAGCGCGGCGAGCTGATCTAAGAGCGCATAGTTGCCGCTACTGCCATGCTCGGACTCTTTTGTCAGCTCCGGGTGCACCAGGAACCCGAAGACCCCCAGCCGGTAGTTTATGGTTACGACTACCAGGCCCTTCTTCGCCAGGGCTTCGCCATCGTAGACCACGACCTCGCCGGAGCCGCCGGTGAACCCGCCGCCATGGATAAATACCAGCACCGGGCGGCGCTCCCTGGGGTTGGTGGCGCCGGTCCATATATTGAGGTAGAGGCAGTCCTCACTGACTTCGTTGCTGAAGATGAATTCTTTCGTCCACGGGCCGAACGCGCCGGTATCCGCCTGCATGGCGCTAGGACCGGGCTTCTCCGCCTTGCGCACTCCGCTCCAGGGGATTACAGGCTGCGGTGGCTTCCAGCGGAGCGGCCCCACGGGCGGGGCGGCGTAGGGAATGCCTTTGAACGCGCGAATGGGCGAGCCGGGCGAGGCAGGCACCCCGGAGAGCTGTCCCCCTTCGACTTCGAATGACCTCGGCAGCGGCATAGCCAGATTATACCTATCGGAGCGGGCGCATAAACCGAATTCGGGCGGGCAGTTTCTGAAAGCCCAGTCGCTCGTTTATGGCCAGCATTCCGGTATTAGTCGTGGCGTTGCCTGTGTGGATAACAGGCGCCCCGCTGGATTTCGCGTACTGCGCGGCGTGGACTTTCAGCGCTAGAGCGATTCCCCGCCGACGGTACTCCGGCAGCACCCCAGTCAGTGGGACATGAAGGTCACTGCCACCCGGCATGTGGGTGAGCACGCTGACCCCCACGAACGCACCGCTCTTCTGCTCTACGGCAATGAAGTACCCCTGTGGCAAGGTCTTCTGTTGCAGATTCCGCTCCCAGCGCTCAAAGGGCAGCGGCACATAGGGCGTGGGCGACGGTATATCGTTCGAGACAGCGTTCTCCGTATCGTACAGGCGGCGGTGGGTCTCGGAGTCTCCCAGTATCTCTGGCAGCGCTACGATAGAGATGCCCTGCGCCTGCAGGTTCTCCAGCGCTCCGGTGAACTGCTCTGGTCGGAAGTCCGCGAGCGTAAGCTGGCTCCTCTGGTTGCGGGCTACCTCGGTGAAGCCGCGCCCTTTTAAAAACGCCAGGGTCTGGGCATTGTTTTCCAGCCCGAACGTATGCACAGACTCGGGCCTGAGTGGTGTGCAGCCTGCCAGCATGTCTTTATAGAGCGCATCTCCCAGGCCCTGACCCCGGTAGAGTGGATGCACCGCAATCCAGAAAAAGCAGAACTCGCCGCCCCGGTGCTGCCCCCACTGCGCCATGCCCCGGAGCTGGCCTGAGTCATGATGCACGATCACCGAGCGCCCCCAGGGTTCGTCTGGCTCCCGCCTATCGTCCATGCGCCGTAGTGTCGCGGCGTCCATCGGCATATCGTCGAGCGCTACCCGCCCCAGCTCGATAACGCCGTCGTAATCGTCGGGAGTAAATGGACGTAGGAAGTAACCTGCGGGTAGTGCCAATTTACTCCTCGGTTACCCGGTAGTACACCACGTATCCTCCACGAGCCACAAAACTCCGTACTTCTGGAGCTATCTCAGGACGGGCGCGACCAGCAAACGGAAAGTCCAGAATCAGGCGAAACCGGGAGCGAATTGCATCCACAACCCCATCTGCCGAATCATGACTGCCGCTCAGCTCTCGAATATCTTTCCAAACCTGATACAGTTCCTGTTTCGCCTGGTCAGAGATACGGAATCGTCGTGTAGCCGGGGTACTCATACCGCCGTTTTTTGTCCCTGCTTCTCCAGCTCGTACTGCGTACGAAACTCAGCCTTCAAGCCCTCCGCCAGATCGTCCACCGAAGCATATTCGGTGAACTCACCACGCCCAAGCTGCTCCGCGCCCCGGCGCACCCCGGCGCGTATCTCGTCCAGCCGGGTCTGTTGAATGAGGTCCTGCTCTTTCAGCAGGCGAAGGGCAGCGCGAAGCACCTCGCTTGCCGAGCCATACATACCGCTACGTACCTTTTCTTGAACAAAGGTATCTAGCTCTGGAGTAAGAGAAACGTTCATGCCCTATTTTAAGAAAAATAACAAGAAATGTCAAACTTTGTTATTACTACTTGCCGCGCCCCAGCAGGCCAAGATTTATCCCCGCTCTAAGATAGGATTGGTTGGAATGTTCGCGCCGCGCTTTGAGCTAATACCTAAGATCGTGAAAGCCTTGATGAGTATTGTCGGACACCGTATCCCTGGCTTCCCAACGGCGTTATTTACCACATAGGGACAAACCAGTTTGCTGTGAGCGGATTGGCAGTGCTTCCAGGAAAAGAGGTACAGTTCGTGAAGATCGACAAGGGCCAGGGAGGCAATGAAACGCTGTCTGCAACGTGTGAGGAAGCCTCGCCCGCGCCTTTTCACCGCCGGGTTGTCTTGGAGAACTTTGATGACGCTGGCCTGACAGCAGGGGCGCGCGATATCCATATCCTTTTGCCCGACGGGTATGATCAAAGCGACCATTATTATCCCGTCGTTTATTTCAACGATGGTCAGGCCGTATTCTCTGGTACCGTGGTGCTTCCGGGTACGTCAGAGAGGCGGGGGTTGGAAGTCGATCTGACATATGACACTTTAATCCAGGACGATTTGATCGACCCGGCCATTTTAGTGGCGATTCACTTTGTCAAGCCGGGACGCATCGAGGATATGACGCCAGCGGAAAGCGGCGGCAATTTAGACGGCTATTACCGGTTTGTTTCCGAGCGGCTCAAACCCTATATCGACAGCCACTACCGCACCAGACCTGAGCCTGCATCAACCGGGATCATCGGAATTTCGCTTGGCGGTTTAGCGGCGTTCTTGATGGCCTATTT
Organism: Armatimonas sp.; assembly: GCA_049840835.1. Taxonomy (GTDB): domain Bacteria; phylum Armatimonadota; class Armatimonadia; order Armatimonadales; family Armatimonadaceae; genus JANLTX01. Next base: position 845,979 of record JASGJG010000003.1, on the reverse strand, counting down.
TCACCCCGATACATTCGGCCTGGCCGGATGTATGTCGTCCTCGCTCTGGTATGGTAACCGCTGTGCGCTAAAGATGTTGAGGGAAGACGAGGGCAGTAAGAAAGCAGTACGCTTCTGGCTGGATGCCGGTGGAACTGGTGGTGAGTACTCGATGTGGGTGGACAACGTACGCGTCTGCGAACGGCTGGAGCAGCTTGGATGGCGATTCGGTGATGACCTCGCCGCACATTTCGATTATGCCGCTGCCCACGTTATGGCGGCATGGCGAGAGCGAATGCGTCCGATGCTGTATTTCCTGCTGCGCAAAGAACCACTTCGATTTCTGCACTACAGGTTGGTGTACGCGGTTGATCCAGCGGCTCCCTTCATGGACTTGAGGGCAGGCAATCGCCGTATCGTCGGTGCCGAGGCATGGTATGCAAACGATCTTCGTCTCAACGTACCGCAGCCCGGTATAACCATAGATGATACCCGCGTCGTGACTTTGGATCGCGATGACCCAATCCTCCTTCATGGGGAAGGACCCGGTGAGACGACCATCCGGTCCAACTATAAGGGATGCGACGCTTCGTTAGAGGTGATCGGCTACGAGACGAGCGCGTGGCCGAGTTATTATCCGTGTCCCAAAAGGAATAACGACCTGCTCGACCTATCGCATGACATTCGTGACGAAGCCCAGAACGCCATCGCGCATTTTGGTGTCTGGCATGATGAGCGGCACGTTCATATTGACGTCCATGTAACAGGCGGTTCGATCCATTCCGAACCAGAGACAAACCCCCTCAACCAGGACAGCATCTGGTTTTGTCTTGATGCAAGGCCGGAGCACATTCTCTGCCGGGGAGAGGGCTACGATATTTGGGAGCAGTTCTTGAATGTGTGTATGAGCCCCGGCAATCTCGGCGAGCCGATCAACATCCGTTCCTCACACAAATCAGACGATTGGAAGCACTTCATGCCGTTCGACATGCAGGCGGCTTGCGTGATTACTGCGCCGGTCGGCTACAAGACGACGTTGTCCGTTCCTATCCACTACCTCGACGAGATGCAGGGTGTTCCCTGGCGCGTCTTCCGGTTGAATATCTGCATCAACAGGGTTGACGAACCGGGTAGCTCTGTCAGGAGAACCTGGTGGCAGCCGGAGTGGCACACGTTCCTTTGTCCGGTTGCGTCAGGGCTATTCGCGCGTGTATAGCGGGGCGGCGTAGACCTCCTTCCAGCGCCAGAGTGTAGCCCCGGTTCTCTGAGAGAACCGGGGCGACTCGATAAAGCGGAAACGGGCGGCTTACATCTTGCCCATCTTGCCGCTCATTTTCCCACCCATCTTCTTGCCGTCCATCATCATCTTCGAGCCATCTTTGTACCCGGCGGGAATCTGGCTGGCCTTGACCTTGACTAGCTTGTGGCCCATTTTGTTCTTGTAGCCCATCTTCTTCGCATCGGCCTCAGAGAAGTAGCACTTGCTGTCTTTACAGAGCCAGACACTGCCGCCCATCATGGGTTTCTTGCCCATGTGATCCATTTTCCCGCCCATCATCTTGCCGCCCATTTTGTGGTCCATGTCGGGCTTCTGCGCCGAGGCAGACAGGGGAAGAAGGGCTCCCAGGGTCAACAGTGCGCTCAGCGCAGTCAGAGTTCGCAGGTTCATTCGTATTACGTTCCTTTGTAATTCGTTGTGGTATTCGGGGGCTTCGTAGCCCCGCTCGCTCCTGTTTACAAACGGAACTCCGAATAGGTTCAATAGCCAGCAGGACTGACTCTGTAGCGCAGCGAAGACAGTCTTTATGACAGAACTGACACGGCGGCTCGGAATCGAGCTTCCTATCCTTCAGGCGCCTATGGCCGGAGTGCAGGGCAGCGCGCTGGCGGTAGCAGTCTCTCAGGCAGGAGGACTTGGAGCGCTCCCCTGCGCCATGATTAGCCTGGATACTTTGCGCCAGGAGTTAGCGGCCATTCGGGCGCAGACTTCCAGGCCGATAAACGTCAATTTCTTCTGCCACACTCCGCCCACTCCAGATGCTCAAAAAGAAGCCGCCTGGCGTGAGATTCTTTCCTCCTACTATGCCGAATTTGGGATTGACCCGGATTCGATACCTGCCGGGCCGGGGCGTGCCCCTTTCAGCGCGGAAGCCGCCGATGTGCTGGAGGAGTTCCGCCCCGAGGTGGTGAGCTTCCACTTCGGCCTGCCCGTCCCGGACCTGCTGGCCCGTGTACGACGCTGGGGCGCCATCGTCCTGTCCTCGGCAACGACGGTAGAGGAAGCGCTCTGGCTGGAGGCGCATGGGGCGGATGCGATTATCGCGCAGGGAGCAGAGGCCGGAGGGCACCGGGGCCTGTTCCTGACCGACGACCTGAATACACAGATAAGCACTCTGGCTCTGGTGCCACAGCTCGTGCAGGCCGTGAAACTCCCTGTGATTGCTGCCGGGGGTATCGCGGACTCTAAAGGCGTGGCTGCCGCCCTGGCGCTCGGAGCGTCTGCGGTGCAAGTAGGAACGGCCTACCTGCTTTGCCCGGAAGCGACCACGAGTGCGGTGCATCGGGCGGCGCTGAAAAGTGAGGCTGCGCGCGTGACCGCTATCACGAACCTGTTTACCGGGCGACCCGCACGCGGCATCGTGAACCGCTACATACGAGAGCTGGGCCCGATGAACGCGAACGTTCCCGCGTTTCCCCTGGCGACCTCGGCTATAACTCCCTTGCGCACCCGGGCCGAAGCTCAGGGCAGCGGCGACTTTTCCCCGCTCTGGGCCGGGCAAAATACCACCGGGTGCCGCGAGACTCCGGCGGGACTGCTGACTCAAGAGCTAGCCCATGAGATCGGCCGGTCGTAGCCTAGAAGACAAAGGCGGTAAATTTTAACTAGACAATAAAAAATAATTCTTAATATTATAAGATCTGCTATCTGCTAAGGTACAGTAAATGTGCAATTCATCGAGGCATTCTAATGGCAGATCCTATCCATTCCAAAACTACTGACGATAATAACCAGACTATGGCAGAGGGATTTGCCGTAAAAATCAAAAGAAAATCTTATCGCTCCACTCTAGAATCAGCATTTCCTGCACGTCCCATCGTTTCCTGGACACCAGTAAAAGATTCAAGCAGTTGTTACCAGGGAACGTATTGCCAACAAATGACTCTGGCTCAGGGCAACTCTGACTTACACAAGATTTGGGGGTTGCCAGATGCGGAATCTTTCATAGAATCTGTCGAGCTTCTACTGATCAACTCCAAAACTACTGACGGTAATGACCAGACCTTTGTAGAGGGATTTGCCGTAAAAATCAAAGAAGAATCTTATCTCTCTGTTTTAAAATCAGCATTTCCTGCGCATCCCATCGTTTCCTGGACGTCAATCAATGATTTAGACGGTTGGTACAGGGGCAAGTATTCCCAACCAATGACTCTGGCTCAGGGCAACTCTGACTTACACAAGATTTGGGGGTTGCCAGATGCGGAATCTTCTGTAGAATCTGCCGAGCTTCTACTGCGCGTTCGCCAACCCATAACTGGCGACACAGAGGCGCGGCAACAATTCGCGCTATGGGGGACGATTGCCCATAATCGCCTGGACGAGATTGTCAAAAAGAGCGACGATAGCCCATCCTGGTGGCTGGAGCAGCTCCAGGTGATCGACACAGGCAATCAAAAAGGGGCGCACACTATCTGGAACCCGGAGCTTAAGAATGCGAACAAGAAACCGGGCGATGGAATCCTGGTGGCACACCCCGATACCGGCTACACGGATCACCCGGCACTGGCAGGGCGGCTTAAAGGTGACCCGGTCGCAAAGAAGTTCGGCAAGAACTTTGTGGAGCGTGATCCTGTCACCGACGCGCCGACCGATGATGCGAAAGACCCTCTGACAAAACACAGCCTGCTGGATTTTCCGGGGCATGGCACCGGCACCGGCAGCGTGATTACCAGCGCGACGAAGATAAAGAAGAAGCCGAGCGATCCGAACGCACCGGAATGGGACTCTTGCGTGGCTCCGGGCGCGACTCTGCTGCCGCTCCGAGTGTCGGAGTCGGTGATCCATCTGAGCTTTTCCAATCTCAGCGAGGCCCTTGCCGAAGCGATAGCTCAAAAGGCAGATGTGATCTCTATGTCGCTGGGCGGACCGATAGGGTCCGCGCTTCTGGACGCGCAGATCGAGGCGGCGCTGGAGGCGGGCATCATCCTTGTGGCGGCGGCAGGGAACTATGCCCCCACAGTGGTGTTTCCCGCTCTGGTGCCTGGGGTACTCGCATGCTCCGCCAGCAATGTTTTAAAGGCCCCCTGGCGCTTCTCGGGCATGGGTGAAGCGGTAGCCATCACGGCCCCTGGAGAGCTAGTATGGCGAGCATCGCCCACGCAAGCCCCCAACGCCGCCCTCTATTCCACAGGCTCAGGAACCTCGTTTGCCACCGCCTGCGTCGCCGGGCTGGCTGCTCTCTGGCTCTCGCACCATGGTAAAGACAAGCTGCGGGCAGACTATCCGGGCAGTCTGCTCCCGTTCGCCTTTCGCTGGTGCCTGGAGAAAGCTGTCACACGGCTGGATCGGGTGAAGTGGGGCTTCGGTGCGGGTATCCCCAACGCTACCGAGCTATTGCAGAGAGATCTACCCCAAAAAGACGAGGTTGTTACACTTCGCACGAAGCTGCAGCAGAAAAACCCCGGCGACACGATATCGCTGCCGATCAATAGCTGGTGGAGTATTCTGACCCTGCCTACCCTGGCCGAGGCGCCGCAGGCAGACCCTGCGCCGCTCGGGAATCGGGCGGCGGCTCTCCAGCGCTTTGTGGCGGAGCTTACCACGGCCTGGCAGGCAACGGTGGGAAAGCTGGACCCGGATTGGAACAGGCAGCTCAGTCTCGATCTGAGCGAGCTGACCGTGCTGGCAGTCACAGACCCCGGCCTGAGCATTGCCCTTGCCCGTGTGGCGGCGCAGGATCGCCGAAAGGTCTCTCCCCGTGCCCTTCGGCGCTACTTACTGCATCCTTCCCGGCAATCCCAGCTCTCTACCGCACTTCGGGATAGGCTGATTGAGCAGCAGAAAGCGGACAACGCCAGCTATCTAGCGAAGTACGGGGAGACTCTCCAGGCTCCTGTGCTGATGCCCGTAGGCGAGGAGAAGAGCGAAAAACCATCTCGCCCATTTGTGAAAGAGCCGCCACGAATACGCCGCTTGAAGGCGTATGCCTTCGACCCATCGCTGGCAACACGGACCGATACAGTACTGGTCAACGAGATTATCGTGCCGGTCGTCTTCGAGCCGGATCTCCAGCCCGGTCCGATAGGCGAGTACCTGGAAGTGATCGATGTCGACCCGGCGTCCGACTGCGTGTACGCCCCGGTGAACCTGAACGATCCCTGGGTTCTGGCCGAGGATGGGCTGGCGCGCTCGGAGAGCAATCCCATGTTCCATCAGCAAATGGTCTACGCAGTCGCGATGAAGACCATTGGGCATTTTGAGGATGCTCTGGGGCGGCCCATCTTCTGGTCGCCTCTGCGCACCTGGAACGAAGAGAGTGGCGACAATGTGCGGGCGGAGAACTATCCGGGCTATGATCCCAAGAATCCCGCAGACCTGTTCGTACAGCGACTACGGCTCTATCCGCATGCTCTTCGGGAGCAGAACGCCTACTACTCGCCGCAGAAGCGGGCTATTCTTTTCGGGTACTTCCCGGCAGACGAGTCCGATCCCGGCGGAATCTATCCGGGCGGCATGGTCTTTACTTGCCTGGCGCACGACATTATTGCCCACGAGATGACCCATGCCATTTTAGATGGCATGCATGTGTACTTCACCGACGATACCAACCCGGATGTGTTCGCGTTCCATGAGGCCTTCGCGGATATCGTAGCGCTCTTTCAGCGCTTCAGTTATCCCACCTTGCTGCACGATCAGATCGCGCGCACCCGTGGAAAGCTGGATTCTGGCACCCTGCTCTCGCAGCTCGCGCTCCAGTTCGGGCAGGCCACCGGGCGGCGCTCCGCCCTGCGGGATGCGTTGGGCTATGTGGTATCGAAAGCCCAAAACACCGAGAACGCCGAAAAAGAAGTGGCTTTCAATGAAGAGACCGTGATGGAGTGGCGACGGTTCAAGGCGAATCCCTCCGATCTGGCACGGGAGATGGAACCGCATCGCCGGGGCTCGTTTCTGGTCGCCGCTGTGTTCGATGCCTATCTGAGTATCTACGAAGATAGAATCCGTGACCTGCGGCGCATTGCCACGGGCGGCACGGGGATTCTGCCGGACGGTGACCTGCACCCGGACCTGGTGAACCGCATGGCCGACGAAGCCGCGCGCTCGGCCCGCCATGTACTGCGTATGTGCATTCGGGCCATGGACTATACCCCACCCGTAGACATCACATTCGGAGAGTTCCTGCGCGCGCTTATCACGGCAGACTACGACCTGGTGCCCGAAGACCTCCGGCGCTATCGTGTGGCATTTATCGAGGCGTTTCGTAAATGGGGCATCTATCCCCGCGAAGTGCGTACTCTCTCCGAGGAAACCCTGCGCTGGTCTCCCCCACCGCAAGACATCAATGCCAGCCTCTTTCCCAGAGCGGCTGACAGCAATGTAGAGAGTGACGATGATAAGGACCCGACAACCAGGGAGGAAAGACGAGCCCTACGTCTGGCGCGCCGCCTGCTCCTTAAGTGGAAACCCGGCGCACCGAGAGAAGATATCTTTGAGCGCACTCTTACTGCTCAAGCCAAGCTACACGACTATCTGAAAAAAGAACAACACAACAAGGATATCCAGACGATCTTCGAAGGCATCGATCTTTCACAAAACTTTGAAGTGACGAATATGCGGCCCGCACGCCGCGTGGGACCGAGTGGAGAGTTCCTGACCGAGCTGGTCGTAGAGATTATCCAGGAGCAAAAGGGGCAGGAAAAAGGGCTCCCCTATCCGTTTCGGGGAGGCATTACGCTCATCGTGAGCATGGACGATGATAGCTTCGCGGTGCGCTATGCCATTCGCAAGCGGGCTCACAATACCCCCCGCCAGGCAGAGCAGCGCACGTATCTGCTGGGCGCCAGCGCGGATGCGGATAAGGCGGCGGAGTACTCCTCGGTCAACCTCCCGGCAGATTGGAAAGCCACTCGCACCTACGACCGTGAAGGCATGCGCGCTTCCTCTTGCAACTGCCGAGCCGAAGACATCGCGGCGGCGCTCAAGAAAAAGGCGGAAAAGGAAGCCAAGAAGAAACTGGAGACCAAGGAGCCGTTTGCCCTGCTGCACCGCCCTTGAGCCGGAAGTGAGAGAATCCTATGCCTGAGCCTGAAACACCCACTGACCCTACCGCCCGATTACAACCCGGTTCCAATGAGATTCGCGTGCGCCTCTACTCTCAGGGGCTGGGAGACTGCTTTCTGCTGGCCTTTCCACGCCCCGGTCAGTCGGAAAATCCGTGCTACCTGCTGATCGACTGCGGCTCCGCGATAGCGACGCCGGGCGGAGCGAAGCGCTCTCGGGAGATTGCAGAGAACATTCGCGTGGTCACGGGGGGACACCTGGATATCCTGGTGATAACCCATCAGCACTACGACCATATCAGCGGGTTTCAGGATGCCTGGGATATCTGGCGAGATTTCACCATAGACAATCTCTACCTGCCCTGGAGCGACTCTACCAAAGAAAGCGATGAAATCAAAAGTGTGGAGCGGCTGCGCACTATCCTGACAGATGCGGCGGAGCGGGCAAGGTCTCGCGAGGTGCTCCCCGTGCCCAGAGACCTGGGAGAGGCCGACAACCCGAACACTATGAGCGAGACCATGACGTTCATTCGGAGCCTCAGCCCCAACCCACCGCGCTATTTTTATCCCGGCGATGTGTTCCGGCTGCCCGGGACCAATTCGCATGGTTATGTGCTCGGCCCACCCCGCCCGCTCCAGCTCAACAAACACAACGTGCCCTATATAGAACAGCTGATCGTAGATCCTGATGAGGAGCCTGGCGTGATGTACTCCTATCGCGACCATGGCATGGATATAGACACCGGTACCGGCCCGGCTCCTAGTTTTGCCCTGAGCGACGATAAGGGACTGCCCGCAGCGGCCTCGGCGATTCTGGCCAGTGAGACCTTGCCCGACTCCGACCTGCGAGACAGCGACGACTGCTACTCCCCATTCGCCCCTGCGCTACGCCTGGAGTGGGATGCGGCACTCTCCGGTGGATTCTTTCAAGCGACCTACGAGAACTCGAAAGATACCTGGCGCAAGATAGACGATGACTGGCTCTACGGTGCGGCCAGCCTGGGGCTGCGGGCTGGCGGTTTCACGAACAACACCAGCTTCGTGCTCGCCTTCGACCAGCCTGATACGGACAAGATGCTCCTCTTCCCCGGTGATGCCCAGGTAGGGAACTGGCTCTCCTGGCACGATATTACGGAGTGGAGGCAATGCGACCCTCTCGCGGAGGAGGCAAATCTGCCCGCCGCCGATCCTGCTACCGCTCCCCACCCGCGCACACTTATGGAGAATCTCTTAGCCCGTGTCGCGTTTTATAAAGTGGGCCATCACGGCAGTCACAACGCCACCATCAAAGATAAGGGCCTGGCCAAGATGACTCGCTCCGATCTGGTCGCCTACGTTCCGGTGAGCGTCCCCGTGGCGCAAGACTCCATGTCTTACTGCCCCATGCCCTTCTATCCGGTCATCCGCGCTCTTCAGACCGCCACGCGGGGCCGTGTCTTTCTGCCCAATGGCAAGGCGATAGAGCCCCTACCCGAGGGGCTGACACCGGGACAGGAGCAGGCGGAGCTGCGAAAAAGCGCGAAGATCACTCTGGCCGGCGTATCCCTTGACATAACAAAAGAAGAAAAAAACAAAAAGACTGTCGTGATAGAGGAGATGCCCCTGTATCTGGAATACACGCAGACCTCGGAACCCACCTCCAAGCCTTCAAGCGCCCCGACGTGAGAGGGTCCGACCAACGGAAAGTTGTATCTGGCATTCCGCCGGGCAAAATTAAAGCGAGTTTACTTGTAGAGGTTGCCCTTCGTGATCGCAGCCCATTCTTCAGTAGTGCCAGACTTATGGTGGCTTTGTAGAAAGGATAGTGCCAAACCAGCAGCATCGTAAAACCACGGGTATGCATAACCACACAGCATTTTGAACTGACCACGGATGCTTGTAAGATCTTCTGCAGGACTCAATACGGGAATGGGAGGATCATGCCGGTTGTAGTATGCTTTTATCTCTGCCAGTTGCTCTTCGCTGTAACCAAGCCTGCTAAACATGTATTCGTCTACACTGTCATGCACACTCTGCCCCGCGACGCACAAGTTCTTACCTAGAGCAAAGGCAAGGAGCTGTTTGTATTGCAAGGCTCCAATATTCCTTTCCATTTCGCTTATCACAAATATCACCGTACTCCATCGCCGCCACGACAGTCTTCCATTCCTACTAGATTCACGTAGCGCGGCCCGTAAGTTCCTTCTAGTTACGTAGTTACGAATAGTCCCCTATTATGCTGGGGCCAGGCAGGAGCCTGTCTAACACGTCCCGATTTTTGCCACGCGCTGCTCATGGCGACCGCCTTCAAAAGGGGTGGAGAGGAAGGTTTTCAGGATAGCAATGGCTTCCTCGGTGCTGATAAAGCGGGCGGGCAGGCACAGCACATTGGCATCATTGTGGGCGCGGGCGAGCCGGGCTATCTCCGGATTCCAGCAGTTGGCGGCGCGGATTTTCGCATGCTTGTTGGCGGTGATGGTCATACCGGTGCCGGAACCACAGATCAGTATCCCGAGGTCTGCGTCTCCGGTTTCCACGAGCTGACACAATGGGTGGGCGAAATCGGGATAGTCTACCGAAGTCTCGTTGTCCGGCCCTAAGTCTCGCGTGGTGTGCCCCAACTCCTCCAGCTCGGCCAGGAGGCGCTTTTTCAACGCGACTCCGGCATGATCAGAGGCAATAGCAAGGCGGTATCTGGGCATAGGCTCAGTTTAATCCAGAATTTGGAATAGCGACAGCCCGCCTGGCAGAAGCCGGGCGGGCTGTGCTTTATGATTTTGTGCTGCTCTATCAGACGGAGCGCTTGCGGCGCTGATAGAGCGCCATGCCCCCAACGGCTAGCAATATCGGCACAGCCTGTACGCCTGCGGGCATTTCCGGGGTCAGGTTCGTGGGCACTGTGGGTCTGCCATTGATGCGGAACACGGGGGAAGGAAGCCGACCGCCATCGAGTATCCAGGGGTCTCCGTTGCTCTGTATGGCGACTCCCATAGCCCCGGTGGTGTTCGCGCCCCACCAGGCCAGACTCTCCGGCGTTCCTGGCTCCATGACTAACCAGTACTTCTGCCCCGCCAGCAAGGAGCCAGTCACCGAGAACGAATCGATGGCGGGTGTCGCCATGGTGCCGGTAAGCGATGTGTTGAACGGGGAAACGATTGCCGCGCCGGTGGGCAAGCCACCATTGTCGGCCACGATAGAAAAGAGAAACGAGTTCGGACCAAGCAGGTGCCGGACTCCGACCTCGAAGGACGTGAGCGTGAAGTTCTGCGTGGGGGTGAAAAACGCCGCTTCGGACTGGCTATCTGTACTGATACCCGTATTAGGCCCGTAGACAGGATAGTTCACAGTCAGGCTATAGGTGTCACCTGCTCCGAAGTTGGAGTAGATAACATCGGCGTAGGCTGCCGTGGTCAGTGCCATGAGGCTAAGCGCAGTGAGAGAGCTGAGGAAAACTGAGCGAGTGTTTTTCATGGGAGAGCCATTTCCGGGCGCCGCCATCGGCGACCCAATTTGGGCCATAGTAAATGCTAAAGCATATTTCTGTCAATAAGAGAGTCTTAATTTCCAGCTATTCTTTTTTACAACCAGGCATAATTACTGGGAAATAGTACTATTAGTAGAACGAAAGAAACCCACCCTATGAGGAATCTCACGCGGGCGGATTCCTGGGTAGTCGGATCGCGCGATGCTCAGATAGTGGCGGAGCATGTTCGCTTCTTACGCTGGTACAGCGCCATGCCCACTACAGCCAGGAGCACAGGAATCACTTGTACACCTGCCGGAACCTCGGGGGTTAGCGCCGTAACATTCGTGGGCGTGCCGTTTATGCGGAAGACAGGGGTAGGGAGCAAGCCATTATTCGTGGAGGCGAGCTGCCAGCCGCCACCAAGGTTATGATTGACAGCGAAATCTTCTGCCCCGGTCGTATTCTGGAACCAGGCTCCCCAGGTATCATTGGTGCCCGGTTCCATAATGAGCCAGTACTTCTGGCCCGCTAGCAGCGAACCGCTCGCCAAAAACGAGTTGATACCAGGCGCATTCAAAGTGCCTGTGATCGTGCTGCTGAATGGAGCCACAACTGCCGCATCCGTGGGCAGCCCGCCACTATCCGCCACCAGCGAGAACAGATACGAGTTCGTGCCACTAACATGGCCAGCGGCGATCTCAAAGGAAGTCAGCGAGTAGTCCTGCGCCGGGGTGAAGAAACCGGCAAGGGATTGGCCGCCGAATCCCTGGTTGGTACCGAGAAGGAACCAGGAGCTACCGCTGGAATAGGTGTTTCCCGGTCCGAAGTTGGAGTAGACTTCATCGGCGTGGGCAGTAGTGGTCAGGGCTAGAAGGCTGAGAGCAGCCAGGGCGCCCAAGTTCGTTTTCCTTTGCATTTTTCTTTTGGATTCCTGAGGATGACGTGCCGGTTTACTGGGGCTTGACCAGCATAAAGTAGTAGTTTGCCCGGCATTGGGGAGTGACCGAATTATCTCTGGTGCAGAAAGCTGTTCCGGTAAGGGGAAGTTCGGATTCACGAGGTCGCCGATCTGGCTGGCTTTGTAATCAATCAGGCCCTGGGTAGGCGTCGGAAAGTCTACCTTTTTCGCTTTGGCATGCCCATCTGCCCAGAGCACGTTCGCAAAGCCATTGTGCCGCCCGATAACCGTTGGTTGGCCTGTGGCCGGTCCTACTATCCAGAACGAGGGAGCGTTTATCGAAGCAGGCGTTATGTTCTCGCTATCCGCGATCACCAGGGTTTCGGCGGGCGCCTCGATCTCCGACTCGCTCACCGCAGCAGTGAAGTCATCCTTGCTCAGATACAGATAGTTGTAGCCGAAGCTCATATCCGGCTTCGGGTTACCACTGTAGGTGCGGCGCTCCGGGCAGTACATGATCCGATCGTTTTTCAGATACGGCCCCAGGAAACCGTTGGACATATCCCAGGTGTTCGTGGCTGCCGTGTAGTGGCATAACAAGTACGTAAAATCGACATTAACGCCATTGCGCGGGGAGACAGGCGGGGGAACAGTGCCATCATAGTCCTGGATATACATGGCCCAGCCGAGGCCGATCTGCTTGATATTACTAAGGCAGGTGGCTTGTCTGGCTTTGGCACGAGCTTGTGCAAACACAGGGAAGAGAATCGCGGCCAATATCGCGATGATGGCTATCACCACCAGAAGCTCGATAAGTGTGAAGCCAGCGCGGGCGTTATGAGTTCGAGAAAAACGTACCATGGAATTGCTCCCTTTCCGTTACAGAGGCTGAGTCTTTCCAGGGTACAAATCTATCGTTACACGCTCCGTTACAATCCAGGGATAATTTGGAACCACGCGGCAAAAATCGCAATAAAAAGCCCGCCTGCAAGAGACAATCTCAAGCGGGCGGGCTTTTAGAGTAGAAGTGAAACAGCTTAAATGTTGGTGGAGCTTGTGCGCTTCTTGCGCTGATAGAGCGCCATGCCACCAACGGCTAAGAGTACAGGAATCGCCTGTACGCCAGCGGGCATCTCTGGGGTCAGGGGTGTGCGGCCTGTGGGTCTACCGTTGATACGGAATGTAGGAGAAGTACTACCATTCGCGCCCCAGGTTGCGCCTCCATTCCCTGAATTCGCGAAACCCGTCGCTCCGGTGGTGTTCCAGTTCCACGCTCCCCAGGTATCATTGCCACCCGGCTGCATGACGAGCCAGTAGGTATTCCCTGCCAGCAGAGAACCGGTAGCCGAATACGAGTTGACACTGGCAGGACCAGCGAGGGAACCGCTTGTGGAGAAGAGGCTTGCCCCCGTGGGAAGCCCCGCGTTGTCCGCCACAATAGAGAACAGATACGAGTTCAACCCACTGACATGGAATGCGGCGATATCGAAGCTGGTCAGCGTAAAGTTCTGACTCGCCGTGAACATACCCGCTACAGAAAAATTACCCCCTACGGGGGAACCGGCGGTGCTCACGGTCCAACCGGTGCTGATATTGAAAGTGTCCCCCGGCCCGAAGTTCGAGTAGACTTCATCTGCTTGAGCAGCAGTGATCAGAGCAACCAGAGCAAAAGCGGCACCGATGCCGCGAGTGAGAGTGCGATGCGCTGTCATAGAAAAGACTCCCTTTTTTGCAGAAAGCAGACGCTTCCTTGTTGAGCTATCTTACTTAGAGTTTTCCCACAAAGTCAATAAGACAAACATTATTTTTTGAAAATCAGTAGATAGAGACAAAAAACCCGTATTTTTATCAGTGAAAAACCCGGCTTCTCTGGGATAGCCGGGTGCATCCCTGTGGACCGAGACGATGCTCAGGCGCTTTTCTTCTTACGCTGGTAGAGGGCCATACCGCCGACCGCGAGTAACACGGGGATGGCCTGCACACCTGCCGGAACTTCTGGGGTCAGATTGGTGGTAACGCTGACCGGGGTGCCGTTGATGCGGAATCGAGGTGCCACCTGGGGGTCATTGAACCAGGGTCCTCCTTGATGACTATAGGCATTGCCCATCGCACCAATCGTGTTCCAATTCCATAGCCCCACGGCATCCTCCGCTCCTGGAGCCATAACTAGCCAGTATTTCTGGCCTGCCAGCAGTGAGCCAGTAGCGGCAAACGAGCTAATGGCCGGGGTCACGAAAGTGCCGTTGATGGCGCCACTAAACGGGGAGACTAGTACGGCTCCTGTGGGCAGCCCGCCGTTGTCGGCCACAATCGAAAACAGGTAGGAGTTCGTTCCTGCGGCATGCCAGGCGGAGATATCGAAGCTGGTCAGCGTGAAGTTCTGCGTGGGAGTGAAGGCCCCCGCGATGGCTTGCTCATAGCTAATAGCGGGAGCGCCTACTATCCCCCAGCCGCTATTGTTCGTATTCGTGTTTCCCGGCCCGAAGTTGGAGTAAATTTCATCGGCGTGGGCAATGGTAGTGGTCAGCGCCATCAGGCCGAGCACTATCAGGGTTCTTAGAGAGTGTAAGCGAATCATTTCCTTCTTCGTTTCCGTTTCTGACTCAGTCCCGGAAAAAGGGACCACAGGAGTTATCCGGGACCACGTAGGAGAGCGGCTGATCGTAGGCATTGCAACCGGGCTGAATCTGGGCGGCCAGGTTCTGCCACTTGAGGTTGTCCCAGCCAGCGGTCTTTACATGGCCATCGGCGAACAGGAAGTTATTCTTCTGCGAATGGAACTCGGTGAGCTTGTAGTTCTTGGCCGTGTGCCAGGCCCAGTCTCGTGCGCGCCAGCCAAACACCGTATTTTCATAGCGACCATCCCACCAGGCGGTACCGCTATCGCCCATGACTATCGCACTGGATTGTTCGGGGAGCGCCGCCTCGGTAACAGCAGTCAGGGACTGATAGTTGTAGGCGTAGCTGACCCCATTCATGCCATTCGTGGTCGCCGTGCCCCCGTTCCAGGGGTCTATGAAGGCTGTTTCCGGCTGACTAAGACACCGATAGATCTGCTGATTCTTGGTGTAGGGCCTCAGCGGATTAGACACCCAGCCGGGCCAGCCGAAGTTCTGACCGGCAGACCCATTCTGCCCCGCCGTGCCCCCCGCCACGCTATTGCCGCTGGGCCAGGTTTCGTCGTAGTCCTGAACGTACATCTTGAGGGCAAGCCCCAGCTGCTTCAGGTTGCTCTGGCAACCGGCTTGCCGCGCTTTGGCTCTTGCCTGCGCGAACACAGGAAAGAGAATCGCGGCAAGTATAGCAATGATAGCGATGACCACCAGAAGTTCTATGAGCGTAAAACCTGCGGCAGTGTTATGAGTTCGAGAAATGCGTACCATGGAATTGCTCCCTTTCCGTTACAGAGGCTGAGTCTTTCCAGGGTACAAATCTATCGTTACACGCTCCGTTACAATCCAGGGATAATTTGGAATAGCGGAGCAAAAATCATAGTAAAAAGCCCGCCTGCATGAGACAATCTCAAGCGGGCGGGTTTTTAGAGTAGAAGCCGAAAAGCTCGGAGGCTATTAGTTCTGCGCGGCTTTCTTCTTGCGCTGATAGAGCGCTATGCCCCCAACGGTAAGCAGTACAGGAATCGCCTGCACGCCTGCGGGGACCTCAGATGCTGCTACAGCAATCTTTCGCTTACATTTTTGTCGCACAACGCATCTGCGTGACGAATATAAAGTAGAATGATGGATTCAATTAGTCTGAGACTTTCAGCTTATAATCAACATACGCACTCTTCGCCTTCCTGTGCATCAGGAAGGAATAACACTATACAAACCTATAATGAGGAGGCAGTGGAACGAGAAGATATATTGACTCTATGGGACAATTGGCGCAATGGAAAGGATACTACAGCTTTCAACCGTTTATTTGATGCTCTTGCACCTAGAATCCTAAATCTTATAAAAGATAGGTTCTCTACATCATCTATAACAGATATTGAAGACAGCGTCAGTGAATCCTTTTTTGTCCTCATAATGCATCCAGAAAAATTTGATCCGACGCGTGCTACACTGGTAACATTTCTTTTTACTATTGCCCGCAATAAACTGATAGATAAGACCAGAGCGGAGCAGCGCTACAACATCATATCCCTCGATATCTTACAGCAGGAACCGTTTTCCGAATCACTCTTTGCCAGCGATGAGGATGAGGTAGAAAGCAAAGCTATTGCTCATATTCTTTTTGCTGGACGTGATGAGCGCAACGAGTTCCGTCCTGATGTACAAACCTGGCTCCAGAAAACTCTACCCGATCCCCGAGATAGAGCACTGTTTTTGCTGTCTATTGAAGGGCGCTTAACGGTCGGCGCATTTGTCGAACTCTATGAGGCGCATACGCTTTCCCTAGAAGAGCAGCGCAGTGAGATGAAACGACACCGCGACCGCATTAAGAAACGAGTCACCCGCGCTAGTGCCACGCTTCGCCAGCTTCTTATAGGCTTTACAGATGTACAGGAGAAAACTCTTGATGGAAAATAACGAGAAAACGCTAGCAGCGCGTGTAAGAGCGCGCCTGGCAAGCGCACTATCCTATGAAACAGACTCTCCTACGCTAGCACCAGCGCTGAAACGCTTACAGCAGGCGAATGCCATCACTCCCTTAGAGCAAGCAATACAAATCGGAACGACTCTTGTGGGTCTGGACCGCCTCGCCCTATGCAAGCTCCCTCGTGAGGAACAGTTTGTTCAGGACAGTGAAGTAATTGCCGAATACTGCGGCTGTGAGCCAGATGCACTGCTCTCGCTGCTACGAACCATACAAGTGTTGGATACATTCGCTCAAACTACTGCCTCTACTTCACCCTCCCTATCTGAGCGCCCTGCTTGGCAGAGCGGTGGCATTCTCATTGCCGCCCGTGATGCGAATGATATCGAAGAACCGCAAGAAGGTGCAGATAATGAGTGATTACGAAGCCATCAGCATGTCTATGGCTGAGTGTCTCAAAAAGCGTAGAGACGACGCGCAACGTATTCGTGCCATTTGCCAGCTAAACGCAAGCGAGTCTCTCTCCCCCAAGATGCTGGAGCGATACTTTCCCGTCGCCTGCGTCTCTGTCCCTAACTTGTGTATCGGCGCAGCGTGTCGGTGGGCGCTTCAGGGCGCAGGACACCTCCCCCCTGGCCTACAGTTACTGCTCGATACCGATAGTTTAGAGGCGGGCCGTCCTCTGCGTGGTGCATGCCTGGCCTTCCGAGGTAAGGCCCTGTTGTTAGCCGATGAGCGCGATGAGGTGATGGAGCAGCACTTTTCGTTCGTTCACGAGGCCGCGCACTTTTTACTGCACCATCTATTGCCGCGCCAGGACTGTATCCGGCGTCTTGGGCCCAATATAATCGCCGTTTTAGATGGAGAGCGCCCCGCCAATCTCGGCGAGCGATTTGATGCCGCCCTGCGTCGCGCAGACTTTCAGTTCCATACCCATCTCTACCGCCGCGATGCTCCAAGGCGCGAGAGCGCAGAGGTGGAAGCAGATGCGCTAGCCTGCCTTCTTCTTGCGCCTCATTCCATAGCTTCTGAAAACTCATACCCACTTCCCTTATCTGTGGCAGAGATATATGCAGAAGCGCAGAGGCTATTGCAGAATGCCCCACAGATTCGCCATCCTTTGCTACACCGAATGAGGCTGTAAGTATGTATTTTTTCAAAATTCTGTCGCACTGACACGCTTTGCCACGAATAATTCACATAAGAAAAATAAAGCAATGTCACCTCACTCTTCACAAGACGAACTAGAAAAGGCGTTTGGCGAACCGCTAGATGGTTTGCTGGATATTACGTCGTGGCAGCAAGGCCACGACTTAAACGGCCTTTATGAGCGCCTGGAAGCTGAAGTAGCGGCATCTGTGGAGCAAAAAGAGCGCACGCATCCTCCTATGCGTCGGTTAATCCAGGAGCGCTTGAGCGAAATGGCAGGGCAGGGAACCAGTCCGGATAACGCCGGGCTCTTCAAGATAACGCCAGCGGACCTGGCGTATGTTCATAACTCTTTGCTCTTCAATGGCGCCACGGAGTGCTGCGATGGGACCGTGGTGGCTCACGATGGCTTGCTGCTCACCGTGGCACAGATCGGTGTATCGCTGGTGCGCTATCAGGGTGCATCGGGCACTTGGCTCCAGCGCATGTATCGGCGAGATATACGTCAGACTTTCGATGATCCTTTAGAAGAGGCTATTGCGCTACTGGAAGCCCGCGGCATGCGCCGCGAGAGTGCCGATGCCCCGGAGAGCCACGATGAAACCTCGCAGCTTATGCGGCGCGGCTTAATGGAATATGCCGAGCGTGCCGCCCTGCTCCATCATTCCGATGCAGTTTGGCGTATGGGGCACGGTAACCCAATTCCACTATCCTTACTGTTTTCCCGATCACGAACCCTATTTGGCGCTTCCACGGAAATACTACGTACTCTACTTTTAGACCATAAAAAATGGCTATACATTCCCTCAGCACCGACTGACCGTATTGCTCGCACTATCGGCGATGCGCTATTCCCTCTGGAGTACGCCCTATTAGGAACCATAGAAGATACGCTTAACCTGGAAAAGCTGACCCGTGGTTCGGGCCCTGTAGCTGATCGTACTCAACTTCAGAAATTTCTGAGTGAGGTACTTCCCCATATCGTATACGGCGTGTACCGTGCGGCTTCATATGCCCCAGCGCAGATGTTCTATGCCCACCGCGACTATGCCCATGTTGCGGCCAGCCTCGCCCTTGCAGACAGTGTCATGCAACCCCTGAGGGGCTTTCCCATGCTCATCGATATCGCCGATCTGACCTGCCGGAGCGCCTTCGATGCCTCGTGCTTCGCCAGCAGTGTTAGTGGCGCCTACGCCAGAGCGGGCTACCCCGTACAGTACCTGGGCGAGCGTGAGACTCGCCACGGCTAAATCCTTTTACCAATCAATGAAAGAAATAGAAAATGGATACGGAAACTACACTAGATAATACCAATGGAGTTCAGGGGCGCCGTGTATTCGACACTATTATTCCTGATATAGAGGCGGATGCTGCCCGACATGGTGGCGCATTTGTACCCGCCAGTGAAGCAGTGAGCGCAGCGGGCTGGACCCTGTTCGACACCCCCACCAGCGACGACACTCTGATACAGGTCGTTGTTCCCAAAGATCGCCTGGAACGCCTGCCGAACCAGGCGAGTGTGCGAATCAACAGCCGCGATGGGCGTACGTACCTAGGAACCGTGGTGCGCGGCCCCTACACAATTCCAGATGGTATTCGGGCGGATGCCGTACCGCTGGTAGCTACCGCTGTGCGCGGAGGTTTCTTCCTACCGGAGCACCACGGATTGGTGCTGGTCGAGATTGCAGGTGAGGAGCGGGGTGGAGCGGTTCAGCCCCACCGGTTCCGGCCTCTGCCTAATAGCCCGGTCTATGCGCTCACTGATGAAGAGATCAGCAAGTTCTGGGGCATCGGTGGCGATGTGCGTCTGGGTATCGCTTTCGGGCACGAAGACCTGGCGATCTCGTTTCCCCTATCCCAGAAGCAGGTACTGCCGCGCCATCTGGCAATCTTAGGAACCACAGGCGGTGGTAAGTCCACCACAGTGGCACGCTCTATTGCAGAACTACAAAAATCAGGCGCGTCTATCATTCTGTTGGATACCGAGGGCGAGTATACGGCCATCAATGAGCCTACTGACAGCGAGAAGATGACAACTGCTTTAAAAGCTCGCGGTCTTGCGCCGGAAGGCGTGGACGACACACATATTCTGTACCTGGTAGGCCGGGAGACGACGAGCTTTGGTCACCCCGATGTCCGTGCGTTCTCCCCCCAGTTCTGCAACATCTCCCCTTTTGCCGCTGAGGAGATATTCGATCTGAACGACGCCCAGAAAGAACGCTTTCAAAAAGCAATCACAGTTGCTGCCAGATTGCTGGAAGACCTTAAAATCTGGAACACCAACGATATTGATTATGCCACCGCTAAGCTAGATATCTTCGATGAGGGCTATCCCAAGATGCGTATGAGCCATGTATACGATGTAGTTCGCTGCATTGCGGATATGGTTCAAAACAAAGATAAGGAAATTTCACCGGTAAAACTGAAATCCCCCGAGTTTGAAGCCCATCGTACCGAATTTGACAGGATTGTTAAAGATGAAGGCAACAAAGAAACCAGCTATCCTTCCTGGCGGAAAGTACAAGGGCAGATCGGACGTATCGAGCGCCTGAATCTATTTGACAATAAAGCGGCCCAGCGGCTGGATGCCGCTGAGATGCTTCAGCCGGGTCGCGTGACTATCGTAGACCTGTCGGACTCTGATTCTCCCTTAGTCAATAACCTGGTTATTGCTGAACTGCTGCGGTCTGTACAGGCTGAGCAAGACCTCCGCTATAGAGCAGCGGCGGATATGGACGAGGACCCGACTCCGGTAGTCGTAATGATCGAAGAGGCACACGAGTTTCTCTCTGACAAACGCCTGAAGCAGATGCCGATTCTACACGCTCAGGTAGAGCGCATCGCCAAGCGAGGACGCAAGCGCTGGCTGAGCCTCTGCTTCATTACGCAGCTACCGCAGCATCTGCCTGATGAAATTCTGGGGCTAGTCAACAACTTTATTCTGCATAAGATCTCCGACCAGGGGGTAGTCACCCGGCTGCGCCGTATGGTGGGCGGCGTAGATGACAGCCTATGGCAGCGCCTGCCGCGCCTGGCACCGGGCCAGGCCATTGTCAGCCTCGCCTCACTATCTCGCCCGGTTCTCACTTCTATAGATGCTGCTCCCTGCCGCCTGCATATGGTCCGCTAATCATGAACACACCCATAAAAGCCGTAGTTACCGGCGATAACCATTTAGGAACCTACTATGCGCGTCTACGCCCGGATCGCTTGCATGAGCGGCGTGAGGCGCTTCAAGCAGGATTCGCACACGCTGTTTCCGTGGCGTTAGAGGAAAAGGCACAGCTCTTTCTCATTGCAGGAGACCTCTTTGACCGCCCCGACCCGCGCAACAGCGATCGTGCCTTTGTGGCGCGTCAGCTCCGACGCTTGCATGAGGGAGGCATTATCTGCGTAGCAATTTGTGGCAACCATGACAGCCCCAGACTACCTGGCTATGATGGCGGTATGGTCCCCCTGCACGAAATGGCGGAACTGAATGGCCTGCATCTTCTGCGGCGCGATGACGACTGGGACAGCATAACCGTTCAGCTCACTATAGGTGGCGAGTCGGTTTCCGTGCGCGTTCGCGGCCAGAGCCACAGCTTCAGCAAGACCGCTAACGAGTGCCCACTGGAAGGTAGCTCTTCGCTGGACGCGGAGCGGACAGCACCAATAGAAATTGCGCTTCTGCACTATGGGGTCGAAGGCTGGCAGATTCCACTTGCCGCAGAACCCATTCTCTTAAAAAGTAACCTGAATCGACTGAGTGCGGACCTCATTGCAGTAGGCCATCTCCATGCGCGTAACTTCACGTATCTGGATAGCGGTGCCCTGCTCCTGAACCCAGGTGCCACGGAGCGTATGGACTGGGGTGAAGAGAGGCTCCCTACCGGTTGCGCACTTGTAAGCCTGCAGCCCGGCGCGAAAGCGCAGCTAGAGTGGCACGAGTTCGCCGCCCAGCCCATGATAACTCTGGAAATCAGCGGCGAAGCGCTTCAAGCCGCGTGCGCGGATAGTTCGCTCACTGGTAGTGCGACCGCCGCCATAGACTATGTGCAGACGGCTATCACTGAGGCGATAACCAGCGCGGGAGCCGATGTAGCCCTGTGCCTCATGCTTCGGGTGCGCCTGCGTGGCACGATAGACGAGAGCCTATTCCACCAGCTAGATACAGACGCGGCGCGGCGCTTCGGGGCGGCCCGCTGCTTCCACATTGAAATGCAGACCGACGAACTTATTGTTCGCTATGACAATAGTGAGTTGCCTGCCGGATCGGGCGGCGTGGATATTGAAACCGAGATCGAAACGGTGGTAGCTATGCTTCTGCAGCAAGCGCTCCCTGGCGAATCTGCCACTGATAGCGAGCGTGCGGCAGCGGCCTACAAAACCCGCGTGCTCAATAGCGCCCGCGAAGCGCTACTGGGGGCGTACCAGAGTATCGCGCCGGGTGGGGCCGGTTCGACCATCTAACGGAGCTATTATTATGATTCTTCTACATCGTCTGCGGGCTACTAATTTCAAGCAAATAGAGACTATTGACCTCACGTTTCCTCAGTCGGGCACTCTGCTCATTGAGGGGCGCAACGAAGCCGGGAAGTCTACCCTGTTCGAGGCTATTTTTTATGCCTTGTATGGCATCACTGTGGGCGATACCAATGCTCAAGAGGCGATTCGCTATGGCTGTGAATCTTTAGAAGTCACACTGGATTTCTCGATAGAAGGGCGCAGTTTCTCGGTTACGCGCAGGCAGGGCGGGCGCGCTACCGCCAGCCTTATCTTTCCGGGAGCGAACGGAGAAGTAGAGCGCGTTTCCACGGTTACAGGGGTCACCAAGCAGATCACGGAAGAGCTGAACCTTTCAGCGCAAGGGCTGCGGAACACCTGCTTCGTGGAGCAAAAAAAGCTGGAGCACCTGGAGTCACTTAAGCCATTAGAGCGACAGACAGCCATTAATGAATTGGTAAACCTGTCGGCCTTCGACCGCATCGCAAAAGGCTTCCCGTCGGGGGCAGACGAAAGCCGGTTGGAGAGCGCCGCTCGGCTGCGCCTCATTATCGCGGAGCTAGACACGACATACGTAGACCTCAAAAGCAAGCTGGAGCAACTACGCCCACTCCATGCCGTCGCCCAACTCAGTGCACTCTCTATCCAGCAGGCAGCCTGTCGGGCAGAGGCGGAAAGATTGGCCGGGCGAAAAGCGCAACTGAATACGGTTATCGGCCTGAAACAGCGTAGCGCCTGGCTGCGCGATACCCTGCGTCCCGCCCTCTCTCTATGGATAACGGAGGAAAGGGCCGTGGACACCGCCAGCAACGCTGTGACCCAGGCAGAAAAGGCGAAGGAACAACTCCCCACGCTCATTAACGAAGTCACGCGGCTTAATGGCCTTAGCGATGTGCTCACTCTCTACCTAAATCACCAGGAGGAGCAGACTAGCTATGCGGACTCGGTAGCCTCTCAGAAAAAAGCGCAAGACGAAGTAGCAGGGTTAGAAGCAGAACTGAAGGTGACGGAAGCAAAGCGGAAAGCAGCAATAGAGGCACTGGAACACGCCGAGAAACACCATGCGCTTACCCTGTGGACCCAGGCTAGAACTGAACTAGATGATGCTCTCTCTATAGCCCCCGACCCCGAGCTCGATCGGCTACGTGAAGCAGTAAGTCAGGCCGAGACAACCAGTGATACTGCTAAGAAGAACGCAGATGAAGCGAAGAAATCCGCAGATACTCTACAGACAAATGCGGAAGATGTAGCCAGCCGGAACCGCAAGGAAATCTCAGACTTGCAAAGCAAGCTGGAAGTGGCGCTTCCTGCTGCTTATACACCTACCCCTGTCCCCATGTTACCCGCCGGAAACAAAGCCGCCTTGGGCATGGGTCTCCTGGCCGCAGGTGCTGTGCTGGCAACCATCGCCTTTATCACCAAGCTATGGGTGCTAATGGCACCCGCCCTGGCTCTACTCAGCGGAGGTGGTGCGCTCTTTGCCAGGCAGAGCAATGCCCAGAAAGTCTATCAGGAAGCCCTGCGCCAGCACCAGGAGAGCGAGCAAAAAGCGCAGGCGGTAGCGAAGCAGGCACAGGAAAGCGCCAACGCAATACGGCAGCAGGCACGCCAGGAAATCTCCGATCTCCAGAAGGCTATTGACCAGGCAAACGAATACGCACGTGCTGCGCGGGACACCGCCACAAAGCAAGCCGAAAAACAATATGCAGCCTTCGAGGCTCTCTCTCAAGCGAAGCATAGGCTAGCTGATTATCAGCTTAAGAACAACCGCTCCGCACGTGTTCCCGCACTCCGGCAGGCATTGGAGCGAGCGGTGACCGTACTAGCCGGGCTGAGCCTGGCCATTCCCCCTTCGGTGGAGGCGGCGATAGACGAGGCTGGACAGCCCCCCGCGCTAACACAGGATGTGCTACGCCGAAATGTACGAGAGGCGCAAGAGGCGCATAGCTCTTTGCAGAAGAAAGTGCTCGATGCGCAAACCCATATCGTGCGCTACAAGGCGCTCTATACGTTCACCGAGGATCAGTTAGCAGCGATCCAGCAGGCTCCCGCGCGGCTAAAAGAAGCCGGGTTCTCTCTGGAGGCAGAACTGCTGGCCGAGACTTTAAAGCAAGCGGTGCGCACTCACGATGATGCCCAGTGCCTTGCCGACTCTCTGCCAGATAAACAGGGGGAGTTGGAAAAAGCCACGCGGAGCAGCGCTCAGAAACAAGCGGCTTTTCAGAAAACTCTCACGAATTATGGCTATACGGAGCCACTTCCGGAAACGGTTTCTGTGGCCGAAGAACTGCTGACAACGTTGCAGCGCGAGGTACAGGAAAAAGAGGAACGCCAGGACGCCGCGCTTACAGCGCTCTCCCTGCCTGCTCTACAGCAAGAACTTGCCGAACGGAATGAGCAAGAGGGAGCGAATAAGAAAGAGCTTGAAGGTCTGGAGAACCAGGAAAGCGCCCCACGCCAGACCCTGACGCTGCCTTCACAGGCGGAAGCTCCCCTGGTATCCTTGCTACCTGATCTGCAGCAAGCCTATCCCACCGCGCGGGAAAAAGACGCCGCACAGTGGCAGGAAGAGATCCGCGCTACAGAGGAAGATCGGCAGACGAACCGCGTGCAGCGTAGCACCCATGCCAGCACCGCCCACATACTTGAAGAGGCATTAGATCTTGCTACCGAGCGCGCCAACTACGAAAAATGCGTCTTTGAACGTGAGGTCCGCACCCAGGAAAAGCGCATCCTGAGTCTAGCCCGTGAGGCGATTTTGAACCGCGTGATGCCCAGCACCATGAACGTCACGCGGCGTATCCTCCCCCTGCTCACAGAGGGCCGTTACCGCGATGTGGACTGGAATATGAAAAGCGACCTTTTGAAGGTCATGGATTCGCGCAAGGGAGACTGGGCGGAAAAGAAAGTTTTCTCGGGTGGCACCCGCGATCAGATCTCTCTGGCGCTCAGGCTGAGTTTTGTGCTGGCTACCCTACCTAACCATAAAGCCACTCGCCCCGGTTGGCTGTTTTTAGACGAGCCGCTGTCTTCATTCGACACGACGCGGTCCGAAAGCTTGGTCAAGCTTCTGACCGCTCCGGGGAGCCTGATTCGCCCGAAATTCCCGCAGATATTCCTGATCTCACATGGAGTCGCCGCCGATCCCTCACGCTTTGACTATCACCTGATCATGGATGGGGGAAAGATAAACCCGGCCTCACGCCTGCCTGTAGCATAAGGCCAAGTTCGTCATTTCCCTAGCATGGCTCTGCGCCGTTTTACTAGCCCCATGCCGCCGACAGCGAGTAGCACGGGAACGGCTTGCATGCCTGCCGGAACCTCGGGAGTGAGGGCAGGTGCCAGGCTCATGTTCAGGCTTACTTGTGGGGTTGAAGGCAGATACGGACTGCCGCCGGTGGGGTTGGTGTAGGCAAAGAGGAACTGATCATAGTCGCCGCCCAGCGTGGTCAGGCGCCCACTGAAGACGACTTTCTGGCCCAGGTGCGCATTTAAGTACGCCAGCCCCGCGCCGTTGAAGTCCAGTTCCATAGTCTGGCCATTGTCTGCCGCCGACGCCACCAGGCTGCCGAAGCCGGTACCGGTGCCCAGGGTGTTGAAGATGGCCTGACCGCTTGCCGAGAACGGTGCGTAGACCGAGCCGAGCTGCCCCGCCGCAGTGCTGGTAGACGTTAGCTGGAAGGTCTCGGTGCTGTCTCCGTAGTAGCCATCGTCGTCATCTTTCGTAAGGCACGGGTTGTAAAGCTCCAGGCACGCATCTGTGATCATGCTGTTCACACCGGTGAGGTCGAACACAAAGAAGTTGCGGAACTCCCAACCGCCCAGCCCCCCCACAAAGTAGTTCTGGTTGTCAGCCACTACGCCGAAATCATCATAGTAGCGGGCGGACGAGCCGGAGACATCGAACCACCCACTGAGCGTGGGAGCGAGGTCGGCGGCGCGAACGGACGAAGCCATGGTCAGGGTCAGACCAACAAGCGCGGCAAGAGGAAAAAGGCGGGTACATTTCATCATCGGGCAGACTCTCTACCTTGCTATGTTAGTGCCGAACCCACTTACTTACTACAGTAAATTGCAAAAACCATTAGATATACGGATGAGGAAAAAATAACCTATCCGAGCGTAGGATTGGGGTAGGCTATATGGCATCAGTGTGCTTCCTCAGTAGCATAATCACAGCAACCGCCTTATCGTACTTTCCTTAGCGAAATATATTCACTCACTTCTATTCCTCCATCTTTAATCTTAAAATATCATTACTAATTTCTTGCCACATAATTCATCCATATTGCAAAAACATATCTATAAATACAGTTAATATTAACTGCACATCAAAAAAATATTGAAAATTCACTTATGCAGTTGTTTTAGCACATGACAAACTTTGAGATATACAGTATTGTTACCAGTCAGATATCTTGTCTCAAAATCTGGCAAGGGTATCTGTAGCAAGGAGAATCTATGAAAGTCGAACGCGGCGGTTCTTTTCCGGGAAAAGATGTGTTTGTCTACGGACGGAGAGATTCAGGGGTTTTCTTGTGTCCTCTAGACCTTATTTTTATGCGATCTACCGGTAAGCCCCATGCATCAAATCCTCAGCAGTTTATAGGCGCACCGGTTATCACTCCAGGTGGTGCAAAGGTAGGTACTATTCTGAATTATACCTATCCAGCGGCGGGTGAAGTCAATCCGCTAGTCGAAGTGCAAGAGACTTTCGATCCAGGCGTCATAACGCTAGGGGCTCCTACTCTTGGTCTACCTCCAGGAACTGATGTGGAGTTGCATCTTGATGGTACTAAGATTCAGGGAACAATCCAGGCATTTAATGATACGTCGCTCTACATAGATGCCTCGCACTTTCTTCCTGCCTATCATGTCGATTTCGGTGGTGGGCTCAGTACCGATGAGCATGGTGCGCCAGTCTTCACCCACGATGGCAGACTGGTCGGCATGCTCATTGTCGCCGACTCCCCTACAGCCAACAATCTCTCGCTAGTTTGCCCCTGCTAAGGAAACAAAAAGAGAATATGAACACTACCAACTCCAGAGGCACGGCTCTTAAGCCCAAGCGGTTTCAGGGCATCGCGATAGCCTTCGCACTCTTGTTGGGGAGCCTGGGACTGTTTGGCTCCCCCCATGCAATCGCCGAAGAGACCCCCTCTCCCTCCCCATCGCCTTCCGCCACAGTAGTCAACAAATCCGATGGTGACGCTTTGCGCATGAGCGTGATCAACGCCGTTGTGAACTATGTGAACAACGCGCGCCAGGCAACGGTCAAGCTAGACTGGGCTTTCTGCCCGAATCCAAAGCCCTCCGATCCATGACACAGGGAGCGGAGCCGATCACGTTCACCCTCACTAACGCGGACCTTGCAGATCCTAAGGATCCCGAGGATCCTAACAGTCCCCTTCCTCTGAAAGCCTGGGAAGACCGACTAAAGAAAACTGATAGAGATAAACTCATAGAGGCACTGGGAGTTGAGTCTATCGCCAGCCTGCGTGGTAAACCTGGTCCCGGTTCGAACACATACCTACCTAAACTGACCCAAGCCGAGAAAGCCTTAAAACTCGTCGCTAATCAGAGAATGACTGCTGAGATAGACCATCTGGCTCTGCGGTTTCTGTTCGGCATCAAAGGGGTAGTATTTAGCCGTGAGGTGACAGACACCCCTGTGCAGGGACCTGCCAGTGTAGAGTTCGACAACCAGGATGTCGTGTGGACGATCAAACTCTATCCGGTTGAGATACCGGGTTACAAGGACTTGCCCCAGTTCTATCGCGCTTCGATTGTTGCCGAATGTCAGGCGACCACACACCATAACATTCCCTGGAACCACAGCAGCCAAGGCCACTTTGCGTGCCTCTATCCGTCTTAAAAAATCTGGCAGTATGGATAGCCAACTGGCAAGTTTCAGCGGGGAAGCCGATCTCTCTCAGCCGCAGACAACCCCACTCACGGGAGTAGATGCCGCTGTGCGCGGCGGTACGACAGTCGAGGGTGTGCTTCAGTTTGTGGGTGGCACCACCCTGGATGCAGTCACCGCCGCAGCCCTATTCCGAGGGTCAAGAAATGCCAGCCTGTTCTATGGCGGGCTCCTGGGCCAGGGTGAGGTCAAGCAGATAGCAGGGGTCAACCAGCTCTTTCACGGAAACGGCATCTCAGGAACCTCTACCGGGCTTCTACTCGCCATAACTACGAAGGGCGACACCTCACTCATGGCTGGCCCCAGCCTTCAGTTCGACACCATCACTGCAGGCTTCGGCTTAGTCGCTCGGAAACGGGCTTCGGACAACAAGCTGGTCTACAGCAGCGGCGTGGCTCTAGCTCTAGATCTCTCGCAGCTTTTGGGCGGTAAGCAGAACACAAAAACAATCTCTTTTGAGAACAGCACTATCGGGGGTGTTTCCAGTGATACCATCGCCGACAGCATCTTCCCTGTCATCGTCACGCTTAAACTTGGACCTGATATTACTACTGATGATTGGGAAAAGTTGAAAGTGAAAAACCCCAGGATTATCTTAACCCGCACGAAGTCTTTTCCACCGGGAGCGGATGCGCCTGTACCAGTTCCTAACCCGGAAGTATTCACCTACCCAGTCCCTGAACCTGGCAAGGAGCTGATCCTTAAAAGGCTAGTTCCTCGAGGAATGTATGCCGTAACCAGTAGCCTGCCAGCCGAGTATGGAGTTTACGATATTAGTGGCAACATCAACCCAGCTCTTGTAGGAGAGGAGTTCCAGATAGGGAGCAATCTACGAACCAAAGAACTCACCTACGTCATTAAAAAGAAATAAGCCGGGTAGTAGCGTCAAAAAGCCTCTCTCTGTTAACAGAGAGAGGCTTTCTTCTATCTCTATGACTTCGGGCTAGATCCTGGCGGGCTTGCGCTGTCTTTCTTGATTTTCAGTAAGCGGTCCAGAAGTTCGTGCCAGAACTGCGCTCCTGCAGATGCACCAAACGCCGTAATCACGGCCCCTCCAGGAGACCCCTGATATGGGATTCCACCAAAAGCCTCAAAAACCGGGCGCAGTAGCACCCCTGCATCCAGCCATTTCCCGACGGGAAGAATCAATACGAGAGCCACCCCCAGCGAGACCAGTCGCCAGATACTTGCCCAGAAATTCTGTACAGCCACGCGTTTATCGTTTTCACAAGAGATCTCTGAGATAAGTTTGAGCTTCTCCAGTTCTGTCTCGTCAGCGAGAACTAATGCCTTTGATGCAACGTCTCTATCAGATTCCCCATATCTAAGATTCATCACGACATATAAAGCTTTAACCTGTTCTTTTTCCAAAAAAAAGAAAGGTGTTTTTTCGCCTTGAAATCCATTACCGTAAAGAATCTCTGTTACATTTTCTTTGATATCACTCTTCGTGAGAGCATAAACAATGGCCTTTACCACTATCTTTATCAACTCAGTAAACTTTTCTACACCAGCACTTAGCAAAACCATAATTATTACAAAAGATATAAAGCCTGCTAATGCATTTAAAGCATTCAATGCCGGAGGTAGTGCCTGACCAGTAACCTCAAATGGTAACTCCTTCGTTTTATCGGCATCATCAATTTTGGCAAGTGGGATCGTGGCATCGGGCAGTGCAGAAACTTTAAATGTCAGGGTACCTTTATCAATCTCACCGGTGTTCCGAAAATAAAAAATTATTCTTCCAGAATCATTAGTTATCTCTTTCGTAGCAGTGTTACTGGCGATTGATTTAAGCTGAAAGGTCAGCCTCTCTAGCGGCTTTTTTTCTTTACCACTATCTGACTTGATTTCTACAGTTACTTCCGCGCCTTTAATGGGTTGTCCGTTTTTACGTACCTCCACTTCAGCAATCCAGACTCCCGTATCAGACGTTGTCTTCTTAATACTTGGATCTGTAACCAGATACAGTACAAGCGGTTTCGTATCCTGAGCTACCGATGAATGCATGATAAAAACCCACAAACATAAACACAGAAAACCTCTCATTAACTTCTTTTTCATTTGTTCCTCGTATTAATCATCCGCAATAAAAACGGATGGAGAATCATATATAATTATCTATATTTTGGCAATAGCCAAAAGTAAATCATCTCTCTTCTACAGAAAATATTTAGAAGCATAGATTAAATATTACTACTCTGTACTTAGATAAACCCTATCCAATCACTATTTAGTAGGCAGGCTTTGCAGGCATTGCTCGAACTTGGCTATCCAGCGTGGGTGATTGCGGGAGCGCCAGTAGTCCAGCCCCCGCTGATAGAGGGCTCGAGCTTCTTCGCATTGCCCTCGGTCGCGGTAGATATCCCCCAGCGTGCCCTCTACAGCGTGGACGGCGGCGATGTCATCGGCTTGGGTGAAGCACTGGATTGCCTGGCGGGCCATTAGCACGGCCTCGCCCAGAGCGCCGCTCTCCCGGTGCAAGTCCGCCAGCTCGTGCAGGCAGGAGCCAGTGCCGTGGGGGTTGCTGGCGTACTCGAAGTGCTCCAGGGCTTCGTTCCAGAGAGTGCGCGCTTCGTCGGGATAGCCCATGCCTTTTAGAATGACGCCGCGCTGCATGCAGGCGGCGCCGAGGGAGTCGGGGCGGTTCAGTGCACGCCAGAAGGCCAGGCAGGGCTCATTGTGCAGCAGCGCGTGGGCATAGCGCCGCCGCGCCATGGAGTTTTCGGCGATGATGTGATGCGTGTTCGCCTCCAGCCCCTCCGTGGGGCACTCGCGGAGCAGCTGGATACGCTTTACGAGTATCTCATCGAAGCGGGCATCGTCGCCTTTGTGGTGGAAGAAGATCAGCGCGGCTTCGATACCGGGCTGCTCGCTCCCAGTGGCCCTCGGTGGCATCGAGTGAGTAGCGGCGCAGGAACTCGTAGAAAAACGGCTCCAGGCGGCTATCGCCTATGCTCATCATGGCGAGTGTGGCGTAGACATAGTGCTGCAGGGCATCCGGGAGCTTATCGGGCACTCCCCGCTCGATGATCTCGTAGTAGCGGCCTATCGTGGGGCGCAGCTCCGGAGCGACCTCCCAGAACACGCAGAGAAAGAGCAGGGCGCCTTCTACTTCTGTCTCTTCGGTGCAGATGTTCAGGGTCGCAATGAGGTTGTCTTTTTCTTTTTGCAGGTAGGCACTCAGGTCATTACCGGGCTTGCGAGGCTCGGCGCTCAGGAGAGCCGGGTAGCTCTGCGCCAATGGGGAGCGCTCTAGAAGGTCGCGGAGGAACCAGCCCGCAAGCCGCCGCCGAAACCGCCGCCTTTCTCCGCCTGTGAGTCGGCGCCAGAAGTCCTGCCGAACGGTTTCGGGCAGCACGAACTCCTGTGGGCCGGATTCCTGTAGCAGCCCGGTGGCGCTGGCATGGCACAGCTCCGGGTAGGTGAGCCCGGTTATCTCTCTGGCCTGGTCCGCGCGAAACGTGCCGGGGAACGTGGCGAGCCCATAGAGCATGGCACGCCCCGGTTTGTTCCAGCGGTGCAGGCGGGACTGAATCAGCTGCCGCGCCGTGGCGAGCTCTTTGACGGTATCGGGGTTATCGAACTGCAGGAGCAGGGCTGTGGCCAGCGCGTTCTCGGGGTCGTAGCGCAGTAGCTCCCGCGCGGTGGTCAGGCACTCACCCGGCTCTCCCAGCTCCAGCTTGAGCTCCAGTAGCTCCCGGAGCAGCGCGCGGCACTCCAGAAAGAGCTCGCCGCGCCGCTGGATTACCCAGTCACCGCTGCAGCCTATGAGGAACTCATCGCGCGCTAGAGTTGCGGCGGCATCTAAGTAGCAGTGCTTATGGGCGGAGCTAGTGACCTGTTTGGCCCTACCCGTATAGCGGCGCAGCTCCTGCACATCGCTGTGAAAGCCAGGAATCAGGCTCAAGCACTCGTTGTGCTCCCGAAATATCTCCTGCCCGGCCCGCTGCCGTAGATCGTTCAGGGCGACTTTCAGGTTGGCGCGGGGGTTGTCGACCTCCGGCCAGAACGTGGCGGCGAGCACGGCGCGAGGCACGGGCGTGGGGCTGAGGGCCACGTAGGCCAGCACGCCCCAGAGCCGCCAGGTGCGCAGGCGATCGATTCGCTCTCCTTTTAAAATCAGTTCCGGCTTGCCCAGCACCCGGAGATAGGTATCCGACATAGAACTCCTCTGACCAGGAAAGCGGCGCAAGTGGTTACGGCAGCCGTTCCGCTGCCCACTATACACTATAGCTGAGTTACCTTTTTGTATGGCTTCTGACTAAGACGCTACAAATCGTCATCATATCCAACTCCAAGCCTCCTTTACCCGGAACGGTCCCCCCCACCCCGGGTAAAGGTTTTTTTCGGAAACCGGTTTCCTAATTCAAAAGGCCAGTTCGCTGTCCGTGTCTGCCTGTCCGACCTCCGCCTCAACCCATCCAGCTCCCGAAACTTCCAGTTCGTTCCAGCCTACAGAGAATTGCTGTACTCTTGGCAAAGAATTGTGTAGATGAAATTAAGCAGGATGGTTTGCATTTTTATGCAGGAATTAAGAACTTAGCCGTATAACCGTGGGACGCTTGGCAGCTGTCAAGATACTGGTTTCCCACTGATGAATCCCTATAACCGATATAACGACAACCAATCTGGCGAAAACGAGGAGGTTCTGAAAAAACTCTATACAGGAATCTGCCTGGATAACGTAGATAAAGAATTACTCTATTTGCTTCGCGCCTTCGGAGCGACCCCCCTTTGCGGTAGCGGACACCCTGCACCGTGCAATTCCTGGCGAACGGAACGAATTCAGCACTCGCCCAACCAGGAAAGCGATCCGCGTTTTATTAATCGGGTCCATCTCTTTGAAGCATCCCGTAATAGCCAGCAGTCGACATCGCGGGAGAATATGGGACCGGGACAGCGCTACTTAGGCTATGTGAACTTGCGCCCTGTAGACCATGCAAAAGATAAAAATTACAACGCGCGCGTTGGCCTCTCTAAGAAAGAGCGGTTTTATCTGCGCTTTGCATCTACCGCCACTCTGGCCCCACCCGGCTTCATGTTACGACCTCGCTACCATATTATTACCTGCGTAGCAGGTCCTGCCGAGGGTGTAATGCCCTTTCGGGCCGTCCCTTTTAGCCACCCGGAGCAGTTCGGCGCCACACGCGACCGCTGTATGCATGTCGCGCTCCACTGCGCGCTCATGCTGAAGGCCAATGTATACAATGCGGTTCCTCTGAACAGCCAGGATATGGTGACTGTTCTCTGGGAATACAAAAACGCCAGGCGCAAAGCTGGCCAGCCAGAAATCCCCATGCAAGAGCTGCAAGATTCGGGGCTGAGCATGCTGGATGCCCGTGACCTACTGAAGCAACCCCAGGTACGCGCCAGCGGCATCTTAGAGTGGATTCCACAGGGAGGTAGAGATGAGGGGAATTCTTCCGCGAGTCGCTACGCGCCATCACAGACTACGTGGCGAACGGTGTGCCGGTGATTCTGGATATCGGCCTCGAACGTCCGCAGGATCAGGAAGATGAAACCAATCTCACTGCCTGGGCAAACTATCGCAGCAGCCTGGAAAGGTTGAAGGATGTAGGGCATGCCTGGCTGGTCATCGGCTTTCGCATGATGTACGACCCGGATGAAGACCGCTGGCCTCTTCCGGAATGCAACACCGATGAGCATCAGCGTATCGACATTCAGGAGTTGCCCTCCCGCTTTGTAGTGCACGATCAGCTGGAAGGTCCGTACTACCGGGTTTATGCCAATAAGCTCCTGCGCCGAGCCTGGATCGAGAAAGAAGAACAAAAGAACGAGGAAACGGGGAAACTTGAGGAAGTCGGCCCCGGCATTCGCTTCCTGGCCGTTCTGCCGGAGCATACGGCTATAGGCGTGCAGCAAGTTCGAGAGCGCGCCTACTACGAAGCGTCGCAGCTAGACGGCAAGATATGGCAGCAATATATCGAGAAGGAACTGCGTTTCTCGCTTCCTCCAGATCCCCGTCTCTGGTACGAAGATGCGCAGTATGTCGTACGCCTGCTTCGGGCTCGCGAAGTCGAGCAACGTTATCTGGGAAGTCCTACTCGCAAGAATCCAAGCCGAACCCCAGATAAGAAACTGACAGACGCACGCAATGCTCTGCGTAATGCCATGGATGCCTGCAAGGTTCCCATACGCTCCCGTAGCTCAGAGTCGGACCCGGCAACGCCTCCGGCGCAAGAGGAGGCTCCTATCGGCTGGTGGTGGGCAGTAGAAGTGCGGCACCCGCGCAGTGAAAGCACGACGGATGCACGCCGTCGTCGTGCCGCGCCCGCCATGGTCTGCTTCTGGCCTATCAATGCCGGAACGAGAAATGAGCAAAGGGAATTGCTCGTCAGTCTGGTGCCGCCTGCCCGAATTCAGTACAAAAAAACAATCGGGGAGCACGTGGAGATGGAGCTTATCACCAAAGCGGAGACGGTCCTTTACAACTGGTTTGCCGATGATGCCGATGGTGGAAACGGAGAGCCCACATGAACCGCAGCCGCAAGATTACCCGACTCCCGGAGATCAGCCTGATCAGCTCATGGCGTGTCCCTTTCCCCCAGAAGGACGAAGATATCTATCCGGTCTTTCCTCCGGCGAAAACGGGGCGATTGCACCGGAATCGGAGTAGACTTCCCGGTGTCTACCACGCTCTGCGCGAGGGTATCGGAGTCCTCGATCTCTATCTCCTGGAACACCGAGAGATTCCCCTGTACGCGTTCATCGCGAAGGCCGAGGTTATCCAGGAGCCTCAGAAATTCCTGGCCTCCCTTAATGTCGATCAGCTAAATGACATCGCGGATTGGCTCCAGGAACAGCTTATCGAGCATTTCCATGGCCGTGGCGTAGGCCGTCGCCCGCGCTGGGGTGGTATCGCCACGTTTTTTCCCAGCATCTCCGTTCCCAATGAAGAAGTGAAGGGGCCTGTAGACACGGAAACCCGCCACGATGCCGTGAAGGCGCTCCGAGCCAGCCTCTATCTGGCCTACCGACTGGGTTGCCGCTGCATCGAAGCGGTCGGCGGCAGCCGAACCCCTATCACTATAGAGCAAGCCAAGCCAGAGGAGTATAACCGGATTCCCCCCCAGGACTATGTCCAAAAGCGCCACGAAGCTCTCACCCAGTCACTGGAAGTGGTATTCGACCTGGAGGATCCGGAGAACATCCTCAGCAACATCTCCTCTAAGGCCAGCATTCCCCGCATCGCCATGGAGCTGGAGCCAGGGCCATCATTCTTGCTCAATCACATCGATGAGTACGGAACCCTGATGCAAAATCTCAGTAAATCTCCCGCGAAAAAATATATTGGACTGAACGCCGATATCGCTCACTTTTTTCTATGTGGCCACTATCACCCTGCTGACCTGAAGACGTATCGAAAAGACATCCTGCACATGCATCTCTCGGATCATGCGGCAGACTATGTGGGCGGCGGCACGCATGCCAGCGATCTGGTGCCTGGTCTCTACCACAATCAGGAGGACTATGCTCCCTGGCTGGAGCTAGCCCTCAAGGAAACCCAGCGGGAAAACTCGCGCTTCTCCGGAGTTATCGCTATAGAGCTGGAAGCCTGCCATTCGGTAACCGACATCCTCTCGGCGCAGAGCACGGTGAGGCGCTGGCTAGCGTCCGTGGCCGAAACATCGGACTCCGTGACTACCGAGCCACCTCCGCTCGAAGGGGCGCTCTTAGTCGTGGACCTGGGTCACTCCACGGAGAATCTGTTGAGCAAAGGCAGCAAGCGCGAAGGGGCGAATCGCCTGCGTGACCTGATGGATCAGATCTGTACGAGCATGCGCAAGCAGGG
Source organism: Armatimonas sp. (assembly GCA_049840835.1). Taxonomy (GTDB): domain Bacteria; phylum Armatimonadota; class Armatimonadia; order Armatimonadales; family Armatimonadaceae; genus JANLTX01. Next base: position 810,470 of record JASGJG010000003.1, on the reverse strand, counting down.
CGGCACAGTTCTGAGCTTCACGGGCGATGGGTTCATCGGGTTATTCGAAAAGTGCTATTTTCCCGAACACACCGCTTCCCATGCCTGGAGGATCACACAGAAGCTTGCCCAGGAGCTACAGCAGGCTCTGCGCGCCGACTCGCCTCAATCCCAGAGCCCTCCCGATATCTCTCTGCGTTGCGCTCTGCATTGGGGAGAAGCCTATGTCCCTAATGCGGGCTCGCTACGAGAGCAGGTTCTGGGCCTTGATGTCGTCTGCACCGCTCGAGTCTGCGACGTGCTCTCCACGCGCATAGAGTCCGCCCTGCCAAACCTGCAGAATCGCACCACATACGCCGTTACCGGCCAGTTCTTCCGCCGCTTGCAAGCCGAAGAAAAGGCCCGGTTGGAACTATGGCAACCGAGCCTATCGTTGAAAGGTCTCCCAGGGACCTATCGGGTTTATGTCTCCCGGGGTACATTCACCACCAGGAAGAATCGTTAGCCATCTCACGGGCAAGCATATTTATCGTCCGATCCTGAGCGGGCATTCGCTCGCTCTCGCGGACGAACTTCACCGCATCTACCCCAGTGATGTAGCGCTCGTCGAACCCCTGCTCTTGAGGAAAGATCGCTTCCTTAAGCAGCGGTAATTCTTCGCGATGTTTCACAAGATGGGCGTAGATCGATTCGATCACCTTCCGATCCGTCTCGAAAGCGGTCAGATGGTATTTTCTCGATTCATGCAGTATCCCCTGGGCTTTCCACTCATGGTCGTCCAACCATGCTACCAGTTGTGCGCGGAACGCCGCGTTTGCCCCTACAAAGGATACCTGCATCTTTATCAGCCTATTCTTCGGCATTGGTTTCTGTGATCTGTTTCTGGCCACAGAAACGTGCTTTATGCTCTTCATTATCGGGCCAGCCTCTTCTTAATCTCTAGTACGCTTTCCCAACTAGCGAAAGCGGATGCTCAACTCCAGCATCTAATTAGAATCCTATCACACCGGCTGAGTTCCAAAAAACGTCAGAAGTGAAGGCCCGTCCGGGCCATTCTACAGGATTTTCTCGATTCCGGTGCTTATCTGCCCAACAATGCCGACTTTTTTTTAGAGCGCGCTTCTTGTATCCTCCTTCATTAAGCAGGTTCCAAAAGATTCTCTCCTGGATAGCCTCCTTAGCGGCGAATGAAAAAAGGCGCGGTTCGCTATGCTCTTCAAATGCCAGTTATGCAACATTTGTGTCTAATATTTTCGAGATTTTTCGTCTCGGCATAGCTATGATATTTAGCAATAATCGCGGTTATCCTGCAGATAGCTTACTCAAATTTGCACCTATTTTGAAACAATCTAGGGATCGCGTCGACTGTACACGATAGTCCTCCCCTACCTTCGGCGAAGCCTTTCCGTTAGCAGCGCTCGAAACAGCACGGGTTCTAGAAACCCCGAAGCATCCAGCGCACCGGGCAGAATAAACAGCTTCGGCTCTATCGCGAACCGAAACAACCGGTAGAGGCGATAGTTGGTGCCCCACTCCAGTGAAACCTCCAGTTCATTCTTTGTTACAAAGAAGGGACTATACTGCCCGCCGCAGGCCTTATTGCAATGGAGTCAAGGCGTTCTGTGACTAGGAAATCCTGAGTAGCAGATGTCTTTCAATTATGGAGCGGAGTATAGATATTCGGCAACAATTCCCTTTTTAATACCAATTGCGAAAAACCAGAGTCTTCTGTGCTATATTCTCCGAAAGGCTTCCTGAAAGCGCTGCTGGAGACCACGAAATCATGCCACAAGCCATTGCCATGCCCTCTATCTCTCCGGAACTCCCCTTAGAGGAGCTTCTCCTTTATTTGAAACATGCTATTAATCAGGGTAATTGGGAAACTGCCGTGGATATTGAGCGGCAGATCCAGATGCGCCTGGTGGCGATGGCGCTGCAGGAACTCGCTACAGACCAGGCGGTCGCCATAGAGGAAGAAGCGCGGCTCCTTCTGCGTGAAGCTCCCGATACGGATCTGCCTCTTACCTATTCCCCGGAGCGAACGAATGAGACCAAGAGTGCAAGTAGCACGAATGGCCTGGTCTACCCGGTCTGGTTCGGCACGAACCGGAAACCGCGCCCGAATGGCAGAGGCTTCACCCAGGAGCGTGGCGATTCGCTGATACGCGGGCGGGTAGATGTGATGGTGCCGGAGGCGCATCGATTCGGAGAGACGGGATCCTCGTTCTGGAAGCGGCTCCTGAGACGCACCGATGACCGCCTGCGGATTCACTATCAGGAGCGCCTGGAGGGGGATGTCTTCTATGAGCAGGTAAAAACGGCGATTCAATGGGCGCGGGAGGCTCAGAAAGAGCCCCATGCCCTGCTCTTTCTGCATGGTTACAATACCGACTTCGAGGAAGCCGCCATTCGCGCGGCGCAGATAGGGTTCGACCTGAACGTGCCGGGGCCTGTAGCGTTCTTCAGCTGGCCATCCCATGGGTCGGTGCTGAGTTATCTGGCCGATGAGGCGACCATAGAGGCCAGTGAGCGCCTGATCACCGAGTTCCTCATCGAGTTCGCCGCCGAGTGCCAGGCCGCCGGTGTGGAGAAGGTGCATGTGATCGCGCACAGCATGGGGAACCGGGGACTGCTGGGGGCGATTCAGCGCATTCACCAGAGTGCGGGCTTGAAAGTACGGTTCGGGCAGATAATTCTGGCCGCGCCCGATGTAGATCGCGATGTCTTTGTGGAGATGGCTGCGCTCTACCACCAGCATGCGGACCGAGCGACTCTCTACGCCTCCAGAGGAGACTTGCCCGTCTATCTATCGTCGCGGCTGCACAGCGCACCACGAGCGGGCTACTTCGAACCCTACACTGTGGTAGCCGGGGTCGATACTATCGCTGTGCCGGACTTCAACATCGATTTTCTGGGGCATGGCTACTTCGCGCAGGCAGAGGCGCTTCTACAAGACATCTATGACCTGATCAATACCAACACGCCCCCTCAGTCGCGTCTGAGAGTAACAGCCACCACCGCGGATGGCCACTCGTTCTGGAAGATAAAAAAATAAAATGAAGGTCTTCCTGTCACACGCGGATCCTGACAAGCCGCTCGTAGAAGCGGTGCGCAAGTCTCTCTCGGAGCTGGGAGAAGAGGCTTGGATAGACGCGCGTGAGCTGGTCGGCGGGGATATTCTGGATACCGAGATTCGGCAGGCCATAGAGCAATCAGGTGCTTTCCTGCTCTTTGTAACCCCAGATGCGCTGCAGTCGGACTGGGTCACCCGTGAGCTAAAAATCGCTCTGGAGGTTCAGGACCGGCGCGGTAAGGTCGCCTTCCCTATCGTGCCGCTCACTGTGGATGACGCGAAACTTGGCGCGTTCAAGGCCTTTTTTCCGGGGGAGCCGCTTTATGTTTCCCTGCGCTCCGGGGCTGGGGGAGTGGAAGAGGCACTGCCCAAAATACGCGAGGCACTGGGGCAGGCACTACCCTCTGTGGCGACGGGGGGCGACGGAGTTGCCCCACTCCCACCGATAGAGGAACTGGTTCTACTGCTCTCTCAACTAACTTTCGAGGGTGAGAGGCCGCATGCCGTGGCGAAGCTGATCCACAGCCCCGCCGACCGACAGATGTCGAAAGTGGAGTCTGCCCTCTTTCCATTTCGCGCGCCTATCGAGGCTATCGAGCTAGACGATCTGCGCTGGTACTTAGAGGACTATGCCCGCTGGCCCGGTGGGTTCGTAGAGAAGCGCGTGCAACAAGTGGAGACCGACCTTGCCGAGTGGGGCAAGGCGCTCTACCGCGAGGTGCTGGCGGTAGATGAGGTAGAAGAGGTGTTGCTGGGCTGGAGCCAGGCGGAAGGGGGCGCGGCTCGTCGGTTCTCGGTTCAGATAGACGACCGGGTGCTGCGCGGCGAGCCAGCCGAGCGGAGGCTGCAGGCACAAGAGGTGGGCACTCGGCTGCTGGCGCTGCCCTGGGAGCTACTGCACAATGACAAGGGTTTCCTCTTTCAGGGCGCGAAGCCCATTCGGGTGCGCCGCCGCCTGCCCACCACCACCCGGCAGGATGCCATGCGGCTCAGCCTGCCCATACGGATTCTGCTGGTCTGCGCCCGCCCGGACGATGATGCTTGCGCCTACCTGGACCACCGTGCCAGCGCCGAGCCGCTGGTGCAGGCTACCGAGAAGCTGCCGGGGCTGGTGACGCTCACGGTGCTGGAACCCGCCACATTTCCGGCGATGCTTCAGGAGCTCAAGCGCGCCAGTGATGCCCATACCCCGTATCATGTGGTGCATTTCGATGGGCATGGGGTGTACTCCAAAGAGAGTGGGTTGGGCGGTCTCTGCTTCGAGAGTCCGCAGGATGCGGAGAAGCTGGTAAAGCGGGGCCACGAGACGATCTACACGGACCGCCTGAGCGCGGACCTGCGCGGCTTCCGCATTCCACTGATCTTTTTAGACGCCTGCCAGGGGGCGCAGGGGGATAAAGCCTCCGGCTCCGTGGCCTCCGCGCTGTTGCAAGCGGGCATCGGGTCCGTGGTCGCCATGACCCACTCCGTACTCGTGCCCACCACCGCCCGGTTCGTAGAAGCGTTCTACAAAGCCCTGGCCGAGGGCAGCCGGGTTGGTGAAGCCATGCTGGCGGGGCAGCGCTACCTTGCCGAAGACGCATTTCGGTCAGACACCTTCACCGGTCCCCTGCGCCTGCAAGACTGGTTCGTGCCCGTGCTGTACCAGGAAGAGTACGACCCTCAGCTCTTCACCCGCACCATCCCCACCCGCGCCCTGGAAGAGGAAGAAGCACGAAGACCGCCCGCCAGGGAGCCGTGCCTGCCGAACCCCCTACCCGCTTCATCGGGCGCAGCAAGGAGCTTCTGACCCTGGAGCGCCTGCTGCACCAGGAGCGCTGGGCCGTAATCGTGGGTGAGGGCGGTGAAGGCAAGACCGCTCTGGCCTGTGAATTGGCCCGCTGGCTGCTCCGCTCCCACCGCATGACCCGCGCCGCGTTCGTGTGCGTGGAGGGCTTCGAGGCCAACCCCACAGAAGCCGTGCTGGACTCACTGGGCAAGCAGGCTTGTAGAAAGCAACTTCAGCGTGACCGCCCTGGGTGGCGTGGAGGCCGCCCTGCTCCCTATCGAGCGTGCCCTGCGTGAGAGCCGCGCCCTGCTGGTCTTCGATAACTTAGAGTCTCTGCTGCTCCCTCCCTATATAAAAGCCGACCCCGCGCTTCAGGCCGATGCCCGCGAGGCGCTGGGCAAGGTACTCACCCTCTGCCAGCGCCTGATGAACATCGGCGCTACCCGCCTGGTCTTCACCAGCCGCGAAGCCCTGCCAGAGCCGTTCGCCGCCCCCTACCTGCGCCTGACCCGGCTCGCCAAACCAGATGCCGTACGTTTCGTGGAGCGCGTGCTACAGAGCGGCCCGGTCTCGGTAGACCCCGGCAGCGACCTGGCCCGCGCTCGGCGCGAGGAGATCGAGGAGCTGGTAGACGCCGTGCAGGGCCACGCCCGCACGCTCTCTCTGCTGGCCCCGCACCTGAGGAGCCTGGGGGTGGTCAAAACCCGCGAGCTACTGATTCCGCTCATGGAGCAGATGCAGCAAGAGTTCCCGAAGTCACGCGAAAAATCCCTCTTCGCCAGCGTGGCGCTGTCTCTAAAGCGGCTGTCTCCCGAAAACCAGGACCGAGTAAAAGCCCTCGCCCCCTTCCACGGCGGCGCACATCCTGAAGTACTACGATTGATGATGGGCTGGGAGCATAAGGAGGAACGCAGTCTTGCCGGTGACCTGCAGGAAACCGGTCTGGCAACAGTGGGAGCCTACGCTTTTCTGCACCTGAACCCGGCGCTCTGCCCCTACCTGCGGGCGGGCCTGGAGGCGGCAGAGCTAGAGGTGCTGGCGGCGCGCTGGCAGGCAGCGATGCTTTCGTATGTGGAGTTCCTGTATCAGCAATCGAGCCAGGATGCTCAGCTTGCGGCAACCCTGACCCTTTTAGAGCTTCCGGGTCTGGTAGCTCTGCTGGAGCAGGTAGAGACAAACGGTGATCCAACCGCGACGATAGATTTAGCAACCTCTCTGCATGGCATGGTACGTGATCTTGGCAAGCCGCGTGTCATGGCGCGAATCTCCCAAGCGAGAGACCGAGCGGAAAAAGCATTGGGAAGCGAAACCTGGAGTCATGCTGCTTTCACGGCACAGAGTTCCCGAATTCAGCAGCAGCTTCGAGCAGCGCAGCTACAAGAAGCGTTTACAGGTGCAACTCGGTTGCTGGAGAGAGCGCAGCAAGCAGGGGAACAAGCCTACCCGGATGCTGACTACGACCTGGCAATGGCACATGCTGTACTGGGGCGCATTCTAAAGCATGGTAGTAGACCGCAGGAAGCCCTGACGTACCTGAGAGAAGCAGAGCAGCGCTTCGAGGAAGTGGAGCGCCGAAGGCCAGGTAGTGAGGCAGCAAACATGGCCTCCACATGCCTGTATGAGCAGGCGGATTGCCTGACTGCCCTGGGCAGGCTAGACCAGGCAGCTACCCTTTACGAAACCGCCATAGAACGTAATAAACTGCTCGGTGACGCTCGGTCTGTTGCTGTAGGAAGCGGTCGGTTAGGCTCCGTACGCCTCCGTCAGCGCCGATTCACTGAGGCGCTGCAAGCCTACCAGGAAGCGCTGCAAACCTTTACAGACCTGGAAGAATCTGGCTCTGTAGCAATATCCTGGGAGCTGATAGGTACTGTGCATATGGAGGCGAGGAATGCCCTGGCTTCTGAGGATGCCTATGTGAAATCACTTACTATTAGAACACAAGAAGGAGATATAGCAGGCCAAGCACTCACACTCAATCAACTCGGTCTACTGTACCAGCAGACAGATCGCTTAGAAGGAGCCATCCCCTTTTTTAGGCAAGCGGCGGATAGATATATCAAACTCGGTGATAGCGCAAAGGAAGGTGGAACTCGAAATAACCTGGCAAGTGCTTTGAGACTACTAGGCCTACACAGAGGCAAGAGAGGAAGCTTACAAAGCCCTGGAATGCGGGAAATCCTTTGGCCTTGCCGCCCAGCCGTGGACAACCTGGAGCATTCTTCACCAAATAGAGAAAGCTGAAGGCAACGCCCAGGCCGCCGCAGAAGCCCGCCAGCAAGCCCTGGAACTCTACCTGGAATACCGTCGCCAGGGTGGCGAGAACCATACCCAGACAGGCCGACTCTGCCAGCAAGTGACCGCCTCTCTACTGGGCCACAGCACCCCCGAAAACCAGTTGCCACCACCAGACCAGCTCAAGACTCTATTAGAAGAGCTACCTGCCAGCAGCCCCACCTGGAACCCGCTTATTCCCCTGCTGCTGCGCATCGTAGATGGGGAGCGGGACCGCGCTCTGGCACACGAACCGGGGCTGCATTACACTGAGGCCGCTGAGATTCATATGCTGCTGGATGCGCTGACCAGCCCCCCTGCCCCCCAGTAATGGGGGGTTCCTATGCAGATGTCTTCTTTAAGCCACTGCGCGGCATTGCTGCCTCTAGCAGTTGGCTTTTCGTAATTTGCACCAATGCCGCCTCGGCGGCTAAAACTCGCTCGCAGAGCGATACTTCGTTGGAACCCCCTATTACTGGGGGGCAGGGGGGTATGTTACTTTCCTGACGCCGCCCGGTCCTACCCAAGCTTCGGCGGTGCAGCGACATCGGACTTTCAGGGGTGTGGGCGAGATATAGCGCACGCCGCCGGTGAGGACGATGATTTCCTGAGACTCGGCGCGGACCTGGGCCAGAACTCTGCCGCAGGCGGGGCATTTGAGGGGCTTGCCGGAGAGAGATTTGGGGGTCATGAGGGCGTGGTGTTCTCCTTATTCGTAGTGCGGTAGGCGGCGACGGTTTCTAAGGCGATTTGCAGGGCACTCTTTTCGGTGGCGCGGCGCTCCTGGCAGCGGCCTGCGCCTTCGGTTTGGGCAGCGCGCAAGGCGGCGCTGGCATCTCGGGTGTGAGCAAGCTCGGTGATGGCCCGATCACGGGCGGCATCTGTGGGCAGCCGTGCTAAGACACTGAGCAGGGCGCTATCGAAGGCATCATCCCCACGGGATAGCTCACGGGCGAAGCGCTTTATCCATGGAGCCTCGGGGTCCAGGGGTGGCTCCTCGGGTGCGGGTCCCCAGGGCAGGCGCAGGGGGGCGGTAATCACACGCCGGGCGCGGGCTTCCCCACCGGGCACGGGCTCTGTAGATACCCCAAGGACTTCGCGGACTTTCTTTGCCACGACCTCGCAGCCGGGGCGGAACTCGGCGCCACGGATAAAGGCGATGACCTGCCAGATCTCCGGGCTACAGGCAGGTGCTGGCATTGCGACTCCATCTGGGGCTGGCTCGAAAACGGCGGTGAGCCTGCCGGTCCGAATGGCATCTATGACAGGAAAGAGAGCTTCCCGGTAGAGGCGGACATCCGTGGCATCCATGACATCACCCTGTTTACGGCCCAGGGACTCTATCAGAAACGCGCTCAGATGGGCGGCGCTGGTAAAGGCATGGCGTCGGTCACTCATGCCATGGCCCCAATTGTTGGTTCCTGCGACCGTTGGTGCCACGCCGAACCTTTACGGTCCTGGAAAACAATGGCCGGACGATTTCCATCCTGGTGATTATGTCTCTCGGCCTGCGCGGCCTCCCATTCGTCGAAGGCGGCGAGCTGGATTTCTAGCTCTCGCTGCGTGTGCTCTCGCCACTCGGCGGCACGGCGCTCCTGTGGGGTCAGGCGCACAGGCGGGGACTCAATGGCTTTCGGAGTGGGTTCTGGCTCTAAAAGCTCGGTCCAGTGCTCGGCGATAGCCTTCACGGTGACCTGGCCTGCGTGCTTCCACCGAGTCAGGGCCGCTGTAGTGGCCTTCTTTACAGTGTCTAGCGTCGCGCCGACGTCTAGGAGTAGCTTTAGATAGGGTAGAGCCTTGTTCCACTCGGCAAGGCCCCATAGATGGGAGGGGGAATCCGGGTGTCTTTGCGCTCGAAAGGCTTCGTAGAGCGTGCGTAGCGCAGGAGTATACTCCCCCTCTGGTTGGGTCTGGTACGGTACGGTTGGGTTCGGTACGGTAGCCGGTGCACGTGCAGCGCACGCATCACGCACGGGTTTCGCTGGGCCAGAGGCTTTCTTTTCGGCGCGTGCCGCCCGCATGCGAGAGGCATTCTGTTTGCGCTGCTCCATGAGGCGCCCGGCGTAGGCGAACCAGTCATGGATAGCGTAGCGATCCAAAGCGTGCGGGTCGGGGTGCAGGAACCCTACCTCTACCAGAGCGGCTATCAGGGCACCTTCCAGGCCGGTCCACTGCAATACGGTCTCCAGAGTGTCCGCAGGCGCATCTATGTTTCCGTCCGGGGCATTATCCAGCGCCCAGGTCCAGAGCAGGGCCAGGTGCCCTACCAGCTGCACGGCGGGCACCTGTAGCCGCCGGGCCGCGCGAATGGTCTTCCGATGGGTGAACAGCGATTGATGCAGCTCGATCCAGGCCATGGTCGAGGTCTCCTTTACCAGCAAATAAAATAGAACTCTGCGTGCACGTGCGGTGCACACATATCAAACATTTGTTTGTTAATTATAACATAGGAGTGTATATCGCGCTCGTTTTTTCTTTACCCTATAACTATTAACCGGGTAAGGGTACGTAGATCCCCCTCTCGATGCGCTCATGGAACGGTTCTGAGACGCAGTACACCACCCACCCTCCCCACCGCACAAGCTCAACCCCTAGTCCCAGGTCGGGTTCACATGCCCATGCGATGACATGCGGAGCAACAACACTCCAGACAAAATAGATTTTCCCTATGCAGGCTAACGACTCTTCTTGTTTCCACTGACATTGCGGTGTAGCTATAAAACGCTCTTCAACTCTCCTAACATGAATTTATAGAAGGGCTTGCAGAAAGATCTTATGATTCATTGCTATTCTTCCTTACTGGTTCACATACAGACAAAATAGTGCTGCCTAAAACCTTGCATCAAATCAATTTCTCTGGTATAGATGACAAAATCTCATAATAGAAAAGTTCAAACCAGAACACTTCCAATCTCCTCATAAAAAAGTGAACCAGTAATAGCATCTACCTTAATTATCAAACTTGCTCATGAGGATTCATTTTATTAAAGGTATGATAACAAGAAGGCTACCGCTAGATAAACGGTTAGTGCTAATGACTATCATTACCCTATTTTTAGATCATGGACGAATCAATGAATTACGAAATAATAAAAGAGCGACTTATAAATGATAGAGACAAGGCACAAACAAGCTGTAACGCATATAGATGCGCTTATTATTTCACATCCATTTCTGCAATCGCATCACTTCTTGCTTTTATCTGCTTATCCGTATATGGATTTTTAGGCCATAGCGGCCAAAAAACTCCTGATGATGCATATAAATATATATTTAAGTCGGAAATCAAATCAAACACATTATCAGATCCTGATAAATCTTTCCATAATAATATTTCCGAATTATCTAACCTAAAAAAAGAATTATCAGCATCAGAACGATTAACATTTAATGAAAAATCTAAACTTACAACACATATAGAATCTATATCCACTGAAATAAATAATTATTACTTATCTTCTAAAGAAGAATCATTAAAACGTGAATCTTTAATTGAAATCCGCAAATCTTATCTAAAAGATTGGGATACACGCGCTAAATTGTCATTCTTATTAATTTCTTCATCTATTATAATGATTATCATTGCTTATTTCTCAACTATTAGATGGATTTTCTATAAAAATATAATATTTCACATAGATTACATTATTGATTATTTATATTTAACTAGCCCAGATAAAAACAGTACCAATAATATACAACATAATATTAATTTATCAGATCTATCAAAATTCTTATTTAATCTAAGACACTCTATAAATAATCCAGAATATGCAAAATCATATACGGAAGAGATCCGTAAAGCCTACGAGAACACACAAGGCACACCTTAATGGATCAAAAAACTATCGATGCAATAAAAACAATTATTAAACGACTTGATAACAATGCAATACAATCTATTGCCAAAGATGTTGATTTTAAACCTTATCTAGATGCCGTTACTAAATCTTCAGAACGATCTCGTTCTACATTATATTTTATTTTTGTCGTATCTGTAGTTGTATTTACCACTGGTAGAGCCCATGTCATGCCTGCATGGCAATATTCCCGATTAACACGATTACAGATTGCACAATCATGTCTGAAAAAACATGACTACAAAAGTGATGCATGCAAAAGCAATATAGACCATGCTATACAACATATATATAATAGTGACCTTATGCCAGATAATGTCAATTTCCCTGATTTCATTCATCAAAATTCAGCTTCTAGTATAAAACACACTCTAGACAGTGAGATATTTGAAAAGCTTGTCAATGAGCAAGTAACGAATTTGCTAAAGAAAAAAGTGGAATCCCTATCCGTGCAGATACCTATTGTCGGAATTCAGATAGATATAAACGACTTAGGTTTTATCAGCGGTGGAATTTTCGTGTTATTATTTTTTATTTTAAATACAAATTTAAGCCGAGAGCTTGTAAACCTCAAGGAGGCGCATAGTATTGCTCCAGATTATCGAAGCAGAAAACTGCTCCTTATGACGCAAGTTCTCAGCGGAGTTTCGGGAAGTAAAGTAGCTCCTCCACGTATGGCTTCCTATCTGTTAATAATCACCCCCCTCTTATCTTTAGGATATATTGTAGTATGGGACCTAAATACTATTAATATTGCTGACATTCTTGCAGGTTCGCAAGGCATGTTCGTAGTTATTATAGAAAGCATATTCTTATTAATACTAATACCAATGATTGTTACTTGCTTTATTAAATGGGATCAGATAAACCATCAGCTCTCTATTACTCAAAAATCAATATATGACGAAGTATCTAAAATTAACGCAAACGAAAATCAGCAATCACAAAGCAGCATCACTTAATATTTTTAATCTAAAAAAGCGTGCCGGAAGTTCTATAGAACTACCTATACGCTCACAGCCGGATTCGTGCCTTGCCAGTGCGGCCCTCTATTCCGTTTCCAGTAGCCTCCCAGTCAGGCAATATCGCAGGGAACTTCCGCACGGCCGCGCCCTATGAGATGCAGCGCGGAACAAGCGCGGAACTCAAGAAACGTGGTGAATCCAATGAATGAGGAAACATATACAGCAGACGATGAAGTCGGTGATCGCCAGCACGTGAACCCGGATGGGGAAACCGATGCGGAGAAGGGTGCGCGTGGCGGCGGTATCGCTGGCGCGGTCACCGGGGCCGCCGCTGGCTCGCTGGTGGGACCCGCCGGAGCGCTTCTCGGAGCCGCCGTGGGCGGAGTCGTGGGAGCCGTGGCGAGCGGAGCCGCGGTCGCGGGTGTGGATAAGATGGACAACGATAGCGCCACGGACCACGCCCATGCCGTTGTCGATAATGGTATGCCAGGCGTCCAGACCGGCGGTCATGCCAACGATGGCACCCCGGATACCCGAGGAATGATGGAAAAAACAGCCGATGCCATCACGGGAGACAATATCGACGATAAGACCGGCAAGGTGGTGGATGACAGCACCAACCGGCCTATTCGCGGCTAACCCACACCAATAACCTGGTTTCAAGCGGCCCTGAAACTTAGCTTCAGGGCCGCTCTTTATTGGCCCGGCGATACTATAAGGCCATGAATGGATTCGTAGACACGCCCGCCGGAGCGCGTATGGGATGCTTTTTCGGAGCGTTCGTCTTTGGTGTCGGTGGGCTGATGACCCTTCGGACAACCATCACTGCCATGAGAGCCCACGACGATTACCATTGGCCGTAATAACAAGGTGATCGAGGCGGCGCAGGACCCGGCTGCGTTCGCCCAGGCGCTTCAACAGCAGTGGTTCCTCGTTATTGCCCTGCTCAGTGTCACCGCTACCTTCCTCTACTTTGCCAGAAAGCTGGAAAGCTAGCTTCCCTTCCCTCGACTGTAGCCAGATTACTTAAAAGAAGCTACCCACACCAGGCTAAGGCAGAGCAGAAAAGCTCCGATACACACTCCGATGCCAGCTCCCAGGACTATCAGGCTTCGCCCACGCTGGTCAAGCTCCGGGTCATGGACTGAGGAGTAGATCAGCTTCATCAGTCGCGCACGATCCGGGCTCCGGCGAGCCTGGCGTATAAGTATAGTGTAACCAGCCACCATGCAGCCAAAGGTAAAGAGCATCATACCGAGCACGCCGTAGAAAACGATATAGGCAACGATATTCGTAGAGCCGTTTATCATGGGCCAATTTTACCCCTGTTTATGGTAAGGACTTCGCTCGAAGGTTTTTCTGTTTCCGCAGTGAAAATTACTGGCATGAAACCCAATCGCTCGATTCTCTCTGGCGCACTGAGCGCGCTCTGCCTTGTAGCACTCACCAGCGGTGTACACGCCGATGTCATCTACTCCAACTTAGGACCCGGCGATAGTTTCAGCACCACGGTCGGCTGGAATATCCGTGGTGCGCAGGCCACGGTGCTGGGTGAGGTGATTCTTGCTGCATCGTTCACACCGACTCAGAACTACGTGCTATCTTCCTTCGAGCTGCCAGGTTTCAACAATAACGGGACCAACTCCTATCAATTTTCTATCGTGGCGGACAACGGCGGCTTGCCTATAGGGGCAGAAGTAGTATCTCCCTTTACCAGTTCCCTCAGCACAACCTTTGATGCCGTTAACTCCTTTGGGGTAAGCGGTTCCGTCACTGCGGGTCAGAAATACTGGCTGATCGTGGGACCGGGAGCCGGGGATACGAATGGTGTATGGTGGGCCAACACCACGGGCGCTACCGGATTAGGCTATCGGGCTGCTGGCGGAGGCTGGACTATTACCAACGATACATCGCCTGCTTTTCGAATCCAGGGCAACCTGGCGCCAAGCGCTCCGGAACCGGGTACTCTCGCACTTTTCGCCCTGGGTGGTCTACTGCTCTCCCAGCGCAAGAAGAGAGCGGCCACTAAGCCATTGAAGGTAAATAGTCCTACACGGGTTTAATCAAGGGTATATGAAGCAGCAAAAAGGCCCTGTCACCATTCATTATATGGACTTCATCGCAGAACTGGGGGGCATCTTTCCGCTCAGCGATTTAATCGATGGTAAGTACTTCTACAAGCTCAAGGCAACTGATAAGCAACTGGCGCAGCTCCTTAAGTACATCTCTAAGAAAGATATGCCCGGTCGGTTCTATGAAACCGTGGCGCGCCTGTATATCAAGTTCGACAACGAAGAGATCTTTGTGACCTGCGATGGCCGGGTGAAGCGCGGTGCCGACGAGTATTTAATGGCCCCACAGCACTTCCTGCGCCTGAGCTACTATCTGGAGATGCTGAAGGTCAAAAACGGCATCAAAGAAGGCGTGCCAAAGTTCTATTGAGCTAGCGTTACGCTCCCCTGCCTCTTGCTCCAGGTGGAGAATCCTTTACTAAAACCTGCCCCCGCTGCGACATTATCTTCAACACTTAGAGAGGGTAGGGAGATCCAATGACCGCATCTGGAATAGCACTTATCATCGGCGTTCTTATCTGCACCGGAGCGATGCTGGGTCTGTATTCCCTAGGGATTCCCGGCAAGGATAGTAGCGCCCGTGAGGACCGGGGCAGCCTGGTTATGGCGTTTCTGCTGGGAGTGGCCCTGATAGCCGTGGTGCTGAATGGGCGGTATAGCCCCCACTATTGAATGCCGATAGCCTCTTGAGGGAGAGCAGCTCAAGAGGCTATCTAGCGGGGCGCAGCCGGTTACTTGCGGCGGCGCAGCCGGTTACTTGCGGCGGCGCAGGAGGGCGACGCCGGGTAGCGCCACGAGGCCGAGCAGCGCCAGGGTGCCCGGCTCGGGAGCAGACGTTGGCCCGAGAATGGAGAACTTCATCACATGGAACTTATCGGCCTCCAGGCTTCCGCTGGAGACCTGAGTACCATTCACGTTCACTACAAAGTTGCCCGAGCCACCGCCGGGAATAGCGAATCCATCGAAGAAGTCACTATTGAAGGTGCCTAAGACCACGTTGTAGTCCCCGACTGGCAGGGTGCCGAGGTCGATCAGGCTGAGGAAGTTGTCGTTGTCGAAATCGATATCGTCGTTCAGGTCCAGCAGCATACCGTCCGCCGTATAGGCCGCCAGTTCCGTATCGATATCGCCGGGGGAGCCCGTGGTATCGATAACCACCGGAGTACCGGCCACGAAGGACCCGATATTGGTAATGGTCACCGAGTCGGAGAACATGAACTCCAGATTCGTCCAGGTCGCGTCGGTACCCGCGCCATCGTCGAAGTTCTCAATCGCCTCGAAATTGTACTGCGAGCCGCTATTGAACCAGAACAGGCCACCGGTGGTGAAATTGACATTCTCCGTGGTGTATTCCTGGCCGCTGCCGGGAGTCAGATAGACATCCGTGAGTCCGCCGAGCGCCGTTGTCTGATGAATAGCGAACGCGGAATCCTCCACCCAGGTCCCCGAGGCGACCGAGGTCAGAGTCCCCGAAAAGCTAAAAGAGCCAAAGAGGCTGGAAGCGCCGGAATAAGTACTGGTGAAAGAGCCATTACCGGGATCTCCTTCATCACCCGCAGAGTTTATAGGACCGGCCTGTGTTGTTGTAAATTGTGCAAAGGCGCTGCCCACAAGGAGCGCCATACTGAGAGTTGCAAGTGCGATTCGTTTAAACATTCTGGTTCCCTGGGTAAAGATTTGTGGAAATAAAAACAGGGCTAGCATTTCTACCAGCCCTGGCTTTGGAAGGGAGTATAACCCAGGTTTTCGCAAATCGATTGTTTAAATTGCTATTTTGAAATATTTATTTTCGAGCAGTTCCAGAGAAGAAGCTTCCGGGGAGTTTTTAGAGGTATGGGGTCAGCAGGTTCACGATGTCTGGATTCTGCATTTCCTGAGCCACTTGCAACGCACTTTGACCATGGCTATCACTCAGGTGCGGGTCAGCCCCCTGCTCTAGAAGCCTCTTCACAATAAGAAATCGGCTATTGCGAATGGCGATATGCAGTATAGGATCCCCGTTATCTCGTAAATTAGGATCCATCTCTGTGCTAGTTTTCGCGCCGAAGTACATATAAGACCTCTCTGTCTTATATAATCGCGCAAACTTGGGTTACGGTTCCGTATTTTCTTGCCGAGAAATGGCATTTGTGAGCTTGAGGTTCAGATCGTCTATAAGCTCACGCAGCTGATTCGCGCTATCCCAGTCCAGCTGGATCGCCTCCCCCATCTGATTGGGCACCTCCTGGCACTCCTCGCGCTTGGCCTTTCCAGCTTCGGTCAGGTGAATCTCCACCACTCGCTCATCCCCCTCATGGCGCTGTCGCCAGACCAGCTCCATCTGCTCCAGGCGCTTCAGGAGCGGCGTGAGGGTGTTGGTATTGAGCTGTAGCTCCGCGCAGATCTCCGTGACCGTGCGTGGGTCTCGCTCCCAGAGCACCAGCAGCACCAGGTACTGCGGATAGGTGAGCCCGATCGGGTCCAGAAAGAAGCTATAGAGCTTGGTCATGCGCCGCGATGTGGCATAGAGCGGGAAGCAGAGCTGGTTGTCCAGCCGCATGCTCCCCTTAGATAGCTTCGCAACCGTTAACTTTTTCTCTTCACTCGAATCCATCTATCCGATAATAACGAGCCGAACGTCAACATTGTTCCTGATAGCATTGGAATACGGGCACGCGGCATGGGCTGCCTGTACCAGCTCCTCGGCCTGTTCTCGCGACGGCCCCACTATTGTGACCTCCAACGTCACTGCCAGGCCAAAGCCACCTTCAGGGTGCTGCCCGATACCCACTGTGGCATCTACCGCCGTGCTCTCCACGTCTACCTTGCGCAGCCCGGCGATATGGTTCAGAGCGCTATCGAAGCACGCGGCATAACCCGCTGCAAAGAGCTGCTCCGGGTTGGTGCCCTCGCCGCCCGCCCCGCCCATCTTCTGTGGAATAGAGAGCTGTAGATCTAACACGCCATCGTCGGTGGTTACCCGACCGCCGCGCCCGCCTGTGGAGTGTGCCTTCGCTTCATAGAATATCTTCATCGGTATATTCTTATATCTTAAAAAGCGGTTTACAGCTTTCCGGAAAGCCCTCTTTTCCAGTAGTATTGACCAACAACCATGGATACCAAAGAAAAAACGCTCAGCAGCCTGAGCCGGGTCTTTCACTTCTTCTCGCAAGACATAGAAGCCCTGCCGGAAGAGGCCTTCGCTCGCTCCCAGGGCGGGAAAGCGCGCACCGTGGCGGATATCGTTCATGAAGTCAACCTGACCAACGATTGCCTGCGCCAGCATTTACTGGGCGAGCCGGTTCTAATCCGTCCGAATGCCCAGACCACCGCCCCGGATGATCTGAATACAAAAGACGCTGTGATGCAGTCGTTCAAGACATCGTCCGGGCAAGTGATTCAGGCCGTGAAGCAGCTCTCTGTAGCCCAGATGGAGGAGACGATTCCGGGGGAGACTGGCGAGGGCACGCGGGCGGACCACTGCCGTGCCATGACCGTGCACCTCTGGTATCACAGCGGCCAGCTCAACTATATCCAGACCTTACTCGGCGACGATGCCATGCACTGGTCCTAGCGAAAAAGCATAAGGACGCTAGCTCCCAGAAGCCAGCCTACTCCGGACTGCCGCCCTATTTGAAAAATCCCGGTGACTGCATCGTTTCGGGCCGGGTCTACGAAAGCCAGGGCCGCAAATTTCTACGTGTTGCCATACGCACTCCGGGGGAGACGCGGGTATCAGTAGCGTGGCTATGATCGAGGGTTTGAAGAAATAGGTAGAGGGATGCCCTGTTCCTGGTGAAGCTGGACCGCCGCCATAGTTATGGCATCCTGGTAGCCTGCCCACAGCATCGTAAGTGCCCAATACTCGTCTTCCTCCATCATTTCTCCAATTCCGCCTGCACCTTGCAAACACACGACACAGGGACGGTGTTGGATAATGTTTGCAAATGCCTTTTCTCGGAGGCGCGCTTTTGAAGGCACTTGATAGCCGTGCCGGTCGGCAAGGCCGAACATCTCCGACAGTAAATAGGCATCGCTCACCTCGCTGAAGTTCGCCGGGGGAGTTTCGACAGGCGCTGGAGTTTCATCCCCCACTAGCAGCGCACTCAATAAGAACGGCTTTACCCCCTCTGCCCAGTAACACGAAAAGAAGTGCGGAGATCTCCGGATCGCATCCAGAGGAAAGCTATTGAGTTCTCTTTCAAAGTAGGGGGGAATTCCCAGCGAAAGCTGGATTCCATCAACGGGCGTGGATTTCAAAGCGCCGCCCTTGAGTTCGGCCAGAGCCGCAGCCACACGATGCAGCCTATCCTGGTCTGAGTGAGAGCTCTTATGCTCTTCGAAGTCATATTTTGCATCCAGGGGATGGAGCCGAGTGCTCGAAAATTTTACGCCGGGATTCAGTGGCGGCGCTGGACTTGCCTTTGACCAGAAGGGGAAGATTCGGCGCAGTGTCTCTTTCTTCATCATCGCAAGCCTCTTTACGCCTCTCTATTGCGATTCGTTACCAGAGACTCCCTCGCTTTACCAGAATAGACAAACCCTGGATTTGATACACTCAGGAAAATATGTCGAAACGAGCGTTGTTTACCGTTGGGTTACTCGTAGCCGCGCTAGTGTCTTTAGAAACGTATTCTATTCTGAGGTATGGCCCGCTGGGCTCTGAGACTCCAGAAAAAGAGCGAGACAATGTCACGTTTGTAGATGAAAAAGGGCATGTCTACGGCAACACTCGCTTAGCAAGACAGGCCCAGATAGCCCGGCCATTAGGCAATGGACTCTATACCTACGATGGCACCGACAGGTTCGCTCTACCCAAAGAACATCCTGTTTCCCGGTAAAGAGTTGTAATGAGAAGGATGCTTCTCTCCTGTTTAAGCGCCACTCGACTTGGGAGCATCCATATGGTTCCGTTCCTCAATGGCTTCCTGGTTTTCTGGATCCAGGATTAGCAAGTAATCTAAAGCCGTTCGGCTTCGAAAGTGCTTACCCATACCTATGAAATGGAAGGCAAGAATTTTCTCTGGCCACCCTTTCTCGTATGCCCACTGGTTGAAACTCTTGAAGAGAGCCTGAGCCGCCGTTGTTTCTCCGCGTGCCAGGAGCCAGTATAGCAACGAATAGATAAATCGGTCGTGATACGCCGGATACGGGCGAATCCACGTTCGACAGGCCTCACTATGCGTCGGTACGCGCCAGCCATCCTTCAACGCATTGAGGAGAGCTTCTGCTCCCTGGTTCTGAAGTATGTGCCGAAGCTGGCGTGGCGAAGGGCCATTGGCATCTGGTTCCAGGTAGGATTTGGGACCATCTGCCCCTGGAGGCACATAGTCTAGGAACGGCCTATCGCCACGGAATCCCAGGTCTCGATGTTGTGCTAGTTGCGCATTTAAGGCGTCGGGCTCATTCTTTAATGTGGCGTCCAGGAAGTGCAGAACCGTTTCACAGAGCGCTTGAAAACGGTTCCAGACGCGATTCGCCTTATCTTGTATCTCTGGTCTCTCGGCATCGGATGCGGCTTTGAGCTGAACCCAGCATCCCAGCGATTGAACACTCACGAAACCATCGTGTCCTAAAGAATCTGTGGTGAAAAGATAGCGCGGTGTGGCGGTCATCGAATCCACCATCTCAAAACCGGCTTCCGGGTTGGCGGTAAAGAGGATCGGCCTTATCAAATCTGCTCTGGCATTCTTCACTGCGCTTCGCATCGCACTCCATCCGGGCATGTCCAGTCCACAGTAGTCTTCCGTTGTGTCCAGGCTTACGGTCGCATCCACCGCGCATCCCGGAACCGTTTGATACTCTATGGCGACTTGCGCCCCGCCACTATGCCCGATCATACCAATGTGGTTCCAATCCACAAACGGCAGCCCGTGGGCAAAAGTAATGAGAAAGGGGATGTCTCCGGCGGTTGCTCCTCGCGATTCAACGTTGAACGAAGTCCCATCTATTTGTTGAAACGCGCTCCCAATGACCACGTAACCGTGGCTTACGAGAAACTCGCACATCACAGTGTTGTCCTCAAAGGAGGAGCCATAGCCCGCGTGAAAGAGAACCAGAGGGAACTTTCCCTCTGCCGCTACTGCGTCGCGGTACGCGCCCGTGGGAGCCTGGAGTAGCTGCTCAAAGGCTTGCTTCTCTTCCAGTGTCCAGTCCTCTATTTCCTTTGGCGGCCATAGGGGGAGTGTGTAATGCGCCCTCTTCTGGCTGGCGTATTTCTGTAGTTCCTGGCTGAAGCTGGCAATGAGCGGCTCATCGGTCTCGATGTTGAGATAATCCTCATACGCCATTGGCGTGTTAGTCTCACTGTGATTCGTGGGATACCAGAGATTGATAAGGATGGGACGCGGTGATTTGTCGGGCGGCTCAAGGGCGGAATCACCCTCGGCTCTTCTTGGATAGCTGCGCCCGTAGTCAAGCTTCCAGAGGCTTTTGAACCCACAGGAATACGCGCCGGGAGTAAGTCCCTGCCAGAGCGGTGGCGTCGCTTTTGAAGAAGGATCGGGCGTTTTCATGGTCTCTGACTTTCCCCCGACACGAGCCGTGGAGGTAGCTCTTTATACCTGACCGATAACCCAACTTTCGCCTGCAGAACCTCACAAATGAACTAAGTTCAGGTAAGATGGCGCCATGTTATTCGGACCGCCCCCGAGCGATACATCGACGCCCCAGAAGACGCTGCAATCCTTCGTTAGCGCGCTCAACCGCAGAGATCGCCGTGCCATGGAAGCGCTGGTCTACGGCAGTAAGAGCAATCCCCTGCTAGACGTGGCTTTCAAAGACGAAAAACAGTATGAAACGATAATAGACCTGGCTGTCAGCAATATCTCTGTCAAGCTGACCTCTCCCACGCAAGCCACTCTGACATACCTGCTCACAGAAGTGGCGCCAGCGGGCGGCAAACCCAAGAAGCAGCACGAAGACAAAATAGATGTGCTGAAAGTCGGTGAGAAGTGGCTTCTGGTGGCACCCAAACCAGACCCCAAGCAAGACCCGGGCGATCTGGCCGCTATCACTATGGTTCTTGTAAATCCGGCACTGCTGAAGCTAGTGAAGCGGCTACCTGTGGCGGAGCAAGCCACTATAAATTTAAAGCAGATTATCAGCGGGACTCTGAATTACATCATCGATTACGATGACAAAATCCAGCTAAAGCCAGCCGACTACTATAAATCCATCGATCCCTATGTTAAAGACCGGAAGGCGTTCACATCGCCGCTGGACAAGCCGGGCACGATCAGCTTTTCCTTCAATGGAAATTTGTCGGGGCGTGCGGATGATTCGATTGCGAACCCCAAAAATACAGTGATGTACTTCGAAGGCAAGCCCGAGGCGCTCAAATTCCGCTACAACGGTAAGGCGCTGGTAGCGCTCTGTGATGGCTCCGTGCGCATGGTCAGCCCCGCCGAGGCTAAAACGCTCCTCTGGAAATAGAGCGTCGCCGCAACGGGACGGAGCCTATTTGACGCGGATAGTGGCGCTCTTAGCCGTCGCCCATTCGCCTATAGTCACCGTACCAGTGTACTCATTGTAGCCGTTGTTACCCAGCGTGAGATAGGTATAGTGGGGACCATCGGAGGGCATTGCTGGCTGCCAGGCCCATTCCAGCCCCACCAGAAAGGTATCGTCTTTCGCGGTGTAGGAAACCTGGGCTATGATCGCATCCGACAGTTTATAGGCGACTTTTTCGTACGTATAGGTTTGCAGGTCGGGTGACTGGAGCACCTGCGTGCGGACCTGCTCACGAATAGTTTCCTGCGATAGCGGAGGGGATTCCAGAGGGCGGGCCGATTGGACAGTGACGAGGCTCGGGGGTGACGTTGAAGCCAAGGGCCTCTGTGCGACAATGCGGGCAGATGTTACCAGACCTCCAGCCACGATGCAGGCTGCAATGATATTGGACAGATTCAGGCGCGACGTAGACGTTTCCATGGCGTTTTCCTCACAGACAAGCGTATGAGAAACACTCTAGAAGGTTCCTACTTCAGTCCGTATGGCCAGCATCTCCAACCCATACCCAGGTAGCCAATCGGAGAGCGAGAAGGCGTGACAAGAGTAGTCTGGCGACTTTCCCTTATCACGCCTTTCTGAGGCTTTCCTTTATCCGAAGGGGCCGTTGCTTTATGGCCAGGGATAAGGAACCGTTCGCCATGGCGAATTCGCGACGTCATTAAGCGATCCTGTCGAATCACTCGCGCCGATATCAGCATGGTATCGATAGCGTGCCTGTGTCACGCTGGAGCGATAGGGCGGCGGCAAAGATGTGTTGACATAGCCCTTGGCATTAACCCCGGTTCCGGGGCCTCCGCCATAGTACCCTGGCGAAGTATAGTACCCTCCCAGAAAGGCGCCGAGACTAACAGCGAGCACCAGATTACTACTGCTGTCGAGGTACTCGATTTGTATGACGGGGCTGTCAGCGGTGTAGCCGGAACCATTCCAATCGGCAGTCCAGGTGTAGCTGAATGTATCGGAAGTGCCGGGTGTGCTGAAGGGGTAGGGAGTCGGCATCGGATCGACCGTGAGGGAGAGCGTCCCCACAGCGGCAATGGCGGCGGTCGCTGCTAACGCTGCTAGAGCGGTAACGATTGCGGTGCGCCTGGTGGTCCGTGGCGCATTTCGTAAACCTTGCAGAAAGGACGAACGGTTAGAAGAACGAAACATAGTACCCTTCACTTTCGCAAAACTGGCGGTGCGGGCAACCGTGGCTCGATGCGCTACCACGACCCGCCATTCCCGACCCGATTACGAAGGTGTCGTTACCTTCGTAACCAAACGACGAACACGCACCGATACATCTTCACGGTGTGCCTGATGGAAGTATTCGTGAATGATGGCTCTTTACAGGGATATATCTACGATCTAGCGCCGACGAAAGAAACTCTTAAGTTATATCGAGCCAAAACATTAATACTTTAACGTAATGCTCTCGATTAACTGTAAGTCAATGAGCAATTCTCTAAGTAAATGTATATTTGGATTGGAACCAAATATCTTAATCTCGCTGTTAGATCACCCTATTGGAAATAATCTTACAGGAAAATCCCTATACAACAAGACAAAAAATTACTGATAGATAAATTTTTTAAATTTATTATTAGACAATCTAAATAATGATGATAGAAATACGGGTAATTTGCTTCACAAATATAATCTTCGGTATCTATTCTAAATCAAGTCCCTCTATTTGAAACTAATTATATTAAACAACCTATTGTGCGCATCCCCATGATACATCGGGCGGTCCTCCCCTGATACCATTTTCTCAGGATGAATAACGAACCGAACTGGCTTGTGTGGGCACGTGAGCTACAGGCGCTCGCCCAGACCGGGCTGACCTTCACGCGCGACCCCTATGATCGTGAGCGATATGAGCGTCTGCGCGAACTCTCGGCGGAGATCTTCGAAGCCCATACCGATGCGCCTCGGGAGCGCATCACGGAGATATTCTCCGTGCAGACCGGCTATGCCACGCCCAAGATAGATGTTCGCGCCGCCGTTTTCGACAGTGAGAGTCGCCTGCTCCTGGTGCGTGAGGCGGCGGATAATAACCGCTGGACTCTGCCCGGTGGCTGGGCGGATGTGAATCTCACGCCCGCCGAGAACGCCGTAAAAGAAGCGTTTGAAGAAAGCGGCTATTCGGTCCGAGCCAGCAAACTGGCCGCCGTGTGGGACCGCACCCGCCAGGGGCACGCCGCAGAGGTCTTCTCTTGCTACAAGATGTTCTTTGTGTGCGACCTGGTCACGGGCACGCCTACTACGGGCCTGGAAACGTCTGAAGTCGCCTGGTTTGCAGAGGCGGATGTACCCACCGAGCTTTCCTTGAGCCGCGTGTTGCCAGGGCAGATACGCCGTATGTTCGAGCACCACCGACAGCCAGAGCTTCCCACCGATTTCGAGTGACGATGAGGCGGAAAGAGATCTACTCTCTGAGAGCGTCATAGAGCCGGGCGGCGAGGACTGTTCCCAGGCACGGGGCGAGTATGTAGAGCCAGCAGTTGGCGAGTGCGGGGCCACCGGAGAGGAGTGCGGGGCCGAGGGAGCGAGCGGGGTTCATGGAGCCCCCCGTCACCGGGCCGCCTATCCAGACCAGGAACACCACACCCAGCCCGATGGCCGTGCCCGCGAATCCCCCTGCCGCCCTGGCATCCGTGGCCACCGAGATAATCACCAGCATCAGGAAAAACGAGAGCAGCGCTTCTAATAGGAAGCAGGAGAGCAGCGAGGCGTGGGGCACGTGCACACCCCAGGCGCCTTTGCCAAATATCGCAGCTGCCAGCGCCGCCGCCAGTATCGCTCCGGCGAGCTGGGAGAGCACATAGACCGGCACCTGCTTCCAGGGGAACCGGCCACTGGCGGCAAAGCCCAGAGTCACGGCAGGGTTGAAGTGCGCTCCGCTCACATGGCCCAGGGTGTAGATCATGGCCAGCACGGCCAGCCCCGATACCCAGGCGGCGGCAGCCAGAGAGCTATCTCCCCCCGGCAGCTTTCCCGATGCCGAGAGTGCTACCGGCGCAAAGACGATGCCGAAGGTGCCCAGTAGCTCCCCCAGCGCTTTCTGTTTCATGGGGCCAGCTCAGCCAGCAGCGCCAGCACCCGTGCCTGAATCTGGTCGCGGATTGTGCGGACTGCCTCTATAGGCTGGCCCTTGGGGTCATCCAAGCCCCAGTCTTCGGTGAAGTAGATACGGGCCGGGCAGGCATCTGCCTCTACCCCGCAGCCCATGGTGATTTTCCTATCGGCGCGGTCCGCCAGCTCCTGGGTGAGCTGCTTTGGGGCCTGGCCTTCCATGGAGATGCCCAGCTCCTGCATAACCTCCACAGCCACCGGGTTTATCTGCGTGCCCGCCACGGTCCCTGCTGACTCCCCGATTACATCTAGCCCACGCTCACGGGCGTAGTGGTTCACCAGCGCTTCAGCCATCTGAGAGCGCCCGGCGTTGTGCACGCAGACAAAGAGAATCGTTATCACGAACAGCCGCACCCGGCGCCAGCGGCCATAGGCAGCGCTACTCCGCAGCAGGTGGCCTCGGTCTTTGTGCAGCACTCGCCTTCGGTCGGGGGCGCTTCGAAGGCACCATCCATCATGTCATCAGTGATGGTGTAGACTTCCCAGGCATTGCCATCCGGGTCGCGCGCCCAGACCTTGTCCTGCCGGGCATGGCAACACACGGTATCGCCTTCATCTAAGTCGATCAGCCCGGCGGCGCCCAGGCGTTCCCGAGCCGCATTCACATCGTCTATGGAGTCCACTACCACGCCCAGGTGGTTGAGGGCACCACCCGTATTCGCGCCGCCCTGGTTCAGGGCCAGCTTCAGCGCCGGGGTGTCCAGGTCGAAGTTGGCATAGCCGGGGCGTCGCTTGTGCGCCTGCACCCCGAAGAACGCTTCATAAAACGCCACAGAGGAATCGACATCGCTCACATTGAGCGAGACATGGGTCTTAGCAACAGCCATTGTTCCGGGTCTCCTGAGGAGCGTCTGGCTCCTGGGAAAAGTAGAGTGCGAGCAGGGTCACGGCCTGCGGGTTCACCGAGCAGAGCATGTACTTGCCGCGCCGCTCCATGTGAATCAGCCCGGCAGTTCGTAGCTCCTTGAGATGGGTAGAGAGAGAGGATGTGATTCTGTCCGAACCAGTCACCTGGCAGCAGACCTCGCCGACTGTGGGAGAATCTATGTCCAGAACAGTTCGGGCATCGCCGGTGGTTTCGTCTACCGCCGCCCTGCCACAGCAGCAGGAGCGCAGGTACTCGAAGATACGCAGGCGTGTAGGATCGCCCAGCGCCTTGAACATAGCCGCATAGTCCAAATTCGCCTCTGTCATTTCTTCATTTCTCTAAATAACGAAATGATATTACCACAGAAGCGGGAGCTGTCAAATAGGAAGTTTCAGGCCGAAGAGAGAGCGCCTACGAAAGCGCTTACTCTCCTTCGCCGACGCCTACAGGGGACGATAGATAGATCAGCTCGCCAATAAGTAGCTGAACCGTGGATACCAGGCGCTGCCGCAGTACGGGCACTCGGCGCCGCTCCATACCCACCAGCGCCGCCCGAAGGGCAAGCGCCACAGTAGCTGGCTGGACACTCTCATGCTCCATGAGCGCTGCCAGGCGGGCGCATAGCATCTGCGCCTGGGAGTCGGGCTCAAAGTCCGGGTTGACTACCAGTGGGTAGTGCTCATCGATCTCGTTCAGGTCGGCCCGCAGCTCCGCCATGAGGCTCTCAAGGCCCCCTCCCGGCTTCACCATCTCGTCCTTCATCAGCCAGCGCGCCAGGACCGCCTCGTTGTCCGGAAGGCTCTCCATAGCTGCCTCGAATGATTTCCTAATCTCTTCGTCTATATCTTTCATCGTCACTTTCTCTCTAAGGCAGGGCCTCTTAACACCACTTTAAGAATACCCGGAAACCATCTGTCAATCAGGCAAATCGAGGCGGGTATAATTTTTTTATCCATTTCATCCTATCGCTGTACTGTGAAAATTCGGTTAAATGGCCCTGGAAGACAACGCCGCAGGTGTAATAAATTCCACTGCCATTACCCGTCAGGGGAATCTGTATATCCTTGCTCACAAGAGAAACAAAGTCGAAGTCATACATATGTGTAAATGTTTAACTTTTAGCACATTCGAATAATCGCGGATACTATGGGGTTCGCTGGTAGGCATCCCTTGTTGAACCAGCCAGGGCCGGGTCGCAATCTCTATTGGCCTCTATACACGACCCGGCTCTGTTCTCCACTGTTCGGCAGCTCTCTGCCACAGGTCCATTTCGGCCAATTCGCGGATGCACAGCGGACTCCGTTGACTTAACCTGACAGGATAAGAGCCTTATGTCAGGCAAGCGAAACAATGCTCTCTATTTATAAAAACCGAATTATCATGGTACGGGCTATGCGCCGGGCATCGCTATGAGAGCGCTTCTGCAGAATCAGAAGCTCCTAATCGCTCTGCTCTCCCTAGTCGGCATCACACTATATCTTGCCCTGCGCTACGGCTTCGGAGTCTCAGGGCAGGGAGCGAGCGTGCCACTCTTTGCCGTATTGCTCCTAGGCGGCGTTCCACTGGTGTTCGAGCTGCTGGGCAAGGTCTTCCGCAGGGAGCTGGGGGCGGACCTGCTGGCGGGCATCTCTATTGTTACGTCGGTGCTGCTCCACGAGTATCTGGCCGGGGCGCTGGTGGTGCTCATGCTCTCTGGCGGCGAGGCTCTGGAAGCCTATGCCACCCGCACCGCGTCATCGGTCCTTCAGGCACTGGCCCGCCGAATGCCGACTCTGGCGAAGCGCAAAGACGGTACTACGCTCTCGGATATCCCACTGGCCGAGGTCAGGATAGGCGATGTGCTGGTGGTGTTCCCACACGCACTCTGCCCGGTAGATGGGACCGTGCTGGAGGGCAGCGGCTCCATGGATGAGTCCTACCTCACGGGAGAGCCCTACCAGGTGCCCAAGACCCCTGGCTCCGCCGTGCTCTCTGGCGCGCTCAATGGCGAGGCAGCCCTGACCATTCGCTGCGAGAAGGTCGCCACAGACTCCCGATACGCCCGGATTCTGCAGGTCATGCGAGATTCGGAGCAGCATCGCCCCCGGCTGCGGCGCCTGGGTGACCAGCTCGGCGCCTGGTACACTCCGCTCGCGGTCAGCCTGGCACTGGCGGCAGGAATAGCGGCGCATAGTCCCCTGCGCTTTCTGACCGTGCTGGTGATAGCCACCCCCTGCCCGCTGCTCATTGCGATACCCGTCGCCATCCTCGGGGCGATCTCCCTGGCAGCGAAGCAGGGGATTCTGATCAAGGACCCGGCGATTTTAGAGAAGCTGAGCGCCTGCCGGGTAGCGATCTTCGATAAGACCGGGACTCTGACCTATGGACGGCCCAAGCTCACCGAGACTCTGCTGGCCGAAGGCGGCGCTCCCGAAACGAACCTGCTGGGCCTGGTAGCCAGCATAGCCCGCTACTCCCGGCATCCCCTCTCCCGCGCGATTCTGGAGGCCGCCACAGAAGCCGGGCAGCCGCTGAAAAACGTCGATCTGGTCCGAGAGCTTCCCGGCGATGGTCTGCGGGCTATTGTCGGTGGGCGAACACTCCATATCACCGGGCGAGGCAAGCTGGCTCCGGAGCTGGTCGAAAAGCTGCCGCCCGTCTCTCCCGGCCTGGAGTGCGTTATCCTCATCGATGGCGCGTATGCCGCCACATTCCGATTCCGCGATGAACCGCGTCCTGAAGGCAAGCCGTTCATCGGGCACCTGCCCGCCCGACACGCGATTCGTCGCACCTTGCTGGTCTCGGGAGACAGAGAGGCGGAGGTTGCTTATGTTGCGAAGCAAGTCGGTATCACGGAGGTCTTCGCCGGTCAGAGTCCGGAGCAGAAGTTAGCCCTGGTACGAATGGAGACTGCGAAAGCCCCCACAGTCTTCCTGGGCGACGGTATCAACGATGCCCCGGCGCTCACCGCCGCCACTGTGGGAATCGCGCTCGGTTCCAGCAATGAGATCTCGGGGGAAGCTGCTGGTGCGGTGATTCTGGATAGCTCGCTGGCCAAAGTGGATATTCTTCTGCACCTTGGGCGACGCATGCGGACCATCGCGCTCCAGAGCGCCATAGGGGGTATGGCTCTCAGTCTGATAGGAATGCTCTTCGCCGCTACCGGCCACCTCACCCCGGTAGTAGGTGCCGTAGCTCAGGAGCTGATCGACATCCTCGCTGTCCTCAATGCCCTCCGCGTCGCCTTCCCCCGCACTCCCCTTTCAGACTATGCCTGAGCTGTAAAAGCTATATCCCCCGTTTCGCGGATGTGGGACAGCCTCGTGTAGGGCTATCACGAAAAGGGGATAGTCGTATGAAAGTGCTAGTCTTTGGAGCCACGGGCGGAACAGGTGTGCAGCTCATTCAGCAGCTGCTGGACCGAGGCCATGCCGCCTCTGCCTTTATTCATAAGAATCGGGAAGCGCTTGCCCCGCTGGCGGGCAGATTGACATGCTTCACAGGCGATGTGAGAGACTATGCCAAAGTCAGCGCCGCTGTCTCTGGCCACGATGCTGTGCTGGTGGCGCTCGGTGCGCCACCCGGTCCGGGTAGCGAGGTGCTGAGTGCAGGAACGAAAAACATAGTGCGCGCCATGCAGGAGCATAAGGTGAAGCGCCTTGTGGTGGAGACTGGCGCCGGACTGGCGGAGAACCCATTGGCGGTGCCCTGGCTCTGGAAGCTCACAGCCTCTCTGCCACCCATGCGGCGTCTGTTCGATGCCAAGCGCGCACAGGAAAAGGCGGTTCGGGAAAGCGGCCTGGATTGGGTGCTCGTTCGCCCCGTAAACCTGACCAACGGAGCATTGACAGGCCGGTATAGAACTCTCGTCAATCTCCCACTGCAAACATTTGCCACGGTTTCCCGAGCCGATGTCGCTCATTTCATGCTGGCTCAGCTAACAGGAGAGGACTGGCTGCACCAGGCGGTCACTCTCTCCTGAGCCTGTCAGGAAAATTAGGAAAACGGCGCGATTCGAAAGATGCCTGCTCGGAGCGACGACACTGTTACTCCGAGCAGACGACGGGCCAGGGAGCGTGTGCCCCACTGCTCCCCGGCCCCAGAGCCGAGCCGGATAGGTTAGGGAGGTCACGGCCCGGCCCATCCTGGCAACGAGAGTGAGAGAATCGCCAGGATATCCCCTCTGGACCGGGTCGGTATGACTGCCGGGAACCGACCACGACGTTCCACCGATCCGGTCGAGCCAGTAGAACACGAAACGCACCCTCTCCGACCTCTTTAAAATCGGCTACGCCCTGCCACTACTGACGCTTTAGTATTACCTCTGTTAGCCTTCCGCCGTATCCCCCAAAAGACGGATATTGGCACGGACGATCAGGCTCCGCCCAAGGAGCGCTATATATCCCCCGTTTCGCGGATGCCCGGAGCCGTTCGCCTGCCTATGCTAAAGGTGGAGGCATGTTATGAGGATTCTTCTTGGTACAGATATTCTGGATGTGGCGGCGATGCCTGCTCTGCGGTTGCTGCAGCGTCTGCGGTTCAATGCCGCGCAGATAGAGGCGGTGCGGGTGGTTCCGCCGCCCGCGTTTCCCGGCTGGGAGCCAGAGGGTGGCTATGCACCCGAGATGCTAGCGGAAGCGCTTCAGGTGGATATGTGCCGTGCGGACAAAGCTGTGAAGGCTGCGGCGCAGGAGCTTGGCGATGCGGCTGTAGGCCCGACCGTGCTCCGGGGCAGCCCGATAGCGGAGCTACTCCACCATGCCAATGAGACCGGAGTGGACCTGATAGCGATCAACGGGCAGGAAGGCAATCCCCGGCTGGCACCTCTGATCGGCAGCATAGCACGGGGGCTGGTTCTCACAGCACGCCAGAGCCTTCTGATTGCCCGGCCTCAGACAGGAGCGGCGGAGCGCCCCCTGCGTGTGGTGCTGGCCACCGACCACTCTGAGTACGCAGACCAGTGCTGGGGGCAGCTCATGCGATTCTGGCCGCGGGGCATCTCCCACCTGACTTTACTCACCGCCTACCCGGAAGACCGCCTGAAGGCTATGGAACCTCTGCTTCCCGCCATGGGTCTCTCCCCCACACGGGCGATACACGACCAGCTTCTAGCCCGAAACGAGGCTCTGGCCACCCGGCTTTCGAACTGCTTCCATCCTGCCTGCACGCAGATCGACTCGGTGCTCTCTATCTTGCCGGTTCATGAAGCCATAGCGGCACAGCTAAAAGCCAGCGAGGCAGACCTGCTGATTCTAGGCGCGAAGGGGCATGGGCTTCTGGAGTGCCTCACTCTCGGCTCGGTCGCCCTGCGCGAAGCGCTGACCGCCTCGACATCGGTTCTGATAGTACGCAACGGATAACCAGGACCAACACAACAATGGGCTCTGCTTCTTTAGCAGAGCCCATTGTTTTTGGGTAGGTTTTAGCTCAGGGCCGAAGAGCGACCTTGAGTACGTTGTCCTGGCGCTCCCCGAACAGCCCGTAGGCTTCCGTGACTTCATTCAGCGAAAATGAGTGGGTGAGCAGCGGAGTCAGGTCCACCTGCCCATAGCGCACCATCTCGATCAAGCGCCGCATCCGCTCCTTACCGCCGGGGCAGAGAGTGGTGACTATCTTGTGGTCCCCGAGCCCGGCGGCGAACGCTTCATACGGCATCTGGAGCTTGCCGGAGTAAACCCCCAGGCTGGAGAGAGTGCCGCCGGGCCGCAGGCAGCGCAGGGCGCTCTCGAACGTCTCTTGAATGCCCAATGCCTCTATCGCCACATCTGCCCCAGCGCCCGTAAGCCGCTTCACCTCGGCTACCACATCTTGCTCTTTCGGGTTCAGAACCACATCAGCCCCCATGAGCCGAGCCATCTTCAGGCGGTGCGCATCGGTATCCACCCCAATAATCAGCGCGGCGCCCCGGAGCTGAGCCCCGGCGGTTGCGCACAGCCCGATAGGCCCCTGCCCGAAGACTACTACCGTATCCCCGATCTGCACTCCGCCTGACTCCGCGCCGCTGACCCCGGTAGAGGCGATATCGGCCAGCAGAACTACCTGCTCATCGGAGACTCCTTTCGGAATCTTTGTCAGGTTCGCCTGCGCGTAGGGCACCAGCAGGTACTCCGCCTGCGCGCCGTGAATGGTATTACCGAACCGCCAGCCACCCAGAGCCTCGTAGCCCCCGCCGTGACCGCACTGGGAAAGATGCCCCGAAAGGCAGCCGCAGCACTGCCCACAGGGCGTAATCGCCCCTACCAGAACCCGGTCTCCGATTTCGTACCCGGTCACGCCCGGCCCTAGCTCCTCGATGATACCGACCGGCTCATGCCCAATAATCCGCCCCGGCTCTACCGGATACTCGCCCCGCACGATATGCAGGTCTGTGCCGCAGATCGTGGTCAGCGTAATCTTGATCACCGCCTCGCCTGCACCGGCACGCGGCTTCGGCACTTCCTCGATACCGATCTGATTCACACCTCGAAATACATTGGCGCGCATGGTTTCCATTTGCTTTTTCTTTCTAATGAGAGTCGTATTGAATATCGTCTATGTGCAGGCGGCAGTATTCCAGCCTGCCGTCGGGAAGAATCCACGCCACCTCGCTGTCCTGAGGGACCCGCATTCCATTGCGAGAAACATAGTTGCGGTAGCGCCCCTCCCAGGGCGTAGGCGTTGTCTCCCGGTAGCGCGCCGGGGTATAGCAGCGGGTGATTTCACCGTGCTCCCCGAACGTGAACTCCAGGGAAACGAGTACTCCATGGTCTGCTACCATAGCCAGCGCATGGGTATCATCGATAGCCTCCCAGGAGACATTTCCACCGGGCAGAAGCAGCGTGGGGAACCAGACTGCCTCAGCCAGCCAGCGTTGAAGCGATGCACTAGCGACTTCGGCTGTCCCCTTCTGCTCAGCCACAGTCAGCAGCCCGCCCAACTTCGCTCTTGTGGCGCCTTCCCCATTGAGATAGCTATCTCTTACCCGTACTGGAGCCAGCGGGTTCATGTGGATAGTGGCATCCCATACGAAACCGGGGGGTGTGGCGGCAAACGCCTGCCGCGCAGTGAAAGTGCTCCAGGGCGACTCGAACCCTCCGGCTCGGAAGCTCCCGGACTGCCGTACCTGGCCTTGCTGATAGATTTCCTGCCCCGGTGTCAGCGCGAACTGGAAGTAGCGCGCCACCGGTGCGGGCAAGCCCTCCAGCTGCGCCGGGGTGAATGTGAGCATACGACCAGTCTTCGGTCCGGCATAGAGGCGCGCAGCCTGATTCCGGGTCTCCTGGTTCCACATCCAGGTGCTCACACCGGAAGCGATGAGAATTCCGGAGCCAAGCCCTGCGATGGCCAGGAGCGCTCGCCTGGTTCTGTTCTTCATACAGGAATTTTAGGAGCGCTACTCCCTGGAAACATCCGCCATTCGACGGATTACAGGCTTTCTTTCCTGTTTGAAACCTCTCCAGTCTGGGAAAGCTATAGACAACGAATGAAGCTACTCTCCCCCGCCCTTTGCTGCCTTCTTCTCGCTTCCAGCGCCCACGCTCAGAAACCCGAGACCTTCGATATCTCTACCTTTACTCCTCCGAAAGGCTGGTACAGATACCCGGCTCCGGCAGTGGTCCAGTTCATCGTGGAGAAGGAGATAGGCGGCTGCAGCATTGCGGTCTTCAAAACCCTGCCCGCCTCTACCGACTCAAAAGCCAACTTTGCCACGGCCTGGAAAGCGTTTGTAACCACCCCGCT
Organism: Armatimonas sp.; assembly: GCA_049840835.1. Lineage (GTDB taxonomy): Bacteria > Armatimonadota > Armatimonadia > Armatimonadales > Armatimonadaceae > JANLTX01. The sequence continues at coordinate 777,305 of JASGJG010000003.1, read as the reverse complement.
CAAAGCGACAGATCCCCCCAAAATGCAGCCCGCGTTCGACCAGAACGGCTGGACAGTCGAACAGGGGCTGGCCTCCTATGAAGCGAAGGGTAAGACCGGTACTGCCCTGCTGCTCACTGCCACAGCAGGTAGTCAGATGGCGAATGTACTTATCACCACCAGTACCGATGCGTATCAGTCGGATATCGCCGCTTTCCTGAAATCGTTCCGCCTGGCCCGGCCTACAGGCAAGGCTCCCGCAGCGCCCACAAAGCCGGCGCCCGCGAAAACCGGTAAGTTCCAGTTCACCACTACGAACTTCGATGATGGCTGGACCGCTACCGAGCAGTCAGACTGGGTGAAGGTCACCAAAGGAAACCTGGTCACTCTGGTGCACTACCCGAATCAGAAGGCAGACGCTTACAACTCCGACCTGAAAGCGGGCCTGCAAAACGCCTGGAATCTATTGGTAGCCCCGCGCTACACCGATATCCAGAACTTCGCCCTGAAGCCCATCCAGAGCTTCGAGTCCATCGCCTTCGCCGAGGCGGACGCTACGGAGAAAGCGACCGGAAAGCCCGTGCATATCGTGCTCTTCAAGAAGCATTTCTCCAAAGGCAATGGCAGGTATATCGAGTTCCTCGCCCCCAGCAAGAGCGCCTTCGAGCAAGTGTTCGGTCCGTATAGGAGTGATGAGTTCGGTTGGGAAGCGCTGGCGAACATGCAGGGTAAGAACCGCTTCGCCGTGAGCGCGGGCGATCTGGTGGGCAAGTGGTCTACCCAGGACTACGCCTCACTCACCTACTACTATGTCAACGATGGGGGATACGCAGGCGCCACGGCCACCTCTACCGCCGACCTCTTTACGTTTGCCAAGGGCGGCACCTACCAGAGCGACCACTCCGGCGCCTCGGGCAGGGTTGGTGCGCAGAAGTTCTCGCGCCAGGTCTACAAAGGTAAGTACACCACCAACACCTGGACTATGACTCTCACCAACCGCTTTAAAGGAGCCTCAGAGAAGTACAACTGCTACTTCGAAGCGGTCAAAGGTGGGCGCATCCTGATGCTAACCGACCGACAGAACACCACGCTATCTCTGGGAAAACGGTAGAGAAGCAGCGCTATAATAGAAAACAGGAGAGGGCTGCATGAAGAACCTGACGACACTACTGACTATCGCGCTGGCGATCTGGTGGACCTTTCTCTGGGGCATTGTCGCCACTGTGGCAATCACAGGTATGCTTGTCCCCGATCCGGGCAGCATTATTAGCTTCCGAACGAGCTGGTGGGTTGTGGGCGGCGTGGTGACCACAGGCCTGCTTGGAATATGGCTTCTGTGGGCTGCGCTCCGCTCTTTCGCGGGAACCGTGGCACTGACCGTCGTGACCTTAGCCGTGTTAGCCGCGAGCTTCTGGTCTCCTGCTGGCATAGGGAGCGTGGCGGTACTGATGTGCCCCACCCTGCTCCTGCTCCCCCTGCTCTGGTATCGGCACCGAATAAGCCTGGCACGATAAACGTGCGGCTCGAGGGCCTTTGGCCAAGCCTCCTTCGGAGGCGAAACCCATATAAATGGGTTTCTGGATTCCGCGCTTCGGAGAAGCGTTGGCCGAAGAATGAGGCCCCATAGCCGCACGATTTTCGTGCCAGGCTACACCCTATCCAACTCACTTGCTCTCTGGTAGGTCAAATCGAGGTCTCTTTGCCAGGTTGTGCCGTCTTCGGACATCTCACCTTTGCCTAGCAGGGTGCGACCATCGTCGGAGAGCGTATGAGAGTAGCGCTGGGAAAGGCCCGGCGCATTTCGCCACCACTTCAAGATATTGCCCTCGAAGCTCGCGTCGTAGCGCCGGGAGACGCCGCGTTCATCGAAGTAGAGCAGGAACAGCTGCCCCAGCACATCATCGGTGCCGAAGATCGTGATGCCGCTGGGAATGCCTGCCTCCTCTATCTCCGAGCGCATGCGCAGGAAGGCCCCGCCCTCGATCCAGTCGAACACGGTGCGCCCATGAAACGTGGTGCCGGGTATCAGGAAATGGGTGCCCACCGTCGCCCACTCCCCGATCAGCACGCTCAGGGATTGTAGAGCCGGATTGGGAATCGATGCCTCGTGCGCTAAATCTGTCGCCATGTGCTTGTCTGCCTCGCTGAACCCCATAAGTCGTAAGCTCAGACCAGGTTCCCCGCGGCTTTGGGTTTTCTAGGGGTGCTCGTCGCTAGTCCCATTCAACCAGGCTTCCACTTTTGTTATGTCGAACTCCCTCGTATCAATATCTTCCTCTCCACGGATAGCACTATAAAAATAATTTATAGGTTCGTCTTCCTCACCCTCTACGAATCAGTTTGAAGCCTAGCACATCCGTTATCTTTTTTAGCATCCGCTTCATATATTCCTGGCTGAATCCATAGACACTCATTCGGTAGATCACAGAAACGTCGATTCCGAATTCCTCACTCAGTTTTTTCCTGTATGTCTCATACCCGCTATAGTTATGTACATATTCTGTGACATCGTATATCATCAACCGATAGCCGGGATACTTATCAGGGTTATAGAACAGGGGCTCATTCTTCAATTTGAACCTCGCTTTAAGTCTTCTGCTTACCTCACTCCTTTCATGCTCAAAAGGGCTACTTGAAACCCAGGCGGAACTATAGCTAGTCCCGACATTGAAGGTGTAGAGCGCTTCGGATATTTTTTTCTTAGAAAGAAATTCGGAGGATGCGAACAGGAAATTTTGCTCCGCCACATAATACAATTTCAGCTTTGATTTATTCATTAGTTGGCTCGTCGTTGCGATATCGATTTCCAGGGAAAAGGCGCTAAGTTTAACGCGGCCTCTGGCACAACAGGAAACGAACCCTCATGCGCTCGAAAACGCTCCGTATCGCCTATAAAGTCTTCTTCGGGCTGCTGGGCTTCAGTGCAATAGTCACCGAGCTTGCTACCGTTGCAGAGCGGGGCAAACTCAACCCCGTCAACTTCTTCAGCTACTTCACTATTCAGAATAATCTGCTCATGGTGGTGGTGTTCCTGCTGAGCGCCCTATACATGGCGGCAGGCAAATCCCCCCGCTGGCTGGATACTCTGCGCGGGGCAGCGGGAGTGTATATTCTGGTGGTCGGCATCGCGTTCTCGGTGCTACTGGCCGGGCGGAAAGGTGTTGGCCTGACCGCCGTATTCTGGGACAACACGGTGTTGCACTACCTCATTCCCCTGGCTGCGCTCCTGGATCTGATGCTGGACCTCCCACAGCACAAGCTCCGCTTCTCGCAAAGCCTGCTCTGGCTCCTTTACCCGGTGGCTTACTTAGCCTACAGCCTGATACGTGGCGCGATTACGGGCTGGTACCCCTATCCGTTTCTAAATCCCCACCCGAACGGCTACGGCGCTATCGCTCTGGTAGCCCTGGGGCTGCTGATATTGACTCTGCTGTTAGTCTGGGGCGTGTGCTGGTTATCGGGCCAGCTGCTTACGAATGGTGTCGATACCCACGAATAGAGCGCCGATCAAGCCCCACGTACCTGCCACGATAACTCCGGCGATGCGATTCCCCACGAGGCCCAGGCCCTGCGAGTCGCTGCCCGGCGCTACCATGGAGAAACCACTCATGTAGTAGGCTCCGCCAAAACAGCCCAGACACACGAACACCCACCCGATAATGCTCAGCGCACTGAGAGACAGGCGTGCCCGAAGGGGCTGGGTAGCCTCCTGCGGCGCGGTGTTGGCCGAAGCCGGAAGGGCATCCGAGGCTGGCAGGGTGGGAGTCAGAGGAGCCGGGGCGGCCCGGCGCGTTTTTACGCTTCCCCGGAGCTCGGGTATGGCGCCAGCGAGGGTGCGCTTCCCGTAGTCGTCTATCAGGTTGGTGTCTGTAAATACAACACCACTGGCCGCCATGGTGCGCAGCGTATCCATATCTACCGGCGCTCGAAAGAATCCATCCGCACCCTGTATCCGGTATTTCACGCTCTCACTTCGGCTGCTATCGACTTCGCTCATATAATTTCTCCCCAAAATAATGGGGCCACAGTACACCAGATTGCCGTAACACGCAAAATCGGCCTATCTAAACTCTGTCATTATCAGAGTGTAAAACTTAACAATACGCACTGGGAACATTGACTGTAGCAGCGGCGTCGAGCGAGGAGTCTCGTGCTAATTCTCTAACGTTTAGGAAGAACAAGATGCTGCGACGATGTTTGTCCGCTTTCGCTTTTCTTCTGCTACTCGCTTTCTTTCTCGGCGGGTGCGGAGGAGGCGGTTCTGATTCCCCGGCTCCCTCGAACCGGCAGGTCGATGTCTTTGTGACCGATGGCTTTTCCGATGACTACGCCCAGGTCTGGGTGACTCTCTATAAGATCGAGGCCGGGAAGGGTGGCACGTTTACCACGGTCTACGAATCTACGGAAGGCAAGACGATCAACCTGGCCGCGCTCAAGGATGCCAAACAGTTTCTGAATAGCGTGTCCCTGCCCGATGTGGCCTATGACACCCTGCGCCTGAGCTTCGGCGATACGTTCACCCTGGTCCCACCCGGCGGTGGCGCTGGTGTGGAAACGCCTGTGGAGGCGCGCGAGAATCTGACTGTGGCCGATGGCAAGGCTGTGCTGACTCTCCACGATGCCACGCGTAATTTACTGGAGAAGGGCAATCGCTCTCTGGTAATGGACTTCGATCTGGCCGCCTTCACGCTGGTGGGGGGCAAGGTCCGCCCTCAGGTCAAGCCGGATGCCCCTGTTGACTTCGAGAGCCGGGAGCCTATCGCGGAGCTAACCGGAACGGTTTCCGAGCTGCAGCCGGGCCGTGAGTTCCGCCTTCAGCTTCCTGGTCCCAATGGCGCGCGTATCCGCATATTGCTCAATGGCGACACGAAGGTCTACGGCGCGGACGGGCAGGATGCCACGCTCGCCAACGGCCAGACGGTCTTCGTGCGAGGAACGCGCGGGGCAGACCAGAGCGTGACGGCGATAACGATTCGCATTCTGGGCGGCGAGCCTCATCGGCTTCAGACCTACTGGGGCACGGTGGCGGAGATCAACGAAGCGAATGCGTCGTTTACTATCGTGGTTCGAGAAGGCACCGCGCCACTGGCCCGTGAGCGCCTGATCGTGCTCACGAACGCGCAAACTGTCTTCCGCAAGCTGGCCGCCACCCCTGGTAGCTCTACAGCAGCAGCGTTCTCCGATCTGCGCGTGGGGCAGAAGGTCAGTGTCACAGGCGAGCTAGATGGCGACCGACTGCGCCTGACCGCCACGCGTGTGGAGATTCAGGAGCGCGAGATTCCCCCGATTCTCGAAACCATGAAGGGAACGGTTCGTGAAGTCGGTGGTGACCGCTTCGTGCTCGAAATCGCAGAGGCGAGCCCCATCAGCCTCGGCGTGGGACTACGGCTTATTGTTACTGTCAACGCCGCTACCACCTACCGCAAGGCGGGCAACCCGGCGAGCTACGCCGATATCAAGGTCGGCGCTGTGGTGCGAGCCACCGGGGTACTGAACGCTGATAAGACCCAGCTTGCCGCAAGCGCGGTGGAGATTCTTCAAGAAGCCCCACCACCGCCTGCAGCACCAACCACACTGACCGGCGCCATCGCAGAGCGCAACGAGGCCACGCACACTCTGGTAGTGACCGTCCGTGAATCGTCGGTGCCCCTGCCCAACGAGCGTACACGAGTCGTGCTTTCCAGCAGCACGATCCTGCTCAAACCCGGCGCAACCGCAGGGGAACTGGTAACGGCGACCTGGGCAGACTTCACGGTAGGTCGTAGCGTGCAGGCCATAGGCACGCTGAGCGCCGATAAAACCCAGCTCGCCGCCGACAAAGTCACTCTCCTGCGCCTGTAGCCGCAGCATTATCCCCTACCACAGGCCCCGAGGATTCTAATCTTCGGGGCCTGCGTTTTCTTTTGCGCCTATCTGGGAGACGAGAAAATCAGTGCAGGTTCGCCCTTTCGCCCTGATAGGCGAAATACACAGAATTGACAGAACAGCACAGGTAGTAACTCGTGTCTGGCGATACTCTCCTCTCTTCGGACTATCCCTGAAAGACGAGCGTATCTCAATCCTGACCAACGCTTTAAGATGGTTCTGTCACTGGTGAAACAGTAAGCGTGCTCTCCCCCTGGGTATATGCTTTGAGATTGGGCATTAACATATTGCTAAAGGAAATACTCATCAGGTATAGTTACGCGCAACATAGGCAACAGTGCGTATGCTTTATGGTTTTGCGGGTTCAGAGAAACGATGCCAACCCTTTTTGTTCATGGGGTCACTGTTCGTAAGCCCAGAGCAGATGTTCTTGCCGAGCAAGTACAGTTAAAACTTATCGCTCATAATTTTGACACCCCTTTCGAGAAGTACTTCTGGGGCGGCAGCGCCATGGCTCTTCGCTGGGGGGGAGATAGCATTCCTGGCATATCGGAGCAAGAGCGCAGAGCACAGATCGGAGAATTTGATAGCACTATCCCCCTGCCAGATCTGAAGCAGTGTCTTATCGATAGCCCCCTTATGGAACTGAACGCGATGCGGGAAACGAAGATGTTTGCCGCGTTCGCGCCCGAAAGAAGGGCCATGGACAGCCGCCAGGCAACGCTACGGGCAGGGCGCACGCCCCTGGCCATGGAGCTTGCCAGGTGCCTGGGAGCGGTGCCGGAGCTACACGCTGCGGTGGATAGCGCGTTCTTATCGGCGATTATCGAAGCCTGCTTCGGCGCTGTAGAAAAAGCTCAGGCCACTCTCGCTCTACCTGACTTACTGAAGACGATCTCTCGCTCACTGACCGGCTCTATCTATGCCTTCCTGGTTCCCCCCACGGATGCCGATACCACCCCAATTACCTGGACGGGAATCTATGTGCCGGTGGACGATGCGGTGAGAGCCATTCTAGGAGGGCAGGCCGGACTCTTTAAAGATCTGATTCAGAACGCCGGGCTTGCGCTGGCTCTCCCAATGCTACGTGGCAGACGGGGGAGATACATGCCGCCCGTAACCCGCTTCCTGGGCGATGTATTTGTCTATCTTTCAAAGCGCGATGCCTTTCTGGAGGGTATGCACGCCGTGGTCACCAGAGCGCTCAATGACACCTCCACACCGCTATGGATCATCGCCCACAGTCTAGGCGGGGTCATCTCCTATGATTATTGCGTGCGCTACGGAATCGATACAGAGCGCCTGGTGACTGTGGGCAGCCAGGTTGGTCTCTTCGCCGAAGCAGACCTTCTGGCCTCACGCTACCCGGACGACAAAACAGCGCCACAGGAAGATCCGCGCCCCCTGGCGACACTGACTGCCGATGGCAGGCTGAAGGTGCCCAGCACTATCACCGAGTGGATCAATATCTACGATCTGAATGACATGCTGAGCTTCCGTTGCAGTCCAATCTTCGACCGGGTGCAGGATAAGCCCGTTGAGGGAGATTCTCCCTTTCCCGAATCCCATAGCTCCTACTGGGACCGTGAGCAGACCTACGAGTTGATTCTCTCTGGAATGGCCAAGAGATCTTGAGCGATTTCGCGATTGTTATCGGAGTTCGACACTATCCGTATCTCCAGGAGGACCTACCCAGTGCACACCGGGATGCGATCCGATTCAAAAGATGGCTGGTCAACGTGGCAGGTCTGCCGAATCCGAAGAAGGAACCGGACGAAGCAAGGCATATCGAGCTTATCCTGAGCCGTGTTCACAATAACGATCCCACCCCAGTCAAGACTCAGATTGACCGTGCGTTTCGGCGTATATTCGATTTTGCAGAGAAAGAGGGAGGAAGCCGCCGTCTCTATATCTACTTTGCGGGCCATGGCAGCTCAGCCAGCCAGCATCACGTGGCCCTCTTGTTGGCAGATGCAACGCTGAAAGAGTTGAACAACTCCCTGAACGGACAAGCGTACCATGAGGGACTCTCTCAACAGATCCTCTTTCCCGAGCAAGTCATGTTTTATGACTGCTGTCGCAACCATGATGGACGCAACATCGGACAGCCGCCTCCCTGGTCTCAAATGACCGACGAGGAAATAGCGGCCCAGAAAAGCGCTCTCGCTCAGATAAAACAATATATATTCTTCGCCGCTGGCTTTACTCAGTACTCCAATACCATGGAACCTGTCCTCTCTCGCCAGCGCGGATTCTTTACGAAAGCGCTGCTGGAAGGTTTGCATGGAGCCGAGCCCGACAAAGATGGCAACGTGACCATAGTCTCGTTGGATCGATATATCAAAGAGCGCATGAAGACGATGCTCGAGCCCATTGGAATAGATCAGCAGCCTCGCCTGCTGTCCGGTGACAGCTCGGAGGATCTTGTCCTGGTAGGCGGAATCAACGCGACCCGAACATGGGTGGTTGTTCGGGTGCCCCCGACTACCCGGTCTCTAACGGTCTTTAACGAAAACTACGATGAGCTTCGAAAACTTCCCGTGGTAGATGGCGTGGTGGAAATCCCTCTCTATCCGGGGCTGTATAACTTCGAAATCGAGCCGAAACCGTATCGGTCCAGGGGGCAAGCATCTCGCAAAGTTCCTGCTGCGCTGGAGTGGCAGTTCGCATTTCCGGGAGTACAAGCGTAAAGGAGTCAACCGTTGGAACCGGAAACGAATACGGATACCGAAAATCAAGCAGGCTCTATCGTTATCAAAACGGAGGACGATTATGCCTTTCTGATACTTCGTGACCGATTCCAGCGCCAGCTCGGAGCGGGTCTGGGCAGGATCACTTTCCAGGGGGAGCCGGGAACCTACTCCGTGGAGGTACGCGTTCCGGGTCGTCAGGAAGACAGCTATGTCGGGTTGCCGCCGAGCGGGCACCACATCGAAACCCTGCCTACCCCACAGCCACGCTCCGCCATAGCCACCGGCTTCTCCCACCCCGATACTCTGTCCCCCACAGAGGCGGCTGTAAAAGCCACTGTAGATCAAGTTCGCAGCCGGTCAGACCTGCAGCTCTGGGACAATGAGGGGCGCCTGATCATCGCAGTATGGAGTCCCACTCCCGAGGAGTTTCCTGAAGAGAGCGCGACCACGATCCGCTTGCTGGATACGAACGGCAAAGAAGTAGCCGCCGATTACCGCCTTCGGGGAGACAACCACTCTATTTCAGACTGGTCTCTGAAGCCTGGTACCTATCGGGTGGAGTACTTTGTCCCGGCCCCGTCATCAGCGGTGAGTGAGGTGGGTGCCAGGCTCTGTCGCCGGGCCCAGGCGGTTCTCGTGGAGCCTGGCTGGACAACGGAGATGCATATGCGGGCGACCCGCCAGGCAGGCGTCCGCGGCAACTCCGCCGTCATCTTTCTCAGCAAGGAGAACTCGGATCGCTGGGTAGAGGTTGGCACCCGAACCGAGACCGCTCTGGATGTGCTCTACGCAGGCCGCATAGGCGTCCCCCCGGAAGAACGCAAGGAGCTGGACGAAGGCACGATCACCGAGCCGGTGCGGGCGCTGTGCGTAGGATATGCCCGCCTCAAGCAATGTATCCAGGAATCGGACGCCGTTCTGTTCCCCCGGCTCGCTCACCTCTTGCAAGAGGACACAAGAGCGGTGGCGGCCAGGGCGGTTCTCAGCAAGCACTCAGGCTCACTGAACCGAGCCTCGCTCCTGGCGGAGAATCTTTCCACGCTACTCCCCGGCAGCACCGACGCTCGCCTGATCGCCGTCGCTTCGGTATGGGAGCGCGCCGCCCTGGAGCGACTGGCAGCCGGAACAGAGGCTCCCCCCGGTAACACCTTTCTTCGCACTCTCTTCTCTCGGGCCTGGCTCCAGCGAATCGGCAGGCAGCGCCTCATTCGCCTCTCTCAGCTCAGCGCCCTGTGGGCGGCAGGCGCCGTCATCTCAGTTACCTCGTTCTATTTCGTCTTCCGGTCCATCGGTCTGCTGCTTGCCGAGTATGGTGTGATCCGCAAGAGAGCGCCTGATCTGTCGAACTGGCTGCCCTATGTGTTGCTCGGAGTTTGCGTACTGCCCCTGCTGATATGGCAGTGGGTCCGCGCCTATCGCGCCGCTTCCGAAAGCGCTTCCAGATTCTTTGCCGATATTCCGATGTTCGCCGACGGAACCGAGATTCTCCTGCGGCTAGCCTCTCTTTATGAGGAGGTCTGCGCGGCGGATGGAAAGATCACGGATACCGCCCTTCGCCTGACCACGGATAGCCTGTGGACCCGCTGGGATGCGGACGTCACCCCACAGGAGGCCAGAGCCTCGTTCGCGGAATCGCTCAAAAGGCTCGGGGAATCTCTCTCTCCAGAAGCGCCTGAGCCAGGGAAGGCCCCCGCCGAGACGAAAGAAGAATCGGTGGAGAAAAGAGCGGCGCGTCATCTTTCTGTCTCGCTCCGGCTTCCCCTATCGTTCCTGAAAACGCAGCTACGAGTCCTCACCCCGGAGATGCTGAACCAGCTCCTCAAAACCTCCCCGGAGAGACTCAGCTCCATTTTCAGCGAGAACCAGCTACGTCGTAAACTGACGCCGAAAACCCGCAGCCCCCTGCACCCGCTCTGGTGGTTCATCCTGAGCTCCGCCTTGCTATGGCTCCACAAACTGCCATCGGAGCTGCTTTTAATAGGTATCGCATGGCCTCTTATCTTCGGATTCTACTGGCTACTGAAAGAACTGAAACATCAGCCATCTGCCCTTAGCAGTTCCGCGGGACATCGGTCGGCCTTTACACTCATCGAACTTCTGGTGGTGATCGCCATTATTGCAATTCTCTCCGCTATCCTCTTCCCCATTTTTGCTCAGGCAAGATTGGAAGCACGCCGGAATGCCTGCAGTTCCAACATGAGTTGGATCAGCAGGGGTGTGGCTATGTATGCGCAAGACTACGATGATATGTTGCCACCGAGCCGCTCCTCCTATCCCCATCCGAATGCCTCCAGTCCGTATGTGGGAGAAGCGACTAAAACATCCACCTTTTTCTATCATCTGGTAGCTCCTTATATAAATATAAAAAATGAGGAACTCTGGAAATGTCCCGGTCAACCTCAAGCGTGGGTGAATATAGACATCCACGGAACGATGGGCGACCCCTTCCAGAGCTATGGCGGTCAGAATTCCTATGCCATGAATTACTACGCTTTTCCCGTCAATGAAGGATTAAGCGCTGCTGCAATAGCGATACCTGCGGAGACCATCCTGGTGCTGGATGGAAGCAACTACATAGCCTTACCTCGCTACGCCTGCGAGCTCCGCATTGATGCTGATCCCAAAAGGCAGTCAATGACTAAAGGTATCCTGTCGAATTACTGGAAGTATCTGGGCAATGCTGACATTCGTATGTCTGATGAAGACGCGGTGAAGAAGATTAAGGAGAGACACTCCGGCGGTCTCAATGTATTTTATATGGATGGTCACGCTAAATGGGTAAAAGCCGAACGTATTGCCAACCTGAACCGGAATCCAGACGACTTCGAGCTGTGGGATCCCTTCAAAGAAGGCTGCAAATGACTGACGGCGACGCGAGTCCTCGGCTAGCGCGTAGCGTAGACACCTTAACCTCGTAACGTTACCGTTACGCTGGCTCTGTACAACTCCGGCATGAACAAATCTCTCTGGAGCCTCACAGCCGTGGCTCTGCTCGTGGGAGCCCACGCCCTTCCTGCGCGGGCCGCCGAGTACATCACCACGAATCGCACTGTGGCTGGGGGCAACCCGCTTAATGACAACCACAATGGCAGCTCGGTGTTCGTGGGGGTAAACTCGGCGTTTACGCAGTTCCCCACCGTGCAGGTAGATGTGGTCGATCCCGCAAGCTTCGGCTACAACGACCAGACTGGCGGGGGCATTCTGGTCTACGGCGACAGCACCCTGAATGTGCTGGGCGGAACCTTCGGCGTATCCGGGGGCACCGGTGCGCCCGGTGGGGGCATCAGCCTGAATGGCACCAGCCATGGGTTCGTCTCCGGGGGAGACATCAACTATCTCTATCTCAATGGCGCGGCGCCAGGCGCGGGTGGAGCCACTGCCACGGTTACGGGCGGGATAATATCGGCGGGCAACCGAATCATCTCCCAGGTGATCAACGGTACGCTCAACGTATCAGGCGGCACTATTTTCGCCAGCAGTGGGCAGCCGGGCATCGCAGGCGGTCCCGGCTCTGTGGTGAATATCTCCGGCGGGCAGGTGCGCTCGGCCAGTGGCTCCGGCATCTTCCTGAGTGACCCGAGCGCCCTGCTCTCGGTGACCGGGGGAACGATCACCGGGGCGGGAACCAGCGCCCAGCAGCGCGGCATCTATCTGGATAGTCTCGCTCACCCGGCGGCGATTACCGGCGGCACGATAAATGGCGGGATTACATCGTCGATTTTTGGCAACCCCACATCAGTCCAGGCGAGTATCGGGGGCAGCGCGACGGTGAGCAACGGGGTCTTCGCCTATGGCAATGCTCAGGTAGATGTTTTCGGCGGCAACTTCGGTGTGGAGTACGCCAGCGCAGCCTCATTTCTAGCCATGGGCGACCAGACCATTAACTTCTACGGCAGCAACCTGGTTCTCTCTGCTCCCACGCCCGGTAGTGTGTTCGACACCAACAACATCACCGGCAACTTCTACACGTTCCTCTCCGGCACGTTCCAGGATGGGCAGAGCGCCGTGGGCCTGCGCCTCTTCGATGCCACCGGAGTCGGCGCCGCCGGTGGCTTCACTCTCAATGGCCCTACCTCTGCCCCGGAACCGTCGGCTCTAGCGCTCCTGCTGGTTCCTGCGCTTCTGGGCACGCTTCGCCTGTGCCAAAGAAGCCCGGCACGGTAATCGTGCCGGGCGCGTTTGCTACTTCGGTCCGTTGTAGGTGATTCGCCAGATGGTACCGGAGCCATCGTCGCTGACCAGTAGGGAACCATCCTTGGCCATGGCCACACCCACCGGGCGGCCCCAGACATCGCCTTCCGGAGTTACGAAGCCAGTCAGGAAATCCTCGTACACGCCAGTCGCTTTCCCGCCTTCTATGGGAATCCGAACTACCTTGTAGCCCGTGCGCCGTGCCCGGTTCCAGCTACCGTGCTCGGCGGCGAAGGCGTGGTTACGATACCCGGCGGGGAACTGGGTGCCGGTATAGAACATCATGGCCAGCGAGGCCGAGTGAGATTGCAAGAGCACATCTGGCACGATCACTTTGTCTTTCAGCTCAGGGTGCTTGCCCTCATGCCGCGGGTCCTGGTTGCCACCGATATAGAACCACGGCCAGCCGTAGAAACCGTCCTCTTTTACTTTCGTCACATAGTCCGGCACCAGGTGGTCGCCCAGCTCATCGCGCTCGTTCACTGAGGTCCAGAGGTCGCCTGTCTGGGGGTGAATGGCGAGGCCGACCGGGTTGCGAATACCCGAGGCGTAGATTTTCTCGTCTTTCCCTTCCGGCGTGAAGGCGAGAATATTGGCGCGGCGTATCTCGCGGTCGTTGTCGTCCACATTGCTGAACGATCCTATGGAGACGAATAGCCGTTTGTCGTCGTTAGAGAAAATCACATCGCGGGTCCAGTGTCCCCGCCCCCCGAGCTGGCCCGCACCGCCAGGAATGTTACTGATAACGGTTTCCGAGGATCCAGTGGCTTTCGTATCCCCGCTCTTGTAGGGATAGCGCACCACACTGTTCGTATTGGCTACATAGACATACTTGGGGTCTTTGGCCGGATAGAACGCGATTCCGAACGGGCGATTCAGTCCCTCCGCAAAGACCTGGTTGACTTCCGGCTTGCCGTCGTTGTCCGCATCCCGCAGCACCCGCACCCGATTGGGACCACTCTCCGCGATAAACAGATCACCGTTCGGAGCGACGACTATCTTCCGCGGATTATTGAGCCCGGTGGTGAACTCTTCGACTTTGAACCCCTGCGGCACGTGGGGCATGGCTCCTGCCGGTCGTGCCACCAGGCGGGGGAAGTTCCGCGCGGAATCGGTATCGAAGGGTTTTGGCAGGTCCGCCGTGGTAATCTTGCGGCGCACTCCAGGTGCATCCGTTGTCCAGTCCCCGAGCGCTGCCTGCCCTGTCAGAACATCGCCCGGAGCCTTTTTCGGTTCGGCGGCGCTCGCCGGTGACTCCAGCGCGCCCACAACCTGGGGTGGAACCGTGTTGCACCCCGCACTTACGGCGCACGCAACGACTAGCAGGCTTATCTGTTTGACCATGATGACTCCTTATCAGACTCCCTCAGACTTCTCTAGCCTACCCCATCTTGCGAGAAACTCTGTTATCCCAAGCGGAGATAACGGTGCCTATAGAGAATCCGCCCATTACAGTAACGGTCATATTGGTCATTCCCAGGATACAAATCAGGCTACTTCGTGCCCACAGCAACAAACCGTCTATCAGATCAGTTTTGGCCAGGACTGGTGATAAAACGCTGCCTTACCATAAATAGCCCTCCGCTACCTCCCAGTACCGTAAATTCGGGACCAAATTGCCCCTGAACACACCTTAGATAGCTTTTCTCCGGACTTACCATCCAGGAATTCGGCCTGACAGCATTCGTCATTAAATCGTTATTCATCCTATATAAAGAGCGCATCATCATACCATTTATCAGCGCGCCTCTTATTTCATCGGGTAATTCTTTAATACTTATAACGGAATTAGCAGGTTTTCGATCTAACCATTCAGAAACTGTTAGTAGATCATTGTTAAACATCTTCAGCATTCTTTGCGAAGTTCCCACTCGCCATTGTGGAAAACTCAGTATCCTCTCAGAGTCGCTTTTTGGTTTTTCTTGCCGTAGCTTCGCCAGTAAGAATCTATTGATACTGCCCGGCAAAGCCTGTAACACCCTCGCTGCCGGAGTTATACCGGCTCCAGGTTTTGCTCGGCTCACAGTACAAACAGTTGTATCATTCTTGATATTAGATTTAAAATTCCAGTTATTCAACTCGGCAATAACCTTCATCTCTTTTTGATTCAATTTTGCATTATTAACGACGACTATTTTATGATCTTCAATCTCTTCATTCAGTTTAAAACTATATTCTGATCTGTCTTTCGCCACACAATCTTTTAAATAGGAATACACCACAGGAGAAACAGATGAATTTTTCTCAGGTTTTTGAAAACCAATTAAGCTGATACTATAGTTAAAATCATTTTTACTAGATGTAAATAGTATTTGATCACCATTATTATTCTTCGATATTTTAATCGAATCTATCTTATTAATAATCGCCAACATCCTACTAAACTCAAAATAAGAAACACAATATTCCTTAAAGTAGATAGCTTCAATAACTTTCTTTCGGGTCAATTCATCCAGACTACCGATCAGAATCCCTTTTTCCGTGGAAAGCAGCTGTGTCTCTTCTGGACTAAGGCCCTTGATCGCACTCTCAAAGAGCCCAGCAATTGTATTGTATTCCGTGTTTCCAGCCATTAGTGGCTCTACTATCACCTTGATATCTTTAATACTGCCAGCAACTTCAGACACAGAATAATCGGGTCTTGTATCCTCAATATTAAAACTTTTAAATAAGAAAACAGACTCATCTTTTACAAAAATGTCATAATCCAATTCGTCCTTAAGATAAGAAATAAAATCATTATACGTAAAAATTCTTTCTAAATTTAATTTACTCACATCAATGCTACCGTCTACAATTATCTTCTTCTTTGTTAGAATTCGCAGTTTGTTAAGCACATCTGGCAACGTGTCCGATTTATCAATACGTATCTGATCTGTCTTATCTACCTGGAAAGGCAAAACAGGAATTATGGATAGAGCCGCACAGGCTAGAATAGTTAGTGACATTCTTTTTGCTTTCTCAGTACAAGCCTCGGAAAGATTTGTTATCTTTCCGAGGCTTTTCTTTAAATTATTTCGACCAGGTCAAAACGATACTGGCCCCAAAATGCTGACCTGCTGCAGTAACAGCAGCACTTGTATGCATAGTAGACTGAGAAGTCAGATCCCCGTTCGCCGAAACTCCCTGCCCCAGTGTCTGCGAATCTGTTACAACCTTATAGCCACTGAAGCCATACGTCTCCGCATTTGCATAGAGATGTTTGTTAGGGGTGCGTGTCAGGTCATCTATCGTCAGCCTCGCGCCCGCTCCCGGAGAGCTTGGGGGCGAGAGCGTTACATGCGCCCGACCAGATAGTGGCCGTTGCCACTACGCTGGTCGTGACCGAGATGCCCCACAGAGGAGTCGAAGGAATAGGACTCCAGGTCCACAATATTTCATAGCTACCGTCGTTGGCGCTTGCTCCAAGATTCGTTTCTAAACTGTTGGAAGGCCGTGAGCGCGTACTGGTCATGGTGAATCCACTGCCATAGGTGATAGTCCCTGAGTTGCTCGAGGTATCCGAAGGCGGCCCTACAGAACTGGGATAAGTAGGTGTATTTATCGTCAAGACTTCATTTGGTATCCACATCTGCGCGAATGATGGAGAAGAGGCCCAACAAACAGCCCCTAAAGCCAGAAGGCTTTCGAACACAACGTTACGATTCACCTGTCGCTCCTTTCCTCTTTGGAGGAAGTTACATGATTATCCAGGATTACCGGAGTGCTAAACACAGCACCTGGCCTTCTGCCTGCATCCTTGCAAACCTGGCTCTGTAACTATATAAAGAATTCCATTAATATGCAACCCTAAAAAGCATTTTCCAGGAAATATCCATCGATTATTTAATATCACATCTCGATATAGTTAGATTTAACTTAATTAATACAACAAAAATGCACTCTACAACTCATTAAACTATCAATTATTCACAATAACAGCAAATCCTTTGTATAAACCAGCATTACGCAGTTGGTGAGTCCTGGTACGTGACCAAAATCTTGTGGCTGCTCCTTCCAGATCGAGTAAGGTTCAATTCTCTGGTAGAGGAATACTTGACCTCATAGAGAATCCCCCCCCTTTGCTGTCTCTTACAACAACAAGCGTATGGGTATCTCCCTGCACACACTGCAAATAGCATTTCTCGGGAGCTGCCAGGTAAGAAGCAGGGAGCTCTGCGAAGGCACGCGCAACCAATTCTTGATTCGTTCTGTGAAACGTCCGCATCAGCAAGCCGTTAACCAGAGCGCGTTTTATGTCCTCGGGCATTTCCGTTAGCGGAATCGGCCTTGTGGTCTTCTTGCTCTCTAACCAACCGCCCACCTTCTTTAGATCGCTGCTGGAAATATTTCCCGCGCGTAGCATGACTTCCCGTTGTGCTTCGGAACCCCGAAGGAGTTTTGCGTACTCCAGCGCGTTTTTATCCTTGAGTTTCCGGAAGCGGTATCCCATTGCTATGCAGGATCGGCGCCGCCAGGTAGCGCGAAATACTCCCTGGCAATGCCTCCATAATTCGTAGGGAGAGATTCGAACTGGCACCAGGTTTTGCCCGGCTTATGGAGTAGATGGTTTTGTCTATCCTGGCATCCGGCTTGAAGTTCCAGCGGTTCTGCTCGGCGATCACCTTCACTTCTTTGGGGTTCAATCGAGGCGTATTGAATGCCATGATGGTATGGTCCTCCAGCTCCTTACTCAGCTTGAAGGCATACTCGGGGGCGCCTTGTCTCAGATAGCTTTCCAAACTGCGGGAAACCTCTGGGGCAGCGGATGACGTCAACTCCCCCTCTGGCCAGCCCACTCGCATTGAGGGCAAAGTAGAACTCTCCCTTAGGGGATCGAAACTCTATTACGGGCAGCCTGTCGCTTTTCGCAATCGTCAGCGAATCCATTTTGTCTATCAGGGTCATAAGCTCATTGAGCTCACGGTAGACACCGGCATACTCTTTGAAATAGATCGCCTCCGTAATTTTCGACTGTGTTACGGCATCCAGGCTACCGATCAGGATTCCCTGTTCTGTCTGAAGCTGCTTTGCCTGTTCCGGCCCCAGGTCTTTGACTGCGCTCACGAAAGGACTTGTGCCTATCTCTTGCCCGGTTCTGCCAGCCATTACAGGAGTCAGGATTGCCTTGATATCTTTCAGGCTAGCAATAATTTCTGCCAGGGAGTAATCGGGTCGGGTATCTGGTTTATAAAACGCCTTGAATAATAAAATAGCGTCTTCCTTCACCACAAAATCGTAATCAATGGTTTCCTTCAAACGCGCAATCAGGCTATCCTGCGTAAAATCCCCCTCAATCGCAAGCTTCCCGTTGCTCGCACGACCATCAATAATGACATCCTTTTTCGTCCCCTGACTCAGCTTATTCAGGACCTCAACTAGCGTATCTGACTTCTCAATACGCAATAGGCTTGTCTTCTCCCCCTGATACGGCAAAAAATACAGGGTTGATAGAATCGTACACGCAATACCACTTAGCAACATTGCTTTACCTCACTCTATTGTAGCTTCTAACTTATCCTTTCCAATTCCTCTATAGTATGTATATAAATTGCAATTAGTACAGCCAGGCCAGGCCGATTTTCCGTAAGTGCACTCTCTCGCAGCATCAGAAATCGGTCAGCCAGCGCCCTGTAGTACCAGAGCGTGCTTGTCTTACCTGCTTTGAAGCGAGTGAACACAGCATCGCCTATGGCATGCACATCAGCAATTATGCTGCGTGCGTTCGCCAGCTTATCCGCGCAGGATACTAAGAGAATCGAGGAAGTGATGTGCTCCGGCGTGAGATGCGCCAGGTACGCCTCTTTGCGCGCCTGCCAGCCCGCGATGCTGCTTCTATCGATGCCAGGCAGGTCATCGGTACACCCTGCTACGGTGTGCGCCACTCGCTCCCCGAACCGCCGGGTCAAGTCCTCTATGGTAATTGGGGTATCTTCCAGAGAATCGTGGAGCAGGGCGGCAATCGCTTCGTCTTCCTCCGCCCCATGCTCTATGGCTATACCCGCAACAGTCAGCAAATGCGAGATATAGGGAATGTCCGTGCCCTTGCGCTTCTGCTCTCTATGCAGCTCGTGCGCCAGGGCCAGCGCCCCAGTAAATCGGTCGGTATACATAATTTTATTTTTTCTGCGACTTTCTCGGCACAGTATCCTTCTTATCGTGCATGGAACTATCGAAAACGCTGGTTGCACTCACTGGATTGTTTCTGCTGGGCCTGATTGGTAGCGCTCCAGCCCTGGCACAGACAGAAACCCCTCGGTCGTACTTCGCAAAGCTACCTGCTCCGTTTACTACGCCGGTGTTACTGGATAGTTTGCGTACCGAATCGGACAAGTTGTTTCTGGAAATCGAGACTCCGGAGCGAAAAATCATTGTGGGTAGAGCCCGCACCGCCCTTGCTCTTCTTACCACCCGCACGCTGAAATACAACGGAGGCACGATGTCTGTGCCCGAAGGCGCAAACCTGCTGGTTGTCTCCCGGTCTGCGGAAAATCGGGTTACCTGGCAGTTCTATAAAGCCACCAACCCGAAAGAATGGCTAAGCCCTGGGAGCTGCGGGGTGACTTTCCGAGATAAAACCGGGCAGGTGATTGCTACGCCGACCGTTCCTATGCGTATTTCTAAACCCACCGTGACTACTTCACAGGGATAGTGAAGCTGTAGCGGAACTTCTGCCTGGTGGGCGCCCCGCCAATAATGACGGGCGCCCATTTCCAGCGCTTCAGGGTCTTGAGAATCAGCGCGTCCACTTCCTCGTCTCCGGTACCGGTTACGATCTCTTCGGTGTGTGAACCATCACCATCTATCTCTATACAGATGGTGATGTTCGCATTCCACTCCCGCTGCTTCATCTCATCCGTCAGCTTCGGATACGGCGCTGAGATCAGGCGGGCGACTCGGTTGGCACTTGGAGCAGGTTCACTATTGTTGTAACCAAAAAAGAACTGGTCCTCCCTGTTCAGAACCAGTCCATCATGGGAGCGATAGGTCAGGACTATCTCGCGCTTCCGTATCTCGGCTGTGGACGAATCTCCAGCGTCTGCAACACCCTCTATGATTCCGCGTGTGGGTCGGAGACTGCCGCCGCCCTCCAGGATCTCGGTTTTTTGTTGCTTTCCGCGCGGCTCCGCAGGCGGTGGCGGTAGTTTCCGCAACTTGCTATTCCTGGAAGCCGAGGCCACAGTGCTCACTGGAATTGTCTTCCAGACCTTATTAGTCGTGTGATCTACTACCAGCACCTGCACCACGATTGCCTTCGCCACAGTCGTGTATTCCCGTAGTTCATGAGATATCTTCTCCAGGGAATGCATCGAGCGCATCTTTTGCTGGTAAAAGCTATCCCACCCGGCGAAGCGCACTGCCAATACCAGCTGCAGGTTCGGCAGGCTCTCTGCCGCCTGCTTTGCTTCGGTGCGTTTCAGGGGAAACTCAGCGGTAATGGCGTTTATGCCTGCCTTATCCGTGGGTAGCTCGGAAAACCAGAGCTTCTGCGCCACAAGCGCGGGCAGGTTCCCCGGCATAAGTAAGAATTTATATATGTCTATTATAGTCATCCCCCCAGAGACTTTCTTACCGGGGGCGGTCTCATAGGCCAACTGTATCGAATCTAGCGCCTGAGTAGTGGTGCCAGACACCGTGCCACCAAAGACCTGGATAACCTCTCTGTCCGCATCATAGTCATACGACTTCGATTCAAGATTCAAATGGGTGGGAATAGCAATATAGAAGATTTTTGTGGAGTCCCAATGAGGTCTCGTCTGACCGGGCTCATTTTTCCGGCTGAGAGTATCGCGGAGAAATTGGATATTGTCTGGCACGATATCTGGCTTCTCTTGAGCATAGCCAGGTAGCACCATCAGTAGAGTAAAAGCAAATAGCGCTGTCTTTCGGTTCATATCAAGTATCGCATAGCTATTATGCCCCTACTTCTCTTTCGTGAAAACCCGCTCCATTCCCATACGCTTTATGGTCATCTGGCTCTTCGCTGCATCGAACGTAATGACTATGCCCATTCCGGTACCGTTATCGATTTTAAACGTATCCTGCGTGGTCGCTTCAAGCGGAATAGCGGGCTGAGGGCCTAGCTGCAAGGAGAGCGTGTTGTCCTTGCGAGTGATCGTGAACTTCACAGGCGCTTCTGGACTCACATACACGCCCACGTATTTGTCTAGAGTCTCTATAGGAACAGCGATGCCTTCAAAGGACGGTATCTGGAACGGTTTGTTGTAGTAGATATCGAAAATGCCCTTCACGATATCCCCCACCGGATAGACCTTGGCGTTCGTGGTATAGGCCATGGCCAGTTTTTCTTCGGGGTTGTAGGCTAGCCAGGCGCCATAGTTGTCCGCACCGCCCGTGTGGCCATAGAAGGTCTTACCCACGAAGGTGAAGGGCTCCATGCCCTGGCCCTCCCCGTCTCGCATCGTCGTCATTTGCTCGACACTGGACTTCGACACTAGCTTGCCATCGAACAGCGCCTGAATGAATTTTGCCAGATCGAGCGGTGTGGAAACGATCCCGCCCGCGCTATAGAGGATACTCGGATGGGTCTCCGGCACCAGATTCCAACCATTGCCGAAGTTGCCATAGGTCAGCGCTTCGTTCTTGCTCACATCGATAGTGCCGGTCGCCAGGTACGTATCGGCGAGCCCAATCTTCGCTGTGATTCGCTCTTTGAGCACTTGCTCATAGGGCTTACCGGTTATCTTTTCTAAAATCAGCCCAAGAATCTGATAGCCGGAGTTGCTGTAGCCGTGCTTCGTGCCCGGCTCGAAATCGGGCGCGGATTTGACAATAAGATCGAGCATCTCCGCCTTTGTCACCGGAATCGTGTTCGCGTTCCGCTGAGCGTTCGGCTCCCGCTTGACATTCGGGATACCGCTCCGATGCCAGAGTATCTGCTCGATAGTGATTTTCTTTGCGTTGGGGACTTGCGGAAAGAACGTATCGAGTGTGTCGGTCCGCTTCAGCTTTTTCTCTTCAATCGAGCTGCAAGACCATCGTGGCGGTGAACATCTTTGTCACCGAGCCGATTCGGAACCGGCTCTTCTCTGTCAGAGGCTTCTTCTCTGCCCCGTCTATCTGGGCGTAGCCAATGGCGCGGGAGTAGACCACCTTGCCATCTTTCACCAGAGCCAGGCTCCCCATAGCCTTGTTCTTCTCGGCGAGCCGGTCAAAGAACGGATCGAGTTTGGCTTTCTCTGGCGCCTGCGCCAGGCCCGGTAGGGACAGCCACATTGTCAGCCATGCCAGGAAATAGACTCTGGTTTTCATATGCGAAGTACTTTACCAGACAAAGTATAATAGCGCACATGGCTACATAAAGAAAGTAAAATCAAGCCCAGTTAGCGGTACTCTGCGGGGAACGGTTTCCCGGACTTGCAGAAATCCTCCGGGTCGGATTGACCATCCAGCCAGAGAGATTGGGTGCAGGTGGTGGGGACTTTCAGCCGAACCGCGTGCCCATCGGCGAACACGAAGTTCGTGGCGCCATTGTGGGTCTGAAGCCCGCCGATTCTCGGGTCATCGTTGGGGGAGGTCGGTAGCGCCCAGTTGCCCAGGTCGGAGTATTGGAAGCGAGACTCCAGGTGCAGGAGCAGCTTGCTCGGCTCTCGAATCTCTGGCAAGCGGCGGGGCCGAAGCTGCCACTCCCCCTCTTTGCAAACCGCCCGCTCATGAAAGTACGAGCCGTTGTAGGCATACGAAGTGGGCAGCTTTTCCGAATCGGGCCAGCCAGAGTTAGACTCATCGCCGGGGCGCTCCGTGAACTGGTTGGAGGGGCACCGGAAGATGCGCCGATCTTTCACATAGGGCAGCACCGCACGCTTCCAGGTGTTGCGGGTGCCCTCTAAGCCAGAGAGTTTCACAGGCTGACCGGTGCAGGGTGCGGGCACATGGGTTTCATCTGGTAGGCGGTTCATGGCAAACGACTCATCGTAGTCCTGCGCGTACATCAGGCTGGCCGCGCCGAGCTGCCGCAGGTTGGAGAGGCAGCTTGTGGCTCGCCCACTCTCCCGCACGTGCGCCATTACCGGGAAGAGTATCGCGGCGATCACGGCGATAATCCCGATGACTACAAGTAGCTCTATAAGCGTAAAAGCAGCGACATCGTTGCGTTTCATACAGGAAATAACGTGCTAGAGGCACAGTCGGATACGGCCCGGCAAGTCCCATTGGCAACCGATTCTTATTCGTCGGTGTCAAACCAGCAAGAGCTCAGATGACTCCGGAACAGTTTCAGCTTCCCCTCGGTATCCTGATAAGTATCGCCAGTATACTGGCCATGCGCTATGCCTGGACTCCGAAAAACAACGTCTGGTGGGATCGTGACTCAGATGGATGCGCCACTCTATTCACCCAACGTGTTGTCATAGTGGGTTTCTTTTGTTTAGGAATCGTATTTGTCCTCACAGGCGTGGGAGTTATCCACCAGGTCCGCCACTGAAACGAGCCCCTCTTTGCTGATTCCTGGGAAGGAGATGCGCCTCCTAAAGAGAACCTGACACTAGCTCTATAATGAAACACCCCTACTTCCTATCCCTCGTGGTCCTGGTTCTGATATGGACTGTGGGCGAGGCGGCTTATCGATCTGGGTACAAGGCCGGGCAGATATCCCAGCTAGAAGCCTACCGGGTGGAGCCGCCGTTGCCGCCACCGCCAGCAGTACCTGTAAAGGCTGTGCCAACGCCGGGTGGGATGCATGTGGGGTTCAGCGAAGAGCAGCTGGCGTACTGGAAGACCCACCCACGACACCAGCAGCCAGTACGTTCTGGTAGCACCACATTCACGGGTGTATCACCAGCCGAACTGCCGCTTTTCTGTAAACGCCACGCCGGTACCTCTTAGCGAGGCGAAGCGCAGGGGCATCTGGCCATGTCTGATCTGCGGTCAGTTAGAATCGAAAAGGAAGATGCAGTAATCCATGGGCATGATCTGTGAAGTGAATAGCATCCTCAAGCTGTCTGAGACGAACGGATTCCCCGAGACATTGGAGCCGGGAGTGCTCTATGAAGCAGTCAAGGACGATTATAGAATCCTGCTGGTGGATGTACCGGTCATGCTCGTGGATAGCCAGTGGTACGGTCACGCAGATGTGATTATCAAGAAGCTGACCTGGGAAGCCTCGAAAACCACAGTGCAGTTTATGCTGCACCGGCTCTACGATGCACCGTTCTTAACGAAAGACGACTGAGGCATAATCGGATTGTGGACCCGGCTGTAGAAGACAGGTGGAAGGAGGCCGTGATGCCAGTGGCGCTCGGTGTTATCGAGGGCTACGAGTTCACCCCGCAGGGGAGAGCCGATGCCAGGTTACGCTTTCAGGTGCTGGGGCTGCCCGAGTGGGCGATTCCGCTTCGGGAGTACCTGCTAGAGAGAATCGCCGCCGCCCACCTGCCCTACCTCCCTACATTCGCGATTCGCTTCGAGGTGGCAGTGGCAGGGATCGGGTGCCTCTATCCACTCCCCGATGAGCGACTAGCCGCCTATAGCCGTGCTCTGAAGCGCTTCTTCCACCTGGCGCTGACTCCCATTCTCGCGCGGATTGAGGCGGTAGACGAGGACACCCAGCGCCAGGAGTACGAAGCGCTCCAGCCGATCTACCAGTTCTATGGGAGCGAGAATGGGGAGCAAGGCCCGGAGCATCTGACCGACTTTCTGGGCCAGCTGGAGAAAGAGATAGTCTCCCACCAGCCGCGCACTCTGGCGAACTTCCTGGCGTTCTGGTGCATTCGGCTTACCCATAGCGGTCTCTGCCACCCCTATGCCCCTCTCGATGATGGCCTCATCAATCGCTTTATGTTCCAGCTAGGACAGGAATATCAGCTCTGCTACGGAGACGATAGCCTCCACACGGACCGGATTGCGCAGGCGCTCGTAGCGGGCCTGGAGACACAGTGCCCGGAGCCGGAGTGGATGCCCCGAGACGGGAACTTTAATTCTACTGCCGCGCTTTAAAAGCGTACCGGTGGGTTTTACCGCTCGCCCGTGGGAATGGGACCAATATTCCTTTTTCATCCCGGTCCGGTCAGGGCACCAGCAGCTATAGTGTTGTCAGCGCCCTGACTCCCTCACTACATTTTCTGCGAATTATCACTTTTATAAACTCTTTATACATTTATAATACGCATTTACAAGATAATACGAATTCTATTTAACATATTAACATATTTATCATTTCTTTTATTCAAAATAACCCTACATTTATATTCGATAATCCGCATAATAAAACCATCCAACTGTAGTTAGAACCTCTATGTTTTCTCGTGCAACAAAAAACTCCATCCTCCGAATCACTCTGGCTTCCGGGCTACTGAGCCTGGCACTGATTGCGAGCCGCCCCGCACAGGCACAGTACCTGTATGGCATCACGAATGGCGGCTCGCTCTATGAAATCAACCCGGTTAGTCACTCCACCACGCTGGTTTTCACGCAACCGCTGACCACGATGACGAGCGCCAACGGGCTTGCCTGGAGTGAAGCCAACCAGCGCATGTTCTACTTTGGAACCGTTGGGAGCAGCCTGAACTTCTATACCTGGAACCGCACCACCGGGGTCCAGACCCAGATTACTGGCAGCCTGCCCGCCGGTACGGTTTCCAATGGCACGTACTACGGTGGCTACTACTGGTACGTGAATAGCAACAGCGACAATCTCATTCGTGTGAGCTTCGACTTCAGCAACCCCAACGCCCCGAAGGTGGCCTCGTATATGGATTTCGACCACTTCGGCGGGGTGACCGACCTGGGCTCCTATGGCTTCGGCGATATAAGCGTGCGCGCTTCGGATGGCATGCTGTTCGGCAGCTCCAATAAAGGCGTGTTCCGCGTGAATGTTGCCACCGGCATCCCGATAGGGTTCACGTCGATCAACTCGAATACTACTCTGTATCAGCTTGGCTTCGGTCAGGACAATGTGCTCTATGGAGAAGCGTCGGCATCGGGCGCCTGGTACACCATGAATACCACCACAGGCAACGCCACTTCCATGGGGTACTCCAGCTCCCCAGTCGCGTTCAACGATCTCTCAGAAGGCTCGGTCAGCGGCATCGCAGTGCCCGAGCCGGGCTCCCTGGGACTACTGGCGCTGGCCGGGCTGGGCGCACTCCCGCTCCTGCGCGGGAAGCGACAGCCCGATCAGGCCTAAGGTGCGGACTGGCTCTCTTCTCGTAGCTCTTCTATGACTCCCTGTGTCTGACTGAGATGCTGGTAGAAGTAGCGCTTGAGAATGTCTAGCACGTCTATCAAGGCTTTATCTCGAATAGAATAGAAGACCTGGTTCCCTTCGCGGTGGCTCACTACAATATTCTTCGTGCGAAGGATAGCGAGATGCTGAGAAGCATTCGCCTGCTCCAATCCCAGTCGTTCGATTAACGTACCCGCCGTGAGTTCTCCCTCACGAAGCTGCTCTACAATCGCTACCCGCGTAGGATGTGCCAGTGCTTGAAAGATATCCGCTTTAAAACGCTGCAAAGAATTCGGCATAATCTGTGATCCTCAATGTATCTCTACCTCTTGTTCCAATCAATTTATGGGAAGCCGTGTACGCACAGCCCGACACGGAAACTCTAAGAGAGATTATCTTCCAATTACTGTTTTTCCTTCTCTCATAGTTCCTTGGGTACCTATTACAATCGCTTTTAGATGCGGTCTTTATTACACAAACTTACTTTTGGTAGTTTCAGTAGAACAAATAAAAGTATACGAATTGCAATACCAGAAAATTTAATTTTTCGGCTTGACACATAGATTCGGCGCCAAAAAAATTAATTCTCACAAACTGGGAACTGTTAAATCTACTGCCGCGCTTAAAGAACATACCGGCATGGATGTACGCCCGCCGGTAGAAATCGGGCCTATTCTTTATTGCTTCTACTGGCCCATGACAAGACGCTGGCAGCATGGAAGCTCTCAGCGTCTTGACTCCCCCAAAATACCCTGCCCTAATTCGCACTACAAGGGGATTTCCCGGAGTGTGGTCAGGTGAATCCCTACGCCGCAGCAAGCTCTATTGCTGGAAAATAGGCAGTCAGGTAATCCATTAGGAGGGGTGTGCGGTATGGGTATAGAGACACCCTATCGACTTTTTCTAACCGAGGACCATCCCTTGCTCGGCAAGGAGCTGCGCACTTTTCTAGAGCGCCAGGCAGACATAGTGGTAGTCGGGGAGGCGGATAGCGGTGAGCTCGCCTTCCGGGAGATCGGGCGCCTGCTTCCGGACCTGGTGCTCATGGATATCTCTCTGAAAGACTCCGGCGGAATCGAGACCACCCGGCGCATCACGCATGCCTGGCCCCAGGTCAGGGTGTTGGCCTTCACCCTGCATGCAGACCAGGGCTATCTGCAGAAGATGCTGCAGGCAGGCGCCAGCGGGTATGTCTCCAAATCGTCTCGGGTGGATACCCTGCTTGCGGCCATCCGCGCTACCGTAAATGGGCAAGCCTATATCGACCCGGCTCTAGCTGCCGAGCTCCTGGAGCCGCCACCTCCGCCTGTACTCGCTCCCCTCTCTTCCGGTAAGGCGCTCTCTCCGCGGGAAGAGAGTGTTGGAAAGCAAGTAGCCCGGGGCTTCTCCAACCGGGAGATAGCGGACCGGCTGGAGATTCGCATCGAATCCGTGGAAAGGGCCAGAGCCAGGCTCATGCGCAAGCTGGCGCTCACCAGCCGAGTAGACCTGATTCACTACGCACTGGCGCACGGGTGGCTCCTGGAGAGCCTGGCCTAACAATCCCCTATTCTTGTCAGGAAAATTCTGACAACCTGCCTGTAGGCCCACGCATACGGAACACGTCGTGAGAGGATGCCTGCATATATGGTAGAAGATCGACTCGATCCTTTATTCGAGCCAACGGTGGCTCGCCTTTTCCTGGTAGATGATCACTTTATTATTCGTCAGGGCCTGACCGCCCTGATAGACCGCCAGAAAGACATGACCGTGGTGGGGGAAGCCAGTGCCGGGCAACCCGCCTGTCACAAAATACGACAGCTACTTCCTGACCTGGTGCTCATGGACATCTCCATGGACGGCTGGAACGGTATCCAGACTGCAGAGACCATCAAGAGAGAGTGGCCCCAGATCAAGGTGGTAGCGTTCACTCTCTTTCAAGATAAAAACTACCTGCGGGAGCTGTTTCAGGCGGGCGCCAGCGGCTACGTGCTGAAGTCTTCCTCGGCAGACGAGATTCTCAAAGCGATTCGCAGCACGCTCAAAGGTGGCATCTATGTGGACCCCAGGCTGGGTGACAACCTGCTGGACCTGCTGCGCCGCCGAGAGACTCCGCCCACTACCCGAAACCCTCTGCTCTCGGAGCGCGAGGGAGTCATTCTGAAGCAAGTGGCGCAGGGCTATGCCAACAAAGAAATCGCCGCGCAGCTGGGCATCAGCATCAAGACCGTGGAAACCCACAAAGCCCGCGCCATGACCAAGCTCTCGCTGGATAGCCGGGTGGAGCTGATTCACTACGCTATGGCTCAAGACTGGCTAAAAACCAATTAATTCTTGTTGTGACTTTTATAAGATAGGAGGATTATCGACTCTGCGCTACGAACTCCCCGGCATGGTCACTGCACTTACAAGTCAGCGGACTCGGACAATCATCGTCCTTTCCATCATTCTGCTGCTCTTCCTGTAGATTCCACCACCGGCTCAAGCACCACCCGGTCGCCATAGAGGGCAGTAGACCGGGTAAAATACGTTTTTCTTCCTGTGTCAGGATAATCCTTACGAAACCAGAGGGGATATTGCGTATATAACGTCAGGATAGGGAGAATTCGCATGCCAGACCATAGCCGTTCCCAGCCGAACCTGGAGCCTGCTACCCCGCCTTCGGAAAAGGGTGCCGACAGCCGCCATCGCCTTTTTCTAGTCGATGATCCTTGCCTGCTTCGCGATGCGCTACCGGACCTGCTGGAGCGTCAGAAGGACCTCACCGTAGTCGGTGTCTCCCACTATAGCAATAGTCTCTACCAGAAGATAGGGCGTGCCCTTCCAGACATGGTGATTATCGATGCCTTCACCGACGGCTGTGAGGGAATGCAGGCCACGGAGAGTATCCGGAATCGGTGGCCCGCTATCAAGGTGCTTGTGCTCTCCACGCTTCTGGGCCGTGACTGCCTGCGTGACCTCTTCCAGGCCGGTGCCAGCGGGTATGTCTTGAAATCGTCCCCAGCCACCGAGCTCATCCGAGCGATTCATGCCACGCTCAAAGGCGGTGTCTATGTCGACCCGGAGCTGGGCAATAGCCTCCTGGAGCTACTGCACCACCACCCGGCGAACCATCCCCCCGCAGACAAAGGCGCGGCCCTCTCCGAGCGAGAGCAGGCTATCCTGAAGCTACTGGCGCAGGGCTACTCCAACAAAGAGATCGCCACGCAGCTCAGTATCAGTGTCAAGACCGTAGAGACCCATAAAGCCAGAGCCATGAAAAAGCAGAGCCTGAACAACCGGGTCGATTTGATCCACTACGCTATGGCCCAGGACTGGCTCAAGGCAAGCTAAGCCGCACTCCGCGCTCCGAGTTTTATGGCGGTATCTTCCATTACCTGGAGCCGAAACTGGAGGTCGATAGCTTTGCTCTCCAGCTGAGAGAGTAGCTCCTTTATTGCCTCAGGATCATTCAGATTCTGAGGGATGGTACGAATGGCTCGGGCAAGGTCCAGAGCATGATCTTGCGCGGTGCTGGCTGCGGACGCCAGAGTATTCAAAAGTTCCTGCTGGGTTAACGGTTCGCTCCTATTCATCGGCACATTCCTTATCGCTATCTGAAGTTAAGCGAGCTGCCCCGACGCATCCGCAAATTTGTTAACACTATTCCTGCCCGCAGGTCCGATTCCCTCTTCATCTGGGGAACTATTTCTGACCTTGTTCGCTACTCAGTCACGGAGTAAGAATCGTGAGTACTTGTGTTGGATGCGGCAAGCCTATGGAGCCAGATACAGATCACCTGTGTCCGGGCTGCTATACGGCAGCACTCAACCGGCAAGCAGCAACCCTAGCTTCCAAAGGCTCGGATAGGAGCATCGAAGTGGGCAATGCCCTCAGTGATGTAAACCCCTCTTTGGCCCATGCAGACAGTGAAACAGTGCCAGTTATCAGTGCAATCGCCGCAACCCCAAGCCCATAAACATCTTACTCAACCAGAATATATCGCACAACCCACAAACAAGTTCCCATTTTAATATTTCCACGATCTATTTTTCACTATATTCCCTATAATTAACAAAATAAACTATCTCAAAAACAATTATTTCTGAAAAATAGATTATTTCTTGTCTTATATAGACATTGCAACAACGAATTTCTGGTATACTCTTTTTACCCCTAAATGGAATGTAGTGGGAGGGGATTCAAGATCCCCTTCCGCTGCACTTCTATCTTCCGTCCATTGCCGCTTATCTCTTTAATCCGGATGGAATAAAAGCCTGAAATTCTAGCGTGGCCTTTGTTGCTGCCCTGGAGCCGTTTTTGCCTCTTGACAATGTAGTGATGCAGAGGTATTGATTTGAGAGAAGTCGGCATTACTCAATGAAACTAACCTCTCTGGAATTTGCCCTGATAATCGGCACCCTGCTCCTGATCTCTGGCAGCACTTATAAAGCCAGGCAGAACTCCATGCCTCCTCCTACTATCGCTATTCAGCCAGCGCCCATACCCGCTGCTTCCCCCTCGCCAGAGGGAGGCAGAGTCTACATGATTGCAGGACGCCGAAATCAGTACTTCCACTTTAAAAAGGATTGCTGGTACTGGGACGAAAAGGCGCGTAAGCTAAAGGAGCCACAGCCTTGTCCCAAGTGTGCAGGTGGGAATCCTGGGCCAATTTCAGCACCGATTGCTACGCCTTCTCCAGCGTCAATGTCGACTCCAGGCATTCCCCATAGTGGCCCTGTCTACATGATGGGAGGCAATATCTACTACCACTATAAACAAGACTGCCGGTACAACGAAGGGCACGCAACAGGGCAGCAGCGGCAACCCTGCCCCAAGTGCGCAGGTGGCTAGAGAAACCAGACCATGAGCGACACAATCCCCCCTGCCGACCCGCTCTCCACTAGCTTCTTCGATACCGAAAGCCCCAGTGGGGAGATTTACTCGCTGGTCGGTAGTAATGACATCGCCATTGACATCATGGATAGAGTCGCGCGGGATGGCTTCTGCACTGTGGTGCATCTGGGGAAGTTCGCCGATATCAACGTCTGGGCCGTGGATGGCCGCCGCGTGATAGCCACCAACAATGGTTCGGTCTGGGAAGACCTGGATGCTACCCGATTCGCCGAGGTGCTAGAGAAATACAAAGTCAAACTCTAGTCGACTCCTCACCGTCCAGCGACTCAATGTATAGCGAAACTGCGGCATAATCCGAGTATGGATTCTGCTCAGGAGCAGAACTGGAGGACTGCCATCATGCCGCTGGTACCTGACATCAGTTCGGGATATGACAATCAGGAGGATCCTCTAGGAGAGGATTACTATCGCATCCAGAAATTAGGGATACCAGCCTGGACTACATATTTATACTTCTGGTGCATAGCGGAAATGCTTCAGGAAAATTCTCCGTACCTCCCAACCTTCTCTATGCGATGTGAAGTCGCTTTGACGGACATATCACTCAATTACCCCGAGCGAGCAGGTAATTGGGGCCTCTTCAGAAATATATTCCGGACGTTTCTTCAGGAATCCCTGCGACCGCTCATTGAGCCTGTGAAAGCAGAGGGGTCAGGCCGAAGATGGAGAAGCTATCAGTCTGTCATCCAGATGTATAACTTATGCGATAGCGCTGATCTGGCGGCGAGCCCCCGAAGATGGGCGGAGCTTGAGTCGAATGCAAGGCAGTTCCGGAACCAGAATTATCCGCCAGAAATTGCCGCCATATATTGGTTGATTTATGGCTGTACTCGTGGAGCCCGAAGCATCTTATGTTGCTCAGAAGAACAATCCAATCCAGCATGGATACAGGTTGCCGCCAGTGTGCTAGTCAAGCAGTACCAATGGCAGCTTGATGGAA
Source organism: Armatimonas sp. (assembly GCA_049840835.1). Lineage (GTDB taxonomy): Bacteria > Armatimonadota > Armatimonadia > Armatimonadales > Armatimonadaceae > JANLTX01. The sequence continues at coordinate 745,600 of JASGJG010000003.1, read as the reverse complement.
ATAGTACTACTGAGGGAAAGTATACCCATCTGATTGCCCAGGCGTTTCTGACCGCTATAGAGACAGAGTGCCCATCTCCAGACTGAATGCCCCGCGACTAAGGGGCCGCTATGTCTTCCTGGGGCACTTTCGTTTTCCGGGAGAGTAGCGTGGCGACGATGGCATAGACGGCGAGTCCGGCCAGGAACCAGATGGCGTGGCGAGCAAGGACTTCTACCACGACTGTAACCCGATTGGAGGCGCCGGTCAGACGCTCCAAAAGCCAGCCGAGAGACGCGATTGCTGCCATGGCCGCACCGCCTACCCGGAAGGGACTATAGAAGCGGGTGCGACTCAGCAGGAGTAGCCACGGCACGGTGACGGCGACGACTAAGAGCTGTACGACCTCTATGCCCAGGTTGAAGCCCAGGATACTCAGCGCGAGCGTGGCCGGGCCGAACCCGATCTCGGTTAAAGTGCTGGCAAACGCCAGCCCATGGACCAGCCCGAAGCCCGCGGCTATCAATGCCTCGCGGCGCAGGAAGAGAGGCCGGAGGGCATGGAGCGCGGAGACGAAGATAGAGAGCGCTATGCAGATTTCCACGGGCCGACTCGGTAGCCGCACCCAGCCCGTAGCCCCTAAAAGCAGCGTGATGGAGTGCCCCAGCGTAAACGCAGTCACGACCTTGAGGATTTTCTTCAGGCTGGATGGCGTACTATCCGGCCCACCCCAGCGCCCCGCCGTGACCACCAGCGGCACCGGCAGCAATAGCGCGAGCAGGAACAGCAGGTGGTCGGTGCCCTCTGCGATATGGCGCATACCGAGCACGAAGACCGCTTTGAAGCCCTGAAACCAGCTCCCCCGGCTGCGGTCGATATCAATCCTGTGGCTGACATCCGTGAGCGTGCCCAGCAGGATAGGTTTGCCGTCGATAAGGCCGTTGCGCCAGTCCTTCTCGATAGACACGATAGCCGAGTGCGTGATGAGCTGGTGTAGAATCACATCGTAGTCCAGGGTGAGCTTATCCGCCGGAGCGCCCGGCGGCGGCACTAAGACCGCGTCTACCTGCACATCGGGAATTTGCTCCTCGATAGGGGTTACGGACCGAATAACCACTGTCCATGGGCGGCCATCCGGCGCGGTGGGGTGGATATGGGCGGTCACATAGCCCTTCAGCTCCTCCCCGTACTGCGCCACCGTCTCTTTCGCACTCATCGGCAGCGGCTTCTGCCAGCCCAGCTTCAGCTCGATAATCGGCAGTAGGAGCCGCGCCTCTATGCCATCGTCCTTCAGCCGCAGTCGAACCTCGGTGCTGGGCATGGGGTGGCTCCAGGCGCGGCTATAAGGCAGCAGCGCCAGCACCAGGCAGATTAGAACTCGAAGTGGTACAGGCATATTGGGCAACTCCGTTATGCCCCCCAACTATGAAAGTTTCTTAAAAGGCGGGTAGACAGTACTACTTTGATGTGAAATCGGTCGGCAAGATCGCCATCAGGGCTGTATCGTCCCACTGTCCATCGCGCTTGCTATCCTGGCGCAGTACTCCCTCTGGAACGAACCCAACCTTCTTCAGAAGGGCGATAGACGGCAGGTTGCGCGTGGAGGTGTGGGCAAAGATGCGACCAAGCCCCATCGTGTCGAACCCATAAGCAACAACGGCTTGAACAGCTTCTGTCATCAATCCCTGGTTATGGTAGGCCGCTCCCAGCCAGTAGCCCAGCTCTGCTTTGAATTGATTTGTGAAGTCGAACAATTCGCAGCAGCCGATGAGGAGCAGAGGAGAAGAATGGCTTTCAGGCTTGAGGCGGATACCGAAGCGGAGGCGCGTTTTTTTCTTCCAGGCGTTCTGGGAGAATTGAATGGCGCTACGAACCTTCTCCACGGATTCCATCTCAAAACCGAACCCCCAGGGAGGGCGGTCGGGCAGTTCCAACGCCGAGCACTGTTGGTGATGGTATGCGCTGGCGTCCTCGAAGGAGATCTCGCTTAAGATAAGCCGTGTTGTCTCTATCGTAGGGAATTGCCGGAACGCATCCTGGAACGCCATAAAGAGTTGTATCGCCCTTTCCCTTTTTCTATGCCAAGTATGCTATTGCCCTGATTTTTTACTCGCGACTGGCTTCCCGTGCTCATCAAGGTCCATCTCCAGGCGTTTTCTACCGGAGGCACTTGCGATTACATGCCAGCTCAGCAGTGTGAAAGAATGGTTGATCTGAAAATCCAGCAGAGGCTCCTTCGTCTGTAGCTTCTGCCATGCCATGGCGCGAGCCGCTTTTTCCACGGCTACAGGCCAGCTATCACGCCTACGTTCTTCTTCATAGGCAAAGGGACCATATTGCCAGCCATCTCTAAGTGTCTGCCCAAAAGGCCCACAGCCAGCGAAACCGTTTTGACCGAAGTGCCACTCCCAAGGCGGAGAGAGGCTCCAGCGGTGAGTGAACTGGATTCGTGAGCGCAAGGCAATGTCTCCCGCCGTATCCCCCTCTTCAAAACTAGGGGGCAGGATCTCGGTGCGGGGGCGCAGGATAGTGCAGGCGAGAACCACTCCCGCCAGGCACATACCCAATAGAAGAACGGCAAGGACTCCCAGAGCGCGCTTCATACGTGCATTTTACACAGTGTCAGGAAACTCTCCTATCCGCTCGGGCATAGGAGTACAAAAGGAGAAAGGAAGAACACCATGTTACCTAGCCCCGTCGCGCTTTTCGATACGATTGACGACCACAAGCTGAAGGACCTCCTGGTTCTCTCCGCCTACGAGCGCCGACACAGCGTGAAAGCCCTCAAGCTCTACATTCCCGAGCAGACTCTAGAAGACTGGGAAGCCAGAGCCCGTGAACCTATCGCTGAGATTCGGGAATGGGCCGTAGAGGGTGGCCCCTATGTAGAAATCCAGGTCGGTTTCGATAATGGCTCGATTAAGACATTGCGAGAAATCGTAGCGGAATCCAATGCAAAACACCGACTATTCGGATATAAATAACACAATAAAATGGGAAACCTGCTCAACTTAACCACATATTATTTACAAGTTCTAAATTTAGAAGCAGTCAGAGTCCAGAAAACTTCACATTGATTGTGCCTTTTTCCTCTCTGGCGATTGTTCGCATGGTTGTTTGCATGCCCAGATGCCCTCAGGCAACTTCAAAAATTGCCTGAGGGCATCGTCGGCTCTCATGGCCTCACCATCCCTGCTCTCCTGGTGCCTTCCAGAAGGTTATTTACCGGCCTGCTTGGAAGAGATACTACGCACAATGACCCCGGAGCAGAACAATCGGTGGCGGAAGGCTGTTCGCCTGCTGGATTACTTCGATTTTCACGCCATATCCCCAGAAGGGCTGGCGGCGTTTGAAAAGCGCCTCAAGGCAGACAGAGGCGCGCCGGGCTGGGCGATTCAAGCCAGAAGCTATTGCATTACTGATGGCCTTGCTAAGTCCCAGCTCTGGGTGCCCGAGTTCGCCCTGCGCTCGGAGATCGCGCTGCTCGGTCTGAAGATTCTCTACCCCGAAAAAGAGGACCGAATCGCTCTCTATCGCAGGCTTCTGCCAGAGTTCCTGAGCCGGGTGCTGGCCTCACTCGCAGACGATTACCCTATGCTCCAGGAGCTACACAAGCTACTGAGCGCGGGGGAGCAAAGCGAGCCGTTGCTCAGTGAGCAGCGCAAGCTCCTCAGCGATAAGCGCTTCGAGCTATCCCTGCGGGACACGTTTCACCAGCCAGACCCGGACCCGGCGCAGCAATATGTACTGCGCATCGCATCGGAGTGCGCGGAGCTGGTGCGCCTGGCCCACTTTGCCGCCCCGCTACAGTGGTGGGGCCGGGGCGGATTGGAGCTGGCCGCCAAACTTATCTGGTGTTATGAGGAGCGAATCAAATTCGGCGGGTTCTCCGGCTCCCACTTAGAACGCCTGGAGTCCCTGGGCACACATCTCCCCGTAACCGATGCGTTTCTAGCCACATTAGAAGCCGAGTGCCCATCCCCAGATTGGCTGCCACACCAAACTATATAGACACACTTTACTTCTATAAATCAAATCTATTAATGAGATAATAAACACAGTTAAATTATAATCTATATACAAATTATCAATGCAATTCTGTATCATTACACTAAAATATCTCTTTTTTTATTCCATAATTTCCTATCATCCCTGTGATTGATTCTGCTATTGCTATGGTGCAACCAATGTATGGTCAGGCAATGCAGAAATGATAGAAGGGTACATTGGATTGAACGTGAATTTTCTTCGAAGGATGTTGCCAGGACTCGCTGTGGTGGGTCTGGCTCTCGTGCCGACACTGGCTCAGGCTCAGGTCTTCAACCTGGATCCTGGGAGTGAGCTGGTGAACTACTCCAATAGCAGCAACGATGCGTATTCCGACGGACGCGGGACCGTATTCACGGCGAATACCAACTTTAATCTCACAAGCGCCGGACTGTGGACCAATCCGCTCGGCTCCTTCACCTACACCTGGAACCTGTACCTGGTCACCGAGTACCCTGGTGGGGTAAACAATGAGCTGTTGGGCACTACTACTGTGACCCCGACAGATACGGGCCTCGGTTTCTATGATGCCACGTTCAGCTCCCCCATCAGCCTGGTGGAGGGAAATCGGTATCACATCGAAGTCACCTACACCGGCGAGGGAGAAGAGAACTGGTTCTATGACTTCAACCAGGGCAGTGTCAACCTGGGCGGCGTGACTGTGGAAGATGGTACCTCCGAAGGCGATACCGGAAACACCGTGATGCCCCTGATTCGCCTGAATGCCGGTGCCGCCGCTCCGGAGCCGGGCAGCCTCGCATTGCTGGCACTGGGCTGCGCCACCGCAGGCTTTGGTCTCAAGCGCCGCCGAATAGCGCACTAGCTCCAATTTTCCTCTTGTGAGGGTTGGAGTTGCGCTGAACCATTGATTTTCCTTATGGTCAATCGTTCGCGCAGCTCCCTTACCCCCTCACCGGTGTGAAGAGGAAATCTAGACAGGTCCCCCCCTCTGGGACCTGTCTTTTTTTGGTATGGGGTATACGTATCCAGGGCTATGACAAGACGAGAAGCCTGCTACTTGCTAACATCGGCACTGGGGTCAGGGGCTATGGAGAAAGATGTGCGCAGATATGTGGTTGCGCCGAATGGGAAAGATACGAATCCGGGCACACTGGCGCGCCCGTTTCAGACACTCCCACGAGCGCAGCAGGCAGTGCGGGAAGCCCGGCGGCAGTCTGCCTCACAGGCAGTCACGGTGTTATTGCGCGGTGGGACGTATTATCTAGACGATACTCTGGTCTTTACCTCCGCCGATTCGGGCAGCGCCGAGGCTCCGGTGGTTTACGAAGCCTACAAAAGCGAAACGCCGGTTATCAGCGGAGGCATACGGCTTTCCCTGACCTGGCGCCCTTACAAAGACGGTATCTGGCAGGCCGATGTACCAGCGGGGCTAATATCCGACCAGCTCTTTGTGAACGGTAAGCGACAGACTCTGGCGCGCTATCCGAACCACGATCCCCAGGGTGGCTACTTCGATGGCTGGTCTCCAGATGCCTGGAGCCCGGAGCGCGCTCAGCAATGGGCCAACCCGCGCGGCGGCTTCCTGCACGCCATGCATCGGCATCTGTGGGGCGACTTCCACTATGTGATTACGGAGAAAGACGCTCAGGGCAAGCTGACCTACGAAGGGGGCTGGCAGAACAACCGGCGCCTGGGAATCCACGACCGCTACCGGTTCGTGGAAAACATCTTCGAGGAGCTAGATGCCCCCGGTGAGTGGTTCCTGAATCCCAATACGCACACGCTCTACTTCTATCCCCCCGCAGGGGTTGACATATCTGCGGCGATGATAGAGATGGTGCGGCTGAAGCATCTGGTGGAGCTGCGGGGCACTCCGAAAGAGCCCGTGCGCCATCTCTCCCTGCGTGGCCTGACCTTTCGGCATGCCGCCCGAACCTTCATGGAGAACCGGGAACCGCTCCTCAGAAGCGACTGGACCATCTACCGGGGCGGGGCACTTCTCTTTACAGGCGCCGAGGACTGCGCTCTGGCAGACAGCACTCTGGAGCAGCTCGGCGGCAACGCGGTGTTTGTGAGCGGCTACAACCGGCGCGTGACCATAAGCGGCTGTCATATTCCTGAGGCGGGCGCGAACGGGGTCTGTTTCGTAGGCGAGGCAAAAGCGGTGCGAGGTGCGCTGTTCGAGTATGAGGAGCGCCAGGAGCTTTCCACACTGGATCGCACGCCCGGCCCACGGACCCCAGACTACCCGGAAGACTGCTGTGTAGACGACTGCCTGATCTACCGCTCCGGGCGTGTAGAGAAGCAGACCGCGCCAGTACAGATTGCCATGGCCCGGCGCATCACGGTTCGGCACTGCTCTCTCTACGATGTCCCGCGTGCGGGTATCAACATCGGGGATGGTTGCTGGGGTGGGCATGTCATCGAGCACTGCGATGTCTTCGATACGGTGAAGGAAACCGGTGACCATGGCTCGTTCAACTCCTGGGGGCGTGACCGCTGGTGGGGTCTCAAGGGCCTGGACCCGAATACCATAGGCGCCAGCGACCCGAAGCTGCCCCTCTTAGACACCACGGAGACAATAACTCTCCGCAACAACCGCTGGCGCTGCGACCATGGGTGGGATATCGACCTGGACGATGGCTCTAGCAACTACCATATCCACAACAACCTGTGCCTGAGCGGGGGCATCAAGAACCGTGAGGGGTTCTATCGGACCGTGGAAAACAATATCATCGTCAACAACTCGTTCCACCCGCATGTCTGGTACCGGCAGAGCAGCGATGTCTTGCGGCGTAACATCGTCTTCACCCCGTATCGCCCTATCGAGGTTCCGAAGCCCTGGGGCAAGGAGATAGACCAGAACCTGCTCCACACTCCTGGCATAAAAACCGCCGCACCCGCCCTGGCGCTCCAGGAACAAAGCGGTCGGGATGCTCACTCCCTGGTGGCAGACGCCGAGTTTACCGCTCCGGAAACCGGAGACTATCGGGTAGGCAGCGCTTCGGCACTCGCCCTCGGCTTCACCAACTTCCCCATGGACCGATTCGGCGTCCAAAAACCTAGCTTGCGAGCGTTGGCGCGGACACCAGCACTCCCCGCACCAGTGGCAGCAGACAAGCCCCTGCCGAACGACACACTATTCACCTGGCTCGGCACGACGATTAAAACCCTGTCCGGTCTGAGCGAAGCGTCTGCCGTGGGCGTCAGCGAAGAATCTGGCGGTGTGCTGGTAGTCACAGTAGCGCAGAAAACACAGGAAGGGCTGCAGGCCCTGGACCTGGTACAAGGCGTTCAAGGCAAACCCGTCAAGAGCGTAGCGGACCTGCGCCGCCAGCTCCAGACCGCGCCAACTTTCGGCGAGGTAGCCATTTCTGTACGCCGCGCTCAGCAGGACATTACCCTCAAGCTACCCGCCCCAGTACCGCTGCCGGTTCCCAAGAATCCTCCGCCGTAAGGCAATGGCGGTACGCTATCCAGCGAAAGACTGCGGCATACTATAGGCTGTGGATTCCGAGACTCAGGAGCGCTGGAAAGAGGCAATAAACCCGCTGGACTACCTGGACTGGTATGCTCTATCCGAGGCGGGGCTGCGGGAGTCTGCGAAGCGGCTGGCTGGCTGGCGAGTGCCGGACTGGGCAATCCAGCTACGCACAGCAATCATTTCAGAGGGTTGGCACACAAGCCAGAGCTGGGTGCCTGACTTCGCCCTGCGCTCGGAAGTTGCCCTGATCGGTTTGCAGATACTCCACCCCGATAAGTTCGATGCCGGGCAGATCTACCGTTGTGTGCGTCTGCGCTTTCTTCATGAGGCCCTAAAGCCATTTGTGGAGTATGCCGAGCAGCTGGTTAGCGAGCATAAAGATGTGCTCCGAACCTGCTATCTACCCCTTCTGGAGTTGCATCAGGTCACGGAGTTTACGAACACCCCACCAGCTGGCGCAGCGTTTCAGGTAATCCAGGACGATACCACCGAGCGCAGGAAATGGCTGAATCGCTACGCGGATGACCTGGGATTGCAGGAGGGACGCGACGCCGTGGATCTGGCGACAGATCTAGCGCAACTAGGAGCAAAGAAGTCGTCTGCGGTGTTTGGCATCTGCGATAGTCTCAATAGACAGCATCATTGGCGGCAAGGACAAAATCCGGAGGAGCTGTGCCATACTCTCGAAACCATCGACCTTATCAATATCCACTACCGCCTGATTGGCACAGCCTTTCTTACAGCCCTGGAATCTGAGTGCCCTGCCCCAGATTGGCTGCAAGGACAACTACCATGACCCCGGAGCAACACGAAAGCTGGCGCCAGGCTATCCACCAAGTGCTTGCCGCCAATGCCGCTCCCGGACAGGACTTCTCCGACCAGCAGCGCAGAGACCATGGCACGGCGGAATCGGCCCTGCTCGCTCTCCTGCCGGAAGAAGGGCGCCGCGCTTTTCTGAAGAGCCGATTGCTCGCCTCTACCGAGCGCCTCATGGTCAGAGATATTCCCCGGTGGGCAATAGAGCTTCGCAGTGAGTGCATCAACAGGGGCTATTGGCCCGAAGCCGCTACGTTCGAATTCCTTCTGCGCTCCGAGATCGCCCTGATCGGACTAGAGCTAAGCCACCCCACAAAAGACGCTCAGGCGACCGCCTACCGGAGGCTACTACTGAGCTTCTTCTATAACGCTCTGGAGCCTTTTGTGGAATGGGTGGAGCAACAACGTGAAACTACTCGGCGGGAATATTGCGATTTCGTGGACCTCTATGACTTTCTGGATGGCCTGGACACCTTGCCCAGTCAGGAAGAGTGGGACGCCAAGGAGCGCACCATGAACTACCAGAAAAACGTGGAGATTGTGTCCAGCACTAGCAGGCAGCATTGTCAGCGCCTCCTGGAAATAGCCCGGCTAGTCCTGTTTAAGGACCCGGACATCTGGTGGCGCACCACCGACACCGACCTTGCACTGCGTTTTCTGGAAATGCACGCGCGTAGCGGTCCCATCTTGCCCGTCGGCATAAGTCGCCGACCTGCCTACAGAATATTCTTCGACAACGATGTCGAAATCGTAACCACCGCCTACCTGGCTGCGCTAGAAGCTGAATGCCCACCCCCGGACTGGCTATCAGGCGCCGTGCCTCTATAATACGACTAAGGAGTTTTTTCCATGGCGAAAAAAGTGGACTACTCGAAGATGACCGTCAGCGAGCTCACCGCCGAGCAGGAACGTCTCTCGGAGGAGCTGCTGGATGGCAACGTGCCCTGTAACCCCGAAGAGCGCTTAGAACTACTGGAACAGCGCCGCATAAAACCCGACAATCCCACGGCATTGAAACTGTCGGAAGTCGAGGACTGGCTCGCCAGAAAAGTCACCGCCGAGCACGAGTGAACTGGCTTATGGGAACAAAGACCTCACCCAGCCCCAGGGCCTATATGGTCGCTTTCGGAATCTCCCTGTTGCTGGGTATGGCTGTTGGCTACCTGGTGGTCCGCCTACTTCCGCCCCTCGAATCCAGCAGGGACGCTCCCGATAAGCCAGTCTGGGGGCGGGCACTCGGCTTCGAGCGCGGCCAGGTAAGCCTGTGCAATTAACCCCCGATGATTCGGGCCATCGGCGTATCTCTCCTCGGCTTTACCGTCTAAGCGCCACTGGTGCTGCTGGTTCAAGCGCCCTACAATTTTCTCAATATTGATTAGCCGGGAGCTTTCCCAGGGGAATTCGGCGCTTGTGTCCAGCAGATACCGGGTCACGCTCACCAGCTCCAGTGCCAGGAAGTAGGCATCGAAGATCTCTCGGTCCTCGGAGACGCTCTTAAAGAGCCTCCCAAGAGCGTTCCACCCCTCTTTATCCGACCTATCCCCCTTCTCACACTGCGCCTGTAGTGCTATCAGCGGGGTATAGCCCTCTAGTCGTGAGTCATTTCGCTCAAGGACCCACTCCACAATCGGGCGGAGTGCCTTACCCACAAACCGCACGAAAAGCTGTCTGTACACGGGTGCCGGATTTGTGCCACGATGGAGAACCTGGATTCCCACCAGAGCGACTTCGGAGCGCAGGGCGAACTCCGGAACCCAGAGTTCATTTTTCTTCCAGCCCGATGCGGCCAGATCCCCGCGAAGCTGAATCGCCCAGCCCGGCACGCCCCACTCCTGCAGCCGCTCCGTGGACTCGCGTAGCCCCTGAGCAGAGACCGCGTGGAAATCGAAGTAGTCCAGCGGGTTGATAGCGCTCCGCCACTGCTCGGCCTGCTCCGGAGTCATGATCCCATTGTAACCGTGCTCTCCCCTGCAAACGCTCTGCCAACGGCCAGGGACTAAATAAGAAGCATGGAGAGTAATCGCCGCCACCCGGCCACCACACGATTCTCTCTCAGGAGAAACAGAAATGAGTGCATTTGTCGCTGACATCGTCGTCGTCAATCAGGCTTATATCGATTCCACGGGCATCAATCAGGGGGAAACCCTGGCACTTGGTGCCACCGTGATCGTACTACAGGAGCTCTCTTCGAACTACAACTACCTCTTCGCGTGTGTGGACCTGAAGACCACGGGTAATGGTACGTTCACCCTCACTGGAAATCCGGCCAACCCTACCGTCTCCGTTCGCATTCTAGCGAATCGCATCGTCAATCCCCTCTCCATCACTTGCATGGGCGCCGAAGGGCTGGATGGTGAGGATGGCAACCCCTTTCCCCATCCCCCAGGAGCGACTTACGACCCGGACCTGGATGAGGGACAGATCGGAGCGCCGGGCAATCCCGGTCAAAATGGTGGCAAAGGTGGAAGGGGTGGCGATATCTCCGTTGCCTATCGCACCGCGGAAACCGCCCCTGTAGGCTCTGCGCCCGGCGGTGAGGGTGGTGAGAGAGGCAGAGGCGGACCGGGCGACCTGGGTGGTAAGCCAAAACCTCCCCTGTTTCAGTCCACTCAGGGCAAGCCCGGAAAGAATGGGGACGATGGAGCGCAGGGCGATTCCGGCACAGTGCTTATCACGATCCTGCCGGATATCGCGCTACTCAATGCGGAGATTCCCGAGGAGCTGGCGGCGCGCTGGAAAATAATACGCCCCTCTCTCTGCAATCCGGAGTAACCAGGCTAGAGGTTCCAGACCGTGCCCAGCGGCAACAATTCAAAACCGTGCCGGGCATAGTTGCGCATCGGGGCGCCGAAAAGCGCCCCACTGCCCATTACCAGGTCACAGCCGAAGTCCAGGGCGCCCCGCAAAGCCACAAAAGAAGCGTATAATTCCCTACACACCAGGGAAGGTCGCCATGAAGCTCACACTGATCATCGGTACTCTACTCATGTTGGCGGGTAGCGCCTACAAAACCTGGCAGGATTCCCGCCCGGTCCGGATTGTTGCACACCCTGTATCTGTACCGTTCTTACTGCTAGCGCCTCCCCGCGGACTTCTACCCTATCCGGGGGAAGAACGGCTCAACTGGAAGCAGGAGTTCGCCGAGGCTGCGCGCACGCCATGGAAGGGGCCGATCTCCTACCACCTGCCACAGAACTGCCCCTATATGGAGTCGTATTCCTACGCAGTCGCACAGCGTCGATGGGGACGTGTAGAGTGCCTGCAATGCGGCGCTACTGAACCTAACACCTACAACTGTAGCAACGATTGGTAGCCCCCTGCCATGAAACTAACCTCTCTACAGTTTGCCGTTCTCGTCGCTACTCTTTGTATGGTTGCGGGCGGCGCTTATAAAGCTGGGCAGGACTCTCGCCCGTCCGTCGAGGTAATCCACTGCCTTGCGACTCCGGTAGCCATACCTACCCCGGCACCAGCGACCTATCGGCAGAGCAGCACAGGCGAAGAGTTTGTGGATCGCACTAAGCTGTTCACCACAAGCCCCGGCATTTATTCGGGAGCGCGAATAGAAACTGCCCCAAGTCTCGGCGCTTACTAGGAATCTATGAAACGCTCTCTCTTACTGCTCAGCGCACTACTAATCCTAGCGCCTGCCTGTATGGGCCAGGGTTTGCCGAAACTGCACCAGCTTCCCTGGGACTATGAACCCCACCCGGTTCTGGTGGACGATACCGAGGAATACGGTACGCAAATCGGCATGAGCACTTATCTAAGGTTCGGCAGAGTCAACTATGTTTCCAATACAAAGGAACTTGTAGAAGGTAATGGCAGGTTGACCTTTCATGGGCTCTGGTCCACCTGGCCACGAAAGATTTCTTTGCCAGAGGAGAGCAAACGGGTCGTACTCACCCTGGAAGGTTATCCAGAGCAAACACTAGAAACAGAACGGGAAGTGAGGGTGGTTTTCCTGCCTTCGGAGGCGAAGGTGATCAAAGGCATTTTCACGAAGATGCTGAAAGTCACACGGGATAAGAAACGATTTAAATCCCCCCCAGTATTAGATCAGGAAATGGTCCTGACCCAGGAAGTCCACGGGGTGACGTTTTCCCTGGCTCGCCTTAAAGACAGGCGTTTTAAAGATGGGCATCTAGCTATCTTTGTACAAGATCCCAAGAACGAAGTAACCATATCGCTCCATTGGATGGAGGAGCTCCCCTTCATCATCCGCGACCTTGACTCTATTCAGTCCTGGCTCTCCCAACAAAAACTAAAAACCGAACCCATGCGCCTGGAGCTACCCTATACACGTGTACACGATGATGTCCGTGAATACGTTCCCCGAAATAAGTGAGGCCGAAGATGTATCGCTTACGTGGGGTAAAACGATACCAGGGACTTCATGGACAAGAAACTCTTCGCGGTGTACCTGGGCGGTAGAGCGCCCCGGTGCAATACCGAACTACACGATGTGGTCTTCGTGGTTGGCCCCACTATCGAAGCGACCTACGAGCAGCTTATGGATAAGTGGTTCGGCGACCCATTGCGCCTCCATATCGACTCCTGGATGGAGCTGGACCTGGTAGATGGCTATCGCATTACGCTACGCCCGGAGCTGCCTGCGCAGCCGGAGAAACTCTACTTCATCAATCTGGGCGCCTACAGGCCCGGTGAGTTCACGGAGCTCCATGCCAATGCTTTCCTGGTGGCAGGTGACACAAAAGAGGTGAAGCAGCGAGCAAAGCAGACGCTACTGCGCGGCACGGATCAGCTCCATACCGACGATCTCTACGACATAGACGATTGCCTGGAAATCATGGAAATAGACGGGCAACATGTCTATCTGGAGCCCACCGCGGAGACCCGCCCGTTTGCGCCTAACAACGGCTACCATGTCCTTCCCAAAGGCATTGTCCAGGCATACGCAATCAGCCGAGGGCTTACGAAAGTCTAGAGAGTAGAGCCATGCATACCGTTCACCCCACCGAGGGCCTTTCTAAGGCAGACACCTACCGCGAGCTTCAGGAACACCTGGCCGCCATACTCCATGGCGAGCGAGATGGCCTGGCGAACTCCGCCAATACAGCGGCGCTACTCTACCAGGTCTTGCCGGACCTGAACTGGGCCGGGTTCTACTTTTTGCGGGGCGGCGAGCTGGTACTGGGACCGTTTCAGGGAAAAGTCGCCTGCATCCGTATCGCTCTGGGGCGCGGCGTGTGCGGCAGCGCCGCCCAACAAAAAGAAACCCTGGTAGTGCCGGATGTGCACGCGTTTCCCGGCCATATCGCCTGCGATGCTGCCTCACGCTCTGAAATCGTGGTGCCGCTACTGCGTAATGGGCAGGTGATAGGTGTCCTGGACCTGGATAGTCCGCAGCTGGCTCGCTTCGACCAGCAAGATGCGGAGGGTCTGGGCAAAGCAGTAGAGCTTCTCCTCTCTCATTCCGACTGGGAGCGCCTGACGGATTAACAAATCAATCGAAGGCGCTATTCTTTATCACGGGTGATTTCTGCTTCGACATAGCACGGAGTATGTTTGTAATACGCCCGTACACTCCGGCGGACTACGATGCCTTTGCCGGTATCGACACCGCGACACAGTTAACCGCCTACTGGGGTGAGGCCGACTGGGACCCTATCCATCCTCCGAAAGACCCGACGCCCAATGTCAACCGCTATGTGGCGGTTCATGCGGACTCTTCCCAAATCGTCGGTTATGGCGCCGTGCTCCTGGCGGAGAAGGCGAACCTGGAGGTCATGGTGCATCCGGACTGGCAGCGCCGGGGTGTGGGCACTCTGCTCTGGGCGCAAATGAAGGGTGACCTTGCGGGGTTGGGGCAAACCGTGAATGTCGGTCCTTGGGTGCGTACTCAGAACACTGGGGCACACCGCTGGCTGGAGGCGCTGGGTTTTTCCCATGTTCACCAGCATGGCGCGGTGCAGTTGATCGTGGCCGAGGGTGACCTTAAGCCGCTACCAGGTCTTCTGGAGCAGCTTGCCGCTCAGGGCATCTACATCACCACCCTGGCCGATGAGAAGGCGAGCGGCGCGGACTACGAGACATCCCTGAGAAAATTCCACGCTCTGTTTCAGGAGGTCGAGCGAGATGTGCCAGGCAACGAAAACCGCCCCGCCATGCCCTACGAGCACCTGATGACCGAGTGGGAGAAGTCCGGCGTGCTCCCCGAGAGCGTGTTTCTTGCTCGGCAGGACACAGGCGGTGCGTATGTGGGCCTGAGCATTCTGGGCTACAAGCCCACTGTGGCCGACCTGCGCTTCATGGGGCCGGGCTGCATGAGCCAGCATCTCACGGGGGTGCGCCAGGAGTACCGTAGAAAGAACATTGCTCAGACGCTGAAGCTGCGGACTATAGAGTATGCGCGGCAGCACGGCTTTGAGCGGATTATGACCAACAGTAACAACCCGGCTATGCAGGCGCTGAATCGCAAGCTTGGTTTTCGCTCCGGTCCCTGGCTGGTCTACACCCGGACCATCGGCTAAAAATTTTCTAAAAAAGGGCGAAACATTTGCCCGGAATTAGGAACTAAAAGAGTGCCCTACGTGCTTGTGATGAGTGCGAGTCGTAGGGCACAACGTGTACATTCCTCTCCTGGGAGCTCGGTGTCACAGTCCGGGCTTCCAGATCTTTTTTCCTCATCACTGCCTGCTACCGGAGAGCATACCCCAAATTTGGGGTATGCTCCTTCCTTTTTTATCGGTTAGCTCTATTTCTTTCCTGGACCGGCAAAACTCCGGGGAGCGATAGGGCTATCCAGCGCCACTTTCTCGGCTCGGGTGACCACGGCGCCTGTGCCAGGGAGATACCGCACCGTGAGGTGGCTCAGGGTGAGCGGTCCCACCTTCTTATAGTCTCCAAAATAGGAGCGTAATGTTCCCTGGTTGGCCACCGTGATGTCCTCACGCACCAATTGGTAGCTATCCGTGGAGACATAGAGCGTGGTGCTATCCGAGAGTCCCTTCGCTTTCATGCGAAGGACCCAGCAGTCGGTCTCCGGGATGTTGTGCTTGGTATCCCCGGCCTTGCGCTTGGCGATGATTTCCAGCTTCTCGTAGTCGCTTTGGAGGTCTAAAACCCCGTCCAGGAACCGACCGTTGCGCTTCTCGCGTTTCAGATCGTCCCCTTCCAGCGGAGAGGTAGGAATGAAGCTGCCTGCCTCGCCGCCCTGCGTACCATCGAACCAGTTCTGCAGCCAGCCGATCTTCTTGCCTGCCGCAGTCAGGGTCTGGTACTCGCTATAGGAGTAGGGCGCGGACGCCAGCGCCTCCCCATGCCCAACCATGCCCTGGTTTTCGTAATCGACGGTAATCGCCTGCTTCAGAGTCCTGACCTTGCGCAGTGCCTCCGCCCCACCCGAGGCGTCTGCCATGCGCTTCAGCAGCTCGTCTACCGTGATCTCCGCCACGAACGGTGGCGCTTTCTCCAGGCCACGGGTGAACGTCGCGTTCGTGCCGGGCTGCTTCAGCTCCACTTCGTTCTTGCCGCTGGTGGTCTTGAAGATAGCCAGGAACCCCTCAGGCATACCACCGCCCAGTTTGTAGCTCCGGCCTCCCTGGGGAATCAGGGGGTAGGCGGGCTGGCCCGTCGGCTGAATCGTCAGGCCACCGTCTTTTTCTGTCACGGTGATAATCGTCGCCGACTCCGCCCGCCCGTAGACCCCCGCCTCCTGCTGTGGATTCTCCGCCACGCCTACCGGCTCACTGACAGCGGGTGCCTTGGTACCCAGGTGCTGCCAGACCAGCTTCGCTGTCTCCCCGGCCAGTGGCGAGGTAGATACATTGGTGAGCACCACGACTCCGATCTTCTGGCTGGGGATAAACCCAACTTCGGCATTGAAGCCATCTATATTGCCGCCGTGCTCCACCACCGGCACGCCTTCCCACTTCGTCAGGAACCACCCCAAGCCGTAGCCACCCATGGGCGACTCTGTCTGAAGCTTCGTGGCCTCGGCATAGCTCGCCTCGGAGAGCAGGCGCGTATTGCCCACCGTCCCTTTGTCCAGCCAGAGCTGCACCCACTTCACCATCTCGTTGGCGCTGGCGTTGATCGCGCCTGCCGCCGCCGTGGAGTCGATAGAGCGCATGGAGAGCGGGGTGGTCTTCTTGCTGCTCGCCTCCAGGTTGTAGCCGGTGGCGTGGTCCGCATCGGCCAGGGTTTTCTTGACCGAGAGGTTCACCCGCTTCATACCCAGCGGAGAGAAAATCCGGTTTTGAATCACTTTCTCGTAGGGCAACCCGAAGCTTTTCGAGGCGATCTCCCCCGCCGCCGAGAACATGATGTTCTGATACTGCCACTTCTCGCCCAGCTTCGCTGTGGGCATGGCGCTGCAGGCGGCCTGAATCATCTGCTGGCGGTTGAGCTTGCTGTCTGCAGCCATCATCATGAGGTCCGTGCGCTGCAGTCCGGAGGTGTGGCGGAGCAGGTCCCTCACAGTGATCTTCGCGTCTATGTCCGGGTCCCGCATCTTGAAGTAGGGCAGGTAGTTCCTGGGCGGATCGTCGAGCCTGACCTTATTGGCATCCACCGCCATGAGCACTGCCGCCGCCGTGAACGCCTTGGTGCTGGAGCCGACCGCGAAGAGCGTATCCGGGGTCACGGGTTTCTGGCTCTCTAAATCCCGAAGCCCGAAGCCTTTGGCAAAGACCACTTTACCGTCTTTGATGATAGCCACGGAAGCGCCGGGCACCCCCACTCGGACCCGCGCCGCCTCGATATCTTTCTCAAGAGCCGCTAGCTGCTCGGGGGTCTGAGCGAGCGCCAGAGACGCTGCCCCCAGCGCCACACACACGCCTAGAGCGCGCGAAAAAAACATAGGAAAAAAGCCTCCAGGAATTAAGGTCGATTCTACAAGAAAACATTACGAATTCTTAGACAGAGAATCCTACATATGATGCAACAAGGCAGGCACCACTCGCAGCCCGAAGGCTGAATCAGATGCCTCAGTGAAGTACTACTTGGTTCTGCATGAAAACGAACAACTATCCGCTACCGGTCCATGGGTACTTTTATATTTTGCATTGACAGAATTTCCCGAGGGAACTATATCCGTCCTGCCGAAAATCCCACCACAAATCATGAATAATGAGATCGTTCGCAAGCTTGAAGCTTCCCGTCAGAGAGCCATTCAGGCCCACTCCACAGCTAGTCATTGATAGACCGATCTGTAGTGGGTGAGCAAGCAGCTTCAGAGCTTTTTAGACCGAGCGGGTCTCAAGCCCAAATTCACAGGTGTTTCCCTGGAGCCTACAAATGCCCAGAAAGCCACTGCACGCATCCCTAACGCCAAGTTTCGCGGCCTGCGTGAGGTTGCTGTAGCGGCAGCCACAGGGTTCACCCGTACCCACGCTGAAGCAGAGTTTCGACAGGGCATCATCTACGTTACTGTAATCGAACCTCGCAAGGGGGAGACCATCCGGCAGCAGCTTGTAGCACGCTATCTATCTCGTTGTGCTGTTATGTGGTATGTGGGACGATCCCCGGCAGCGTGATGAGTCTGAGTACATCTCTGCCTGCCAGCGACTGCGCCGGAACATGCGCTTCACTCGCGATGAGCTGAGCCTGGTATCTCGCCTGGAGCAGATTGCGGGTGATCTGGCGCGCGGGAATGACTCCTGGGCTCTTCGGCGGAAGATCGGGCGGATTATCATGGAGGTGAAGAGTCGATAATAAAGCATTCATGACTCCACCGGTTGCTCCAACTGCTCGACTATTGCGCTGCTCGATAGGAGACCTAATCAGTTAGGTCCTATAATCTTCCAGCCAAAGATAGGAATTGGAAAATTCGTAGTATAATTCAGAAGAGAAATTAAGGACCCCCTTAACAATGCGCAGAGAATATAACCTTATTGTAGCAATCGTTTTTAACTTCGTTTCTGTGTTTATTTTAGGCGTGAATTTTATAAATAGCCCATATTTGAAAATCCTTATAGCTTGCAATGCTTTGCCTCTATTGATGTACTGTCTTAGATATGGACTAAGAAGGAGGAAGATTCGTGAATATGAGGATCAATTAAGTGAGATTCAGTATGTATTATTTGATGGATTGGGAGATATTATACGCCAGATTCGGATGAATAAATGAAATTAGTGGATGTTTGGATTAAAATTCATGATGAGATTGAAAAGAAGTTTGAAGTGTTGTCGAAGAAGTCTCAGCTAGACTTATACAAGGCTAGCTTTTCTGGTGGCGCTTTTTTGTTGACTTCTGTTATTTGTTTTCTTTGCAAGAAGCATGGTATTCCTGATGATCAAGTACTGCTTATTGGGTTAAGTACTACAGCTGCCTTTCAACCATTATCTATACTGCTTGCCGCTAAACTTTGGGATGGTAGCACGGAGCGTATGGATTATCATCGAAATCCCGTAAAACTAATTCAGTATTATGAGAGGCGATTGCTTATAGAGATCGCTCGTGTTCGGTCGTTGGGACTGGGTAAAGAAGTAGAGGATCAGCTTGTGAAGGAGGCATTTGATAAAACGAAAGAGAAAATAGATAGTATATCTCTCTTGATTGAAGATCAGAATATGTTTAATATAGTCACAACTGCTCAGAAATCCATCGAATTGCTCGATGAAAATCATCTTAAACAAATTGATACAAGTGGTATTCCAGATCAATCAATTGAATTATTGACACGGAGATTAACTGAGGAGCATGCACCGACTCTTAAATCTGAAATACAATGAATTAGTGGCCTTTCAATACTTAGATAACCTGCATACTATATAATATTCCATACGATGGATATTTAATGTATAAGGCTTTAAGTGAATTAATGTTGTCAGTATATGTAATTAAATATTTGTTTTTATGCTGTTTAAATTTTCGATTCCTGCGATGTTGAATGGTAATTCTATAGAAGCCTCCAAAGCCAGGAAATTCTATGGAAGCCCGTGAACACTGCGACTACCTGAAGAATGATAGTACTCGCTGCAGCGCCCTGCCGGATGGGGCACAGACCATCCTGGCAGGGGATGCTGCAGGACCCACGGGGGCAATGGCGTCAGGCCAATCGAGCACGGCAAGTACTCCCGCTACAGCGTTATCAAGGCAACGGATTTAGCGGAGTACCGACGGTATATTGAAGCCGACCCGGACCCGCTGAACCTGGTGCCCGATCTCAATGAGATTCGTGCCAGAATCATCCACTTCTGCAATAACTACGACGAGACGACCGCAGCGCTGCTCTCCTGGCGAGCAAGCTTCTCGGGTGGCTAACGCGCGGCGCTGGAGCAGTGGAAATCAGACCGAACCGACTGGGAAGCGCTCTATCACGAGTGGAAGACGCACCAGGCGATGTAGAGCTGCCAGACCCACCAGCGCCGCCGCATCCGGATGATTTCAGCGAGCGCCCCCAGCAGGTCAAAGATATTCTCCATGCTGCTACGCATGCGTCCGGACTTTAACCCTCCATCTACTGGACCACAAACGGACGCTCTAACCAGCTGAGCTATGCCCCCACAACATGTATAGAAAACTGCTATCCCCTATACATAGTAGGGCAGCATATGTATAGAAAACCGGCATTTTGTATACATATGCTCTCTTAGCCATGGACATACTACTCCACTTGCTAGAGAGGCTCCTGGCGTAAAGGAACTGGAGATAACTTAAAGAAATGTAGTCTGTCATACCTGATTAGCCAACTCTGTTAAAATGGCTCCATCTAAAAGATAGCAGGAAAGACTTCATGCTGAGATATCGCTTTACAACATTCTTCATTTTTCTGTCCCTCCTGGGAATGACCGGACTCATTGCAAACCCTTCCTCTGCCGATCAAATCAAGAACGAAGTAGGTACCCCCGAATACTCCCCTCAAAAGACCTTTCGAATAAAACAGGTCAGAGACGAAAGCGAGGACTCCAAAGGGAATCGCTTGATGATTTCTAGAAAGGGTAGCTCTCAGCAGTACCTATTGTTTAAATTCGACCGATTTATCTCCTGGAGCTTCAGCAAAGATGAGCGGTTCCTGGTGATGAACAACGCCCTGGGGTCTGGCGAGTGCGATGTTGAAATCTTCAAGCGAATCTCCTCCCCACCCTTTTACCGGAAGGTGGAAACGGTTGATCCGATAGTATGGAGCGTTCTCTGGCAAACGCTGGGTTCGCGCGAAGGGACCTTCCGAAAGAAATACCCCGCTATCTCGAAGCCCTTCCCGGATATGGTCGCGGAAGACCATCATAACTACACCTGCATGGTCAAGTGGCTCGATTCCAAGAATATCCTGATGTACCTGATGGGCAACGGCAGCATCGATTCCAAAGAGGGCGGTGACTCGCTCGGTAGCTGGGAGCTTGGCCCAGGGTTCTTCTTTATCTTTAATTGCGCCACTTTACAGCTAAGCCAAACGAACCTGACCAAAAAGCTGAATAAGGGTACGGTTTATAAGGTCACTGCAAGGCATTGATAGAGCTCTTTTAGGAGTCGGGTCCCTGAAGGAACCCGCTGAGGCGGCAAGGAGGCTAAAGCCCCCTAAAAGCCTGCTCCGTAGCGCCCTTCAGGGTGCTTGGGCGCGAAGCGCCATGACAAACCCGCTACGCGGGCAGCGGGCTGCTTTAGCTGCCTGGTCAGAAGATTGACCCACTACCCTGGTTGTGGATGCGAATCGCTACGCAGGGTTCTTCCTGACTTGACAGTGGCGGGAGATGAGTATAATGGGACAGCACCATCGTTATCGTTCCCGGCAGTAGTCCGAGCGTTCTCGCGTTCGCCTTGCTTACGTAGCGGGATACAGGTACAGGTTACGATGAAACACGCGCTACCCGATACCGTGCGCAGAACGCTCGGACCCGAATAGATGGCCCAAGACACCGACGTTTCTGGGCGAAGGGCTCGGCTTGTGTCCGTGGGTCTGGCCTATGGCTGGGGGCTGGTCAGCGTGATGCTGGCCACGCTGGCGCGCCTGGGGCTGAACACGGTGCTAGACCCGTACTCCGTGCCCTTTATCACGTTCTTTCCCGCCATAGTGGCCGCCGCCTGGGTCGGCGGGCTGGGGCCGGGGCTCATGAGCGTGCTACTCAGCACCATGGTGGCCTCGTATCTCTTTATCAGCCCGGCCCCCTCGCCGAGCATGTTCCACGCCGCCGAGATCAGCTCGCTGATTCTGTTTGTTATGGGCGGTATGGGCATCTCGGCCATGGGCGAGGCGCAGCACCGTACCCGGAAGCGATTAGAGCAGGTGGCGCACGATGCGGAGACCCGGCGGGCGCTGCTGCTCACCACTCTGCGGAGTATCGGGGATGCCGTGATCGTGACCGATACTGAGGGGAACATCACGCTCATGAACCCCCAGGCGGAGCGGCTCACAGGCTGGACCGAGAAGGATGCCATGGGGCAGTCCTGTGCGACGGTGTTCGCGATTACCAACGAATCTACCGGCGCGGTGGTGGAGAGCCCGGTGGACAAGGTCCGACGGCTCGGCGGTATCGTGGGGCTGGCGAACCATACGGTACTGACGGCGCGGGATGGCACTATCTCCCCCATCGACGATAGCGGGGCGCCCATAAACGACCCGGCGGGCGAGCTTCAGGGCATCGTGCTGGTGTTTCGAGACATCACGGAGCGCCGGGAGCAGGAGCGGGCACTGGAGACCAACGAGGCACAGCTCCGAGCGATTCTAGACAACGCACCATCCGTTATCTTCCTGAAGGACAGAGACGGGCGCTATACCCTTGTGAACCACGCGTTCACGCAGCTCCATGGGCTCCCCTACGAAGAATGCATCGGGAAGACGGACCAGGACCTATTCCTGCCCGAGTTCAGCGCCCCAATCCAGGCCGACGATCACCGCGTATGGGAGACAGGCACGCCGCTTCAAATCGAAGAGAGCAGCCCCTTCCCCGATAAGCCGCTGACCTTTTTAACGATCAAGTTCCCCCTGCGCGATGCCAGCGGCGAGATGTACGCGCTCGGCGGGGTCTCTACCGATATCACGGCGCGCAAGCAAGAAGAGGTCGCGCGGCAGTTCCTTACAGAGTCATCGGCGGTACTCGCGTCGTCGCTGGACTACGAGCAGACTCTCCAGCAAGTCGCCCACCTGGCCGTGCCCGAGATTGCAGACTGGTGCAGCGTGGATATGTGGGACCCGCAGACCCGCGAGATTCAGCAGCTCGCTGTGGCGCACGTGGACCCCGAAAAGGTGAAGTGGGCGCTGGAGCTTCGGGATACCTATCCGCCCGAGCCAGATGGAGCGACCGGCCTGCCCAATGTCTTGCGCACCGGGAAGTCTGAGCTCTACCCCTACATCCCCGAGGAAGCGCTGGTAGCGGGCGCCAGAGATGAGCAGCACCTGGCGGTCATGCGCCAGATCGGGTTCCGCTCCGTGCTCATCGTCCCCATCGTCGCCCGCGAGCGGACCCTGGGCGCCATTACTCTGGTGACCACCAACGAGTCCGGGCACTCGTACACCGAGGCGGACCTGACTCTGGCGGAAGGACTGGCGGCACGCGCCGCACTGGCTATCGACAACGCCCGCCTGTACCGCGTGGCCCAGCGAGAGCTTGCGGAGCGCCAGCGTATCGAGGACGCGCTCCGAGCCAGCGAGGAGCAGTTCCGCTTCGCCCTCGCCAACTCGGACATAGGGGTGTACTCGCAAGATTCTGAGCTGCGCTACACCTGGGTCTATAGTGGCAGCCAGAACCGCGCCCTCACTGAGATCTACGGCAAGACCGATGCGGAGATCATGGCCCCAGACGAAGCCGTGCACCTCATGGAGATAAAGCGCCGGGTCTATACCACCGGAGTCGAGGAGCGACACGTGGTGCAGGCCTCACGAGTAGAGGGCCAGCCCCGGTTCTATGACACCGTGTTCAAACCCCAGCGCGATGCCGATGGCAAGATTATTGGGGTCACCGGCACCGTGACCGATATCACGGAGCGCAAGCAGGGCCAGGATGCCCTGACCCGGCACCAGGCGGAGATAGAAGCGCTCAATGTCCGCCTGCACCGCTCCATGCGTGAGACCCACCACCGAGTAAAGAACAACCTGCAGGTGATTACCGCGCTGATCGGCATGCAGCAGCTCAAGCACGAGGAATCGGTGCCCACCGCCGAGCTGGAGCGCCTGACCCAGCATATCCAGTCGCTCGCCTCTATCCACGACCTGCTCACCCAGCAAGCCCGCACAGACAAAGATGTGGTCAGCGTGTCTATCCGCGCGGTCATGGAGAAGCTCAAACCGGGCCTGCAGCTCATGGCGGGCGAGCGGGGCATTACGTTCTATGTAGCCGACCTGCATCTCCCCGTTCGCCACAGCACCACCGTGGCTGTACTGGTCAACGAGCTAATCTCCAACTCCCTGAAGCATGGCAAGGGCCAGATAGAAGTCGGCCTCGCTGTGCAAGGCCCCATCGCGTCCCTGGAAGTGCGAGACAGCGGCCCCGGCTTCCCCGAGGACTTCAACGCCGAGACCGCCGCCAATACCGGTCTGGACCTGATTAGCTCCCTGACCCTGATCGACTTAAACGGCACCGTGCGCTACGAAACCCGCGAAGAAGGCGGCGCAAGAGTCGTCATCACGTTCCCCATACCCGCAGTCGGCACAGTGTAAACTCTGCTCTCCCTTGTTGTTTCTTCCAGAAGTTCTGGAGAATTCGCCAGTCATTCTGGAGAACTGTTCTACACTAAAGCTCCTTCTCAAGCATAGAATAGTACAGAACAACCATGAAAAATGTTATTGTCGTAATCGGTCCTGGCCAGCTGGGCCAGGCTATCGCCCGGCGCGTGGGTGTCGGTAAGCATATTGTGCTGGCGGATAGGAATCCAGACAACGCCCACGCTGCGGCGGAAGTGCTGAGCAATGCGGGATATGAGGTGAGCACCGCAATCGTGGATGTCTCCTCGCGAGCTGCGGTGGAGGCGCTGGTTGAGACAGCCCGAGGGCTGGGTGAGATTACCGGCCTCATCCATGCCGCGGGCGTTTCCCCGTCGCAAGCGTCCCCAGAAACTATAGTCAAGGTCGATCTCTATGGCACGGCGCTGGTGCTGGAAACATTCGGGGAGGTTATCGCCGCTGGCGGGTCGGGCGTCATCATCGCGTCCCAATCCGGGCACCGGCTTCCGCCGCTCTCGCCGGAGCAAAACCAGGCGCTTGCTCTTACGCCGGTAGACGAATTGCTCTCCCTGCCGTTTCTTCAATCCGACCAATTAACCGGTTCGCTCCATGCCTATCAGCTTGCCAAGCGTGGGAACTCGCTCCGTGTCATGGCTGAGGCACTGCACTGGGGCAAGCGCGGCGCGCGCATCAATACCATCAGCCCTGGAATCGTCATGACCCCGCTTGCGAAAGACGAGCTTACCGGGCCGCGTGGCGAGAGCTACCGGAAGATGATCGAGAGTTCGGTGGCTGGACGCGCGGGCACTCCAGACGAAGTGGGCAATGTGGCCGCGCTCCTGATGGGACCGGATGGTGGTTTTATTACGGGCAGCGACTTCCTCATGGACGGTGGCGTGACCGCCGCGTACTGGTTTGGCGGACTCGCACAGCCCGGCTCCTGACGTTTGCCTGACGATAGGTAGATACGCTCCTTTTCAGAAGAAAGGGGCAGACACTTGAATACACGACGACTTCGACAACGACACTTTCTGGCGGCAATCTTGACGCTAATCGGCGCTCTGGGCGTAACGGCGGGCTGTGGTGGAGGTGGCACAGGTACCTCTCGCTACGTTGGGAACTACACAGGCTCTTTCCTCGATGCCACGAACAGCATCGACGGTAATATTACCTTCCAGGTCGGCTCCGATGGCACTGTCAGCGGCTCAGGCAAGGACTCGAAGACGGGTCAGTTGGACCCCTTCAACGGTAGCATCGACAACTCGGGGAACCTCTCAGTGATCGTCACGCTAGACACGACTCCCTACACGGTCCGAGGCACCATGGCTTTCGATGCGGACTCGCATCTCCGCGGAAACCTCAACGAGTTCTACAACGCCACAGGCGAAAACGTTGGCAGCGTCGTAGTCAATCTCGTTAAAAACTAAAACACTAAAGCGGAACCAGAAAGACCTCGACAGCTCCCTACAGAGTGGCCGGGGTCTTCGCCACCTGTCTTGACCCCAGAAACAAAAAAAGCGCCGAACCTGTTTGGTTCGTCGCTCTGGATAGTTTTTGAAGGTGTTTCCTTCTTGACTATGTATATAGTATATCGTGAAATCAGCCCTTTTGTCAAGCGGAGAGCGGTTCACCTACATTGGGCTAAATGATACCTTTTCTATGTTTTCACTACGAAAAAGTTCCGTAAAAACGAATTCCCTGTGTAAATTGTGGATATTGTGAACAATTCCTGTTTCTTTATTGTTCCTCTATGTTTTTGAGCCAGACAGGTAGAATGCATCATGAATCGCGAAGCCTCTCAGTTACCTGAGAGGCTTGTTGCTTGTAGAGTCCCGTTTCCGTTATTTACTTGGGCTTGGGGGTCCAGACCACGGCGTAGGTCACGTTCTTGTCGTCGGTGACGGTGCCGACGATGGTGCCATCGGTGTCCACGGCGTTCGCCTGCGACTTCACCACAGTGATGGCGGTGCCGCCGGAGGTGAGGCCGGTAGTCACGGTTTGCAGGTCGCCCGCGCTGGCGGCGGTTCCTTTCCAGACCATGGCGTGGGTGATTCCGCCACCGGAGGCCGGGACCGCGTAGCCGACCTGGAGGTTCCCCGAGGCGGCGGTGGCCGTGCTGGCGAGATAGCTCGGTGGGTTCAGGTCTACGGCGCTGGCGGCAGTTCCCGACCAGAGCAGGGCGTGCGTGGTAGAGGATACGGTGCCCACACCCACCTGGGTGGTCCCAGACACGCCGAGCGCCTGGCTATTGCCGAAGCCAGCGGGGTGCAGGTCCACGGCGCTTGCCGCCGACCCCTTCCAGAGCATGGCATGGGTTATGGTGTTGGAGACATAGCCCTCACCCACCTGCGTTCCATCTGCTACGGCCCGAGCGAGGCTCCCGATAAAGCCGGAGGCAGGGTGGAGATCGGTGAAGCTGGCCGCTGTTCCATTCCAGAGGCAGGCATGGTTCCCCGTGGTCACCGAGACACCGTTCGGAGTGCTATCCCCCACAATGATGGTGCCAGAGACACCGAAGGCCACACTGGCATAGTAGCCAGACGTCGGGCTCAGGTCTATCGCATTGGCGCTGCCGTTCCAGAGTAGCGCGTGGGCTATGCTGGAGCCATTGGGGGTACCCCAGCCTACCTGTGCACTGCCCGACACGGCGTTCGCTATGCTGTTTGTAAAGCCGCTCGGAGTCAGCAAAGCAGCGCTTGCCCCGGATCGGCTCCAGAGAAACGCTACATTGAACCCCAGGCCGCTGGTCGGCGTACCGGTTCCCACAATGGTGTTCCCCGAGATACCCGTGGCCGAGGCATTGGTTACAACAGTCGGAGAGATCAGGGCTGCCGTGTAGTCTACCGTCGTCACTGGGCTTGCTGTAGGCGTGGGTGTCGGCGTGGGCGTCGCTTCGTCACTACCGCCCCCACCGCCACCGCAGCCTACAGTCGCGCCCATCAGGCCGCACACGCTCAGAGCGGCGGCTAGAAAAAATCGTTTCTTCATCCTTAGTATCCTTTTCGAATCCGATCCCGAATGGGCGCATGCGGGTGCTGAAGGCGCTCCCTCAAGCTGCTGCCCTTTCATCCAGAGTGCCGAGGGGATGCTATGCCAGGAGCATTAACCAAGCATTAGAAGTTCTCTCGACTATGAGAAAAACTGTATTCGCCTATCGTCAGGCAAACGTCAGGACACAGGATCGAGCGCTAGAAATACGGCATCTCGCAGGGGCAGCGCGCTCCCACTGCCGAAAAGAAATCGAGCAGGCGCCTCGCCGAGCCGCTCCCCACAGAGCTGCTGTACACGGTGGATATATTCGTGGTCCTCTTCAGTAAACGGTACGTGGTGTGCGGGCCAGTAGCTCTCCACGAAGCCCAGCAGACTCGCTGCTGCCTCTATCTGCCCGGTGCGTGCCAGAGGCTCCGGGAGGTTCAAAAGCGCAAACCCCAGAATGTACCGGTAGCCCAGCCGCCACGCCTGCCGAAGACACGCCAGTAAGTGAGCCTTCGCCGCATCCCACTCCCCCATCTTTGATAGCAGCGTGCCCGTACTGTTGTCTACGTAGGTTTCGAGCACATGGTCGCTCAGAAGCCGACATGCCTGGCGGCACTGCCCGTAGCGCTCCAGAGCCTCGGGAAGCCGCCCGGCTTCCATGGCGGTATTGGCCCGGTTGAGCAAGACATAGTTGGCATGCAGGCGGTCATCCAGCGCTGCGTATAGCGCCTCGGAGCGCTGAAAGAGCTGCTCCGCTTCCTCCAGGTTCTCCTGAATGCGCAGGGCGAACGTGCCGTAGAAGTTCAGCAGGTTCGCCTCTGTCTCCCTCTCTTCTAATTGCCTTGCCAATGCCAGTGCTCGCTCAAACAGTGGCAGAACCGAGTCGGGGCTCTCGAACCGTGGGGCGGCGAGCTGAATCTCCCCCCGCAGCAAAGCCAGCTCCTGAGCCGGATTCTCTCCCGCTTCTTTCGCCACGCTTCGGGCTTTCTCGAAATAGGTTCTGGCCTCGCCGCGCTCCTGTAGCATCACGAGCAAAGCGCTTAGCTCCAGCAGCCCCAGGCAGCGCAAATCAGGCGCGCCGCCGGAAAGCGCCAGGGCGCGGCGAAAGACCGGCAAACTCGGCTCGGCTCCCCCACGAAAGCCCAGCAACAGGCGGATAGGCCGCAAAAGCCGGAGCGCGAGTTCAGCGTTCTCTGTGGCCACCGCGAAATCCAGGGATGCGCGCAGATTCTCCAGCTCGCTATCCATATGGTGCCACTGGCAGCCCAGCGCCCGGCACCACTCTAGAAAATACGCGGCATGCGCCTGTTGCAGCTCCGCGCGCCGGGTTAGGTCCAGGCGCTCCTCCACAAAGCTACGAATCATCTCTAATAAATGGAAGCGCATCGTGCCGTTTTCCCGCTCGGTGACAGTGACCAGGGAGTCGGCCACCAGCTCCTCTAGCAGCGCTGCCGCATCGGGTTCGCTACAGACCGAGACCGCCGCCGTGGCGCTCCAGCCGCCGCGAAACACGGAGAGCGACGCTAGAAACCGCTGCAGGCGTGGGGAGAGCAAACGCCAGCTCCACTCAACAGTGGCATGGAGCGAGCGATGGCGCTCCTCTTTGTGGCTACGTAGTGGGGCGCGAGCCAGCTCCGCGAAGTGCTGGGTAAGTCTCTCGGAGAGTTCAGTCAGGGAGAGCGCCCGAATACGGGACGCCACTAGCTCGATAGCGAGCGGCACGCCCTCTAAGAGCCGTGCCAAGGCCAGCAGGTCACCCTGATTTCGCTCCGTGACAGCGAAGTCGGGGCGAATGGCACGGGCACGGTCCACAAATAAGGCGAGAGCCGCACTGCCTGGCTCGGCTTCTGTGGGCACGGGCAAGGGGAGAAGCGCCCACTCACGCTCCCCGCTCACTCCCAGTGTGCGCCGGGATGTCACCAGGCACGTGAGCAGAGGCAGATGAGTCAGCAGCTCGCTCACCACAAGACCTCCCCCACCCTCTAGTAGCTGCTCGAAGTTATCCAGAATCAGCAGGGTCCGCTGCTCCATAAGGGCCTCGGCAAGTACGGTACGCCCCTGCAGTCCCAGCGCAAGGCGAATCCGCTCCAGCAAGGCTGTCGGCTCCAGGCACTCCGCCAGCGCAACGAAAGCGCAGCGCTCGAACTCCGGGGCCAGCCGCCGTGCAACTTCCACGGAGAGCCGGGTCTTCCCTATTCCCCCCGAGCCAGTGAGTGTCACCAGTCGGCTCTCTCGAAGCAGCGCGATAAGAGCCTCTTTCTCTGTCTCTCGACCAAAGAATGCTGTCAGATAACCAGGCAACAGTGGGGCCAGTGCTACCGAGTCGGATTCTAAAGCGGGTGTTTCGAGCGAGCTCCCCCCATCCTGCCGGTCCTCTAAATCGTCGCAGAAAGCCTCTAAGCGCTCGCGCTCGGTCACGATCCAGTCGTCGTAGAATCCCGGCAGCAGCTCGCCTCTATGCAGAGCGCTCGCCGTATTCCAGCGCTTCTGCCGGATAGCCTGCTCTAGCTCCCACACATCGCAGGTGCAGGCTTGCGGATTCAGCCGGAGAGAGTGTCGACTGACCTGAAACAGATCGCCCTCGGCTTCAGACGATTCTAACTGGCGGCGCAGAGTGGAGAGCGTGCTCCGCAGGCGGTTGCGGCCTACAGCGGGCTCAGTATCGGGCCAGAGAAGCTCGATAAGTTCTTCACGCGGATGGATGCGGTTGGGGAAGAGAGCGAGCCTGGCAAGCAGCGCCACTACTCTGGTGCTCTCGAAGCGAGTTACCTCGCGTGTACCGAAACGAACCTCCACTCTACCCAGCAACGCGATTTTCCAGATCATGGGCGTTACCAGAGCCGTCGCGGAGTCATATCGTCCCTATTTTATCAAGAAGCCAGGTTGCTAATCCAATCGATATCGATACCCCGCGCCATCAGAAGCTCGGATAGCTGACCCACATGCCCCTGAATATGGCGCAGGTTCATCAACTCATGGGAGAGTTTGGTCATGTTCGGATACCAGGAAAAGCCCGTGTCCTCCCGGTCCAGATCCAGACCTTCAACAGTGCTATCCACACTGCGGGAAATGCCCTCTATATACTCCCCAAGCTCCTGCCGGGTCAACGGCGTAATCCCTGCTGGTCGCTCGTAGGGCTCCACATCCATTGCCCGCTGTGTCGTGTTCACGCCAAGCGCAGATCGCACCGCCTCCGGCCAGTCCCCTGCGGAGCGATTGAACTCGTCTTCGGTCTGCACCAGGTAATTCTGCGTGAAGTACGCCGTGTGCCACACAATACGCCAGAACTCGCGCGGCGGCGTCCCCGCTGTCCAGAGGTCATCCGGGCATATCTCCACGCACTGCGCAAGCATACCGAGTCCGGCGCGGTACTGTTCTATAAGGGCTAGGCGTAGGTTCATGGGGAACGACTTAGCAACCTCGCCCGTAAACTCCTCTTTTCTATGGTGTCTTTCCCACCCGGTTTCCGCTTTGCAGGTCACCGGGTCAGTATCCGGAGAACGTACTAGCGCAAAAGCAAGAAAAGAGTATTGACAATGACTTCCTGGGCAAAGGGCATCACGGCCATCACCCTGTTCGTTGAGGACCTCGATGCCGTAAAGCAGTTCTATGGGAAAGTCTTCGACCTGCCAGTCTATTTTGAAGACCCCAACTCCGCCGTATTCCAGTTCGGGGATACGCTGATCAACCTGCTAGCGATATCCGAAGGCCCCGAGCTCATCGCCCCGGCTACTGTAGCGAGCCGCGAATCAGGCTCACGCTTTGTCTTCACCCTGCCGGTAGAGAATGTGGATGCCCTGTGCTCAGATTTGACCTCACGCGGCGTCACGCTTCTGAATGGTCCTATAGATCGCCCCTGGGGAATCCGGACCGCAAGTTTCCAGGACCCAGCCGGTCATATCTGGGAAATCGCCGCTCCCCTCAATCCATAACTCTCACAAGTAATTGCTTTAAATAGATAGCCCTGGAAGGAGCATTTTGCTCCTTCCAGGGCATGACCTCACTACTAGTATCAGTGGCAGCAGTCATCGTTGGAGGAAGCCTCAGTGATAGGGCTCCCCAGGTCGTCGCTGCGGCCTTCGGCGAGGCGATCCCACTGTGGGGTCGGGCGGCCTCCGCGCCCAATCGCTGCGCTGCCATCTTCCATGAGTCGGTACGAGTTGGTATCTGGGCCATAGAATACCGGCCAGCCCTCGGGGGAATCCTCCCAGTGTTCTTTCCTGCCATAGACAGTCATATCTAGAATCCCGAAGCTGCCGTTCATCACTTCGCACCCACGGGCGGTGGTCCAGTAGGTTTTCGAACACCCGGTCGTCCACGCGCAGGTAGCACACTTTCATCCCGAAGTGGCGCCCGGCAATCAGGCGCTCTACTGACTCCTCGGGCACGGAGTACCAGGGCATGTCCCAGCCCATGAACTCCCGGTAGCGGTCGCTCTCAGGAAATGGCCCCTCACAGAAAACACGGCGTAAGTGACATCGCGGGCGTGCAGATACGCTAGCTCCCGCATCTGGCCGGAGTTGAACGTGCAGCCTTCACACTGCCCGGAAGCGGGCTGGCCCTCATGCCACATGTGATACGACGCGAACAACTGGCTCCGCCCCTCGAAGGTATCCAGCAGCGAGACAATGCCGTTCGTCCCTACTACTTGCGTAGTGGGGTCTACTTCGACCATGGGCAAGCGGCGGCGTGCGGCAGCAATGGCGTCGCCCTCACGGGTATGGGCTTTCTCTCTCGGACCAGCAGCTCTTTGCGTTGAGCGTTCCAGGTTTCACGATCTACAATTGGGGGTGTTGCTTTCATAGTTGCCTTACTCTACCGCCGGAAAGCCAGCCGGAAACAAAAAAACAAAAATGGGGCGAGAGCGTACTGCTCTGGCCCCATTTTTACTCGGAGGACTTGTTACTCTAGTGCCAGGGTGACCAGCTAGAGTCCTGCGCTCTTGAAGGTACTTGAACTCTTCTAAGTGCCGTCGGAGTGTGGGCAGCATGCCCATGGCGAAGGTCTTCACCTGAGGATCGCTTGACTCTTTCGCTTGCTGCTCGAACGCCCAGATCGCTTTCTTATGCGCCATTATCTGGTTCTTGATATAGGCATGATCGAAGGCTTCGAAGGACAGCCGAGACAGGTCATCGTAGGCTTCCTGCTGCCGGGTGTCCACGCTCGTTGGCAGCGTAAAGCTTGTGGGTGCTCCCAGTGCGCTCACGCCGTCCTGAGCCAAGTCCTACGGTCTTCGATAAGCATCCGTGCGACACGCTTCACATTGACATTCATGGAGCGGTCCAGAGCAAGCTCACCAGCCTGTATCTCTGCAAGGTTCGCCTGAGCGACTTCGGATAGGAAGCTACTATCCTGTGCGGCAGCAGGTCGGCTCGACGTCAGGGTGGTGCCCAGTACCAGCGCACCGACACAGGCGGATAGTGCGAGATTGTGTTTCATTTTCGTGATTTTCCTCTCATCGTGTCTCTGCTGGCTTTGCTGAAGTTGGCGCGTTTAGAGGCGCCGACTTCAGCAAAACCTATGAGGACTGAGGATCGACCTCGCTCTCGCAGTCATGGCGAAAACGGTAAGTTCTGACTGCCCTCTATTGTCCCCATACAGCAGGATTTTCTGTTTTGTAACGCATTCCCTATGAGAGTAATATCAATCATGTTCCCAATATATTTTTAATAAATCAAATTATAGATATAATATTATCTCTATATCTCAAATAAATAGGATATAAAATGCGAATTTATTAAACATTCATCAAAAATGAAGTATTTATCTTACTAACAGATTATCCTTCAGAGCTCACCAAAGCGCTTCAACACTTGCGGCCAGTCCACAGTTACTCGATAGTTCGGATCGCGCTGGAAGGTCTCTACTTGCTTTGCATGTGCCTTTTGGGCAATAGCGAGCGCCACACTGAGCCGCTTGCGTTTCAGGTTGAACTGGACTAATTGCCATCGAGCGGAATCGACAACAGGGGGGATATTCGGGGCTGTATCCACTTCATTGAGCAGCAGATCGAGCTTATCCAGGGTGGCGGCATCCGGCAGATTCCCCAGCTGAACCTGTTCTCTCCAGAGCGCTATCCGACTGACATCCGGCAGATTTGGGTCCGGCGCCAGGAACATATCCGCAGGCGCGACCAGTGCAGGGGTCGTCTCGAAATCCGGAGCCCACTTTGCCTTTGCTAAGGAGAAATTCTCGACGAGCTTACCGCTTTCATCCAGGGACGTAAAATTTATCCGGAAATCCAGTGACTGCGGCATCTTACGCAAAGACAGATTTCCAAACTTCCATACCTGTATACTCGCCGCTGCGAATGGGGAGTGCGGCGGGTTAAACACCTTGTCTCCCCTGGTGTATAAGGTTTTTATGCCGCCTACCTCTATGGTGATTTGCGTGTTCACCTTGATTTTCTGGCTTGCAGTCTTTTTATAGCCTGCACCAAAAGGATAGTTGCCAGACAGAAAGAGATAGATATCTCCCCAGGAATTTCGCTCGGCTCCCAGCACCTTCACTTTATTGTTTTGCATCTCAACCTCTAAAAGGGGTTGGGAATGGCGAAGCACCCAATCTTTTTGATTCTGGTCGTAGTCTGTCCAGGCATAGTTGGGAAATTGTGCTCTCGGGTTTATCTCCGGAAGGCTCGCCGGGTATTCATAAAAAATAGTACGTAACAGGGTGGGTACAGGAACCGGGGTTGCTACAGGAGACGGACTGGGGGATGGACTCGGAGGTACTTCATTGATACTCCACCGCTCTACCCTGGATAGAGGAATGGGAGATAGAGCACGAATCCGAACTGTTTCCAGAGAGCGAGGCAGGTAGGTCTCCGGGTCGAATTTCAAGGTGTGCTCAAACTGGAAATCACTACTGAAGGAGTAAAAAGTAAATCTGTCTTTTTCTGTTTTGGCCGTGCTGAAATCCGACGTGGGCCAATCGAAAAGAGGTCGATTAAAAGAGCCTTCGCTAGTGCTCTGAACCGTGCCTATTTTTAAGGACTTATCTATGTTCCAGAGCTTCTTGTTCCAGTAGATAGTCTGGAAATTCTCTCGGCTTTCATAGAGCGACGACAGGAATTTCCCCTGCTGCCAGGTAGAGGAGCTTGTAATCCGGCCATCTGGTGTAACTTGCTTCTGATACAGACGGGGAGCATTTTGCAGAGCCTGGGTGACTCTAATGAGGATTTCAGGCCGAGGTTTTGCTGTTGGCGTAATTTTAGGTGGCGGATTATAGGCTTTCCAGAGCGTGGATAAAAGTAGCCCCAGAGCCCCGAGCGCGGCGATAACTACCACGGCAACTATCTTGCTCTTGCGCATTTGCGAAAGATTTTACAGGACAAAAGCAAGGGCAGAGTAGAAGTTCCCACTCTGCCCCTTGCTTTTATGCCTTACTCAGTTCTGTGGCGGATTGGGCCAGAAGGCATTCTCGGTCCCTGGCTTCCAGAGCGAGGCGAGTGTGGCGGCTTTCACGTGTCCATCGCTGAAGAGCCAGTTGCTCATTCCCGTATGCCGCTTCAGGGCGAGGTCTTCCGAGGCTTTCACCGTGGGGTCGGGGCTCGCGGCGGGTGGCCATACTCTGGGGCTGTCTCCTTGCCAGACCCACCAGTAGAACATCCACCAGGTTTTCGGTCCTCGCGCCACATTGTTGCGCTCGCCCAGAAGCAGCCAGTTGGCGGGGCGAGTTACAGCGCTTTCCGCGAGCGCATACTCCGACCAGCCATTCACAGTGTACGACGAAACATACTCTTTCTTCCCATCCAGGTCCGGGTTCTTCGGGTCGGCAGGCTTGAGCGAGGTATCCGAGGGACAGCGCAGAATCGCGTAGTTCTTGATGTAGGGCTGGAGCACGATATGCCAGTCTCGCTCCGGTGGGCCATCTTGATCTGGCGTTTCGGGGTCTGGCGGCTCCCCGGTAATCTTAGCCTTGTCGTTGTCACAGGTGGGATAGGTACTGTCAAAGTCACTGAGATACATGCTGAAAGCGGTACCCAGCTGCTTCATATTTGAAAGGCAGGCGGTCTGCCGCCCCTTCTCCCGAGACTGGG
This sequence comes from Armatimonas sp., assembly GCA_049840835.1. Lineage (GTDB taxonomy): Bacteria > Armatimonadota > Armatimonadia > Armatimonadales > Armatimonadaceae > JANLTX01. The sequence goes on along the minus strand of JASGJG010000003.1, from coordinate 710,736 downwards.
CGAACACGGGGAAGAGAATAGCCGCCAGTATCGCGATGATCGCGATGACTACCAGAAGCTCGATAAGAGTGAAAGCGTGTTTTCGATTCATAGATATTCGCTCACTTGCCGGTGATGAAGGCGCCGATGCGGGCAAGGGCTTCCGGGCGAATGCGGCAGCGAACGATGCGGCCTTCGCGCTCGGTGGTGATAAGCCCCGCTGCCCGTAGCTCATTCAGGTGATGGGTCAGGGTAGAGGGAGCGCAGGGTACGGTGCAGCGGATAGCGCACGCCGTTACCCCGTTTGCGCAGTCACAGTCCCCTTCTGCGTTGCAGCAGGTCCCTTTTTCGGTGTCATAGCCACAGTCCGGGCCACAGCAGCGAATGCACTGGAACACCGCCAGGCGTGTGGGGTCGGAGAGCGCTTTGAAGATAGCGGCAATATCGGGTTGTGGCTCGTTGGGCATGGCAAAAATTCTTCGATGGATATCGAATCTTTCGACATTCATCGAAACGTTATCACGGCCTAGTAATCGTGTCAACCCGAAAAGACACCATGTCCGAACAAAAAAATGCTCTCCTTATGGCTTATGCCATAAGGAGAGCAAAGCTCTGTGCAGGGGCGTAGGACGCCCTTAAATCCAGCCTTTCTGGCGGCAACGAATCAGTGCGTGAAGCGCGATCGCGCCGAAGTCATCCTCCTTGGCTACCACGCAGCGGGCGTTCTTGATGTTGGGCCGTTTGTTCAACCTGCGATAGCTGTCAAGCGTCAATTCATCAAACTCACTCTCCACCGCCTCCCCCGGCAGCACGAACCGAGAACCAGCCTTGATCACACTGGCGATTTCTCGGGTCTTGTCGAAATCATCTGTACGGGTCCATTCACAGATGCCCTGCAGCCCGTGCCCAAGTTCGCCTTTGTAAACCTCCGCCCCCCAGTGTTTATAAGAGACTCCCTTGCTAACTCCGCCCTTGGGGCCGAAGATAGCGATAGTAATAGGAAAGCTCTTACCGCCGATAGTGAAGATAGCGGTATACGCGTTTTCCTTCCACTCCACCAACTTGCCATTGCGCGAATAGTACTTGGTCGGAGCTACCTGCACCCAGTCGGCAGCTCGCGCTTCCGCGAGCGTAGGCAAGGGAGCAGGTCCGACCGCTATCGTCGCAGGAACCGCCATACCCTGTGCCATCTTGGCATCGCTCCACTTACCCAAGGCGTCTTCTGTCGTGCGCCATACCCCAACCGTCTCGAAGCCCGGCAAGCCATCGTTTTCGATAGCTTTAGAAACCAGCTCTACATCGATCTTCAGTTTCTTAGCGACATCCTCTTTCGTCAAATACTCGCTACTCATCTCGGTGAAAAACCTCCTGTTGTATTCAGACCGCTCCGATAAACTGGCTGCGATCAGCGTCATCGTATCTAACCTTAGACAAGAATGCAACACTTTAAAAAAGTGTCATATCGCTAATATATCTAATAAATAATTATAAATATATAACATCACTTAAAAACTTATTTTTTAAATTCTTCCGACACTTGTTCGGCGAATCCCCGGCATCACAGTATTTCTCGGAGCCGCCGGAGAATACACCTCCCTCATTAAATGGCCTGTCCTTCTTCTAGGTGCTCCTGCCATTGCCCCACAGGCGCACGATACCTAGCTGATGCCTCACCGTAGCCAAGTCGCTCCACAGCGCCTAATGCTGAGGGAAGAATCATTTCACCACGCTATGTTTCCCCATCCTTTGAGCGGTTCCAAAATGATATGCTCCTCTCAGTCATGAGCAAAGTCACCGTAACTCAGATCACCATCGAATTTCTCTCCGGCAATCTTCTGGAGGACGCTACAGGATACGATAGCAAGGCCAGCGCCGACCGGTACGCCGAGCAGTGCATGGAAGCGCTGGAGGCTGTCTATCCCGCTGCCGACATCAATATCAGCTATCAAGACGGACACAATCCCAGGGCGGACGACCTATGGAAGACCCAGGTGATGTTCAGTGATGGCAGCACCTTGCAGTCCGGGGACCGTGGAGATGCGGAGATTATAGAGGCCATTTGCGAGGGCGTTTACAACGAGCAGGAGTGGCTGGTAGAGTCTGGCGAAGACGCCGGATGAATCCGACCTTTACGATTCGCACCATAGGCCCCGAAGACATCACCGAAGCGCTGGCTCTGCAGCTCGCAGACCTCGCCACACAGCTACGTGGCAAAGAGCCAATACCAGTCACCGTAGAGTGGCTTACGGCGCTGGTCGCCTTTCCCATGACCTGGCTCCTGGTAGCGGAAGCTCCAGAGACAGGCGCTATCGGAATGCTCACCCTCTCGGCCTTACCCAGAGTGACCGGCTGGATTCCCTGGATCGAGGGCGTGGTGGTAGACGAAGCGGCACGCGGCCAGGGCATCGGAAAAGCCTTGCTAGAGCAAGCGGTAGAACTTGCTACCGCCCAGGGCTTCGACTCTGTAAACCTGTCCAGCCGCCCCCACCGGGAAGCGGCGAATGCGCTTTATGAGAGCCTTGGCTTCGAGCTTGTGCCCACCAACTATCGCCGCCGGTATCTCCGATAAAAGCGGAAGCAAGTGATGTACGATACGAATCCGAAATATCAACGATAAAAGCCAATAGGGAGCTCTTTAAAATCACCAACAAACGTATCCCACTCCATAGAAATATCCTTCCAGGATTTTTCTTCATTAACACACTTTAATTTCAACGATATGCCACCCCATACTTGCCACCACTCACTATGCTCTACTCCACTATCCTTAAATTGATTTACTGTTACCAAATCAGAATTTCTGTCAAAAATGCCATGATCCTGGTACATTAAGTAACATAGCAATGCGACTTGCTTAGAATCCTCTAGTTGAAAATCATTACATGCTTGAACCATATTACTATTATTTAACACATAATAATCATCTCCTTTAAGCACAGACAACCTATACTTCCTAGGATAGACAAGTCCAGAAATATAAAAACTAAACACCCCAGCCTTTTCACACTCATACCCTTCTAACAATCTCCTTTTAAATGGGATTTTCCAAGCACTAAGTACATAATTAGATTTTTCAATCGAATCATACAATGCTATTTCATGCTCAATCCTATTGACAATTTCCTTGTTTACAATTCTTGATTTCTTCTTTCCTAAAATTTCATTTACAATCATAAAATCATCTTCAATTCTTTATTGAGGGGATTACAAGATTCACAAAGCAACAGTCGCCAGGGAGAGCGCATTGAGAGTGCCCGCGCTGCGCAGGGACTCCACACTTGCCTCCACGGCTTTTAGAGGACCGAAGAGCGCCCACAGAGTCTCCCCGGTGGCGGCATCTACGCTCAGGCGGGTGAGATGTACCTGTGGGTCTGTAGGGAGGGTGCCGCCCGGTGCCAGTCGCACAAGCGCACTCTGCTGGAGCGCGGGGTCTTCTTCTTCCCGCTCGGTGAGCGAGACCACGCGGCTCAGGCGAGAAAGGGCCGCCTTTATCGCGTCTTTACGCGCTCGGGTAGTACGGAAGGTGACTAGAATCGTCGCCAGACCGTCCGGAGCCGTGCCTGCATCGTTGCCCAGAATGGTAATAAGCGAGATGCCACGGTGCGCAAATGTGGCGGCGATCAGCTCCATTGCGCCGGGCTTATCGCGTAGCTTCAGCAAAAAGGCATACGTTGTCATCAAATCCCTCGCACCTCGGCCACTTTCGTATTCACCTCGGCGGCAATCTTCTCCATGCGCTGCTGCTCCTGCTGTGTTAGCGGTATCTCCACAATCCGGCGAATGCCACCGGGGCCGACGATAACGGGCACGCCCAGTGGCCCGGTCAGATCGTAGAACTCGCCGGGGCGAACGTCTACCTGCCCCGCCACCAGCACCTCACGCCCATCTAATAGAGTTGCTACTAAATCGACGGTGACATTGGCGGTAGCCCTCACGGTCTTGGCTCCCGAGAAGTGGGTTAGGAGCGGCTTGAGTACGACACGCGCATCCGGTGGAAGCTGGTCTATCCACGCGAATGCCTCGGCCATCTGCCCGGCGGCCAGGAACACCTGCATTTGTATGCGGGCGCTGCTGCACAGCGCATCGAAATCCGTCTTCTCGCTGCCGCGCCGCAGAGTTGTCACGGTTTCTTGAAGCTCCTCCGGCCCCAGGCCCTGCAGCGTGACGCTGGACCAGACGGGCACCTGCGCGGCCCCATGCTCCCCCAGCATGAAGCCCCCTACCCGCTGGCGGCGCACACCTAAATCGGCGGCGATCTCACGCCGGAAGCGCAGGGTATCCTGGTAGGCGCCGATTCCGATAACCCGATCTCGCCCAATAGCCTCCGCGAAGATAGCCACCCCCAGTTCCACGGGGTTGGAGACAATGACCACCAGCTCTGTACCGTTACCGTTTTCCGCCAGGGCACGGGCGTAGCTCTCAAACACACGGGCATTGGCGCGCGCCAGGCTCTGCCTATCCAGAACCGGGCCACCCTGCTGCGTGGACATCGTGCCTCCGGCAGCGACAATCCAGACATCAGCCACCACTTCGCTCGGGCTAAGCGCCACGGCAAGCTCAGGGAGGTACTCTGCGTGGGCATCCGAGAGATCGGAGATAAAACCATGCAGCAAGCGCGCGGAGGTCCCCTCGGCACGCCCCACCAACTGAAGGCACTCGGTGGGAGCGAGCAGGCGTGCGGAGACCAGTTGTGCTGCAATCTCCCGTCCACAGTCCCCCGATGCCCCAAGAACGGCAACATCCATACAGTCCCAGTATACCGATACTGTATGAGACCGGAATACCTCCGGCATAATAAGGCAAAGTGAACAGCGTGAGACTGACTCCCAGACAAGAGGACGAATGGCGGAGCTCTATTCCTCTACTGGACTATATGGATTTCTATGCCCTATCTTCCGAGGGGCTGCAGGAGTCCAATAGTCGCCTTGCAACCAGGGCCGTACCGAAGTGGGCAACGGAGCTTCGGGGGGACCTGATAAATCAAGGATGGCTCAAAAAGCAGGAAGATCAGGGAGCCTGGGTACCGGAGTTCGCCCTGCGCTCCGAGGTCGCCCTTACTGGGATTGCTATCACGTACCCCTACTACACCGAAGCAGAACAGGTCTATGAGCGGCTTTTTATTCGCTTTGTGACCGAAGCGTTGCGCCCCTTTGTAGTGCATGCCGCTCAGTCAGTTCGATACCGCAGACGGGGCTACCAGCCACTGGTGAAGCTGTACCACCTCTGCGAGCGCTATTCGACGATGGATGGCGCTTTACTATGGCCGAAATACCTGGAGTCCTATCCCAAGAGAGTCTGGGACAATATCGAGGCGCGTTTGCACCGCTGGAGACCACACTCCTGGACACCGGAAGAGAGGGAAATCGGCTGGGCCTCCCACACAAGCCAGAGCTTGCTTGGAGCCATTACCAGCCTGAACACGGATGCCCCTCTGCCCCTGCTTTTTGAGTGGGATATACGGAGCCTCATACAAGACCTGGAAACACTACACACCTGGACTATTGAGGGCACCGGAGGTATCGAACGCCGCCATACAGACCTGGTAGCCGCCGCCTATCTGGTCGCCCTGCAGTCCGAGTGCCCGCCCCCGAACTGGTTGCCGCAAACATGACACTGACTCAGAAACAGAACGCACGGTGGCAGGAGATGATCGTTGGCGATGGCACCAAATCTTATGAGGACCGGTGGCATGCTCTCCGCACCATGGCCGCTCTGCTGCCCGAGCCTGCCGAGTTCCTGCGAGAGTCGATGAAGGAGTCGGAGGCACGCCTGGCGGGTCTGGGTGCACCCGGCTGGGCCTTCGAACTTAGAACCCTCTGCGCTATAGAGACCTGGAGCGGTGGGGTCATGGAGTCGGGCTGGCTACCCCGGTTCGCTTTGCGCTCGGAGACTGCCCTGGTAGGGATTCAACTGGCTACCTCCAATGATGAGGAGCTACAGACTATCTATCAGCATATCTTTATTCGCTTCGTTGCCAGAACGTTGCGTCCTTTTGTGGATGATGCGCGCCAGGTCAATGCTTACAACAAAGAGGGTTACAGACCTATGATGGAACTGTATTTACACTGTGAAAGATTCCTTCGTTCTGCGGCTCCCTATGAGTGGCCCGAAGCATGGTCTCTTTTCCATAGGGGCAACCTAAATAAGCAGGACATGGCGGCGGTTGATGCTTTCGATACTGGCAGAGAGTTTCTTCGGGAAATCCGTGCGGTGATGCTGATGACAAAGGGTCTTGATTCTGAAGGAACGACTCCCTGGAATATTTCTCGCTCCCGCGCCCTACTGGGTATCCTGATGCGCTTGAATCGGATGCACCAGCGGCGATTAGATGGCAACGCCTCTGGAACGCACGGCGATGGTCCAAACTACACCCATCTGATTGCAGATACCTACCTGACCACCCTGGAAACCGAGTGCCCGCATCCAGACTGGTTGCCCCGATGAACTCTTCACAGAGCCTGCCTCCAGAACTAGATGCCCGCTGGCGCGAGCTCATAATGCCCATTGCGCCAGGCATCCTCGACTCGCATGAGTTCAGCAGGCAGGGCATGGGGCAGATGGTGTCGCGACTCAAGGACTTCGAAGTCGCCCCCTGGATTATTCAGATGCGCTGCACCCTCACTGAGAGGCTGGAGGCAGCGCACTCTCCGTATCTCCCGATATTTGCCCTTCGTTGTGAGGCTGCTCTGGTGGGCATATTCCTTATCCATCCGGAGCCTGAGAGCCGGAAGCGGTTCTACATGAACCTGATGAAACGCTTCCTGCAGGAGGCCCTACACCCACTCATTGAGCGAGCTGTAGCAACGGGCGATCCGCGCAAACGCCGAGACTACCAGATTCTTGTTAAAATTTATAGGCTGTGCGATAGCGCCGAAAAGTTGATAGTGGGTGGAAATTGGTCGGACCTAGCCGAGGATGCCTACCAATACAAGCGCATGAACAACCCGCCGGAGATCAAGGGGGTCTTCGAGTTGGCTGTGACTTGCACGCGCGTAGCAGCAATTTTCTTGAACCCGGATTTTTTCGTTCTTCCGGTGCTGTACCACTTGATCCGAGAGCTGGCCCAGCAACATCGCTGGCAGCTAGAGGGAGTAGAGGATAGCGCTACAGACTACACGCCCATGGTTGCTGAGGCCTTCCTGACGCCACTAGAGGCGGAGTGTCCGCCTCCAGATTGGTTGCCTTACCCATGACTCCCGAGCAAAACGCGCAGTGGCAAGAGGCTGTCATGCAGGCCTATCCCGCTCCTATTTCCGATGGTCAAGAACGCACTCTGGAGCAGTGGAGGAACCACAGAATCGCCGAAGCGGCTGTGGTGTCTCTGCTCCCTGAGGATGAGCGCACTGCTTTTCTGAAGGGAAGGTTGAAGGACTCTCGAAAGCGTCTTACAGACTGGAATCTGCCAGAGTGGACTCTGGAAATGCGAGATTACTGGGTACCAGGGTATACGGAGCCTTCGCCGGATTTCACCTTTCGCTGTAATGTCGGTCTGATCGGTCTGCAGGTACGCCATAGCCTGCCAGAAGAACAGGCCGAGACACACCTCAGGCTGCTATGCGGTTTTCTGAGCAGAGCCCTTCGCCCTCTTATAGAGTATGCGGAGACTAACAAGTACACCGAATTGCGCCAGGATCTCGAGGGCTACTACCAGATTTGCCAATTATGCGAGAGTGAGGGGCACTACCAGGAGTCCCAACGCTGGCTTGAGATTCAGAACAACTTCCGGCCTGGCTGGCCCCCCACATCCATGAGGACAAGAGCCCCTCTTCTGGTATATGCCTTTGCGAAGTTTGTCCGACGCAATTTCTTCCAGGTAAAGGAATCTGGCACTCTCCAGTCGATGAATTCGCAACTCCTCTACCTCAGTGAGGAGTACGAGGGGTGTAGCCTGCCAGACAACCGCATAGCACAGGCATTTCTAGAGGCACTCGAGGCAGAGTGCCCACCCCCAGAGTGGCTGCCGCAAACATAAACCTGCGAAGAGATTCCTTTGTATACTCTTGAGAGGAATAGCAATAATGGCGATTGAGTATCTGTTTTTTGACATCGGCGGCACACTCGGGGAGCGCAATCCGGCCTCTGGAAAGCTGACGGCTTTCGCCAGCAGCGCCAAACTCTTGAGCGAAATCCGGAAGACTATGGGCCTGCGTATTGGCATCATTACGACTCTGGGGGCTCTGAGTGACAACGAGGGCATGACCCTGCTGGACAAAGCGGGGCTGGCCAGCTTTATAGACCCAATGGGCTTCCTCTCCGAGCATGATACTGGTGGGGTCGCCAAGCCCAATAGCGCTATCTACCAGGCCGCCGCCCAGAAAGTAGGTGTGCCTATTGAAAACTGCCTCTATATCGGCGAGAACTTGATCGAAGTCATTGGCGCCATGAACGCCGGTATGCAAGGCCTTCTCAAGCCCTGTCCGCCGGGCCGTGAGCTGCCCCTCTAAAAAGACGCTCTTCAACCAGAGCGTTTCTATTTAGGCATCCAAATATTCGCGGGGCAGCATTATGCCCTTCTCAGTGACCTGCTCGTAAGCCTCGTGGTGAAGCGCCGATGCTGCCGTGGTTTCCCCGAGGCCATAGAGGGCGCGGGCCAGGAGAATCTGCGTGGGAATAGCTTCTGTGTCCGCGAAACCCCCAGAATGGGCGAGCTGTTCTAGAACCTGTAGCGCCTTATGGAACTGCCCGGCGGCGATTAAGTGCCGGGCGAGGTCACGGCGGCGAAAACGCTCGTCGCCCGTGCCACACGCCTCTTGCACAGCTCGATGCGATAGGGTCAATGCCGGACTGGTCTCCCCCGCTTCCAAAAGATAGTCTGCCTGCCGGGTCATTAGCCGCGAGCGCACAAATCCCAGGAGAATCTGATCTAGCCAGCCCTCCAGATAGTAGACCGCACTTAGAGCTCCACTGCGCTGCCGCTCCACAGCGGCCAGGGTTAGCACTCCCTGGAGCTGCGAAGTACCGATCCACCGCCGACTGGCACGTACCAGAGCCGCTGTCTGCCGCGCGTAGGGAGCGGCACGCGCTAGCTCCCCCCGCGTGACTCCCATGTCGTAGCTCAGGGTGCCCCACACGGCGGCCTGGTCTGTCTGCGCCTGGGGTAGATTCTTACTATTGATCTCACCAAGGCGCGCAGCCAGGCACCAGGCAAAGAGGGCGCTCTGCGGGGCCGTATCGCCGTAGGCAAGCTGGTAGTGGATACGGATAACATCCAATCGCTCCAGCGGAAACGAGTCCGCTTCCACGAAGCCCCGCGCGGTCAGGTAGAACAGCTCGTCTGTTGAGGCACGGAGCGTATAGCACAGGGCCTGGAGTTTCTCGCTATCCGGCCAGCGCTCCCCTCGCTCCCAGCGAGAGAGCAAGGCGCGGGTAACTCCTACGCTTCGGGCCGCATCCTCTTGCCGGACTCCGGCCCGGAGCCGCAGTGCTCGCAACAGCTCCCCTCCCCCCAGGCTGCGCAGCGCCGCCGTGTCTTCTTTGCGATAGAGGGCGGCGCGCGGAGTATCGAAATGCCGCCAGCAGGCAGCCCGCTCCTGCTCGGAGATATCCAGGGCCGAGAGTACCTGCTCAAGCTCCTGTACCAGCGGCTGCTGTAGGTTCCGTTCCCAACGCGAGAGGGTGGATTTATGGACGCCGCTACGGAGCGCAAGCCCGCCCAGAGACAACCCTCGCCGAAGCCGCCACTGCTGAAGCTGCTGCCCTGGCGACATCGCGGAAGAGGGCATGTTCACGCCCGTATCCTACAGCAAATGCTGAGAATTTAGGGATAGGCCATCCTGATTGACCTTCCTGCCTCCGCTTTTGGATCTCCCCCTTGAAGCGGCCTGTTGGCCTTTCGTCCCCCTCCGGGCCGCATAGCGGCACTGTAATGGCAGCTTCGCTGCCGAAGGGGAAGACCGTGCCTCTGCTTAAGGCTAGCCTGAGACAAGACACATAGCCCCCTCCCCCAACGAAGTCGGGGAGGGGGTCGGCGAAGCCGGGGGGAGGGCAGTCTACCGCCCAAAGTCAGCCCTAAGATTTGCACCAGAGGTAATTATGTCCAGAGGTCTTCTCGTGTGAGAAACCGTTGCGGTGTTGGTTACCTCTCTTGTAGCAGCCCTGGCCTGTGGGATACGAAAGGGCTGCTATGAATAAACGCCACTTTCTTTTTTTTGCCAGCGGCACTCTTGCCGCAATGAGTGTCACCCTGGCCCTATCGTCGCTCGCCAGGGCACAGTTCGGCGCTGGCTTGATTCGCGAAATTACCGCCGAGCACAACCGTATTCGCCAGCACCCCAAGATGGTTGCCGATGAGCTGCGCCATGCTCGTGCCACGCTGATTCAGAGCCGCGTACACGGAGGGGAGTCGGCGGCAGATGCGACCAGGGCTATCGACGACTGTATCCATGACCTGGATGCCCTGGCCACCAAGTTCCCGAACGGCCTACCAACACTCGCTGTGGCTCCTGCGGGAAACACCTACGCTCAGCGGTGTGTCGACACCATGCCCGGTAGCACCCACGCCACCCCGATGGACATCAATGCGGGCTGGAAAGCCAATGGCTATGTTGGCCTGGCAACCGCAGAGAGCATCACCAGCTTCCCTGACCATGGCTCGGACAAAGAGAAGGCAAAAATCGTAGTACAGGGACTGCTGATCGACTGGGGCCATTCCAACATTCTGACCGGCTATGGACACCGCAAGTTTATCCTGGACTATGAGACCCCCAGTGCCCCACCCAAGCCGGGCTACGCCAAGAAGTTCAAGGCCATTGGGATCGGCATTTCCAGGATCGGCAGAGTCCGTATTCAGTACGGCCTGAACTAGAGCAGTCTGTGTCTCTTTACCCTCTCACACAAACAGGCTCCAGCAGAAACTCCCCAGGAATTCCTGGGGAGTTTCTGCAAGGCTATTTCCTGAGATTTTTCCTAGAATAGGACCATAAGAAGAACACGAATCCCGCCAGTTGGGCTACTCCTGGCCTGAACAGAAATCGAGACACTACGGTTACACTAGAACCGGGACGACCTGGAACGTTGCATGGTATACAGAACCATGCCAGGCTCGCGGCAAGACCCCAAACGCTCCGCAGACGACCCCGAATTTCCCCTGGAACTCCATCTATTAGGCACGTTCGCCCTCCGTATTCAGGGAGAGGAGATAGCGGGGCTGGCTCGGCCCACGCAGTGGCTACTGGCGTTGCTCGTTCTGCGGCATCCGGCTCCACTCTCTCGCGAGTGGCTGGCGGATACTCTCTGGCCCGAGGCGACTCCAGAGCGGTCTGCGTTCTACCTGCGCCGCTCCCTGACTCAGCTGCGAACGGCACTGGGCACGGAGCGTGCTCGCCTTATCACACCCACACGCTCGACGATTCAACTGGACCTCACTGATGCCTTCTGCGATGTCGTTGCGTTCGACCAGCGTGTTAAAGCTCAAAAGGAAGCGGCTCTGGAGTCCGCCATTGCGCTCTATCGGGGCGAGCTCTTAGCCGATTGCGATACGAGCTGGATAATTCCGGAACGCAGACGGCGGCGCGACGACTATATCACTGCACTGGAAACGCTGGAGAAGTCTCTGGAACAACAGGGAGACTTGCCCGGCGCCATTAAACTACTCCGGCGGATTGTAGAAACAGACCCCCTGCAGGAAACGGCCCAACGTCGGCTAATGCGTGCACTGGGACAGGTGGGCGACTATATCGGGGTGGAGCGGCAGTACCGGGAGCTGCGCCAGGCCCTGCGCGGGGAGCTGAACCTGGAACCTGCGGAGGAGACGATCCGGCTGTATCGGCAGCTGACCACGCAGGACCGACACTCCCAGACTGGTGAGACCCGGCACCAGGATACGCTCCCCCTATCCCCTTACAAGCCTGATCGGTCGAGAGCGGGAGCAGGCGGAGCTCTCTGGCTATCTGAAAGCCCACAGGTTGGTGACTCTAACCGGTACCGGTGGAATCGGCAAGACCCGACTGGCTCAGGCGGTCGCCAGGACTCAGCAGGCGGAGCTCGCGCAGGGTGTGGTGTGGGTGGAGCTAGCCACTCTAACCTCGGAATCCCAGCTCATGCAGGCGATTCAGGTCGCGCTGCAGCTCAGTGAGCGCCAGGGCGCTACCCGGCTCCAAACAATCCTGGACTATCTGCGAGCCATGCCTCTACTGCTGGTTTTAGACAACTGCGAGCACCTGGTGCTTCCCTGTGCTCGCTGTGTGGAGGCGCTGCTCTCCGGCTGTGCTCACCTGCGCGTTCTAGTCACCAGCCGTCAGCCGCTCGGTCTTACCGGGGAGTATGTGTGGCGCGTTCCCTCTCTGGCAGTTCCCCAGCAGAGTACCGAGACCAGTGAGCCCATAGAAAAGTCCTCCGCGCTTCTGGACTATCCCGCTGTGGTATTGTTCCAGGAGCGAGCCCGGCAGCAGGCGCCGCAGTACCGGACCACACCGCAGGCACTCCGACAGGCCGCCGAGATCTGCCGCAGGCTGGATGGCATCCCTCTCGCTATCGAGTTCGCGGCGGCCTGGACCCGGTCGCTCTCTAGCTCTCAGATTCTTCAACATCTCGATCAGCGTTTCTCGCTTCTTATGGGCGGCAATGCCGCCGCGCTCCCGCGGCAACAAACGATGGAAGCGACACTGGAGTGGAGCTTCGACCTGCTCTTACCTGCAGAGCAGCTCTTTTTAGGTCGCCTGTCCGCCTTCTCCGGCGGCTGCTCCCTGGAGAGCGCGGAGTGGGTCTGCGCCGATGTGCATACTCCTGGCGCGGTCAATAATCAGCCCATTCTGGCTCTACTCACAGGGCTTGTCGACAAATCTCTGGTTGTCTATGAAGAGCAGCGAGATGGTGTGGGGCGTTATCGGCTACTGGAAACCACCCGGAAGTTTGCTCAGACACGACTGCGAGCCAGCGACGGTTGGGAGACCACACTGGCACGGCATAGGGATTACTTTTTAGAGCAAGCGGAGCACCTGGGGGAGCTCTGGGAAGGCCCACGGATCGTGGATGCCATGGACCAGATGGAGATCGATTACGACAACTTCCGCTCCGCGCTGCAGTTCAGCCTGGAGGACTCTTCAGATGACCCTCTCGGAGAGCGCGCTCTTCGGCTTGCGATAGCACTCAGTGAGTTCCAGTGGCGGCGCGGCTACTACGAAGAAGGTGTGTGGGGGCTTCAGCAGGCGCTGCAGCATTATGGCGCACCGGAAGATGCCCCTCTGCGTGGAGTCGCGATGCTGAACGCCGGGATCACCGGCTTACGAAGCGGCGATATCCAGGTAGCGCGAACCTATGGTGCTGCCACGGAGGAGTTCTATCGTCGCCTACCCGCTTCGATTGGTCTGGTGAAGGCGATACGCATACAGGGGACGATTCTGAACTGGAGCAACAAATATCCCGAGGCAAAAGCAATCTTTGAAGAGGGCATAGCGATAGCCCACCAGATAGGTGACCCGGATAACGAGGCAAGGCTACAGATTCCCTATGGCAATTCCTTACGAACTCTGGGGGACCTAGCGGGCGCAAGGGCTGTGCATACTCAGGCCCTGCGCCATTTCCAGGCGGCATCGCTCCTGATCGATGAAGGTATAGCCCGACATAACCTGGCCATCACACTGAAATTAGAAGGGCACCTGTCCGAAGCGAAGGCCCATTTTCAGCGGTCCCTGGAAATCCACCGCAGGCTGCGCAATCGCTCCTGGATGGGAATGAACACCTATGAGCTCAGCAGCACCGCTCTCGCGGAAGGCAATTTAGACGAAGCGCATACACGCGGCGTAGAAGCTCTAGCACTCTGCCAGGCAGGCGAGAAAAACTTTGTGCCGCTGTGCCTCTTCACTCTGGCGCATGTAGAGTGGCAACGGCGTCATTTCGCTGGAGTGCGCAGCTACCTGGTGGAAGCGATCTCCCTGAACCTGCGCGCAGATATCAAATACAACAAGGCGGATACTCTGATCTTTCTGTGTAACCTGCTGTACGAAGAAGAGCGCTATACACTGGGGGCAAGCCTGCTCGCCACGATTTCCGCCTCCCATGAGAAAAACGATATCTGGCTCCATATCACCGATCACCAGCACATAGAGGAACTGACCGAAAAATTCCAATCGGCCTTGGGCGAAGCGCATGCTACCGAAATCCGGACCACCACCGACCTGGCAGCCTTAGACGACCTTCTCCTGGCTGCCCTGAGCCAGGGGTAGTTCTTTTACTTGCTCCCCAGCACCCGCTCGTTTCTATTCTTGATGACGGACTGAGTCGTCTCCGTGGCTCCCGGACCTTCCGCGTAGCGCACATCCCGAAACGAGAGCGGGCGGCCCGATTTTCCCAGCACGGTCACTTTCTCAACAGGCTCCCCCGTAGCGTCTTCCACCAGTACCGTGGGCGGCTTTCCATTGCTTACCAGCCAGTTGTCTCCCCACTGCATCAGGGCCACCAGTACCGGATACAGCTCCTCGCCTTTCTTCGTCAGGCGATACCCCTCGGTATTGGCCCGGTCGGCCAGGGGGAACCGCTCCAGAATCTCCAGAGTGACCAGGCGCTCCAGGCGAGCAGTCAGGATATTTCGGGCGATACCCAGGCGAGTTTGAAACTCATCAAAGCGTGTTGCGCCGTGGGTGCACTCGCGCACAATCAGCCAGCGACCACCACTCTCCGACCTCTTCGAGCGCCTTGGCTATCGAACAGTTCATCCCACTAAAGGATTTTCGCTTCATGCTTAGACACTACCAAAAAAAGTTGCATCATGCAACTTTCAATGATAGTTTTGTCATGCAACTAATTATTGACCTGGAAAGAGGCCCGGAATGGATCGTCGTTTACTCGTTTTGGCGCTCGGGATGTTCGCTCTCGGCACGGACAGTTTTGTGATGGCAGGTGTGCTGCCCGAGATATCGCAAGCGTTTCATGTCAGCATCGGTGTAGCCGGTCAGATGACCACAGCCTATGCGATCACCTATGCGGTTCTAGCGCCCCTGCTGGCTGCTGTGGCCGCGCAGGTTCCGCGCAAGGGCATGCTCCTCTCAGGGCTTGGCCTCTTTGTGGTCGCCAATCTGCTCACGGCGATAGCGCCGAGCTTCGCCATCGCTATCGCAAGCCGGATTCTAGCGGGCGTGGGAGCAGCTATGTTCGCCCCCACAGCCACCGGTGCAGTGGCCAGCCTGGTCCCCCCGGAGCGGCGTGGCTATGCGCTCTCCATCGTTATCGCGGGTATGACCGCCGCCACCGCGCTGGGTTCCCCTATCGGGGCCGTTATCGGGGGCTTGATAGACTGGCGCTGGACCATGGTGGGCGTATCCGCTATCGCTGCTATCTCCCAGCTGGGAGTCGCCCGCTTGCTGACCCACATCCCGCTCCCTCCGAAGATTACGCTGGCGGAGCGCATAAAACCTGTAGCGGACCCACGCGTCGCGCTCACACTGCTGACCACCTTGCTGTTCCAGAGCGGCCAGTTCATCGCCTACACCTACTTCACCGTCATCTTCGATAGAGCCATTGGGCACAACACGGTGCTGGTAGGACTGCTCCTGGTCGCCTTCGGGGTCAGTGGTACGGTCAGCAACCTGGTCATGGGCCGACTGGCGGACTCCCTGGGCAGTCGCAAGCTCATCTTCACCCTGCTTATCGCCCTGGCCCTCGTTCTCGGGTCCCTTTCCTGGACCGGCGCCACGCTCTGGACTGCGATTCCCGCTCTGATTCTCTGGGGTGTCTGTGGCTGGGGGCTTCTGGCGCCACAGCAGCATAGGCTGGTCTCCGTGGCTCCGCAGACTGCGCCGGTCGTCCTCGGGTTGAATACATCCAGCACTTATCTGGGCGTCACCACGGCGGGTGTGATCGGCGCCTTCGGTATCCCGATACTGGGTGGCCATAACCTCGGCCTCTTCGGCGCGCTCCTGGTGCTTATCGCCCTGGGCACCGCAGGGCTGGCCACCTGGCATATCGAGGGCAGGTTCCACAAACCAGTCCGTGCCGTGGCATAAGCTAAAGCCGCACTACGATGACCAAAGCCCGCGCGGAGAATCACTCCGCACGGGCTTCTCTCTTTCCCAATGTTGACACGAAAGAAAGGGATAATAAGCCAATGACCTCAGAGCAGAACAAGCAGTGGCAGAAAGCAATCCTGCCAATGGCCCTTGGCTTCTCGGAAGAAAGCCGAGCTGCGGAGCGTACTTTCGCCACCCTTCTACCACGGACCGAGCGATATACACGGTCTGTCAAACTGCTGGAACGCGGGGACCATCTCACGAATTGGGGTGTACCCTACTGGGCGACCGACCTCCGAAGTACTCTGATTTTCTTCGAATTTGAATCTCTGGAGCCATGGCATTGGGAGTTTGCTATACGGTCCGAAACAGCACTGGTGGGAGTTCAGATTTTAAATCCCAACGATAAGAACCGCCTTCCTATTTACCAACGGATTTTTGTACGCTTTGTGGCCGAGGTGCTACGCCCAATGGTGGAATATGCGCACCCAATTGTTGGCTATCGCCAGCGCGGATATAAGCCTCTAGGAAAGCTCTATGAGCTATGCGAAGAATTTACCCCGCCTGGGAATGCTAAGGATTGGCCCGAGCCAGATCATCTCTTCCCTCCTGAAACTGTTCTGGTTCAGAGTTATGAGGTAGGGGGAGCGGAAACATACAATGTGGCACGTGCAGGACACTATGCGCTCACGGAAATCCGATCTATCTTTGATACTGGAGATGGTGTTATCAAAGAAAGCATTGAGTGCTCAGATGCATGGGAACAAACCTCATTCCTGCATGACATGACAGTGTGTGTGAATCTCATGCATCGATGGCGCATGGGTATAGATGCAGACAGCGAGGCATACGTTCTGAACGTCTACACAGAACCTATGGCGCAAGCCTACCTGGCCGCCCTGGAAGCGGAGTGCCCACCTCCAGATTGGTTACCCAGAGACGGAAACTTTAAATCTTCGGCCTGAAATTCCCGGACTCTGGCACGGTTAGATCCCCTGCTCGATCAACCAGAGCACGGACTCTTGAATAGCCTCTAGCGAGCTGTAGCGCGGTGTGTACTCCAGGAGACTCTGGGCCTTTGCGATGCTGCAGTGGGAGCTGTGGGCAATATGCGCCCAGGTGGAATTGGCCTGGCCCTCGGTCACGGTCGTGCGCCATTCATCCCACGGCAAAAAGCGTAGTTGGGCAGGCTGGCCGAACCAAGCTGCCATCGCTTCGGCATAGCCACGGCAAGTCAGTGCGGCGGGCGAGACCACATGGAAGCTCTCACCTACCGATGTGCTCCAGTGGGTCATGGCGTTCATAAACGCCTGGGCCACATCATCGGCGTGCACATGATGCAGTGTCTCCAGCCCGAAGTTCGGCAGGGCCAGCTCCTCACCATGCGCGAGCTTCGTGAAGATATCCGGAGAACCATTGCCCACCGGGTTTATCGGTTGCCAGCCCGGCCCGACGATATGCCCCGGATGCAATATAGTGACCGGAAACCCGGTGCGCCGCGCTTCGCCGAGCAGATAGGTTTCAATCGCTGCCTTCTGAATGCCGTATTCCCCGAAAGGCTTCGGTGGCTCTGTCTCTGAAGTGGGAACTACGGCGCTCGCCCCGTGCACCCAGATAGTGCCGCAATGCAGCAGGTGCTGGATATGGCCATGTAGCGCTTCGGCAAGCTGGCGCGCACTGTCCAGCTGGAAGCAGATCATATCGATCACTACATCGGGCTGAAGCTCCCGAATGCGCTGCCCGAAGGTCCCGGCGGCTTCCTCGCTGGTCCGGTCCAGTGTGACACTCTGTACCTCGGCCCACGCCGCATGGGGTTGATAGGGCTTCGCCGTGCCCCGGCTGACATTGACTACCTCATGCCCTGCCAGCACCAGTCGTGGCACCAGATACGTTCCCACATGCCCGCTGCCCCCCAGAATCACTACCTTCATGCCTGTATTGTATAGGTAACGCGGCTAATGGGGAAACTGGCTTCGCCGACGAGCTTATGCGGCTAAACTCGTCGGCGTTGTGGGGTTCTTTACGCGGAGAGGCGATCCAATTTGCTCATCATCTGAACGCTGTGTACCAGGGTGATACCAGCCTGCATGGCACCGGCCACGTGGACTGCCTCGTTCATTTCCGCTTCGCTGACATTCAGCCCGTGCAATGTCCCCGTGTAGGCATCTATGCAGTACGGGCACTTCAGGGCGTGGGCCAGAGACAGAGCGATGAGGGATTTCTCCCGGCGCGTTAGAACGCCGTTTTCCATAACCTGCTGGTAATACGCGAAGAAGGCTTCTCCCAGTGCCGGATTCACACGGGCGATCTCACCGAAGCGCGCCAGATCCTCTGGCAGATAGTAGCTGCTGCCGGAGCTGGTAGCTACCGCATGCGCCTCTGCACCATGGCCGCCCGTGCCGCAGCAGGAAACACCTGCCAGCGCCGCCGGGTCCACTTTGTCGGGATTGGCAGGGCGCAGGTCGCAGCCGGATTTATCCGGGTTTACCTTGAGTTCCCCATAGGCGAACTCCAGAGGAATACCGGGATGGCCGCCAAGATCCGGGGGATAGACCCAGTGTTTCTCGGCCACTTCCACATGGCAGCAATACACGGGCTGATCGGGACCACCCTGTGAGGCAAGTTTCCAGTCCAGCGCTTCTGCAATCTGAGGCAGGGTATCGAATGCCTCGCGCACCGGAGGTGTCTCGGCCCGTAGATCGATGCCGATATGGTCCAGAAACGGACGAGGGCGACGGTTGGTTTCCGTTTCCAGCAGTTCCTCCTGTGACACTTTGATGTGCGAGAAGATGGCATTGATAGCACCGGGAAAGCGCCATTTCACGAAGCCATCTTTCTGATGGTCCAGGCGAGCACCCGCCGCAAAGAAGTCATTTATCGGTAGCTGATGGGTATCGTCTACCTTGATGTGTAGATGTAATGTCTCCGCAAGGGCGACGTCGGGGGCGAACGGCGACTCCGACAGCCCGAGTTGATCCACGGCCTCGGCTTCGTATCCCTCAAGAAGGTTCAGACGCATCAAGGCTTCCAAACTGGCAGCGGCATCCGCATTGTTGCGCAGGTTCATGTTTTTGTTCCTTAGGAATCAATTGGTCTACCGGCAGACTATTCCCTTCCCTATTGCAGGAATCGATAGAGAGCCGTAACCATTTTGCTCGCTGGGGCGTTCCTGGGTGCATGAACCCGCGAAGCATTCTTACTGTGTCGGCCCTTCTCGCTGTTGCTGCCGTCTCCCTTTCTCCAAAAACGTCCTGGCTGCCGGGTATGGCTGTCCATGCCGCAAGGCTCGGTGTTAGCGGTGGCGTTGAAGCCACGAAAGCGTGGGTTGTGCAAACTCAGCCTCAGAAGGAAGCGTTCGCACTGGCTAACGCGGGCAGCGATCTGGCGAAGTTAGAGGTCGTAGCAAGCCGATTCCCTGAAAGCGTGACTACCCGCGCCGCTCTGCTGCGGGCGCAGACGCAAGACTATCGACTGCACCTGGACTGGCGTGAGCCCAATAGCCGCGCTCAACCCTCCGCGCAGAACCTGGAGCGCCTGACCGAGCGCGGCGTGCAGCTGGTGGCAAGCGCCGAGGTCAGCGAGAAACTCGACCCGGATAATGCGTTCTTTCCCGCTATGACAGCGGTGGGTCTGGCGGCTCAGGGGAAAGAAACCGAGGCGCTCATAGCACTGCACCGCGCTGCCGAAAAACCACGCTTCGACGATGGCTCCACGGCATTGGTTCAGGGAAAGCTGGACTTACTGGAGGCCGCTCAGGGGCGCACCCCGCATATCGCCCGAATGGCTGTCGCTGCTGCCGAAACCTACCCTCATTATGCGCCGCTGCGCTCACTGAGTCGTATTGCGCTGAGTGAGGCAGTGGCAGCAGAGAAGGCAGGCGATGTGGAGCGGGGGTTTGAAATCCGGCAGGATATCCAGAAACTGGGCCTGAGAGTCCGAATCGACTCCGCCCCCTTCATCGGCGTTCTTGTGGGCAATGCTCTTATAGCGATCTCGGCAAGCGAGCCTGGCGGCGCCAATACTACCGAGTGGAAAAAGCTTCAGAGAGCCGGAGAGAGCGACGAGGCGGCCCAGCTTCGTCGGCAGGAGATTACCGGAGAAAGTTGGCGGGCCTGGTGCGTGGCTCACGGCCACCCTGAGCGCGCCGATGTCTGGCAGAATGTGTGGGAGTTCCGTACGGGCACAAAAGATCTGTTTCAGCGAGTCGAGCCGCGCAACCCTATCTCCGTGACAGTAGCGATGCAGGAGATGTCTCTGTTTATCGCGAGTGGGCTCCTCTTTCTCCTGGCCGCCGGGTCCGGATTAGCAGCCTGGCTCTCACGTCGCACTCTGGCTTCAACGCGCTGGCAGGCACGCTTCGGAGACGCTCCTACGCTGGATATCCACCCAAGCCGGATTGCGGTCCCGATGCTGGCGGGAATCGGTCTGGGAGTGGCGGCACTTCTGGGAGCCTCAAGGTTTCCGGGGCCGGATGCCCTGGTACGGCTCTCCGTGGTGGGTATAGCCCTGATTGCTCTGAGCGGGCCTATCGCCCAGGGTACGCTCATGTTCGTAGCGGCTCGCCGGAAGCTGGGCTATCCGCTTCTCTCCGCGCGGGCCTCAGCACGCTCGGGTGGCCTGATCGCCGCCTGCCTCTGGATTCTCTGGGCAGGAGTGCAGTTTGCCATCGCAGCCCGTGAAGATACCCTGCGTGCCGGGCTAGACGAAATAACGCACAACGAAACCAGAACCCTTCTGCGCCTCGCAGAAAAATAAGGAATATCTATGTTTAGGGGAATGCCTTCGGCCAGTCTGGCCGGGGGCTTTTCCACAAAGAAAAATAGAGGAACAATAAAGCAACAGTGATTATTCACATTGTCCACAATTTACACAATTTATCTGGCTTTATAGAAGCGTTTATTGGTAGAAATACGAAAAAAGAATCGTTTAGGCTGATATTAACGAGCGCCTCTCTGCTTGACAAAAGAGCTGATTTTACGATATACTATATACATAGTCGAGAAGGAAACACCTTTAAAGACGAAACCAGAGCGGCGAACCAAACCGGTTCGGCGCTTTTTTTGTTTGTAAGCCATAGCGCCGCAGGCTGCGTAGACTGGTTCGATGCCCCTGTTCTATCCCTCCAAATCCCGCCCACTGTAACCGCGTTTAACGATTGCCTAACGGTAGGTCGTTATTCCATTCTTCAGAAGGATGGTCTACATGAAACGCAGGTACTTTCTGGCTCTGGCACTCAGTGTCGCGACCACGGCGCTGATCTCTGGCTGTGGTGGCGGTGGAGGCAACGGCGCACCACCCGATACCACAACACTTACCGGGCGGGTGACACTACCAGCGGGCATCAGCCTCACAGGAGTGCAGGTAGGAAGCCTGCTGGGAACAAGAGCGGTCAACCCTGATGGCACCTATACCGCCAGTGTTATCGGTGGCGTAGCCTCTCTGGCTATGGCAACTGGTCCTGGCGGCGCTCCATTGCTTCTGGGGTTCCTGCGCGACGGGAAGACAGACCTATCGGCACGATCTACTGCCGAAGTCTTGGCCTTTGCGGCTTTAGGGACCACCAGTCTCCCAGCTTCGGTTCAGCAGCTTTACCTGGAGGAACTGAGCAAGCCTGACAAGCTAACGAACCTCGAAAAAGCGGTCAGTGATTTGATCGCGGCTAAGGGCGAAGCCTGGATGGACTCGGCGGATGCCACGCTCAAAAGCGCTCTGCTTCAGGATATACAGGCGTTCCAACCGACGGTTACCCGTGGCGCCATTGTTACGCCGACGGAAAAGACCAGCGGTATCACTGTGGAGACCGATGGCAATGGTAGCACCACGGTCACGAACTACTTCCGACGCCGGGCTTATTTCTATGCCCAGCGAGAGTCCTACACCGATAGCGAGCGGGTGGAGCACCCCAGTTTCTCCATCTTGACCGACCCGGCCATCAGCCTCTCGCCGGTAAAGGGGTCCACCAGCGCCCTCCCCACGATTGCCGAGTGGCTGGGCGGCTCTAGAGACTTCTTCGCACCCGTGTCTGCGGACCCGATCTCCCTGCCGCTAACCCCTTCGGATGCTCGCTCTACCAAGTACACCCTGACCGCTGTGGGTATGGGTGCGGCAGACGGGGATTTCAGTAAGCTCAATCCGCAGCAGCAATTAGACTACGTAGATGCGTGTCTGCGCTCCACCGTGATCGACTTCATCGTGCCGCTGGTTACAGGCATCATTTTCCCACTCAAAGGGGAGCTTATTGACCAATGGTTGGGCTTTGTGGGTAGCAGCGGTGTGCTGAAAGACATGATCGCTATGTATGCCGCCAGTCCAGATATTGTGACCAAGATCAAGGGCGGGCAGTACAAAGACGCGGGCTACGATATGCTCCAGCTTCTTGTCGGTACCGAGTCTGTGAAAGCGGCGCTGTTCAAACTCCTGGAGACCTTCCTGAAAAGCGCTGTAGGAACAGTAGACGCCACATTCATGAACAAGGCGGCGGAAAAGCTCAACGGTCTGCTGGGCAAGATAGACCTGTTCTTACAGACATTCGACATTATCTTCCAGCTTATGGATCTGGGCCGCGCACAGAAAGCCACGCAGTGGGAAGTGATTGTCACCAAAGCCAAGATCCAGCTCACGCCAGATGAAGTCATCGTAGCGCGAGGCGACGTCTTCCCAGGCATTAAGGTCACCGCCGTGGATACTACAGCCCCTGGTGGCTCCGCCTTTGCTTATGCCTGGAAGTGCAGCACCGGCAAGATTTCCGACGGTACTAACTTCGCTCCAGTCATTGAATCCACCAATGCCGATTCCGTCACCTACGCTGCCGGGCTGACTGCTGGGGTGCAAGACACCATTGAAGCGTCGGTCTCTATCAAGGGTGGCGGCAAAACAGAGCCGCTGGGCTCTGCCAAGATCAATGTCTATGTCACCGGGGTCGTAGTAAGCCCGAGCACGGCGAATCTGAAGGCGAAGGAGACCGTGCAGCTGAAGGCCGAGGTCCAGGGGATGCGGACGTTGAAGCCAAGCGAGAAGATTACCTATAAGTGGCTCACTACACGCAACGCCGGTGAGCTATTAGGCTCCGACGATGGCGGCACCAAGATTCCCGTGGAGACACAAAACGCCACCTATAAAGCCCACGACACCAAAGAAGGCGTCGATACCGTCACGCTGGAAGCCTACCTGGGTAGCAAGCTGCTTGGCTCAACCACAGCGAAAATCACCGTTGGCTCGAACACTATCCAGACAACAGGGCGCTTTTATGTCGACGTCAAAACCACGGAGCCGGGTCGCTCCTCCATCACAGCTATCATGGCGATACCGAAAGTGGAGGGCGGTAAACGCTACGATATCTACGTCCACGGCATCAATGATAAGGATTACTACGGCACAGAGTATCGCACTGCTTTTACCATACCGGGTCTGCCCCCAGGCTGGGTAGACGAGGGAACCGAGTACGCTGTCGGTCTGGCAGGAGGTACTGGCGAGGACAACGGCATTCCCAGTGGAGTGGCGTACTACACGAACCGCTTTGCAGGCATCATCATAGATGTCACAGTGACGCTGTAGCGCAATCACCTCTCCTCCCTTCATGGGAGGAGAGATACAATAAAGCAACATTATGTGTCCAGAATAGCCAGTATCCAGGCAATAATCCGTTCCATACGAGGCTATTTAGCCGAAAGAAGCTTAAAAAATTGTCATTTAGCTCGATGTTAGCAAACGCCTCTCGACTTGACAAAAGGGCTGATTTCACGATATACTATATACATAGTCGAGAAGGAAATACCTTCAAACACTAATCCAGAGCGGCGAACCAACAGGTTCGGCGCTTTTCTTGTTTTTACTCTACACAACCCTAGTCAATCTCGAAACCGGTAAAGCCTGGAAACAAGAAAGACGCTGTATCATTAACAGGTGACTGGAAAGACGCTGGCAAGATATATAGCCGGGTTTCTTGTCTGCTGGGGTCTACTTGCCCTCATCTTCTTCCGTAATTTTGGTTTTGACACGGCTCCTGCTCTTCCTTTTGATGCACACCAGTGGCAAGCAGAATTCCACAGCGATGCCATGGAAATCAGCCGCTTACGCATGGCAGAGGACTTAAAGACTCGCTTCCTACATGCGGGGATGCCACGTGCCCAAACCAGAAAGCTACTTGGGAAACCAGATGCGGCATCGGAGTTTGACCGGGCAAATCATCGGGATGTGTACAACCTTGGCTACGCTCAAATGGGATTTGATCCAAATGAGCTAGTCCTTCAATTCGATACACAGGGGCACTTAAAGCAGTACTACACGATCACGATGCAGTTTTGATAAGAGATAAGGACCGATGGTGCCTACGATAATCGTGGCATTATTTCCATGACTCCCGAATGAAGTTAAATTCTTGCTTCCGGCTCCTGACGATGGCCTGACGATAGGTAGCTAGAGTTCCTGACAGAAGGAAACCATGTCATGAACCGAAGGCATTTTCTATCGCTGGCGCTTGTACTGACGGGATCGGGGGCGCTCACGCTCACAGGTTGTGGCGGAGGCGGCTCGAAAGAGAGCGCCATAACAACGACACTCGGCGGTGTCACCGGTTTTCTCTTTACAGATGCTGGAGGGAACCTGGTGGTGGGCACCTCTGCCTCCCCTCCCCCTGGCACGACGCCGCTTGCCGGAACTCGGGTCGAGATCGTGGATACGAGCCTGGGCACCAGCTCGGGAAGAGACGGTGGATTCACCCTCCATCAGATCGAAGCGGGGCTGCAACGGCTCCGCATCCAGAAGTCCACTGGTCCGGTGGAGATTGCTCTGACGGTCGTAGGCAATGCGATCATCAACACTGGAACGCCGACTGTTACCCGTAGCGCCGCCATAGAGAAAGCCCGCGCGGCGCTGAGCGCAGCTGGTGTTACCAATGTAGACGCCGTTACGATTCTCTCTCCGCAGCAGCCGCTTCCGACCGGCGTACTTATCGTTCCGCGCCTGGATGCACCGACCATCGACGCCAGCGTACCTGGCGCGAAGACGCTCGCCGCGCCGACCTGGTTCTTCTTTTGCGACGAGCACGCGGGGCAACCGTTCGCCCGTAAAGTGCGATTCGTGTATATCGACGCCGTGACCGGCGCGGCTGAGACTGTAGAGGCAAGCAGCTGGCCGACGTTCAACGCGCAGCACTTCTACGCCATAGCTCTGCGAAACGCCACTCTGCCCGATCTCGTGCAGCCCGGCGCCTATGTGGCACCGCCTGCAGGCGACAGCGCCGCCGCGAAGACGGGCTTCGACACGGACCGTAGCCGAGCGGAGGACACAACCAAGGTCAACGGCATCCTGCTCTACGGCTTCGGCGAATCGTACAATGTGGCTGTAAACGACGCGCCGCTGCCAGGGCATGCGGGCATTCCTGCGACGCTCGGAATCAGCCGAGGGGCTCTGGTGCAGACTATCCCGGATGGCACGAATCTGCGAGATGTGTTCCTGAGCAAGTTTCAAGAGGTCAGCGATGCGGCTCCGCCGGGCGATACCCTGATCGTGGATATCAACACCCATGGCAACCTGGATAGCAAAGATGTCTACTACATGGCGCTGCCCGCCTTCGACCGGGGCTGGTACGAGGGGAAACGCACCCTGGCGCGCGAGATGGTCCGACCCGCAGATATCCCACTCGCCGCCTGCCGTGCCTGCCACCTCGTGCTCATAGTGGGTACCTGCTTCTCCGGTTACTGGATCGACTATGCACAGAGCGCACTCGACCTGCCTGGCAAGACAATCAGCCTATTCACCGCCTCGGGCAAGGAAGAGGGCTGGGGCGAACTTCTGAGCGGACGTGGAATGTTCGCGTCAGAGGCGTTTCGAGAGGCAATCGGCCAGCAAGACCCCGACTCGGGCCAGGACGGCCTTATGGCAGCGTTCAAGATCGCCAAAGCCCGCTCCGACGAATACATGGCGAATTCCGTTCTGCCGCGCCATCCGGACGCGAAGCAGACAACGCCACAGTTCTGGACACGCACGCCGACCGAGGCGGAGAGCTGCCAGCTCGCCCTCTCGCCAGCAACTGCGGACATTGGAACGACGCAGATCCTGACAATGAAGATTACGCTCAACAACCGCCCGGCAGGCTCGCCCCCGGTGACGATCAAACTCGCCACCACACTCGGACAGCTTTCCACCAGTGCTGGGGCCGGGGCGAGCATCACTCTCACCGAGCCGGGAACGTTCGCATTCGAGTCATCCGCAGCGGGCAACGCTGTGGTGACTGCGGAGGCGTTTGAGAAGGTCAACGGCACGGATTCGTCGATTGGCAAGGTCAAGGCGACGATTACGGTCAAGCCTCTCACAGTGAGCCTTACCCCGGCAGCAGCCAATATCGCGCCGGGCGAATTTCAGGACCTGACTCCAAAAGTAGAGAACTACAAGAAGGTCAACGATGGCGACAAGATCGAGTTCACCTGGACCAACACCGCCACCGCCGGACGCCTGTCGCAATCAAGCACAGACGATACGACCAACGCTGGAGTCACACGCTACACCGCCAACAGTGACGCCACGGGCTCGGACACAGTGAGTGTGAAAGCAACTCTGGTCACAACAGGCGGGAACCGCTTCGAACTCGGCAGTGCGAGCGCGACACTGACCATCAAGACCACCCCCTACATTCTGGATTCGTTCGAGGCCGACGACTACATCACTGTCTGGCTGAATGGCAAGATAATCTACACGGAAGCCGATGGTTCCACCGCCCACGATCCCCGTGGTCCCTTCACACTCATCGGGGCGAAAAAAGGCGACAAGCTCCGGCTCCAGGTACGCGACTACTATGGCATCTACGGTGGAACCAAGACCGATGTCTACGTCATTCGCCCCAACGGGGAGCGAAAACTATGGTTCAAAGCGGACATCGTCCAGACACCGGCAGGTAACAAGAAGATCATGACCGACCACGAACTCACTCTCGACTGAGGCTATTTGCCAGACATTTCCTCCCAATATGGCAACATCAGCAGATTTTTCGTCTCTAGCTGTATTGGGAGATCCACAATGGCCACGATTCGAATCAATGCAGCACAGTGGAATGTTTTATCAGGAGATCAAAAAGCGCAGGTTCTGGCCATCCTGCAGGAGCATGGGAGCCTGCAACCCGGCGACACTATAGTGGGCGATACTGCCGTGGAGCCAATCTATAGCCCCGCTGATATCAGCGGGGCTTTTGCGGGTAATCGGGACGACTATGAAAATGAGGCGATCTGCAGGGCGGGATATACCATTGCTGTGGCCGCGTGCCAGTCTATTGCCCCGCCTGGCTCCACGGCATGCATCGCTGTTGCTACTGTGGCTCTAAACCTCTGCCGTGAAGCGGTGGGCTTACGGATTCCTTCCCCGGCCCACTAGCTCATGGTATTGTTCAACACTGCCACTATTCCGCCGTCATCGGGCTTTCCTTCCAGCGTCAGTGCCGGGTAGATTCGGTAGCCCAGCCGCTTATGGAGCTGAATCGAGCGCAGATTGTCGCTCCCTGTTCCCCCGAGTAAGCGTGGTAGCCTCAGGTCTTCAAAGGCATATCGAACCATTTCCACACTGGCCTCATAGGCATAACTCTGGCCCCAGAAGGACTCGCCGAAAGCGAAACTCAGCTCTACCTCTACAGGGTTGCAGGGCGGGTTGGGCTCCTCTTCCCAGCGATAAAAGTAGTTGTGTGATGGTCCCAGGCGCACCTGCCCCAGAAAAGCAGAGTCCTCTTTGCGAATTACCGCTCGCTTCGCCCAGGGAGCATCATCCGGACTTCGGCTCATCAGCATCGCCATGGTCACGCTGTCCGTCACATACTCCCGTGTCTTCGGTCCCCACACGTTCTCGCTGGTGTACACCTCGCGGTGAACGTCGTCGATATCGCTGAGAGTAAAGGGGCGGATTATCAGCCGCTCAGTTTCTAAGGCCATCTCTTCAGCTCTATCGCCGGATTCCTGATACACCTTAAACGTCCAGAAAGGCATATTTTTGCCTTATGACTATTTTCGCTTGCGGTGAAAAAGGATGGCTCCGGGCAGGGCGACGAAAGCGAAGAGCGCCATGCTACCTGGTTCAGGAACAGCGGCACCCAGGGCGAATCCAAAGAGAGCGATATCGTTGCCACCGCTCTTGAGTTGGGCTCCGAAATCTCCCTGGTAAGTAATCTGCCCTGTGTAGGTCATGCCGCCGTAAGTCCCCGTCACAGAACTTCCCTCCGGCAGACCGAGGAAGTTACCGAGGATCGCATCGGTGCCATCATTACTCACCAGGAAGAACATATCGTTCACGCCGGGGGCGAATCCGAGGCTGAGAAGCAGGTTCGCGCTGCCGAGGTCCACTGCTCCATTTACGGCGAGCTGATCGTAGCCCGTGCCTACCGTGGTGCCGTTTAGCTCTACGGCGAAGTTTGGGTCCGCGTAGAAGTCGAAATGGGGGGCGAAGGTCACGTTGCCGTTCACTGTCAGAAGGCCGGGGCTGTTGCCTGGGGCGAGGGTAGCGCCGTTTTCGATATAGACATCTCGGAGTGCGTTCGGCGCCCCTATGGTGCCGCTGCCCCCCAGCGTGCCTCCCGGCACTATCGGCTCGCCCGGTAAGCCACCGTAGGCTACCGTCAGTGTCGCCCCACCCGCCAGGTTGCCGTTCACCAGCAAACTGCCACCGGTGATCCGAATCGGGCCGCTGAAGGTGTTGGCGGTGTTGCTCAGAGTGAGCGCTCCCGCTCCGATCTTGTTGAATCCCGCCGTTCCCGCAAGCACCCCGGCAATGGTGGCATTGTTACCATTGGTATTGATGGAACCGCCCCCCATTGTGACCGTATGGCCGGAGCCGACCGTGATGTTGTTCGCATCGAAGCGCATGCTTCCTGTAGAGAAGTTGTTGCTCAGGCGGATCGGGTTGTTTGCGTTGCCCAGTGCGCCGTTCGATGTGATGGCGAAGCCGCCGCCGAAACCGTCTTGAATCGTGCCCATGAATGTGTTGTTCGGATTGTCCAAGACGACCATGTTCCCACCGGGCAGCACAAAATCGTTCAGGGTCAGAAACATACCCGGGCCACCGCCGGAGAGAAGGCCAGTCAGCCGGAGGGTCTGCCCGTCGTTCCGCAGGGTGACTTTCGAGATTTCGACGCTGACAGCCCCGGAAGGCAGGATGATATTGTTAGCGACCGTGCCGACCGCGCCTGCAGTGCCGAACTCATAACCCAGGTTGACACTGGTGAAGCTACTTTGCGTCTGCGACGACAGATCGAGTGTTCCGGTGCCGAGCGCAGAGGGATGGTTGATGATGTAGCTGGGGACCACGCTCGTGCTGGTAATGCCGCCGCTGAATGTATTCGCTCCTCCGAGCGTGAGCGTGGAGCTATTATTGATCAGGCCGCCAGTTCCTGTAATGATTCCGGAATAGTTTCCCCCATTCGTGGTCAGGGTGAGGTATCCCGAACCCAGATTGAGCGTTCCCCCCGCCCCGTTGAGTGAGCTGAAGCTCGCCGCGCCGACTCCCAGATTGAACGTTCCGCCGTTGATCCGCAGCCCATTGCCGAACACATCGGGCGCAGTGGGCGTGCTGTTGAGGTTGAGCGTTCCGGCGTTGACCGTGAGCCCGCCCATCACGCTATAAGCACCGTTCAGGGTCAGTGTCCCCAGTCCGTTCTTGGTGAGACCGAATGCCTGGCTGGTAAGTGCCGCCCATACGGTCAGATCGGCATTGGTGGTGAAGTTCAGGTTGTCGGAACCTCGTATCGTCAGCGGGCGCGTGCCTGAGTTGGTAATACTCGCTGCTGCTCCCGGCTCGGTTTCAATAATCCCATGAGTAAGAGAAAGCTGACTGGCTACTGAGCCAGAATAGTCAAGCACTCCACCTGGCGCGAACCGTAGCGAGTAGACTCTATTGGAGGTACCGACTACCGGCACGGTGCTGGCGATACTCGGGTCCACCCGGAAGTTCGCCGTGGTCGGCGTGTTAGTGGGTGCGGCGTTCTGGAGAACCGCGCCATTGAGATAGTCCGACGCCAACACGGGGCGGATGCCCACCGCCGTGTCATAGATGGCGTTAGCGAAGACTCCCGGATTACTCAGGTCTTCCGCTGTGACATTTACTAGAAGTTGTCCATTGTCTGGAGCGCTCCCATTGAAGCTCTTGAGAAAAACGTGTCCCGCCGTGCCGGAGGTCGCCGCGATGTTCGTGCCGCGCACTCGCAACGCGTTGATGGTCGTAAAGGGTGTCACCAGTTCGCTCAGCAAAAGGCTGGCGGTCTGCCCTCCCGATGCCTCGACCTGAAGAACATTGTCGAGGCCCGCCAGGTTTACCTGGCCCGTGGTTTCCTGGCTAGTCGTGCCTGCATTGCCGAGGAATCGTAGTGTCCCGCTGGTGAGGTTGATCGAGTTCGCGTCTCCCAATCGGTCGGCGAGATTGGTCGTTGTGTTATCCAGCGCCATGGTCGCGCCTGAATTCACATTCAGGGTAGACAGCTCCAGCAGCTTCCCCCCATCGCTCAGGTGCAAGGCGCCGCCATTCACGTTGAGAATGCCCGCGAACGTGCTATCCGCCCCCACGGTCAGCGTTCCGAGTCCCGTTTTCGTGATGGTGTTGATAGCCAGCGGGGCCAACGGCTGCCGAGGCTCCTGTGGTGCCTCCCGTTCCCATCAGGCCACCGTTCAGCGCGATATTGAAGCCATTGGTGTTGAACGTTGAGGATGCCGCTACATACGGGGCGCTGGCGAACATTAGGTCGGCATCCGCCCGCAACGTACCGCCACTCAAGAAGACCGAGCCCGTTCCCAGCTGATTGGAGTTATTGATTCCCAGGGTGCCGCGCAGTACGGTGCCGCCGGAGTAGGTGTTCGCCCCACCCGTAAGCTGCACCAGTCCGCCGAACTCCAGCTGGCCCACGCCACTGATCAGGCCGGGAATCTGGAGCCCCCCGCTCGATGTCGTGATCGTGCCGTTCGCCGCGTTCACACTGATAGTTCGCGCTGGGTCCAGAGAGATGGTATTCCCCGCCGAGGGCAGGTAGATCAGCTTCCCGCCGCCGAGCGTGATACCGTTGCCCGCCCCAACCGCACCGAGTTGATCGTCGCGCGAAAACCGGAGCTGCGCATTGCCATTCAAGAACAGACCGCCGGAAAAAGAGTTCGCCGCGCTGCCACGAACATCGAAAACATTGTTTGCGTTGCTATCCAGTGCGTTTATCACGACTCCACCGCTGCCTGAGATAGAAGACGTTCCGCTGAGAATAGTTAGATCCCCTATAGACAAGTAGCCGGTACTCGCCCCAAAATTCAGCGATGGGCCGGACAGATAGAAGCCACCGGGGCTTACGACCGCCCCACTGGTTACTGTCAGGGCTCCCGTTCCATAGAGGTAGGTGGGGTTGATCAGGCTGTTCACCGTGACATCGCCTGCCATCTCGATATAGCTCTGAAAGTTGACGTTTGTACCTGCCGCGCCGGATAACTCCGCGAAAGTGGTCACAGGAGTCATCTCAGTAGCTGCCAGCGGGCGGAAACCATTGGTGTCGTAGGTCACCAGGTTCTGGGGCGAGATGCCTCCCGCCGATAGATAGGCCGCCCACGGCACGATGCCTACCTGTGGTGTGCCCGCCGCACCAGGGCCGCTCAGGGTGGGGGCGGTCGCAACTTTGTAGTTCACCGTGTTCGCGCCAGGCGTACCTCCGACTCCCGCCGCTGAGCCCGCGCGCAACCAGAGCGCGGCGTTGTCTGTGCGGTTCAGGCTCGCGAAGGCCAGGCTCGTGCCCGCTGTCGGTCCTGCCGCCTCCGAACTGGAAAGAACCGGGGTTCCTGCAATACTCAGTGTCCCAAAGTTTTCATTGATTGCGGCATTGCCATTGGTGCTGGTGGTGTAGCCGAATTGCCCACTATTCAGTGTGATCGGCGCACTTCCCAGGCGACCTGTAATGGCTGTCGTCGGCTGGGTAATCGTCAGCAGTGCCCCGTTGCTCACCGTGATGTCGGCAACGTTCGCCAGAGAGCCCGCATTCTGGAGGCGCAACGTGGTGCCTGGTGTCGCCGAGAAAACGCGCTGGGCGACCATATGACCCACAAGTTGCATTCCTGGCGTGCCGACGATCAGGCTGCCGGTGAAGCCGCTTTGCGCCCCTTCAATCGAAAGAATGGCCGGGCTGATACTGCCCGAGCTGGTGCTGTTAGAAAGGGAGATTAGCGCCGTGCCGCTCCCTACCAGGCCCGCACCTGACCCCGAACCAGTCAGTGTGGTGGTGGTACCCGAAGCCAGGTCTATACCGCTCGGATTGCCCGCGCTCCCGTTTATCGCCAGTGCCCGCGCAGTCGAAAGGTTTGCGGTGAGGCGAAGCGCACTCCCGCCACTTATAGTTACGCCGTTCGTGGCATCGCCCAGCGCGGCATCGCTGGCGGCGCTCACCACGCCCCCATTGATCGCAATGTCCCCGGTGAACAGGTTGGCGCCGCTCAGGTTCAGGGTGCCTACGCCGCTCTTTACGATGCCTCCGGTGACCGTATTGCCGATAGCGCCGGTGATCGACGTATTCCCCTGGCCGGAGACACGGATAGAGCCGCCCGACGAGGCGCGATTGATAGTGCCCGCCAGCGTGAGCGCCGTGGTCCCGAACGCACCATTGTTGTCGAGCAGGAGATTGTTGGAGAACACCAGAGGGGAGCCGGTGAGCGTGTGACCGCCTACACCCGCATAGTTGCCCGTGCCGATGTTGCCGTGCTCTACTGAGAGAAAAGCGTCCGCAGCTCCGTTGTTGAGGGTGATCTGCCTGCCCACCGTGCCAATCGTGTAGGTGAACCTGCTATTGGCGGTAAATGAGATTTCCCCCGCCGTGATGCCACCCGCCGCGATCCCGATAGTGGCATTCGTATTATTCGTGCCGAAGACAGCAATGTTCGGCCCATTGGTCCACGTGGAGGGAAGGCCGGAGAGCAGCCAGTTCGCAGTTGTCGTATCCCAGGTTCCCCCTGCATCCATTCTGCGCCAGGTATATGTGTTCTGCGCCCGTGCCTGCGGCGCGAGCACAGGAATCCCTCCCAGTAGGATCAGCGATCCCGCCAACCAGCGCCGCCCTCGAACGCCCGCCTGCTCTACCTTCATAGTAAATATTCATCTCCCCAGTGAGTCAACCTATAGCAAATGCAATGAATTATACGAGGAAGTGTTTTAAAAAAACAAATTCCTATAGAAGAGCAGACGCGGCAAAATTTATGGAGTTCCGGTTTGGCCATTCGACTATGAGTGAAGGTATAGCCCATTACGCCAGGAGAGATGAAATAGCCATGCCAGCCAAGAACACGATCTGCCTGTGGTACGACAAAGATGCCGAGGAAGCGGCACGATTCTATGCCGAGACTTTTCCCGACTCTGCCGTGACTGCGGTGCATAGCGCTCCGGGAGATTTCCCAGATGGGAAGCAAGGCGATGTGCTCACCGTGGAGTTCACTGTGATGGGAATCCCCTGCCTCGGGCTCAATGGCGGCCCCGCCTTCAAGCACACGGAAGCGTTCTCGTTTCAGGTCGCCACTAAGGACCAGGAGGAAACAGACCGCCTGTGGAACGCCATTGTGAACAACGGCGGCGAAGAGAGTATGTGCGGCTGGTGCAAGGATAAGTGGGGATTGTCCTGGCAGATCACGCCAGTCGCTCTAACGGAAGCCTTCACCGACCCCGACCCCGCTGCCTCCAAACGTGCCTTCGATGCGATGATGGAGATGCAAAAGATAGACATCGCGACTATCGAGGCTGCTCGCCGCGGCTAAGAGAACAGCGTCTAGTTTTTGTAGAGGGCTCTGGCAACCTGCACTGGTTGCCAGAGCCTGAATTTTTTATTTTTTATCCGCAATTAATGGTTGGTTAATGGTAGCGGCGTATAGTTCCTCTTCAAGAGG
Organism: Armatimonas sp.; assembly: GCA_049840835.1. Classification (GTDB taxonomy): domain Bacteria; phylum Armatimonadota; class Armatimonadia; order Armatimonadales; family Armatimonadaceae; genus JANLTX01. The sequence goes on along the minus strand of JASGJG010000003.1, from coordinate 676,955 downwards.
ACGATGATGCAACGAAGGCATTTTTGCAGCTCGGATTCCCCATCTCCCCGGGTGGTGTACTGCTGAAGGCTGTGGAGGCGGAACAAGCAGGTATCTCACGGCGTTACGGCGGCATTTCCTACGAAGCCGCTGACCTCGAAGGGCGGAAGATGGGCTGCACTGTGGGCGGCCCGGTATGGGATAAGGCGCAGGCTTATATCCACGGCACTCTAGAAGGGTAGAGCTTTATGGAACGAAAGCAGTTTCTTCAGCTTGCGGCGGTTCTTCCGCTAGCGGCTCTGGTCGGATGCGGCGGCGGAGGCGACAGTGGCGGAGGCGGCGGAACCGTGGATTCCATTCCCGTGGACCGCACGGTAGTAACCGGCGATCTCAAGGCGCAGATCGAGCAGTTCAACCAGGCGACCTTCCGACTGGCCAGCACCTGGCGGGGTACCTCACCGGCGCTCGACGCGCTTAAAAACGTGACTACGCGCGCGCTACCGGGCGTACGCGTCCCGCTCCAGGCGACCGCCATCGGGCTAGATGGCGCGCGAGTGACTTTCGAGCGGCTCTGCAACCAGGCGCTCTCGTTAGACGATGTGGGCCACACATCCAATACCGTAAGCACGAACAACAATCTTCAGGGCGCCAATAACCTGGACAACCCGACCTGGCTCGCCGGAATGATGGCGCAGAACCTGGCATCGATCAAGGTAGTCGGTGCGCTCTACAGCATCATGCAGGTCAGCGGCCTCGGCGAGCTTCAGGCGTGGGTCATCTCGCGCCCCACAGATGCCGCCAGGCTCACCGCCTACGCCGTGATGGCATCGCTGGTCAATGCCTGGATAGATGCGGTCTGTGCAGCCACCGGCAGCGCCGTGAATCCTGCGTGGAAGCTGAACGTGGGTGCGGATGTGACACTGGAAGGCGTCGCTGCGCAGTTCGACCAGCTGCTGGCTGTCGTGCTCGCGCTGCCGTTCGGCCCCGGCGCGCGCCCCGGCGGAACCGGCGACGCCGGGCTTGGGGCGGGCAGCGCTAACTTCGGCGCCGCGCTACTTGCCGCTCTAACCGCACAGGTCTTCCCTGGTCAGAGCCTCTCCACCCTCGATCCGGCTACGGCCCATTTCGATCTCTCTGCCCGGCTTGGCTCGGCAGGAATCCTGCAGGTCCTAGCTGCACAGCCGGGTGGCGTGGCTGCCGCGCAGGCGCTGGTAGATGGCTGGCTGTCCTCCACGCAACCTGCCGATTGGCCGGGTGGCGATGAGGCGGCGATCAACTGCCAGATTCAGATCGTGGGCACCACCTACAACTTCTTCAACGCTCTGCGCGCCTCCATGATGGAGAGCCAGTCGGCGTTCGGAACCATCATGCTGGGCAACCAGGCCCTTGCCGCCTTCGATGCCATGGACGCTGCCATAGCGACCTGTGGCAGTGTGTATCAGAAGGCACTCTGGGAGCGGCAGGCCTGCGCCCGCAAGGTCCTGCACGACTTCCGCTTCGCCAATGGCTCCGCCGTGACTGAGCGGCAGGTTCCTGAGGTGAGCATCGCCGGGCTCGAGCTCGACCAGGTCTACGGTGGGGCGGCGAATAGAATCCGGGTGTTGCTCTGTATCGAGGTAGAGCAAGAGGGACCGGGTAAGGTGCGCGGGCTGGATGTCGCCACCAGTCGCGCCGTGCTTGCCGGGTCTGGCTCCGCGATTCCCCGAACCTTCGCCGCAGTGGATAATGCCGCCGCGAACCTGCTGGCCGACCTGACCAACCGGTTCCAGGTGGAGCTACAGGGAGACTGGAAAGCCGATGGGTCGTTCACGTTCCTGCCGAGCAACTTCGCCAGCTTCCTGCGCCGAGAACCAGGTGCGGAGTTTGTCACGATTCCGGCAATTACCCAGGCGGCGCTACTGTGCTCCGGACCGGGCTTCTTGCCATCTCGCACAGTGGGCGACGTAGACCTTGCTACTATCACGTCGCTTCCCATACTCAACGTAATGACCAGTATCGTCGGAGGAATACCGATCCATGTCAACTGAGAAGAAAACCACCCGGCGCGAGGCGCTGGGAATCTTTATGCTCGGCGCCGTCGGGGTGACGGTAGTGGGTTGCGGTGGCGGAGGCAGCTCGGACAGTGAGGGCCGAAAGGCTAGCGTGCGCCTGAGAGTCTCCTGGCCTGCCGTTGAGCCCGCCTCGCGCTATATACCGACCTATGCCAAGAGCCTCTATTTTGAGCTGTATCCCAAGACCTACCCCCAGAAACGCACCACACTGGTGGTCAATCGGCCAGCAACACTGCCCGCCGAGCAGGATGTCTCGTTCGACGGGCTATACGTCGAGGGCGACTATGTGCTGGGAGGCGCGGCGCGCGTGCAGCCGGATGGCATAGGCGCATCCGTAGCCACCGGCGCCGCAGAGATCGTGGTGCGTGCAGGCATGGCTCCCGTGGCCCTCACGCTCGGCTCTACCCTGAAACGCCTGGAGATCCTGGGGCAGCCGCTTGCGGCCACGGTCGGCGTAAAGCAGACCCTGCTCAGTGGTGCGTTCGACCCGGATGGCCGCTCCCTGCTCCTGCCCGGCGAGGCGCTCACCTGGAGCGTGGTCTCTGGCGGCGCGTTCGGCACGATCACGGCGGCGGGCGAGCTGACACCCACCGCGGCGGGAACTGTCCGCATCCGCGTGGCTGAGACCGGCGCGGGCGTGAGCGCCGAGGCGGATGTTACGGTAACGAGCCAGACCATCATCGCTGCGCTCGGAACCACCCCCTATCCCAAGGAGACCGTGGATCTCTTCAACACTGGTCTGGTCACCGGGCACGGCGCCACCGGAGTTGTGGCCTGGACCTACGATCTGGGCGCCTCATCGGCCTTCTATACCAGCACGCCGATTCTGGGCGGCAACGGCCTGGTCTACGGCGCATCGCTTGTAACCGCCAATACGGGAGGAGTCGGCGTTCACACGTCGGATGGCACCAAGGCGTTCCAGGTGGCTCTCAACGCTGGTACGCCGTTTTCTCCCGTGGTGCTTTCCACAAATCTGGTCTGCTTCCCGATGAACAACACCGGATTGGTCGCGCTCGACGCCAACACCGGTATCGAGCGCTGGAGAAATTCCACCGTCCGCGCCGACGCGCCCGCCACGATGGACCGCTCTGGCCATATCCTCCTCGCAGCGAACGATGGCGTGCATGTCCTCGATGCCAACAATGGCCAGGACATCACGTCCTACCCCGGCACTAACTGTAGCATGCCAGCAGTGGCACAGGATGGAACGGTGTTCTACGTAAGGCAGGTAGGCGCCTCAACCGCCCAGGGTGAGCTGGTAGCAATCAATCCGACCACGAGGTCGGTGATCTGGACCGCTACCGAAATCGAGCAGGGACACTCTCCGGTGATCGGGCCAAACGGCGCGGTCTATGTTGTGGGTAGCCAGAGTGGCACCGCGTTTACGCGACTTGTCGCCTTCAACGCCACCACCGGCGCCGTTCTGGCAGAGGCACGCAATCTGTTCTTCGGCTTCTCCCAGGACCCGGTCTTTGGATCTGATGGATTGCTCTACATCGGTCAGGGAGACAAGATTACCGCCTATGACGCTGGTCTGAATCAGATACGCCAGAGCCCTGGTATCAACAACAACGGTATCTTCTACAACACGCGCCGTATCACGATCGGCTCCGACGGAACGCTCTATGTCTATGCCGATCAGAACAGCCCGGAGGCTGATGCCAAACTGCTCGCCTACAAGACATCTGATCTCTCTCAGAAATGGGAACTCGATCAGACAGGCCGCGTGTTGGGAAGCATCGCTGTCGATTCCGATGGCACCCTCTTCTTCATCACCGATCTCGGAAAGTTGATCGCCGTGCGGTAGAACGCCACTATCTACGCCATTGGCTAACAGAAAAGCCCCCGGAGAGTTTTGTCTCTCTGGGGGTTCGGGATAAAGGGAAGCGATTACTTGCGCCGACGTTTGACTATCGCCATTAAGCCACCAAGAGTCAGAAGTGCCAGCGTACCAGGCTCCGGGGCGGTGGACAAGTTATAGCGCAACACAATGTAACCGTTGCCACCAGCAAAACTAGGTGCCCCTCCTTTGCCTATCCCGGTGATGTAATCTACGTCCGATGTCCCACCAGGAGTGCTAAGACTGCCCGCCTCACTGGTTCCCGAGTCGGTGAAAGCCGGGTTAGCTCGATATGAGGAACCGCCACCACCACCACCACCACTAGCAGAGCCGCCACCACCGCCACCGAACCAGCCACCGCCACCACCGCCACCGCCTACGGTGCCATTCCCACCTTGAAATTGGCTACCTGGGGTCCCCATGAAAGAGCCCGTGCCACCTGCCGCTCCACCCGAGGTTTGTGTGCCACCACTACCATAAGTACCAAGAACAACAAAACCCGCTTGCCCCGTATTTAGCCCCCCAGCACCAGCAACACCGCTACTACCCGAGCCGCCGCCCGCTCCCGCCGTGACCAGCTCGTCGGAAACAATGCTGTTGTTGCTACTCAGGCGGATTGCTGTACGCCCCCCGCCGCCACCACCGCCTGCACCGCTATTCGGACTACCGTTGATACCACCATTACCGCCACCACCAAAACCACCCAGACCATTCCCAGCAGTCAGACTAGAACCACCGCGACCTACTAGAAGAGACAGAGTGGTTCCAGGCGTCACGGAGAGAGTTCCAGAAACGAACGCACCACCACCACCGACCCCACCGCCGCCACCTGCACCCCACAGTTTGACCGTAAGGCTGGTTATACCTGCAGGAACGGTGAAGGTCTGAAACGATCCTGTATAGCTGAAAGTCTGGGTAATGGTCTGCGCCTGCGCCGCCTGTGGCGTTGATCCAAGGACTGTCAGAGCCGTGAGGATACCGAGTGAAAGAAGCGCAACGGAGCGCGGCGGAAGCCTATTCCTTCGAGAGAAACGTGGAACATGCATATCGAGTGAAACCTTTTAAGTTCAAGTAAACTTGGATTTATTTTACCCACCGAAATAAAATAAATGATGTCCCCAAACGTTAAGATGAACACAAAAGCCTCTGGAGAGTTCTGCCTCTCCGGGGGATTGGGGTTCAGAGTAGAAACCTGTTACGACTCCAAAAGCCCTAAGGTGAGAGCGGTTTCACCAGCCAGTTTTTGCGCAGAGTGAAGCCGCGCTGTTCGGCGGCGGCGCGTTTGGGAGCATCCGCATGCCCGGTGACGATCATAATTGTTTCTACGCCTCTCTCTTCGGCAAGCTGCTCGGCAACGGATAACAGGGCGACTCCCGCTCCAGGCCAATCCGTGTGTGGGTCGGCGACAGCGTAGTCATCGATGTATCCTTCTGCCAGGTTTCTGTATTGCGCGATCAGGTAGCCGTGCATGGCGCCATCGGCTTCTGCCACCAGGGCGACATTCTGCTCACTTTCTACCTGGCTAGTGACATAGGGAGCGAATTCCTCGCGTGGCGTGGGCGCTTTCTTCCAGAAGACCGGGGAAAACGTATCGTACTGCTCGCGCTTACGCTCACCGATCTCCAGAATACGCGGCACATCCGCTGCAGTGGCAGGGCGAATAGTCAGGGAGCTTTGCTCCAGCGGGGCGATAGATAGTGGCTTGCCCAGATACCAGGAGGACGCATAGGTATAGCCCTGCGCCCGAAGCAGTGTTTCCTGGTCCACCGATTCCACATTGCATTGGACCACCAGAAGGACCGCGCCGCGCCTGGCCGCTTCCGTCTCCGCTTCCTTCAGGGATTGCGCCGTTGCTCCCTCGGGTAAGCTAAACGCGAAGGCGACCGGTCCGCCCGGTGCGTATACTGGCGGCGCCGTGTTCAGATGGACAGTGATACCGCCAGTCTCGAATATCCGCTGCTCCGTGTTGCTGTCTGCCAAATCGGGGATTCTCCTCTGTGCAAAATTCGCTGTGGAGATGATACCCCCAGGCTATGAACCTGGGGCTGTAAAATAAGCGGATGGCTTTGCCGAAGGATAGGACCGTAGTGCATCGGGCTTTGCGGATAGCCCTGTTTCTGCTGCTGGCTATCCTCGGTGCGGGGACGCTGGCAACGATAGGCGGACCGCGCGCGTATCGGTGGCATGCCTTTACCATTGTTCTTGGGGTACGGCCTGCTCTTTCCGGGCAGTCCCGCCTCGAAGTGCCACCACTTGGGGAGGTACACGCGCACACGCACCAGGCTCCTCTTACTCTTTATGCTCGCCTGGATGCCGTTTCCATTGATGACCTCAAGCGACTCGCCCTATCGTCTACGCCCCGCGCCACTCTGGAGCGTGACCTGAAGGGATTCGCAGAGCGATCTGTGAAGGACTTCGCCCTGCGGCTCATTGCCTGGGGCGCGGCTGGCGCACTCCTGGCCCCGCTTCTTTTTCGGTCACGCCGCGCACGAATGTGGCTCGTTGCCCCGGTTGTTGGGGCGGCTTCCATTGGGCTGCTCCTGTTTCTCACGCAGGCGACGTTTCGCGCGGATGCGTTTCGCAAGCAACCGACATTCACCGGCTCGCTGGAGCAAGCGCCCTGGGCTATCGCGCTGGTACAGAATGCGGTGAGTAACACGGAGGCGCTGGGAACGCGGCTCCGCAATGTTTCTGTCAACCTGCGAGCGCTCTACGGCAGAATCGGAGACGCCGCAGCGGACCCGGCGGGTGATACAGGAGCGGTGCGGATTCTCCATATCTCCGACATCCATAACAACCCGGCGGCTATCTCTTTCGTACGCGACCTGGCGACGAAGTTCGAAGTGGCTGCTGTAATCGATACGGGTGATCTCAGTGATTTCGGTACCCCTGTTGAGGCTCAGGGGGTTCAAGGACTTGCCGGACTGAAGGACCTCGGGGTGCCCTATATCTTCGTGGCGGGCAATCACGACTCCGAAGCGACGATGCGGGCGGTGGAGACTGCCTTTGGAGGAACGGTGCTACGAGCGGGCGACCCACCGGTTACCGTCGCGGGTCTGCGCGTGATCGGGTCCCCGGATCCCTCCTCGCTCCGGGAAGGGACGGGCAGTGTAGACACCTCCCCTGAGGCGCTTAAGGAAGCAGGCGAGGCGCTGCTTCAACAATACCAGAAGACCACTCCGCCGCCAGATATCGTCTGCGTCCACAATCCAAAACAAGCGACACCCCTACAGGGAACGGCTTCCTTAGTACTCTGTGGGCACCTGCATACCCCATCCATTACCGACGAGAAGGGCACGGTGATCTGCAATGCAGGCACCACGGGCGCTGCCGGGGGGCGCTACTTCGAGCGCCCAGAAGGCGTGCCCTTTTCCGCAGCTATTCTGCATTTTTCTCCGGCGAAACCGACATCGACTGGCGCCGCCGCGCGCCCACGCCTGCTTTTCATTGATCAGGTGCTGCTGCAGGGTTCCTTGCGCGAATACTCCATCACCCGTAGGGGCTTCGGTGGCCCGTCCGCGTCCCCTGCCCCTACTCCAGGTGAAACGGCGCCAGACAGGCAACCACGGTGAGCGGGGGTTTGGCCATCTCCCTATCTACGTCAGTAACGCGATAATCTCCGCGTGACCGCGCCGGGTCGCCCAGGCAAGTGGTGTCGCCCAGGAAGGATCGTCGGGGAGGCTGGGCCTGGCGCCATGCTCCAGGAGCAGCTTCGCCAGCTCCACCTGGCCGTACTTGGCGGCCCAGCCCAGCGGAGTGGAGCAGATATCCGTATCACGAGCGTTTACATCGGCCCCGTGCTCGATAAAGACACGCGCCTTTTCTACCTCCCCCTTTCTGGCAAACTGGTGCAGCGCCGTGATGCCAAGCCAGTCCGGCTGGCTCGGGTTCATTCCGTGTTCAAAGAGAAGCTCATTGAGCTCGCGGGTCTTCGCTCCCACCGACCAGGCGGGAAAAGTGACGCTTTTAGGAAGCGCAGGGTGATAGCGCAGCATCAGGCGCACGAATCCCTCGTGGCCCTGGCCCGCGGCATTGGCCAGGGATCCAGGATCGTTGGCAAGCTCCGGATTGGCGGCAAAGACAGCGGCGGCGGTCTGAAGATCGTTGCTGTACGCCAATAGATGCACCGGGCGGGCCGCGCCGTGGGAACAGAGCAGCTCCACCATCTCCTGGTTGCCTGGTGTTCGGTACCCCGCCGAGCCCAGCGCAGCGCTCAGTGTATCGGCGGAACTCTCAATCTCCACATTGGGATAGGCGCCGTGTTTCAATAGAAGCCGTACGATATCGATATGGCCATTCACTACCGCCGAGTGGAGCGCATGTCCTTGCGGCGCGATGCCTTCTTCCGGGAGATTGGGGTCTGCACCCCGCTCTAAGAGCAGCTTGACAATCTCGATATGCCCCTTCGCTGCCGCATTTTTCAGAGGCGCGCCGGAACCCAGGTAGTAGGTTACATACTCCGAGACACGATTGGCCAGCGAGGGGTCGTTGTCCAGCAGCTCCCGAACCCGCTCCAGGTCGCCGATACTGGCCGCCGTACAGATATCCACATAGGCCCCATGCTCCCGCAGATGGTCAAGCACCAGCTCAGGCGTGGTCGGCCAGTCTTTGGGCACATCGCGCCAGCCCCGGAACATATAGTCCCCATTCGTGAGCTGTATCGGGCGGGCGCCATCCTGGCGGGGTGCATTGATATCCGCGCCGCGTGCCAGTAGCTCGTCGATCATGTCTAGCTGACGGGTCATCACGGCCCAGTGAATCGGCTGGTTGGAGGTACCATCTCCCTCATGGATCAGCCCCGGGGAGGCATCTAATAGCCCCTTCACTCTGGCTAAGTCCCGCTCGCGAATGGCGAGGGCGAGCGTCTCTCCTTTGGGTGAGGCGCCGTGGAGTGCCGCGTACTTTTCCTCTAAGAGTTTCTCTAGCTGCGTATAACCTCGGTCGCGGGTAATCTGCAGCAGGCTATCATTGACCGCCAGCCCCAGGGGGTCTGCCCCCTGGTCCAGCAGGAAGCGGGCGACCTCAAGCTGGTTTTCGCGCACCGCGAAGTAGAGCGGCGTACGATACACATAGTGGCTTCGCACCAGAGATGGGTCTTTAGCGATAAGCTGCTCCACAGTGGCAAGGTCCCCTGTGATGCAGGCGCAAAATAGCTCCCAGACATCGGTACCCATACCTGCCGACCACTTGAGCGGCTCGCGCCTCTTCAATTCCTCGGGTTGAATCATACGCTGCACCGCCTGTGTAAAGGTAGCGCTGCCAGAGGGTCGCGCCGCGCCCAGGTCTTCATCGAGCGTTTCCATAATCGTCTTCAGTTTCTTTCTCGCGGCGTAGAGCCGGGTCTTCACAGTGTTCGGGGTAACTTCTAAGAACTCGGCAATGGCGGCGCTGGAGTGCTCCCCCATGTAGTAGAGCAGCACAACCTGGCGCTGGACCTCTGGCAAGGTCGCAATCGCCTGCTGTACTTGTGCCTGAACCTCATTGCGCTCCAGCAGCTCCTGTGGCGTGAGGGCAGGCGAAGCTATCTCCCTTGCCGCATCCAAGCCTATGGCTTTATGCTGTTTGCGCCGCGTGATTCGGTCGCAGTGCTTGTAGACCACCGTGCGTAGCCAGGCGGAAAACGCGAGCGGTTCCCGGAGCCTCGGCAGTTCCAGATACGCCTCCACAAAGGCTTCTTGAGCAGCATCCTGCGCTAAATGATAGTCGTGCAGAAGCGAGGTCGCGTAGGCGACAGCAATGTCTTGCATCGCTCGCACCAGCTCTGTGAAAGCTCCGGTATCGCCCATCTGGGCTGTCCTCACATGGGCAGCCAGCGTCTCCTTGTCCAACAAGTTTCCCTTCTTCACTAAAGACCCACTCACCTGGCTTATGGTGTGAATGCGGAAGGCAAAATATAATAAGAGCATCCCGGTGCTTTACTACGATGGACCTTCCTTTTATAAAGACTTTTTCTCTACTGCTGATTCTAGCTTGCTTCCCTGTCGCCCACGGGCAGGTGATGCCGCCCTGGCCGCCGAAGCCAAGCCCCAACCAGCGCGTCGTTGAAGATGGAAGTTATAGTGGAGCGGGATGGACCATTTACAAAAATAATAATGACCGGGGGACATACGTTCCTACTTCTCTTGGTCATATCAATCCAAAAGGCAAGTGGCTGGGCTTATATGAGTCCGGCAAAGGAAAATACATACTGAAGCCCTGCGTGGTAGAAACATCTTCGCGTAAGCTGGAACCAGATTGGCCACCACGTGTAAGTGTTACTCTATCCCCAAAGCTAAACGGACAGCTCCCCCTTTTTGCAGTAAAAGCAGGCTTGCCTGCAGGGCCTGTCTCTACTGTTTTTTGTGAATCTTATTCCATTAAACCAAGTACTTATATGATCAACGGGGAACTGAGGGAGAATGATTTGCCTTTTACCGTTTGGCTAAATCATCGAAAGTATTTTGTGTATTCTGACGAAGTTGGTGCCAAGTATAAGAACGGTGAGAAAATTTTTAATGGCAGAAAAGTTCTCGTTTTGAAATATCGGGGGCGGAAACAGATTCTGGAATCCTGGCGGCGCGCCGACTGTAAAGAACTTCTCTGGATGGGCGATCTGGATAGAGACGGCAAACTGGATCTCTACGTTGGGGTAAGTGGACACGGCGGGTACTTTGAGCGGTTTCTGTTTTTATCGTCCTGGGCAGAACCCAATGAGATCGTGGGTTGTGTAGATGGTTTCGCTGACAGCTCACCCTGAGAGGGAGCAAGTTAGCGGCAAGCCATCCCGCAAACTCTCCGCAATAACTCTAGATTGGTAATGGTAGTGGTAATGGTGAGTTAATGATAGGTTCGTACAGTGGCTTTCAAAGGAGGCGAAAGCCATGAACCGATTCCAACTCTGTGCGGCGCTGACTCTGAGTGCGATTCTTTTTGGCTGTGGTGGTGGAGGCTCCGGCTCCGGTGGCGATCCTGAAGCCACTCCTACCCCGACTCCCACTCCCACACCAACAGCTACTCCTACCCCTATTCCCGCGAGCGGCAAGATTGCGTTCTTGAGCACACGGACGGCAGAGAACCCACAGGAGAATGTGTGGGTGATGAACGCCGACGGCACGGGCGCGACGCAGATAGCTCCTGCGATTACTGTAGGGGACGTTTCCGATGTGGTGGAAGCGAAGTTCTCGCCGGACGGTAAGAAGATCGCCTATGCAGACAAGCGAATGGGCTTTATCGGCATCATAGACCTGGCGATGACGAAACGAGACATTATCTGGCAGGAGTCCGCCAGCGATAACTCTTACACCTATCTCGGTGGCCTCACCTGGTCGCCCGACGCTACCAAGATTGCCTTTCACTCCAACCGTGAAAATGGCGTGCGGCTGGACAATATCCATATCTATGTGGTCAACACCGACGGCAGCAGCGTATCGAAAACCCGCCTGACAAACGTTGCGGCCAATGATACGTCGCCTTCCTGGTCCCCGAATGGCACTCAAATCCTCTTCGCGTCCACTCGTGACAAGAGCACTCAGGTCTATGTGATGAACGCCGACGGCACCAATCAGACGCGCCTGACGAACACCACGAGCGACCCGGCGGCGGAAGGCGATTTCCGCCCTGTCTGGTCGCCCGACGGCAATCGTATCGCCTTCACGCGTTTCCGCCAGACGGGTCCTCTTTCGAGCGCCTCCTATCTCTACACCATGAATTCCAATGGCAGCGGACAGACACAGGTACTGACGTTCGGTCTGGGTGGCGGGAACTGGTGCTGGTCGCCGGACGGCAGAAAGTTCGCGTTCGATTCCCCGGTAAGCGGCACAACGATGGGCATCTTTACGGCAAACGCGGACGGTAGCGGAATCGTTCCCATCACCGACGCTTCCTCCGCCAATACGGCTCCGACCTGGCGCTAGCAAGGATTTTAGGAACGGGTGAGGATTATCCAGATAGCGGCGCCTATCTGGATAATCCCTCCTGAGGCTATGATTCCAGGGTTTTTACATAACACAATAATCTAAATGTTCCACCATGGAAATTTTGATCATAAATGCGCCCATCCGGTTTCCAGCCGAGATGCTCATAGAAGCCCCTACCGCGCGTATTGTCCTGATACACATATAATAACGCTGAGGCAAGATCGAAATCTCGCATGATTTCGGTTGCCTTACTCATCAATGCCTGGCCTACTCCCTTACCCCAATACTCAGGTAGCACAAAAAAGGTAGGTTATGCCTCCAACTCCAGACTCCCTGGTCTTACCCGCTCTTACGAAACCGATGACCTTTTCCTTCTCCGTATCCACTGCAACGGCAGTTCGATCAGAAACATCCGTTTCCAATGCACCCTGCCAGCGTTGTTGTTGGTCATCAGTAGACATACCGTCCAGATGTGCGGCAGGCAGAAAGTCACGGTATCCAAATTGCTGTGAAGCGACTTCGACGATGGCAATTCCAGCTGCATCTTCGACTCTAGCTTCCCGATAGGAAATATCCACTCTCTTGTTCTTCCTGGCTTCCCGTGAAAATCGGTCAATTATAGCGCTACTTTGTTTTTTGCAATCGCACTGCATGCCAGAAACTCAAAACATCCGGTGTCCATTCGGGCAGGATACGCGGTAATAACCATCAGTTCCAGATGGCTGATAATCGACACAACGAGTGCTAACCCCAGCAAGAAGAGAACTCGCCCCTGTAACAAATAGGGCAAAGACCGGCCCAGAAACAAAAGCAGGCCCGCCAGTTTAGAGCTGTAAGCATGGTACGAGGCAAAGCAGCAGTACTTGAGCCAATCGAAGGTAAGTGCCAGCAAATCCGTGGCAAGCCAGGCGATAATCAGCGGTGCGAAAGCGACGATAGTTTCCCGATGGGCTACCCAGGCACTGGCTGCTATCAAGAGGCAGAACCAACCATCTACCCAGCTATCGACTTCGCGTAGTTTTGGTGTTGCCGAACACCGAGACGCCGCGCGAATGTCGACTCCATCGAAAATATCGGAAAGTAGAGCCGCAATCAGCCCGAGGCCAAACCAGACCCAGGTATGACCATCCCACGCATCCAGAAACAATATCGGGCCAAGCAAGAATCGGCACCCTATTAGAAGGGCAGGAATAGAGCCGCCGCATTAACCGCCTATAGTACTGCAACAGAATCCTTTCCTGAATTCCCCTTTCCGTATTGACCGGCAGAGCGCCAGTGCATTGCCATATGAGAAAAGTTGTATCCCTGATGCACCTATCGCTGGATGGCTATGGAGAAGAGACCCGAATGCGGAGATGGATTGGATCAAGATCGAGGAGCCTGTCTTCGAGTTCACAGATCGCTTTATCTCGCAGGTAGGCATCGCGCTCTATGGTCCCAAAACCTTCGCCATAATGGAGTCCTACTGGCCATCGGTGCTCAATGATCAGACCGAGACCGGGCATTCTCTGCGGCACGCCCGCTGGTACGCCAATGCGGAAAAGATTGTCTTCTCCCGCTCCAAAACCGAGCTGGGCAGCCCAAGCGCCCCGCCTTATCTCCGGCAGCAATCTGACCAGTGAACTGACAGCGCTGAAGCAGGGCGAAGGCAAAGACCTCATGATCTTTGGCAGCCCAGGCCTGACTCACTCCTGCCTGGAAGCCGGACTGGTAGATGAGATTGTTATGACCCTCAGCCCGGTTCTCCTTGGCGCAGGCACGCCTATGTTCCCGGCGGGTCTGAGCCGAACCGAGCTGCAGCTTCTAGAAACGGTGCCGTTCGCCGCTGGCAGTGTGGGGTTTCACTACCGGGTAACAAAGTAGGATTACTTCGAGGTAGGTAGCTTTGGCAGCTGCTCCCACTTCATCAGGGTTTTCTCTGTTGCCGGACCATTCTTTTTGAGCCACGCGCTCATCTGGTCGCCCGCCTTCTTGCCATAGATACGGTGGGAATAGACCACGGACATCCCCATGCCACCCTGCATTCGGAACCGGGCGAAGGCAGCCTCTACAAACTCCGGTCGGCCAAAGACCACGGCAATCAGATGCTCCGCAGGTTTGTCTTTGGTTCTTGGAACCGAGCTCGTGCGAAGAACCAGACCTTTGGCGGCTTTATAGTTCTCCAGTACTGAGTTAGCCGTAGCAGCGAGCGCTTCTCCGTCTTTCACTTTGGGATAGCGGTTGATTGTCACCATGTCTTTCCAGACTTTCAGATTCTCCTGCTTGGCGGGCGTGTACTCGTGCTGGTCGTTTTGGGAGAAGCGGTGAAAGTAGGGGACGCTGGAAAACGAGAAGGACGCCGCATTCTTCTCTGGCCCCCTGGAAAACGCCGAGTTACCGGCAGTTAGCGCACCACACAGCGCGAGACAGAGACAGGCAATTCGGACTTTCATGGCTCTCTATTCACCTCTCTTTTCTTTGAACCCTGGTAGCGCGGAAATATATTTCTAGCGAACCCAACCATTCGAAGGCTATGGCACACTGTATTGGTGAAAGCCTTTCCATGAGCCAGGAGGAAGAGGAGAAACAACAATTGGAGCGGTTCCGGCGAGGCGAGCGGGCGCGTTCGATGAGTTGTACGCAACGTATGGGCCGCGCCTCTACCTCTTCGGACTCCGCCTTTGCGGGAAGATAACGGACGCGGAAGACCTGAAGCAAGATGTCTTTGTGGCCGCTTACCGCAACTTGCATCGCTTTGAAGGCAGGTCGTCGCTGACCACGTACCTGTACCGAATCGCTCTCTATCGCTGGGGGCAGATCCGCAGTGATTCACGACAGGAGACGGTTGGCTGGGACGATGTAGAGGAGGAGGCAACACTGACAGGAGCGCTAGATATGGCGCACCAGGCCCATACCCGGCTGGAGCTTCGCAACGCTCTCAGCGACACTGTCTGATGCCCAGCGCGCCGCTTTCCTTTTGGTAAAGGCGGATGGGTTCACCTGCGCAGAAGCGGCAAAGATGCTGGATATCCCCGTAGGAACGGTGAAGTATCAGGTGCATGAGGCATTACTTCGCCTGCGGGCGCAGCTGGGAGACGAGGGGGCGAGGCCAGGTAAGAAGGCTTCCGTGGATATACCCGCTCCCACGGCATTGACGAAAGAGGTGGTGACGATGACAGAAAACGACCCCGAGACATTCTCCAGTTTTGAAGAGGCTGAGTCCTTGCTGGGCGTACCGGTACTGGGCTTTATACCGATGATTTCGGAAGAGCCGCTACGCTTGCTCGGCGACATGAGCCATTTCTCCCCGTTGATGGAATCCTACCGATCGTTGCGTACCCATCTGCGCTTCTGCAAAGAGGTGCCGCTGAAGACACTCGTAATCACGTCGTCCGTTCCAGCCGAAGGCAAGTCCACCGCCGCCGCAAACCTTGCCATGGCCCTCGCGAAAGACAAGAAACGGGTTATTCTGATAGACGCCGATCTGCGCCGGCCCAGGCAGCACAAACTCTTGCAGGTGGAGGCCCGGCCCGGACTCACGGACCTTCTCCTGGGAACGCACTCACTCGACCAGGTATTGCGCCCATCTGGTGTGGAGGGCGTCTCCCTCATCACATCGGGAACGCCCTCCACCATACCCACCGAGCTGATCGGTTCCCCAGAGATGGAACAACTGCTGGAGAAGTTGAAGGCGCAGAGCGACATCGTGGTAATCGATACGGCTCCGGTCCTGGCCGTCGCCGACACCTGCGCCTTAGCCCACGCCACTGATGGCGTTCTGCTGGTCATTTGGGCAGGAGAGACGAAGAGAGCTCACGTTCAACGAACGGCGGACCTGCTGAAACGCTGTCGGGCACAGGTGGTGGGAACCGTACTCAACTGCATGCCGATGCCAGGCTACTATGGCAAGTACTATGTGCTTTCCGAGGAGGAAGAACTGGTGACATCAGGATCGAGCAAGGAATCCCAGATTAACGAGTAGGCATTAGCCTGTGAGCGAAACGTTCTATACCGTCCTCTTTGCCCTCTGAAGTAGCCAGACCCAGCATCGCGCTAAAATACCAAGGCAAAACCAAACGATACTGCCGCACAGACAGAGAGCGCCGACGAAAATAGGGGAAGTTGCGTAGTACACCCAGAGCGGCGCGGAGACGAAATAGCGGACGCAATGCATGTCGTAATAGAAACGTGCCTCGGCAACCACAATTATGGCCGCTAGAAAGAGAACGAACTTCCATCGAGGAGCGAGCTTTTTGAAGGGGTCTGTCATGCCGGTCTCTCCCTTAGAATTATATCGAGGAACAATCGGCGAATTCGACAGTAGGGTTTTAGATAGCAAGGCTCGCTGCGCGATACTGCCCCGGAGTACATCACCATGACTATTGATCCCCCAAAGAGGATGGGGAACCACACGTTTTTCTTTTGCAGTGGCCGCGAGACGGAGATCCGCTGCTCTTCGGCTATACCACGCCCGTCAGACGGCATGGTCTTGGTAACGACGGAAGACGGCTATTTGCTTCTCCAGCACGACGAGCTCGCCGCTATCATCCCTACGGAACAGCTAACCCACGCACCAAAGAAAGCTGCCCCGGAAGGCACTCCCGTGGCGGGATTCCCTGTGGCGTTGCTGGAGCGGCTCCATCCGCACGCCCACCTGTCTACTTTCTATGGGCAAGGCATATGGGGTGACTACGACTACCTGAAGTACTTCTCTGGTCACCTCTCCCGGCTCTCAAAGAAGCGCTGAAGAGGTACGTCCCCCTTGCAGAGCAGAGGCGACGCGCGGCCCGCAAGCAGGAGAGTGAATCTGCTTCTAAATAGGAACGCCCCGGAGAGCTTTCTCTCCGGGGCGTTCGATTAGCGTCCTGCTGTCAGGTGGCGAGTAGCTCACGGACTCGCGGAATGACCTGCTTTCCATAGAGCTCGATACTGCGCAGCAGCCAAGCGGGTGGGCGAGTGGCCCGGCGCTGTACTTCATATCGAAGCGGGATATGCCCAGAGCCTTCGCCGTGGTGGCTATCTTGCGGGCCACAGTCTCGGGTGAGCCGACGTAAAGCGAGCCACCTTCGATCTCGCGCTCGAACTGGGCTCGGGTGGTAGGCGGCCACCCACGCTCCTTACCGATGCGGTTGATCATCTCGCGATACGGCTCCCAGAGCTCCTCGCGCGCCTGCTCGTCTGTTTCCGCCACATGCCCCGGTGAGTGCACCGCCACAGGTAGAGGCTCCATTCCGTTCTGCTCCAGCGCACGATGGTACAGCTCCACATAGGGAGCGAAGCGACCAGGATCGCCCCCGATGATAGCGAGCACTAGGGGCAGCCCGTAGTGCGCCGCACGCACCACCGACTCCGGACTACCGCCAACACCGATCCAGGTGCTGAGATGTCCGTGCTCGGTACTGGGATAGACGCGCTGCTTCGTGACCGGGCGACGTGTGGTGCCACTCCAGCTCAGTGGCTCGCCTGTGCGATCCTGCTCCAGAGCAGCCACAAACAGGTTCAGCTTCTCCTCGAAAAGCGTGCTGTACTGGTCAAGCTCGTATCCGAAGAGAGGGAAGGACTCGGTAAAAGAACCACGGCCCAGTATGACTTCCGCTCTTCCGTTAGATATTGCATCGAGAGTAGAGAAACGTTGGAAGACCCGTAGAGGGTCATCCGAGCTTAGCACCGTCACGGCGGAACCCAGGCGGATGTGAGTGGTCTGCCCGGCAATGGCAGCCAGCACTGTCTCTGGAGATGAGATAGCAAAGTCTTCCCGATGGTGCTCACCGACGCCGAAGAAATCGATCCCCACTTCGTCTGCGAGTATCCCCTCCGCGATGACATTCCGGATTACCTGTGCGTGCGAGAGCGGTTGCCCGTCGGCTCCCTGAGTAACGTCTCCAAAAGTATCCAGTCCGAGTTCCAGTGTTGTGCTCATTTTCTTTTCATCGCTAATACAGCCGCCACTATAATTAGTTCCAATTGTGAGCGTGTTTGACCTGATAGGCCTAGCACGAAAATCGTGCGGCTCAAGAGCCTTCGGCTAAGCCTCCTTCGGAGGCAAAACCCATTTATATGAGTTTTCCGGATTCTCCGCTCCGGAGGAGCGTTGGCGCTTCGCCCTCGAGCCGCACGATTTTCGTGCTAGGCCTATCAGGGGAACGGATTCACAACGAGGGTTACCATACTACCCAGAGCAAGGGATAGCCTCTATTCGCTATACTCATAATAAGGAAGCGAGTCCGTCATGTCCAAACCAACCGTTGCTGCGGAGCCCTGTATCGCGCTGGGAGCGGCCCACCCACAGTTCGAGTCTTACCCCGCGCGTTCCCAGAAGCTCGGCGAGCTTCCGATTCTCCGTGCGCTTCCCGTGCGGGGGCGGCGCCTGATCGGTCCCTGGTGCTTCCTCGACCGCTTCGGGCCGCTTACGTTCGATAGAGAAGCCGCCCCCATGGATGTCGCACCCCACCCACATATCGGGTTGCAGACAGTAAGCTGGCTGCTAGATGGGGAGATCTTGCACGATGACAGCTTGGCCCAGGAAGCGCTCCTGCGTCCGGGCGGCGTGAACGTGATGACGGCGGGCCACGCCATTGCACACGCCGAGCGAACCCCCAACCAGAATACCGGTCGGCTCAACGGAGTACAGCTCTGGACCGCGCTGCCCGAATCGCATCGGCACGGAGCACCGTCGTTTCAGCATGTTTTAGAAGTCCCCGCGCTGGAGGTTCCTGGGGCGATTGCGCAGGTGTTCTCTGGCATGCTTGGAGGGATTACGTCACCCGCCCACCACTTCTCAGACCTCGTGGCAGCGGACCTGCAAATACACCCTGACCACTGCGCCACCGTTCCCCTGCAGCCTCAGCATGAGCACGGCATTCTGATTCTTACAGGCGACTGCACGCTAGAAGGACAGCCACTGGAATCAGACACTCTGTACTATCTTGGCACCCAGCGCGCCGAGGTAACCCTGGCAAGCCGAGAGGGAGCGCGGGTGCTACTCCTTGGCGGCCCACCCTTTCCCGAAACCATCTTGATGTGGTGGAACTTCGTGGCACGCACCCCCGAGGAGATACGGCAGGCCCGCGACGACTGGGAGGAGCATCGTCGGTTCAACGAAGTACCCGCCTACCAGGGACTGCGCCTTGCCGCACCGGAACTAATACGACTCGCCCAACCAAATCCAATAAGCTAGTGGCTACACTCCAGGTAGCCAATCCGGATGAGAGTAAAGTTCGCTACTGATGGCAGAGGGGCGCCTTAAAAGATCACCGTTAGATTTTGGTTAGCTTGTCCGCCAAGAACTCAAGGGAGAGCATCACAGCGAAAAGTACAATAAGAGCTATGATTGTCACCTGAAGCCAGTACCGCCATGAAGGATGTTTAGGAGATGTGTTACCCAGAACGGTCGCATCTTCTACTGTTTGTCCTTTTTCGGCAGGATCAGTGAGTAGTGCGCGGATGCTTCCAAGGAATCGTAACCGCTCTAAGCCAACGAGTAGAAGAATGCCTGCCATCATCACGCCAGCCATTAAAGTTCCGTTGAGCCATACGCTGTAACAGAGATCCACCAGAAGTACATTGGTCATTACCATCAGGTAGGTGATGGCACCAAGCGGCCATGTTTTACGCCATAGCAACAGGCAGGCCGCTAGAATCTCAATAAGTCCGGTAAGGATTTGGTAGGGCCGACTAAACGAAAAAAAAAGTAGAAACACAGACAGTCCATCTAGGTGCTGAAGCGACTGTCCATGCAGTCGCTCAGTAGCATCCTCGAAGAAGCGGAGATCATGAGGAAACTGGGTGTTGGTCAATTTTGAAATGCCATAGGGAAGCAAGGCGAAAGCCAGGAACAAGCGCAGAACATCAGTAAGCCATTGCCGCCTTATTTGGCCTGTTTTTAGAAGCATTCCTGTTGTGTTCGCTCCAGGTGGAGGAATTTCCTATTAGGCTTGTGGCTATATTCTGGGCAGCCAATCTGGTGGTGGGCACTCGGCTTCGAGTGCGGCGAGGAAGGCGGCAGCTATCCTATCTGTATGTTTCCGTTCGCGCTCTGTGCTATCCTCAAGGCCCAGCATGTATTGTGTTGCCATATTATGTGCGAAGCGTGCCGGGGCTGAAGTCACTGACTTATCTCTGATCGTAGACGCATTAGGGTTAAGAAGGCTGGGGATGGCCTTAAGCAAATCCTGGGAGTGGTAATAGGCCCAGTAAATTTCAGACGCTGCCGATTCTTCCGATTCCGATTTGATCCGGTCCCAGGGTAAGGGAGGACAGGACGCCAGAAATTCACGAAGCACTCTTTTAGGAAACGGTTCCAGGTACTTCGGCCACCCTGCAACATTACCTATTGCGCGATAGCGCTCGCATAGCTGATATAGCTTTATCAGCGGTTTATAACCATTCCTGCGGTACCAGTCCGCCTGCTGAGCATACTCCACGAAGGGGCGCAGCACTATGGTGATGAAGCGAATAAAAAGGCGTGGATAGGTAAGCTCTGCCAAAGTATGGGTGGGATACCGAATCTGCAAACCAATCAAGGCGGTCTCGGAACGCAGAGCAAAGCTGGGCACCCAC
Organism: Armatimonas sp.; assembly: GCA_049840835.1. Classification (GTDB taxonomy): domain Bacteria; phylum Armatimonadota; class Armatimonadia; order Armatimonadales; family Armatimonadaceae; genus JANLTX01. The sequence continues at coordinate 656,652 of JASGJG010000003.1, read as the reverse complement.
ATCTCATTTATACTTTTTAGCCAGCCTAAGGTGATTAGTTGTGCCCGCAGCTTAACGGCCCATGCTGGTACTCCCCATGTTGCCAGCCGTGTCTCAGACTCGCACGATCCAGCCTCGGAAAGTGCATGGAAATCCAGATAATCCAATGGATTAATAGCGCTCTGCCACTGCTCGTTCTGCTCTTGGGTCATGGACATAGAGTTGGCAGCCAGTCTGGTGGTGGGCACTGGGCTTCCAGGGCAGCTAGGTAGGCAGAGGCGATCAGATACGTGTAAGTATCGGCGCTCGTTTCCCCATAGTTTGGGTCATTGCACTGTATCTGATCATGTTGCCCAACCAGGTTTCCTACGAGACCTGTCACACCCCAGGGATAGGGCAGTTCTCCCTGTATGGATACCTTGGAGCGCAGAATGCTTGTGAGGGTTCCGTGTAGCTTATAGCTCAGGTCGCGGGCTGAGTGAATTTCCTGCTCGCCTGTTTTGTCAAAGGTTCCAGAGATGCGCTCCAGAAATGGGTTAAGCACCCTTTTAGAGAATGGCTCCAGATGTCTGGGCCACCGCATAGCACCTCCCTCTTTATCGAAACACTCGCAGAGTTGGTGTAACTTTACCAGCGGTTTGTAGCCATCTTTGCGATAGCGGTCCGCTTGCTGGGCATACTCTACGAAGGGATGTAGCGTCTCCCACACGAAGCGCACGAGGAGCCGGTGATAGACTGCCTCCGCCTCCGCCGGGGAAGGGTTGCCCACCGCAAGCCCTACCAGAGCAACCTCAGAGCGTAGGGCGAACTCGGGTACCCGCGCTTCCTTTTTCTTATCTGACCAATCTAAGCCGATCAGCAGCGTCCGAAGCTCACAACCCCATGCTGGTACTGGCAGGCTGGTTAACCGAGCATAAGACGCACTCAATCCTTCGGTAGACAGTGCATGGAAATCCAAATAGTCCAGTGGGTTTATTGCCTGCTGCCACTGCTCATTTTGCTCCTGGGTCATAGCAACGGTAGCCAGTCCGGGGGAGGGCATTCGGTCTCGAGTGCATTCAGGAAATGGGTAGTCAATGAGTGAATCGGTATACCTTCTCGCTGTTTTGAAAGAAAGTCTCGCCACATTAATTCCAGTGGTTTTCCGTAGACGAGAAGCAGCATCGCCCCGAAATCGTGGTGAGTCGCTTCCCACCCGTCTTCCTGCTGGTAGTAAAGAAACCAACAAGCTCCCTCGTGAATCTTTGCCGCTCCCCACCAGTCTTCATGCCGGTAGTACAATTTTGAGAATGAGGTCTTCTCAGCTCCAAGGGCTTCCCATTCCTGCCGCGTGCTGTTTGGATTTGCGCAGAGCTGGCAAAACCTCTCTATTTCCGGCAAAACGGCAAGGGGTAGCAGCGCATTGTGCAGAAATAGCTTCAGGATGCGCTGATAGACCACAGCCGCTTCCGCCTGGTCCGGGTATAGGAGCTGCAGCCCCACCAGAGCCACTTCCGAGCGTAGGGCGAACTCAGGGAAGAGCAGCGAGCAATCTGGTAGCGCTGGGCTCTTGGGCACGGAGGTAAGCAGCGTGAAGCGGGTCCTGGTTGTCCAGCCAGGCGCCCCCAGTTCTCTTAGCCTTGCTGTTGATTCTTCCACTCCTTCGTAGGAAATCGCGTGGAAGTCCAGATAGTCCAGAGGGTTGATAGCCTGGCGCCACTGCTCGTTCTGCTCCGGGGTCATTGTCTTTATTATTCCCTACCTTATGCGCCGATATAGCACCGTGGATATAGACAGTGCGTTTCAGAAGCTCTGGGTCGTGGAAGGGAATGCAGGGCGTGCGGCAAGGCTGGCCGAGCTATGCCTTTGTCATTCAGGTAAGCGGCTGGGAAGGGCTTGAACTCAATACCAGCAAAAAGCAAGGAGTCCGGAGCGCCTTTCTGCGTGCTGAGCTGTCTCCCGAGACCATTCGCTTCCAGCCAGAAGGGGTTGCGTTTGAGCCCATGACTTCAGGGCAAATTGAAGCGATGCGGCACAATATCGAGGACGAATTTGGGACAGTGGCGTACAACTCTCACGGCCAACAAGACAAAAAATTGGAGCGCCGCGACCGGCACAGCACAGTCTCTGAGGACGAAGAAGCTTATTAGAGCAGGAGAGCCCATATTATACGCGTCTATTATTGGTATTTCTTACCAAAAATAGGCTTGTAACGATGCCGAGCACCGTGCTCTTTAATGACGATCTTAGCACGCTCAGCATGTGATGGCTTTACAAAAAATCCCATAGCAAGAGACCCATGAAAGTAATGTGGAATTTTAGCCTCACGCAACGCATCAGACAGACTTTCGCCAGAGTAAGGTGGTACGGCTGCGAGGAATTCGAACTCTTCACGGGAAAGCGCATAGGCACGAGAAAGCTCCTCTGCGTACTTTTTTTGACAGTACCAGGAAAACAAGGAGCAAGAAAACGAGGCTAGAAGCATCAGTCCAACAACGAGGTGATGCTTATTTTTTATTAGCTCACTCACTGCCAGCCTGCCTTTCGATTACCGTTTCGCCTCGGGCAGTGCGAAGGCAATATACTTGCCGCCCTTCGGATCATTCCCACGCCCTTTACTGCCCTCCGCGCAGACCACCACGAACTGACGTCCACCGGCAGAGTAGACGGCGGGAGTAGCGTTGGACGAGAACGGAAGCGTGGTCTCCCAGAGGAGCTTGCCCGTGCTCTTATCGAAGGCCCGCAGCTTACGGTCGTAGTTCGTGGCCGCGATAAAGACCAGCCCGCCCGCCGTGACCACGGGGCCGCCGTAGCTCTCGCTGCCAGTGTCTTTCATCCCTTTTTCCGCTAGCTCCGGGTACTCACCGAAGGGTATCTTCCAGGCGTACTCGCCGGTATTCAGGTTGATCGCGTTCAGCGTGCCCCAGGGTGGCTTGATCGCCGGGTAGCCCTCCTGATCCAGGAACTTGCGATACCCGGTGAAGCGATAGTCCTGCGCTACGGCGGCCTGCTCGTCGGACTCGATAGGTTTGCTCTCGCCGCTCAGAATGTACTTTGCGATAGCCGTGATCTCCGCATCGGAGAGGTTCGGGTAGCCCGGCATGCGTCCCGCACCCTGGCGGGTGATCTTGAAAATAGCGGCTTCGTCCCACTTCGGCCCCATGTTCAGCAGTTTGGGGAGCTGTGGGGGAGAGCCCGCCATGGTATCGCCGTGGCAGTTGGCGCAGTTCTGGAGATAGAGCTGGCGCGCCGTTTTGACCGTATCGTTCTTCGCCAGGCTGGATGTCCATGCCATCTCGTTCGCGTTCACGTAGAGCAGGCCCGTCTCCGGGTCGAAGGCAGGCCCGCCCCATTCTGCGCCGCCATCGAAACCGGGGAAGATAATCGTCTCCTGCCCTACCTTGAACGGCACGAAGGGACCACCCCCATAAAACGTCTTGAACTTCTCCAGAGCGAAGCGATGCGCCTCGGGAGTGCGGTCAGTCAACTGGTCTTCCGTGAGGGCCTGCCGGGCAAACGGCGCGGGTTTCGTGGGCAGGGGCTGGGTCTTAGAGGCTACTTCGCCGGGGACATCGCTCGGCGGATACTTCTTGTACTTGATGGGGAAGAGCGGCTTCCCATTCTTGCGGTCGAAGACGTAGACATGCCCGGTCTTGGTGGTCTGCGCCACGGCATCCACCCAGTTCTTGCCACGCTTCACACGAATCAGTGCGGGGGGCGCGGGGAAATCACGGTCCCAGATATCGTGCTTGATCGCCTGGAAGTGCCAGACCCGCTTGCCGGTATTCGCATCTAGAGCGACCAGGCTGTTGGCGAAAAGGTCGTCGCCTACGCGGTCGGCCCCATAGAAATCGCTCGCCGCAGACCCGGTCGGCACGAATACCAGGCCCCGAGTGGCGTCTACAGTCATTCCCGCCCAGTTGTTCGCGGAGCCGGATACCTTCCACGATAGCTTTGGCCAGGTCTTGTAGCCGAACTCACCGGGGTGGGGAATCGTATGGAACGACCAGCGTAGCTTGCCCGTACGGACATCGTAGGCGCGGATATCGCCGGGAGTCGCAGGCAGCCCTTCGGAGACCCGCCCCCCAACGATGATGACATCCTTGTACACAACCCCAGGGCTGGTCAGAATCAAGGACTGCTTGGCGGGGTCACGACCGAGCCCTTCGCGCAGATCGATTCGCCCGTTCACACCGAAACTGGGAATCGGCTGGCCAGTGGCGGGGTCCAGTGCATAGACAAAGTGCGTGGCAGCGGCGAAGATACGTCGCTCACTGCCCTCCGTCCAGTACGAGACGCCGCGATTGGGGCCACGCCCGACAATGCCAGAATCGAATTTCCAGAGCTGGCTTTCCTGTGGCAGCATCCAGCGCCACGATCTTATGCTGCGGCGTGACGGCGTACAGCACGCCGCCGACAACCAGCGGCTGGGTTTGGGTGCTGCCCGGTCCCTCCTCGCAATCGTAGGTCCAGGCGACCTGGAGCTGGCTCACATTCGAGCGGTCTATCTGCGTGAGTGGGGAGTAGCGAATGGAGTCTGGTCCACCACCATAGGCGGGCCATTCTGTCGAGCTGGTGGCCTGCTGTGGTGCGGGCATTTTCGAGGCGGTGTTGGACGCCAGCAGTAGCGCCCCAAAGAGGGCAGTGGATAGCCACCCGATCCGTTTCATCATTGATTTCTCTTCGCACTCCTGGCGTGCCTCACAGATTACGCATCATCGCGTTGGTCTCCTCCAGAGGATCTTCCATGGCTGCAAATGGCTCCTCCGGTTGGGACTCCATGCCGCATCATAGAAATTTATGAATAGAGACTATACTGATGCGTCTAAAACGAATGCTTCTATGCGGCGCGTCGGATTCGAAAGCGTTTTTGCTTGTGTGGTAAGAGTTGACCGTAGTGTGGCAAGCGTATATTTTGGAGGACGGCCTCGTCCACTGCTGGTTACTTTCTTAAGTTTCATCCACACCACGACAAAAAGGCCGTGTTGACAGGAATTTTTTTCGAGATAGCGGTCTACAAGCTGCACTTGCATAGCCGTTTCTACTTCAGGATTCCAGTCGCCTTTGACCTCAATAATGACACTTATCCAAGTTAAACCAGCTGCCGCGACTGATGGCACCTGAACGCTTACTTGAATATCGGTTCGTTCGCCTTCCTGACTATCCATCAGGCGGCGTCTAATTTGCACCTCCCGTGCCACGATGGGACCAAACCTGCTGAGGTCACGCTTGAAGTGGTACGCGATGAAATCGGAGAGTGCTTCCTCTTCTTTTGGTTCTCGAGAACGCGTATCCCAGAGGAACTGTGCGGGGACACCTTCATCGCCCAAGTCCTGTTGGAGCCTCTCCAAAGATTCCATAAGAACATCTAGAAGCTGGTCGGCATTAGAAACGAGGCGGGCACCTGCCCGTTGACTAAGCTCCAGAAGCTCGATGGGGTTGGGTGGGTTCCAGGCGCGGAATCTCATCTCAAAGCGGGTCTGCTGAAGCATACGAGCAAGCCAACGATCCTCCGGTAACGTGCGAACGATTCGCTCCATCTCGGACACAGCCTCTTGTGTTCCCTTCTCTTGGAGTATGCCTATAATTCTGCTGCGGAAAGAGCCTAAGTCGTCTCGCACTGTGACTGGTCGCATGAGTGCATCGTCCGGACCCGGTTTAGGATCTTCATGTGGCGGGTATTGGTCGTAGTACCAAAGAAAGAAGTCGGCAATCTCCGCTTCGGGCAAACGGGCCAATTTATCGGGCAAAATGCCTCTTGAGGCAATTCCCTCAATAACTTCACAAGAGAATAGGGAATCCTCGCGAATCCGGCGCCAGGTGGTTAGCAAATCTTCCGATTCTGTACTAGTTAGTATTGCCTGCGCCAGTGCAATGGCAACCTCGCGCTCGCTGTCATCCTCAAAATACAGATTCATGCGGCTGAACATGGCGTCGAAGGCTGCGTGGTAAACGTCGGCATAGTCAACGTTTTCCGCAGTGGCACTAAGGATACTTGCGTAAGTTCTACCAAGGGTAGAGGGCATCAATGAAATGTCCTCAAGCGCCTCAAGCACTGATTCAAAAAGTAGCCGATTCTGAAGCATCATAACGATGGAAAGAGGTTTCCATTCCGCATCAGTGGGAGACATTCGACGCAAATCAACTAGAAGCGCCATCTGAAACTCTACTGGTGCCACCCGGAACGCATCGTGTATCACCACAGTGAGTTTCTCCCAATCCTCGACGTCGGCAAATTCCGTGATGTAAATCAGTGTGGGAATCCACTTGACCCAGGTTTCGGTGGGAAAGCGCCGCATATTGTGCGGGAGCAGTTTCACGGAGAAGAACGAGGGCGCGGCAGGCAGCAAACGCGGGATGCCAAATGTCGGTTGATCCAACCCACTCATTATTTGGAATGAAATCGACGATATATTGCTCGGAAAGCTTCAGAATAGTAGTTCGTAGCGTACCATCGGCTAGACGCCAGGCAAGTTGCTCAGAAACAGAAAAAGTGATTTCGTCTTTGTAAATACGATCTTTGGAAACAAGTTCCTTGACTGTAAGATAGCGCTCATCGAAATGCCACCATTCAATCTTTGCGGATTCCTGAACCTTGCCAAGATCCTCCGCAATGTGCGCGACGAACGTTTCAAAGTCCTCATCCGTAACTATCTCGATTTTGGCTTGTGTTTGGCTGCTTATTAAGGATTGGTAGGCTGTCTTATAATCGTGAGCAAACGATGAGTTGAGATCAGTAGCAAATAGATTTTTGCAGCTTTTTTGAAGTTCGGTATCACGGTTATATACGTCCCATAGCAACCGAAAAACTTCGGTATCCCCAGCGAGCATAAGCTGTAATAGTACTATGGTAACCATGCTTCAGAATGCCTTCGGCCTGTTCGTATTGTTGCAGGAGCCAGGCAAAGTCTCTTGGCATAACAAGAAGCCGGGTATCATGTGCCAAGGCATAGAACTGGTCTTCTTGAGCACATCGCTTCATCAGCAAAGCAAAGAAAGTACGAACCCTGCCAGGGTCCGATTGCCACTGTACCCAATCCTCAGATTGCCCGAGAGTCCAACTCTCGGATTGCTCCAGACCAAGTAAAGGGTAATGTTGTTTACACATAAGGGCATACCCTACATTAGCAAGAGCTGGAAGGATATTTGGCTCCTGCCAGAGCTGCCAGGCGCGGTTGCAAACCTTTTCGCAGACCCCCTGGATATATTGCCCAAATCCCTGACCGAAATTGTGGAGCACCCATTCCAAGCCGATTCGCACACCAGTAGCATCGAGGTTCACCGCCAGAGAATGGCTCCTAAGGAAAACCTGGTAAGCCTTGAACGCCGACTTGTACTTCGGGGGCGTAAGCAGGGAGAAAAGTTCGTCAGCAGATAAGGAGTCAGGCCAGAGACACTTGAGAACGACACCGCGCAACTGGTCTTCTGGATCATTAGTCCAATCTTTCGTAATTAACGGACGAAGCTGTGACTTCACTGCTAAATTTCCCAAATGGGAGATAGCATGGCAGGCCCGCACACGGAAATGTAGCTCCTCTTCCTCGTTGAGCACCAGAGAAATTAGATCCTCTGTCACTCCTGCCCCATGATTGCTGTCGGCAATTTCAATAGCAAGCAGCCGACTTTCAGAGTTCTTCTTAGCTTGCGTAGCTTTGAGATAGGGGCGTAGTTGTTCTGCAATGCCGGGATGGTCCAGCCGTTCCAGTCCCCGGTAATCGAGATGCTCGGGAAATACCTCCTGTGCTTCGGCAGCTTCAAGCAAACGTTTGACGAGGTTAGACCGAGCCTCGATATCGGCCAAAGCGACATCGCTACGTAGCAGCGCGTCCGGCGAGTGAGTCAGAATCCGATGAAATATCTCCGGGCGATCCAGAGCAACCCAAGCTGCCGTCTCCGAAAGCTGCGGCACAAGCGCTGCACTGTCGGCGTTTGAGCCGAACAGAAGGCTGATTACGGAACGATCATCCCAGGAGCACGTTTGTACGTAGCGTGCAGAAAGGTACTCCGCAAATGTTTGATGTGCCCAGATAATCGTATTCTCTTCGCCCTGCCCTATTGAAAATAGGCCAGTGTCGAGAGTTTCGCGCACAGCTGCTTCTGTAAGCGGAAACATATTCCCCCCAATTTCCTCAGAGCCCTGAGCGATATCGGTGAGGGAGAGGCATCCCTCCGGTGTGGGATCTGTGGGATATCCATCTATAAGGACATAGCGGTTTGTGAATACACAGAGCGCTGCGATTCGAGAGGCAATCGCAAGTCTCTGCTGCGGCGTCAACGGTCGGCGGGTAAGGCGAATATCATCACTATCGTTAGTGCAGAGCAGCAGGCAGCCTCGCTCAAAGAGGTGTCGACCACCGCCTTTGAAGTCGTCACCCTGTTGCGCCATAGCGATCAAGAAGGAAAGTGTAATCGGACGACTTGCCAGGGGGAGGACTCCGGCGGTACGTATCTGTGACCAGAACAGATCAGAGTTGATCTTATTTGCCTCAACGGCAAGTTGCACATCATCCCTAGTCAGCGGAGTAAGGATATAGACACCGAAGTTCTTTTCTTCAAACAGGCTAATCAGACTGTCTTCAAACACTTTAGGCCATTCCGCTACCCGGCAGGTGATGCGGAGCCGCAGTCGGTCTAATGGAAGACCCTTCAGCCATTCAATCAGAATCTCGCTGAGTTCAATGATGGCGAGTCTGCATTCGTCAAGCCCATCTAGAAACAGGTCTAAACGGTAGTCTGCACGTTTCCACTCGTCTATCTCTGGTGCCCGAAGCAAGCGATCCTTAAGGTAATCGTAAGTCCGAACAGGCTTCAGATCCACCAGGTAGGCTCTGTCGGAGGCAGATGAATACTCGCCATCTCTGTCAAGAGAACACCTCAGATTCTCAAAGCCTCCTGCTATCTCCCGAGTCTTTCCCATACCTGGCTCACCTAGCAAAATGAGGCACGGCTCATGACCAAGGAGTTCCTCCAAAGGCAGAAGCACACCATTTATCGAGGGATACGAAAAAAGGTTATTTGGCTCGGAGATCATGCGAGGTGGTATGACTAGGCCGAGGCCGTCTCGCATGAAAGATTGCCCGCGCGGACACCACCATCGGGTCCAGGTATAGTGCTGTTTGTCAGAATTCCTAGCCATAAGCGAAATAAATTGATAGGTTCTTATATTTGTCACAGCTTCTAGGTAAACCCTCTTTTGACTGAATGGCTGGTCGCTCAACGCAGATTCTTTTGCGTCGAGTGGCAAACAGTCAATGATCCGGAAGGTCAGAGTGTACAAAGCTCGCTCGGATGTCTAAGTGCTTTCCTGTTCCCTTCGCCCGCTGAAACATTCGCAAGAGTACTTTCGCGGTAGTCTGGCGCTGCATCGTCCTAGCCCTAAAGAATGAAGGCAAGAGCGACGATGCTACTCCACATACAGAGAAAGCCAACGAAAACCGCAGGCTTTCGTACTGCCATGTTACACACAGTTCAACAACATCTCAGAGGAAGGTATCCCTCATGAAAAGGTGGTCCTTACTCCTCGCATCCACTGTACTTATCGCGAGCACCGCGACCCTAGCAAGGGCGGAAGATCCGGACACCGTTCTTTTGCGGATCCGCACCGACAATGCGAAGGGGCTGCAGAAGCAGGAGCCGGATATCGCGGCGATCATAAAGACGCGGGCGGACACAGCCAAAGCCGCTGTAAAGGATGTCGATCCTGCCACGGTCCAGCTGGAAAAGGCCCTGTCCTGGGCGCAACTCTACTATTTCGCCGAGAAGTATGACGAGGCCCGAACTGCCGCCAGGCGTTTCCTGACTTCCTTTCCCACACCCGAAGATGCGTTCGAAGCGCAGCAGGTCATTCTCGATAGCGCCCAGCGACAGGGAGATGCGAAGGCGCTGGTGGCCACGCTTACCGAGCTCAAGCCCCCATACCCTGCGGCGGCCACCCATATCGCTCAGATGACCGGCCTGGAGCTAGCTTTCACGGTTGCGGAGAAGCTTGGTGCGCAGGCGGGTCTGGATCTCCTGACAAAGGTGGAGGCCAGAGTGCCCTTCGATAAACTGACCACCGAAACCGACAAGGTCATCGCGGATCAGACCAGAATATCCCTTGCCACGGGGCGGGCCGACCTGCTGGGTGGCGCCGGTAAGCATGCGGAGGCCCTGGCCGCTCTCAAGGCCGCTCGCCAGAAGCTAGGGGAGGGAAGCCCCGCGGCCCAGCAGCTTGACAGCAAACTGAAGCAGGCGGCCCTTGTAGGAAACATGGCCCCGGCTCTTACCCGAGAGCGTGGCTACGGTGATTTTACAGGTCTGGAGTCACTCCAGGGAAAAGTCGTGGTGGTGGACTTTACCTCGCACTGGTGGCCATTTTGTAAGCGAGGATACCCAGCTATGCGCAAGCTGTACGACGAGCTGAAGAGCAAGGGCCTGGAGGTGGTGAGCGTGACCGGTTACTATGGGTTCTTCAAAAACGAGCGTGGCATCACTAAAGACCAGGAGTTCGCGAAACTTGCAGACCACGTGAAGGAGTTCAACATCAGCTGGCCGCTGGTGGTTGGCCCTAAGTCCAACTACGAGGCATATGGTGTGATGGACGTTCCCCACTATGTGGTGCTCGGGCGAGACGGCAAAGTCGTCTCCACCACCACGGGCTTCAGCACCGACCAGTTCCATCGGCTCCGCGCCAGCGTGGAGAAGGCTCTGGCCCGGCCTGTTTCAGGCTGAGGTTGCATGGAGCAGCAAGGCGGGCAGGTCTGTAATGCGGTCAAGAACTCGCGAAGCGCCGGAAAATGCCGCGCGCCGGGTGAGCTCGGTCGGAATGACCCAACAATCGAGGGTGGCTGCCTGAGCGGCCAGAAGTCCACGGGGCGCGTCTTCAATCGCGATGCAGCAGCTGGCAGGCTGCCCACTCCGAGCAACAGCGGCGAGATATGGGTCTGGCGCTGGCTTACTCCGTTCGTAATCCCCATGTGCGATGACAAAGTCAAAATACTCCAGCAGACCTGTCCGACGATGGATCGCCTCGAAGTGCTGACGCCGGGAGCTGGTCACGATTCCCATGGTGAAGTGTGGGCGCAGTAGCGCGAGTGTTTCGGCGGCACCGTCCATGGTGATCTGCTCCTGCTCCAGCATTTGTTGGTAGCGCAAATTCCGGGAAGCAGATAGTGCCGCTATGTCCGCTTCGCTCAGTCCCTGCGTGGCAGCAAATGTGGAGGTGCCCTTGGAGCGAGAGAGAAAGTACTCGAAATAGAGTTCTGTAGTTAGCGTAACCCCCACTCCAGCGAAGGCTTCACGCGTAGCCTCGAAATACCAGCGCTCGGTGTCCACCAGTACGCCATCGTTGTCCCAGAGTATCACTGTCTTGCCCTCTGTCGGTTTCCTGGTTATGTCGTTTTCATTCACTGCGAATCGACATGACTTCCTGTAGCGCTTGCTCGACTGCCCGCGTTTGCCCTGTGACTTCCGAAATGCTGTTCTGAATCACGGCGATGTCGGGAGCGATGAGCGCGTCGGGCGCGACTTTCATCCGAGCGAGACTCGATTGGACGGACGCAAGGGTCTGCAGGATTACTTCCTGCTGGGCTTCGACGCGCTCCAGACTGGGCTGAAGAGTTTGCGCCACCTGACAGCGGGTTTCGAGCAGCGCAATGCTCTGCTCCATCGCCCGTCGTGCCGCTTCATCGGTGGTTCGCGACAGTTTAGCCCGAAGATCCTCGCGCTGAGCGACCAGTGCATCGGCAGACTCGGCGTTGGTGGCAGCTCTGAGATTGTCGCGATGTGTCTGGAGTTGGCGCGACTGAGCGATCAACACGTTCAGTTCGGACAGAATGTCCTGGCCGGTTTGCCCACCGAGTGGAGCGCCGATTTCGAGAATGAGGGCGAGCGATTCGAAATACGAGGTCTCGGAGGGTGTAGCTTTAATCACCGAGCCAGCGGCGCGTACCTCTTCGCTGGTCATTGATCTATCCAGGTCGCCGACCCTTTTCTGCTTGTTCCCCCACCAGGATAGCCAGTAGGTTAGTCCCCCGAGCGCAGGTCCGGCAATTACCATTGGTCCTGGAATCGCGCCAGAATTAATACCTTTACCCACCATAATCAGGGTAAGCAAGCCCACTCCAACGCTGGATGCCAATCTCAGTACGTGCGGTACTATGTCTGTCCGCTGAAGTATGGTGCGCGCCGCAACAAGCTGCGCCTCTTGCTCCGGCGTGTGCGCGTGCTGATGGTCTTGAAATCCCATCGTCCGCATATAATCGAGCATTTCGCGGATGCGCCTGGCGATATTCGGATCGATATCACGAAGACCTATCTTCATGGGGCGCCTCTGTCCGAGATGCTGACTCCGCCCCGCATAGTGCGCGGCGGATGGACACCGTTGGCCTAATTGTGACACAGCGGTGCGAGAATCCTGCTTTCACCATAGCGCGCCAACCTGGCGCCCACTTTCAGGCAAGCAGGCTGCGAAAGTGCAGGTTCACGGATTGAGTTCTCGGACCAGGAACTCCCACATGCTTTTGTACTTGGCGGGTGGGTGACCGGGGAAGTCCACATAGCAGGTAACGCCGTGCGCTTTTGCCAGTCGTTGAAAGCCCAGCGCCCAGCGGGGGGAGTGAACGAGGTACTCTGTCTCCGACCAATCGGGTGGCCTGGTCAGGCCCCAGTTATTGTAGAAGTAGATCGGCGGTGTCTTCTTTCTATTGCGCGGCAGTAAGGCATCGGGGGACCACTGGTTGATAATGGGTAGCAGTTGCTCTCGGCGCTGCAGCGATTCCTGGAAGCTGCAACCGAGCGCTGGCGCCCCCCACTCCACCCCAGGAACCCACTCCTGCATGACCTTCGGGTCGATGCTGGGCTGACCGCGAAACACACCGATGCAGGTGACTCGTGTTGAAGTGCGCTCAATGGGATCTCGGGCATGCCGGTCTGCCTTCTCTCCCGCGCACGCTACATACAGAGCAGGCAGGCTCCCCTGGGAGCTACCCGCAGTGGCGATTCGGTTCGGGTCGAGTTGATACTCCCTGGCATGGAGTCGCACGAACTGAACGGCGCGGCGGGCATCGAGCATCACGTAGGAGATCGGTGCCGCCACGCCATCGGCGGTCGCATCCTCCATCGTTCGCGTTTCCACCACGACCAGCGCACAGTTCTGCGAAAGGAGTGTGTCGATATCGCCTGCGCCGGGTGGCGTTTTGAGCGCTTTCCAGATGCCTCCGTACCAGACCACTACGGGAAAGGGACCTTTGCCCTGCGGTGGCAAGTACACATCCAGTACCTGATGGGGAGACGGGCCATAGGAGAGATTAGCGATGGCCGGAGTGGGGTCGCTGGCCAGCGCAGGGTGCATCGTCATCGTAGGCATGTTTTGCTATACCATAGCTTCATCACAAGAAGTGATTTCACGGCTGGCGTACGACAAGCCGGTAGAGCATTCGGAGACCGGCGCGTTGCTGTACATCCCCGATTTCGAGGTAGTAGATACCGTCGATCGGGGCGACGAAGTTCAGGCGACGGTCTTTGCGCAGACGGCCTACTGCCGTGCTCAGAAGTCGCCGCCGTGAGTCTCGGATTCGGATCAGCGCATCGAGGTCGGAGAGCGGAGAGCGGGCGCCGGTGACATAGAACTCTCGCCGTTCCCCCCGTTTCAACGGAAGCTGATACAGGTGCGCCTGATCGTTGTCCAGGGTGGTCTGCACCCAGAGCGAGGGACCAGGCGGGAGCGGCATCGCTTGCTCGAATCTGTTCAAGGGCTTCTTTACCGTGACTTCTACGGCTGCGGCGAGCACCACGGGGAGCTTGACTATCGGGCTATCTTTGGGATGCACGAGAGTCAGGTCGAACGACTCAGGGGGGCAGTCCGCAGGCACTGCGACTTCCAGAGTGACACTTTCCGGCTTGCTTTCTAGAAGTTTCGCCTGAAGGGGGCTTTTGACGGTAATGGCTGTGGGGGCAAGGTTCTCGCCCTGAAGCGTGAATTTCGTACTCTGGCCCGCGACCAGGCCGAAGATCGGGAGGTCTTTGACCGTGGGCTTCTTATCTTGCATGAGATACGCCGCCCCGGAGAAGCTTTCGCGTGGCAAGATCCCAGTAGAGAAGCGCTCCATCCAGGGTGCCTGCGATCAGCGTTTTACCGTCGAGAGTGGCGGCCAGGCTTGTCACCCAGTCTGTCGCGTCGGCGAACTCCATCTGGTAGTTGCGGCCATCGGCAGTAAAGACTTTCACTTTTCCCGCTGCCGAGACCCAGAAGAGCCGCTGGTTGTCGGGCGAGAACGCGCAGGCGGTGAGGGGGTCGGGTTCGTACTGGGTGACATCCGGGTTCTCGATAGGACCATCTTTGACACTCCACACACGGATGGTCTTGTCGGCAGAAGCGGTCGCCAGCCGCTTGCTATCGGGCGAGAACGCGAGCCGGACTACCGCGTCCTGATGGGCGTTGAGCGCCGCCACACGGACACCGTCGCGAGTTCGGTAGAGCTTGGCGGTTCTGTCCGCGCCCGCAGTGGCTAAGAACTCCCCCGAGGGACTGTAGGCTACGGCGAGAACGGTATCGGCGTGGTCTTTGAGCAGCCGCAGGCGCTGCCCGGTATCGATGCTCCATATGGCCGCCGTCCTGTCCAGCGAGCCGGTGGCAAGCTCCGCGCTGCCGCTACGCCACGCCACGGCGACGACGACATCGCGATGCCCGGTCAAGATCCTCTGGACCTTGCCGCTCGCGACCTCGAAGATGACCACCTCGCCGCTCTCACCGGGGATGCCACCCGCCGCAGCCAGCCGTTTCCCACTCGAATCCCAGGCCAGACTCTGTACCTGGTCGGCGCAGCCTGTGAGTAATTTCTGCAGCTCGCCGGTGGCCGAGTCCAGCAGGCGAACCGACCGATAGCCGCCGACCGCGAGCGTCTTACCATCGGGGGAGAGCGCCAGCGCCGTTACAGGAGCGGCGCGGCGCTTTTCTGTCCCTGCGCTTCCTAAAACGGGAACGGGAGTTGACGCTACGTTGGGGGAAGTCGGGGTCGCCGCCGTAAAGCTGTCCGTTTTCGCGCCTTCGTCGATCCAGCGCTTGAGAACACCGAGCTGGACTTTGTCGAGCGCACCGCCGGGCGGCATCTGGGGCTTTAGCTCCCCGGTGCAGTAGCGCAGAAAGTTGCTCTGAGCGCCCTTGCCGGGTACGACAGCCACTCCGTGTCGCCCACCTGCCAGCAGCTTCTCCCGCGTATCCATCGCGTAGCCGCTGGCGGGGTTCGGTCCGGAGTGGCAGGAAAGACAGCTCGTTCGCAGAGTCGGAAGCACATCGCGGCTAAAGATAATCGCAGGCGCCGGGATCACGCTCCTGACCAGAGCTCTTTAATGGGATCGCATTCCGGCAGGATCGCCACAGGCCGCCCGGATGGTGAGACAAGATGGCGCTCGTAGTCGATTCCCAGGGCGTGGTAGATCGTCGCGGCCACTTCCATGGGCCGAATCGGGCGGCTGACGGTGTACTCACCGCGTTCGTCGGTCTCGCCGATCACCTGCCCTCCGCGAATCCCGGCCCCAGCGAAGAGCATACACCCCGCGTTCCCCCAGTGATCCCGACCCGCGTCTTTGTTGATCTTGCTCGTCCGCCCGAACTCTCCGTAGACCGCCACCAGCGTGTCTTTGAGCAGACCTCGCTCGTTCATGTCGGAAAGAAACGCAGATAGAGAGCGGTCCAGATTCGGGAGGTCTTTATCGCAGGCCTCAAAGATCTTGCCGTGGTGGTCCCAGCCTCCCTGCGTCACCAGCACGAAGCGCGTGTTCGCCTCCACTAGCCGCCGTGCCAGAAGTAGCTGTCGGCCCCAGAAGTCTTTGCCGTAGCGGGTCTGTGTCGGCTCGGACTCGGCCTTGAGGTCGAAGGCTTTCCGAGCCTCGGGGGAGAGGATCATCTGGGCGGCTTTCTGCTGAAAGCTATCCATACTGGTCAGCGCATCGCTGTACTCGAACTTTCGGGCCAGATTGTCCAGTGCGCGGCGCATGTTCTGGCGGCGGGTGAGTCGCTCCTCGGCAACGCCGGGCAGGAGCGAAAGATTCGAGACCTGCCAGTTATTATCGCCCACGTTACCCGCCTTGAACGACTCATAGCGCTCGCCGAGCCAGGCGGCCTTGCCCAGCTCCCAGGTAAAGCTGGCGTTGCGCGGGATAGCCACATACGGAGGCAGTGTACTGAGAGGCGGAAGCTCGTGGGCGCAGATCGCACCCAGCGCGGGGTAGTCGCCTCCCTGCATGAGCCCGGTGTTGCCTGTCAGCATCCACTGCGTCGCTGTCTCATGATGATCCGAGCCCGTGACCTGGCCCCTGCAGAGCGCGTAGAGATGGGTTATCTTCGCCAGCTCCGTCATCTTGTCGGAGAACTGGATACCGGGGATTTTTGTGGGAATCACGCCGTACTTGCCGCGAATCTCGGCGGGCGCACCGGGCTTGGGGTCGAACGAGTCATGGTGGGTCAGTCCGCCGCCCAGATAGACCAGCACCACATTCTTCGCCAGGGGCTTTCCCGTGGCGCCCAGGGCTTCTTGCGCCAGCAGCGTTGGCAGGCCCAGCCCCACGGCGGACAGGGCGCCCAGCCGGACGAAATCCCGCCGCGTCATCCCATCGCAGCGTGCGTACTCTTGACCCGCGTTTACGTCCAGCATAGCGAAAGTATATCCTCAGTGATCGAAGAAAAATTCCGGGCTATTCAGGAGTGCCCAGAGAACATCCTGCAGCGCTTCCTCCCGGTTCTTGGCGGCGGTAATCTGCCCTTCCAGCGCCTTCCGTTCCTGGGGCCGAGGGTATCGGGCGAGCGCTAAAAGAAAAAGCCTGTCGAGAATCTCAGCGTCGGTTTTCTTCTCTTTCACCAGTCTGGAGACAATCCCCTCTCCGTTGGCGAGCTTATTCTGGACTTCCTGCGAGTTGAGCAGCGCCAGGGCCTGGCCCAGCGCGGGCTCGCAGGTGCGCTCGGACTCACCGGAGAGGGTTCGGGCCGGGCGACCAAACGTATCCAGCATCACCGACGGTATCTCAGCATCGGCGACCTCGATGGCGCGGGTGCCCTCCGGCTGGTTCTGGTAGCGGTCAGGGACACCCGTGACCTGAGCCAGCGCGTCGGCCAGCTCTTCGGCAGGCAGGCGCCTGGGCAGATAGTGAGAAAAGTAGCGCGTATCGAGCCTACTGGTCTGGTTCGCCGTACTACTGCGCTGGTAGGTCGTGGAGAGGCAGATCGTCTTGAGCACTGCCTTCAGGTCGAAGTTGGCTTTGCGCAGCTCGTTAACAAGACCGCGCATCAGTGGCTCGTTGCTGGCAGGGTTCGTGGAGCGCAGATCGTCTACCGGCTCCACGATGCCTTTGCCGAAGCAGCGCGCCCAGAGTCGGTTCACGGCGTTACGAGCGAAATCGTCCTGCTTCACGAGCCAGGCGGCGGCCTGAATACGGCGGTCTTCGTCTTTGGCGAAGACCAGCGTGGAGCGGTCAAGCGGGCTCGGCGTCACGATCTCATTGGTTCGCAGGTGGCGCAGGTTCGGGTCGTGCTTCGCCTCCAGGCGCTCCGGAATGCCCTCCTCGTCCTCCCCGCCTCCGCTCACCTGGTGGAACAGCGCGGCGAATCGGTAGTAATCGTCCTGGGTGTATTTTTCAGTGGGATGGTTATGGCACTTCGCACACCCGATCCGCTGGCCCAGAAACGTCTGCGCGATCAGCTCCGTGGAGTTCTCCGTATTGCGTATCCAGTACCCCTGGCCCGGTTTCTGTGGCACGCGGCTGATCCAGAACAGGCCCGCACGATTGTCTTCCAGCGGTCCAGATGCCGTGAGGATCTTCGTGGCCAGAGCATCCCACCCGACACCGGAATTGAGTTGCTCGGCCAGCCAGCTTTGAAACTGCAGGGCGTACTTGCGGCTCATGTTCTCCTTGCGCAGCGTGAACAGATCGCCGAGCTTGAGCGCCCATATCTGACCGAACTCCGGGCGCGCCAGAAGGCTGTCAATAAGCCGTTCGCGCTTGTTGGTTGCACGATCCTCTAGATACGTGCGCACTTCCTCCTCGGTCGGCAGAGTGCCGATGATATCTATATAGGCGCGCCGCAGAAACTCACTGTCCGTACAAGGGCCGGATGGCTCGATATGGAGCGCCTTGAGCTTCGCATTGACCGCATCATCTACGTAGTTCGTGCGGGCCATAAAGGCACGCTCATTGATGGTATTAGGAAAGGGAGCGCTCAATCGGATAAGAGTCAGCTTGTCGCGGTACTTTGCCAGAATAGCCGTCTCGCCTGGGCGGAGCTGTTTCGCCATGCCGTCTTCGCTCACCGACGCGATAGCGGGATCGTTCGTGGCGAACAGCGCCCGGTGCGTTACATCTTCGCGGCTGCCGTCGGCGTAGGTGGCGCGAACGAGCATACGCTGGGTCTCGCCGGGCGCGAGCATACGGTCACCGGGGAGCGCTTCCAGTTTCACCAGCGGAGACTCCGAGCCGGTGGGGCCGGGCGCCCCCTGTTGGAGCCACCCGAGCAAGAGCTGATGTTCGGGCGAGTTCCGGGCGATCACGGTCCCCCCGCGATGGGGAAGCTCACCGAGCGGTTTGCGAAGAAACAGGCTTTTCTCGGGAGCCTCAGGCGTGATGCGCCGCCCGTTGAAGGCTTTGGTAATGGCCACAAAGTCCTGATCGGGAGCGTAGCCCCTCAGAGAAAGCTTGAAGCCCCCCTTACCCGATGCCGCGCCGTGACAGGATCCCGCGCTGCAGCCGAGCCGGGCGAGAGTCGGCGCCACATCGTTCACAAAGGAAATGGCCGGTGCGGCGGCCATGTTCTTCACGCTCAGCGGAACCTTCACCGTGGCGGTTCCCAGCGTTGCCCTTAGCGCCCCCGTGCCGTCTGCAGAGGGCCAGGCGGTGTTCTGGGAGAGCCGTACCAGCGAGGGGGGCCAGGCAGTGAGCTTCGCCTCCGCCGTCACATCCCGCCGGGTGCCGTCGGCCAGTACCGCCGTCACCAGGACTCTCTGCACTGCCCGTCGTCCGTTTAGTGCGATCTGTGCTGGAAGCACCTCCAGGCGCGCCACAGGGACCTTCGGCGGCAGTATCGCGCCCAGGGCCAGAGCGAGCAACGGAGTAAGCATTTCTCAATTCTACCGCCGCATAAGATCATCGGGTGCCATACGTTCCGGGCGACCAGCATCACGCTCTACCTGGAGAACGGTGGTAGCCTCAAGGAGGCCCAGAATCTTGCCAACCATACGGACCCACGAACAGCGAAGCTCTACGACCGCAGTGGGCAAGAAATTAGCCTTGATGAGATAGAGCGAATACGATTTTGAGACTACTGAATTTAATTAAATACTAATAGCACCGTGCTTCTGAAGCATCTTCATAAAATTAGCATCTCGCTGAGCGTAATCGGCATGAGCGGTATCTTTTAAGTCCGCATGAAATTTATCAACTGCAGTTACAAATAAGTCGTACAGCCGAGCAACGTCTATATGATATTCATCTGCCGCAGGATTTGAAATCAATCCTGAAAGCCCGCCCCGTAAAGTGAATCTGTAAGTTTTGGTCTTCGTTTCGGAATAAAGACCAAACGAATGCAGTAATGAGTTCCGAAGTTGATAAATTATTTCTGAATCAGTACTGCTTAGGCCAAAGTATTTTTCAAGAAAATCTCGGAATCGGATTCCAACTTGGCCTTGCGTATCATCCCCTGCGAGAAATTTTCCAAGCAAATCAACCCCTGCTAGTATCGCCATAACTCCTGGCCATATCGTTCTAAAATTGATGGGACTTCCCGTGTTTGGATCAATACCAAAGCATGCGTCTATGTCGCGTCGAAGAAGATATAGCTGACTGACAACTTCAGGACTATTTGGCTCTAAACGAGGGCTACGAAAGAAAAAATTGGCTTCATTTACGGGCATATTCTTATCCTATTGGCGACATGGTTATGGTTGTTCACGCGCGACTTCAACCTGAAAATTATATCAGCTATAGTAGCAGAGGTGCACTTTCTATGTGGGTGCGTGACATTTGGGATTAGAACAAATCCGGCTCCCTTCCCCACGGCTATCGTCTCTATCTGGTCAAGTTGACAACACTGGTAGGTGCGTCAACTTGACCAACAAAAGAGCCAGAGCAATGATCTAGAATATCTAGGCTGAGGCGTCGCCATGGATAAAACTATGTGTTATGGGAGCTTGTTGTATTCTCCGCAGAAGCGACCAGTGGGGTCGAGGACGACTTATAAGTTGTGTCGAGAGTTGCGAAAAGCTTGTGGACAGCTTCGACCGAAGCAACATCGATCAGTTTCTCCTCTTTGACCCACCGAGTAAGGACACCAACAATTTTTGCCTCCTCTGGTCGCCAGTCAGGCCGTTTACCACGCCGATTCGTGCGCCAGAGCGCAGAACCGCTGGCACCGTTCGGAGGTGGTGCCAGCGTAGGGTTGCCTTGGAGATCAATCCCGGTGTCTCCGGCAGCATAGTCTATTGTAAAGAAGCCAGAGCCAGCACCTTCTTGGTTAACCGCAAGTTGAGTCGGATATCCCATAGCATCACTATGGAGTTCATTGAATCCTACTGTTTTGCTGAGAGCACCTGGTAACCCAAGAAAGAACAGTAGGTCGCCTGCCAAGTCGGAGGCGTCGGCCGCCAAGTGCTCGATACTCAGAGCTACCTTGCCAGTAGGGCCAATGGCCTCTGGGAACACCTCAACTAGAGCAACATCATGTTCATCGTCGTACGCCTCTGCCACTCGATGGAGTTTTTGCGGAGGGACTCCTGGACCAGCATAATGAGCCAGGTATTCGTAGTTCGCATCGTGGCGCAACACGTGTGCGGCAGACAGAAGGTAGGTACGATCATTAAATGCAAAAAGAGTACTCGTACCCACAAGACGATACAAATTATTGCCAACATAGCCGTAGATACCGATGAGTGACTGACCAGTGTATGCCACCATATGCGTAGCAACTTCACGCACTATCTCCCGAGTTTTATCAATATCATTTTCCATGATTAGTTGTTCCTTTCGTTTCATGCAATGTCCTGTGTAGGTTCGGGCAAGACTTACACACTTGTTGAGCGTATCGTTCACCTCGTCAGTGATATGACCGTCGCGCAGGAGCTTGTCACTCGTACCTCTAACCGCCTTGCGGAGATTGGTGTCAGCGTCAATCTGAACGAGATATACCTCAGGACGTTTCACTCCGTTTGTCTCCGGTGGCTGCAAGAGTTCCGCGACTACACCCGCCTCAAGCGCAACTTAGCCCTGCTTGGTCAGTTCGAGCAGCAATACTTCTTCTACCAGCGCATCGAAGCATACCGCGCTTTGCCGGAGGCTGAGGCTCTCCTGGAACGCCTACCAACTTCCGTTGGGCAACCTTCGAGACACTGCTATACCGGATAACTCCTTTTATTCGATATGTGGTTGGCCAGGAAATTATCCAGAAGGACTTCGCGTATACAGCCCGTCTCTGACGTTCCGACATTTGCCTGCTCGCTTTCACGGCAGGATTCGGTAGCCGATTCCGGTGGCGTGGCCCAGCCCTATCCAGAGTACGGCGCTCAGTACATCGCCTATGATCAGGCCCAGAAAGAAGGGCAGCAGGCGCAGAAACAGGCGCATACCGCCGTAGCGCAGCACCAGAGTCTTCACCAGCCAGCCCAGAAGCATGGAGAACCAGAGCTGATGTGTGGCCGATACTGACGCTCCCAGAAACCCGATGGGATGCAGACCCCAGCCCAGGTACGCGCGGGCAAGCAGCAGCCCCAGAACTCCTACGAAGCCTCCCAGCACGTGTAGCCCGTTCGTCCAGGAGCCGATATAGGGCACGTTTGCCATGCCGCCGAAAAGCTGCAATGGTTTCTGGGGCGCGGCGTTGTACACCCAATCATTGCCGATAGAGGTCGCTCCTCCACTGTAGTAAGGCAGCATCACGGAGGCGACGGCGGAGATAAGCACGGTAAGCGCCACGGAGGCCGCCATCGCTTTCAGCAGTCGGGCAGCGGAGAAACTGAGGGACTGCGCCGCTTTCGCTCCCTCTAATATCGACGGGGCCGCCATCTCGCGAGTGTTCAGAAAGAACGACGACTCGAAGCGGTACTCGGTATAAAGCGGCCCAACGGGTAGCCCTGCGGTTCCCCGAATGGGAGCGACAATGTCTATAGAGCTATAGGCGGTCTGCACGAACAGCATGCCCGCCTGACAGACCATCCAGGAAATGACGACCAGCACCAGGGTCATCAGAAAAAGCGACAGCACGATGACGGGTAAACCAACATGCGCCAGCGCCAGCCAGAGCGCAATTCCCCCATAGGAGAGCAGCAACCCGCCCAGCGTTGCGCGGGCAGAAAGCAGCTCGCACGGTTCTGCGGTCTTTATATGGGATCGCTCCCAGAGTGCCTTCCAGTGGGCGCGCCCTGACCAGGCGACCCAGGCCAGCAGCCCCGCCGCGCCGCCAAACGATTGGAGCGCGTGGAACTGCTTGGAGCCGTGCCCTCCGAGCGTGCCCGGCATCTGCCAGTTGTAGATAGCGCAGAGCAGTATCTCAAACTTGTACACCAGAAAGAAGAACCAGAACGAGAAGGCGACTTCGCGAGGGAGCAGGTACGTGAGGCCGATCATGAGCGGGTAGAGCGCTATCGGAAATACATCTAGCTGGTTCCAGGGCGGCGCGCTGAAGAAGTCAATCAGGTTCCACTGGAGCGGGATATCCGGAATCTGAGGATAGAGCAGGTGCATCCCTTTGACACTGTGCACGGCGCTGGTGAGCAGCACACCTGCCCACAGGAGCGGGCTGCGCAGCCAGGGATTGGCCCACCGCCCCGGCTCGGGTGATTCGGCGACCAGCATGGGGATGACCACCAGGGGGAAAGCGAATTTCTCGTGCTCTACCCACTGTTTCCTCAAGAGGCTGGCAACGCAGAACGAAGCGACCAGAAACAGCGCGGCGAGCGTGAGCCAGGCAACCAGCGGCACGATCCAGGCTTCCCAGGGGACATGCTCTTTGCCGCGCGGATAGCCCTCGTAGAACGCCAGCACGGCGGCATGGTCCTGGATCTTGAGATACGCGGGAGCCTCCGCCCAGACCTTGCCCTCCCAGCCATTCACGGTGTTGGAGTGATAGTGCGGCGCGACGATATGGGGAATGAGAAAGCGCATCATGCCGCCGGAGGGAATGCCCGAGGCGACCAGAATGAGTATCCAGATAGTGAGCAGTTCTCCCGGCGCGAAGGCTCTCTCTGGCCTTTTGAGAGCATACAGGAGTGCGTTCCCCGCCACTAGCACCAGTACCACGAAGAGAGCGCCCACGGGAAACTGGTTCCCCGCGATCATAGTTGCCCCGATCTTGATATCGTTGTAGGGGGTAAACGCGGCGAAGAAAGCGGCGCACGCCAGCCCAATAGTGACGGCCCTTCCCGTAACACCTTTGCCGCGGTGATTGATTTCTGTGGTCGCCAGGCTCACTGCATCGTCTCTTCGCGCTTTGGATGCTTCCCGCTTCCCTGCGTGAGCATCCAGGATCATTGTATTCGATGAGTGATAGCCCAGGTTTTCTCTGCTCCTGTGTCAAAAGCGCCAGCATAAACTCGCATTAGACTATAAATTAACCAGCCAAGGGTGAGGTGTTTACGAGTATATAAAAAACCGAGAAGAAGCGGGAAGCCTCATTAGCTCCGGTGTCACCTGAACACTAACCTATAGGCAACAGAAATAAGCATGAGCGGAGCCTCTCCCCTCTTTCGAACAGTGGTATAACCAACGCAGTTGCTTACCGAACACAGAATTGACCAACGTGATATGTACCAGATGATTCGTCGTAGAACTGTTTATGCAGAAATAAAGAATTTATTGGCCCCATACGTTCCGGTCGAGGGCTATTAGTCTCCATAAAGAATGGAGACAGCATAAGGGAAGCGCAGAAGTTGACAAACGTTACCGCCTCCAGGGCTTGAACAAACATAATTTAAAAATATAGATAAGCAGGGCGGACAACAGCACATTCTCAGAGTATAATACGAATCGAGGAATACAATGAACTTGTGGGAACCTTTTGCTCAAATTGCTGCAGAAAAAGGTATTAATTGGCTAGCAAACCAAAATTATTGGAACGCAAGAGCATTAATGTGCTCACTGTCAAAAAAAGAAGAAGAAATCAGGATATCAATATCCCCACTTTTGAAGATTTCTCTAGAAACAAATCATTTAATACTACTGCAAAATCCAAAAGAAATGCGCTTAGTCCTATCGGAGGCGCTTTTAAGTATTTCCAATCTGCAAAACCTGACCTTGACAAGTTTGAATTCGTCCTGAATGCACTGATGAGAAAAGCAGGGACTATTTGGATATAAGGTTTTATATCAAGGGTAAGCATCTTATTCAATTAATGAAATGGTTTGAGTCAGAGAACAGATAGAGAATGCTGGTATCAGTGTCTTATTCGTGAAATCAAAGAAAGAATGAGTGACGCAGGCATGCCGAATTCTTCATTAGATGGCGTAAGCTTCAACAAAATCCGAACCGTGTTTGAAGGGCCTAATAATTTACCAGGATACTCTTATTTTGAAGTAAAATTATTTCTCGTTTTTGAACTAAGAATGGATTCTACTTTCTCCAATGACCTTATTGAGTTGATCAAAAATGACATTAGCAGTGGTAATAATTACTTTGCTATTGTTACTCTAGATGAAATTAAACGAGGGAGATCCAAAGATGGGCGGGCCTTGACACATACATGTGAATATTTGTGGAAGGATGAATCGAAACTCCCAAAACTGCCCCCCCAAGTGATAGATAAATAATACAAAGTGTGCGGCAAATTAACAGACTAGTTGCTAATGAACACAGATAAAAATCGACCACACCGTATTGTAATAACAGGTGGACAGCATTCTGGAAAAACAACACTTCTAGAAGAGATTAAAAATGTGGGCATTACAACCGTTCCTGAATCAGCAATGATTTTGATAAATGATCTTAATAAACAGAAGGGAGTAAGCCTTCAAAGCGATTGGAGAAAAAATAATCGCGCGGACTTTCAATTAAGGCTAGCTCGACTTCAACTAGATCTTGAGAAAGAAGTTGCCGATTTAAATCAGCCGGTTTTCTTTGATCGTAGTTTGATCGATATCATTGCTTATTGTCGAGTAAAAAATATAGATACCCCCAAAATACTTGACAATATAAATCTAACTGGCAGATATACACATGTTTATTTACTTGACTTAATTACGCCATTCCAACCTCGCCCGGAAACAGGCAGAACAAGCAGTGAGGAAGACTCGAAACATTTAAGTAAAATCACAAAATCCACTTATGAATCTTTAGGATATCAAGTAAAAACCATACCAATTATGCCTATAAAGGATAGGCTTGAATATATTTTGAATTCTATATAAATTCCAACTAATATATAGGAGTTTCTTTTGAGCCTGTCGTGCTTTTGCTACTAGTGCTGTAGTTGTTCTCTGTAGTGGGTGTGTTCACAACGTTGTCTCCTCGCGCTTTGGATGCTTCATGCTTCTTTGCGTGAGCATCCAGGACAGTGTCATGGATGCACCATGACAGCCTTCGGTTCCTCAGTCTCTGGTACAGTAGCGGCTATGAAAAGACGGTTAGAGCCAGCAGACCCCTTCGCTCCAGCACGGGTTCCGAATATGAATGCCGTTCCGCCTCCACCGGACCTGTTTTACAATGGTCGCACCGTTCGCGCCTCGCCTACTGGCCCCGTGAATACCGAGCAGCCGGATAGAGACTTTTTCACGGACTCCCGCTTTGACAAAGGGGATAACAGCGGGCGGCTTTTCTACTGCACCTTTTTAACGGAGAACCCACACGACCCCCATGTTCCTGAGCGACGCGTCTGGTTCATCTGCTGGAGCCCCCTGAATGACGGTGGCCGAGCGCAGCGCCTCTACAACCGGCCCGGCTATTTCATTGAAGAAGTAACGACGGATGGCAAGCGACTACAGGTACATCACTCCGCCTATGTGGGTGAGCGAAAAAAGATAGATACATACCGCTGGAAGGGAGATACTCTTGGTCAGGGCCGGTTTGTACTGGAGGGAGCGCCACCGCCGGATCCCCTGCTCAAGAAACGCGCGCCCTTCGAGGTCAAACGCGACGAGGGATATTCGCTGCTTTCGCAGCGGAACTACACCGGCTCCATTTCTGCCTTTGAAAACGCGCTCGCTCTGAAACCCAGGGATGCCGCCATACAGTTCGCGCTGGGTATTGCCTACGAAGAAAGTGGCATGAATCGGTCCTCTCTACCGTTTGCCAAAGCGATTGCGGCGTTTGGAAAAGCCATTGCCGCTGACCCGAAGTACACAGCCGCCTATCAGCACCGAGCGGAGCTGTATCTATTAGAGAAGAAATATGACCCGGCGATTGCCGATATGACGCACTTGCTTTCCATAGACCCAAAAGCCTGGGAGGGGTACATGGGGCGAGCCAGAGCTTTCGCGAAAAAAGGAGACTATGCGAAGGCAGTAGCAGACACCCGGAAAGCCGCTCAACTAGCCCCAGAAGAAGACACTCCCTGGACCGCCATGGCCCTGTATCAGTACCGTGCGTCTCAGTTCCAGCTAGCCATTAACAGTGGACAGAAAGCCTTAAAGCTGGATAGTTCGGAGACCGAAGTCCGCATAACCATAGCCTGTGCCTATGCACGGTTGGGAATGGCAGATAAGGCGCTTAAAAGCTATTCGGACGCCAAGGCGAGTGGAGTCTCCACTACAGAGCGCCGCTTCGGTATTCGAGAATTGCAGCACTTCTTGAAAAAGGGGACTCCAAAACCGGCTGTCAAAGCCGCTGTTCAGAAGCTGATAGAGCAGTTTATTGGCCCTGACCAGCAGGCCCCCTTAGACGATGACGAAGAGATTTCCTGAGAGGTTAGCACCTCGAAATCCAGCCGGGCTCGATGCCGTGAGCGCAAAGGAGCTCTTGAAGCTGACCAGTGTGGACACCAAGATGCCTCAGGGTGAGCAGAAGATGGTTCAGCTTCGGAAAATCCTGGTACCAGGGAAAGCCACTCTCGGTGGACTCCAGATCAAGGCTGTCGATCATGGCGCCGACTCGCTCGCTTAGAAAGTCGATGTACTCCAGAATGTTACTTCTGGTGTAGACCGTGCCTTCCGGGGGAAGCTGCTGCCCTTCGTCTGCAAACGTCATGATCGCATGCGGAACGTGCTTCTCCCACGGCGTGAAATCGGTATGCTGCTGCGCCAGGTAAAAGTGGGAATAAAAGAGCGTATGGTAGGCAATGCGCCAGAAAGTACGCGGAGGCTTATCGATGATGGCTACCCAGAGCTCGTCCGGGCACTGCTCCACGCACTCCCGCAGCATAGCGAGTCCGGCCAGAAACTGCTCCGTAAGGGCCTGTTTGAGTTGCATAGACCTGATTTTACTATGCGCTTCCTATGACTTCACAAGCGCTGCGGCATGCTCGGTAACCCAGGCGATCTCCAGCGCTTCCTCGTCGAGCACGCCACATCGTGCGAGCTCCACCTGCCACTCGGAACCTTCAGCGGCGAGCTTACGCATGTGCCCATGGAAACCCTGCATCCGCTCAATTGCCGTGTGCACGATAGCAACGCCGGGCACCATACCATACGCCTCTAGCAGCAAGCGAAAGCGCCGGGCCTTCTCCGCCACGCCGGTTGGGAGCCCGTGCGCTTCACACTTCGCATCTCCCCAGAATGGTATCCAGCGCCAGGCCAGAAACCCGATATCCCAGGCACGCGGTCCGGGCGTGGCCGTGTCCCAATCCAGAAACGCCACCGGCAGCCCCGCTTGAAAGACAGTGTTCCATGGGGTGAGATCATTGTGGCAGATCGTCTCCACAGGCTCCCGAGTCTCCAGGCGCCACGCGCGGCCAGCCCGGGGAAAGGTCGCCGCCACATCGTGATACGCCCGCAGGAGCGCGCCGAGCCGCACCAGCACATCGTCCTGCCAGACATAGTCTGGGAGCCGACCACCGAAGCGACCGCCCTGCTCTGGGATAAAGCCGGTACTTCGCCCGACCTCTCCCTCAATGTAGCCCAGAACCTCTCGCCCCTGCTCGTCGAAACCCAGTGCACGCGGCGCACCGGCGAATCCTTCTCGCTCCAGATGCTGTAGCAGATCGAGAACGGCGGGAGACCAGAAACGAGCATCACGCCGGACTGTCTGACCGACTCGAACCACAGTTGAGTCCGCCCCACCCTCCAGAGGAATCTCTAGCTCAGCCATTAGAGATGAGTTTACCTACTCTCTTAAACCATCTCCCCCTGCGCTCGTTCCTCGCTTAGTCCCCTCTTCCCGATCTCGCTTCGCTGGAAGAGGGGTAGTAACTCCACTGCCTCTTAAATGAGCGCTTTGCAGCTGCGGGGCCTATTGGAACATTGGTAGGTACGGCTACCCCTCTTCCCCCCGAAGGGGTCTTTTGGGAAGAGGGGCGAGGCGCAGTGAGGAACGAACAAGCACTCGGGGAGATGGCATAAAGCCAATATCTAAAGTAATCCACATTTTACACAGAATCAACAAATCATATCAAGATAATAAAACCTTCTAACAATCACAATGCAATCAATAGTAAAATATTTACATTAAATCTCCCAATGCATAACAGATAAAACATTTCCATTAAAAGCCGAATTCACATAACAGAAAGATTTCCCGTCGCCATTATTGTATGTGCGTAAAGTAATCTAAAAAATGCTACTAAATCTTGTAACCTATTTCCTCGGATACGCGTCTTAAGAAGCGAAAGAGGTTTTCCCATGTTTCGGTTACTCGTTGTTCTCTCTGTTTTATCGGTTCTATCGGCCTGTGTGCATGCCAATGACATGTCCATAAGTGGTGTCGGCGGCTCTGCTACTCCGATCAAAGGAGAAGACTCCAGTGTTGTTATGAGCACGGAGACAGTTTCTCTCGAACTCTACAAAGATCACTATGAGACCATAGTGTGTTTTATCTTTAAGAACGAAGGCAAGGCCAAAACGGTCACTATGGGCTTTCCTGAGCGTGGTTTTGGAATCGATGGCGGCGATGCGAAAGCGTCGATCTCCCATTTCCGGAGCTATGTAGATGGAATCCCTGTGGAGACGAAGCGGGTTGTCTCACAGCACAACCAGGATGATTATGTTGCTTACTGGACCAAGACAGTGCCGTTCCAGCGCAATCAGTCTCACAAAGTCATCGTCCACTTCTCCTCTCCCTATGGTGGCGGAATCGGTGGAACCAGCGTGGGCTATGACTTCACCGGGGGGAACTGGAAGGGCAAGGTCCAAGCGAGCTCTTAATCACCGCGCACGAGGGTGCGCCGAAGCTCGTGGCGCCTACATTCGCAGGCAAGCCGATTGTGCTCCAGCAGCTAAAAGGGCGACAGCGCTACCTCTGGACGAACTGGGAGGCGCAAGGGCTGTTTCTTCTGGAAGCACGGTCGGTCAAGTAGTTTCCAATGGCGTGGGTCTCTTCTGGCACTATTGCCAGAAGAGACCTAATAGTAATATCGTAAACGTATAGTATGCGGGAATATACTCCGAAATATATCGGCTACCCTGCTCCCTATTCTCTACCGATTACTATCTACAGTAGGTAGATAGACCTCCTACTCATCCACTTAACCGTCAGTTCCTCTAGAAAGGGATGACTCCATGTTGTTTTCTCGTGCTACGTTTGCTCACCAGAGCCTGAGTGCAAGACACTTTTCCATGGCTTCGGTTCTCACCACTCTCGCCGCGAGCTTCGCGCTGACCTCTGCCACGGCCCATGCGGCAGGCAGGACTTTCTATGTTGCCGCCAATGGCAACGATGCAAGCTCGGGCACACAAACCAGCCCATTTCGGCAGATCCGCAAGGCGGTGTCTGTTGCCATAGCTGGCGACACGGTTCTCGTTGCCGATGGTAGCTACCTGGGCTTCGATGTCCGGAATCTCAGTGGAACAGCAGCCGCGCCCATCACGATTCGGGCCACCGGTTCGAATGCTGTTGTTGTTCCTACAACAGACCGGCGAGACAACCGAGACACTATCTTCATCACCTACTCGTCGTACATCGTTATCGATGGATTGCGCTCGTTTAATGCGAACCGCGCCGCCGTGCGCGTGGACAACAGCCCCCGAATCACTATCCGCAATGGTGTGTTCGGTAACAATACGGCCTGGGGCATCTTCACGGACTTCTCCGATGACCTGCTGATAGAGAACAACGAATGCTATGGCAGCGTGAACCAGCATGGCATCTATGTCTCCAACAGCGGGGATCGCCCCATAGTCCGCAACAATCGCAGCCATGACAACCGCGCCTGCGGTATCCACATGAACGCGGATGCGTCGCAAGGGGGAGACGGTATCATCACCGGCGCGCTGGTAGAGAACAATGTTGTCTACAACAATGGTGCGGCTGGCGGCGCGGGTATCAATATGGATGGGGTGCAGAACTCCACCGTGCGCAACAACCTGCTGTACAACAACCACGCCACAGGTATCGCGGCCTTTCAGATAGACGGTGCCGCCGGGCCGAAAGGCAACCTGTTCCTGAACAACACCATCGATGTGGCCTCGAATGGGCGCTGGGCGCTTTCCATCAAAAATACATCGGGCGTGAATCGAGTGCGCAACAACATTTTGAACAACCAGCACTCGTTCCGGGGGAGTTTAGAGTTCGGCAACAACACCGATATCGCGAATACGGACACGGACTACAATGTCATCACCTGGGTCTCGCCAGATGGTGGCTCGACTCGCTACAGTCTGACCCAGTGGCAGGCTCTGGGCCGTGATGGTCACTCGCTATCCGCCACCCTGGCCAGTCTCTTCGTCAATCCGGCGGCAGGCAATTACCATCTTCTCTCCACAGCTCCCGCTATAAACCGGGGACAGCTCCTTGCCGAGGTGCCATACGATAGAGAAGGGAATCCCAGGCCTATGGGTGGGGCGGTCGATATCGGCTGCTATGAATCCACAGCCACCCCGCCTCCGCCTCCACCGGCAGCGGCCCCCACCTTCACCTCGACGGTAAGTAACACGTCCTCGCTGGGCAAGACGAATCAACCCACGACGATTACTACCACGTTCACGGATACGGGCGGCCCGCTGACCAATGGCATTGTAGATTTCGAGATCTACAACGCTGCGGGGGTTCGAGTGAATCAGCAGACAAAGCCAGCGCAGAGCTTCACCAGTGGTCAGGCTCGCACCTACACCTGGACCTGGACCCCGACTGCGGCGGGCACCTATACCATAAAGCTGGGCGTGTATAGCAGCAATGGCTCGCAGATGTTCCACTGGAACAACTCAGCCAGCAACCATCAAGGTTCTCTAAATAAAGATTGCCCTGGATGTCATGACATCCAGGGCAATCTTTTTATCCTCCCATGGTCCCCATGGCGAGCTCTCCTGCTCGCGTGTAATGGGCTGCGATCACTCCACTCGGTGTAGATGTACTCTCCACCAGAGTAAAGGCCGCTGGAATCGTACCGCTATCGAACAGCTTACTTCCCATGCCCAGTGTGATCGGGTGAATCAGGAGCCAGAGCTCATCCACCAGATCATGCTTCAGTAGTGTCTGGACTAAGTTACCACTGCCGTGAACCTGAATCTCTGAGCCTTCGGAGTTTTTGAGCTTCTGGATATCCTCCACGCTTCGGAGAATCATGGAGTTTTTCCAGTCTGCCATTTCCAGCGTGCTGCTCATAACATACTTGGCGACTTCATTGACACCAGGCCAGATGTCCTCATGGTCTGGAAAGAAAGAGGCAAACATCTCAAAGGTCTTTCGGCCCAGAAGAAGGTCCCTGGCAGGCTGCTTCTGTTTTTCCGCTATCGAATCCAGAACTTCCTCGTAGTATGGAGCGCTCCAGCCGCCATAGGGAAAATCTGCCTCGGGTCCGCCAGCCGCTTGCATAACTCCATCTAAGGAAACGAACGACCCGACGATTATTTTTCTCATAGTTACAGTCTCCGGCGACTCCTTAGAAAGGCGGAAACGTATAAAGAAACAAATGGCTACCAGCGATCCTTTGCCCACACCGGCTCAGCGCGAGCTGCTCTGCGACATGATTCATGATGCTTTTGTGGAGCTAAGGTCTCTTGGTTGGGAAGGACGCCCCGAGCAGGCAGCGGATCTAGCCGATGCTTTTCACAACATTCCCAAAGAGATGCATGGCTGGGGAAACTTTAGTTGGAGTATGTTTCGCTCCATGCTCGAGAACTACCACCTCAAGTGGGGCAGTTCTTATAGGAATTATGTGATCATGCTAGATAAGATTCGCAAGGAGCAATAAAGCCAGCCCTGAAACTTCACCAGGGCGAGCAGCCTTTATCCCGCTCCGAGCTCCTGCCCCGTTATGACCTCCTCCGGCTTCGCGAAGGGGGGAGACGAAGCAACGAAGGTGCACTCAAGAGGGAGGTAATATAATAAGGCGAGGCTGCCGGACCACGCTGCAATCCTCCGCTCCACAAGAACGCGGACACCTGTTCTACCGGTTCCAGGACAGTGTACCGGCACGCTCCATGTTCCCGTAAGAGTCAAGAACAACAACGATGAAACATCCGCTTTATCCCTATCTCATCGGCCTGACTGTAGCATGGACCGCCGCTGAGATCGCCTACGGGGTGGGTCACCGCGTGGGCCAAAGTTCGGCACTCTATCTCACAGCCGCCGATGCCTTCGATGGCAGGCGCCAGGGCGCGGTCTTCCTCCATCAGCACCTCACCCCGGAGCAACTCCAATCCTTGCGGAAGAAGTTCATGCTCGCCGAACGCAGCTACCGCATGGCAACCGACGAGGCGCTGGCCCACAACATGCTGACTCCCCTTCGCAGCAAGGACATCTACGAGGGCACGCTGAAGCCGTTTCAAGAGCGGCACAAACTCTCCGACCATGAAATGGTTGCGCTCAGCAGCACCAGCGGGCCGGAAGGAAAATGAATCTGGCGGCTTTTCCGCTCCCTCCGGGCATCGCCACCCTGCTTACTGTCGCGGGCGGGGCCTATAGTAGTCCCCATGCGGCTCGTGCCGGGGCAACGAACCTTCCCTTTCTGGCGTTCCTGAGACGCCGACACTTCCCGGACTCTGGAAATATTATTGACCGTCGGGTCTGTCAGTGATAAATGTCGTCGTGCCCACGGGGTTCTGAAACACGCCAATCGCGCCGTTGGCGGTATTGAAGCGCACCGCAGGCTCTTTGAGCAGCATCATCAGGGCCGTGAACTCTTCGGGCGTGTTCACCATGAGCGGGTGCTTTACCCCGTTCGCCAGGTAGATCAGAATTCTTCCTTCGTTGCTTGGCGCATGCCATTCGGCGTCGTAACCAATAATCTTCATCGTCTTCCCTCTTTTGCACGCCACAGCTTGTACTTGCCCAGGCATGTACCGGAATCCTACACCATAAATCCTCCGTTTAGTCATCGTCACAAAAAAATAAAGGGATTTAATCACCAGTGTCGTATATTTCGTCACTGATAACCGAATTCAGCAGCAAGAAAAATAACACAAAAAACGATGAAAATGCAACAAGCCAAACACACGATTCTAGTAGGCAACAGTATCAACCAGCTTAGAATTACCAAATCTGCTGACGATACTCAGGTAAGCTGGCGAGATTTACTCCAGGACATGCAGGATAACTTAGACATCGTAGATTCTTTCTTGCTTGCAGAGAATAGTGGCATTCCTTTCCCCCTCGCCTTCGAGGGCTTATTGCATACCCATACCACAGACAAAACTATTCAGGATGTCAAAGATAAGGTTTCTATTTTTGTAGAAAGGATTACGCACAACAAGTTTCATAAGCAATTGATGGAACTGGAATTCGAGAATATTCTCACCACGAACTACGACCACACATTAGAACAATCTATCTCGCTCCTTCCTAAAGGGGAGAAAAATTATGCCCCACGCGACGAGTCGTTTTCCTCTAAATACAGCTTGTTCCGGTGTTGTGAAGTCGAAGGGATGAAAACCAGAGTATGGCACGTTCATGGACAGCAAGATGACGCTAGAACGATAATTTTGGGATACGACGAGTATGCGGGAAATCTTCAGCGTATCCGTCAATATCTTGTACGATATGGGTACAAGGGACGTAAATCTCCCCTTAAAAACTATAAATCCGGAAAAAACATCGACCTTGATTTTGATAACTATGATTATGACTCTAATACGGCAGGCCGCTATCATTCCTGGGTCGATCTCTTCTTGCGAGATAATATCCATATTGTCGGCCTGAGCCTGGGCTTTGAGGAGATAGATATGTGGTGGCTCCTATACCACAAGGCCGAGGTGAAGAGTTACATGAAAGACTATAACCTGGGCTCCGCCTTTTTCTATGACTTCGTAAAACCGCCTGCTTCTTCGGACTCGTCTACTCCCTCTCTATCGCCCAAGGCGCTGATGCTACAGGCATTGGGAGTAGAGGTGGTTTCTATTCCTCTCGGCACCGGGGGATATGAACAAGCCTGGATCGATATGCTGGCAGAAATCCGGAATAAAATTCATGCTCCCCCCAATCCCGAATGACCTCTCCCCGGCTCGTTCCTCCTCAGGGAAGTGGGAGTTGTGGTGCTGAAGTAACTATTCTTAGCCCGGTGGATCTAAACGGTAAGCAATCCATGAAACACAACCTCGTCTTCCGCGCCATTGTCGCTCTGGTCGTGTTCTGGACCGTGGGCGAGATCATCTATCGGCTCAGGTTCGATACCGTTGTCAGTACCGCTCCCGCGCCCGCCAGAGAAGACAAAATCCGGCCTCTGCCGCCGCAGCGAAGACTCAGCGAAGCGAAGGTGGCAGACAGAAGAGATACCGACGGCGCGATAGTCTATCCTACCGGGTCGGATGGGAAGATAATCCTGACGCAAGGGACCTGGCAGCCCTGGGTGATCGTGGGCCGGGGAGAGGACATCTACCATCGGCGAAGTTGCCCCAGACTCAACGGGTTGATTAGCGATGAGTTTTCCAAAAACGTGGCGCTCAGCCGGGGGTATACGGCGTGCCGGGTGTGCGATGATGGTTAGTAGGCCGGGTTGCCTCGCCGCAGTGGTTCTGGCCGGGGCCTGCGTGGGAGGCTGCCCTCGAAGCAAGGAGGCGCCACGCGCCGCCGCCACACCCGCATTCGAGGTATTCCTCACGCCTGCCGACCCGAGCTCGACTCCGGAGCCCCTCACGCCTGCCGAACAGGCGGAAATGGCCGGTATCAATCGGGGAATCGCCTCGCTTAAGAAGCGCTTCACCGCAAAGCAGCGAGTCGAGATGAGGCTTGCCTATCGCGACATGCTAAAGAAGCAACTGGATGCGATGATAGCAGCGGATAAGCCCGGCAAGTTTCTCGACGAGGTCGAGAGGCCGACGCCGGAAGGCGACGCGCGTGCTAAAAAGATCTATGACTCCCACTTCGGCGCATTCCAGAAGAAGTACAAGCTCTCCGACGAAGAGATGAGCGCCATGAGTTCGGTCGGTATGCCGGGCCAGGAATGACCCCCATCTTCCCCTTCTGCGCAGGCGCGAGCTGTGAGGGGAAGTAGAAAAAGCAAAACCAAGTACTGCTTTTGATTCAGGAACTCGGTACCGACAAATCAGACTTTAGGAAGTGCGGGCAGAATGCACAAGACCTGGACCATGCCCCTGCCTCGTGGGCCGCTATGGCAAAGTCACCTTTGACCGGATTCCCTTTTACTTCCTCTACCTCGTAAAGTCCTTGTGGGAAATAGGACTGATTAATCCATGTTTGGGTGGGTTTATGCCGCATTGTTGCCGAGATTGCTTTCCAGTTCGTCGATAAATCCGACCTGGCCTTTTAGTATCTTTTGCCGTGCGGTTGCAAGGTCGAACCACTCGGCCCGATCCACTTCGGGGAACCGCTGCCACTGCCCAGAGTTCGGCGGCCACTGCATGGCGAATGTGTTGCTCTTCGCAGCCAAGGCATCACAGTCCCCTTCTACCAGCCATGCCGAAACCATCTTGCCGCTCGGTTGCTTCCGAGTCTGTAGCGCCATAAGCTCTCCGCGAAGCGTAGAAGCCACAAATCCGGTTTCCTCCTCGAACTCTCGCTTGGCGGCTTCCAGCGCGTCCTCCGTGGCCGGGTCGTACTCTCCCTTGGGAATCGACCAGGCACCCAGATCTTTGCCTTCCCAATAAGGCCCTCCCGGATGGACTAAAAACACCTCCA
Source organism: Armatimonas sp. (assembly GCA_049840835.1). GTDB lineage: Bacteria > Armatimonadota > Armatimonadia > Armatimonadales > Armatimonadaceae > JANLTX01. The sequence continues at coordinate 620,589 of JASGJG010000003.1, read as the reverse complement.
CGGTGTCGCCCTGCTTTCGGTAAAGGAGCAAGCCCGCACTGTACTTTGGCATGGCTACTCTTCGTGCATGGCATCACCACGGTGTAAGCGAAGGGCGATACGTGCGGTTTGCAGGCGTGCCCGCGCAGTGGGTGAGTGCGCAGCCACATATCGGGCGACAGCGATCAATATGGCGTCCGCTTCAGGTTGCCCTATCCATGCCCGGTATTGCCGGACGCCCGCTTCGACCATCTGAATCGTGTGGAAGTCGGCGTCCTCACGAACAGCGGTGAGGGTCAGGGCATCAAAGAGAGCCTCTACCGGGTGCCCGAGCTGAAGGTACCGGGCCACGGCACGGGCTGCGACCATGCCTTCGCGCTGACCATCTAGCGCCTCTCGGTACTGATTCAGGAGCGTCTCCGCGTCGGAGGGCTCGCTTTCCAGCTCATCACTCGCACGCTCACCCGGCAGGCGCGCAGGCGGCACGTTCAAGAAACGGTCCAGATAGACACTGACCGCCCCATGGAAGACACCGCGCAGTACGCCCGGCGAATCTGGGCAGCGGCGCATGGCCTGATCGACCGCGTTGCAATACGTAAACGTATGCAGCACGGTAATCCAATCCCGGTGCTCATTGGAGGCCGCAAACCGAGCTACTCGCTGCGCAGCAGCACCTGCCAGCGCCTGAGAAAGCTGCACCGGGCGTGCCCCTGCTGCCAGCGCCTCACACAGTGTTTTGATTATGGCGAGTGGATCGTCGCCCAGAAGCTCTGCCGAAAGCGCTCCGATAGCGCCCTCCCAGGTCTTGCCAGCCCCTGCAGCCAGAAGGTCCGGAAGGTCGGAGGTTGCTTGCTCTAGTGCCGGTACCAGATCGATAGGATAGCGCCACTGGCTCTGCTCCTCGCCGCCACGCGCGGAGGCAAGCTGCCCCAGCACCAGCGGCAGGATTTCGGCAGCGTGCTCCCAGCCAATGAGGTCGAGAAGCTCGGCGGCTTTGTTCGTGAAGTCGAAGAGATGCCCGCCATCGGCGTAGAATCGCTCGGTCGCCGCCGTGTAGAGCAGGTCACAGAGTTCCTCCGGTGTAACCTGTGCACGAATCGCGGTTTGCAGGGTTCGCTCCGCAGCATCCTGGTGCCGAACGTTTGTCCAGTTCAGAAGCCAACCTTTCAGCGTCGCCAGCGGAATATCGGCAGGCGTCTCCAGAGGTAGTTTCGGGCGGCGCGGTGGTCGACCCGCACAGTCATCGCCCACCCGCACCGAGCCCTGGAATAGCGCCAGATAGGCGGTTTCCGGCGTGAGATAGGGAACCAGGTTGGCGAGCGCGGTCAGACTGGTCAGCCCAGAGGCCCAGGAATCACGGTTCGCTGCCCCGAACAGCGCGACCTGCCGAACAATAGCGGCGTGGTCCACCCCGGCTCGCAGCAGCCCGAGTATCGACTTTGCCTGAATCAGCCCGATATTCTGCTCCAGCCCCTCTTTCAACCGTTGCGCCCCACGCGCTGCCTCGGCCCCTGCCCCACTGGTCCGTGGATACGGAGCTACCCAGACCTCGTCGTTCTCTCGGACTTCTACATCGTAGGCGGGTACATCGTCTGCAAATAAATCGAACGTGCACCCGCTCGACATCTCAAAGCGCGCCTCATGCCAGTGGCAGATTAGAATGCCATCTCTTACTGTCCCCTTACTGAGCGGAAAGCCCATGTGCGGGCAGCGGTTGTCCACGGCGGAAATTTTCTCTTTGTCGTGAGCGAACACCGCAATAGGCCGGTCGGCACCGCGCACAACCATGACTCCGCGCTCCGTAAGTTCGGTCAGCGTGCCGACCCGAATCCATGCCGCCGCGCCCTTGCTACTTGCCTGCTCCATTGCATTGCCTGCCTCTCGGAATCATTGTACTCACTCGCGCTTTGTTATTGCGCCGGGGAACTGGATTCTCGAAATTGGGTAGTTACAGTAGCAACTCGTGAAGGAGAGAAACATGGATTTGGGAATTGCCGGGAAAGTGGCGTTAGTAACCGCGTCTACCGCGGGAATCGGATATGCGGCAGCGGAAGCCTTTGCTCGTGAAGGGGCTGTGGTGATTGTGAATGGCCGCACGGAAGCGCGTGTCAATGAGGCTATAGCGAAACTGCGCGAAGCCGTGCCCGGTGCGCAGGTTCGAGGGCTAGCGATAGATCTATCGACAGCGGAAGGTGCGGAGCAGGCTGCCTCTGCCCACCCCGACGTAGACATACTCATCAACAACCTGGGTATCTTTGAGCCGAAGCCCTTCGAGGAAATCACCGATGCGGACTGGCTGCGTTTCTTTGAAACCAACGTGCTGAGCGGGGTCCGCCTTTCACGGCACTATCTGCCTAAAATGAAAGCCAGCGGTTGGGGGCGCATTATCTTTGTATCCAGCGAGTCCGCGCTGCAGATTCCCGCCGAGATGATCCACTACGGTATGACCAAGACCGCCCAGCTTTCGGTAGCGCGTGGCCTTGCGGAAACCACCACTGGCACTGGGGTCACGGTGAACTCGGTCCTCCCCGGACCCACCCGCTCCGAAGGCGTGGAGACTTTCTTAGAGCAGCTCATGGAAGGCGACGGCAAGGATGAAGCGACCATAGAGAAAGAGTTCTTCGCGGCTGCCCGGCCCTCATCTATTCTGAAGCGCTTTATCACCCCGGCAGAGGTCGCGAATCTTATCGTCTACACCGCCAGCGAAGCCGCCTCCGCCACCAACGGCGCCGCGCTTCTAGTAGACGGTGGCGTGGTCCGCTCTATCGCTTAGAGCGGACGATGACAGGGACTATCGGGTTTCTTTTTTGGAGCGACTGAGGTAGAGCAAGACACCGTTCCAGCGATGCAGGCGCACCACGACCTGCTCGCTTCTCCGGCGATAGGCGAGTCTCCAGGTGGAATCGACCAGAGAGGGCTTGCCCTGAGACTTCCAGGGACTGTCCGAACTTTCCCAGCCTAGCAGGCGCAGGTAGCGCTGCCCAGTTGTTATAGCGGTAGACGCATCATTCACGGACCATTGCTCGCGGTCCGTGGACCATTCCAGCGGATCGCTCTGGCTGAATCGAACCAGGGAGTCCCGTGCGCGATCATACTGCAGGTAGGTGTGCTGCCCTTGTGCGTCTCCAGAAACTGTCCAGAGGGACTGCCCGATACCGTCCTGAATTCTTCCATCCGTGGACGTCGCCAGGGTGAGTGGAACGCCGTTTCTCACCAGTTGGGAGCATAGAGTCTGGACCTGCTGTAGCGCCGGGGGCGGCAATAGGGAAAGACTGGCTGCTCCCTCCAGGCTGGCCCTTCGCTCACTTACGACCAGGGCTCCCAACAGGAATAGTACTAAGACGCTATAGACTCCCAGCAAGCACCTGCCTCCCCTGCTGCCAAGCGGTTTCCCGGTAGAGCGTGCCACAGATCGATTGATTTGAATCTTCACCATCTCCTACTCCTGCTTTCGATGCTACAGGGCGAAAATCAAATAAATATCAAATGCAAATTCAAACAGTATCACTCAGAGGAAGCGTGACAGATACCGTGGTTCCCTGCCCAAGAACACTCTGAACCTTCAGGGTTCCGCCGTGGGCCTCCGCAATGGTCTGACAGATAGAGAGGCCCAGGCCGGTACCGCCACTGGCGCGGGTGCGGGCGGCATCGGCGCGGTAGAAGCGCTCCAGCACATGCGGCAGATGCTCCGGGGCTATGCCCTCTCCGGTATCTTTGATGTAGATAACCGTGCTCCCGTTCTGGCTAGAGGCATCCAGAGTAATGGCTCCACTTGTCGGGGTATGGCGCATTGCGTTTTCTATCAGGTTGGTAAAAAGTCGGGAGAGGTGCCGGGGGTCGCCATAGAGGGTGAGTTGATCTTGACCTTGAGGCGTTTTGTTCTCTACCCTGGCGCTTCCTTCCATAGGGATATCCGCAATGAGATCGTCCAGAAAGTCGTGCAGGAGGATAGGACCGGGCTGAAGATCGAGCTGGTTGCTGTCAGAGCGGGCCAGAAGGAGTAGGTCTTCTATCACATCGCCCATGACTCCCGAGGCCCGGTTAATCCTCTCCATGGCACGCCGAATATCGTCGGGCAGGTCAGTGCGAGAGAGTACCCGGCTGGAAGCAGACTTCACCACTGTAAGCGGAGTCCGTAGCTCATGGGAGGCGTCTGCGGTAAAGCGCTGCTGTTGCTCGAAGGAGGCTTCGAGCCGCGCGAGCATGCCATTTAGCGTGGTAGTCAGCTCCGCGAACTCATCGTCGCCTTCGACCGGTAGGCGTCGCGCGAGCTCCTCCGCCCCGATACTCGCCGCCTCACGCGTGGCCGCCTGCACGGGGCGCAGCATTCGGCGCGTGAGATAAAGCCCACCCGCACCCGCAGCAAATAGCCCCAGGGGTATCAGCAGCAGGCCAGCGCGCGGTCTAGGTTGGCCTGTGCCCGCATGATATCGGTCAACGAGTACCCCGCCTGTATCACATAGAACTGTGATGAATTCTCTACCGGGAGCAGCGGCGTGGAGCACACACGCACTGCCTCGCCGGAAAGAGACACTGTGGTCAGGCACTCCTCGCCACGTGCCGCACTCTGCAGCGCCACGGGGTCCAGCGGGGTTTCCTCGGGTGGCCCCAGCAGACGCTTTCCATCTGGCTCGAACCACCACTCTACAAAGCGAGTCTGCCATTGTGAGGGCGCACTGGTCTGCTGGCGATCCGCAACGGAGGGCGTGGGCTTCTCTTTCTTCGGTGCGAATTCTTGCCCGGCTTCTTTCGCCTTTTGTGCGAGCCGAGCGGCGTATTGCTGCGCGCCTTTCGCCCGCGCCCGCAGGTCGCTGTCGATAGAATCCTGCAGGCTGCGAGCCACGATCAGGCGCAGCACCAGAGCCAGGGCAAGAAGTATCAGCGCCAGAATGACCATGTTCCACAGAGTCAGGCGCGTGCGCAATGATCGGGGAGCGAGCTTATATGTCACGGTCGTCCCCCGAGCGAAATACATAGCCCACACCATGCACGGTCTGAATCAGCCGTGTGGGTCGGTCACCATCGATTTTCTTGCGTAGCAGGTAGACCCAGGTATCTACCGTGGTGCCAAGCGCGGAGTCATCTCTCCAGATCTGCTCCTGAATGAACTCCCGAGTCAGAGGGCGACCTTCGCGGGTGACCAGTGCTTCTAGCAGTGTGTACTCCCGGTCTGTCAAGACAATCTCATTGCCCTCTCGGGAAACTCGCCGCGCCGCCGTATCTATCTCCAAGTCCGCGGTATGTATCACTCGGGCCTTATATCTACTGTTTCGGCGCAGGAGTGCCCGAACCCGCGCCAGTAGCTCGGGAAAGTCGAAGGGTTTGGGCAGGTAATCGTCCGCCCCGGTGTCTAGGCCACGCACTCTATCGGGCGGAGCATCGCGCGCGGTTAGCATCAATATAGGCGTGGTGTCTTTGCGAGCGCGCAGGCGGCGGCATATCTCCCAGCCATCTATGCCAGGAAGCATGATGTCTAAGAGGATCAGGTCGTAGCCAATCTCACAGGCTTTCTCTAGTCCTTCCGTGCCAGTGCTCGCTACATCTACCTCGTAGCGCGCGTCTAGCAGACCCTCTCTTAACTCGTCGGCTATCGCCTCATCGTCTTCGATAATCAGCAGGCGCATCTTACAGGCGTCGCCTTTCTAGCTTTAGTATGTGCTCGAAACATCAAATAAAAATCAAACAGAACTATAGAATCATTTGATTTTTATTTGATTTCTGCCCCGTACCCTGAAACCATACCCACTTCGTAGAGGGAAGGGAATGAAACTGTGAATTGCAAAGTATGGGGAGCCAGCTCCCTGCTTCTCGTCACTCTGGCGGCGTGCAGCCAGACATCGCAGGCGCGGCAGGAACCGGGGCGGCAGCCACCACCGCCGCGCCGCAATGGGGTCGGCATGACCGTGGCAGGCCAGCGCCCACCGGATACCGCTCCAGTCGAAGGTAAGACTGTGGAAACCAGGCCGCCGCTAGCGCCCGATGGACAGAAGCCTGCGTTCGAAGGGCAGACACGGGCCGTGGCTGCGATTACGAAGACGCCACTGGATATCCAGGTGGTGGCGCATGGCTTGAATAGCCCGTGGGCTGTGGCGTTTCTTCCTAATGGACACATGCTGGTCACCGAAAAGCCCGGTGCCATGCGTATCGTGACCAAAGAGGGCAAGGTTGGCGCACCACTGACCGGGGTGCCCACCGTGGCTTTTGGGGGAGATGGCGGCCTACTGGACCTCATATTAGACCCCGCGTTTGCCAGTAATCGCATGGTCTACTTCACCTATGCTGAGCCGCGCGACGGTGGCAGCGGTATCGCGGTGGGGAAAGCAAGGCTCTCTGCGGATGAGAAGGCGTTAGAGAATCGGACGGTCATCCTTTCGGTGAAGCCAACAGTCGGCATTCCCGCGCACTTCGGCTCGCGATTGCTGTTCGATAAGCAGGGCAAGCTCTTTGTGACTCTGGGGGAGCGCTTCTTTGATCCTACCCGAGGCCAGGCGCAATCGTTGAACTCGATGATGGGCAAGATTCTGCGTATCAATACAGATGGCACTCCGGCGCCTGGAAACCCGTTCGCCAATACGCCCGGCGCGTTGCCGGAGATCTGGTCCTACGGCCATCGCAACTCGCAGGGATTGGGCTTCAACCCGAAAACCGGCGATCTATGGGACATAGAGCACGGCCCGCAGGGCGGCGATGAAGTGAACCTGGTCAAACCAGGTAAGAACTATGGGTGGCCCACCATTGCCTACGGCGAAGAGTACGATGGACGCGCAATCAACGGTGGCAAGAGCGCGCAGGCAGGCATGGAGCAGCCGCTCTACTACTGGAACCCGGCTATCGGACCGACGGGAATGACGTTCTATTCTGGCGGCCTGATCAAAGAGTGGGACGGCAACCTCTTTGCCGCCGGGCATAATGGCGAGCACATTGCCCGCCTGGTGCTCAATGGCAATAAAGTGGTGGGTGAGGAGCGACTTCTGCTGGACCAGCACCAGAAAATGCGTGATGTGCGCCAGGGACCAGACGGCGCACTGTGGGTACTGACGGACAACCAGGATGGTAGGCTTATCCGCATTGCCCCGCGCACCGCAACATCCTCTGCTTCTCAGTCACCTGCGGTAGTTGCGCCACCCACTCTGCAAAAGCTCTGGGAAACGAAGCCTGTACTCAAGTTTGCCGAAGCCGTGGTTTTCGAGCCGAATCACAAGTTTCTCTATGTCTCCAACGTAGATGGAAACCCTATGGCTAAAGACGGACAGGGCTCTATCGGCAAGATTGGCCTGGATGGCAATGTCATGGACGTAGATTGGGTCAAGGGCTTAGATGCCCCCAAGGGCATCGGGCTCTATAAGAACCGCCTGTACGTGGCGGACCTGAGCGATGTTGTTGTCATTGATGTAGACAAAGCCGCCATAATCGAGCGTATCCCCATCGAAGGCGCCCGCCTGCTACACAATATCGACATCGATCCTAAGGGCATCGTGTATGTGAGCGACATGTTCGGCGGCAAAGTGTATCGAATCGAAGGGAGCAAGCCCACCGTTTACTTAGAGAATCTGAGCGGACCCGCAGGACTGGTCCTGGATGGCACCGATCTCTACATCTACACCGGCGATGGGCTTATAAAAGCAGACGCTAACAAAAAGCTCACCACCATCGCGAAGGGACTAGATGGACGCGCCAACGGCATAGTGCAGGTAAAGAAAGGCGAGTTTATTCTCACTAGTTGGGGCGGCATCGCCTACTATGTCTCTGCCGATGGTACAAACCGGGTGCTGCTGGATACACAACAGAGCGGAATTGCAGCGGGTATCAACCTCTATGACCCGGTGAAACGCATCATGTACATGACCACGGATGGGCACAACACTGTCATCGCCTATTCGCTGAAATAGCTCCCTCATAGAGGGTAGCACAAAAGCCCCGCGCCAGTAGTGCGCGGGGCTTTCCATTAGTAGTCTACGGCAGGCTAGGCTTTGCTCTTGATGCCGTAGTCATTCGTGGGGTCACGATAGATACAATGCGTATGGTTCGTGGGGTCGCCGCCCAGGTTCTGTGGGGAGTATTCTATCCAGATAGTGGGGCCGGAGATTCGGTAGTACGCGGCGCTTCCCGGTGTGGTGGAGCCGCCCCAGGCGAAGTAGGTCTTGTCGATATTCTTCTTGACCTCGGCCTGTTTCACGGCGGCATCCTCATCGTTCACGTTGCCAACCCACTCGGCGATCAGGTCTAGCAGGAGCTTCTTCTGAGCATCGGTCAGCTCGGAGGCAGGAATGCCCTCTGGTGCGATCTTCTTGCCATCCTGGCCCGGTCCCAGCACCAGATCGATGAAGAACGTGGCGCGCACGGCTTTCTTCTTTTGCTCGGCATCGAGAGACTGCACCATGGCGAAGCCTTTGGTCATCTCTCTACCCAACGGCTGGATAGTCTTACCATTCAGCGTATAGTGCGCGGGCTGCGCGGCGGGCAGGCTCGGCGCGAGCGTGATCTCTGGCCCCTGCACCGTGGCGTTTATGGCAAGGTGGTGCCCGCCGAACTGGAGCCGCCAGGGCGCGGTCGCCGAGGGCGTACCCATGAGCGAGACGTAGTAGTTCGCCTTGCCAAAGCCGGGGCCATCGCCTTCGGTCTGGCGCAGAACCTCGTCGGCGTTCATGATATCGACGACTTTCTGATAGCCGGATTTGCTGAGTACTGTCTGAAGCAGAGCGTGCACGGCTTTCTGCTGCGGCTCGGTCAGGCTCCCCATACGCAGGCCACCGCGCCCGCCCATGCCCACAGGAAAGTTCGACCAGTTGGCGCGCTGCCTGGCATTGTCGTAGGCGTAGCTTACGGCTTTCTTCTGCTCGGGAGTCAGGGTTGCCAGGAACGCATTTGCGGCGCCAGTCACCTTCGTTGTCGTCGCATCTGTGGCAGGCGCTGGCGTAAGCTTTGCGCCCTGCCGGGCATAGGCGGCCCACCCGCCGAGTCCCAGGGTCAGCGCCAGTGCGAGAGCGAGTCTCTGTTTCATACTGCCAATTGTAACCCTGAATAGTGAAGCGGTAGTGAAAGATTGCGCTGCTAGAGCGACTCTACGAACGTGAGCAGGTCGTCGTGGTCGCGGGCCGACAGTTTCCCGTAGCGGTTCATGACATTCGTAGCCTCGCCGCCGTGTAAGGAAATGGCCTCGGGGACGCTGGTGGCGCGGCCATCGTGCAGGAGGAACTTTCGCAGGTGAAGGCCCCAGAGCGGCGCGGTCCGGAACTCACTGCCAGTCGCTTCTCCTTGCCGAATGCCGTCTGCTAACCCATCTCCCATATCGTGCAGCAGGAGATCCGAGTACAGGGCGAACCGCTTGAGAGAGAGAGCTTTCGTGGTGTTCTCCCCGGTGGCCAGCTCCGGCACATGGCACGAGACACACCCTACTTGCTGGAACACAAGCTTGCCCCGCTTGCCGCTTTCGCTCACGTTAGCGGGCGTTGGAGGCGGCGGCGCGAGCCACCGCATGAAGTGGGTGAAATGAAGCGTGTCTGTGCCATCGTCCTCTGGTTCGGGGACCGTATCCATGCCGTCGATAGTCTGCCCTTGCGGCAGCAGTTCCGTGGGGAAGAGGGGCGTGGTAATCCCCATCTCGTTCAGGTAGGCGTCGGCGGAGAAGACACTCAGCGAAGAAATCTGCGCTTTCCACCCGAACCGCCCGACCTCCACCTTACCCGTTTCCGGATTCAGAACCATGTTGAGACGGCCTGATATGCCATCGTGGTCAAGATCGTCCGGGTCGGCGAGGCGGCGCAACGTCGCTTCCGGAACTCCCTCGATCAGCCCGGTACCGAAGAGCGGTGTCGTTGTCCGATGGGACACAAACGTCGCTTCGGGAGGAACGACTTCCGGGCTGACCGGACAGGCCGGGTCCATCTCAATGAGCGACCGCCGCTCCATAACCGGCCCGCCTTTTTCCGGCAGGTCCGTGTAGGTTCCATTGACCATGGCACCGAACCGGGTAACCACAGAAACGGTCTGGTCGAACGCAGCGCCGCCGATCCCCCCCTGCAGGTGGCACTCGCCGCAGCTACGACCATTGAAGACAGGCCCCAGGCCCTCTTCCGAGCCCTCGACCTTGGTAAACTGGGCGAGGCCAGCGGCGAACTGACTTGCCTCCTCAAGAGTCAAGCCCGGAATGACCGCGCCCGCGTCCATGGGAGTGATCGTATCAGCGTCGCGGGTCACTTCCTGTGAGAGAGCCAGAACCGCTTCGGGTGTGGTGATTGCAGGAGACTTCTGCTGGCCCCCCGACCCGCCCGAGCATCCAAGAAGGGCAACGATACCGGTGAGGCTGACAGCGAGAACAGGCCGGGCGAGACGTTGGAAAAGAAGAGGATAGACGCAGTCCCACGAGGTCGTCAATTTACGTTCAGATCTCATTCGAATTCCTTCTGCGGAAGTGGAGGCCATTCCAAAGCGCTCGGCGTGCTCGTGATGTTCTCGGTCAGGTCGCTCACCTCCTGCATCTGCACCAGATAGAGAAAGAAGCTGACCTGTAAAAAACGCCTTCGTAGCATCGTCTTCTTACTGAGGGAGTGTACGCTGCTACCATTAACCAACCATTAACGGGAAGGAATTCGCAGGTCACAGATTCGCTATGAACCCAGCAAATGATAGATCGGATTCGCTATCTTATCTCTCAAGTCAGCGATAGGACTTAAGCCTGTCTTACCCTCTCCCCAGCAGTTCGTGTAGGCAGTTACCACAAACCCCGACTGAGGGACAACATACATAAGAGAGCTGTCTCCACGTCCCAATCCCATGGAGCCGGAGTGATGCAAAAGATAGGCTCCATTGGAATGCTCTTCACGCTCCCAGGCACCCAGGGTATGTGAGGAAGACGAAATGCGGGAATGGATTTGCGGTAGAAACGATGCCTGCTGGAACAAAGGAAGGCGCCCTTTACCCGATAGGTGACATAATCCGAAGGCAGTAAGGTCCGCGATAGTGGCGTGAATAGATCCGGAAGGACTGTATTGATACGCTGGTGAAGGGGCTCGCTTGACCTTTGTAATGCCTGCCGCCGAACGCTCATACGGAGCTGTCTCATTCGAAGTTGGAATACCGACTCCGAAACTGGATAGACCGGCACGGGTACCTATAAACAAGGATAACCATTCCTCAAAAGATTTCCCGGTGAGTTCATCTATAAGAACTGCGAGTGCTAGAAACCCCACATTGGAATAGCTCTCTTTTCCAGGGGTAGTCAAAGGACCGCGTAGTTGAGCAAGCAACGACCGGCGGCGAAGCGACGCATATTGGCGGCTTTCCAATGATTTTGAGTCGACTGGAAATTGAATGTCAGCAGGTAATCCCGAAGTGTGGGTTAGAAGAGAACGCGCCGTGATGCTTTTTACAGTATCTGGCAGGGAACCGGCGAGGCGAGATAGTTCACCGAGATTGGTATCAAATGTGAGAATGCCTTGTTCCACCAGTGCAGCGTAAATAGAGGCCGCCACAGGCTTGGAAATAGATCCAAGCCGAATGCGATGGCTCAAAGTCGCCGTGCGTGCAGCTTCCCGGTCTGCGTAACCGGCACAGACTGCCCCATAGGGTTGCCCATGTCGTGCGACACCTATCCAGACACCCGGCAGACCTGTTTCCTGTAAGAATTGAGTGGCTCGGCTCTGAAGCTCTTGCTCTCCCTCACCATAGAAGTGCTCAGACTTGCTTCTAAAATATCGTAGTGGCATTCACTCTCAATCCCTGGAGCAATCAATGATCGAATTAGGTGCTGACTTTGGTAGAAACGGCGCAGTTGGTTCGCAAGATTATACATCTTATGAAGGGAGCAAGCAGGTGTGAAGTCTATTTGTTCAGTGGCAGATTTGCCCTGGGGAGGCAGGACAATGCGTAGAATATGTGCGCTGGCAGTGATGCTGGCAATCGGTGTCGGGCTGAGCGGCTGCGGTGGTGGCGGGGAGCGAGACGAGGAAGAGAACTCCCGCCTGGTGGCCACGTGGCAACTGGTGAAGGTCTCGGGTGGCTTCACGGGCGATGGTAAGACCGAGACGCCCAATGAGCAGCTGAAATTCAATTCGAACGGGACTTTTGTACGCACGGTAGACGGAGTCGCGACTTCGGGCACCTATGCGGTTTCGGAGCGCAAGACCATCTTCAGCGAGGATAAAGCCTCGGTGATTACTTACACGCCGAACGCTCTACCCGACATTATCACCACGGTGGATACGGCACATCTGACGGTGAACGAGGAAGCCGCCGACGGCTACACGCGAGAATATCAGCGCGCGGCGCTGTAACTAGTAATAGCAAAGGGCCGCTCTTCCCTATCACTTATTAAGGAGAGCGGCCTGAATTGATTCACTTACTGCGAAACGAGCCCAGGTTCGTGGGGCAGCGCGCCTGCAGGAAGCTGATAAGCTCCGCCGGGCCGCGAGTCTGGCCGGTATTCACATAAGAAGCAATCTTGCGCTCCAGCAGGTTGTGGGAAACGCTGGGGTCTAGCTCGGTATTACCGAAGTTGAGGTAGGTGGTGCCATCTGGCAGGCCCAGCAGATAGTGGTCCGTGATTCGGGTTTCCCCTCCATCTCGTGCGAGCGGCCCCACATCGTCGGGGAGGGAGAGTACGACCCCGCTCATCATCTGGAGTTTGCTCAGCAGGGCGCCCTGCACGGCGTGGCAGGCGACCATAACTCCTGTTACACGCAGAGAGAGGAATTTCTCCGCTATCTGAGCGGCAGCGACTCCCGGCTGGAAATGCAGGTTGCCCACTACCAGCCAGCGCTGGCCCGGTGCCAGTGACTCCACGGCGCTCGCCGAGAGGTCTAGTTGCGGCGTTACCAGCACCTTTTCATCTGGGTGCGCCACCACCACGGTACCAATGTGGTGCAGGCGCGCGCTGTTCAGGGCAAGTCGGTTCTCGTCATCCAGCAGAATCACATCCGAGTTGCCAATCTCCTGGATTCGGGTCACATGCTCGGCAGGCACGCCGCGCATATCTAGCACCGTGACATGGTGGATACGGCGGGCCGGGGGCGCGCCCTGGTATACGCCCGAGTTGCCAATTTCGGTATCGGGCAGCTTTTCGGTTGTCTCATTCATAGCTATAGAGTCCTCTTCTGGGAGTAGTCGTTATCTCCGGTGGGTCCACCGGGTCATTGTCTTCAGGCGGGCGTGGGCCTGGTGCCGGGTGATGTGAAACGCCACCCAGGCTTGCTTTTCGGGGAGCGTGTACTGGTTGAAGCGCCGCCAGGAGGCATCTATCTGGGCAGGCTGAGCGGTCTCCTGAAAGGCACTCTCCAGAAGGCTGTCCTCCCTCGCTTCCGTGGAATTGTTTTCGTCGGGTGTCATAGCGGCTCTCCTTCCGGGGGTGCGATCTGGCAGGCCAGCACCCGGCGGCCCCGAGCAAGGCGGGAGCGGACCGTGCCCTCGGGCATCTCCAGGGTCAGGCCGATCTCGCGGCTGTTCATTCCAGCCACATAGCGCAGCACCAGCAGAGTGCGGTCCAGCTCCTCGATCTGGCCCAGCGCTCGGGTCAGGTCCAGGCGCAGGGCTATCGCGGCGGTCGGGTCGTAGGGTTCCTCGGGCAGCGTCTCCCAGACTTCATAGCTGCGCCGCTGCCGCCAGCGGTCTATAGCCAGATGCCGCACGGTCTGCACCAGCCAGGCACGCTGCGCCAGCGGGGGAAGCAGCTCTAGTTTGGAAAAGGACCGCCAGGCCCGATAGAAGGTCTCCTGCGCCAGGTCCTCCGCCGCATCGGGGTCCGCGCCTCGGGCTGCCGCCACGGCATGTACCAGTGACAGGTTCGCCCGATAAAAGCCTTCGAAATCGTCCATCCAGCTTATAGAACGTACCTGAGGGGAAAAGTGTTGACCTCTATCCCTGAAATCTCAATAGCCGCTAAAATGGGTTAGCTATGACACCAGCAACACCGGCTCGCTTGCATGTCCTCTTCGCGCGTGAGGCGCCGATAGGGGTTATCTTCCGCCGTGGACCATCAAAACAGGTACGGCTGATTCTCTGGCACACGGATACTAATATGTTCGAGCCGGGGCAGTGGCTCAAGGGAAGAATCTACGAAGACAAGGCTGCTCTTTCTCCAGATGGTAAGCTGCTGGCTTACTTTGCCCTGGATTTGCGCTACCAGCATGGAGGCGGTCGTCGCCTGTTCCGCCAGTCAGAGTTAAAAGAGGAAGACTGTGCCTGGATTGCTATCAGCCGCCCTCCCTACCTCACAGCGATTGCTCTGTGGTTCAACGGTTGGAACACATATGGCGGACTTGCGACTTTTCCCGATAACCACACGGTTCTGCTGAGTGGATTCGACAAAATAGGAAAAGAGCCGCCGGAGTGGCTCAGCGTAGGCCAGCTACCTGAGAAATGGGACTCGTGGGTGGCGAGTGGCAGGAGCCGTTTGGAGACGCCAGAAGAGAGACAGTCTGCTCTGGGAGAAGTCTTATCTGGAATAAGACCGAATCGCTACGGGCTACCTGTACCCTATGAAAAGCGCCTGCCCAACAATGGTATCTCGCTGATCAAGAGCAGCAATATTGCCGAGGGCAATACATTCCGCCTCTGGAATCGTACCACGGACATCTCCACTAACCTGGCAGTCCATTTTGCCGATGTGGATCCAGCAGGGCGGCTGATTGTGACAGACAAAGGCAAGTTATTCGTGGCTCAGGTAGCGCCCGACCTGAGCATAGTCAAAACAGAGCTTGCCGATTTCAATGACATGGTCTTTGAACCCATGGTCGCTCCAGACTGGGCCAGGGTGTAGCCGAGTTCGGCTATTCCCCTCTTATCTCTTGAGAAGGTAAATCTTCTTGTCGGGATAGTCCCAGACAGTCTTATATTGCTTGAGGAAGGCATATCCCAGGGAGAGGATGTTTGCCTCGGGCGTTCCCATCGGACCCGCTGCTGGGCCAGGCTTGTCAAAGAGGGGCACGTTTTCGACCGATGCTGTGATGCTTTCTCCCCTGTCGCCGGTCAGTAGAATGCCATCGATACGGCAGCGCTTTTCGGTAAGCATAGTCAGGAGCTTCCGGCTGGCCAGCGTTTCCTGCATTGTTTTGCTCATCGTTACCGTTCCCATCTGGCCGGTATCGAATGCGGCTAGTATGTCCTGGTCGCCTACTTTTACGTGAAGGAGTGGGTGGTTCGGAAGCTTCCTGGTCTCAAACGGTAGCACGGCTATAACCTTTTCTCCGCGCAGGAAATCCTTCGTGCGGCGCCTGGCATCGGTCGTCTTGTAGAAAGTCAGGACCTTCCTAGCGTAGTCCAGTTTCATCAGGTAACCCTGGAAGAAGTCATAGCCGAGCCAGCCCAGGCAATCCGGCGTGATTCCCTCCAGGAAGCGGGTGTCCTGGCTCAGAATGTTGGGCACATCCGTGAACTGCAGCGCCTGCTTCCCGGTGCCAATGACAACATGGTCGATCTTTGTCCGGCGAGTGACCGTATAGGTCTGCCCACTCCCCACAAAGCCGCTGCCAACAACTGCCCCCTCGCCTAGATTCGTAAGCAGGTGATCGTTCAGGCTGAGCGCGTCTTGATTGCCCGTATCGAATAGGAGCTTCCCGGCTGTTCCATTGATGTTCGTAGACACAAAGGGAAACTCATGCACCATCGTAAAGGATAAGGAATACACGTCTGCATATAGGCGAAGAGGGGCAGGTTCTACCGGCGTAGGCATAGTAGCCGTGCCGAAGGAGCGAGTGGTCAGTAGGGCCAGCAGGGCGAGCACAATTCGGTAATCTTTCACGCGTTTCTTCCTTGCACCTATTATTGAGGCAGCAGGAAATTTGCGTCCAATACTCTTTTTTCCGCATAATGATACCCAGGGGGTATCAACTTTGGAGCTGCGCCATCTGCGCTATTTTGTGGCGGTTGCGGAGGAAATGAACGTCCGGCGTGCGGCGGTAAGACTGTGTATGGAGCAACCCTCGCTCAGTCGGCAGATTCAGCAGCTGGAGCGGGAGATGGGTGTGGCGTTGTTCCGACGCGTGAAGCGGCATATCGAGCTGACCACGGCAGGGTATGTTTTCCTGGAAGAAACGCGCCGCACGCTCGCTCAGGTGGAGCAGTCCGTGGACCTGGCCCGGCAAGTGAGTCGGCGAGAGCAGCAGAGTATCAATGTCAGTACCTGCTTCGCTCTGACACGGTACTCTCACGCATTCGACAGTACCTTTGCGCAGGTCATAAAGACATTTCGCGAACGCCATGTCGGAATCGGGCTGACGTTGAGTGAGCTGGATAGTGTAGCGCAAGAGAAGGCACTACAGGAGGGGGCTTCCGATATCGGTTTTTCCCTGGAGCCGAAAGAGCGCGATGGGCTTGTGGCCCACAGGCTGCTATGGGAACCATTTGTTCTCGCTCTGCCGAAGGATCACCCCCTCGCGGGGGAAGCAGAGATCTCTCTAGAGGCTCTGCACCAGGAGGTTCTGTTCCTGTTTCCAGAACATGCCTCTCCTGCTTTTTATCAAGAGATCCTTGCCGCGAGCGAAAAGGCAGGACTGCGTTACCGGTCCGTGCAGACTGCCGAGTCATTGCAAAAGGCATTGTGGCTGGTGGGGGCTGGGCTGGGCGTTACGTTCGTCGGTCAGAGCATAGCGGAGATGCGGCCACCCAATGTTGCCTTATGCCCCATCCGTGACTTCGCTTCTGGTCTGGGATTCGCCGCTATCTGGCGGGCAGATAACCGGCATCCTTTCCTTGCCGATTTTGTCCAACTGGCTCAAGAAAGGTTTGAATTCGTAAAAGCAAAGCAACGATAGCGGTGATTGGCTATCGTTGCTTTGCTAGATAGGAGTTATCAGAGAAATAGGTCGGCTAGGGCTCGCCAGGCTGGCCGCCCGCGCTCAGGCGCAGTGTGGTTCCATCGTAGCTGGCAGTGATATAGGTCGTCTTGTTCTCCGCGATATGGACCCCGTTGGCGTTCACCCTGGCAATCTCCCTGCCAGCGTCATCAGAGACAATAGCCACGATATTCGTGGTGTTGGTCGTGTAGAAGCTAGTTACAATGGTGCCATCCGTGACATCGGGGGACACATTGATACCCTCGCTTGCATTTGTTACCAGATCAGTGCCCGTGAAATGCACCGTCGAGCCTGATCCGTTCTCCCAGGAGAATCTAAGCTTGTAAAGCGGATCTGATCCATGATCCGTTTCCTGTTCCCCGCCGCCACAGCCCAACAAAAAGAACACAAGACCCAGCGCCACCAGGCGCAGCGCAAACAAAAGCGACTTCATTCTTAATTGATTTCCTTCGGAGAGGCAGCTTTGGAAGCTCTCCCGATAAGTTCAATCCTGCAAGGGCAGAAGCGTGACAAAATAATTTTTTGGGGCGTGTCGGTTACAATGTGGCATGGCGCTTCCCGCTGGAACGGTTACGTTCTTGTTTACGGATATTGAAGGTAGTACTAAGCTCTGGGAAGCCTATCCTGAGGAGATGCGTGTCGCTCTGGCGCGACATGATGCACTAATGCGCCATGCAATCGAGATCCATAAGGGCCATGTCTTCAAAACCGTCGGCGATGCCTTCTGCGCCGCCTTTCCTACCGCACCTGAAGCGCTGACTGCCGCTCTCAAAGCCCAGCAGGCTCTGGTGCAGGAAGTATGGCCCACACCAGTTACGATCAAAGTGCGTATGGCCTTGCATACCGGCGCGGTGGAGAGCCGCGATAACGACTATTTTGGACAGCCACTCAACCGGGTGGCGCGGCTGCTTTCCACGGGCTATGGCGGACAGAGCCTTCTCTCGCGGGTTACCTACGACCTGGTGCGGGATTTTCTTCCCCAGCAGACTGCGCTCAGAGATTTAGGCGAGCACAGGCTCAAAGACCTGGCGCGGCCCGAGCAGATCTTCCAGCTCATCCATCCCGGTCTACCGGGGGAGTTTCCTCCACTCAAGTCTCTGGATAGCGTTTCCCTGCCTAACAATCTGCCCCAGCAAGTCACCAGCTTTATAGGTAGAGAGAAGGAGCTGACCCGTGTTCAGGAAGCGCTGAGCAAATCGCGGCTACTCACGCTCACTGGGGCAGGAGGAAGCGGCAAGTCTCGCCTTTCGCTACAAGCGGCTGCCGATGTGCTGGAACAGTACCCAGATGGCATATGGCTAGTGGAGCTTGCCCCGCTCGCCGATGCCGCGCTCGTGGCGCAAACAGTGGCATCCGTTCTCGGCGTCAAGGAGCAAGCAGGGCAGCCTATTACGCAGGCGCTCACGGGTGTGCTCAAGGAAAAGAACTTGCTCCTGCTGCTGGATAACTGTGAGCATCTGCTGGCCGCCTGCTCCCAGCTTGTAGCGGCGCTGATTCGCGCCTGCCCGCACATCACAGTGCTTGCCACCAGCCGCGAGGCGCTGGGTATCGGTGGGGAGCAAATCTACCGTGTGCCCTCTCTCTCGCTGCCGAACCCGAAGGCGAGCGCGGCTGCGACTGCGGAAAGCCTCTCCCAGTTTGAGGCGGTACGCCTCTTTATTGATAGAGCGCAGGCAGTCAGGCCCGATTTCGTAGTGACCAATGCCAGCGCACCTGCGCTGGCGCAGCTCTGCTTTCGCCTGGATGGCATTCCTATGGCTATAGAGCTTGCCGCTGCACGCGTGCGCTCCCTGGCCGTGGAGCAAATCAACGATAAGCTGGACAGCCGCTTCCGACTGCTCACCGGGGGAGATCGTAGCGCTCTTCCCCGGCAACAGACCCTCCGCGCTCTGATCGACTGGAGCTACGACCTGCTGGCCGATAGTGAAAAGACACTGCTGGCCCGACTGTCGGTATTTGCCGGTGGGTGGACTCTGGAAGCGGCGGAGGCCGTGGTGGGTTTCGATCCTATCGAGGACTGGGAGGTGCTGGATCTGCTTACGAGTCTGGCGGACAAATCGCTGATTCTCTCCGAAGAGACACCGGGCGAGCAAGCGACCCGCTACCGGATGCTGGAGACGATTCGGCAGTATGCAGCAGAGTGCCTCTCCGGCAGCGGTGAGGTAGGGGTCGTGCAGGAGCGGCACATGGATTTCTTTGTCGTGCTGGCAGAGGAGGCACAGACCTATCTTAGGGGACCAGATCAGATAGCCTGGCTGAATCGGCTGGAAATCGAGCATGATAACCTGCGTGCCACGCTGGAGAACAGTGCTGCCGAGATAACTGCTAAAGCGATGCTGTCGGGGCTACGCCTGTCAGGACTCCTCTGGTATTTCTGGTATATTCGCGGCTACGTAAGCGAAGGGCGGGAGCATCTGGCACGTGCGCTTGCAAGGCGACAAGCGATTGAGCAAGCCGCAGCGACGATGGACCTTGCGGATACCGCCTTAGTGGAGGCAGCAGTGCCCCGTGCCCTGCAAGCGGCAGGCGACCTCGCCTTCATTCAGGTTGACTATGGGGTAGCATGGTCTCTGCTGGAGGAAGCTCTTACCCTCTATCGTGAGATTGGCAGCAAACCGAACATCGCTCATGCGCTGATGAACCTGGGGGGAGTCGCTATAAATCAGGGGGACTATAGCGTAGCACGGCAGTTACTTGTAGAGTCCCTTGCCCTCTGCCGCGAGATCGGCGACAAGAGTTGGACTTCTAATGCGCTGACGAACCTGAGCAATATCTCCTACTATCAAAGCGACTATTCGGAAGCATGGTCTCTTATGGAGGAAGGTCTTGCTCTTTATCGCGAGATCGACGATAGGCATGGTACCTCTAATGCACTGATGAATTTAGGCTACATCGCCACTTATCAGGGTAACTATGGGGCAGCGCGGCGATTACTTGAGGAGGCTCTTGCTCTCTACCGAGAGTTTGGCAACAAACTTGGCATCGCTATCACGCTAGATTGTATGGCGAAAGTGTGCGCACTGGGCGAGGACAACGCGCGGCAGGCAGCCATGCTATGGGCAGCGGAGAACACGCTGCGCCAGAGTATCGGCGTACCGCGTACCCCGCCTGATCAGAAGGAGCAGGAGGTACAGATGGCACAGGCACGAGCGACTCTGAATGACGAGGTCGCGTGGACCGCCGCCTGGTCCGAGGGTGCGGCGCTCTCCTGGGAGCAGGCAGTCAAACTCGCACTATGTGAATAGGGACACGGATTAACGTTCTCCCAGTTTTGCTATCTCCCTTGAGTCTCGCCTCGGTCGCAAGCTCCCTGAAAGAGGGATAACACATCGCTTACCAATAGTACAGAAGCCTACCGAAGGCCAGGCGCGCCATGGATTCCCGCTATCCGACCCTCGACTCTATCCCGGCGCTTTGCCACAGAGCAGCGTTCTTGCCTTGCAGTTGAGGTGATTTTCCCTCTTCCAGCGACGAAGGAGCGAGGACGGGAAGAGGGACGAGCGAGCGAAGCGAGACTCAAGGGAGATGGCATTCAAAGAAATTAGGTTACGACCCAGGCAGCCTGAGAAGCTGACCGAGCTGGTCCATGCTGTAGACACAGGTGAGTGCTCCGGCTTCAGTCAGGCGCTGCGTGGACATCAGTTCGGCGTACCCTATGACCCTCATACCGGCGGCGACTCCGGCCCGAACGCCTATGGGAGTATCTTCGATTACCAGCGTTTCGGCGGGGCTCGCTCCCAGGGTGCGTGCTGCATAGAGAAACACATCTGGGGCGGGCTTGGGGTGAGCCACATCGGTCACGCTAAAGATGCGTCCCTCGAAAAACGGCAGCAGCTTTGTGATTCCTAGAGTCAGGCGAATCTTCTCATGATCCCCGCTAGAGGCCACACCGTAGGGAACACTCAAGCGCTCCAGAACATTTCGAACGCCGCTTACGGGCTTTAGTTCTCGCTCCAGGACTATTTTGCAGCGCTGTTTATAGTCCGCCAGGAAGCCACCGGGGACTGGCCTGCCTAGCTTCTCTTCGATCAAGGCCATACAGGTCGCTGTAGAGTTGCCTACAAATTGGCCGAACATATCCTCCAGGGTAAATACAAGACCTAGCTCCCCCAGCATCTCCGCAAAAACGGTATTGGTGAGGCGCTCGCTGTCTACCAGCACACCATCGCAATCGAAAAGAATCTGCCTGTATTCCATCATCATAATCTTAAACTAAAAAAGAAAAAACGGCAGAATCGGAGGTATAACGGTTGCCTGACAGAGTCTCCGGTCTGGCGGACACCAGACCGGAGAGCTGACGCCACACAGGTTCAACAGGTAAGCTACATCCTGGTGGCATACTTCTGCGGCAGGATTATAAGAGGGCAGCCACAGAAGATTCCGGAGCCTTGAGGCTCTCTATTTTTGCAGGCAAGGAAGGTAGTTTCCTGTTGGGTTACTGCCTTGCTTGTTCTGCTTTCCTGCTCACAGACGACCTGGCCTACCGGTTTAGTTCCGTAAATAATCCCGATGTGAATTAACTCACGCCGAAGGCAGGGTAGGCCATGTTGAGCCTAAAGACGACAGATAAAAAATTACCAGGTATAACAGTGGCCAGAGTATCGGTCCGGCAGCGCTGATTCCCCCTCCCACACTGCTGGCGATTCCTGGAAGGAAGTAAAAAATAAATGGGTAGACGTCCCAAAGCGGCCACAGAAGCCGCTGCAACACCGGCACCCGCCGCCGCGACTCCGGTAGTCCGTCGGCGCAGACGCCGTACGGTTATCGACCACGCCTCTCAGACCCAGATACTGGTGAGCAGCCTGCTAACGGCTCGTGGCGAAGCGGGAGCCACGGGAGATGAAGCGCTGGCTATCGTCAACTGGGCACGTGGCGTGCATCAGGAAGGTGTGGAGCTGCGAACCCTGGCCACCCGTGTCCGCAAGGCAAGAGCGGAAGGTGTGGCGGAGCGCCAGACCACCTATGAAGTGAACAAGGCTTTATTAGAGGGCGTGCTTTCCGGAACCATGACAGTCAATGTCGATGGCGCAGGCAAGATTATCTTCAGCACTCCTGGCGCTGCAGAGTAAATAGCATACGTATCCAGCGCCCCTGCCCCGTGGAGGACAGGGGCGCTTTTTCGTGCCTTAAAAACAAATGAATAGCAATCGCATTTTCCTTGCTTTTTTCATAACTCTTTGATTTTTGGGCCGTATACTCAAACGTCATATAAGGCGGGCCATAGCCGCTTAACCGAAACGAGATCAGCTGCCTTGTCTACAAATTCGAAAATCGTCCTGTCGAGAAATCAATTTCTGGCAGCCATCGGGTCCGCGGGGGTCTTAGGAGCGGGAGCGGTTCTATTACGAAGGCGCTTACTCCAAAGCTCTCACGCCCCACAGAGCACAGGGCTTCTTGTTGGCCCCTATAAGCCACGCCAGAAACTCGATACCAACGGCATGACGGTTATCGCGGCCAACCTCACCCCCTGGTCGAATACGGCATCCGTGCAGCAGATCAGTGATGCGTTCAAGGCATCGGAAAAGCAGGGGCTGGCTCGGATTCAAAATGCCATGGCAGCTCATGGCCTCTCCGACACCGACCGTATCATGGTGCACTTCGCCAGCGCTGCCATGTCCATGTACGAGGCGAAGCCGGATGAGGCCTATAAGCAGCTTTCTGACATGCGTGACCATCTTGAGAAGAGCGGTTCGCTGGCGTTTGACTGGCTGTTCAATGTCATCTTCTTTCAGGGTGTTGCCGGGCTGCGCCAGGGGGAGAACGAGAACTGTGTGATGTGTATCGGAGAGGGCGCCTGTATTCTGCCCATCTCCAAGAAAGCGATTCACCAGAAAGAAGAAGGCTCGCGCCGCGCGGTCACGCACTTTACCGAGTATCTAAACCAGTTCTCGGATGACCTGGAAATCCGCTGGCTCCTAAACCTGGCCCATATGACCCTGGGCGAGTTCCCTCAGAGCGTCGATCCTAAATACGTTCTCTCGCTAGATCCGTACCTCAAGTCGGAGTTCGACCTCGGCAAGTTCCGCGATATCGCCGCACCCCTGGGTGTCAATCGCCTGAATGCGGGCGGCGGCGGCATCATGGATGATTTCGACAACGATGGGCGATTGGACATCGTCGTCTCGTCGTGGGATGCCACCCAACCCATGGGCTACTTCCATAACAAGGGAGATGGTACATTCGAGGACCGGACCGAAGCTGCAGGCCTCAGTGGGCAGCTCGGCGGCATCTACTGTGTGCAGGCGGACTACAACAACGATGGACACCTGGATATATTGATCGTCCGTGGTGCCTGGCTGAAGATTCCTCAACCTCTCTCGCTCCTGCGCAACAATGGCGATGGCACGTTTACCGACGTAACCAAAGAAGCGGGCCTCACGCACTACGGCAACTCGATCAGCGCCTCCTGGGCAGACTATGACAACGATGGTCACCTGGACCTGTTCGTGTGCTGCGAGGCTCAGCCCAACCGCCTCTATCACAACAATGGCGATGGCACATTCACCGAAGTCGCCGAAAAAGCAGGCCTGGCGGGCAATGGCAGCATCTACAAAGGAGCCGCCTGGATCGATAGCAACAACAATGGGTTTCCCGACCTGTTCGTGAATATTCTGAACGGCCCTGCCGAGTTCTACCGCAACAACGGTGATGGAACCTTCACCAATGTCACGATGGACATGGGTATCGATGGACCTCAGGGCGGCTTCTCCTGCTGGGCCTGGGACTACAACAACGATGGCTTTTTAGACATCTTCGCCACCTGCTACGACCACACGGTAGATGCCGTAGTTCAGGGGTTGATAGGCCAGCCGCACAAGCTCCATTCCAACAAGCTCTTCCGCAACAAAGGCGGCAAGGGGTTTGAGGATGTGACCAAAGAAGTGGGGCTAGATATGGTGTTCGCCACCATGGGCAGCAACTTTGGGGATATCGACAACGATGGCTACCTGGACTTCTACCTGGCCACCGGCGACCCGAACTTCACGTCTCTTGTACCCAACCGCCTGTTTAAGAACGTGGAAGGCAAGCGCTTCGCTGAGATTACCGCTAGCTCCGGTACCGGTAACCTGCAAAAAGGGCACGGCACCGCCTTCGGCGACTGGGACAACGATGGCAAAATGGACCTGTTCGTGCAGATGGGCGGAGGCATTCAGGCTGATGCTTTCCGTAATGTCCTGTTCCAGAACCCCGGCAACGACAACCACTCACTGACCGTAAAGCTAGTCGGTGTCAAGACCAACCGCAGCGCCATCGGGGCTCGCATCAAGGTCACGACCTCGGGCGAGAACCCACTCACCGTGTATCGCCTGGTGGGCTCGGGCAGCAGCTTCGGCGCAAACCCCTTGCAGCAGACCATAGGAGTCGGCAAAGCCACCGGCACCGTGACTCTCGAAATCCACTGGCCAACCAGCAAAACCACCCAGGTCTTCCAGAACGTGGAGCTGAATCAGTTCATCGAAGTCACCGAGTTCGCCAAGGACTACAAAAAGCAAGACCGCCCCCGCATCCCCGCCCCCACGGTGTAATTCCTGCCCTGAATGGGCAGGAAACAGATGCGCTATACTTCGCCATGATTACAGCTCTCCTGGCACGCCCGACTCCAGGCCGGAAAGAAGATCCGATAGATACGGCAAATCTGCCTTACCAGAAGAAAGTGACCGAGCTGGCAGAGGCGTGGAGAGCCAGATATCACCTGCCTGGCGCCTGGTGTGCGTATATCCGAGACGGTAAGGTTGCTGCTCTGGTAGCGACCGGGTTCAAGAATCTGGAGACTAAGGCGGAAGCGAGTGTGACGGATCGCCTTGGAGTCGGCTCGGTCACCAAGGTCTTCACCGGCTCCCTTATAGCCTTCTTCGTTGCCGATGGCACCCTGAAATACGAGACAAAGATTGGTGATGTGTTTCCTGACCTGAAACGGGAGTTCCCCAATAGTCCTATAGTACAGGCCACGCTACGGCAACTACTCAACCACACATCGGGGATGCCGAAAGACTTCACCCTGACTTCTTCGCCACCGACGGCTACCGGATATCGCCTTTCGATTCTAAAAAGAGCCCTTGCTCTCACCGACCTTCCTTCACCAGGCACACGCTACGAATACAGCAATCTAGCATTCGATATCGCGGTGGCTATGGTAGAGCGATTGACGGGTAAGTCCTACGAATCCTGGCTCCTGGGAGACCTGGGAAAGAAAATAGGATTAACCTCACCAATCATGTCGGATGGGCATGTCAACGCTGAAACCCCGGTGGTTCCCTACTATCTAACTGGCGGCCACATATCACCCGGCAGATCGGAGGCTCCCAGAGGCGCCAAGCACCGTGGTCAGTTCGCCGCAGGGGGAGGCTGTTATGCTAACCTTTCCGACCAGTGCCGATTCGCGCTGTTCACTATGAACAACTCTGCCAGCCTGCCACCAGCTGTTTATTCCGAAATAACCCATCCGATTCCGGATTACCCCAAAACCGGAATCGATAAAGGCCAGGTGGTTACGGCACCCAAAACTACAGGAGCGGGTTGGGAGTACGGCCTCACAACCGACCTGATCAAGGGCGGAGTGACCGGGCGTGGAGAGGCCGCGCGTGTACGGTTGAACGTAAGCAGCAAGCGCGCCTTCCTTGTCTATATCAACGCGTTTCCCGCTTCGGCTTCGCCCTCCTTAACCTCGATGGTCGACAGCGACATCGCTCCATTTATGCGCCCGTGAACCTGCTGGTGTATTTCTTGTATCAAACCCATATCTCATTTACTCATCTCATAAATAATAATTACATTCAAACAATCATATATATACGATTGTTAATGAGATAAAAATCTACATTATTCACATATATTATATATATTTAATAATTTAACAACAATTTCCCAGGCTAAAATCGAATTGAGAAAATCCATAGGGACCGATACTAACTTTCGAGAAACACAGCTGGAAGAATTGTAGAGTGCGTATCCCCAAGTACTACGAGCCGCTACCCGTACCGCCACCTCCTCTGCCCAAGCCTACCTGGACTCTGGCACGGCTACTAGGGCTACTGCCGAAAAAGTTAAATCCCCTGCAGAGACTGGGAGTTACGCTGACACTTCTCTTCGTGGGATGCTGGTGGCTGGACCACGCCATATCGGAGGGCACGTTTTCCCTGGACCCCGTCCCTATCCCTTCCACGCCCCATGCTCGACTGCCAGAGGAGCAGATAGCCTACAATGCCATCACTTCGATCAAGAGCCGCTTCAGCAGTGAGCAGATCGACAACATACGCAAGGACTTTCAGATCACGTATATGCAGCGCAATAAGGCGATTCAGGAAGCGGTTTTAAGCGGAAAGATGATCGTAAACGGTCAAAAGACCTCCCAGGCCGATGCTATTCTGTTAGAGATAGACAACAACACCCTGAAAGTCTTTCAACAAAAGTACAGCCTCTCCCGCCAGGAAATGGACATCGTGATGTCGGGGTCCTTGCCATAGAGAGGCTTGAAAACAGCAAGCCCTTCTATCTGTTCTAGGGGACGCCGGCGGGGCGAGTCGCATCTACCGTCAGCTTGGTTCCGTTATAGGACGCGTAGATATAGCTGGTTTTGGCATCCTCAACATGCACACCGTTTACAGTCACCTGAGTCAGCTCCGTGCCGACATTGTTGTAAACCGTGACCTTGATGTTTGTACTCGGGTTTGTGATGTAGAACGCTATGGTAGTGGTAGTCTCAGACGAGCTAGCGCCAACCTCAACCTGGCCTGTACTCTTGAGTCCGAGAAGATCATCGCCCTTGAATTGCAGGGACTCTGCCCCGCTTGTAAACTGAAATGAGAGCGTATAGAACTTGGGATCCGAGCTCCCGCTTCCACCTCCGCCACAACCGAGTGCAAAGAAAACAATGCCAAGTGCCATCAGGCGCAGTGCAAACAAAAGCAGCTTCATGTCTCTCTTGCTTCCCTTCGGAGAAGGGCCTCATCGACCTCTCTTGATGGGTTCAATCCTATGAGCCAGAGAAACCTGACAGTTTAAAAAATCTTTTTCCGGGCTCCTCAGCTAATAGTCTGCTGTCGCTCTCCCTGAAGGAGAAAGGTCTGCAGCCGCGTGGCCTGGAGACCAAGCGCACGGCGAAGCTGAGTGAGCACCTTGCGGGTTCTTGCAACACTAGATTTTAACCGTGGCTTCTCCAAGAATCCTACGGATTCTTTTGGTTGATAGAGGTGGGAGCATTCGCTATAACTACTCTGTAGCTGCCATGAAGAAAAGCGAAAATAATGCCTCTGAGGAAACGGGTGTTTTAGACAGCGGCCCCTTTTATCACGGCACGAAGGCAGATTTGCGTGTTGGCGATTTGCTGACCGCCGGGTTTCGGTCGAACTACAGGCCAGAAGTCATTATGAATCATATTTACTTTACGGCCTTAGTGAACGGAGCCGGGCTTGCTGCGGCCCTGGCCAGTGGAGAGGGGCGCGAACGTGTCTATATCGTGGAGCCGATGGGCAGCTTTGAAAACGATCCGAATGTTACGGATAAGAAATTCCCCGGCAACCCCACCCGCTCCTATCGCAGCCAGGCTCCCTTGAAAATCGTGGGGGAAATGACCGATTGGGTACGCCAAACGCCAGAGGAGCTGGCAAAATGGCGTGAGAGGCTAGCCAACCTAGCCGCGAACCCGCGAGCCGAAATTATCAATTAAACGCCTGCGGCGCTTTTCTCCCTGGCTTTCAGGCCATCTGCCCGAGCCCGGATTAGGACCATCTCCCTTGAGTCTCGCTTCGCTCGCTCGTCCCTCTTCCCGTCATCGCTCCTCCGTCGCTGGAAGAGGGAAAATCAGCGCTTACCAAGAGTACACAGGCTTTCCGCTGGCGAGCACGCATCACGCCTCGGCTATCTTATTTCAGCGCTCTGCCAAAGGGGCTGGCTCTTTTGGGCACTTGAGGTGTGTTATCCCTCTTCCAGCGACGGAGGAGCGATGACGGGAAGAGGGACGAGCGAGCGAAGCGAGACTCAAGGGAGATGGTTTAAAGAGATCAGGTTATCAATTAATTTTTCAAATCCTCGTACTTTTGCCTATAAGAATATATTTTCAGGTACGCTTTGAGGTACGCTTGGCTCGATATTCTCTCGTCTGGGAGCGCCGTCTGACTGTCACGGCTCCCTGTGTAAGAAAGAGAGAATTGCAATGATAAGCTACTCCGGACATCGCGCGCATCGCTTTGCCGCACTGACCGCCATTCTACTTTTGACTCTGAGCGGCGCGGCGCTGGCGCAGAGCGCTGTCTACAAATCTGATAACACCCAGGGCTACTTCGACGCCAGCAGCGGTGTTCGCTCCTTTATCGTCTCAGCTGCGGATATGGCTGGTGGCACAGCCGTCAACAGCATCACCATTGCCATCGACTTCGAGAAGTTCGACGGTCAGACCTTCGGAGCCAACTTCGGCGGCACCCCGTTCTACAACGAGATCGAGTTTACGCTGACCAACCCGCAGAACGTGACCACGAGCCTGATCGCTCCTGGTAGCTTCAACGTTGGCTCGAATGGCTTCCGCGGCGTTATCACCTTCGATGATCTGGCGGCTCAGGCAGTCAACTTCGATCCGAACAGCCCCCATGCGGGAACCTTCAAGCCCACCGGCTCCCTGGCGAGCCTGTTCAGCGGAAATGGTGTAGGAACCTGGACCCTGGGTATTTCGGATACCGTAGGAGCGGACCACCTGGGTTACTACTCTGCGGGGCTCTCGCTCAACGGTGGCCGTGCACCCTCCAACCTGACCCCGGAAATGCCCGCTGGTGTGCAGGCCTTTCCTGTGCTCTTAGCTGTAGGTGGCATGTTCCTCTATCAGCGCAAAAAGAAAGCCATGCAAGACTAGTCTCTGAGAACGACCTCACGCTACCAGCAGCCCGCATGGTTCGACGGAACCATGCGGGCTATCGCGTTTTCCTCTCCGCACATCAGTACCGGCCTGAACCAGGTGGAGAGCGGGGTAAATACTTTTACCAGGAAACTGTAATGGGCAGTTCTGCGCTTGTTATATGATTCTACTTATTCCGGAGAAGCCCATGCCATCTACAGCCGTTCCTTCTTCCTCTCATTCCCAGGAAGTACTAGATTCCCTGGTATCCACCGCCGATGCCGCGCAAGAGCAGGCACAATACATGGCCCAGACCGCCACACAACTCTATCTGGATGCGAATCATTTTGAGGTTGTGGAGACTCTTGCCACGCAGCTTCAAAGCGATGCCATAGATATCCAGCTCCGGCTGGATATGATTCAAGACGCCGCCGTGACACTGGGCGCAACTCGCCTGGCGCCGCTGCGAGACACCCCGGCAATAAGCCTCCGCCCCCAAAATACCCCGGCTGCCCGACAGCTACTGGAGGGCCTCGCCAATGTAGCCGAGCTGGCACGCAGAGTAGACGAAGAGATGGGCTGGCTAGACGATCAGGGCAGGCCAAATGGCTACTATGAGCGCTACGCCATTGCGCACTTGCTGCTCCGCACAACCCTCGAAGATACTCCTAGCCTCTCTATTTAGGAGAACGTATACAAAGAAACGCCTCGCTCACTGGTGAGCGAGGCGATGTTTCTAGCAAACCGATAGCGTAGCTATCCCTTGAGAATCCCATCCACCTCGGCGAGGTCGGCATCGGTCAGGGACCAGCCAGCCGCACCCACATTGGCCGCAATCTGCTCCGCTCTGGTTGCTCCTGCGATCACCGATGCGACCGTGGGCTGGCGCAATAGCCACGAGAAAGCAAGCTCCAGAATCGTATGCCCGCGCTCTTCGGCAAACGCAATCAGCTTTTCTACAACCTCTAACTTATCGTCGGTGAGGCGGTCAGCGAAGCGCGGACCCGCAAGGCGTGTATTCTCTGGTGCAGGCTCCCCTTTGCGGTACTTGCCGGTGAGCAGGCCGCTAGCAAGAGGGAAATAGGGCAGAAAGGCCACATCGGTCTGAGCGCACTGCTCCAGTACACCGTCCGTTTCCGGGTCACGCTTCAGCAGGCTGTACTCATTCTGCACGCTCACGAAACGCGCCAGGTTCCCCTCCGTGGAAACACGCTCCGCTTCGGCGAGCTGCTCTTTGGAAAAATTCGAGCACCCGATCTCCAGTACTTTCCCGGCAACTACCAGTTCGTTCAGCGCTCCCAGCGTATCGGCAATCGGCGTATTCGCATCTGGCGTGTGTATCTGATACAGGTCGATACGGTCCGTGTTCAAGCGGCTCAGGCTATCGTCCACTGCCCGCCGGATATAGTCCGGGCTGGCCCCTCCTGTGCGCTCCTCATCTAGTTTGATGCCGAACTTGGTAGCAATAATGATGTCATCACGGCGCTTGCCCAGCACTCGCCCCAGAAACTCCTCGCTCTTGGTACCGCCGTAGATATCGGCGGTATCGAAGAAGTTGATACCCGCCTCTATCGCCGCATCCACCACGGCTTTCGTCGCCGCTTCATCGATTCGCCCGCCGAAGTTGTTACAGCCCAGCCCCACAGCTGAGACGGTCAGAGAGCCGATTTTTCGTTGTTCCAAAGTTCACCTACCTGATGATTTTCACTCGTCTTGTGCCAATACATCCGTGAGCTAACCGGGGTTCCCGAAACTCGGAGCGTCGGTATTGCCAGTTGCCAGCGCCAGTGCAACTCTCCCTGATTCCGTAAGAGAGACCAGCCGCTGATCCCCAGGATGCCGACGCCGAATGCAGTGCCCCGCCGCTTCCAGTCGGTCTACCAATACGCGGGCCACACCTCCCCCTATTTGCAGAGTATTCTCAATGTGCCTCACCCGGCAAGGCTCAGCCTCAGCAATAACGCGGAGTACAGCGACATCACTCAAAGACAGCCCGGCCTTCTGCCTTACCACCCCAGAATCTTCCGACATCTCATCCATGAAATGCCACTCCTTCTAAATCTCTCGGGAGCCAATCCGGGGGTGGACATTCGGCTTCCAGACCAACCAGAAACACTTCGGCGATACGATTACTACAGAGGATTCCTGTAGCTTGTATGTCACACTCAGCACTCCATACAGGCCAATGCTGTAGCAGTATCATTAAACCGGTCACTCCAGCCTCTTGTGGCCACTTCCATGTCGCTCGCCTCTTTCGTGGCCACTTCCACCAAGGCTCACTGTTTCGCAAAAAAGGCTTACCGCCCCAATGGCATAGCTCAGCCACACGGAACACCGATCCTCCCGCTACATAGCCAGAGTTCTCCTCAAGGCAGGTCTCCTTGGGGAGGGGTTCTCCCACCAAGTCCAAACTTGCCCAGACCTTCGAGGCAGCCACAACGGACCCAGACGTATTCAGGATTTCCAGAACCTCTGCACAGAGCAGGCAGACTTGATGCAGAGGAACAAATTCTTTCGGGAATTTATCATAAACGCCTGCGGCTATAGCCCAATCTACAATAGGCTTGAGCATCTCATAGATAAAGCGAAAATACACCCTGCGATACACTACCAGCAGGTTCTCCCGACTGCCGTAGAGCACATAGATCCCAGTAGCGGCGATCTCTACGCAGTCCGTAAATGGGAAGAGATACTCGTGGTGTCTTTTGGCGATATCCCACACGAGATCGTATCGTTGCTGAACCGCCCAGGCGGGCATGTAGGCACGAAGCCTGCCGTTTGCTTTCCAAATACCGTCTAATGTGTCTGCATGACCTTCCCGTATCGCAAGAATGCCGGGCTGAGCCAGCTCGCGCCATTGTTGATCTTGCTCCGGAGTCATTACCCTATTATCCCTTTCTTTATTGTAAACAAACTTTACTAGTCAGGGTTTGGAGTAGCAGGACCTCCTGCAGGTAAAATGCGCCTATGAAGCGCGTGTTTCTAGCCCTTACCGTAGCCCATTGCCCTAGAAAAAGCGACTCCGGAATAAGAAAGAAAACGGCTGCTTTAGCAGCCGTTTCCTCAGGTACTCGATACTTTAACAGTTACATTCGGTTCATTGGCCAAACACTGGGCAGCGATTGAACAGGTGGTGGTGGAGTCAGTACGAACCGCACGGCATTTGCAGGGTTGATTAAGAAGACCCCGGCATTCTCCTCCATACGCCCAAAGACAACAGAGCGGTCAAACAAGTGCCGCAGGAATGCTCTGGCGTCATCGGGGGTTAGCGGCGTGTCTGCCACGCCATCTCCCAGGTTCTGTGGTGGTCTCGGGTGCACACTCATATGAGCGACTGCACCACTTCGTAGCTCCGCAGCCACGCCCAGCTCCAGCGGTGGGGGTGGATTTCCAGAACCAGGCACAGGCCGCTCAGACGGGAGTTTGTGTTCACGCCGCTGAATCCGCTGGAAGTCCTCTTCGAGGATCTCGTGAATGTCTGTGATGCCTACCCGATGTGGCCAATCGGGAAGCGGGTCAGAACACAGATCGATTCGCTCCACACTGTCTGCGGCCAGCACTGTCACGGCATCTGTTCCGGCAATGAGGATTTGTGGCTGCGTAAAGATGCGCTCCGGGCGCAAGTGCTCTAAAAGAGCCTCTGCCAGTTCGGGGTCTGTTTGTAGAAACTGCTGCTTACCGCCACTTGTTAGATGTATTGTAAGCTGGATAAAGCCAATTCCAACTTTGCCGTTGCTCGCCTGCACTATTCCACTCATGAGACGCCTCCCTGCTCTCTGTTACCTGGCCAGTTATTGAGAACCAGTTTACCCCGAGCTTCGGCTAACCTCCGGCGGCTTTCCGGCGCTTTGCGACCTCACGGTTTTTTGCTGCCTGCTCCAGCATGGGATCGAGTTCCAGGGCTTTGTCGTAGTCGGCAATCGCATCATCGTAGTTTTTTCGCTGGAAGCTAGCATTACCGCGCTTGAAGTAATTCACAGCGTCTTTCGGGGCGCTCTGTACGGCGCCGTCATAGTCGCTCCAGGCTTGCTCGAACCGCTGGAGCTGATAGTGCATATCCCCCCGGTTACGGAGATACTCCGAGAACTTGGGCTGTATTGAAACCGCCTTATCGTAATCAGCGAAGGCTTTTTCGTACTCTTTCTTGTTCTCGTAGCAGATGCCACGTAGGTTGTACGCTTTGTCAAAGTCTTTCTTGAGCGCGATTGCTTTCGAGAGGTCCGCAATGGCATCGTCGTACTTGCCCTGCTTCGCCAGGATACGGCCCCGGTCCAGGTAGTCCTCTTCATCAAGCGTGCCCAGGGATGTATCGATGTCGAAGGATTTGAGAATCTCCTCATCGGTGCGTTTATCGCCGCCCAGGAGCCGCTGCAGGCGGGCCGCCGCTTTATCCTTCTGGCGCTGGGCTTTCCCCACATTCCCTATCGCATCGTTCATGGCCTCGCTGGCCTTTGTGACAGCGCGCATCATGTGGCCGAGATTGTGGCGTACTTTCTCCAGCGCGGCTTCGTTGGAGAGGTCCGCCGCGATCTCCGGATAGTCGGGGCTCAGGGTGCGGGCTTTGTGGAAGTCAGCCAGGGCTTGCTCCTTGCTGCCTTTCTTGCGGTACGCTACGGCGCGGTCGTAGTAGAGATCCGCATCGTCCGGCTTCAGCGCAATGGCCTTGTCGAAGTCCCCGAAGGCGTTTGCCCAGTCTTTCAGCTCCACATAGTCGGCGCCACGCATGGAGAGAATCGTGGCATCCGGCTTCTGCTCTAGCAGTGCGGTGCGATCCGCAATGGCTTCTTTCCAGCGCTTCAGCACCTCCAGCGCACCTGCCCGGCTCCGCAGGTAGTCGGCGTTGTTCGGCTCCAGTTTCAGAGCTTCGTTGAGATCGGCCAGTGCGCCTGCCGAGTCTGAGCCGTAGGACCGAGCCCGCGAGCGCTCGACGAACAATGCGGCATCTTTCACGCCCAGCGCTATCGCTCGGTCGTAGTCCGCCAGCGCCTTTTTCCGATCATCGTCGGAGGTCGAAAAGCCTGCCATGAACTGTTTAGCGCGCCGCACATGGGCATCGGCCAGGTTGTCGTTCAGAGCGAGGGCTTTCTCGTAGAATGCGAAGGCTTTATCGTCACGCCCTACAAGCGCCAGGGGGCGGATTTCCTCTACCACGCCGCGCAGATACCAGGCTTCGGCATTGCTGGGCTCATCAGTGTTTAGCTTGTCGAGCAGTGTCAGGGCATCTTGCTGGGCATCGTTTCTGTCGAATAGCTTGCCTTTGAACTCTTTTGCTCGGGTTATCAGAATCTTCGCGCGCTCTAATGGCGGCAGTGACTCCGAGGGTTGGGAAGCGAGTTTTTCCTGCGCTGTCTTCAGCATTTCGGGAACCCGCGTGTTGGTCGGATTCACCAGGGCTGGCCAGCTGGAGATCAGCTACGGCTTCGGCATATCGGCTTGTGCGTGAGTAGAGGCGTGAGCGATTTGCCAGGTTGTTCGCCTGAGCTTCTTTATTTTTATTGATACTGCCTGCCGTGATGGCTGTGCTGTAATCGGAGAGCGCAGCATCTATCCGATTCGCGTCGAAGTGCAGGATAGCCCGATTGCCCCACGCGGCGCTATCCAACGGATGTATTTCGATGATTTCCGAGTAAAGCGCCAGGGCTTTGTCATTTTCGCCCTTCTCGGCGGCGGCGAACGCTTCCTCGAAGCGAGCCTTGGTATCGGCTTTGTCATCTACCGCCCGATGCCCTGCAGCGTTGCTCGCCGCGCCAGTAGCTGTATAGGCAGACGTGAACCCGGCGTCGAGCGCGTGCGCCTTGTCTGCGCAGATATTGGCCTGCTCCAGATTCCCCAATTTGTACCAGGCATCCCCCAGCACCGACCAGGCAGCGGCGTAGTTTGGATCGATCCGCGTAGCATTGAGACAATCAACTAGCGCCCGCAGTGGCTCTCCAGTGTGGTTCCACACGAAAGCGCGGTTTGTAAAACTGATCGCCGCGTCGCGGGTCGAGTTGACAGAAATTGCGTTCAGAACCAGGCCGCTCGTAATGTCCGTGATAGCGTCGGCATCATGCCCGAGTTTGATGCGGCACATCCCACGATTCAAACGGGCGGAAGCATGCGTCGGGTTGAGAGCAATGAATTGTGTATAAGCCTTCTCCGCCCCGGCCCAGTCTTTCGCCTCCCGAAGCGTATCAGCGCGCTTCCCTATCTCAAGCCCGTTATCCCCCTGAGCAAACGCGGGAGTGAGACCTGGCAGCGCAAGCATTGGCAGCAGCGCCAGAGCAACACGTAGCGTTTTCATAATGTGCAGGCTCCGCCGGGTGCCCTGAGTTAGTGGAAGGGTATCGCTTGCAGACATGGCAGATGTTCTCCTTGAACACTACCACGGTACCCCCCTTCCATTACGACAGCGTTACGGATTACCAACGCCAATTCCATTACGCCCGTTTGACCGTCACAGACTGGGATTGGAAGGTATTGTTACTTCCCCAGAAGGTCAGGAGAGAAACATCAGCGGCATCTCTCCCATAGGCAATGGGCACCAGGGCTTCACGGACACCATTAAAGGTCGCGTCCACATTGCGCCACGCCCCACTGATATATACTTGCGCCCAACCATGGAAATCCGGGGGATCCAGCCCTAAACAGTAACCACTCACATAACGCGCTGGAATGTCCAGCGCCCGGCAGAACGCGATTGTCAGATGAGCAAAGTCTCGGCAGACCCCGATACGCTGCACTGCCGTGTCATAGGCCGATGTCATGGCATTGGTGGTGCCGTATTGATACTCCACATGCGTGCGCACCCACTCGGCTATCGCCTGCACGCGTCCACCGCCCGGAGCGAGGCTACCGAACTCCCCCATCGCCAGCCGAGATAGCAGGTCCGACTGGCAGTACCGTGATGGCAGCGTGTACGGCATAACCTCCGCTGGCAGGTCGCGCGGGTCGTGCTCTATGGCCTCCTTTGGGATAGCCGAATTGCACACGGTCTCTACCGTTGCTGTGAAATCAAACGTGAATGCCCCCGCAGGTGCCACCAGGCGCCTCAGGGGATTTCCAAAGCCATCGAAGGCGAGCTCGGAAAACGGAGTAAGTGAGGTTTTCAGGGATTCCTCAATCACCGTGTGGCCTTCCCCTTTCAAGCGAGGTTCGACCATGAGCAGCAGAAAGGTCTCTTTGGGAAGGTCGTACTGAGCATTGGCCGAGATATTGAGCCGGATAGTGGACATACTCCCCTGTTGTACCCACCACCCCAAATCATCGCGACAATAGGTGCCATGCACGATAAACGTGCGGCTATAGAGCACTACGTGCTAAGCCTCCTTCGGAGGCATAACCCACATAATGGATTTCTGGATTCCCCGCTTCGAAGAAGCGTTGGCCGAAGAATGAGGCCCTGGAGCCGCACGTTTATCGTGCATGGCCAGGTTTTATCTCCCAAGCCCGTGAGATAGAATCGGCTATGGCTGGCTATGAATGGGAACCAAACTTCGCGCTGGCTGCCTACTTCTTTGCTCTGAAGCATTGGGGTGGCAAGAGTAGCCTCCCCCTCTATGTTCCCAAAGACCTGGACCCGGCCCTCTGGACCAGGCTGAAGCGCCTTATGCCCCGGCTAGAACGGGAACCACAAAGCCGCCCCATAGGAGCCCGAACCCTCTCCCTGGAAAATCGCTGGATGTATCCTGCGCAAGAGGCACGATACCGGTTTGTGGGCATCACCATAAGCACAGCGAAAGCCAAAACGAAAGACGAGTCCGCGAACTCCTATGAGACCTGGATACTGGAAGCCAGGCGTGTGGGCGGTTCCTGGCACTTTCGCCCTCTATCCTCAGATCCTCCTTTGCCGCGCGCCGCGGAGCTGGTTCTTTATAAAAAATGGGCCATTCGCGGTCAGAGATTACTGGTCAACGGTTCGGAGAGCCTGGTGAAAGCCCTGCGTGCCCAGGGAATCGATGCCCGCCCCTACACCACGCAAGACGCGGAGGCACGACGACAGGGCTTCCTCTACCTGGATGTACTGACACTCTGGTGGACAGACGCGAAAACGGTGTATGTGCGAGTAGACCGAATGCACTTCCCCCCTGGCAACGATGTGGCCTACGAGTCTTACGGCAGCGTGCGTTTGAGCCATAAAGATAGCCGATGGATACTGACCGATCTGGGAGACTGGCAGGGTGAGTAAGCAAACGGAAGTAGTCCCCTTCTCGCCGGAGTACGCTCCCACCTTCGCAGCCCTGAACCGGCGCTGGATCGAGCAGTTCTTCACTCTGGAAGAGCCGGACCGCATTGCGCTGGAAGACCCCTACGGCACCATCATCACTCCGGGCGGACAAATCTTCTTCGCAGTCGCCGAGGGACGCCCCATGGGCACCTGCGCCGTGATTCGCGAGAGCGAGACCGTGTTCGAGCTAGCGAAGATGGCAGTAGACCCCGAAGCTCAGGGGCGAGGCTACGGCAACTTGCTTATACAAGCCGCGCTTGACTTTGCCCGGCAAGCCGGAGCGCGAAAAGTCATCCTGCTTAGCAACTCAAAACTCACTCCCGCGCTGAGCCTGTACGCCAAACACGG
Organism: Armatimonas sp.; assembly: GCA_049840835.1. Classification (GTDB taxonomy): domain Bacteria; phylum Armatimonadota; class Armatimonadia; order Armatimonadales; family Armatimonadaceae; genus JANLTX01. The sequence continues at coordinate 583,445 of JASGJG010000003.1, read as the reverse complement.
ATTCCGCCACGTGCCTGTAGACGATAGCCATGGCTACGTCCGCGCGGATGTACGGATGGAGCTGGATTTGTAGGGGTATTTTGCCATCTCCCTTGAATCTCGCGTTGCTCGTTCGTCCCTCTTCCCGTAAGACCCCTTCGGGGGGAAGAGGGATAACACATCTCAGGTGCAGAGAATAAGCCAGCCACTTTGGCAAAACGCTTTGCCATAGGGGAGCCTCTGTAAAGCTGTGTAGCGCTGATTTCCCCTCTTCCAGCGACGAAGGAGCGAAAACGGGAAGAGGGGCGAGGGAGCAAAGCGACACTCAAGGGAGATGGTTTATTCTTTAGTGGGAGATGGCCCACTTTGTCATACAATGAGTCCATGAATCGCTTTCTTAGAATCGTTGCCGCTCTGCTACTGGCCACGTGCCTGGCAAGTGCGGTTCTGGCCTTCACTGTCCTGCGCCCCCGAAGCGAGATCGTGTCCACTGCTTTTGAAGAATATAGTGTTTTAGGGATCCCCCACCGCTCGCGTCGCCAGATCACGCGTCACTGGAGGCTCACCCCTCCCTGGGAATGGAGTTTTGGCAGATACACCTGGGGTCGCTATAGTCGATGGTGTACAGGTGGCTGGCAATACGGCCCCTTTGTCTACGAGGAGGAAAATGTCCCCAATTGTTGGCCCGTAGCCGTAGAGAAGGCGGCTCGTGCTGTGGCGGTGCAGAAGCTGGGAGTGAAGGAGCCAGGACTGGAAATTCGCCGCTATGGTGGTTGTGAAGATATATGCTGGAATGTGGTCGCGAGTGCTCCCAGCGGAAAGCGTTTCGAAATGGATTTTGACATGACGTTCGATGATCACGGAAAACTGCACATCACTCGACAGTGAAGGGAATCTATGAGTGGGCTGGGGCCAGGCTCATCCATTGCTCACCTCAGGTAGAATCGGCGCATGAGTCGCCCTCAGTCGATAGCAGGCACGCAGGTCATTGCAGATTTTGCTATTGCGGAAAGTTTTCCGCTACTCAAAGACAAGTTCAACCTGTACAACACCGCCATTCCTTCCACGACGGCTTTCGAGCGAGATGCAGCTCTGCTCTCCGAGCTCAGCGCCGAGTCTATTCGTATCGAGCACAACTGGGGCTTCGGGCAGACACTGTCTGGGAGCGTAGGCGGTCCCCCGCAGGAGCTACAGTTCGACTGGAAAGAAACGGACTACTGGCAACGCTTAGCCAATACCCAGGGGCTGTTCTTTCACTGGGGCTATGACTACTCGCCTGTAGGTAAGCACGCCGTGCAGCCACCTCTGGCGCTTTGGGAGAAGGTAGTGTACACCGCTGCCGCGCATCATCGGGCGGTCGGGCTGCCGATTCTCTACCACGAGGTCTGGAACGAACCGGATAACCCTCCTACGTTCTTTTCGGGCACGCAGCAGCAGTACTTCGAGCTATATCGAACCGGGGTGAAAGCCATTCGTAGTGCCGACCCGGATGCTAAAGTGGGCGGTCCGACCACCGCGTTCGACAAATGGACAGAGGCGTTTGTGGAGTATGTGCGCACCCAGAACCTGCCGCTGGACTTTTTCTCGATTCACCAATACGGCGCACCGGGGCTGGCGCATATCTCTGGCGCCGCTCGTGCTCTCTCTCGCTGGCCGCACTTCCATACCACCGAGCTGATTCTCGATGAATACCATACCTACTTCGGGTGGAAAAAGGGAGCGCCGCAAGATACCTATGTGGGCGCTACTGAGCTGCTGCACGATTTCCTGACCTTTCTAGAGCATCCGGAGATTACCAGCATCAACTGGGCGCAGTTCCAGGACCCCGGCGATTTCGGCGACCAGTTCCTGGGCCTGATTACGCTCGATGGTAAGCGCAAAGCCTCGTTCAATGCGTTCCAGATCTATGGCCGTATGCCGCCCGAGCGTAAGCGGATTTCTGTCACCGGCGCACCTGTAGAAGCTGCAGCCTCTTGTGATAGCCATCGGGCCTCGGCGCTCGTGCTCAATCGTAGCGGTGCGAGTCAGACCGTGGCGCTCACACTGAAGAATGTCCCGTTCGCTCGTGGCACCGTCCGGCTATACACCATAGATAGAACGCACAATTCGTATCTGGATGGCGCCAACGAGATACTTACACCGCTACGGACCTGGCCCGATGCGCTTACCGCCGACTGGACCTGGAGCGGGGAAATGGCGGATAAGACGACCCTGTACGTGGAGGTGGAAGACGGTAGTGGCGCGACGGACTCGCCGCTCCACGCTGCGGCAAGAGTCATACGAGTCAATCGCTACTATCCGGCGCGAGGCACTCGCTCGTACTCCGACTTCGATGCCCGAACCTGGATCGTGCGGCAGGGCATGAACGGGGAACGGCTGGCCGACCAGCAAGTGGGCGTGCTCGCGGATGCTCTGCCCCGCGTGCTGGAGCTACGCGCCATTTTAGAGGGAGAGCTGGCCCACCAGGATGTGAATAGCCTGCTCGGCGTGCGCTTCGACTATGGCACAGGCCGGGGGAACAGCTACCGGAAAGGTGTACTCTTCCATGGCCCTCTGGACGGCACGGACCTATACGAAGCGCGCCACTCTGTTTCCACTCCTTTTGGCACGCAAAGGCCCGCCGACCAGGTTGTGCGCGTGCCGGATCTGGCACGGTTTCTTATAGAGCCTACCGCCTACGCCCCAGCAGACTGGAATGGCAGAATCGCTATTACGTTCCTGCTCATAAACGCGGGACCGGCGGCGCGCCTTCGCTGGACGGTGCGTGCACAGGCAGATCGCGTAATCGCTATCAATGCCGGAAGTCGCCGGGGCGCAGGTGAGTTTCAGCCAGATGCCGGGTTCAGCGCGGGCGGCAATCTGTTCGGCGTAAATGAGGCCATCAACACAGCAGGAATTGTGGGTGCCGCGCCGCCTGCGCTGTACCAGAGCGAGCACAGCGGCGGCGCATTCTGGCATACCACCTCAGGCTTGAAGCCGAAGCATATCTATAAAGTCCGCCTGCACTTCGCTGAGTTCTACTGGAAAGAGCCGGGCAAGCGCCTCTTTAATATCGCTATCAACGATCAAACCGTGCTAGAACGCTTCGATATCGTCGCGGCAGCAGGCGGCGATCATCGGGCGGTGGTGCGTGAGTTCTTCGTGGCAGCCAACTCTCGCGGCAGCATCCATCTGCACTTCACCCCTGTGAGAGACAACACAAAAATCAGTGGCATAGAGGTTCTGGATACGCTGTCCAAACCATGAGGAGGCTGTGGTTGCCTCCTGAAGTTCTCTCTAGAACATCTACTTATTTCTTCGGGTTGACTTCACGGTAATCCTGAGCGAAGGCATCCACCATTTTCTCTATGTGCTTGCGTATGGGCAGAGCGCTTCCGCCGTGGAAGCCCAGGGTGGATTTCTCCCAGACCGTAGCTCCCCCAATGATTGTTCTCGGGCTGTTCTCCGGGCGTACCATTTCATCCACCCTCAGGGAGATACTATAGGCGCCCTGTAACACATTCACATTCAAATAGAGGCGCGGTCTTCCTCGGGTCGCTAGCCTATCGGATGGACTGAGAATCTCGATACCGTTGTGCTGTAGTGAACTCTCCAGGATATCGGTCAATGTCTCCTGGGTGACTCCGATAGCTTTCTCGTCTGCCCCGGTCGCTTCCACCAGCACACCTACGCCAGGAAGTCCTTTCAGTACTTCAGGCTCATTTATCGTCGTGCTTCGTTTTGGTGTTGGCAGTTCCGGGTGGAACTGGCTTTCCTGATGCGCGCTGGCGAGTGCCGCCAGGGCCCCGATTCCTAGAATTAGCGCGATTCTGTTCATATCTACCCTATTCCTGAATCATGCTCCCCGTTTCGTTATTTAGGATATATCTGGCAGCCAGTTTGGAGGCGGGCACTCGGACTCCAGCGCTTTCAGGTAAGCCGTGGCTATCAGGTCGGTATAGTGTGGCTCATTGTCTAACTGACCTTCAAAGATCCATTTGTACTGCATGTCCAGAAGGTGGGTCAAGGTTGCTGTGAGCCAACCCGATGACATATCCCAATACCTTGGTGTATCAGGATTTAGAGTGTTCGTGATGGCCTTGAACCAATTCTGGCTCATGTGCCGAGCCCAATAAACTTCCCGAGTTTCCGGTTTACCCGCTTGAAGCCGCCAGCCAGGGATAGGCATTCTTTTGTAGAAAGGCTCCAGGTGTTTGGGCCACTTCAAAGCCTTGCCCCTGGTTTCGTAGCGCTCGCAGAGGCGATAGAGCTTTACTACGGACTCATAGCCCTTCCTGCGGCGCCGATCCGTTTTGGAGGCATACTCTACAAAAGGTCGCAGCGCTTCCGCTACAAAGCGCACAAAGATGTACTGATAGACAGACTCTGTGTCTATCTGGGCAGGATAGCGAATCTGTAGTCCTATGAGAGCGGTCTCGGAGCGCAAGGCGAACCGGGGCACCCATGTTCCTTTGTCCTTGCGTTTCCAGCCTAAGGTAATCAGCAGTGTCCGGAATAAGATCGCCCATGCCTCCACACCCCAGTTTTCTAGTCGTATCTCAGACTCGCGTAGCCCCTCTTCAGACAGGGCGTGGAAATCCAGATAGTCCAGCGGGTTTATGGCAGCACGCCATTGCTCGCTCTGCTCCGGGATCATGGTTCTGGTAACCAGTCAGGAGGTGGGCATTCTGCCTCCAGGGCAGCCAGATACGCCTGCGCGATCAGGTCGGTGTAGTTATCGCTTGTTTCCTTCGTACACAGGCGATAGCGGTCGGTTAGCTTAAGAAAGAAGAACTTCAAGTCTACGAACTGAGAGCCGGACCATATCTGGCGCATCGCATCATCATGCAGGTCGAAGAGGTAGAGCATCCAGTCTGTGTTCTCTACTTGAAGCAGGCTCGGCTCGGCAATAAGGCGAGCATACTGCTCGTACACATCGATTTCGTGTTGATAGCCACTGCGATTCTGCTCTAACACCCACAACACGAAGGGTTCCAGCACCTTATGCACGAAGCGCAGGAGTACGCGCTGGTAGGCATCGAACTGTGCCCTCTCTGATGGGTAGAGTAGCTGCAGACCCAGCAGCGCGGTCTCCGAGCGCAGGGCGAACTCTGGCACCCAGCCAGAGTCATGCGCGCTATCCTCCCAGCTCTGGTAGGCGCAACGGGTTCTACACTCCCGCGCCCAGCCGGGTACGCCCCAGCCTGCCAGGCGCTCCTCTGACTCTCGCCATGCTTTCTGTAGAAACCCAATAGGCTCTGGCAGAAGAGCGGCAACAGCATACAGGGCTTTCCAATGTTCATAGGGAGACTCGGAGCCATCGCCCAGGATTGCCTGCTTCCACTGCTTGTTCTGCTCCGGCGTCATTGCCTCTCTTTGTAACACAGTCCCGGAGAAAGCTCGCCAGGGTGAGCTTATCTTGCCTGATTCAACTGCCGAAACTCGCGTGCAGCAGATCTCAGCGAAGCGATGGAGGCAGCAAGATTAAGGGGTGTGGCTACCAGACAGAACAGATACGTGCGGCGTAGTTCTTCTACCAGCTCTTCTGAGGCATTGGCGAACACCTTATTGCTGTGAACGCGCTCGGTGTTGGGAATACCTTGAAACTGCAGCGATTCTATAAGTAGCTGCACACCTGTTATGAAAGCGATGAGCCCACAGAGCACTCCTATAGCACGCAGAGTATTTATGCGCCGTGAAGCTCCTGTGAGGCAAAACTCAACAGCAATATATAGAGGCACGCCCACAAAACAAAGCACGGCAAAGATGTTCATCGGAGTGTAAACGCTTTATCTACGGAAAAGGATGCGGCTGCGAATCCTTACAGAATCGCCTAGCACGATAAACGTGCGGCTTGAGGGCCTTCGGCTAACGCTTCTTCGAAGCGAGGAATCTAGAAGCCCAGTATATGGGTTTCGCCTCCGAAGGAGGCTTAGCACGCAGTGCTCCCTAGCCGCACGTTTATCGTGCTAGGCAAAACCCTGTTAGGTTTTGCCCAGCAGGTATAACTCGGGAAAGGGGTATCGCTATGCAGATCAATGATCGCGTCTTTATCGTTACGGGAGCTTCGTCGGGAATCGGGTTGGCGACGGCAATCACTCTGGCCGGTAAGCAGGCAAAGGTGGCGCTGCTTGCTCGGAGCACTCAAGCGCTAGAAGAGCTAGCTGCCACGCTGCCGAACAGCCTGGCGGTGACTGTGGACATGACGGATTTTGAGGCTGTTCGTAAGGCGGTTACTCAGGTCCATGAGCACTATGGCCAGATAGACGGGCTTATCAACAACGCGGGCCGAAGCTATGGAGCTTCCGTGGAGGAGATAGACCCGGTTATCTTCGATGAGATCTTCCACCTCAATGTACTCGGGCCTATTGTCGCCATGCAGGCTGTTATTCCGATACTGCGCGCTCAGGGTGGTGGAAGCATTGTGAACATCAACTCCGGTACGGCCTTCATGGTCGTTCCAGAGTACAGCGTGTACTCGTCGTCGAAGCGGGCGCTGCTGGGCTTCAGCCTGACGGCGCGGGCGGAGCTGGAAAAGGACGGTATCGTGGTGAGCGAAGTCTATCCGTTTATCACCGCGACCAACTTCGGCAAGAACCGCATGAGCAATCCGACAGGTGGTGGCCCGGCGTCTAACTACTCCCAGGGCGATACGCCGGAGTTCGTGGCCGACCTGATTCTGCAGGCGATTACCGAGGGTGAGGCGCAGTACTTCGCCAATGACCGACTGCGGCAAATGGCGGGCGTGCAACCCTGATATTAGAGACCCAGTGCGTCTTTGATAAAAGAAGTGGCTTCCTCGGGTCCGGTGATACAAAGCCACATGGGACCGCTGTTTTCCGTGACCTCCATGTGAAAAGTGTAGAACGGGCAGCAGCGGCTTTCCAGAGTAATGAACTCTGCTGCCGCTAGAATCAGGCTCGGCTCAGCATCAAAACGAAGGGCATACCCTCCCGGCAGCTCCTGGACTTCTTTTACCGACGAGCGCAATCGCTCCTTCAGCCCCTCGTAGTTTTCGCGCTCGGCAGGACTCATAGCAGTAAGTTGACAGGCCAGCGCTTCTTGATTTGCCATGATGTAAGCATACAGCGAGAAAGAGAAAAGCCCCGTGCAGAGAGCACGGGGCTTTTTCTCTAGAATTCTAGTTAGTGGCGACGACGGTCGTTCGGATAGCGGTCCCGATAGTTCGGAATGCCATCTCTGTCGCTGTCGACTCTACGCCACGCATCATTGTCTCGGCGGTTCTTTATGTACCGGTTATTGGTATTGGGATGAGGATCCCGCCAGTTCGGGATACCGTCGTGATCCCGGTCCCGGCTGTTATGCTTTCGAGCCCACTCCCGCTGTCTCTCTCGTTCTCGTTCACGGCGGTCATGCTCACGATCCAGTTTCCGTCGATAGCCGATAGCCGGGGCATGGCGTGGTGGATCAGCCTGCGCGGGTGATGCTGCTGAGAGGAGCGCACCAGAGCTAACCAGGCCAATAGCCAGTAGCAGTGCTCGGATCGCCTTCGGTTTTGTCGTTGTCGTATTCATCTCCTGTTACCTTTCTTATCGGGGCTATGGCACCAACGCCTCGCCTCCGTTCGTATCTCTCTGTAACCTGTATGCTCACACTAACATCTGTGTTCCTACTTTAGACAACGTCGCCCGTCCCTGCCTCGTGACAAGAGACAAGCAAAAGACAGGAAAAGGATAATCTCTATTCTTCTACATCAGGCTTTTTGCTCCAGACAGTTCTCAAGTCCAGGACAATCCGTTTGAATATTGCCAATGAGAAAAAACAGTAAATAATTACCTTATAGATATTTTGATATGAGTTATTCACATGCATTTCGGTAGTAATTTTATTGTCGAAAAAAAATACGAAAAATTAATAATTTTCACGCAATCTATGGGATAATGACCGAAGTCAGAATTCTTTCTAAACTCTTAGAGAACTGACATGTTAAAAGAGCTAGCGACTGTGACTAGATTTTCGCCGCGCTACTCTTCTATTCTGCAAGACAATGTTTTTTGTATATTAGTGCGATTGATCATAAAGCACTAAATACGATCAATTAACAATACGTTAAGTCATGGTTTCAACAGGCCAAAATGACTAACCATTGTAAATCTGATGTGGGTCAAATTTGCTTCCCAGAAGTGCTATCTCAACTTACCCACTGACGAGATTAAAGGAACGGTAAGATAATAATGCTAACACAGCAGATCGCTATCGTATCGGAAATCGCCGCGATATCGACCTCGGAATTGACTCGTGTCGGTGCGGCCTTGCAGAAGCAGGCTGTTCGTGACCTTGGGCCACTGTGGGACATTCAAGCTACGGTAGATCCGTTTGTCCGATTGGAGGACGTGCCCCTTGGATACTGGCCAGTCATTATTCGTGATGACATAGAGACGGACGGCGCGGCTGGTGTCCACCTGGACAATGATGGTCAGCCATTTGCTCTTGTCCAATTCAGCCCTAACTGGTCCTTGACTTCTAGCCATGAAATTCTAGAAATGCTAGTTGACCCATTCGGTAGTCGTCTCGTTGCCGGGAACTCAGTCAAGCCTGGCCAGGGACGCGTAGAGTACTTAGTCGAGGTAAGTGACCCCTCCGAAGCAGCACAGTTCGGATATACCGTGAACGGAATTCTAGTTTCTGACTTCTATACACCTCAGTATTTTGACCCGATGCCAGCAGCTGGAGTGCGCTACAGCTTTACAGGAGCCATTACCAAGCCCCGACAGGTTCTTCCTGGAGGGTATTTGAGCTGGCATGACCCAGAAACAAACCACTGGTTCCAGCAGCGTTTCTTTGGCGCAAACCCACAAGAATTCCATGACTTAGGCATTCTCACGGGAGCTCGGGGAAGCATCCGATCCCAGATAGACCGAAAGACAGAAGAAGCTCGCGCACAAATTCTGGCGACCGCGCAGGAAGTCGAGAGCAATCAAGAGTTTCCCGCTAAGAACGGCCTGACTGCTGCGGTGGGAATCCTCCCTACAAGGGAAATAGAAAAAGGCTCTATGGCACGGGCGGAACGATTGAAAGACCAGATTGAACAGCTGCGACAAGGTGGCGGCGCTTAGCACGTTTACCGTATGGGCAAATCAATGCGTACATCGAAATCTAAAGATGACGAATCAGATGATTCACCTGTAGTGGATGAAACAGAGGCTAACAATAAAGAGCAGATAGCGCGGGCAGCTCGCCTGCGTCAACAAATTACTCGGATTGTTACCGCCGAACCACAAGAGTCGAATGCCAAACGCCCCCCGGAAAGTCCGCGAGAATTCACCCATCGTCGGATGAGGGAAGAAGAAATAGCTGAAATTGCTTCAAGTTCAGAACTTGAAGGTGACCATGATGCGGCTTACGAAGTGCCGCGGAAAGAAGGGTCTATGAAAGACTCGCAGAAAATTGTGACTCTAATGCAGACGTCTGAAAGCGTCCGTGACCTAGATTGGTTGAAAGAGAGCTTACAGGCCGCTATTGAGTTAGAATTTAGCACAATTCCTCCGTATCTGGCTGCAGAATGGTCTATCAAAGATAGTTCCAGGGTAGCAGATTCTATTCATGAAGTTGTGCGGGAAGAGATGTTGCACTTCGGGCTGATGTGCAACCTGCTAACTGCAATAGGAGGACAACCGCGGCTGAATGAGATGGATGTTGTTCCTCGTTATCCATCGGAGCTACCAGGTGGCGTACAGCCTGGTCTTGTTGTTCCTCTTCAACGTTTGACGACAGAGTCGGCGAAGCTTTTTATGCAGATCGAATTTCCGGAGGGAGGACCAATTGCCCTCACTGCCCTGGCGACCTTCACCAGTATCGGAGAATTCTACGATGCGATTCAACAAGCCTTCGATACATTGAATCCTACTCTTAGCAGTGACCGGCAACTCAAGGGCCCCCTCGGCCTCTCCCGGCTGACTACGCCCGACGAGGTACGAGCTGCTATCGATCTTATTAAACATCAGGGCGAAGGCTCAGACGACTCACCGGAAGAGAAGCCGGGCGATCTTGCTCACTACTATCGATTTAAAGAAATCGTTGAAGAGAAGGAGCTCAAGCAAGACCCAATGACGGGAAAGTGGGGATTCACGGGCTCTCCGATGCCTCTGCCAGAAGTGTGGCCGATGGCGACGATTCCAGAGGGAGGTTACCAACCCGGAGATATACCAGACCCGCAGGTTCGTGATAAGATCGCCGCCTTCGATAAGGCCTATTCCAGCATGCTGGATATGCTCCAATCCGCCTGGACTACCGGAAACAGTGGCACTCTTGGTGTTTCTGTGAGTGCGATGATTCAAATGCAGCAGGCTGGTATAGACCTAATGCAAATCCCACTACCAGATGGTAGTGGCGAAAACTATGGTCCGTGCTTCCGCCTTGTGCGATGACAACAAGACACCGAACAGAGTGTCCTTTCGATATTTAACTTTGTTAGCAAGACACCCCATCCCAGTAACAGGAGAATTTTATGGCAGACTCAAAGAACCTCGTGCATGCCTTCGATACACAGGCAGACTTCTCCATCCACGGAGTGGATGAACCAAAGCCGGCAACGACGCTTACCGCCGCCTTCACCTCGGCTACTCCAATAGTAGACCTGCCTCCTACACTCGGTCCGCTCTCAGCGTTTACCGGAACCTTCACCGGTCAGGGATTCAACACTATCTTTCGACCTGAGAGCGCAGCGACTCCCACAGCAATGCCTGGCCCTGTCACCACGACCGATCCGAATGATAATGTACTGGAACTAAACCTCACCGTTGAGACATTATCCTTCTCCAATAGCCTTGGCTCCATCCCCAATCGCGGATTGGGTAGCCAGGCGGATGCGTTCCTGAACGGTGTGCCGTACCTCCAGACCATCAGCGATGTGACTATCGGAGAGCCCGTAGGCATTCACTTTGAGCCGGGAATGTGGCTTGCGGTACCAGCTACCACGAATCCTGCAGAGCCATTCACGGTTGCCCGCATGGCCTCCATTCCACACGGCACTACCATCGTGGCGCAGGGTGTTTTTGATGTTATCGCCGGAAAACCGCACATCGGAACGGTCGACATCACGCCGCTCATCGGAGGAGATCCGGCAAGACCGTTTCGCTTTCAGAACCAGACAGTTGCCAATACGGGCACTCGCCGTATTCCTCAGAACCTGGCAGGGGTACCCAGCATAACCCAGCTTCTTGTGGATAATCCCAATAAACTGCTAGACGATCAGATCGCGTCGCAGAATATAATTCAGACCATCGTTATCGAAACCTCCACAAAGCCGGGATCGCCTCTGTCTGGCGGACCATTGCCCAGTGGTGTCCATCCCTCGGCCCCTGATTTCGGTGGTGGCCCAGCGAATATCGCCTTCCTGCAGGGAGAGCCCACCCCACCCCCTGGTGGTGGTCCTAATACCAATGCGAACGCTTTTCAGATGGATGCTGTTTTCTGGATCGAGACGGTGATTTATGATGTAGATGTCCCCCCCATCAGTGCTGGGTCACCGCCGATCATCCTCGATCCAGTTCAGAAAGGAACGGTGCCTCTGGTCCCAAGTTTTGTTGCCGCAATTCCTTTTGTACCTGGCAAAAGCTTCGCGGGTGGAACCGTGCAGGTGGCAACTATTCAGATCCAGTATTCTCAGAAGGTCATGCTGGATTTTGCGGGTCTGGCCTGGCCCCATGCCTCGGTAGCGTCGCTTGTTCCCGCCGCACCCATTCCGATTCCAGAAAGCCTGCTGCCCTTAACCTGACCTGGCTTTTACAAAGTGACAACGGTATCCATATCGTTGTCACTTTGTTCTCATTGGAGGAGTAGAGAATGGCGAATCTTGGTAATGCCTGGCATATTCCGGCTGGAGCGGAGCCCCAGCTACGCCGTGCTGGAATGCGCGATCCCATCGGTGCGCTGGTCCCCGGTTCCCAGGTGACTATCTTCAATGGGAATCAATTTCAAGGCGACGGTAATACAGGGAATCAGCTGCAGGTAGGCAGTAGTCTTTTCTTCAAGCGAAGTACAGATACTTCCTGGAAAGAGCGGCCATTGCTCTTCGCCAGAACCATCGGTAACAATAAATACTATTCTGCGGATCTTCCCACGGACAATCTCCAGCCGGGTGATGTGATTCAGTACTATCTGCAGATCGCCTACGACGACCACGATCAAACATTTTTAGGCGCGAATGCTACCAACGATGCCTCAGTTCCTCTTGCCGATACGACGTCGGCTCGGGCAACGCCTTTTACTTTTGTGGTCGCGGATCCGGCGGAAAAGGGACGCTGGAGTCCGGTGTTTCCTCTGCCCAATGTTGGGATTCATGCCCATCTCTTGCCGACGGGCAATGTCTTATTATGGGGCCGGCGCGACAACCTGACGGATACTCTGGATGAGCACGTGTGTACGCCGTTTGTCTGGGATCCCAAAACAGGACAGACAAAGCCAACAGTCAATCAGCCAGCGCGAGCGAATGGAACAACAGTCAATCTGTTCTGTTCCGGACATGCTTTCCTGCCCGACGGTCGACTCCTTGTAGTGGGAGGGCACCTGTTTGACGGTGACGGACTGGATCAGGCTATTCTTTATGATGCTCAGACCAATATGTGGTCACCAACGGCGCCGATGGGTCTTCAGCAGCGGCGCTGGTATCCCACTGTGACCAGCTTACCCGATGGGGGCGCTCTCGTACTTGCTGGCAGCTATGTGGATCAGGGACAAACGCTGCATCCACCCCTACTCCAAATCTGGAGAAACGACACATGGACCACCATCCCACAGCAGAACGGGACGCCTCTAGACTTTAAAAACCTGCCACTGTATCCCCGCATGCATGTTCTCTCCAGCGGACAGGTCTTTATGTCCGGCCCCAATGCGGTGACACAGGTTTTGAAGACATCGACGCCGGGAGCATGGACCGATATGGATTCCCGCCAGATGAAACAGCGGGACTATTGCCCCTCTGTACTCTACCGCCCCGATAAGGTCATTTATATCGGCGGGGGTAACGACCCCGACACCAAAGCTCCGACAGACCAGGTCGAAGTCATAGACTTGACCGATGCCGCGCCAGAGTGGCGGAAGACTCAGCCAATGCACTTCCGTAGGCGGCAGCACAACGGAGCCATACTGGCGGATGGTTCCGTTCTGGTAACAGGAGGAACGCGCGGTGGGGGCGGCCTGAACAATGGCTTCAACGATTTAGGCGCCGGTGAGCCTGTGCACACCGCGGAACTCTGGGACCCGAATACGGAACTCTGGACAGAGCTTGCCTCCGAGGAGATTGACCGCTGCTACCATGCCACAACGCTCTTATTGCCGGATGCGACTGTGCTCAGCGCAGGCGGGGGAGAATATCGCCCGGATCAGGATCCAAACGATCCCCTCGATAGCCATCGGAATGCGCAGATTTTCTCGCCTCCCTATCTGTTCCAGGGAGCCCGCCCTATCCTTACTGCTGCCCCAACAGAAATTTCTTATGGGAATGATTTTTCCATAGGTGTCGACCACCCTGACCAGATTGGACAAGTCAGCTGGATTCGTCTCGCTTCGGTGACACACTCATTCGACCAGAATCAGCGCATCCACTTCCTTACCTTTGCTTTGCGCGCCGATGGGCTAAATGTTACGCCTCCGGCTTCGCCGAATGAGTGTCCACCGGGGCACTATATGCTATTCGCTTTAAGTAAAACGGGCATTCCCTCGGAAGCCATGATTATTCGAATCGACACCGCTCTCCACTCCCCAATCGCAAACGCGATTGTGGAAGCGGCATCCATGGATAGTGCCCTGTCGGTCCCTATGGAGTTACCTGCTCCGGTCGCCACGACCGACTTAGCGCCTGTTGCGTACGGTTATGCAGCGGAAGCAAAAGAAGCTGCGAAAGCGGGACGAACCCGTGTGGTCATTGGCATCACGGGAACCTGCCCGTATGGTATCGGAGCTTGTTGGGGAGGAGCATATGAAGCTCTGACACATCTAAAGATCGATGGCCAACACCTATTGGTAGACGATATGGCCAATACAACAGACTCTACCGGAGAGCTGTATATGGCAGCCGATTCTCTTCCTGTGGTCAGCGACTGGCAGGAGCAGTTTCGGCAGATGGTCAATGGAACGTATGCGTTCCGCGGAGTGGAGGTTACGGTGCGCGGACGCGTGGAGATGTCGTCGGATACGCTGAGATTGGCCTCGGGCGATCATCGCGGCCCGGTCGAGCTGGCGCCACTGACATCTGCGAAGATTCAGTGGGATAGAGCAGCCGAAGCCCCACAGGCAACGAAACCAGAAGAGGCGAGCGCTTACAACAGGCTTGTTGCCAATATGGAAAATGGCAGCATCGAGAAAGATATCATAGTGACCGGGCTGCTTCGGGAGACTGATTCTGGTCCTGTTATCGAGGTGAGACAGTTTCTGGATTGGGCCTCTTACTTTTCCGATCTGACAAAATAACTTTTTGGGAATCCTATTACTCCTCTTCCTTTCTAAGGATTCCGGGAGAAAATGAGACGATATGGACGAGCAAAAAAGCGCCGTGTTAGAGGCAGCCGGGGTACTGACTACCCTGAAGTCCCTGGCCTTATTCTTTGTGGGCGGGCTCTGTGAGATCGGGGGTGGCTACCTGCTCTGGCAGTGGCTTCGGCACGGCAAACCCTTCTGGTACGCCCTGGCAGGCGCCGTTCTACTCATTCTCTACGGCATCTTGCCCAACTTCCAGCCGTCTGCCCTGTTCGGGCGAGTGTACGCGGCCTATGGGGGAATCTTTATTATTCTGTCTCTGCTCTGGGCCTGGCGTTTCGATGGCGAGAAGCCAGATAAGCCCGACCTCTGGGGAGCAGCACTATGCCTCATTGGAGTGTGCGTGATTATGTACTGGCCCCGAAAATAGGCAAGGGCTACCTGCGGGCTGTTTTCTGCTGCCCAAACGCTAGCTTCAGCCCATCGGCGGCAAAAGCCACAGCTTCTTTCGCTTTATCGACCACGGCGCCCATGCCGAAGAACTCATGGGCCACTCCCTGGTAGTTCCGATAGCGCACAGGTACCTCGGCATCCGCCAATCGGTCCGCATACTGCTTGCCCTCGGTGCGCAGTGGGTCTATCTGCGCCGTAATCACAGTAGCGGGCGGCAGGCCCCTTAACTCCGCTTTATCGAGCGAGATAAGCGCTTTCATCCCGTCTGCGGGGTCGCTCAGAACATGCTTGAAGAACCAGGCCATAGCGGGCCTGGAAAGCGGAATCGCATCTTCATTTTCCACATAGCTGGTCGTATTCTGCCCATAGTCGGCTATGGGATAGATAGCGAGCTGGTGCACTGGCATCTTGCCGCCGCGCTGCCGGGCCATAAGGCAGACCGCTGCCGCCAGATTGCCGCCCGCGGACTCACCGCCAACTGCGACTCGCGCCGGGTCACCGCCGAACTTATTCGCATTCTGGATGATGTACTGAGTGGCCGCGTAGCTATCTTCATGCGCGGCGGGGAATTTGTACTCGGGCGCCCGGCGATAGCCCACCGAGATCACCACACAGTTTGCCGCATTGACCAGCGCCCGGCAAGATGCATCATAGGAATCTATGTCCGAGAGTACCCAGCCCCCGCCGTGAAAGTACACCAGCACTGGCTTGGGACCGCTGCCCGCTGGTTTGTACACCCGCACCGGAATGTCTCCGGCAGGACCGGGAATATTCATACCAACAATGCTATCCACTGGCAGCGGGGCAAATGCTTTGCCTTGCTTGGATAGCACGGCCTTTACCGCATCGGCAGGACCGGGCTGCCTGCGCGCCTGGGATACCGAGAGCTTATGCAGGGGCGTGGGAGTAAGCCAAGCCAGCTCCTGCAAGACCGCCTGCATCTGGGGATCGGCCTTCTGGTTGGGCGAGGGCAGCGGCTGCGGTGGCCTGGCATACCCTCCTGGTGCCAGAAGCGAGCCCGCAAGCGCAGCCGCTGCGGCGATAAAGCGATAACTCATTTGTAACTTCGTAGGAGCGCCGCTTACCCCAGGTTCCTGGAATCGAAGACACTAAGCCCACTTAAGGAATTCTGCGCATATAGAGCCACAGCACCGGGAATAGGGCGATATAGGCCAGCCCGATACACAGATTTGCTCGGCTGACAATCTGCGGTTCCGCGCTAGCTTGCCGGAGAACCGAGCGCACTCCTTGAAGCGCTGTTGAGATAGCCGTAACCAGCAGCACAGCCAGTAGACTCTCTACACTCACATAGAAAAGTTTAAAGTAGTATCCCAGGAGCACTACGACTACAATCACGCCCAGAATGCCTGAGATAATCAGGGCGGCTACCCCAGAGGCCTCGCGAGGCCCCCCCGCTGTAGGGTTCTTGGCCTGTGCTATCTCCGCCAGGAATGTCCCTGCCGGAATCGAGCACAGGTAGCCGACCACGAAGCCTATCACCGAAATTCCCAGGCGGGTAAGCTCGAAGGAAACATTCATGGCTCGGCTATCTGCACTTTCGGTTACGCCACGGGCGCGGCCAGAACGGAGGCTTTGGAAGAGCCCTTCACCCGTGAGAAGACCGCAGACTGCATCTGTTGCTCTTCCTTCTGGATCTCCGCGGCGAGCTTGGCGGTCTCGGCATCTCCCGTGGCTTCAGCGGCAGAGGCCAGCGCCTCATATAC
Source organism: Armatimonas sp. (assembly GCA_049840835.1). Taxonomy (GTDB): domain Bacteria; phylum Armatimonadota; class Armatimonadia; order Armatimonadales; family Armatimonadaceae; genus JANLTX01. The sequence continues at coordinate 566,874 of JASGJG010000003.1, read as the reverse complement.
GGAGACTTCCAGAGACTCTATGGCGTAGCACTGCATGAGGTTACGCGTTGCCTTCTCGTCATCATCCTTGGCGGCGTGGAGCAGGTCGGTCGCGGCGGCCCCCACGCTGTTCATGAGGTCCTTGAGCACATTACGCTTGAGCTCGCCACCCAGCGCGGTCATTCGCTCCTCTAGATGCACTTTTTGCTGCTCGGATACCTTGAGGTGCTCCTGATATAGTGCGGCTTCTTCGGGCAACTTGGCATCGTCGGCCATGTCCTTCAGAGCTGTGATAGAGGCGCTCTCCAGCGCAATAGCATCGTCTATGTAGCGCAGCACTTTCTGCTGTGGCGTTTCATCAGTAGGTTTAGACATACTCCCCATAGCCGCCCCATTTTGGGCAGGTTCCCCGTATGTCCCTCAGGAAAACTGCTCCCGCTGTCGGGAAAATACGAAGGGGAGCAGTCGGGTTATTTCGTGCGTCGTTTCCTCGTTTCCAGCCACTCCTGCCGCTCTTGTTCCCTATACTTATCGGGGTACTGCCACCCTACAATGCGCAGGTCTCCTGCTGTGCCTCGCTTGAAGTAGAAGATTTCCGTGTAGCCTTCCTTGTCCCCATCCTGGTAGAGAATGTCGGGCGTTATAGAGACCGCAAGGAGCGGGCGCTCACCGGGTGGTACCATCGCATCCCCAAACCCCAGCACACGGGTGTAGGGCGCCTCATTGACAGCGCAAATGTCGACGCATCGCATGACCTGGTACTGCCGACCTGTGGCGACTTTTCGGCGCAGCCATTGTTCCACGCCACCCCGTGGCACGGGCGAGCCAGACAGCGACGGGGCGTAATTCAGATCCCAGCCCGCCGAGGCGCGTTTCCAGTCCGAGGCAAGGACACCCGCATACGTTTCGTCGATCAGGCGCTTGACCTCGTTGCTTTCTTTAGCCGTCAGCGATGCCGTGGATCTACGCTCCCACTGGATGTTTACATGGTAAACCGGCGTTCCGGCAGGTACCTTCAGGGTGAACACGGTCTCGGGAATAGGCATATCGCAACGGATGTTCTCGCTTACCATACGACGAGTCACCTGCCCTGTCGATAGGTTCTTTTCCTCCTGCACAGCGCGTAGCACCCGCTTTGTGGTGGGGTCCGCCCAAAGAGTGAACTCAAACCGCTTCTCCGAATCGGCGCGGCTCAGGAATGTGAACTGGAGTGCGGGCTTGCCCTCCAGACGGACAGTGCACACCTTCCACGGTATCCCCCTGGGCATCATAGGTGGCATAAAAGTAAACAACCTCTGTATCTCACCATGCAACCTCGCCACAATGTCTGCCTCGTCGGCATGGGGGACGAACTGAACTTCGTGGAGAGGGATACGATAGAGGCGGTAGCTTTCCGATGTACTCCGTGTGATGCTGGTGAGTTGATTCTCTCGTCCCCTTGTTTCCAGGAGGACAGCAGGTGGCTCCATTCGTACATGAAGGCGTGAACTTGACATTTTAACGAGTACGCGCTTCTGCGAATCCTGTGTGAGCCAGGATTCCGACTGTGTCCACTCCGCCGTTTGGACCGCTGCCATCGCCTGCTGCACCTGAGCGAAAGTGATGTAGCTGGGAGCGAGTGTTGCCACCGTGCCCAGCGCCCCCAGACCAAAGGTAGTCCCTACGGTAAGTAGCACGCGCCGCCGAACAGAGGGAGCGGTACGCCGAACCGGGCGCTTCTCAGGGGCAACCGCTAATCTGCCCGCCGGGTCGTTGGTGCGCAGCTGATTGTCCAGCCAGCGAAACTCCGCACGCTCAGCGCTACAGGCTGGGCAGGTCGCTAGATGCCGCCGCAGGCGCCAGGTAGTGAGCCTGCCCAGTTCTCCCTCATCGGCGAGTGTGATCAGCGGTGGAATGTTTTCACAGCGCATTTTCTGTAGCGTTCCTTTCTTTCAGCAGTTCCAGCATCCGCTTACGTGCGGTGTGGAGACGGGATAGAACGGTGCCTACCGGCACCCCGAGGAGGTCGGCGATCTCGCGGCATTTCAGCTCTTCGTAAACATGGAGTACAAGCGCCGTGCGCAGTTCGGCAGGCAGTGCATCGAGCGCGAGCCGCACATCAGGTATCCCCTCGGTACGGAGTAGCTGCTCCTCCGGCTGCTCGCCACGTGGAATAGCAGCTTCTTCCTGGGCTAGAAAAGGCTCTGAGGAAGCGGGCTTGCGGTCAGCCACCAGATTCAGGGTGATGCGATACAGCCAGGTTCGCACGTTCGCTTCTCCGCGAAATGTGTCCCAGCCACGCAGAGCGCGCACGGCAACTTCCTGTGCAACGTCCTCAGCATCGTCGGGGCTGCCGGTCAGGCGTGCTGCCAGCGCCAGTACACGTGGGCGCTCTACCTGCCATACACCCTCAAAGGGAGTTCTAACCGCCTTGCGCCGGATTCCCCGCCAGATTGTGCGCGATTCATCCACGAATTGCATTGTCCTCGCTGACCGTTCTAGTCATTTAGAAGCTTAGACGGTAAGCAAGATTAAATTATTCACGCAAGAAAACTATGAGCCAGGCACGATTTTCGTGCTTGGCTCTTTGGCTTCCAATGTGCCTAGCTAAATCGCGCTCGGCACTCGTTTGGAGGCGGGTTTCTGTGGCCTCAGTTGCCCATGCACACACTTCGGGCAAGGCAATAGCAAGGGGGTGAGTTGATGCCAGTCCGGGTAAGTATCGTGGATATTGCTCCCATACAAGCAGCCGATGAAGCGATAGCCGCCGAATCCATCCCTATACCAGCAGTCCTCCCTATCGTGATAATAGATCTTAAACTTTGGTAGGTCCGAATAACCATCGAGTGGTGCAGGAGACGGTGAAGCTGCCGGAGCAGGGGTCGGGCAGTTAGCCGGTGCCGTAGCCAACTCCGCTTTATAGGCGCGGCCAGCAAATGCACAAAGAGCCGCAGTCACAAGTACGAACTCAACGGATACCAGCCCTGTTGTCTTCATCGTTTCCCTTTATCTGTACTATTTATCTTGTACGGAAAACTTTACCGAGGGAAGAACCAATTCCTGCTCTTTATTGTGTAGGGCACAAACAAAAGCGGGAAGGAATCCGATGATTCCTTCCCGCTCGATGGTATACGCCTTTCCCGCTCTGTGGAAGTCCGCGCCTCATGCGCTTGGAAACATCCTGAGGTACAGGTAGTCGCACCTTAAATCGCGACATGGATGTGTTTGCTGATGGTTCCGACAGCTTGACGCGCTTGCTTCCACAGCGCAGGTAAGGACGAAAGACTATGGGCTACCTTCAGACCTTAGCTCCGTCCAATTGCGGTCGCCGGGTCTGAGGCTCCGATTGCCCTGTTAGCTCCAAGTTCTAATCAGGTTCCAACTGCTCCGACTCTGTTTTTTCCTCGTCCATTAAGTCTCACTCCTTGAGATGGATTTGGCTCAAAACCCTACAGTAAAAAAACTGTATGTGAATCGAACTGAATTTAGACTATCGCATATTAATATGCTTTGCAATACCATTTGCAATCTTTTTTATATATTTATTCACCTAATTTCATATATACGAAATCAAAAAATCTTATTTACATACCTAACTCCGCATTATCTACAACGCAACTTATCTTATATGCTCCTATTAGTACAAGGTTCCTATTTTTCGAAAAATTAAAGCGACCCATTTTTCCTGTGGCATAATGCCGATATGGCCGAGTGGCGCTGGAAGGATAATACGACTCCTAAGGCGGAGCTGACTCCATATCTCTACGGCAAGACCTGGGCGTACTCTGTGGAGATAGATGATGGCCCGATATCCACCTTCACTGTCTCGCTGCCGCTGCTGGCAGACTTCCACTTCACAGATGCTCCCCCCGGCGTTCCCGGTGGCAAGCGGCTACCGCTTGTCGGCGGCGCAGCAGTCTTTCCTCTAAGGGTAAATACAGGCAGCACGGCCTTCTTAGAAACCGGGCAGCTTCAGCAGCTAGAGCGGGCAGGCTGGGCGGTGCTCAACCACGGTTATAACCATAGTGGTTATGGCTGGGCTCCAGAGGGTGCGCTTACGCCCGCGCAGCTTCGCGAGGAGCTTTTTTGGAGCCAGGTCGTACTGGCCGCCGAGCGAGAGAGCAAGCGCAGCCCAACCCACTTTGTCTACCCGAATGGGTATATGGCTTATCAACCGTTTATCCAAGAGTTTGGGCTGGCCTCCGGCTCGCGGGTTGCGGGAAAGAAAGCGGCTCTGGAGAATCTTGCGGACTTAGATAGAAATTACTTAGATGAGAGCGTTTGGAGCAAGCCGGGCGATCCTTTGGTTGGGCTTCCCCGCATGCCCCAGGTCGGCCAGTGGGTCATTGACTTCACCCACGGCATGGAGGGTGATCCGAAGTCTGCCAACCACAAGCGCTGGCGGGAGCGGCTGAGTTTTATCGAGAAAATGGCTGATTCGCTCTGGTGCGCTCCTACGCCCACAGTAGTCGCCTATCTCCGAGCCGCCAAAGCGGCCCAGGTTCGCGTGGAGAAAGGCGGGCTACTGGTCAGTCTGCCGGATAACCTGCCTGGCAGCCGCCTTACACTCCAGCTAAAGGGGCTCCCGCCCACGGCGGTTCCTCCACCCGGCACGCTTCTGTATCGCAAAGGCGATACCGCCTGGCTGACCACGTCAATGCTGGGCAAGCCAGATGTGGCTCCACCCGCGAAGTTGGAGTGCATCTACTCCGGCCCGCTACGCAGCGTCCGGTTTCCTAAGCCTGCTCGCGTGGCGGGCGTGCGAGTCCTTCAGCGCGGCGAAACCAAACCCGATTTCCACTTGAAATTGGCGCTGACTACGGCGACAGGGGAGCGCCCTCTGGTAGATACCCCACTCAAGCCAAACTGGGGCGTGTGGCTGCTGTATCCTCTGGTACCCAATACTCCTGCTACTCCCGCATCGGGCATAACGATAGTAGACTTAGACCCGGCGCTTACGGTTATGGAAATCTGGGCACAATTATAGTATCTATGCCATAGGAGGCAAAACGCCGTTGTTAAAATTCCTGATTAGTCTCTTTGCATTGTGGATTGTGATTCCTTCGGCAACGGGCAAACAGGGGCAAAGCATTCCGCAGACACCAGAAGAAAAAGCCCGCCAGGAGAAAGAAGCCAAAGCCCGAAAGTACGAGTTCGAGTTTGGTCAGGAGACAGCCCGGGGAACGGGCTTCGTGCCCGATGTCGGTAAATTCGCTCGGCTGGCCCCACGGGGAAGAGAAGGCTTTGACCAGGTGAGTACCGGTTCTGTCCTGGTAGGACTGGAGCGCCCCTCAGTTTTAACCTTGCTCCGCCTTGGCGAGCTGGAGAGTATCAAGCGCGTTCTGGATGAGGGAGAGTTGAAAGCGACTGATTTCGCAGCGGCTCTGGCACGTACGAAATCGGTGGTGGATAAAGATGTCGCTGATGGGAAACTATTCCCGCTGCCTTATGGAACACGGATACGCATTCTGGAGTTTCGGACTCCTGGCTTTGTACCGCCGCCAGCAGGTGGCCCGGAGCTGAGCAAGGGCGAGCGTGCCTTGGAGCAACTGATGCGTTCCGGCCTCCCGATCTTTGGCACCTACCTGGTGGAGGTTCTCGAAGGATCCGCTAAAGGCAAACAGGTCTGGACTGATGCGGCACGCGCCCTTAAGCCGCTTCGTGGTGATACCGTCTACCTCCAGCTACCGAAGTATCCAAACCTCTCGGTACCACTGGCCCCGGAGCAACCAGGTCTCTTTTCCGACGAGGTAAATGGGATGCTCCCGCCTGCCGGGCGTGTGTCGGAACCAAAAGCGCGTGCCCGTTTTGACAGATTGGTTCGGGAGAAGTGGCTGATCCTACTGCCGCAGGGTACCGCCTGTAAGGTAGTCGCCGATTCCGACGAGAACAAGCTTTGTGCGGTCTCCCCGCTGAGCGGTCCAGAAAAAAATAATCGACTTGTGGTGCGCCTGGACCATATTACGCTTCGGCTCCCTGGCACTACCAAACCATAAGTCTGACAACGGGTAACATGGCAACTTCTGATCCCGGCAGAAAGAGGAACCGATGCCCTATAACCGCTACGACTGCATGCTGGGTAAGACAATGGTTTCTGTCACTGGCTCTGCTGGTGACGACATGATGGCGTTCACTGATACTGAGGGATTCACCTACTCTTTCTGGCACCGGCAGGAGTCTTCGGAAGTCATCTTCATTGAAGACATCACTGGCGACCTTGCTGACCTTATCGGGAGCCTCTCTTGCTCGCTGAAGAGGTCACGAACGAGACGGAACCACCGTGTCGTGAGAATGCGAAAAGCTGGACCTGGACCTACTACAAATTCGCCACCATTAAGGGCTATGTGACCGTGCGCTGGTACGGAGAATCGAACGGGCGCTATTCCGAGGACATCGATTTTTCCACCAGGCGACCTGCCACCCATTGACGGCACGTTGCGATTTTATTGCATGCGCGCATTTGCAGGAATATGCAGGAATCCTGTATAAACCTGCAGAAAGACGCAATGTACCGTTATGCTTAAAGAAGAACGACAACAGCGGATTCTGGAGCGGCTGGGCCAAAACGGCAAGATAGTGGCGCGGGAGCTCAGTGAACTATGGCAGATCTCGGAAGATACGATTCGGCGCGACTTGAACGAGATGGCGGCGCTGAACCTACTGCACCGGGTGCATGGAGGAGCGTTGCCGAAGTCTCCCACAGCAGTCTCCTATCGATTCCGTGAGGGCGAGGCCGGTGATGCGAAAGCCGCTATTGCCGCAACCTGTGTGGGGTTACTTCAGCAAGATCAGGTGATTCTTATGGACAGCGGCACCACAGCATTGAAAGTGGCTGAGGCACTGCCCCTGGACTTTCGCGCGACGGTGATAACCAACAGCCTTCCGGTGCTGGAGGCGCTGTCTGGGCATTCCCGTATTGAAGTCATTGGCCTCGGGGGGCGACTGTTTCGCGAGTCGCGCTGCCTGCTGGGTGCAGAGGCTATTGAGGGTATCAGCCGTGTGTACGCGGATGTGTGCGTGCTGGGGGCGAACGGTATCCACCCGGAAATCGGCATGGGCGTGTTGGACTATGAGACTGTCGCGGTGAAAACAGCTATGCTGAACCACGCACGCCAAGTCATCGCTGTGGCAGCCTCGGAGAAACTGGGCACGGTCGCCTCGTTTATCTTCGGGCAGATAACATCGCTCACGCATCTGGTGACTGATACCGGCGCGTCGGAGGAGACCCTCAAGCCCTATCGGGAAGCGGGCGTTCTCGTATCCACTGCGGAAGGAAAAGTAGGATGATACTGGGACTTCTTTTGCTCGCCCTGCTCTCGGCCAGCAAGCCAACAGGCACTACCACGGACCTGGTGCTCGGCGACTTTGAGGGCAGCAGCTATAGCCCGTGGAAAGCCGAGGGCACGGCGTTCGCGAAAGGTCCGGCTACAGGGAAGCTGCTCCCTCAGCTAGAGATTCAAGGGGCACGGGGCAATGGCGCCGCGAGCAGCGAGATTGAGGGAGACCGGCCCACAGGCACTCTGACCTCGCCTTCGTTTACGATTCAGCGCCGCTTTCTCACCTTTGTTATCGGAGGCGGCAACTATCAGGCAGGCACCTGCCTGAACTTACTTATAGACGGCAAGGTCGTTCGTAGCGCGACAGGCCGAAATAGCGACGTGTTATTGCCGGTTAGCTGGGATCTACAGAAATGGCGTGGGAAGTCCGCCAGCCTGCAGATCGTAGATAGAGCGACCGGAGATTGGGGGCATATCAACGTGGATCAGATTGTTCAGACCGACACACCGGAGACTCAGCCGGTCACCGTGCAGCCGCTTTATCAAGAAACGCATCGACCTCAGTTTCACTTCTCCGCACGCCAGTGGACCATCACCAAGCTGAACCCACAGGCGAAAGAAGAAGGCTGGATGAACGATATGAACGGCCTTATCTACTACGATGGCGAGTGGCACTTCTTCGCCCAGCGGTGGTGGAAGTGCTGGATTCATGCCGTTTCCAAAGACCTGGTGCACTGGACTGAGCTAGGGGTGGCGTTCGGTGAGGAGCAGCACGAGACCGGCTCGCAGTCCGGCACGACCGTGATCGACTACGAAAACACGTCTGGCCTCTCCCCCGATAAGAAGAACCCGCCCATGGTGGCGTTCTGGACCCGCAACGATAACAAGAACCACTGCATCACATACAGCCTGGATAAGGGGCGCACCTGGAAGTACTACGCAAAGAACCCCTATCTGGTCTTCCCGGAGCGCGACCCGAAGGTCTTCTGGTACGCCCCCGGCAAGCACTGGGTGATGGTGATGTATGGGGATAGCCAGTACCACATCTTCACCTCCAAGAATCTCTTAGATTGGAAAAACGAGCATCACCCGATTCCCAACAGCTACGAGTGCCCGGATTTCTTCGAGCTGGCCATAGATGGCGACCCAAGCAAAAAAAAGTGGGTCCTGATGCAGGGCGATGGGAAATATTCCATCGGCACGTTCAACGGCACGGAGTTTAAAGAGGAAATGGGCCGGTTCTCCTGCGATGTAGGCCCAAACTTCTACGCCACGCAGACCTGGGCGAACACGGAGACCGGCGATGGTCGGCGGATTCAAGCCGCCTGGATGCGCGGCGGTGCCTACCCAGACATGCCGTTCAACCAGCAAGCATCGTTCCCCTGTGAGCTGACCCTGCGCACCACGCCCGCTGGTCCCCGCATCTTCCGGGAGCCGGTTCATGAGATCGCCGTACTCCATGGCAAAGAAACGACCTGGGCGAACCGAGCGGTTACGGAGAGCACCCCCCTTACCCTGGCACCGTCTGGCGACCTGTATCACTTGAAGATGAACGTCGATATCCCTGAAGGCTCCACCCTCACCCTGAATATCCGGGGCGTGCCACTTGTACTCACTCACAACACCCTCGCCTGCGGCACCGACCCGCAGACACTGCACGGAACACTGAAATCTATCGAAGTGCTCATAGACCGCACGTCTATCGAGGTCTTTGCGAACGGCGGCGAGGTCTCTCTGTCGCGCTGCTACCTGCCTGGTGGCGACGGTCTTACTCTGAAAACCACGGGTGGAGCAGCCACATTAAAGAGCGCATCGCTCTTTCCGCTACAGTCCATCTGGCCCAAAACAGCTCCTTAGCAAATCATCCAGGACGGTAAACGTCCGGCTATGTGGCGGACAAGCCGCCGTCTCCCTACAGTCGATGAAAAATCCGTCTGTACGGGTTTCGCCTCCAAAGGAGGCACGGCACGAAGTGCCGGGTACCCTCTGAGTGATCCGGACGTTTACCGTCCTGGACGATTTTCGTGTCAGGCTTTATTTGTGAGTTATCTCACCTTGGCGAACAAAATATGAGCCGTTTTCGACATTCTATTATAGAGATGTAATAGACTCGGCACTGCTTTCATGCCCGCTTTTGTCGGGCGCTTCCAACCTACCACCCGGCCCTTTTCATTCCCAATTAATTCGGACCGGGTGGTAGGCCTGGGAATCGGAAAACAACGGGATCCGAACCAGTACGGTCTACGGTCAGGCAGATATTCTTACACTGAGCTACTCCCTCCATAAATAGTGCATCTGCCTGCCGTACAGAGGGTAGTAAAGGGCGCCGGTTTCGAACCGGCCCGTATACGGCAATCAGCACTATTGAAATACTCATAGACCGCACCTTCATGCTGACTCTGAAAGCACTGGCTCAGAACTCCATCACAGTCCTGCCAGACACCCCTACTCGCTCCGAGGCTTATTCATCTATTCGGAGCAAGTAAAGAGTATAAAAAAAGCTAAAAAAAACCTATAACGTTATTGATAAACGATACGGATTTACGAGTTGGAGAATTTGTGTGTCTGAACAGCCTTTAGAAGAAGCCGCCCCAAATCCCCCACAGCAAGCCAGTGGTAATTCCTCTGCTATCATTTCTATCGTCGTATTTATAGCAATCCTGGTAGGTCTACCCTGTTGTGGATATATCGCAATCGAACGGTCCATTACCAATAGAGGGACTACACCGGCGAATCCAGTATCCACTCCGTCTACGTCGTGGCCTAGCCCTGGAGACATAGGAAGGCTGAAAATGGAAGATGGCGGCACGATTGTTCTGACCACAACTTTAGAGGCATTTCAGCGTCTGAAAACGTCTTCCCGCGCCAGCGACCGCTACGGCATGAGCGAGTTATTGAATGAGAGGAAGATCATGTACGCGACAACGGGAACAGAGGTGAAATATCTGGACGGCGACGCACTGGACGATTACATTCACATTCGCGTCCTCGACGGCAAGTATCAAGGTAGGGAAGGTTGGACAGTGAGTAAGGTGTTCATTAAGTAAACATCCCCAATAACAGTAAAGGAGGGACAAAAACCTCCATAGTCTCAAACCACAGATTCCATTCCCCATGTCATCCTCTCCCCACAACAAATCTGGTAGGCAGTCACACACCCTGGCCTGGGCGTTATTCCTGGTCGCGCTATTGTTTCTACCAATAGCAGTGAGCGGCTTACTACCGAGTAATCGTCATTCCCGTAGTTCTAACACAGAGCCTCAACAGGTAGCGAGTCTGTCTGCACCAGAGCAACCCAAATCCCTGGTTCGCAAGCAGGCTTCTCAGAAGACAATAGGCAGATTTTCAGAAAGTCAGCGCCGTGAAATCTTCGACGCCTTACTACATGCAGAGGATGAAGGCATTCGTGCCGGCGTTCGTATCCAGGACAGTCAGACTCTAACTATGACACAAGAGCAGATTCAGGCTCTCAGTCAGCAAGCAATACAAGAGCAAGAAACGGTGACTAAGCGCCTGACACAACGCGTCCGGAAGAGTCATGGTCTGACAGATCCTGAAATCCGAGCAATTAGAAACGAAGGCTTACAGCAGGGCTGGACAAAGCCTTATGTACCCGTCCACCCTGGTGGCTAACTGAAGCCTATTAATCGAACCCACATCTTCCAACACACAGCCGAATATTCTTACCGTAGAGCTACATCCTTCCTATACGGTGTTGGTCGTGTTGACTCAGGCAGGAGAAACCTTCGACGAATCAGCCTTCGGTAAGGGGGAAGTTGCGAGTATAATTGGAGGATGATTAGGACTCGTTTTCGAACTGCCGCATCCACTGCTGCTGTGGCTGGTTCCCTTGTTTCACTGCTCTCGACCGCAGCGCCGACGCATGCGCAGCAGGCCGACTCCTTCGCCTTGCACGATGGTGATCGCGTGGTGTTCTACGGAGACAGTATCACCGACCAGCGACAGTACACCAACTTCGTTGAATACTACGTGGTGACACGCTTCCCCACGATGAATGTCCGTTTTACTCACTCCGGCTGGGGGGGCGATCGTGTGGGCGGTGGCGGCGGCGGACCGATAGATCTGCGATTGCAGCGGGATGTGCTTCCCTACAAGCCGACCGTGATGACGATCATGCTAGGAATGAACGACGCGAGCTACCGGGCGTTCGACCAGGGCATTTTCGACACCTATACGCGCGGCTACACGCATATCCTCAATACTGTCAAGAAGGCACTGCCAGACGTCCGCTTTACGCTGATTCAGCCCTCTCCGTACGATGATGTAACGCGTGCTCCTGGCTTTCCTGACGGCTATAACTCGGTTCTGGTGCGCTACGGCAACTGGATCAAGGAAACCGCCGAAAAAGAGCATCAGAGGGTTGCGGACTTAAACACTTCCACGGTCGCGATGCTCACGAAGGCAAACGCCACCGACTCCGCCCTCGCGCAGAAGATTATTCCGGATCGCGTGCACCCTGGCCCTGGTGGGCACCTGATCATGGCGGCGGCGCTGCTGAAAGCGTGGAACGCCCCGGCACTCGTGTCACGGGTCTCTGTAGACGCGGGCAAGAAAACCGTCGGGCAAGCGGATAATGCGAAGGTCAGCGGACTCACGAAAACGGGCGACAGTATCTCCTGGGACCAGCTCGACTCAGCCCTGCCGATGATCGTGGACCCCGGCGACCCGGTCGTCGCTCTGGCCATCAAATCGTCGGACGTCACCGAATCGCTCAATCAGGAACCGCTGAAAGTGACCGGGCTGACTCCAGACAAACGCTACACCCTTACGATCGACGGTAGAGAGGTCGGTGATTTCACCGGGGCGGAGTGGGCACAGGGTATCAACCTGGCCACACTCCCCACACCGATGGCGCAGCAGGCAATGCAGGTCCTATCCCTGACGCGGCAGCACAATGATGAGCACTTCCGCCGCTGGCGTGAGCTTCAGGTCCCCTACTCCACCCACTCCCCGGCAGTGCAACAGGCACTGCCGCCATTACTTGCTGCCCTCGATGCCGAAGAGGAACAGACCGTTCTGAAACAGCGTGCCGCCGCGCAGCCCAAGAGTCATCGTTTCGAGATTGGCCCGGCGCTACCGCCCCCGGCTGGCGTGAACCTGGCTCTGAACAAGCCCTATGAGGTAAGTGATCCCAACCGCTACAACTACGGCCCAGGTGGCCTGACCGATGGCTCCTTTAGCGGCGAAGCCCCACACACCTTCGCGACCGGCGACACCGATGTGTTCCCTAAAACGGCAACGATCAACCTGGGAACGACCGCCTCGATCAACGCCGTGATTGTCGGCATGCCCGCTTTCGGCTCCACCAAAACGGTGGAGGTTTCGGTAAGCACCGACGGTCAGAAGTTCACCAAAGTAGGCAGTTATGTCTTCAGCCTCCGCCACGAAGAGAAGCATACCTATCGGTTTGCCGCGACCAATGCCCGCTATATCCGCCTGACCTACCCCGATCACTACGATGAGGAAGTCGGCTACAACCGTGCGTTCTCCTTTACCAGTGAGGTCGAGGTCTACGCCGCCAAACCGTAGCAAGTAATACTGGAAACAAAAGCCCCGGTATCGCTCAGCGATCTGGGGCCTTCTTTCATCAGGAGAGTGCATGGATTACATCTTTAAGCGTGGGCGACAGCTGCTTTCTGTTACGGCGAATGACTACGCTCACGCTCTGACCCTGGCACGCCACGATATGGCCCAAAATGAAGCGGAGCCGGTCGGTATTTACTCTTCCTCTGAGAACTACGCCTATGTCTTTTCTCAAGACGATCCAGGCGTGGCGCTGTCTCGAATCAGAAGAGTGTGCAACCTGGTGAAAAGCCACACGTTCGCTCGAATCGAGCTGGTTGAGATGTAACACTTAGGATTACTGGAGTCTATGTGAGGAGGAATTCCCCTCAGTTGCAAGGAGGGAGAATGACGGGAATCGAACCCGCGTCTTCTGATCCACAATCAGACGATCTAACCGTTGAACTACACTCTCCATAAAAACCCATTATTTAGTTGTCAAGCGAGTGACGGGACTCGAACCCGTAACCCTCTGCACGGCAGGCAGATGCGCTAGCCAATTGCGCCACACTCGCGTAGTAAAAGCCGGGAGCGGGATTCGAACCCGCGAGGATGCTGAGCATCGACAGCTTTGCAGGCTGCCGCCTTCAACCACTTGGCTACCCCGGCACGTAATCTCCCAATTCTCTTCTTCTGTGCTGCCTGGTCGGGCAAATATCGTGATACGAGTGGCAGGGCTTTCGCCAAGCCGTCGTCTGTGCCGGGGTCCCCTGCCCACAGGGGTTGCCCAGCCATCGACACACGCACCTCATCTCTGTTCCCAGAGACCTGGTTTGCTCACCCACACGGTCACCCGTGCTACGCTACCTTAGGACCGTTATAGTTACGAGAACGCATCAACAGCGGCCCGACCAGCAAGTTCTTTTCTTCGTTTCCTTTACGTCCAGAGGCCATCTAGACGTGGGTTTTAAACCCGCGTACATTGTTTTTTCGCCTAGCGGAGAGCGGAGGATTCGAACCTCACGCAAGGTGTACTCACGCGCACTCGTTAGCACCAAGGCTTACACGCCCGTGTAATTCACTCTCCAGTTCGCTCTATTTCTTTTAAGGAAGGCGGGGGACTCGAACCCCAGCGCCTTGCAACGCCGAACGGTTTTCCAAACCGTCTGTAACCCCTGCCACATTCACCTTCCATGCCCTCACCCCTAGCCCCTCTCCCAAAGTCTCTCGCCGCGAAGCGGCATTATCATGTCGCTTCGCGACTCGAGCCCCAATGGGAGAGGGGAATAGAAAAACCTTACTCTAGCTCCCCTTCTCCCAGAGAGGCCGAAGGACGTTGGGAGAAGGGTCAGGGGATGAGGGCAAAAAAATCCGCCCCGGTGCTCACAGGCTCCGGGGCGGCTCTTTCAGGATGATAGCGGGGCGATGCTAGTAACTAAGACACCGCCCCATACCCTCCGAAAGCCGCACCGGGCTGCAGGAACCCTCACCATGAGAGCCGCAACAACTATGGCTACCCTGGCAACCGCTATGGACCTTTCGGAGAATCTCTTTCATGACAGCTTCTCTATAGTTACCGGAGCGCTTTCTGCTAAACGACGTCGGGAAAAAATTCCGAGCCCCACCAGACCCAGCAGCGCCAGCACTACAGAGCCGGGCTCGGGGGTAGCGAACGTGGTCGCGTTCTCCGGGGCCATACCCTCGGGAAGCTCCGATGTCACGGCTACCCTGCGACTCTTGCCGCCCTGGGTCACGATCCGCTCCTCTACTGCCACAAACGAGGTGTACTCGCTCATGAGGTTGTAGGCCAGCGCGGTCTGTGTGATCGCCTCTTCTCGCTCCTCACCACGGGCTTGCTCAAACGATAGCTCGGCAATCTTCTCTCTGGCCCAGAGCGTACCGATAGCCTCGGTGCCTGTCGTTCGGGCCGGGAAGTTGACCGAGACATCTCGGTGCCAGGGCTTGCCACCCAGATTTCCACTGAGCCGTAGTATTCCCGGCCCGGCCTTGGAGTAACGCCCGGTGACGACTAATGGAGCCGCCGCGAATACATCGGGGAGTTGCTTCGGGTAGACCTCGGAGAGAGACCTGCCATCTAACTGAATATCCGTGAGTACGGGGTCAGCCATCCGCTCGGCGAAGCGGGTGGCTAGCTCGTCGGCGCGGGAATCCAGGGGCACGATTTCCGACACGCCCCTACCCTCGCGGGCCATGCCTTCTATGAGCCAGCGGTTCACGGACGATCCTACACCGAACGGGAAGATACGCACTCGGCCCCGGTCTTTTGCGATAGTCTTGAAGATCGCATCTTCATTGTCCACAAACCCGTCCGTGAAGTAGGCCACTAAGCGCAGGCGGCCCGGCTCGTCTGGCAGGGTCAGGGCGGCTTCCATGGACTTCAGAATGTCCGTGCCACCATCGCCTACCAGCGGGTCTAGATAGGCCTCGGCTTTCGCCAGGTTCTCCGGAGTGGCAGGCACGGCTTTGGGGAAGCAGGGGTAGACCTCGGTGTTAAAACCGAGAAGCTGGAACGTATCGGTGGGTTTCAGCCGCTTCAGGCAGGCGCGGATGACCTTCTTAGAGACCTCTAAAGGTTCTCCGCTCTGGGAGCCGGTCTGGTCTATTACGAATACCACCTCACGGGGTGCGATGGCTTCCGGCGCGGGCTGGGCGGGTGGCTGGAGCATGAGCAGGAACTGCCCGCCCCCGGTGCCGTCTGCATTGCATAGCAGCCCTTCCTGTACTTCCTGGCCGCTAAGTTTGTAGCGCAGGATAAAGTCCCGGTTCGGCACCGTGTCCTGTGGGGCCAGCGCAACAATGGCATGCGAGGCATCTGGCGCGTCTATTCGCACCGCGTGCATGGCGGAGTTCAGGCTGCGTAGTGGCAGCCCGCCGTCTATGCTCACCTTCAGCCCGATATCGTGCCCATTGCGCATGGGAATGGAATTCGCCACGGGAAGAAACGGCAGCCGCGGCCCACTCTTGCCTGTTTCACTCCCCCCATTACTCTCATAGCGCGGCCCGACGGTCATAGGGAATACGAACTCGTACTGGCCGTTTTTAAAGGGCACCAGCGCGGTGTAGGTCAGGGTTACCTGTACGGGCTGGCCGGGCAGCAAGTTGGCTACTGACTGCGTGAACACATTCGGGCGCTCCTGATCCAACAGCGCCGCTGTCTTTCCGCTTGCCTTAGCTAGCTCATAGACCAGATGGGCCGCCGCCCGCCGCTTCAGGGTCGCCCGCACGATGCGATCCGCCCCGATGCGCATCTCCATGGCGCTCACCGCTGCGTTTTCGGGCAGGGGGAACGTGTACACTGCCTCTAATGGCCCGCTCTGGTCCTTCGGGGCTACAAATGTCTGCGTGACTGTAACACGGGAGACCACGCCATCTATGCGAGCGCTGACCTCGGTGTGGGTCAGCGGGCATGTGCCCTGCGCCTTGCCTGCCTTTCCCTTCAGCAAGAGCTGCCCCGGCTCTGGCAGAGCGGCTGCGGCGCTCCCGGTCTTACCCCCTTGCAGTCGGACCACACTCAGGCCCACGGCGAACAGCATTGCGCCCACCATGGCAAGCGCTACCCGGCGCACCACAGGGCGACGTTGGGGCAAAGGCATCATTGCCTCAATCCCTCGCACCCGCTCATGCACCGACTCCGGCGCAGGCGGCGGCGCATACGCCTCCTTCAGTTGTTTTTCAAACTCGGTATCGTCCATGATTGTCACTCATCCTCAAAATACGCTCGGCCTCGCTTGCGGGCTGCCTCGCGTGCCTGCTGCAACACGCTGCCTACCTGCGCCGGGCTCTTGCCCAACACGGCGCCTATCTCGCTCAGGCTCAGCCCTTCCACATACTTCAGCAGCCAGCGCCTCTCGGTAGTCGGGCCGCAGCCCATCGATTACCTCGCGCAGTTTCGCCGCTGCTTCCTGTGCCAGTAGCCCGTCTGCACTCGCATCCGGCACCGGATGGGTGTCCTCCAGAACCGTCTCTTTTCGTCGGGTTCGCAGCCGGAGCCGGTCCGTCACTTTTCGCCGCGCGATACCCAGCAGATACGCACGGGGTAGCTCGGCAGCTTTCTCCGGGCTCTGGTGCAGCGCGGTGAAGACCTCTACCGTAATGTCTTCTGCCTCGGCGTGGGAGCGGAGCCGAAGGAAGGCATAGCCGTACACCAGATCGGTGTACGCCTCTTGCAGCGCGGCCAGGTCCACGGGCCGTGTGGCAGCAATCGTACGCTGCCATGGCCAGCGGATCGTCCGGT
Organism: Armatimonas sp.; assembly: GCA_049840835.1. Lineage (GTDB taxonomy): Bacteria > Armatimonadota > Armatimonadia > Armatimonadales > Armatimonadaceae > JANLTX01. The sequence goes on along the minus strand of JASGJG010000003.1, from coordinate 549,861 downwards.
CTTTCCTCCCCATTTCGTCCAGCACAGCGGGCGTCCAGACCTATTATTCGCTAGAGTTAGGCGAATTTAGGGAGGTTAGGAAGAAAATAGGAAAAACCTAAAAAGATTCACCCAGGTATAGCTCAAAAGTGGGTCATGCCTTCGGTCTACTGATTAAGCAGCGTTTCAACTGTGCTGCTTCCTCATCTACCGCTACAAAGAATTCATAGCCATTTCAGGACAGGACGGATCTTCAGTCCACTTACACATTCCTCAAAGATATTTGGAAGTCACTCCAAATCATTGGACTACTTAAAGGATGCGATTTAGCATATGTCCAAGGATCGAATGGAGTCCCAGCAATTACATGGTGGATGCATCCAGGACGCAGCCTTGACAGGGGGGAGAGCAGCATGTACAATGCTTCAGTCCTCCATCCTCGGATAAGTCCGATGATGGAGATGTTGGGACGGTAGGTGCGTGGCAGGACTTGAAAATCTCGCTCACATAGGTTCGAATCCTGTCGCCTCCACCCAAGAAACGAAAATCGCCGGATGCTATCCAGGATGATCTCCATTCAAGGAGCGAGTCCGTGTACATCAGACTTTTTCGCTGCAACCAGTATTGTACTAAATTTAAGACGATGCATCAATGCAGTTAAGGATTAACAGGCAACAACTATGCACACTGATAATAAATCAACTAAACGCTCGTTTCCTTTGGAAACAAGCGTTGAACTAGAGATTACGGCTCGTGTCATGGGAGTCGCGTTCCCCTTATCAATGATTCCTAGATCTTTAGTAGAAGCATATGTCAATGATATCTACAACTCAAATACACAATCCCTCACTTCAATGGATAATGGTATAGATGATACCTCCAATGTCAATAAACAGGAAAATCCTTCAGAAGAAAATTATCTACTTACGAATGAAAAACCAGGAAAAGATTATGCCATAGAAGTCTTAGAGCTATATAAAAAACCACTTCATATCAGTGTTTTAGCTCAAGAGATGAAAGAGCTAGGATGGCCTAATGAATCTCCTAATCAAACATTGAGAGCGGATGCAGCACGTAACCTTTTACGTAGACATCCAGATATTTTTCGGAGCGATAGTGGTATGTGGTCTTTAATAAGATGGAATCAGGAAAGTTCGCCTTCAAAAACTTCTGATTTAGATGAACAAGAAGCGCGCTTTTTATCTCAAAGATCATCAACAAGACTACTATAGAAAATGCAGAGGGAAGGGTGGTACGAACACCCTTCCCATGCATAGGCGAGGGCAACCCTCACGTAACTAATCATCGACAGTATATCTGATCGGTTTTGTTGAGGCAATAAATCACCCTAAGTCCTTCGCCGGTTAGGGGGTGGTCAAGTGGGAATTGATATTCCTCATGAAATCAGGAACCCACGCTGGCGGCCTTTGGCCGTCATATAAGAAAGCCCCGCAGGGTAATACCTGCGGGGCTTTCTTATATGAAGTTTTAAGGTCAGCCTAAAATTAACGCGAACCGTTGCCTCTCAGTATCATATGAGTCCTTACCAACGAAACGAAAGTGAGGGAGACTGATATGGCAGACACACTAAAAGAAAAGATTGCGGACGTGGTAGACAGCGTCGCCGGTCCGGGTACCAGTAACAAGATCGAAGGCGTAACCAACGAGCTTCTGGGTGGGGTTCAAGAGCATCTCGGTAGGGTCTTTGACGATGAAGACCTGGAAGAGATGGGTGCCCGCAAGAAGAAGCGTGGCGAGTTCCAGCAGGCCCTTGGCGATGACGACCGCGAGCATAGCTCTGGCGATAGCCTGGGCGAGGTAATTCAGTCCAAGACGGAAGAGGTTGCCGAAGCTGCCCGTGACCGCACCAAGAAGAACCTGGATTCGATAAAGAACGCGATCAAAGAAACAACCAACACGATCAAAGACGTGATGTAAAAGTTTTCGCTTTGCGCGAATATCCAGGGAACCAGCCCCGCCTATTCTACCTACAAGACGGCAGTATGTTGCTTACTAGTATCTGGATAATGGCGGGGCTTGCTGCCGGTTTAGCTGCTCTCGAGCTTGCGCCGAGGGAGCGACGTGAGCTAGTGAAGTGGATATGCTACACCTTTCTGGGGCTCGCAGGCTCCTTTGCAGGCGGCGCTCTGGGTCATAAGCTACAGCATGCCAGCAATGAGCTGCCGGTAGTGAGTATTATGCTCTCCCTGGTAGGGGCAGGCGCCCTGATTTTTGTGGCGAGCTTTATCAAGTACCACCGCGAACAAGCCCAACTTCTCAAGAACTAACAGGTACAAAAAAACCCGGCCAGAGAAAGGGATTCTGGCCGGGTGTCGCTCTCCGAGAGGGGGGAGAGACTTATACAGCTCTAAAAGATCAGGAGCGGCGCTTCCATAGGAAGGCGGGCCGCCACTCTCAGGCGGGAGCTTCGGGCCATCTCCGGGTTCACTACGGTTTCCGCGATAGTGGTCAGAATACGATCGGTGTCGGACTCTTCCTGAAGCGTCTCCCCCAGTAGCATTGCGACCTCTGTTTTGTTGGTCTGTCCGCCCATATTGCGCGCGGCGCTATAGAACGTCCGCAATGTCCCATATGTCGCCATCTCGTAGTGCCCTACTTTCTGGGCAGCCTGAATGAGAATAGCATCCGTAAGCGGGCCGCCGGTGGTTGTTCAGCGCTTCCCGGAGCCGTGGGGATGTCGCGGCCTCTGCCATAGTGACCAGCGCTTCCCCCATCTGATGCTCCGCATCGTAGATATCTTTCAGCCCTTCCAGGCAAAGCTCATCGAAACTGTTTACTTTCACCATACGTGTTCTCTTTCTCTCACAGGAAACGCATCGAATCGGTCGGACCAAAGAAATGCCCTCGACAATGCCGAGGGCAGGGTAGAGGAAGGTACTCCGATTTCAAGCAAAGGGAAAAACCAAAAAGCACAGCAACGATTCTTATAGTGCGTAGAAATGGCAGAAACGCTCTTCTCACCTGTTGAGGTAGTATCCGTAGTCTCGAAAAGTGGCTCCGAAGTCTGGATAGACGGGCTGGTTTGTTTCCACCAACCGGATGAATCAGGAGCGTTTCGATAACCTGGCATACTCGCCCCAACAGGCGGAAGAGGACAGGAAGCTATATGTCAACTGGCAACCGCTCCGGCTGCCATCGTTCGGGTTACTGTCTTGAATCTGATACTGTCTCGTTCCTTGAGATAGATCTGATTGATTATTCCAGAGACCTCTTCTTTGAAGAATAACCAACCGTAACTAGAAGATACAGAAAATTATTTGAATACGCATCAGGACTATCCCGCATTCCAGCAGGAATTCACCTTACAAAACAGCTCACGAAATTCCGTGGAAGAAAAATTTCCATAGAAAAAACGGCCTGTAAGAGGCCGCTTCGATTCTGTTTAGGGGGCGATTTACGCTTGGCGGCAGGTCAGGAGCTGTCGGGACTTCAGCACCAGGCGCAGAGCAAGGATAATCGCGCAGGCGCCGAATACTGCCAGAAACAAATTGATAAGCAAGTTTTCCTGTGCGGGGTGCAGACGCGAGACAAACAGCATCTTATTCACCCAGTTGCCCAGCGCCGCGCCGAGCGCGCCTAGGGCAATAGTGCCGATCCAGCCGCTAGGTTCGCCCAGCTTCCCTGGCATGATAGCCCTCGCCACGATGCCCGATGCCAATGCGATAATTGCCCACCCGATGAAACCAAACATTGTTGTGATACTCCGCCAACTATAGTCTCTTTTCGCGGGGAAAAGTTCCAGATTTTTTTATTTATGGGAAAAATGCGAGTAAAGATTAGGGTAGAGCAAACATGGTGCACCCGCGCCATAGGGGGTGCCATGTAGTGGTGAACCTATAGGTCCAGGTAGCGGAATCCGCTTTTCTCTTGCTCACCGTCGCCCATAAGAGCGCTCGATGGCCAGATCAGATACCCATGCGCAGCCGTGTAGGCTTCGGCCAGAAGAATCATTCTGGCATGGAAGTTCTCCGGGCGCGGAAGTGCGTTCCAGATTCGCTTTGCCGTACTACGCAGCATTCGCCAGGCAGTCTTAAACGCATCGGCTAGAGGGTTAGTAGACGCGCTCGGATACCCGGCTTCGCGCTTGTGCAGCGCGGTGTAGGACTGAGACATAATCGTGCCTCCTTTCTATAAAAATGACGATACTACTGATAAACCAGATTCACCATAGCCTTGCATGATAAACAAGGTTTATCAGAATCAGGCATAGCCTATCATAGATATTCGTAAGATGCTAAGATAGTTCCTGGCTCTTCTGGCAGGATATACTAATACCGGTGTCTACACTGTGGATATTGTGGATACCGGGTACACCCTATGAGTCAGACCGATAGCAATGAGGCATCGCGGATTTCCTGCCCGCACTGTGGGAGCAGCGAGCGCCAGGTACGCGCCGGGACCAACAACGGTATCCAGCGCTACAAGTGCGGCTTATGCAAACGCCGCTACACCCCACAGGCTACGGGAGTGAGGCATAGCGAAGACGTTCGGGCGCAGGCGCTCCAGCTTCACACGCAGGGCCTGCCTCTGCGGGAGATTGCGCGCCAGCTCGGTGTGAACCACCAGAGCGTAGCGAACTGGGTGCGCCCACCGCAGGGCGCTCCGACGCCAGCCATTACTGCGCCTCCATCTGCCGGGAAGCCGCGCCCCACAATCAACGATGTGGCTCGGCGCGCAGGGGTCTCCACGGCCTGCGTGTCTAACTACCTGAATCAGAAGGGGCGTATGGCCGAGGCCACTGCCCAGCGGATTCAGGCGGCCATGCAAGCGCTGCATTTCACACCGAGCGCACTGGTGCGAGCGATAAAGCAGCGGCGAACACAGATTCTGGGGGTGATGCTGCCTTCGCTGGATAGCCTGGATGAGACCGAGGGCGCAGCGGCCTATCTGATACCCGCCCTGCTGCGCGGTATCCACGATGGCGCGGATGCCGCCAACCATGACCTGCTTCTCTACACTGGCGGGCAGCGGCGCAGTGAGGATGAGTTAGAGGCGCGATTCCTGGGCGGGCATATCGATGGGCTTATCTGGATGACCATGGGTAAGCGCCCCCCTCTTCTAGACCGAGTTGTTGGGGCGGGCCTTCCCATTGTCGCGCTCCTGACTCATGAAGTGCCCGCAGGAGTCAGCTATGTGACTGCGGACAACCGAGATGCCATGCGCCAGCTCGTGCAGCACCTGGCAGAGCATGAACATAGGCATATAGCCTATGTGGGGCCGGAGAGCACCACGGACTTCCGAGACCGACACACCGGCTACCGGCAGGCCCTGCACGCCTTGGGCCTGCCCCACAACCCGGCCCTGCAAGTCATCCAGCCCAAGCAGGATTGTAACCTGGCGGGCAGCAAGCGTATCCTGGCCGAGTGGCTCGCGCTCCCCACTCCCCCCACTGCAATTCTATGCAGCAACGATCACACGGCAGCCCAGTTCGCCGAGGCGATTCGAGCACGCGGCTTGCGCATTCCCGAAGACATCGCGCTGGCTGGTTTCGATGATATGCCTATCGCGGAGCACGTGGCGGGCGGCCTGACCACGATCCATCAACCCTTCCGGCAACTGGGCCAGCTAGCCGCCGAGAAGCTGCTGGCTCTAGTGCACGGCACCCCCGTGGAGACATATGAGACAGTGCTACCTACCGAGTTGGTAGTTCGGGGGTCTACCTACCTCTCCCCCTAGCCCCCTCCCCTGAAGAGGGAGGGGGAACCAGAAGAGCTTTCGGGAAGCCCCTCTCCTTTAGGAGAGGGGTTGGGGAGAGGTAAAGCCTACTTCTGCAGCGAGTAGCGAGCGACTACTTTGATTCGGTCGCCCCCCGGCTCCTGTGTCTGGATCTTGTCGCGAGTAAGCAGAAGAACGCGGGCTTCGCCAAGCGTTTCTACCTCGTACTCCATTCCCAGTAGACTACCCAGCCGTCCGCCGCCCTGGCGTGCCACTTCCTGCGCCTTTGCACGAGCGTTTTGCATGGCCGCACCCAGTGCTTTCTTCTGCACCGCCTCACTGATGTTGGAGTCGGTGTAGGAACGTAGCGTGATGTTGTGCACTACTCCTGTGGCTTCCAGGGTCTCCACCAATCGGGCGCGCGGCACTCCCCCGATACGCTGCCCGTCGCAGTTCCCATCGGGCACACCGGCAGTCATTAAATGCGGGCTGTTCGGATCGGATGGAACAGTACTCAGCCTCAGTGTGCTCAGTGCCGCTGTCACTTTCGTACGAGCCGTTTCATCGAGCGTGTTGAGCCAGATTATCAACCGATGCACGCGAAACTCACCGGCGCTTCCGGTCGCTGTTATCGTCATACCGTCGGGTATCTCGCGCTTGGAATCGTCGCTCTGAGCCCACACAGGAGCTGAGACAAGCAGAGAGAGCAAAAGCAAAAATGGGGCGATGCGCATAGTCTAAAAAACCTTTCACCTCTGCAAACGTATTGCGCTACCTCGGCGTGACAGCTCCCCTTACCTTCCCCTCCTCTTCCAAGCGCCAGGTAGGGAGCACGGGCAGCGCAAGCCCGGCGAGTAAACAGGCGACACCGCCTGCGATATAGCCCGGCGCTACTCCGAATCGATCCGCCAGTGGCCCCGATACCGCCAGCGCCAGTGGAGCCGCGCCACTCGAAATACTGCCCATAAAGGTCATCACCCGGCCCATCAGGTTCGGGGCCACGGCGCTCTGAACCACCGCCATAATCGGGCCATTGCAGATAGGTGCACCGACTCCCAGGAGCGCCATGCCCACAAAGCCAGCCGCATTGCCAATCCTGGTGGCCAGCCCAACCAACAGAATCCCCACCCCCATGATGCCCAGGCCTAGCATGGAGGTCGCCATCTTTCGCGGAAAGCCGCCCCATGCTCCCAGAAGCGCACCACCCGCCAGCCCGCCGAACCCGAATGAGGACTCGATTCCCGCCAGCAACGGTGCGCCGCCGTGTAGCTCCTTGCGCACATAGACTGGCATGAGAGCGAACGCGGGGGTGAGTATCATGTTCAGCACAGTCCCGAGGAACATACAGATCAGTAAGGCGGGCCACCCCACCACATAGCGCAGCCCTTCTTTCAGGTCCGCCCACAGTGAGGGTGGCTTTCGGTCACCAGAGGCTACTATGGTGTTTCCCAGCCCGGCGGGTACTAACAGGGTCAGGCAGATTGCCAGCACGCTCGCGCCCACGGGTAGGGCTAGAATCCAACCCAGTGGCATCACGCTGGTAAGCAGCGCGCCCAGTGGTGGCGCAGCGATAATGGTGGCGCTCTGCACCATCTGCTGTAGCCCAGCCACACGGGTCAGATGCTCTGGCGCCACCAGGCGTGGGGTAAGCGCCTGCACAGCGGGGTATTGAAACGTGCCCGCCAGTCCGCGCAGGGCCATAGCCACAAACAGATGCCAGGGAGCGAGTAGCTTCAGCGTCCAGAGCAGAGTCAAACCCAGTAGGGTCAGGGCAATAGCGCCATCTGCCAGCATCACGATACGCCGACGATTGCCCCGGTCTACCAGCGCTCCCACCATAGGCCCCAGCACGATACCGGGCAGGGTAGAGGTAAGAGTCGCTGTCGCCAACGCCGTCGCAGGATTACGCACACTGGAGGTCAGCCACCACACCAGCGCAAACTGCGCCACCGCACTCCCGATAGCCGTGGTCGCCTGTGCGGTGAAAAACGGCACAAACACCCGCGATGCGCCCTCTGGTGACTCCCCCATGCCCCTCCAGACACGCGCCAGAGAGATAGGGTTGCGATGCGACCGATCATGACTTCTCGTTTGACCTCCCCTTTGTACCTCCCCCTCGAAGCGCCTTCGGCTTTCGTCCCCCTCCGGCTACGCGAAGGGGGAAGACCACCTCAACAGCAAATCTTAGCGCTGACCTGTGGCAAAGCATACTCCAGAGAGTTTTCCGAATTCTTCGCTGTGTAATGCCATAGGTAAGCTCTAAGCAGAAGCAGATGAGGTGATTTCCCTCCTTCGCAGCGAGGGACGAGCGAAGGCCGGAGGAGGGCGGAAGCGACGACAGGAGCGCTCCAGGGTGGAGGTCAAAACAGAGGCTATTAGGGCTGGAGGTCAATAAGGAAAGTGTGTATTTAAGGGGACGGCAGCAGAAGTTCCTCAGCCGTGAGAGAGCATCCGCGTAGTACTGCGCCGGGAGCGCGGCCCAGCAGGATGAAACCACCTTCCGGGTGGATGATTCCCAGGTCTTCGGTCTGGAGGGCCAGGCAGGAGTTGGTGTTAGCTAAATCCCAGTGTGCCAGCAGGCCCGGTTTGCCCGGTTTCGCATCGGTGCCGGTAATCGGGTCCAGAGCGCGGGTGTGCAGCCAGGGTGGTCCCAGTTTCGGGCCAGTGAGCCCGGTGGAGTAGAACTGGCTCGCCATCTCGCTCATACCGTATTCGGATAGGCAGCGCGACTCTGGCACCCCGAAGCGCTCGGTGAACAAGCCGTACAGCTCTTCACGGGAGACTTCGCGGCTACGGCCTTTGAATCCGCCTGTTTCTACAATATAGGAACCTTCCGGCAGAGGGGATACTGCTCCGGCATCGAAGAGGTTGACAAAGGCGAAGGCGGTGCCAAAGAGGATATAGGGCTCGGTGCGCTCTGGCAGCGGTTCATTCCAGGTAAACTGGGCGCCCAGCGCTTCCGCCATGAACGAGAGTGACGAGTGCGGGGCCTCGTGTACCGATGGCATGAGCGCGACTATGGGCAGGTCTGCAGGTAGCGCCCTTGCCCAACCAGCCTTCAACGAGGCTCGGTAGACTTCCACAGCAGCGGCATCCATATAGTGCCGACTGGTCTCCGCGCCCGTGGTACCGGAGGAGTGAAATACCACCGGGCATTCGCTTTCCAAAGCACAGGAAAGGGTCATGTGCTTGAATGCGGCGGCAGGCACGGGCGGAATCTGCTGCCAGGAAGTGACAGTTGCAGGGGTAGCGCCACGGGCATCACAGAGCCGCCGGTAGGGAGTGCTGTGTTCGTACTGGTAGGCGAAGAGTTCTAAGAAAAGTGCGTCATAGCGTGCCGGGTCCGCATCCGACTCCGAAAACGCTTCTATAAGACTGTCTACCAGCACCTGTTCCACACGAATAATGCTATCAGACGCGGTTCAGAGCTCCCCGACATCGATGCAACCGACGGGGATAATTTTGCGAGCCCCGTCGCGCAGCACGGTGAGTGAAACCGTCTGGCCGACTTCTTTATTCAGACGAATCCAGGTGTGGAACTGGCGTGGAGCCATGGCGGGGAGCACCTTACCGTCCGCTGCGATTATCACATCACCGAGCTGTAAATCGCCCTGCCCCGGCTTCCATTTCTCACCAGGAAAGAGAAACGAGACACGCAGGGCCATTCGGTCCTCGGGAATGTACAGAGGCTTCTTCTGGTCTGGAGTCAGCGCTTCCTCCCAGATGCCCAGTACCGGCGGGACTCCCCCCTGCGATGGTCTATCGGAGATGTCATAGGTCTTCCAGCCGGAAGTCAGGGTAAAGACACGTGCCTGCCGGGAACCTGCTCGCTCCAGGGTCACCAGAATACTGCTATTCACTCCATCTAAGGCATGCCGCATATCCTGGGTGGTGTAGATAGGCTGATCGTTCAGGGTAGTCAGCACATCGCCTTCTTTCAGGCCCGCTTTCGCAGCGGCGGAGCCGGGCGCTATGGCCTTTACTTTCGCACTGGCGGCGCCTTCCAGCGTAATCCCTATGGTCTCCGGCGGTGGGTAGCGGAAGAGCATGGATTTCTTAAGCATGCCTGCTTTGCGCAGGCGGGCCAGCTCGGCATCATGGGCGTAGTGACAGTGATAGCAGGGCGTGGTGGCCCGCTTCGTCTGTGCGAACTGCGTATCGTCTAGCAGGGTTCGTGGAGCGGCCAGTGCAGGTATCGGTTTCTCGGAGGCGGGCCACGAGCGGTCTAATAGAGCGGTGAGGTCGGCCAGTGCTGTGGGGTCATCGCCCTGTGGGGACCATCGAAAGAGTGTTTTGCCTTCCGGTGTCTGCCCAAGTGCCATGAACATCTGGTCGTAGTCGAAGTGGAAGCGGCTGAGGTCTACTTCCTTCAGGCTCCCCAGGCGTACGGGCACGAACTTCTCCGAGAGCAACCGCGCCAGCTTCGGATCTTTGGGGCTCAACAACTGCGTATCGCTCCCTTGGGCAGCTCGGCGCTCGCACTGAAAGATAACGAAGAGCGGCTTTTTTGTGGCCTCCGCCTCACGCCGCGCCGCCTCAAAATCGGTGCGCCAGGTCACTATGGGTAGAGCGTCCTGCCGGGGCATCAGAGCCAGTAGTGCCAATCCCCCTGCGAAAACGAGGCTCTTCATCCCAAAATGGTATCAGAGCATGACACAGTCGGGCAATGAGGCGGCACTACTTCCCACACGGTCGCTACGCTGGAAGGCAGCGGCGCAGAGCGTGGGCGGGCGCTATGAACCGGGGGATTTCTGGTCTCCAGAGCGCATCACCCTGGCCTGTTCTCCCTGGATTCTGACCCTGCACTCAGAGCACATCCAGACCCCGCTTACTATCGTCAGCGCCGCCACCCTCAGCCGCACTCCTTTGCGCCTGACTCTACTTGGCGGAGAGTTTCAGCGCGACTGGCACGGCATCGATCTGGCCGATCTGGAAATCGGTGACATGGCCTTTGATGCTCCCTTCCAGATAACTACTTCCAGTCCTGCTCTAGCAAAAGCCCTCTTTACCCGCCCTGGTTTTCGCACGAAGCTGCTCGCCCTGCCACACCTGGCTATCGATCTGCGCCGGGGAAACTTGCGCATCGCCACTGTCGGTATTGTAGATAACCCGGAGAGCCTGATAACCCTCCTTGCCATTGGGGTGGAGATTTTACAAACTCAGTCGTTTCCGAACATCTCTTGACAAATCCCTCAAAATCCCTCAAAATCCCTATGTTATCCCTCAAGAAATCCCGCATTCTATGTCTCTAGAAAGCTATCGCCCCTCTCAGGAATTGCTACGGCTCATAGCCGAGATAGATGAGTTCAAAGGCGCCTGGCGGCTCCTACGAAATATTGCGCCGGACCGGCTGACTGCATTGCGACGAGTAGCAACGATAGAGAGCGTCGGCTCATCTACTCGTATTGAAGGCGTGCGACTGACCAATGCTCAGGTAGCAGCCTTGCTCTCTGGGCTGGAGACACGCTCCTTTACTTCTCGTGATGAAGAAGAGGTTGCAGGTTACGCGGCAGTGATGGAGACGGTTTTTGAGAATTGGGAGCATCTTTTGCTCACCGAAAACTATATCCAGCAGCTTCACGGCATCTTGTTGAAATACTCCACAAAAGACGAACGCCATCGGGGACGCTATAAGACATTAACCAACAATGTAGAAGCATTCGGTCCCGATGGAGAGAGCCTGGGTATCGTCTTTGAGACGACCTCCCCCTTTGACACTCCCTTTCAGATGGCTGAACTCGTTATCCGAATCCGTGAAACTCTGGAGGCAGGCCACATTCATCCACTTCTTGTGATTGGTGAGTTTGTGGTGCGATTCCTGGCCATTCATCCCTTTCAAGATGGCAACGGGCGACTCTCCCGCGCCCTGACCACCCTGCTACTACTACGCGCAGGCTATAGCTATGTGCCCTATGCCTCGCTGGAGAGCGTTATTGAAGAGAATAAAGAGGGCTATTATCTGGCCCTGCGTCGTACCCAGGGTACGCTTAAAGCCGAGCAGCCCGATTACGATTCCTGGCTGTTGTTTTTCGTGCGCGTGCTCCACACTCAGAAATCCCGTTTGGAAAAGAAAATGGAGAGGGAGAAGCTTTTAGAGGGCGATCTGCCAGAGCTTTCTCTACGCATCTTAGAGCTAGCCCGCGAGCATGGCCGTATCAAAAGCGGAGAGCTTCGGTTGTTAACAGGAGAGAAAGAAGGCACCCTTCGAAATCGCCTGAATGAGCTTGTAGCGCGTGGCCTGCTAAACCGCCACGGCAAAGGCCCGGCGACCTGGTACACCCTTTCTCTTAACTAAACCTCTCTTGCCGGAAGATATACTTTCTAGAGTAGAAGGAGTCTCCCCGTGTATCGCTCTGCTGTACGCCTCGCTATTGTTCCCTTTCTCATTTCGGCTCTGCTCGGCTTGAGCGGCTGCCCACTCGGAAAGACTCCTGCGGCAGACAGTAGCGCTCCAGCCACTACTACAGAAGCAAAGAGCACAGAGGTAGTACTGCCGGAGCTTTCTGGAGGGGCGGCGACCTATGTCGCAGGGCTGAGCGGCAGCACTGGCGGGACCAAAAGTGCGAGCACCAACGGGAAAGGGTTTATTGTCTTTCCCCCGGTTATGAGCGCGCCAAGCGATAGCCCGGACTTTGCGACCGGCTGTGCACGCTGGCTCTACTTGAATGTGGGTGGTGCGCCGGAGCTAAGTCAGTCTCCGCTCTGGCATGTGGGCGATACGCTGCCTGTTTATTTAGAGCGAGACAACCTGCGGCTCACTCCCGTTGAAGCGCAGAAAGCCGCCGCGCTGATTGGTGCGACTCACTATGCCGTGGGCGAGGCAGGAAAAGACAAGCTATCGTTCCAGGTGTACGACCGAGATGGGAAGACGGTCGGTGAGCCAGTTATTCTTTCTGGCACACCCGCGCAGATAGCCGCAGGACTACCGAAGGCGGCCAGTGAGCTGCGAGTATGGCTGGGACTCCCTGCGAAAACTCCCACGGCAACGGGCGAGACACCGGATGACTTGGCTCTGCTGGGCCGCGTGCCCACTCAGCCGGAGTTGAATATCTCGGAGGCGGATGCCGGGGCGCTCCGCAAGCTCTCGGTTCGTTCCCCGCTGGCGGGCATGCTCTACACGGGCACGCTGCTGCGGGCAGAGAGCCACCCCGAACCGTACAAGGCGCGGGTGCAGCGGCTGGCAGCGCAGGCGGGTAACAATCCGCTGATTTTGGCACTGCTGGCCCAGGCATCCTCGGATCCGGCAGTGGGAGCGGCGCTGGAGAAAGCTGAGCCGACTGCGGGGAAGTCTCTGGGCTATGCCTGGGCGCAGAGTTTCCAGTTTGCCAGCCGTAATAATCAGCTTTCGGCGGCGGAAAAGGCAGTACAGGCCGCCCCGCAGAGTGCGGATGCCTGGGTGCGGCTCTCGCAGGTTCAAAGCTATGTAGGCGACGATCTACGCCGGTCGCGTACGGCAAATCAACTCTCGCCAACAGAGCTGCAGGCCCTGGATTCTATCTACGGTAAGCAAATGGCGGCAGCGGTCATGGCGGCCCGGCTGAACCCGGAGAGCGGCACCGCGTATCTGGAGCTTTCCACGGCAGCTGTTTTTGCAGGGGATAGCGAGCTTGGCGCGAAGGCGATAGCCCGCTCTATGGACTTCGCCCTGCGTCGCCGCGCCGCGCCCCGTGTGTTCTTCTGGGCGCTGGAGCAGAGCGCACCCAAGTGGGGTGGTTCCATGGATGCGCAACGAGCGGTGGCGGATCGTGCGGCAACACTCACAGTGAACTCTTTGCCCCAGTCGGTCGAGGTGATGAAGACATTGGATGCCTATGCCTACAAACCCCAGGCCCACAAGCTGGCCGCCGCGATTCTGCAAGCTGCCGACGACAAGCTGAAAACAGACCCACAGAGCATTCAGGCGATGGATGCCCGTAAAGCAGCGCTAACCAAACTCAACAAAGGCGCGGAAGCTATCGAGCAGGCGAAGCACTGCGCGGAGCTACGCCCGGAAGATGCCGGAGAGCAGGACGATCTGGCGCAGTGCTACCGCAATGCGAAGCGCTTCGAGGAGGCAGCAGCGGCGGAACTTAAGGCGATTCAACTGGCGCCCACAAACGGGCAGTACGCGCTGTCTCTGTCGAACACCTATGTCCTTCTCCATCGCCTTGCCGATGCGCTGCCGCCTGCCCGCAAGGCCGTACAGCTCCTGCCGGAGAGTATCGACGCGCTAAACGCTCTGGGCACGCTGGAAGGAATGCGCGGTAATTTAAAAGAAGCGCTGCCACACTTCCAGAAGGCGCTTACGCTCTCCCCGGCAGACTCGCTCTCCATGTCTAATGTCGGCGAGACTCTCTGTCGCCTTGGGCGGGTGAGTGAGGGGCGCCCCATGTTGGAAGAGGCCATGCAGCGCTCCGATAGCCCATCGCTGAAGGAAAACGCTCGCAAGGTCCTGGCCGAGTTCCCCGGCTAGAGGTTACCCTCAGCGCTCCAGGTTCTGACAGACAGTCTTCAGAAGCGCCTGCAGCTGGCTCTCGTCGGTTTCGGAGAGGCCGGTCATGGCCTGTTTTGCCACGTCTAGCATGGCGGCGTTTGCGGCGGGTAGATTGGTGAGTGCCTGCTCGGTCAGGTGCAGCAGACTCGCGCGCCTATCACCGGGCTTGGCTTCGCGGGTAATCACGCCATCTCGCTCCATGCGCTTCAGTAGTGCCGTGAGCGTGGGCTGCGAAACAGGGATGCTCTGCAGTAGCTCGCTCTGCGTCTTTGGGCCGCTTTCCAGTGCACTGATTACCGGCAGGTAGGCCATACCAAGCCCATGCGGGCGCAGTACTTCTTCGAACTGCCGGACCAGGAGCCGCGAGGCCTGGTTGATCCAATAGGTAGTGTAGCGAGTCGGGTCCACAGTTGCATAGTACCCTATCTATTCTAGAGTGTGATATATAGCATGCTATATGATTACGATTATCGGTGGCGGACCCGGCGGACTACTACTGGCCCGCCTGCTCTACCGGCAAGGAATTCCCTGCCAGGTAATTGAGACAGACACAGCCGTGGACTCTCGGCATCAGGGCGGCATGCTGGACCTCCACGAAGACACCGGCCAGCGCGCCCTGCGCCAGGCGGGGTTATTCGAGGCGTTTCAGAGCGCCGTGCTAGAGGGGGGAGATGCCACACGGATTCTGGACCCACAGGGCAACATCCGCTTCGAGGACATCGGCAATGGCGAGCGCCCGGAAATCGACCGTATGTCTCTGCGCAAGCTGCTTGTGGACTCCCTACCGCCGGGCATTATTCGCTGGGGCTCCAAACTGACTGCCGTGGAGGATAAAGGCGACCACTTTGCGCTACGCTTCGCAGATGGCACGGTGGAGCAGGCAGAGGTGGTTATCGGGGCAGATGGCGCGTGGTCTCGTGTAAGGCCCATTCTTACGGACATCACCCCTACCTATACGGGCGTTACGTTTGTGGAGCTGCGCTATTTAAACGCCAGCGTCTCCAGCCCCACTGCACACCATATGGTTGGTGATGGCCTGATGTTCGCCTTAGGAGAGAGCAAGGGCTTTGTGGCGCACCGGGAGCCAAACGATGAGGTCTGTGTCTACGCCGCTCTGCGCGTGCCGGAAGATTGGCTACAAAGCGCTATTACCAAGGAACTGTTGGCGGCGCAGTTTACTGACTGGGATGCCTCCTACCAAGCTCTGGTCTTTGAGGCGGATTCGCTGGAGCGGCGCTCGCTCTATGCCCTGCCGATTGGGTTGCGCTGGCCGCGCCACAGCCGAGCCACTCTCTTAGGAGATGCCGCGCACCTGATGTCCCCATTCGCGGGATAAGGTGTGAACTTAGCGCTGGCGGATGGCTGCGATCTGGCCGAAGCGATAGCACGTCACCCTGGGAATGTCGCGACCGCAATTGCGGAGTACGAAGAGACTATGTTCGCGTGGAGTGCGGAGCTCGCCCAGGAGTCTCACGATAACCTGGAGCGCATGATCGGCCCCAATGGTCTGGAGAACGCGCTAGCATTTTTCGCTCTGATTAGCGGAGAGGAAAAGCACTAGTAGAGCCTGGGACAGCGCCCTCGCCTGGAATCAGACGAGGGGCTGGAAGCGGAGCGGCAGGCGGCGGGTCTCGCGGGCACACTCGATAATCAAATCTACCTCGGTGGCCCCACGGCGACGTGCATCTCGGATGCAGCTGGCCGCTTCAGCAGCGCTGCGCACTTCGCGGTCGTCGATGCTCAACAGCAGGTCGCCAGCATGCAGGTTAGCGGCCTCAGCGAGGCTACCCGGCAGCACTTCGGCGACGACAACGGTAGAAGAAGCGTCGGTGATCTCCAGTTTCCGAGCCAGGCGGCGAGTCAGGTTCACGACTCCGAGGCCAAGCTTGTGTGATACGGACATACTCTCTTGATTGTTCATTCTTTGATGTTTCTCCCTGTTCTTTTCACCATGTCCAGACGGACGATGATTCCTATTGTTCATTTAAAATGCGCTGGAAGAAATTATTTTTCTTTAGAGCTTCGAATCATGAAGAAATTCTAAAGATGACGGTGTCTTTTAGGGATCTATTAAGAAATAAATCCTTAAGAGTGTATTACAGCGCGGTTCCAGCTTCTTAAGCAAGTGCACCGTCGTTCACTCTATTAGACGAAGGACGCGGGCGAATCCGTGACGAATTTCACACCCCATCTCACTTTTTTTCTGAGCCCTGCCAGACTACCCTCCAAGTAAGGGTTATAGGCAGATTGCTCTTTTAGAGTTATAGGAGACGGTTATGAAAATTTCTCCCGAGTTTTCGTGAATGTTTGATTAAAGATACGTAGTATCGAAAAAACGTATCACTCCTGCTACGAAAACACCTTCGGAACCGCCAAACTCCCCCTGCCCTGCTTCCAGTTCCTACTTCCTTTCCATTCCCGCATATCGGACCCGAAAAAGGGAATCTGGTTGCACTCTCTATAACAAAAATACCGGGTGATGCTAAAATCCGCAGCACATCTTTACAAAATCGACTTTCCTGCACATTCTGTCGAACTATCGGCGCTTTGACGAATACAATCGGGAATAAACTCTCGTTAACGGAATGGGAGCGTAAAATGTGGCATACTGCGTGGGGTGGGCGTTTTCTTAATGCAAGGCAGGTACAGGAGCGGGGGCACCTGTGGTACAAAGCAGTAGCAACCTCCTTGCGATAAAGAACGACTTCGCCCTGCGGAGCGCGCCCAATATATGCTATTCAGTACCCCTATTTTTCTCTTCTACTACCTGGCCGTCTTCTTTGTGTTCTACTTTCTGGTTGGCAAGAACTACCGGAACCTTCTGCTCACTGCCTTCAGCCTGTTCTTCTATGCCTGGGGTGAGCCGACCTTTATCGGAATCGTGCTGCTCTCCAGTCTGCTGGACTATTTTCTGGGTAAGGGTATCGAGAAGAGGGTAGACCAGTCAGGGCTGCGGCGCACTCTGGTGCTGGTGGGCGTGCTCAATAACATCGGGATCCTGTTCTACTTCAAATACGCGGGCTTTTTTCTAGCCAGCCTGCATCTTGGTAGCCTCGCGGCGATTGCGCTGCCTATCGGAATCTCGTTTATTACCTTTGAGAAGATAACGTACTTAGTCGATCTGTACCGGGGCACGGGCAAGGCTGCCCCAACGTTTCTGCGGTACCTGCTCTATGTGTTCTTTTTTCCCAAGCTGCTGGCCGGGCCGATTGTGAAGTACCACGATATCGAGCCACAGCTGGAGAGTCACACGATCACGCAGAGCGATTTAGTGGCCGGAGTGACCCGGTTCTGTATCGGGCTGGCCAAAAAAGTTCTGATCGCCGACACGCTCGGGGTGATCGTAGACGCCATCTTCCACATCAACCCGCCCGAAGTCAGCGCGCCCTTCGCCTGGCAAGGAACGGTATTTTTCACTCTGCAGATCTTCTTCGACTTCTCCGGTTATTCGGATATGGCTATCGGTATGGCGCGCATGCTGGGGTTCCGACTTCAAGAGAACTTCAACTCGCCCTATATCTCCGCCAATATCACCGAGTTCTGGCGGCGCTGGCACATCTCGCTATCGTCATGGATTCGTGAGTATCTGTATATTCCCCTGGGCGGTAACCGGGGCTCGGTGGCTCGAACGTACTTCAACCTCTGGCTATGCTTCTTAGCGTCCGGGTTGTGGCATGGCGCCCGGTGGACCTTTGTACTCTGGGGCATCTACCATGGGCTGGGGCTGGTGATAGACCGGCTCTTCTGGCTGCGAGTATCGGAGCGGCTGCCACGCTGGCTTACGGTTCCACTCTGCTTCAGCGCCGTGATGCTGGGCTGGATTCTCTTTCGCGCCGAGCACTTCAGTCAGGCGCTCCAGCTTGTTGCCGCGCTGGGGCGGCCTCAGTCGTACCCCGGCCCGTTCGTCTTCGTGCCGCCCGGTGCCTATCTCGCCGCTGGGGTAGGACTCCTGCTGAGCTTCGCGCCGCTGGCTCCTACCTACCGCAAGGCAGGTGAGTGGCTGGAAACTCAGCCCTGGGGGCAGACCCTGCGACTGGGATTCGCGCTGCTGGTCTTCGTGCTCGCTCTCGGCAAGGTGGCCAACACTACCTTTGCGCCGTTTCTCTACTTCCGGTTCTGATAGCTATGGCGAATTGGGCTAAGTACACACAAAACGCGCTGCTCGGAGGCTTCTTCGCGCTCTTGCTCGGGCCGCTGTCTATCTCGGCGGCCCGGCTAGTCGCTCCCAGGAATCCGACCCTCTTGCGCCTGCGGCTCCCTCAGCTAGCCGGAGTCATGCCGGAACAGAGTCGACCTGCCCTGAATCGGCAGAGCTGGTTCGATGGCACCTACCAACCCGGCACAGCAGGATTCTTGGGGCAGAACTTCCCGCTGCGTGAGCCGCTGGTGCGCCTGAACAATGAGCTGGAGTACAGGGTGCTCCGGCAATCGTCGGCGAATAAGAACTACATCATCGTGGGTAAGCAGAACCAGCTCTATAGCTATGACTATATTGCCGAGTACTGCCACCTGCGCCCGGCTGTGCCGCCAGAGCGTCTGCAGGAGATAGCCACAAATCTGGCAACACTGCACACACGGCTGAAGAAGCGCGGTATTCCCCTGGTGCTGGTGATCACACCCAGCAAGGCGGCCACGTATCCGGAGTATATTCCCGATCAGTTCCTGCCCTATCGCCAGGCTGGCTCGACCCGTAGCTATGAGCTCTTTGTGCCACTCTTAAAGCAGCACGGCATTCCGTTTGTAGATGGCCCGGCGCTGATTCAGCAACAGAAGAAGAGCACTCGGTTCCCCGTGTATCCGCAGGGTGGCTCGCACTGGACCGACCTGGGAGCGCTCCCCACGGTCCGCAGTTTGGTAGAGCAACTGAATCGGCAGCGCACCACCACGCCGCTGCCAGACCTGAGCTACACCGAAATCGCGCCGATGCCCCCACCAGATGGAGAGGATACAGACCTTGCGAAGCTTCTGAACGGGATTACGATCCCAACCAATTACACAGTGCCCTACCTGGCACTCAAGCGCTCGGACGGCGCTCCGGCCTCGAAAAAACTGGTGGTGGTGGGCGGTAGCTTCTGTAACCGGCTGGTCCATATCCTGAGCAAGAACCAAATCTATCCGACCATTGATTTTTACTTTTACTACCACCGGTATCTGCAGCAGTTTCCCGCTAGGACGATTCAGAACGCTGTCGATACGGCGAAGCTAGACTGGCCGAAGGCTATCTTCGACAGTGATGCGATTGTGCTGGAGATCAACGAAGAGGGCTTCGGGGAGACCGGCAGAGACACGCACTACGATACGTTTCTCTCGGATGCCCTGACCCATATCGATGATAACGGAGACGTTCGCTAGTCGGGCAGCAGTAGTGGGAATGTGACGACTACCCTGGCCCCACCCTCCTCCTGGTTCTCATAGCGAATCTCGCCGCCCAGGTCCCAGACTCCCAGGCTCTCTATTAGCTCCAGCCCTGTGTTCGAGGACCGACGGGGATCGAAGGCTGCCGGAAATCCTGGGCCATCATCGCAGACTTCCAGATGCGCACCGGGCCGATTCCCCGCTGTGCGTTTCGAGTCGCACCAGAATCGTACTGGCGCCATGTTTCTGCGCGTTGGCGATTAGCTCGTTGACTAAAAGCAGAAACGAGCTGCTTTGCTTCAGCGGCAAGCGCACCGTGGGGTCCACATCGGAGGCAATCTGCCGCCCACCCATGGCCTGCATCATGATGGGCAGCAGTTTATCCAGAGCCGCCCGTAGGTAGATGGTGTCTATGCTGGTGATGTCTCTTGCCTCCAGCGTGAGCAGCTCATGCAGCGAGGCCAGCGTGCGAATATGCGTGCTCAGCCGGGTCCACTTCTCTCTGGGCACGCTGCCATCTTGCTGCGTAGACTGCACCTCCACCATGGCCGAGAGAATCTGGAGGTTGTTCTTAATGCGGTGGTGGCTCTCCGCTATCGAGCGCTGCAGCCGGGTGTTCAGGTCCTGAATCTCCTGCTGCTGCTGCTTACGGTCCGAGATGTCTATCAGAAATGAGATACCCTCGGAAGGAGAGTCTTCGAACCGAGTTCCGGCAATGATAATAGCGACCCGAGACCCATCCTTGCGGATGTATTCTATTTTCATAGGGTGCGGCCACTCCCTGCTCCCGAAGTGTCCGAATCCCCAGTTCGTTTCGCTCTGTCCATTCCGGCGGCGTCAGGGCGCGGAAATTTACCAACCTGGCAGCAACATCTTCCGGGCTGTAGCCGGTCATGCGGTAGAACTCCTCGTTTGCGTCTAAGATCAGACTACTATCCAGGTTCCAGAGGATCATACCTACCACATTGGACTCGAACAGGCGGCGGAGCCGGGCCTCGCTTCTCTCTAAGGCCGCCTGCTGCGCCTTACGCTCGGAAATGTCTTCTACCAGCGCAATGAAATACTCCAGCCCGCCATTGGGGGCGCGGGCGCAGCTTACGGTAACATTGACCCAGACTGTAGAGCCGTCTTTGCGAATGCAGCGCTTCTCTAGAGTGTAGGAGTCCGCCTCGTTGTCATGAAGCCGCTCTGCGAGAGCGCGCTCTATAGGCAAGTCGTCTGGGTGTGTGACCTCTACGGTCGTTCTGGCGAAGAGCTCCTCGCGGTCGTACCCGATAAGTTCGCAGAGAACCTCGTTGACTCGAAGCCAGCGCCCATGGGGATCCACATGCGCGATTCCAATGGCGGCGTTCTCAAAGGTCTTGCGGAACATCTTCTCCGCCGCTTCCAGCTCGCTGACATCCGTGCAGGTGCCGAACCACTGTAAGACTTTCCCACTGGCATCTTTGAGCGGAAAGCCACGAGTAAGAAAGGGCCGAAGAATACCGTCTCTGCCCCGGAGAGAGAAAGTCATCTCGAACGGCGTTCCGGTATCCACTGACAACTTCCAGCGCTCCAGTACAGTGGGAAGTTGTATGGGGTCGTGCACCGCCTGCCAGCCCCAGCCTTGCATCTGCTCCAGGGTGGTGCCGGTGTATTCGAACCAGCGCCGGTTGTACCAGTACACATAGCCATCTGGCCGAGTCATCCAGACCAACTGCGGCATCCCATCCGCCAGTAAGTGGAACCGGTCATTGCTCTCTTGCAGCGCGGTTTCTGTTCGCTTGCGCTCGGTGATATCGTGAAAGTAGACAGAAAGCCCTTCCTCGGCAGGAAAGCACCGGCACTCCATCCACACATTGAGTGGTTCGGGGTAATAGCCTTCGAAATGCACGGGCTTACCGCTCTGAATCGCTAGCTCGAACTCCTCGAAGAACCGGGTGTCTTTTCCCTAGGGAAACCATCTCCCACACGTTCTGCCCCACCAGCTGCTCTCGGGCGCATGCCGACCATCTCCGCGCCTCGGGCATTGCAGTACACAAACTGGTAGTCCCTGTCCAGTACGGCCAGCCCATCCGTGATGCTACCAATAATGGTTTCCAGCTTTTCCTGGGTCTGCTGCTCATCGGTGATGTCCGTGCAGGAGCCCATGAACCCTAATAGCTCGCCATCTGGGGTCAGCCGAGGCACGGTGTTGCTGCGCATCCAGCGATATACGCGGTCGACGCCGCCGAAGCCGATGTTTCACGGAGCAGGGCTTCTTCGTGCTAAACGCCATGGAGCATGAGGCCAGAAAGCGCACCATCTCTTCCGGGTGAATCGCCCCCATCCAGCCATCGCCCCGAGCCGCTTTGTCGGTTTGCCCGGTGAAGGTGAGCCAGGTCGCGTTGAACCAGATGCCCTGTCGGGCTCCATCGGATATCCAGATTAAAACCGGGGCGCTATCCAGCACCTCGCGGAGACTCTCTTCAGATACACTCTGGCTCTCGGAATAAGCAATAGGTGCGGGCTGGTCAGAGGTCATAGGCGTGCATTCTGTCCCATAGTATACTGAGGCGGCGGCTCATATAGTTCTCAGAGCTCGGCAAGATTGAGGGCTCCACCTGCCGATCATTGAGTGCCGCATTCCTATAGCCGTATTATAGGAATATGATTCGCGATCCGTTCCCTTTCTCTACCGTTGATTTCCAGGTGTTCGGGCGAATGTCGGTAGGGCAAATCGATCCCAGTGTGCCGCATGTGCTGGTCTCTATCACCGACCCCGGCGCCCCCGAAGCGGAGCTGGCGCCCTCGGAGACCCGAATCGCCGTGCTGCGCCTCCAGTTCTGGGACACCGACGACCCGGATACGAATCTAAATGGCGGCATTACAGCTGCACAGGCAAAAGAAATTGTGGAGTTTATCCGGCTACATCGCCCCAATATCCAGCGCATCGTCTGCCAGTGCGAAGCGGGAGTATCGCGCTCTGCAGGTGTGGCGGCGGGCCTCAGTTACTGGCTCAACGAGGACGATTCCCCGTTTTACTCCTACTTCGTGCCCAACTTCCTCTGCCGCCGCCGGGTGATAGAAGCAACCGATGGCATACCCGCCTCCTAGCCCTCAGTGCTTCACCAGAAGCGCCACCACTTTTTCTTTTCCGCTGGCTCTTCCCCCTTTGAGCTCTCTCCGAGAGCCTTGTTCCGCACTATCTGAACGCCGCCGCAGAATCCACAAAACGACGTAAACATTCCCATAGCTCCATCACTCGGTGCATTCGGAAATATCTTGCGAATCAGGTCGGAGGGAGCATCGAATAGCTCGGACAGGCCACACCGCTCGCAAGGGACAATGCTCCAGTCGCTACGCTCCGCGAGATACTTCTCGCTCACCTGCAACGGATACTCCCCACTGACTGGCACGAGAAACCGGATATGTGCTCCCTGACTCACACTGGTCAGGTGATGCGGCTGATTTAAGACCTCGCCAGTAAAGACGTCATTAGCAACGTCCGTAACGCGAACCCAGACAATTTCTGGTTTGTGCTCCGTCATTCGTGGACCGCCATCATGAACAACAACCTGCACATCATCGGGCGCCTGAGGATGAAAACGCCCCTGCAGCTTCGGGTGGCTCCGCCAGGAATTAGACATCAGATGGACTCCTTCTAGCCTTTCGTGCATAGTAACAATTGGCTCTACTCGATGTCAACAGATGCCATATAAAACCGCCCCTTTGTAAAAGCTCTACTGGATTTTCGACGTTATTGAAGGCGGTTCACAATAGCCGGGTCTGACAAGCCGTGAAAGACGCATTTTCTCTTCCAGGGGCGGCAGCCGCCGCCCTGGCTTTTTTATGCGTTGGTTGCGGTGGCGGCACTCCATCGGACTCTAGCGAGGCGGGGCGGCTGAGCCGAAGCCGGGCGCTCTGGGCGACAGCCTCCGTGAACCACTACAGTTTCACTGTACAGCGCTCTTGCTTCTGCACCCCGGATTCCAACCGGGCCGTTATTGTGGAAGTAGAAAAGGGCGCCGTTAAGAGCCTGACCTTTGCAGACGATGGCACACCCGCAGATCCGGTTATGTTCAGCGCCTTCGATACGGTCGAAGAGCAGTTCGCTCAGATAGAGCAGGCTATCAGGCAGAACTCCACCCTGACCAATGTGACCTACGATCCGACTCTGGGCTATCTCACGGGCGCGGGTATCGACTGGGTTCCTGGGGCCACGGATGATGAAGTGAGCCTGACTATCACCAACTTCACTCGGCTCTAAATAGGCCATCTCCCCCGTGCTACAATCTCCGCAGGACAACTATGACCATCGGCATTATTGGCTCAGGGATTGTGGCGCAAACGATTGCCGCAGGCTTTCTTCAGCACGGCTACGACACCATGTTGGGCACGCGTGCTCCAGAAAAGCTAGATGCCTGGCTGGGAGAACATCCCCTTGCGCGTGTCAATAGTGTGGAGGAGACAGCGGAGTTCGGCGATGTGTTGGTTCTTGCCGTGAAAGGCACCGCTGCCCTCGAAGTACTCCGTGCGATTCCGAAAGACACTTTAGCCGGCAAGCTAATCATCGACACCACGAACCCAATCGCGGATACACCGCCTCAGGGCGGCGTGCTGGCGTTCTTCACCGATCAGAACAGCTCGCTCATGGAGACAGCTCCAGCAAGAATTCCCCGAGGCGCGCTTTGTGAAAGCCTTCAACTCCGTGGGTGCAGCCTGTATGGTAAACCCGGATTTCCCCGACGGCAGACCGACTATGTTCCTCTGTGGCAACGATGCCGCTGCAAAACAAACCACCACGGTCATCTTAGAGCAGTTCGGCTGGGAGACAGAAGACATGGGTCATGCCGAAGCAGCCCGCGCCATAGAGCCGCTCTGTATGCTCTGGTGTATACCCGGCTTCCTACGCGGCGAGTGGACTCACGCCTTCAAGTTACTGAAGTAGCCACTGGGGCTCATGCCCCCCTGCCCCCCAGTAATAGGGGGTTCACCATGCAGTAATCTCCTTTAAGCCACTACGCGACAATGCTGCCTCTTTCGAATAGGTTTTTCGTAACTTGCACCGATGCCGCCTCGGGCGGCTAAGAGTGCCCGTAGGGCAAACAAAGCAAGACCCCCCTATTACTGGGGGGCAGGGGGGCATAGCTAACGGGACACAGAAGCGTGGGCGGCTTTAGCTGCCTATGACTTAGCTACCCATTCACTAGGAAACTCAACACCCTGAGTGCTGTGCCTGTGCTCTTGGCGTTCTTTGTTGGCAGCAGTTTTAGAGCCAGTGTGTGGCGACCCTGCTTCAGGCCATCAGCTAGCATGAGTGCCCAGGGCAGATAGAGATAGCTGCTCCAGGGGGTATAGGAGTCCAATGTTCGCTCCAGGGCGCCGTCTATGGAGAAGGCGATTTGCCCGGCATCGGGGCCAGAGGCGATCATGAGCCCGATGGTGTTGCCGGTGAAGTTCAGGGTGAATTTTGCGCCGGGTGCCTCGCCGATGAGCGCAGGAACATCTACGAAGCCGGGGCGAGTTTCTTTGCCGTCTGTGGTGCGCCAGCTTGGGTCTACCCGGAACCCGCTCAGGTTTGTGGCAGCGGATGGCGGCAGGCGATGTGCCGTGAAGTAGCTTCCTTTGTCTATCGGTGCGGGTAGGGTGCGCGAGCGGACGGGTTTTGCCAGGGCGACATCCAGCATGCGGATAATACTTGCGGCGTAGAACTGGTGCCCAAACGGCGAGGGGTGCAGGTCTTTGAAGTCTTTCTCCCACGAAAACTCCCCGGCTGCGATTCGTGCCTGGACTTCGTGCGTGAGGTCTAAAGAGGGCAGCCCGTAGCGCTCGGCTACCTGCTCATGGCGAGTCACTGCCTGTGGCTGTTTCCCGGCGCGCCAGTCCGCCAGGTGCTCCGGCATAGCGAAGTGCAGCAGCGCGATATCCATATCCGGCTTTGCCAGGAGCGCCTGCCGCACCATTCCCTCCATACCCCGTGTCATACGAGCCGGGTCGGTGAAGTTCGTAGGATCGTTCACCGCCGCTTCGATAAAAAGCAAGTCCGGCGGAGTCGGAGTCAGCACGGTTTCAGCAAAGCGGAACGAGTTCGGCACGGAGCCCAGCGAGGGAATCCCCGCGCGAGTGAACTTGAACCGAGTCTGGGGGAAGCGCAGATTGAGCCAGCGCTCTATCTCTGTCCTCCAGCCATCCGATGCGGTAATCGAGCCCCCCACGAACGCTACATGGCGGAATCCCCCCTGGTTCAGTGTCGCAGCAGCGCGCCCGAGGCCATCTCTCAGGGTGAAGAACTCCTGTGGAGATTGCTGAGTAATGGGTCCTCCCCCATCTGGAAGCCGAAAGGATCTCTCCCTGGCGGGTGGAACCCAGCCGTTGCGACGAATAAACTCCCCTGTGGCGAAGGCTTCGGGTACGGGAAAGAAATGGTGCCCCTGGCTATCTGCCGTGCCGTGCTCCACGGTCACCAGTTCCATGGGCCAGCGCAGTTTCTGTAGCCGCCTGGCTGCCTCCAGGGTATTCTCCTCGGCAGGCACTACCTTATCGTCTAAGCTCACACAGTGGCGCAGGGGAATCTTTGCCTTCGCGATTACTGGCAGGATATCGAGCGGGTTGCCCTTGTAGGCTAGCGCCTCTGCTTCGCTCTGGAAGCCATAGCGGGTGAAGGCAGTCTTCCAGATCTCTGGCGCGCCTACGCCCTTGCCTTTGCCGCCTGGCCAGCTTTTGAGGTCCAGCACCGGGGTATCCGCATAGAAGAGCTGCTACTCGCTCCGGGTGCCGTGCCGCCCAGCGGTAGGCGTACAGTCCGCCCCGGCTCACAGCCTCTAAAACTGGCTTCTTTGCCAGGCCGAATTTTGCGCCTGTTACTTCATCGTAAAATTTATCCCATAAATCCAGAGCGGCATCGCAGCCGAGCATCTCGCCGGTCTCTATGTAACCGATATGCCAGCCGCCGCGTACCAGTTCGGCGTCTATCTCGGCATGAAAGTCCGGAAAGCTGGCCCGCCAGACCCAGGGCTTGCCCGGCAGTGGGTCCACAGGAACACTCAAAAAGCAGGCGCACCCGGCTACGTTGAAGCTTGTGCGTTGGAAACCGTCTACAGCGACCATGGCTTTGATTCTACACTGAGCGCGATAGAATAAAACCATGGCCACGAATATGAAGCCCTGGATTTTAGGGATAGGCATCCCGGTCGTGCTGGTGTCTACCTACTGGTCTGGCGGGATGCCGAGTAAGAAGGAGCGTATCCGCCTGAAAGAGGAGCTGAAGGCGTCTCAGCAGGACATCCGTACGGGCCAACTGGCCATTCAGGGTCGCGAAGGGACTATTCATCAGCTAGAGGCGCGGCGGCAGCTGGACCTGGCAATTCAGGAGATCGGCGGTAGAAACTACGGCGTAGCGCGCCAGCATGTCTCCGATGCCCTGACCCGCCTTCAGACCGCTCAGAAAATCGGTGCGGCCACAGCGGCAGACATGACCGCTCCGATAAACACGCTTACTGGACTGAAAGACCTCACCGATACGGATGCAGCCACTCTGGCGCAGGTCGCAAAGCAGATGGATACAGCCTTGCAATCGTCCGTGCCTGCGGCAGATGCCGTCTCTCCGGTCACAGTGCCTCCACCCACCGCCAACGATATCCCGAACCTGGATATCACGCAGAAGTAAATGCCCTCGCTCGGCCTCGGTGATTTAGACCCTAAACTCGCCGAGGCAATCAAGCCACTTCTAGTTAGGGCGACGCGCCACACTCCCTCTGCGGTGGAGCCTAATGCTCCCGAGCCGTCCGCCGAATGGCGTCTCGTCTTTGACAGAGCGCGTGCCCTCGGCCCTATCCGCAGCCGAGAAGCCTGGTGGCTCAATGTTCTGCTTATATTCGCCGGTTTATTCGGGACCATCGTGCCGTTTCTGGCTATCCTGGCCTATGGCTTAGACAGTTTCGGCAGACATCCCGCCTTTTTACTCTCACCTGCATTCACTATAGCTGCTTTCGTCCTATGGACAGGGCTATGGTGGTGGATTTTTCTCAGGACGATTAACCGATGGACACAGCTAACTTTCCAGCATTATCTTCAGTCACCAGTGCTACAGGCAATTTGTCCTTTACTCACACTCACTACTCTGGAGAGTGAGTATATGGATACCATAGGGGCTGTTCTACAAGCGGATAGGCAGCTGGGAACCGATACGGCGCACGGACTTCTGGAGAGCTTGAACGAGCTTCTGACAGCAGGGCGGCGCCTGGAGCGGGAACAGGAGACATTGCGTGCGGCACAGGCTCGGCAGTCCCTTTCCCAAATTGAAGCCGAACGAAATGCGCTTCAGCAGAGACTGACTACTATAAGTGATGCTATAGCTCGCGAAACCCTCTCCGAAAGCCTTAGCCTGTGTAATAAACGATTGGCACGAGCACAGGAGCTAGTTCCACTGCAGGAACGTGTGGAAGCCCAACTCGATGGCATTGTTCAAACGATGCGCTCTGTGCAGACCTCTGTTGCATCACTGAGTCTTACCCCTGGCAGGAACGATTTAGCCGAGCTTCGAGAAAGCGCCCGTGGGCTAGTGTTGCGAACCAGGGCTATCGAAGATGCGGTGCAAGAAGTGCTGAGAATTACCCGATGAATCCTCTGGGCCTCAGTGACCTGGACCCCAAGCTTGTCGAGGCAATCAAGCCACTTCTGCTACGCGTTCCACATGTAGCGTCCGCAAGCTCGTCTACAACCACCTATGGCGCCCCGGCTCCGGAATGGCGCGCCGCTGCGGAGCAAGGGAAGGCCATAGGACCGGTACGCGATGTAGCGATGAAATGGCAGGGAGTGCTTATCCTTCTTGCTCTTCCCCTTGGTATCATCGCCCCCATTAGCATTATCCTTTTTTCCTTAGCGGATCTGCTAAATGACCGCCCGGGCCCGTTTCTTCCAGCGCTCGTCATACCTCCCGCTATTGTCTGGACCGTCTTCTTCTGGCGGCTTATCCAGTCAACCATAAAGCGGGTACAGCGGACTACTTTGCAGCACTATTTCACTGCCGACATACTCAAGGCACTCTACCCTCTACTCACTCTATCCCCGCTCGAAAGCGAGTATCTAGATACCATAGCAGCAGTGCTTCATGAGGAGAAAAACCTGGGCACCGAGACGGCGCGTGAGCTAATCACAAGCCTGAACTCTCTACTACAGGCGGGCAGGCGATTGGAGAGTGAGCAGGCTCCCCTTCAAATGGCAAAAGTGGTTCAGACTCAGGTTGAAGCGGAGCGCAACGCCCTTGAGCAGAGAATTACTACCGTGAGCGATGCCATAGCCCGTGAGACCTTCGCCGAGAGCCTGGCTCTGCTTGAGAAACGATTGGCGCGAGCCCAGGAGCTAGCCCCAATACAAGAGCGCGTGGAAGCTCAGCTCAGTGGTATCGTTCAAGCCATGCGGTCCGTGCAGGCATCGGTGACCTCACTGGGTATCGTTCCCGGCAAAACAGATTTGACCGAGATTCAGGAAAGCGCCCGTGGGCTGGTGCAGCGAACCAGAGCCATAGAAGACGCTGTGCAAGAAGTGCTGAGAATTACCCACTGATGAATCCTCTTAGCCTTACCGACCTGGATCCCAAGCTCGCCGAGGCACTCAAGCCACTCTTGCTCCGGATTCCTCGTACAACATCCGCGAATCCCTTCGAGCCAAATCCCCAGGATCCACCTGCAGAATGGCGTGCTGCTACAGAGCAGGCGCGAGTTTTAGGCCCGCTACGAAGTCGGGCTTTGATGTGGCAGGGGGCGCTGGTCGGTGCCGCCTTTCCCCTGGGTACTATCGCTCCCCTTTTCTTTCTTGCGGTTATCCTTATGGATAGCCTTTCGGGAGGCAGGGTTCGCTTCATCCCATTCCATCCAGCGCTTACAATCTTTGCTACCGCCGCCTGGGTCGCGCTATGCTGGTGGTATATCTTGTTCACTCAGCGGCAAATACAAAAGGCAGTCCTCAGGCACTACTTCACCCCGGAGATACTTCAGGCGCTCCGCCCACTACTTACCCTCTCTCCCCTGGAAAGCGAGTATCTGGATGCCGTTGGGGCACTACTCAAAGCTGGTAGCTCCCTGGGCGGCACTGTGGCAGGTGACTTATTCGCTAGCCTGAACGAGCTTCTAACAGCAGGGCGACGTTTGGAACGCGAACAGGCGACACTGAGTGAAGCCCAGGCCGGGCAGTCTATAGCGCAGATTCAGATGGAGCAAGTTAGCCTGCAAGAAAAAATGGCCTCTACCACTGATGGTATGGCGCGCGAAACGATTG
Organism: Armatimonas sp.; assembly: GCA_049840835.1. Classification (GTDB taxonomy): domain Bacteria; phylum Armatimonadota; class Armatimonadia; order Armatimonadales; family Armatimonadaceae; genus JANLTX01. Next base: position 520,142 of record JASGJG010000003.1, on the reverse strand, counting down.
CGGAAAGTCTGGCCCTCTGTGAGCGCCGGTTAGAGCGCGCCCGCCAGCTAGCCCCACTGCAAGAACGTGTAGGAGCGCAGCTCGGCGGCATTACCCAGACTATGCGCTCGGTGCAGGCATCCGTGGCGGCTCTGCGGCTCGCACCCGGTGGCGCCGACCTGCAAGCCCTTCAAGAAAGTGCACGCGGACTGATACAGCGTACCCAGGCTATGGAAGGTGCGGTTCAGGAAGTGCTGCATATCGGAAGATAAGGATTCGCGAGTGTAACGAAAACCAAACTCAGACGATTTATGTTCCTACGAACAGCTCTCTGGCCTCGTCTAGCGAAAGCTCGGAAAGATCTAAATATCTCCCCTGCCAGCCCTCTCCAGTTTCAAGTTCCAGTTTGCCCAGCCGCTCTTCTATAGCAGCACGTGGGCTACCTTTGGGGATGGGAATCAGGAGCCAGGGGTTTTGACCAGCATTACGGGCAGTGACAATCAGTTTCTGTTCGCTCGGATAGTACAGGTCCCAGAGAAAGTGTTCGTCCTCTTCTTTCCAGATAGTCCAGAGCACCAGCCAACCGGGTAGTGGCGTGCCCAGAGTCTCCATTAAATATGAATTGGCGCCAAGGCCGCCTTCTAGCCACATCGGGCAGGCTGAGGTAATCGCCAGGCGCAGATGATTCAGCGACTCCATAACCTTGTCTACGCGCCACATTGCCCACTCAGGCTCCCCATACAGGTCTACCCAAGGAGCATAGCGTTTCAAGGCGTAAGGGCAATACCCTGGAGCAACATCGAAGATGTCTCGCTGGTACTCTTTTAGAAACCCCTGCCGGTTACGCTCCGTGTAGCCCAGTAGAGCCGTAGCATTGCCTTTATCGTTGACGAACCGATAGCCCGGTGGCACGGCATCTCTTAGCAGAACACCAGCCAGTCCCGGCAGAGCGAGAAAGCGTTTCAGACGCTCTGACACCAAATCGAACGTACCGGGATTCGTCGGCGAGAGACAGTCTACGATCACTTTTTCTATAGTGCGCTCTTTAAGCTCATCTGGGTCGCCGGGGAGCGCCAGCCACGGGCGGTGCAGCGCTCGCACGGGCAGGCTCCGCTCCTGAAGCGCAGCTTTCACTGCTTCCAGTGGGCCGTCTATGGCGATTCCCAGTGCGCCCTGCTCTGTTGCCCAGGTTACAGCGCTCTTTGCCTCTGCCGGGTCTGTGGCCCGAAGAATCGGCCAGGCATCGCGGAGAGCCAGAGAGCGAGAGCGATGTATACGGCGTTTTGGTCGGTCTATAGAAAGCTTCTCCACATATACCGGCCCCATGTTGGGAACAAGAAAGTCTACCTGCCACCGCAAATCCAGCCAGATATCCGTGGGGCAAAATCCGGATCGCTGGCTCGGCGTAACGCCAGCAGGCTACCCAACAGCTTCTGATCGGGAAACTCCGCCGGGGAAAAGCGAAGCCCGTTTGACTCTCGCAGGCGCTCCCGGAGGGGCTTAGGGATAGGATAGGGATCGCTGGCATCGAACCGCCCCCACTCTGCTGGTAGGGACTTCGGTTCTCTATGCAGGGCATCTCCTTTCTCCAGCCAACGATTCACGACCTCCAGGCGCGGCCCCAGTGGCGTGAGACTGTCCGTAAGCACGAAGCTGCCTGCGCACTCTCGGAATGTGCCTGTGACACTGGCGGTAATCGCCCGCACCACATCGCCGGTGCGGACCTCTGGATCACCGCGCCACTCTACCGAATAGTTTTCCAGCATCTCGGGTATGGCTAGTGTAATGCCTTCCGCTTTCCCTATCAGCTCCGCTAGCTTGCTGAGATTGAAAAAGGAATCTCCTTCCAGGGAGATGCGCTGATTCAGTGTCTCTGTAGCCAGGTCCGTAGGGAGCGGCTGAGCAGGTGCGAGGCGAATCAGAAGACTCTCGCGGGGCGGTCTCGCCCAGGGTTTCGAGACATAGTCAGGCGCCTGAGCACGGTTCAGGCGATTCTGGTCTGACCGTATCAAATCCACTGCACGCTCTTCGCCCTTCACAGCACTCAGACTTGAAACCAGGGATATGCGCAGGCGTAGCGCGGGAAGTTGCTCGGCGGTCAGCGCCAGAAACGGTTTGCCTTGATCACCGCGCCGAACCCAGAGAGGCCCAGGCTGCAGGGCATCGAAGGCTGGCAGAACGGATCGGGGCAAATCACCACGCCCGATACCAGACTCGCTCAGTAGCTTCTTTATCCCCGTATCATCCAGTGCATCTATCAGCAGCCAGACACTGCCCTCACGCGCCACAGGTTCCGGCATTGACGGGCCGGGAGCGAGGTTCAGGGTCTTGCGATACTGGGGCACTACGCTTGCCACCTGCCCGAAGCGGGCTACCTTGCGCCCATAACACGCCGCTACGGCAGCAAGCGCATAGCCGCGCGGTGGAGCGGGGCCAAGTTGCGCCATCGTTTTACGGCGTAGTTGATTGTAATATTCCTGATAATCGTTCTCATCGGAACCGAAATCTTTTTCCGGAAGTGGGTATGCCTTCCTGCCGCCGATGACCAGCAGGGTTTTCGCGGTGCCAGGCACCCAGTAGGTGGACTCTAGAAATTTAGAGAGCGAGACTGGTTCCGGCACGGAATCGCGCTGAGCGGCAGCCTCCGCGATTGGAAACAAAAGCGTGAGGAATAGGCGCCGGTCCATAGTAGAGATTTCTATCCTGCGACCAGTTTCTGAGTTTCCTCTAACGAAAGCTCAGAGAGGTCGATATAGCGCCCCTGCCAGCCCTCGCCGGTCTCGGATTCCAGGGCGCCCAGGTGTTCCTCTATGGTTTTGCGAGTGCTGCCGGGTGGGACAGAGATATGAAGCCAGGGAGTGGCCCCCGCCTCTTGTGCATTGCCTATCAGTTTATAGGTGCTGTTGTAGCCTGATTGCCAGAGATGCGCTGTGTCTACTTGCAGTTCGGTCCAGCGAACCAGCCAGCCGGGCATGGGCGAGGGCGGATAGGCTACCTGATCCGTGTGAAATTCAAGGCCGCCCTCTAGCCAGGCGGGGCCGTCTATCGTTCGGCGCAGGCGGTTCAATGCCTCATAGAGCCTCTCTCCCCGCCAGCGGCGCCATGCCTCACTGTCCCCGGAGCGGACCCAGGGCGTGTAGCTATCCTGGGGATAGTAGAGTTTGGCCGGAGCGATATCGAAGATATCTTTCTTATACGTGCTCAGGAAACTCTGCCGATTGCGCTCGGTATATCCCAGAAGCGCCAGCCCATCTTCCGAATCGCCTGTCCAGCGGTAGCCGGGCGGCGCGGCGTCTCGTAGCAGAAGGCTATCCAGCCCTGGCAGAGTGGCGTAGGGTTTCAGGCGTGCCGCAGTCAGGTCGAAGGCGGCGGGGTCTGTGGGAGAGAGCCAGTCAGCAACACGGTTCTCTATGGTGCGCTCTTTGATAGAGTCCGAGTCACCCGCCTTTGCCTTCCATAGATGATGGACCGCGCGCACTGGGAGAGTTTTTGTAGCGATGGCGGCAGCGATAGCCTCCAGCGGGCCATCCAGTGCGATGCCTGCTGCGCCCTGCAGCTTTGCCCAGGCTATGGCCTGCTTTGCCTCTACCGGGTCCTGTGACTCGAAGAATCGGCCAGGTGCTTTTTAGAGAAAGAGCGCGGCGTACAGCTGGGCGCTTTCGGCCAAAGTACGTGCTGGGAAGCGGATTCAGGGGAACCGCACCAAGTTCGGGGACAATAACATGGGGCAGCCAGTCTAACCGAATCAAAATATCCGTGGGCTCGAAGTCGGGATTCTTGGCGCGGTGTGGGGCTATCAGGCGCTCCAGAGCCTCCCGGTTGGGAAACTTAGTGATTGGGATGTTCAGGCCCTTATACCCGGCGTCTGCAATGCGCTCGCACCAGTCCATAGGTATCGGGCAGGGGCATGTCTCTTCGAAACGCCCCCACTCCAGTGGCAAAAACTCCCGCTTTCGAGCTTTGTTCTTCTCTAACTGGCTCTTCCCTATCCAGCGAGAAGAGCTGCTCCAATCGCGGCCCGAGGGGAGTCTGATCCTCTGTGAGCAGATAGCTTCCTCCGCACTCCCGAAAGGTGCCGTTCGTGCTGGCAAGAATGGCCTGGACTAACTCAACTGTACGGACTTCCGGGTTACCACGCCACTCTACCGACCACTCGTTCAGCGGCGGAGGCAGAATCAGTGTCACACCTTCGGCCTCTGCCAGCCGTGTCATCAACTGGCCAAGCAAAGAGATGCCTTCCAGGGATATCGTCCGCTTCAGCGATTCCGATGCGAGTGCGGAGGGGAGAGCGCTCGCTGGTGTGGAGGTCACCAGGTTCTTTCCAAATATCGCTGGAGACATGGGCTTTGGCTCCGGGTTGAAGGAGCGGGCAACCCCCAATCCATCCGCCATTTTGTCCACGTGCCCAAAAGGCGTTACGATTGGGTCCTCCGCTAACACGATTCGGTCTACGAAGGTCAGGCCACCGAGAATATTCTTACCCCGCAGGGCGCTGATAGTCACCGCCAGGGAAACACGCAGGCGCAGGGTTTTCGCCTGCTCTCCCTCTATGGCGCGAACCAGGATTCCTCCGGTTCGCATAATCCGCACCGGCTCTGGCAATATGGCATCGAAGAGCGGTTGCAGACGTGGGGGCAGGTGCTCTCGCCCGAGGCCGTACGGGTTCATCAGCTTTTCCAGGACTGCATCGTCCAGCACCTCCACAAGGGGACGAACGTTATCCGGAAACATGTTGTACTCCCGCTCCGGAAAGTCGAGTAGGGGCGCGCCCGGTGTGAGATTCAGCGACCGCCGATGCGTAGGCGTCAGGCTCGCCAGATTCCCATAGCGCATGACTTTACGCCCGAAGAGCGGTGCTATTCCGGAAAGCGTGTAGCCGCTGGACGGTGGCGGGCCGAGTTGCACCAGCGCTTCATGGCGCACACGGTTGTAGTAGGCCACATAGATACTGTCTTCGCTGTCGTTGCTAGCCTCCGGCAGGATCTTTGTCTGTTTACCGCCAATTACCAGCAGCGTCTGTGCAGTGCTAGGAGTCCAGCGAGTGGATTGCAGAAGCTCAGAGAGCGTAGGCGGAGTAGGTGCTGGCGGAAGCGTCTGCTGCGCAGCAGACGCTGTGGCGGGAAGCAATAGAGCTAGGAACGTTCGTCGATCCATAAGAGATTTATCCTGCGAGTAATTCCTGAGCGTCGCTTAGCGAGTAACCGGATAGGTCCAGGTAGCGCCCCGACCAACCCTCCCCTGCTTCCAGTTCCAGAAGGCCCAGATAGTCTTCTAGTTCCGCGCGTTTCCTGCCAGACGAAACAGGAATACGCAGCCAGGGGGTTGTTCCGGCTAGCTTTGCCTGCCCAATCAGCTTCTCACCAGGGGTATAGCCAGTTTGCCAGAGCTCGTTTCCCTCTTTCAGACGGGTCCAGCGGGTAAACCAACCCGGCATGGTTGGACCAAGGCGCTTCTCAGCATCGATATCGAAAGGGATGCCACCCTCCAGCCAGGCAGGGCACGTTATTGCAGCGAAAAGCTGGTTCAGAGCATCTCGCATCCGGGCGGCGCGCCAGCCTGCCCATCTCTCTCTATCGCCCTGATTCACCCAGGGAGTGTAGCCCAGCAAAGGGTGATAACAATAATTAGGGGCGATATCGAAGATGTCTTTCTGATGGGCACTCAGAAAAGCCTGCCGGTTCTGGTCGGTGTAACCCAGAAGCGAGAAGCCATCGCTGGCCATTACCATCGCCACGATAACCGGGGGGCAGTGCATCGAAGAGGAGCAGTCCATCCAACTCTGGCAGCGCTGCCTCTTTCAGACGCTCTGTGGCTAAGACCCGGGCTTGCGGCTCGGTCGGGGATAGCCAGTCGGAGAGCTGCCCTTGAATCGTTCGCTCTCGCAGCCTATCCAGAGTCGTGGGGCCTGCCTTCCATAGCCGATGCACCCGGCGTACTGGCAGCGCTTTCTCGGCGATAGCGGCAGATAGTGCCGCATTAGAGCCTTCTAACGCGATGCCAGGCGCCCCCTGCTGCTTCGCCCAGCTCACCGCGCTCCGGGCTTCTTCGGAAGTAGTGACTCGCAGAATCGGCCAGGTTTGCTTCAGCGATACAGCCACACGCGGAGTCGAACGCTTCCGCCCAAAGAAAAAGATCTGCTCCCAGGGAAACACCCCTATGTTGGGAAACACCAGATAGGACATCCACTCTACCCGTATACTTAGATGCGTGGGAGCAAATTCGGGCTTGACAACCTGATGTGCCTCTATGAGTTTCTGAAGTGTGGTAAACGAGGCAAGCTCCCGCGCTGGCACGGTAATCCCCCCAGAAGGTCCCGCATCGGCCAATCGCTCCAACCAGGATAAAGGAAGCGGGCAAGGATCAGATGGCTCGAAACGTCCCCACTCCAGAGGCAGGAACTCCCGCCGTCTCTCTGCCATTTGCTGAGCGCTGGCACGATCCATCCACTGAACCAACTGCTCCAGGCGCGGCCCCAGCGGCGATTGGGAATCGACCAGTACATAGCGATTCCCTACCTGTCGCAACGTGCCATTTGTGCTCTCCAGAACCACCCGCAATAGCTCATGCGTGCGGACTTCTGGATTGCCGCGCCACTCTACCGACCATGGAGCGAGGTCCGGCGATAGCACAATGTCCCACCCCTCGGTCTCCGCCAGCCGCGCTACTAGCAGAGACAGACTGGAGACTCCCTCCAGAGAGATAGAGAGATTCTCTCCCTGAAGGGGCAATGTCTCTGGCAGCGTTGCGGGAGCGGAGAGGCGAATCAGGTGCTGCCCATAGGTGGTTCGGGGACGTGGAGTAAGTATGGTGCCGGAAGCGAAGGAGAGATGCCGCCCCTGGGGAGGAAGGATACTGCCGGGCGCCACCTCTTTCCCCTGCCAGACGAGCAGGCCCAGATTCCGCTCTCCTTGAAGGGCCGTTATGGTCGCTCGTAGAGAGACACGCACCCGCACGCTCTGATACGCCTCTCTGCCCAGCGGAACAAAGGGCTGATCCTTGCCGCCCTCTACCCCCTGAACCTTCGGAAGCAGAGCATCGAAAATGGTCTGAAGCGATGGCGGCAGATCGTCTCTCCCTAACCCGGTCTCACTGAGCACTTTCTTCAGTGCGGCATCATCCAGCCGGTCTATCAGAGTATTGACATGGATTGCCTCGGCATCCTGCCGGGGCGGACCGGGCGAGAGTACCAGCGCCTTTTTTGTGGTAGGCACAAGAGTCGCTATTCGCCCATAGCGCGCTACTTTTCGCCCGAACGCCGCCGCAACCGCCGGGAGGGCATATCCACCTGTAGGCACAGGCCCAAGCTGAGCGACGGTTTCCTGCCGCAGGCGCGCATAGTAGTCGCGGTAAATCCCCTCATCGATATCGTAGTCCGCTTCTGGCAGCGCCTTTGCCTGCTTACCCCCTATCACTAATAGTGTCTGTGCTGCTCCTGGTGTCCAACGCGCCGACGGTAAGATTCCAGAAAGCGTAGTAGGAGTTGTAGGAACAGTAGGATTCTGAGCCGCAGCAGTGGCAGATGGCAATAATAGTGCAAGGAACGTTCGGCGGTCCATAGGCGATTTTACGGTACCTTAGACCGACCTATAGCGCTAATTCTTCACCGCACTCAAAGCCAGTTTCCGAATTAAAAACAAAAATCCAGGTTAAAATGAGCCGATGAAACCTGCTCCTGTATTTACAAATATTACTGGTCTTACAAAGGCGCTGCGCTTACTCTACATAATCGGGCTGGCAGTCTGCCTGGAGCTAATCGTGGAAGATCTACGAACGCTCTGGCTCATTAATCACCCGGCACAGTATCCCTTTATCGAAAGCAATACTCTCTGGCAGCGTATTACCGGATTCGTGGCGCCACTTCTAACCCTGATTACCGTTACTGTGCACCTGATCTGGGTCTACAAGAGCTATCGAAATGCGCAGGTGCTGAATGCCGATGTCTCCGCTACGCCTGCTATGGCAGTGCTCTACTACTTCATCCCTATTCTCTCCCTCACCAAACCCTGCGAGCTGATGCAGGAAATCTGGCAGATTTCCGGCAGGCCAAAAGGGTGGCGCAATGAAAAAAGTAGCTCACTGATTTTCTACTGGTGGGGAGTATCCTGGCCAGCCACTTTGTTAGCTTACTGGCCTCTATTGTCGTTCCCAGACAGAAAACGGATGACCTGTCGTCTTATAACATCTACTACGCCCTGGATATAGCGTCGGAGCTCACCACGGCACTTAGCTATGGTCTGGCGGCGCTGATGATAAGCAGGCTCTGGGAGCGAATGCAGACTCACGCGCCGGATAGTTCGACGACTATCTCGGCAGCAGGCTGAACTCGCCGGGTATGAGTCACCGACGTACCCGCGTAGAGACACAGCTCCTCTAAATTGCCACTCAGCGAGGGCCTTGGCAGGTTAGAGGTATACCGCTGCTCCACCGAACCATCTGCGCTGTCGGTGGCAACCACCTCCCCTTCGAAAGGGCGATGTGGTGCAGTGGGGCGACCGGCGGCTTCCCACGCACGCAGGGTTTCGTTTTCCAGTACTCGGTGCGGCGCGTTCGGCCAGCCGCCATCGAAGCAGCGGGTCAGGTGGGTTTCGGCGGCCATAGCCTGAATCAGGCGCTTCTGGTAGTACGGATGCACTGCCGCCTCCTCTGCCAGTAGAAACCGGGTACCGCACCAGGCCGCCACGGCACCCATGCCTAAAACGGTCTGTACATCTGCCGCGCACCCGATACCGCCAGCCGCCACTACCGGCGCGCCCTCAGCGATATTCAGTACGGCGGGCAGAAGCTCCATCAGCGGAGTGATGCCCCACACGTGCCCCCCGGCCTCCATACCCTGCACCACTAACATATCCACCCCGGCATCAAGAGCCGCCTTTGTTTCGTCTACTGTGCCTACGGTGTGAAAGACAGTGGCTTCGGCCCTATGGCAGCGGGCAATGAGCTCTGTAGGCGGTGCGCCCCAGAAGAAGCTGAGATAGGGCACACCTGCCTCTAAGGAGATATCCAGGCGCTCGCTCATATCCCACTCCAGCACCAGGTTCACCCCAAAAGGCTGCGTGGTCAGCGCCTGTGTCTGCGCTATCAATGCCCGCAACGCCTCGGGTGTGCGCCAGGTACCGCTGAGCATACCCAGCCCGCCCGCATTGCCCACGGCAGCCACCAGCTCTGGAGTGGAGGCGCTGCCGATGGGGGCTTGAATAATGGGAGCGTGCAGGTAGTCCATACCGGGATTCTACCCGGCACCTGTCCTACGAGAGAAAAAGCTTCGCTGGCGTCCTCGCGCATGGGGCTAGATGGCAGCGAGTTCTTTGACCAGTTGTTCGGCCCAGCGGGCGGCTAGCTCACGGACTTCGCAGCCGGTGTTGGCGATGTCTAGAGCCAGGCCTAGGAACTTGCCGTTCTCCACGGCTTTCGAGGCTTCGAACGTATAGCCGTCTGTGGGCCACGCACCGATTAGAGTGGCGCCGCGTTCTCGGAATGTCTGCCCCAGGATTCCCATGGCGTCTTGAAACGTTTCCGGGTAGCTGGCGGCGTCTCCGGAGCCGAACAGGGCGATTTTCTTATCGTCCAGCCGGGTGTCGCCTAGGCGCTCTAAGAGTCGGTTCCAGTCGCTCTGAAGCTGGCCTTCATCCCAGGTGGGGCAACCGAGCACGAGTACATCGAAGGCGAGAAGCTTTTCCGGTGGCATGCCACAGATATCGAAGGTCTTCACGGCAGGACCGTCTGTGCGGTCACAGATAGCCTTCGCAATATGCAGAGCGGCGTCTTCCGTGTTCCCGGTCGTGGAGCCGAAAAAGACTCCGATGGGCTTGGTGTACATGGACTTAGAGATAGCAGCAATTCCAATGGTGTGCGTCCACGAAATGACGGAGTTTGGGAGGTTTCCCTCATCCCCCTGCCCCTTCTCCCATATTCCAGCCCACTTCGTGAGTGGGCGAAGGGGAGAAGACCCCCTATCACAGTTTCCTTACCCTCTCCCAAATATGGGAGAGGGTGGCGAAGCGAGGTACGAGCAAAGCCGGGTGAGGGACTTGTGAGGCCCCCCCTGATAACGTTTCGATAATTCCCGCTTGCTACACTCGAAAGCGTGGAGAGAAACCAAGGAAACAGAGAACACAACAAGGGCTATCGCTGCTGGATGGGGACCGGATTATTGCCGATACCCCTTCTTAAAGGGGGGGACGAAGAACCATGTTCCGACATTATCGACGCGAGGGAGACCTCTCTGGGGTCTGGGAATCTGACTATGGGCTGATACGCCTGGAGCAGATGGGCGCCTCTGTGAAGGGTACCTACACCGGGGGAGGTGGCTCGACATTGGAGGGCACGCTCTCCGGAAATACGCTGACTCTGACCTGGACCGAAGGCACCGGCGCCACAGGGACGGCCACATTTACGTTCGATGCCGCCGGGAATAGCTTTACTGGCAGCTGGAAGCAAAAGAACAGTAACGGTGGCGCCTGGAAAGGTCGCAGGGCACAGGCGGGGACTATGGCAGATAAGAAATTCCTGGTGGTCTTAGAGGCCCACTGGGAGAAGTCACTCAGCGAGCCGGAGTATTCGTTTGGGCAGATGCTCAGGAGCTTCTTCAGCCGGGTGCCTTCGGTGGAAGTGCGCCAGCGCTTCTTCCATGATGAAGCTGACTTGCGTCGGTTCTGCCTGGAGGCTGCCTATCTTCCCAACCCCACTGTGCTCTACCTCTCTACCCATGGCAGCCCAGAAGGTATCACGGTGGGTGGGCGGAATATCGCGCCGGTCGTAGTGGGCGAGAGCCTGAAAGCCAGCCGGAGCCTGCTGCTGCTGCACTTGGGGAGCTGCCAGATTATGGGTGGCAATGGTCCTGCGGCCATTCGCAAGACTGCTGGGCAACCGTTTCCTATCTCCGGCTATGTGAACAGCGCGGACTGGGCAGGCAGTGCGGCCATTGACTTCCTCTATCTGGACCTGGTGCTCAGCCGAGGTATGTCTCCCAAAAACGCCGTGGCCCAGACCCGCCAACTGCTCTCTATAGCGACTGATAAGACTCCGCCAGGCAGTGCGATCTCGCCCTGTGACCTGAAGATTGTGTGAGAACGACTATGAAACGAATGCTGCTTCTGACTCTACTCTGCCTGCTGGCCTTCGGGGCTGAGGCACACGCCCCACAGAATGAGGGCAAGCGCCGCTATCGGTTTACCGCCTATTGGAAAATCAAAGACGCCAAAGACGGACTGGATAACAAAGTGGAGTGCTACGGGGAGTTACGTATCAACAGCGCGCTACAGTGGAAGATTCTGGCCTCGGAAGCCAAGAACTACAAGCGCAAGAAAGACGAGACCCTGACTGTCTTCTTTGGCACCAAGAAGCCGAAGAAGTCCTACTACGAGACCGAGATGTACTGGAACGGCTATGTGACAGTAAAAGCCTTCCTGAAGAACCGCAACATCACGAAAGGCGACACACTGCTCAGTGAGTTCACCCTGCCGCTCTCACCGCAGATCGCGGTCAACTACGGTGAGCGTGTTGTCGGCAGCACCGATAAAGCGGAGCTACGCTACAGCCTGGAGGAAGTGCAATGAAATCGTTCTGGCTCACCGTTATTCTGCTGCCGCTCTGCCTGCCCGTGGCACATGCCCGGCAGTCTCCCGCGCTTACGGCTCGCCTGAAGCCGCTTAACTCCGCTCCGCTGCAGGCACAGACTCTGCGCAGCCGTCTCTCGTTGCAGCAGACAAAAAGCCTGCGCGGTAAGATCGCCGGATTCGCCCGAAAGCAAGCCCGATTCCGAAAACAGACCGGCAAAGCTCTCTCAGACACGGAGATAAAGACGTTTTTGATCGGGCTTGCGGCGCAAGTCATAGAGAGTGGTGGTGCAAAAACAGACTCCGGCAAGCCCACCGGGCCGCTGAGCCAAGAAATGCAAGATGCCGCGAGAAACCGCGCCCTGACTCCCGAGCTGCGTGCTCTAGCTCAGCGGGCGGGTGGCAGTGGCACGAACACGGCAACCATGCACGCCTCTAAGGCGAAAGATAAGGCCGCCGATGCCGCTAGTAAAGCGGTAGATACCGCCGCAAGCGTCACTAAAGACGCCGCCCGAAGCGCTGCGGAAACGACCTCGGAGGCAGTGGACTACGCTGCCGATGTGGCAAAAGCCGTGGTGGGCTGGCTAATGGAGTAGGGAGCCAGGCCATTCCAGGGAATGGCCCTCCCCGAAGGAACTAATAGCACCATGACACGCACTACTATTCTTACTCTGCTGCCCGTGGCAGCATTGATATGCGCTGCGCCTGTCTATGCACAGGCAGTGAATTTCGCGGGGGGCTGGGAGACCGAGTTCGGTGTGGTTACTCTTACGCAGGATGGCACGACGGTTACCGGCAGCTATAACTACGAAGGCCCCGCCACACTAACTGGCACCATTCGTGGGCGCATGCTCTCGTTTACCTACAAAGAAGCCGGGGGTGGCACCGGTAAGGGGGAGTTCACTCTCTCTACAGATGGTAAGAGCTTCCGGGGACGCTGGGTAAGCGGGAGCCAGATGGGGCTGTGGAACGGTAAAAAGCAGGGCGCAGACACACCGGAGCCGGAGAAGCCTCTCAACCGTACCGGGGCATATAAAGTAGGTGACCGTGTGGAGGTCTGGCACAATGGCGATGGGCAGTTCCGCTGGATGGCCTCTACGATTTTAGAGATCACTGCCGATGGTCAATACAAAGTTCACTATGGCGGCAGCCAGTACAACATAACCACGGTCGGTGAGGACCGAATCTACAACGAAGCCCGCGAGAAGGCGAAGGAGACCAACAACGAGAAATGGCCCCAGCTTCAGCAGGCGATTCAGCCTTATAGGGAAACTCTGGAGAGCTTCGCGCATGAGCACAACTCAAAATGGTATGTGCAGAGCCAGGTCATTCCCAACTCCTCGGCGCTTCTGAAAAAAGCGCTGGCGGACATGGCTGCTGTAGAGACCCTGATGGCCGGTAAGTTCGCGGGCATGACCGCAATATCCACCGCGTTCGAGGAGTCGGTTATGCAGCACCCGGAAGCCTGGCTGGAGATTGCAAAGAATCGTAAGACCATAGCGCAGGGGCTGGCGAAGAAGGTAGTGGCGGACCGCATGGCGTTCGAAATCCGCAGCCTCAAAAGTATTACCGAGCAGCTCCCGCAGCAAGATGGCTACGGGCTGATGCAAGTGGGGCTGGAACTGGCTATGGGCAAGCGTGCCGTGGTGCAATCCAAGGCGCTGGCGCCGCTGAAGCCAACGCTGGAGTCTGTGGGTCTCTCTGCCAGTGAGATTCCTACGGCAGAGTGGGATGCGGCGGCAGCTGCCCTGGTGGCTATGGCGAAGAAAGTGGCGCTGACTGCGAAGCCTTCGGCGACCTACACCAATGCTCCCTTCGAGGCGCAGGTGCGCTCTACCTGGACCAGAATCCACCCGGAGCGGAGGATACTCTCTATTCGGTTCAGCCGCGCAGGCTGGAATGTGACCACGAACGCGCTGGGCACGCCGCTCTACCGACACTATGGCGGCATGGTGCGCTATAAAGTCGCCGGGTTCGACTACGCCATAGAAGAAGGCTTTCAGCGCCGCGAAGACTATCAGGGCGGCGGCAAGTATACCTACCGCCCTATGGCCTATATCTCCGAGCTACGAATCGTAAAGAGCTAGCCGGAGCGAACGATCTATCAGGAGAACGTCGCTGTGGTCGTGTAGCCCTGGGCGACTTCCAGTAGCGTGTTCAATCGTCCCTGGGCGGTTGCTGCGTCTGGATCGCCATGGGTGACATCTCGGATAAACCCGACACTACCGCTTCCCAGATTGATGCACGCCGACCCGCTATTATCGTAGTAAACCCAGCTGCTGAAGTCAGTATTCGCGGAGAGGTCGGCTACTGGCACGCCCTTGTCATAGTCCGCTCTACTCAGGGAACCAACGTGGTATCCGCTGAGCTGGCACAGAGTCCAGTTGCCCTGGGGAATGGGTACAGTGTAGATTATGTAGGCGTAGTAGCGGATACCGAATCCGTTATCGGCGGCCTTGAGCCCTCCTCCCGGATTCAGGCCAATAACCTGCTGATTGGAGATCGTAATCACAGCCTGCGCGGTGCCGATAGTGGACTTTGTGCCGTTTGGAGCGGTGAGTGTGGCGGTGACAGTAACCGTAATCTTACCCTGGTCGGAGGGTGTGGTCACTAAATCCACCGAGGTGCTGCTGGTAGTGATGCTCTTGCCCACCACGCCATCGCTGGATGATAGCACGGCGAAGGTCGCCGCCGTTGACCAGGCGTAGGAGACTGTACCGTTCAGGCCTGGGGGTGGCTTCACCAGGAACGTCACTCGCTGCCCTGCCCCTATCGTCTTCTCCGTGGGATCTAGAATCAAATCGGGCTGGAAGACGGTGATATTCCAGCGCTCGGCGGGTTGCGCGGAACCAACGTCGACGATAACGGCTCCCATATCACCCAGGCCCAGCAGCACTACAGCAGTGATAGCTGCCCGAACCACCATTTTGGCGAACAGGAGCGCGCGAGCTTCCGCCGTCTCTGCCGCGAGCTGCCCCACAGCCGCTTCATAGAGCGGGAGCATTGCCTTCCGCACATTTCTGCCCGCACTGGTGCTCTCTACAATTAACTCCCAGAAATTCGTGGCGGCAGCGAGCATCTCTCCCTTCCCGGCGTTGAGCAGAAGTTGTTTTACGGGCAGGTCAGTAAGCGCCTTTATGGCGGACAGGCTTCCCTCTACTGCCACCGTGGCGACAGCGGTCCCGGCGATCCCCAGTGCCTCAAAGAACGTGGGCAGGATAAGATTCTCCCACCAGGTATGTACGCTCAGGTCCTCGCGGTCTTGAACCCATTTGGCCTGCTCATCCACGTACTTTCCCTCACTGTAGAAGCCGCGCGGCAGGTCGTTGGTGCTGGCTCCTACAACTATGATCTCGTAGAAGGTCTTCTTAGAATTTGGGGCGAGTGGCAGGGAGATGGGTCCTACAGACTTCGGCACATACGCTGTCTGTCCGCTCACCAAGTTATTGATAGTAGAGTAAATCCCCAGCGCGTTGGTAGATGGCAGCGAAAGCGGCGCCCCCTGAAGCACGGCCTTCGGCAGTGCATCTGGCGTCCCGGTCTGGTAGGTATAGACTCTACCGAAGCGGCGGGAGTGATTAGTTACATCTACAGTTGTCCCACCTCCCTGAGTGACCTCCACATTACTTTGCAATCCATCTGGCTGTACTAAGAGCATCGCCGCAGGTTCGGCCCGTGTGCGGGCTACCTGACTGCGGAAGCTCTGAGTACGCACCGCGCGGCTTGTGCCTACCAGAGTGTCGTAGGCGGCTTTTACGGCGACATTTATCTCAGCGTCATCGGCTTCCAGCACGTAGGGATTGGCCACCATGCGTCGGCTGATAACTCCTGCCAGAGCTATAGAAGCGGCATCGCTCTCTAAAAGGTTCACCAAGGAGCGCCTGGCGTTTTCCGGAAGCATGAACCCGCCTAAGGCGTAGTAAAGCAGCGCTACGGCTGCAGAAAGGGTAGTAAGACCATTGCCTTCCGCAGGCAAGAAACCCATAAGCACGCCGCGACCGGCTTGATCGCGCACAAGTGCCATCGACGGCAAATCGGTAACCGGCACACGCGCGATAAATACCCCACTGGTATCTACAGACGCGCTCCCTTGCCCGATCTCAACCATGAGATCCGTGAGGTTCAGCGCCACTCCTGCGGGAAGCTGAACTATCGCCCGGCGGCCTTCCAGCGACGTGCTACCGCCACCTCCACCGCCGCACCCGGTTAGAGTGATTATTCCGGCGCCGGTCAGCGCCAGAGCTAGAGAAAGAAAATGTCGCCTATTCATGGCTTTGCTCCTTCGAAAGAAACCTGGAATAAGACTACAGAGCGCCCGTTAGCTAAATGTTAGATAGATTGTAAACAGAGTGTTCTGTTTACGTGAAAGTGACCGTCGCGGGATTGTCATGGAGAGATTGGACGATGCCAGCGTAGCGCGTTTGCTCCGTTGCCAGGTCGAAGTCTCCGAGCGAATGTATAGCCAGGAACCCTATGGTGCCGTTGCCGAAGTTGAAGCAGTTCGTGCTGGTCAGGTGGCTGTATCCCACCCAGCTACTGAAGTCGGTATTGTCCGAGAGATCAGCGACCGCAGCGCCCTTGTCATAGTCTTCTTTGTAGAGAACCCCGTAGTAGTACGTCGCGTTGACCTCCATCTTGGTCCAGTTCCCCGGAGGTGGGGTGATAGTGTAGGCGGCCCAGGAGAAATAGCGCACGGCTACGCCAGTGTTATAGCCTTTGATGCCGCTGGCGCTGCCAGCGGGGAACGTGCCAAGGCCAGCGAACGTGATGACTGCCTGAGCAACGCCGATCTCTCGCCTGGCGCCGCCGGGCTCGGTCAGGGTGGCAGTGACAGTAACTGTAATCTTGCCCTGATCCGAGGGAGTAGTTACCAGGTCTACCGATGTGCTGGTGGTCGTGATGTGGTTGCCCACCACACCATCTGCGGAAGACAGCGTGGCGAAGGTGCCGGTCTGGGTCCAGGCATAGGAGACCGTGCCGTTCAAGCCAGGGGGTGGCTTCACGCTGAACGTCACCCGCTGTCCCGGTGCAATGCTCTTACTGGTAGGCGAGAGAATCAAATCGGGCTGGAAGACAGTCACGTTCCAGCGGTCGGCGGAAAGCGCTGAGCCGACATCTGCTACTACCGCCGCCAGGTCGCCTGCGCCCAGGAGAACAACTGCGGAGACCGCCGCGCGCACGATCATTCGGGCAAACAGCGCCAGACGCGCCGCCGCTGTCTCTGCAGCAAGCTGCCCGGCAGCGACTTCATAGAGCGGCAGTATCGCCCGGCGCACCTTGTCGCCCACTGCCGTACTCTGGGCCGCCAGTAGCCAGTACCGCCCCGCCGCCGCAATCAGCTCCCCCCGGCCCGCACTGATGACCAGCTCCAGAACCGACTGCTCCTCAATCGCCTGAAGTGCTGCCAGACTTGCCTCTACGGCTGAAGTTGCTGCCCCCAGGCCCGCGATTCCCATAGCTTCGAAAAACACGGGGACCATGAGGTTGTTCCACCAGGTGAGCAGGGTCATATCTTTTCGCGCCTGTACCCATTTGGCCTGCTCATCCACATACTTTGCCTCGTTGAAAAAGGCACGGGGAATATCGTTGGTTGCCCCGCCCACCACGATGACTTCGTAGATGGTCTTCGTAGACCCGGCTGCTAATGGAAGCGAGATAGGCCCGGTGGAAACCGGTACATAGGCAGTCTGACCGCTTCTCAGATTGTTAATGGTGGAGAAGATACCGAGCGCATTCGTGGAATCGAGCCGGATCTCCGTTCCCTGAAGTACTGCCTTGGGTAATGCATCTGGGGTCCCGGTCTGGTAGGCGTATACCTTGCAGTAGCGCCGGGAGTGGTTGGTGGCGATCACCTTAGGTCCGGTCGCTTGCAGTACTTCCACATTGCTCTGAAACCCACTCGGCTCCACCAATAGCATGGGCTCGCTCTCGGCCCGTGTCTTGCCCATTTGTGCTGGGAAACTCTGCATGCGCACCGCCCGCCCGGTGACGGTAAGGGTGTTGTACGCCGCTGCCAGAGCGGCGTTCACCTCGGCATCGTCGGCTTCGAGTACGTAGGGATTCGCCGCCATACGGCGGTCGATAACACCCGCAAGAGTAATGGCGGCAGCATCTGACTCCAGCAGGTTCACCAGCGGTCTGCGAGCGTTTTCCGGAAGCATGAACCCGCCGAGAGCGTAGTACAGCAGCGCTACGGCTGCGGAGAGAGTAGTAAGGCCATTACCCTCAGCAGGCAGGAAACCCATGAGAATGCCGTGCCCGCTTTTATCGTGCAGCATCGCCAGCGATGGCAGATCGGTGGTAGGAACGGAGGCAGTGAACGCCCCATTGGCCTCTAAGGGCACACTCCCTGGCCCCGCCTCTAAGATTAAATCGGTGAAAGTTAAACCTACACCTGCCGGGAGCTGCACAACACCCCGGCGCGTTCCCAGAGAAGCATTCCCGCCGCCACCTCCACCGCCGCAGCCAGCCAGGGTGACCATTCCCGCACCCGCGATCGTGAGAGCCAGAGAGAGAAAATGTCGTCGGTTCATGGTCTTGCTCCTTAAGTAAAGAAACCTGGAGCAAGGCTAAATCATTACCATTAGCCAGACATTAATCACACTATCTGAGGTGGTTTTACACCCGCTCCTTCAAGTACGGCAACACACTCCTGCGCGTCATAACGAAGCGCGTATCGGAAAGCCTCGGTCAAGGAGTGCGTGGCTCCCGCCTTGATGAGTTTTGCCAGCAAATCCGCGCGCCCATTCGCACACACCACTGCTGTGAGTGGCAGCTGACGCGTGGGATTTTTCAGAGTCACTACATCATCCGGGCGCTTCCAGAGGACCAGCCGATTGACAAACCGATCCAGGTCGAGTCCCTTGCCCGGCGGTACTGGTCGTTCTTCTTTTTCGGAGCTCAAACGAACTCCAGTGGGTAATGCGTTATCTGGCAGTTAGCGCAGGAGCCCTCACCATCCAGCCCACCTCCACAGTAACGGCACTCTGTCTTTGAGAGGGGCCCCACCTGCTGTAGCAACGCGCCAAGATCAGGAGCACCACCTGTAAAAGTAGCCCACCAGATAGCGCCGGTTGAAATCAGACCGGCAACCGCGGCTGCAATCCACATTCCCATTGCATCCGCAGGTTTAGCAAAATCCGGGTTAAGATTCGCTGTTGCAATGACCGCAAAGGTCGTAAAGAATATGGTTATTAGCAGGAAAATCCCAGCCACAAAGCGCTTGAACCCTTTGCTGGTCGCTACCCGTGCATGGGGATTGGCGCCGCAAACGGTGCAGAACCATTCCCGACGGATTCCCAGTGGAATCAGGGGAATCCAGTAGAGGTGCCCCATATGGAACGACTTCTGCCATTCGCTCACTTGCTCCCGATTGCAGTTCAGACAGTAGTCGTTGCGATATCCAATGAGCTTGCGGGCAAAGCGATGAAATCCCCAGATTATCAGCATCTACTTCAGCCTCTCACTGAGATAGCTCACCAGGTCTGCAATAGCAATACGCTCCTGCGCCATGGTGTCTCTATCCCGCACAGTGACCGTGTCTAACAGCTCCGTGGAACCATCTTTGGATTGCCCCAGGGTGTCGTAGTCCACAGTGATGCAGAACGGGGTCCCTGCCTCATCCTGTCGGCGGTAGAGCTTTCCGATAGCCGCCGTATCATCATAAACGACTCGCATTCCCAGCGATGCCATAAGCTGCTTCTTAATTTCTTTGGCCTTGTTCACGATATCCGGCTTGTTCCTGGCAAGCGGCAGCACGGCTACTTTGATGGGCGCCAGCGCGGGTTTCAGGCGCAGTACCACGCGGGTCTCGCCGTTCTCTAGCAGCTCCTCATCATAGGCCTGGCAGAGCGCAGCCAGTACTCCTCTATCCACACCGGCAGCAGGTTCGATAACGAACGGCACGATGTGCTTGTTGGTCTCGTGGTCGAAGTAAGTCAGCTTCTCTACCGAGTGCTCGTTCTTCATCGCCTTCGCTTTGGTGTTGTCCGAGAGCGGGAGCGTGTCCTGCGCGCGGGAGTGCGAGCCAAGGTCCCAGTCGGTCCGGTTCGCTATTCCCTCTAGCTCATCGAAGCCCAGGGTAGGGAATTCGTAGAGGATGTCTACCGTGCGCTTGGAGTAGTGGGAGAGCTTGATGTGCTCGAACAGCTGAATCTTCTCGCGATCCAGGCCCACCACATTCACCCACCAGTCGATATGGTCCTGAATCCACTCTTCGTGGACCTTCTCATCATCGCCGGGCTTCACGAAGTACTCGATCTCCATCTGCTCCAGCTCACGAACCCGGAACAGAAAGTTGCGCGGGGTGATTTCATTGCGGAAGCTCTTGCCCTGCTGCGCGATTCCAAACGGCAGCTTGCGACTGGTGGAGTCCAGTACGTTCTTGAAGTTCACGAACATCCCCTGCGCGGTCTCGGGGCGCAGATAGGCAAAGTTCTCCTCGTCTGCTACAGGCCCTACCTGGGTCTTGAACATCATGTTGAACTGGCGCGGCTCCGTCCAGTCCCCCGGCTTGCCGTCGGCAGGGTCGACTACCTTGGCCTCGTTGAGCGCCTTCGCCGCCTTTGCCGGGTCGGTCAGCATGGCATCCGCCAGGTTCTCCGGGTCTACCACGGCATCGAAACCGAATGGTTCGGCAAGTTTCTGCAAAACCTCTGCCGTCTGGTCTTTCAGGAGGTGGTCGAACCGGTAGCGCTTCTTGGTGGTCTTGTTATCGATTAGCGGGTCCGAGAAGCCTTTCTCATGGCCCGAGTAGCGCAGCACATAGCGGTTGGTCAGGAGGGCAGTCTCGATGCCTTCCATATCATCGCGCTCATACACATTGTGCTTCCACCACAGCCGCTTGAGGTTGTTCTTAAGTTCTACGCCGAGCGGACCATAATCGTAGGTTCCCTGGAGACCCCCATAAATCTCCGCTCCTAAAAAAATGAATCCACGACGCTTACACAGATTGACAATCTGCTCCAGAGAACTTGCAGGCATAGTGCACATTCTATCGCGGCACGTTGGGCCGCCATTAAGTCCGCGGGTTAAAAACCCGCATGAGAGAGCCCTCCCCCGGCTCGTGCCTCGCCACCCCCTCCCCGACTTCGTGGGGGGCGGGGGTAAACAAATTCGTTAAGCCTTTCGGGATTCCGGCAGGCGCCCCATATTCTGTAACCCTCTCCCCCCACGAAGTCGGGGAGGGGGTGGCGAGGCACGAGCCGGGGGAGGGCTTCCTACTACAGCAGAAACTGCCGCAAATACCGACCAGAAAGCCGCAGGAAATCGTGGCGTTTCTCGCCCGTATAGAGAGCACTGTGCGGCTCGATACAAACCGCGCCTTCATAGCCCACGTGGTAGAGAATCCCGAAGAACGCACTCCAGTCGATATCCCCCAGGCCGGGGTTCGGGTCGGAGATGAACTTGTCGCCCACTTCTAAGACATCTTTGGCGTGTACGTGGCGCAGGTGTGGACCGGCGGCGAGTAGCTCCGCGCGCCAGTCTCGGCGGGCCTGCACAGGGTGGCTGGGGTCGAACTTCACGCCGACGCCTGGTGTGAGTGGGAGCGCGATGTCCCAGAGGTCCGGGCGGTCGATGAAGTTCTCCCAGTGGCAGTTGTAGAACGATACGCTGAGCCCAAGGCTCTGGGCCAGTGCAATGGGTTCTTGCAGTCCTTCTGCGCCTGCTTTCGCTTTCTCGCGAAGGGTATTACCGGGCGGAGTGCCAGTGCCGAAGACCATGTTCTTTGCGCCCAGTTCGGCAGCAAGCGTGATCGTCTCTGCCAGTAGGACTCGCTTCTCCGCGCCGCCTTTTTCTTCGAAATAGTTCTGCCCGAACAGGCTCACAGCAGCGAGGGTGATGCCGTTTTCGTTCAGCGCTTTCTTGAAGTCAGCGTAGCGGTGCGCGGGGTGTGGACCACCAAAGAGGGCAAGCTCCACACAGGCGAAGCTTTCTTTGCTGGCGAAGGCCACATCGGCAGGGTCACCATCGGTTAAGAATCCCAGAGTCATCTCGGCGCCTCTTTCCCATCTTTGATACAGAGCATTGCCCCGGCCTCGCCGCGCGCATTGCCCTCACTGGGCATGAAGGCGGTCATAACGACCGTCTGGCCGAACACGCCCACGAACGGATTGGCGAAGCTGAGCGAGCCGCCGGGGGTTTGCAGGGGTAGAAGCAGGGCTTTGCGGCAGGCGCCATCCAGCAGGAACAGGCGCCAGCTGGCCCAATCGTTCTTGCCGAGCTGCCCTTCCTGCAGGTACCAGGGCTTGCCGCCTAGGAAGAATTTGGTACGCCCGCCGATATTGCCCCGCACATTGTAGGCTTCCACAGCGGCGTTCAGGCCGTTGTCTATCTCTGTGGTCCAGGAATCGACACGAAGAGTCCCTTTTGCGGCCCGGTCGACGTCGCCATTGCGGTAGTAGTGAAAACGGAGAGTGAGCGCATCTCGGGTGGCTCGCTCAATAGACGGTGTACCTTCCGCCGTCGGCGCGAGGGTGCGGCCCAGAGTCGTCTCCATGGCGAACTTGCCACGAATCAGGTCCTCACGAGACGTATACCGGCGCACTCGTACAAAAGTGGAGTTCGGCTCATCGTGCTCGTAGGCCAGCACGAACGTGCCATTGGACAGGGGTAGAAGCTCACCCTGCGACGCATGGGTATCTAGAGTAGCCAGATAGCGCCAGTTGATAAAGTCCGTGGATTGGGTCAGGCGCAGGTGGAACACACCGTCTTTCATGGTGTGGTTCACACCAAGATAGCCACCTGCGGGGTCAGGGGCAATCTTCAGGCAGTCTAAGGTGGCCCCGGTGTCATCGCGCAGACCGAAGCGGGCCTGGCGCAGATCGCCGAGCCAGGCGGCTAGTGCCTCGGGGCTGATGCTCATACTTCCGAGGCGAGCTGGCCGACCTTGGAGAGCGGCGTGCGCCCGGCAGCCTTGCGAATGGCTTCGATGGTTTCGTCGCTGACTGCTTTCTCGAAGCTGCGGAAGCCGCCTAATCGGAACCCATGCTTATTGGCCAGGCGCAGCATCTCTTCGGCTTGCTCCACGCTCACGGTCTTGCCCAGCGTGAAGTTCTCATAGCGACCTTCCAGAGCCAGCATCATGGTTTCGGACATACAGGCGTAGGCGGTGCCGGGGGGGAAGCCGAACGAGAAATCCGGGGCATCTTTCGGGGTGCCATCTCGCCGAGTGGCCGGGCAGCGCATCTGGCCGGGGACATCTATGAGGCCACCTTCGATGACCAGCACATCCTGGCGTTCTTTGGAGACTCGCACACTGACATCGCGCGGGCGGGCAACATCTACCACCACTGCGCCTCGCACCAGCATATCGGGCAGGATCACGGCATCTGCCGCACTGGTGACAGTGACAATGACATCAGCGTCTTTCAAACCGGTTGCCACATCACCGCAAATCTCGGCAGTGCCACCCCGTTCCTCGACCTCGGCGGCTACAGGGAGAAGCTTCTCGGTATGACGACCAATGAGCGTGATTTTCTTCGCATCCGGCGCCAGCAGGAGTGCGCTGGTATGTCCGATACTCCCTGCTGCACCCACAACAGCGACATTGGCATCGCCGATAGCCACATCCATGAGCGCCGCACCACGCTTTGCGCCCTGAACGGCAGTAGCGACAGTGTAGGAATTTCCGGTCGTCACTGCGATATTCACACGGCTGGCCAGCGTGATACCCCCATCGCCCGCTACAGAGGTCAGAGCACCAAGCCCGATAATCTTTGCGCCGAGGCCCTCAGCGATCTCACAGCACTTCTGGAGCTTCGCGTAGACTTCCTCGGGGGGCAGTCCTAAGAGCTGCTTGGGGGTAAGCGGGCAGACAATGAACCAGCCCTCGGCTTCTGAGCCTGTCTTACTCTTGATTCCCACGATACGGCTCGCCACCATAGGGGGGATTTTCCGAACCGCCATCTCAATTGCTGCTTCGGGCATGGCAGCCGCTAAGGGATTGAAGTTTGGCCAGGTCGCGTCGAGCGTCCATGGGGTGAATGATGAAAGCGAATCGCTCCATAGGTCCTATTCTACAACACATCTAAACGGCTCGATGAATCGTGCCGTGTTCCTAACAGCAGGTACAGGAGTGTGCGCGAATAGGTTCCCTACTCCCCCCTTCAAAACCCGGCCTGAAAGGGCCGGTCTACGGTTAAGCGCCCCTCCGGGGGCGGCACGGAGAATGCCGCCAATTCCGGTAGCCGGGCCGGAGGTCCGCTTATACACAGACCGACCCTTTCAGGGCCGGGGCGTGTCTTTCTTAGAGTTGTAAAAGACTGGGAGGACTGAGTACGGGCATCTTGTCCCAGGTGACTATCGTTTTGCCATCGCTGGAGGTCCAAGATCCTGCTTTGATGCCATAGTCTAGATCCAGAGAGCCGGGAATGGTATCGGTGTTTCCGATATTACTCATGCCAATAAAATAAGGAGTTCTCTCTCCGGCTATCGTGGAAAAAGAGGAGACACGAATACCGCCAGTGGCGGTTGCATTACAGTTGATTCGTATTGTGTAGTTGTCAAAGGTCACCGTGTCACCAGTAGCAGTATTTCCAAAGGTGATGGCTGCGTTGAAAAAGCGGTCTATATTGCTGGGGTCCAGAAACGTGTTCGGGATATTGGGATCACCCTCGCGGGAAATCGTCGCCGTGGTGTCGCTGACAGTATCCTGCCCCGAAGCATCGTACGTGCAGGTGCTGTCCTTTACCGCCTGCGCTCCCCGTGTCGTTCCCCCCTGAATGAGAACATCATTGATACTGGCTCGCCAACGGACATTGTAGATCGCCACGACCATCTGGCTTCCCTGCAGCTTGTTGGTAATGGTCACTTTGCCGCGCCACTCACTCAATTGAACTTTGTTACTGGAGCGGAATCCGTTGTACAAAACGATGTCTCCCCTGGACCCGGTTCCAGAAACGGGAAGATTATTCATAGTGATCTGAGTATCTGTCCAGATGACTTTATCGGTTACATCCACGCCATCTATTGTTAGATGTTTGGGGAGAAGACCATCAACTTTCTCATCGAACGTACGAAAGTTTTTCCCGGTAATAGAAGCCGACTGTCTCTTTCGCTAACAGTGACATTATAGATGGCCGGGGTAAGGTCGTTCAGGCTGGTATCGCCGCCACCACCACCGCATCCCTCCAACAAAGTGAAGCAGAGGCACAGGAGTACTGGCAGCAGTAACCGAAGCGTAAACCAGGGATTCTCAGGACGAGTCATTGTCTTAAAGCTCCGTACCTTTCAGTCTACGGACGAAGCGTTACAGAACTGTTACAATAGAGCCGAGATCCTCGCAGAAGATGGCCGCCATGAACGCACCGTGTTACATCGAGCTTTTCGGCGGTCTCTGCCTCCGGCAAGCCGACCGCCCTATTGTTCGGTTTCGCACCTATAAGACAGCGGCCCTGCTAGCGTATCTGGCGTTTCATTCCGGCAAACCGCACTCGCGTGAAGTCCTGGCGAACCTTTTCTGGCCCGAGGGCGAAGATGGCCGCCTGAGCCTGCGCGTGGCTATCGGGTCGCTTCGGCGCCAATTGGAGCCGCCTGGTACTCCCTATGGCAGCGTTCTTATTGCTAGCCGGTCATCTGTTCAACTGAACTCCGCAGCTATTCGTACGGATGTATCGGAGTTCGAAGCAGCACTCCGAGAGGCGGCGCGCGCGCCCACGAACGAGCGCGCCTGGAAGCTGCGAAACGCGGTCGAGCTGTACCGTGGTGAAGCTGCTACCCGGTTACTACGAAGAGTGGATTGCCCCTCAGCGAGAGCGCCTGGCAAATGCCTACCAGGATGCCCTACGCCAGTTAGAGTCGCTCAGTGATCTCAACAAGGCATGGGATGGCGCCCAGGAGTCCATCGAGAGCGTTTCGCCATCGCCTACAGCCACTGTTCGGCCTCGGCTTCCTCTTCACTACAACCGGTTCTTCGGGCGCGAGTCAGAGATACATAGGCTGGAACAGCTTCTCTCGTCGCCCGCGCCTGCTCGGCTCATCACGATAACCGGCCCCGGCGGAATTGGTAAGACACGGCTTGCAGTTGAGACAGCCCATCGCTGTTCCGAAGCCTTCGAGGGCGGTGTGTGGTTCGTGCCGCTCGCCGATATCACCGACGCGCGCCTGATACCAGATGCGATTGCCGACTGCCTGGGAGTGGTTCGTAGCGCACAGGTAGAACCGATGGAACAGCTTGTTCAGGCTCTCTCCGTGCGCCCTGCCCTGCTGGTTCTAGACAATCTAGAGCAGCTTCTGCTGGACAGCACGGGCGAGGAGACGCGTACCTGGCTGCATCACTTAATAAGGCTGGTACCCACACTTACCTGTCTGGCAACGTCTCGGCAGCCTGTGGAGATCGAGTGCGAGGTTCAATTCCCCATCTCCCTTCTACCCACGGAACCTTCCCAGCCAGTGTCCGACCCGCAGGCTTTGCTGCAGCTTCCGAGCATCGAGATGTTCGTAGACCGCGCTCAGAGCGTGCGGCCAGATTTTCAGCTAACCGTGCGGAATGCCGACAGTGTGGCCCTGCTCTGCATGCAGCTAGAGGGCCTTCCCCTCTCTATCGAGCTGGCGGCTGCCTGGGCGCAGACTCTCACGCCCACGCAGATGGTGGAGCAGCTCTCCTCCCAGACGCTTCTGGTCAGCCGCCGCAAGGACCGCCCGCCACGGCATCGGTCGCTGACGTCGGCGATTGAGTGGAGTTTCCAGCTACTCTCACTGGAGCTACAGCGTTTCTTTTCGCGACTGTCCGTATTTTCCGGCGGCTGGACCTGGAGAGGCTGCTCAAGACGTTTGCGAAGAACAGTCTCCTATAGCCGCTCTGGAGGAGTTGCGATCCCGCTCGATGATCGTTGCCGAGGAAGCGGGCGATGTCATGCGCTACCGCCTGCTGGAAACCCTGCGGGCCTACGCAGCGAGTCAGCTCTCCGATGCACAGCACAACCGACTCGCTCTTCGTCACGCCGAGTTCTACCTTCGCCAGGTGGAGCGCACTCGGACCGAATGGAGCAACTTGCGACCGAGCAAGAGAACCTGCGCGCCGCTCTGGAATGGGCAGGCTCCCAGGAGCTCGGGCTTCGGCTTGCGGGTGCGCTCCATAAATTCTGGGAAATCCGTGGCGAAGCCACAGAAGGCCGACGCTGGCTCCAGAGAGCCCTGGCAGATTCTGAGACAGTACCCACGCCCGTGCGTTCCCGAGCGCTCTATGGCGCCGCTGTACTGGCGAATGTACAGGGAGATTCCCAGGAGGCAAGAGCGCTTGCCCAGGAGAACTGGAGTCTGTGTTCGCCTACGAACGAACCGGGCCATGCCGCATCTATCAGCCTGCTTCTCAGCAAGATATGCCATGCTCTAGGTGAGCATGAGCAAGCCGAGAGCCTGCTGGCGCAAAGCTACAGTTAAGCCGTGAGTGCGGCAGTGCGCTGGAACTGGCTGCCGCTTTGAGTGAGCAAGGACATCGGCATGGACTCCGGGGAGATTACAGCCTTGCGGAAACCTGCCTAACGCTGAAAGCCGAGCTCTCTATGAAGCGCTCGGCGAGCAACGCGGCCTGGCCCTGGTGATCCACGAGCAGGCCATTATTCAGCAGTACCGGCAGGATTTTGCGGCATCGCAGGACTTCTACGAACAGATGCTCACACTATGCCAGGCCCTGGGCGATCGAATGGGCATCTCCGAGGCGCTGTTCGGCATAGGTTATATAGCTCGATTGCGTAGCGACTATGCCGTAGCGAGCTCCACGCTAGAAGAGTGCCTTTCTCTGAAACGGCAAATGGTGCTAAAGAAAGGCGTGGCCTTCTGCCTTCGCAACCTGGGATGCGTGGCGCGGGATCAAGGAGACTACACAGACGCGATGGTGTTTCTGGAAGAAGCGCTGGAAACCGCCCGCGCGTGTGGAGAGAGCCAGGTGGTTGCCGAGATACTGGGCAGCATGGGGGTTGTGGCGCTCTTTAGCGAAGACTACGCTGAGGCGCGCCGACTGAACGAGGAGTGCCTGCAGTTTCGCCGAACGAATGGCTATAAGCAGGATATCGGGGAGTCTCTCTTATGCGTGGCGATTATTGCGCTGGCGGAAAACTCTCTTGAGGAGGCCCAATCTCTTCTCACCGAAGCGCTGGAGCTCTTCCAGCAGGTCGGCAGCCCCATTGGCATCTCCAAGTCGATGTGTACTATTGCCCATGTCGCACTCCAGCAGGGCAACCTCGCTGAAGCAGAAGAGTTGATTCGAGCGGCTCTCTGTCACTTAAAAGGTTTCCTGGTGCCGCGGGAAACTACCGAGGAGTTGGAGCAAGTAGCCCAGATTGTACACGCTCGTGGAGACAGCATCGGGGCGATTTGCCTGTTAGGAGCTGCCGAGGTGTTACGCCAGCAAATGGGATCCCGGCGCCTCCCTTTCTATCAGTCGCTATTCGACCAGCAGGTTCAGGTGCTGCGAAACGAGCTCATAGAGAGCCAGTTTGCCTCCGCCTGGTCTCAGGGAAGCGCCATGACACTGGAACAGGCTGTAGCGTACGCTTTTACGCGCCTACCCGACGGTCCCTAGTTGATAGCGCCCCAGCCCTAAAAGGGCTGGTCTACGGATAAGCACCCCTCCGGGGCGGCCCAGAGAACGGGCTATTCTGTTGCCGGGCCGGAGGTCCGCTTATAAACAGACCGGCCCTTTTAGGGCCGGGCAATAACGGGGCTAGCCTACTATCGCGCCGGTCCGCCTAATTGCCCACTACCCGGCGGATTCGCACCAGTTGCCGGGGTTTCTAGAATCCAGACCTTGACTTTCTTGCGGCCATAAGCGTTGCCCTCGACCAGGGTGGCGTGGCAGAGGTCGATTCGCTTGCCTTTGATAGCGCTCCCAATATCGTCGGCCAGGGCGTAGCCATAGCCTTCTATCCAGAGCTTGGAGCCTAGCGGAATCAGTTTCGGGTCCACGGCGGCGATGCCACGCCCCAGCGGCGTGCCACGGGTAGTCACGGTGTAGCCACCGTTCTCCGAGGGGTCAGGACTGTAGCCAGTGGCCTCTAAGACTATGCAGCGTTTCGCGTTGGCGGGCTTACCATCGGGCAGGAACACAGAGAGCGGAGAGTCAAAGAAGCCAGGGTCGCCGGTAAGACTAGACCCCGTGGGCAGCGGCAGCTTGCCCTCGACTACCATGAGCGGGCGATTGGGGCGGGTATCCGTGGGCTCAACCGGCTCAATATTCGGCGGGGGAATCAGGGCTTCTTTGGTGACAATCTCTATCTGGTCCACCAGTAGGTAACCGCGCGGACCGGACCGGCGTTCATCCACAAGCTCAAAATGCGCGTCTTTCCCCAGGAACTCGGTTACGTCCCAGAAGGTCTGCTCCAGCTTGTCCGAGTTGTTGCCGCTCTGTGTGCGGACCGCCTGGCCATCGACGATTAAGCGTAGCTCGCACGTGCCATCATTGCGCCCGCCACCGATAAAGAACTGAATTCGCTCGCCATCGATAGTGAATGTCTCGGAGACAGCCTTGCCGGTGCCGGTATCGGGGTTGCCATTTCGATTGGCATGGGCCGTAGACGCATACCGGGCGCCACGCCAGCCGGAGAATCGCCCGAATGCGTAGGTAGCGTCTTCCGGACCGCGCCCCCAGCACTCGCCGGAGAGCCGCCAGCCCTCGAAGCCACGCTCGAAATCATAGAGAGTGCGTACGGTCTGCGCCTGCGCACTCAGACCACTAAGAAGCAAAAGCGCGCCAGCGAGTAATAGGCGCTTCATTTTTCAGCTCCAGTGTTAGCGGTAGTCACTAGAATCGTATCGGCCACATAGCGCGTGCCCGCACGCTGATTGCGGCGGACTAAGCGAACGGTATGCTCACCGTCCTCTAACAGCGTGGTATCGAAGCGTACATAGACTCCGGCTTCAGCGAACGCCACGGCCTCAGTATCGTCTACTTCAATGGCGTACTCCGTGCCTGGCGCTACGGGGTGCGGGTCATAGCCCACTTTCAAACGCACGGAGCCGCTTAGCGCCTCGGTAGGCGGGTCTAAGAACGCCACAGAATTGCCGCTGGTGTTCGGTACTACTTTCGCCCCAGAGGCCACCTGCGGCGAGGCCAGACCAGGAATGACACGCCTTGCGCCGGGGGCGCCGGGTTTCCACGGCGCGATATTGTCTATGACAATGCCCCACTGCTCGCCCTTGGCATGGAGCATCTTGCCATTGCCGATATAGATGCCCACATGCGAGATGCCTTTTTTGTAGGTCCCTGCCTGAAAAATCAAATCACCGGGCGCCAGTTCCTCGAAACGGACAGCCTTGCCACGCGTGAACTGCTCGGCGGCGGTGCGGGGCAGTTCGATACCATTGTGGCTGTACACATACTCCACCAGCCCGGAGCAGTCGAACCCACTACCGGGTGAGGAGCCCCCGAAGCGGTACTTGCCTCCCAGGAATGTGTAGGCCAGGGCTACAATCTTGGCGGCCCGATTCGCAGCCGTGTTACTACCAAGAGAGCGGGGCACGCTATGGCGGCTGGCCAGCTGCACCGGGTTGCGCCGTCCGGAGCCGGCCAGCGCCACAGCAGCATTGACCACACCGCCTGGCGAGTGTAGCTCGAAGTGGCAGTGGCTCCCAGCTTCCTCGGCATTTCCGCTATCACCCACGAACCCGAGAAACTGCCCGGCCTTCACCTTGTCGCCGGTCTTCAGTCCAGGCGCGAAGATGTACTTATCCGTAGCCTTGCCATCGTCGGTGCCGGGCGTATCGTTGTTCAGGTGCATGTACTCGGCGCGCCAGCCACTCTCACTCTTCAGGGTAATCCAGTGGCCTGCCGTGCCGTGGTTCTTGTGGAGCGTGACCACGCCATCGAAGCAGGCGACCAGGTGCCGCATCTTGGGCGCCATGAGGTCCTGGCCCTCATGCTTACGCCCACCGCTCCGGGCCGCACCATACGTGTCGGACCAATCTGCCGCACCCTCTACCGGGAAGATCAGTTTCGGCGGTGTGCCGCTCTTGCCATTCTGTGCGCTTGCGCCACCCGCTACCAGAAGAGCTACTACAATTCCCGAAATCAGATATCTACGCGCCATGCCACTCCCTGCTCCGGTTCTAAAAAATTACGTCAACAGAGTTACTGTCGGGGTCCAGTCCAATTTTTTCAAGGTTTCCAGGTATTCCTCCTCGGAAAGCGTTCGTCCTCCGTGAAGGGCAGTTAAAAGTGCCTCCATCACATTGGTGCCGAAGCTGCGGCCATCGAAATTGGGGGTGGTGGTTATGACCCGCGCCACGCCACGTTTCTTCAATTCCTCCATGTCCGCTTCCGTGGTGGTGTTGGTGAGAATAGTCTTGCCCTTTAAATCGTCGGGCATGTGCCTTCGGATATAGAGGAAATCGCCTGCCAGAATATCCGCCCAGGCGTACCATTTCTGCCACTTGGGGTCTATCGTATTCTGCTTCTCCCCGGTCGGATAGAGCTGCTCCAGGGGCATGCGCACCACGATGGGCAGAAGCGTCCGCGCGACAACTTTGAACGCACCGGGGCTCTGAATCGCTATGGGCAGGCCCAGCCCGAACATGAGATCGCCGAAGCAGAGCTTGCCGCCCTGCTCTATCAGCGCCTCGGCCATACCGAAACGGTCCACGGCGGAGACAATCAGGGTCTTGTTGTTCTTGAAGTCCACCGTGCCAGACTCGGCGAGGCGCCGCACGGTCTCACGCTCCAGGGTATTTTTTAGCCCCGAGCCATCTAACACCGGGGTCTTGACCGCGCCCTCTAGAAGTTTCTTCGCGGCGACGAACTCATAGCGTCGCCCCTCGCTCCACAGATACCGGTCCATGCCCCCAAAACCTATGGCGTCTACCGTGCCATCTAACTCTTTCAGACGCTTCACAAACTCGACCTGATCACCATCGACTCCCACTCGAGAGATCTCAAAGGTCTCGCCCAGAAGCGTCGCTGTCACCGTCTTGTCGCGCTTGCTGGAACCCAGCGAGAGCGATACGACTTTCTTCATGCCAGCCAGTGTATCAAGCACTGGTAGAATTCCTGCATTCCGTGAGGGAGTTTTCTCCAGACGCAACTCTCTTACTTATCCTGTTAGCCATCTCCCCTGAGTGCTCGTTGCACTCGCCTCGCAGGAAGAGGGAAAATCAGCGTGGGTCAGGGGTACACAGGCCTCTCTCTGGCGGAGTACGGTTAAGGCAGGTTGGCGGAGAGCCGAATCGCTTCCTGCTCCAGTAGCGCAGCAGGATAGCCCACTGTGAGGCACTGGGTTAGATAGGTTTGCAAGAAGCCTTCTATCGAGCCCAGGCGCTCGTACTGCCCGGTATGCACCAGCTCATGCGCTAAAAGCTCCCGTGACTCCGCCCCGGTGCGGACATAGATACCATAGCGCAGGGCCAGCCCTATGGTGCCGCCCCCCATAAGCCCGGCGGCAGTTCCGGCGGCCACTAAATCCGGGTGGTCTGGCATGGGGATTTTCGGCACCTGTAGCACCCTCACGCACTCAGGGTGGGTGACTCCCATGGCTCGGGCATCAGCGAGTTGGGTTTCTGTGAGCGGTACGCCCTCGGCTAGAATCCGCGCTTCTTCTCGCTCTACCCAGGCCACCACCAGCGGTAGCAACTCTTCTAAATTCAGCATGGCTACTGGTTTGTATCATCCCTGCGAGAGTTTGAAGAGCGATAGGGGTACGCTATCGTTGTACTCTCTGTAAAGCTTGTAATCCCATGCCCCTCAATACACGAATCCGCTCCCGGCTAGTCGATGCACTGGCTGGTACCCCTATTGTCGTTTCCACGCTTCTAGGTAACACGCCTGCGGATTCTCCGCTCTGGGATTACCGTGCCTCGCCGGAGCGATTCTCTCTGCGTGAAGTCGTAGCGCACTTGGCAGACTACGACATTGTGTGGCTGGAGTATCTGACAGCGGCTTTATCATCCTCCGACGGTCCCGCGGAAGTAACAGCGTATGAGCCAGACGAACGCGCTGTGAAATACGATTACGCGCACGCCATTCCCTCCGAATCCCTGGCGGCTCTCAGCGCCACGCGGCAGCAGCTGGTTGCTTTGCTGCCAGCCCTGGAATCTACTGCCTGGGAAACAAATGCCATTTATTCTCCGCGTCACGGTTCACGGACAGTCGAAGAGCTAGCGACACAATTCCTGGCCCACGATGGTTACCACACCCGCCAGATTGCCGAGTACCTGAGTTCTGCGCCAAATGCGGGAACACAGCCATTCCCCCACGCATAGAGACTGACAGAATCTAGAAGGAGAGAGCCGTGCTTCTACCAAGGGAAAATGTCCCCAATGGGTATGGAACCACCAATCAGTTCGTGATCGTGAAAGGCGGAGCCGCCCGCTTTATCGAGTTCGTGAAAAAGGTCTTCGACGTGCAGGAGCGAGAAGCGGTTCACACGCCAGACCGAGATGGGACGCTGATTCACGCCGAAGTGGAGCTAGGCGAATGTACCCTTATGGTAGCGGATTCCAAAGCCGACTGGCCATTTACCCCTGCCTTTATCCAGGTGTATGTAGAAGACGCGCAGGAGGTGCTGAATCGGGTGCAGGCGGAGAGCGGTGAGGTAGTCACTCGGGTCAGCAAGTTCTACGGCGGCTTCTTGCTGGCACGCTTCAAAGACCCTTTCGGCAACATCTGGTGGCTGTATCAGCCAGACCCGGATGAGAAGAAATACAGTGAGTCCGCTGCCAGCACGGATTGGCATAACAAAGAACCCTCCGATGTCTACCTGACCATCATGAGCGCCATGACGAGCCTGGTAGCGCCGGGGTAAGGAAAGAAGCCACCTTGCCGCGCACAGTATGCTGGATACCTCTCTGGAACGAGCCACGGAGAGGCATCGGGCTGGAGCACCTGATTCTTGGCGAGGGCACTGCGGATAGCGTGGTGCTTGCTTTTGATGAAACTCAAGGCCCGTTTCGGCTGACCTACCGGCTCACCTGGAATGAACACTGGCAACTTAAGGTTGCGGAATTGGTGCTGGACACAGAGCACCTGACACGCTCGCTATACCTGCAAACGGATGGGCAGGGCCACTGGCACTACGACGATGGGCAGGCTATTCCTGAGCTAGACGGTTGCCAGGACATCGACATCTGGCCGACCCCGTTTACCAACTCGTTCCCTATCCGCCGAGAGCCGCTGGAGATAGGAGAGCGGCGTGAGTTTCGCATGGCCTGGGTCGATGCCACAAACCTGAGCGTGCAGCCTCAGCTTCAAGCCTATACCCGGCTCTCCGACCGACTCTATCTCTTCGAAAGCCTGGATGGGAGCGGTTTCCAGGCGGAGCTTCCAGTCGATGACGACGGCATCATTACCGACTACCCCAGCCTGTTCCAGCGAGTGACGTAAGCTCCCGGTTACTTGCCGCTTTTGTAGCGCTCCAGAGCTTTCTCTAGCGCTTTGATGTTACTGGCGCCAAAACCAGGGTTGGTTCTTGCCAGCTCTAGCGCTTTCTGCTGGTGCACAACCGCCTTTGCTCGATCCCCTTCCAGGTAGTAGGTGCGGGCCAGGGCCGCATAGTCGATACCATCGGGAACTTCGCGCAGCTCTATCGCCTTCTGTACCAGGCGACGCGCCAGAGGAGCGTAACGCTTTCCAATGGAATCGTCGCGGACCAGGCTCCAGGCAGCACCTGAGAGCGCCGAGGGGCTATCACCATTGATCGAAAGATAGCGCCCATTCAGGTACTTCAGAGCGGCATCGGTCTGTTTCAGCTCCAGAAGCCAGTCCAGCTTCAGGTCGCCATACTCGCGCTCCAGCGGCGGGCAGATTTGCATGGCCTCTTCTAGAACACGAAGCTGCTGGGAGCGGTCTTTCAAACTCCCCAGGCTGTCTACCAGTTTCATGGCAGCATCGCGACGCTGCTTGTCTTCCGTGCGTTTGGCATCCAGAGCAGGCTGCAGGTCGGTCCAGGGCTTCCCCTGCTGCAATAGAGCGAGCACATAGCCCAGCTCGTCTGTAGATATCCCGATCCAGGCGATTCGCCCCTCCCGGTCTATCACGAACGTCGCGGGGATAGTCTCCTGTGCCGCCGCCACAAGCCAGGACCGCGTCAGCCTGCCATCGGCGCTGTCCATAGCGATATCGTAGGCCATCTTCGCACCCTGACTCTTCACAAAAGCGCGCACTCGCTCGGGGATGCTCGCCTCACCAGGCTTAACGGGAACATCGGACTCGCGTACACTGACCCCGATAAAGCGGGCGAACCCTTTGTACTTATGCGCCAGCTCGGTAAGTTCGGGAATCGCTTTCTTGCAGGGACCACACCAGGTCGCCCAGAACTCCACCACGGTAACCCTATCCCCCAGAAATGAGGCGGGCTTACCCCGAATCCAGGTAGCAGCTTCCAATCCTGGCGAGGGTACCCCGGCACGGAGAATTCCCTGCGAGGCCTTGTCTTGACGTTTGTTTCGCATTACCTCTCTTATAGATTCTTTCTCCATGAAGTCGTTACTATTTCAGACCCTCAGGTAGATTTATCCTCGCTCTTTCAGGCCCTCGCGCCAGGCATAGACGGCGGCCTGGGTTCGGTCGGCCAGATGCAGTTTTCCCAGAATATTGCTCACATGGCTCTTGACCGTCTTCTCGCTCACAAAGAGTTTCTCGGCAATCTCTGCATTGCTGAGACCATCGGCAATCAACCCTAAGACCTCATGCTCCCGCTCCGTGAGTCCTGGGTCCGGAGTAGAGGGTGCAGGCGGGTTCGCCAGGGAGGCCATGACCTGTGCCGCCACGCGCGGGTGCAGAGTGGCCTCGCCGCGTGCGGCCCGGCGCACAGCCTGTCCCAGCTCATCCGGCCCGACATCTTTCAGCAGATACGAAAGCGCCCCGGCTCGAATAGCAGGGAGCACATGGGCATCATCATGGAAACTGGTAAGCAGAATCACTTGCGTGCGCGGACTGGCCGCCCGAATCCGCCGGGTGGCCTCCACGCCATCTATCCCCGGCAGAATCAGATCTAAGAGCACCACATCCGGCGCCAGCGCCACAGCCTGCTCCACGGCTTCCTCACCAGACTCCGCCTCTCCGACGACCGTGATGCCATCTAAGGTTTCAAAGAACGCACGCACCCCGCGCCGTACCAGCGCGTGGTCGTCTACTAACAACACGGAAACGGTATCGGTCATGGTAGAGCTTCCCTCACTCGGCTTCGTTCCTCAGCCACCCTCTCCCATAGTAAACCTGCTATGCAGGTGGGAGAGGGTATACCCTCTCTGTTTCCTCCCCCTCTCCCACCCACAAAGTGGGCTGGAACATGGGAGAGGGGGCTGGGGGGTGAGGGAAACTTCTCTCTCACGGCTTCAACCCCACAGTTATCATCGTGCCTTTGCCAGGGGTGCTGGAGACGGCAAACGTGCCGCCGGGGAGGGACTCGGCGCGCTCGCGCATGCTGGTCAGGCCCAGGCCGGAGCGGGCTTGGGTGGGGTCGAAGCCTGTACCGTTGTCGATCAGGGTCAGGGTTAGCAGCTCCCCCTGCCGGGTGAGAGCAAGGCGTACCTGGTGTGCCCCACTATGCCGTGCAATATTGGCAAGCGCTTCCTGAACTAAGAGGAGAAGCTCGCGCGAGGCTGGCTCCGGCAGGGGCGGCGCGGTGCCGTGCACCTCAGCCGCTATGCCGCTGGTGCGTGACCAGTCGGTGATTAGCTTTTGCAGGCGCGTGGTCAGAGGAATGCTCCCTTCGGCGGGGCGCAGTTCCTGAATCACAGCGGTCAGGTCTGCCTGCATGGTTTTTATGAGTGTTTCGGCTTCGGCCAGATGCACGGCGGCGCCCAGCGCATCGCCTGCACTCAGGCGCGCTTTGGCGGCGGCGGTCTGCATGGTGGCGGCGAAGGCTTGCTGTTTCACTGTGTCATGCAGATCACGAGCCAGGCGGTTCCGCTCCTCGGCGGCGGCCAGGGCACGGCGGGTGGAGAGAGCGCTGTTCAAATCGTCGGCCATCTGGTTCAGGCGCCGGGCCAAGCGTCCTAGCTCGTCACTCTCTCGCTCCGGAGCACGCTCAGCCAGCTCTCCCCGCGCCCAGGCGTCTGCGGCATGCGCGATGGCATCGAAGCGGTGGGTCAGGCGACGCGCCGAGAGCCACCCGGCAATTCCCCCGATAACGGCGGAAAACAGCGCGGGAATAAGGGCGAATAGCGGCAGGCTAACCACTGTAGCGCCGGGGCTTACCCAGAACAGTGGTGGAGTTCGGAACGCGACCGCACCCAGTACCCGGTCTTTATCATCGACCACCGGCGCTGCCCCGATAATCGCGGTCGTCGGGAGTCGCATCCCCAGCTTTGAGAAGTCTTTCTCACCGCCTAGAGCAGTGTTGGCAAAGGTCAGCGCTTCCGGATCGAGCTTGCCTTCATCAGGCTCCATACCCCAGACCTTGCCGCCGGGTAGCACCAGTGCCATATAGGCAGGCTCTTTCTTCCAGGTCTCGCCCAAGCGCATACCCCCACTACGCAGGGAGTAGTGCCGGTCAGTGAGCCACTGGCGCACAGCTTTCTCTCGAATCCCAGGTGAGTCTATGAGCAGGGCCAGGCGGCCTGTTTCCCATCGCAAACCCTCCACTGTGTTTGGCACCGTCCCCGGAGAGCGTGCCGTATTCAGCCAGCCTAACAGCAGAAACAGCACCTCCAGTGCGATAGCTACCAGGAACGTGGTTTGCACGAAACTCCAGGTAAGCTGGCGCTGAAGGCGGGCAGGTCTGCGCACGCGAAAGGCCATAGGACTCTTATTATGGCCGAAGCGTGCCAGGCTCGCCTCGGCCCAGAGAACGATTTTGTGCGCTGCCTACTTGGCCCCCCGCACGTGGTACGCCTGCCCCTTTACTTTTTCCGGTGCGAAGAACGTGTTGTACACATAGGCGTAGTTGAACTTCTCGGACATGGTCTTCCAGATCGCCTCGAAGTCCTGTTTTCCCTGTACGTTCAGCGGAAACCGGACCACGATCCACTGAGGCGTATCGGTCTTACATTTGGCGTAGGTTTCTGGGGTGTACCTGTAAATCGGATAGCGGGTGAACTTGTTGTCGAAAGGATCGAATTCGTTGTTGAACGCATAGATGCTGAACTGCAGGTCTCTCAGTTGCGCGGGTTCATTCAGGGTGTCTTTGTACTTCTCACGGGTAGCTGTAATATTTTTCAGCTCACTTTGCAGCATGTAGTCGCTCTGCTTGCCCTCTGCCTTTGCTCGGCGTACCCCCTCCTCAGCGACTTTCAGAGCCTCGGCGCGGGAGACATTCACCATGGGCAGCTTTCCACCGGGAATCAGCACCACATTGATGTAGTTACTGCCCGAGAGCATGACCACGAAGGTTCCAGGCGCCAGCGCATCTGGCCCAGTGGTTAGCTTCTTTTTGAAGTCCTCGATCAACTGGCCATATTTGGTGGCGCTCTCGGGGTGGGTAATGGTACCGTCTCGCTCCACGGCCATGGTGAAGTAGAACTGCTTGGGGGTGTTGAACCAGAACGCGGACTCGTACCCGATGGTCTCATTCGCCCCGATACAGATGGACCACTCCGAGGCAGGCTGCGCACGGGTGATACCGCCCCCCTGTTTCGGTGCGGGAGCCCACAGCATCATGTCCAGCACTGTCCAGCGCGGCGGCTGGTCAGTTAGCGAGAGGGAGTGCGGCCCCATGTTCCGCCACGGCTCCGCCAGCCGCCCCAGTGGGGTATAGGTCTTCTGAATCCAGCCCTGAAACGTATCCAGCAGCTTCTTGCGCGTAGGTGTATACGCCGCGTTCTTCTTGATATCGGCAGCAGTGCTGGCGTTGCCCTTGGGAGGCAGCATCGGTCCCCATCCGATCACACTTCTTTCCAGTTTTTCTAGCTGCGCTCTGGTGTAAGTCGCTCTCTGTGCATGCGCCACAGAAGTAGTGAGTAGCAGGGGTAAGGCGACAAGAAGCGATGCGTGGATTCTCATGAAGGGTGTTTCTCCTACTGTAAGTCATTTACAGACTACCCCAAAAGCGCCTGACTATAACCTCAACTTCATCGCACAATTACTTGCCATTCCTAAAGGAATTAACACCACTATCCCATAATAGAGAGAACACAACACTCCGTTTCGTTCCGGCTTGCCTCGGTGAGCCTTCGTAGAACCTAACTGTTGCAAACTTAACTGGAGTTGTCCTCATGATGGTCTTCCCTTGTTTTCGCCCTTCTCTCACACTCAGTCTCAGCTTGACCGCTCTGCTTCTCCCCTTCCTTACCACTCCTGCCAGCGCAGCACCGAAGACAACGGTGAACATGACACCGGTGAGTGGAGCATGGAATACCACTGGGAATGCTGTAACCATAGATACGGGTATCTATGGACTGGCCAGTGTCACCATGACACTCGGCAATGGCGGGTTCCTGGCCTCCAACCCACTTCCGTTTACCTTCAATGGAGTGGGCAACTACAATGTTGCACTCACCAATGGCGATACTCTCCACCTGGATAGAGAGCTGGTGATCGCGCCGGGCGCCACTGCCGGGCAGGTGGGCTATGTGGATATCACCATCAGCCTGCTGACACCGGGAGCACAGTTCCTGGCAGGGGACTGACTTTATCGCTCGCAGCCTGGACTCATCGGCGGCGGCACCAACCCGCTTCAACCGATTCGCGCCACTCTCGCAGCTAGGCACGCCTGACCCAACCCCAATTCCCAGCGATGGCGTCTCCCCACTGATAGCTCTGGGTGCCATAGACGGTAACACGGTTTACGGTCCACAGGCGGCTACCGGAGTCAGTGCGGGATTGGCGTTTCCGATTATGAGCGATACCAGCTCCCTGACCACCCGCTTCTATATGTCAGGCAACTCTCAGGGAATCGCCTTCTCCATGGCTCTCACCACAGCCCCAGAACCGAGCAGTGCTTTATTGCTGCTTCCAGCTTTAAGCCTGCTGGGAGTCGTAGCACGGCGGCGTATAGCGCGGGGATAGCCTGCGCTAAAACATCGACAGAAGCAAGGTGGTGTTACCCTGCACCACCTTATCCAATAGCAGGCAGTGCATGTTTCAGATATGGCAGTTATATACCATAATGGTATATACTTCTAGAGAACTATTATGCCAGCACTTTTGGACGACGAACAGACATTAGAAGCCTCTCCCGCCAATCAGCAAGAGGCCAAGCTGCTTGCTGAACTACTAGAAAAGACCCGGATTCCGGGAGCGGAGGCGATGCACAAAAAAGTACTAGCTCTGCTACAGGCTATTGCCAGCGGTCAGAATTTTGCTATTCTTGCTTTAGATACCGACTTATCCCCCAATGAAGCTGCCGATCTCTTGGGCATATCTCGCACTTACTTCATGCGAGCATTGCATAGTGGAGCCATTCCCTACCATAGGATTGGCGCTCATTACCGGGTCTTCCTGAAAGATGTTCTCAAGTTCAAGGAAGCCAATCAACAAAAAAGAAAAATTTTAGCAGAGCTAACGGCTCAGGCACAAGAACTGGACATGGGATATTAGCTTTGCCTGTGCCCATTGCTGTCCTTGATGCCAATGTGCTGTATCCCGCCTCCGTGCGGGATATTCTTTTGTGGCTAGCAAACTCCTACTTTTTTACGCCGAAATGGACCGAGGAAATACATGCTGAGTGGATGCGCAATCTGCAGGCAGACAAACCGGAGCTAGAAGAATCCAAAATCAAGCGTACCTACAGCCAGATGCAGAAAGCATTTCCGGAAGCCAACGTAACAGAGTATGAGGCCTTAATCGAGAATCTAACAAACAGCCCTAAAGACAGGCATGTACTCGCAGCTGGCTATCAAATCAGGCTCCCAGTACATTGTCACTTTTAATCTAAAAGATTTCAAACCGACTCATACATCAGAGCATAATATTATCGCTATACATCCTGACGATTTTTGTGTTCAGCTATACTCAAGAGAGTCCAGAGGACTTTCTCTCTACGGTACGAGACATTAGGAGCTACCTACGCAATCCACCGAAATCAGCCCGAGAGTATATCGAAACCCTCCACAACTGCGGTCTCAAAAAAATTTCGCACATTCTGACTGAGCACGAAACCGAGATCTAGAATTACTCTTTCGCTATCCCGATTGAGCCCCGTATTTGCCTTTTAGCTGATTCGGCGCGGTGCCGTAGACGCCGCCTTCTTCGGGGGTGAGAAGTTGCGGGCGGCTGCGGTCCGGAGCATCCTGGCAGTACCAGGCGTTTCGGGCGAACTTGAAGGTATCCGGGGGCGGTACCGTCTCCGATATTCACGCCGCCGCTACCCCATTTCCGGGAATCGAAGAGAATCAGGTTCTCCTCGAACACGCCTTTGCGGCAGGGCAGGAAACTGGGGTGGCGATTTTCTTGAAGGATGCGGACCGCCCAGCGACCGGGGATTTTTATCGTATTGCGGCGCACCACCACATCTTCGCTACCCAAGAAGGCGAACGCTGCGCCGCCGCCCTCTATGGTGCATTCCTCGACCAGGAGCTTTCTTGCCTCCGCATTACGCCGAGCACCTGCTGTGAGGTCTATCAAGGCAGGGCGGAAGAACTCTAGACCGGTGCTGCCACCCAGGTTCAGCGCACGCCCACCCGCTTTCTCAAAGCGGCAGCGGCGCACGGTGATGTCCATAGAGCCGCCTTTCATCTGGATTCCCGCGCTTTGCTCTTCCTCAATCTGGCGAACGGTGCAGCCCTCGATCCGGCCCCGGTGGCACCCCACCATATCCACGCCCTGCCCGCCGACTCCCCAGCGCTCTATGGTGCAGTCTAGCAAGGCGAAATCCGTGATACCGGATAGCTTTATGCCATCGTTGTTCCCGCGCACGTTCATCTCACCCACGCGCAAACCCTGGAGCGTAATGTGGTGCGTGGAGCCGAACTTCTTCCCATCGTCTATGTTCAGCCCGTTGTCTGTGGCGCCTAAGAAATGCAGGTTGCGCAGCTCCAGATAGGCGACTTCGGAGAGCTGCATGCCATTGCCCCGCCCCCGGAACACAGGCGGGCGCTTGGGGTCGGCGGCTTCGATAACTATTGGTTTGCCAGCCGCTCCCTGGATATTGTTCACAAAGAGCCCGGAGGCAAACTCGCCCGGCGTCAGTGTCAGCCGGGTGCCCGGTTTGGCGCTTTTCAGGGCGCGCAACAGAGCCTCGCTGGTCGTAATCGGTGCATCCTGTCGCATAGTAATTTCTCGGTTCTCTGCAGAGAGGAATTGTCCCTTCTTTCGCGAAATGGCTGGTGGCGCTAGTAATGCCTTCCCCCCTGCGGCCTCCATTGGAAACGATGCTGACGTTTGTCGGTATGGGCCTCGTTGCCACGTCTGGCTGCAAGCGCTCCGCTCCGCCGCCAGAACCTATTCGCGCGCTCTGGTGGTGGCATCGCCCGCTCCGAATCACGCCGCCAGAAGCTGTGGCCCTCAAGCGCTTGAACATAACCCGGCTCTTCGTGCACTCTGGTCAGGTCGCTTACTCTGAAACCGATGGCAAGCTCCATATGCGCCTGCCTCAGCAGTGGGTCGGCCCGGCAGACGGTATGGAAGTTCACGCTGTGTTCAATGCTTCCGCAGGCACTCTGCGCCGACTGGAGACTATCCCTGAAGCAGTACTGGCGAGTACGCTGGCTGATGCTTTTGAGCAAACTCAGCAGCAGGCGGCGCGTATGGGCATCAAGCTGGCCGGGGCGCAGTGCGATTTCGATTACCCTACCCGCTTGCTGCCACGCTATGCGCGCATGCTCTCGCTACTGAAAGCGAAAATCGCGCCCCGGCAGCTGTCTCTAGCACTGCTGCCCACCTGGTACACCAGCCGTGCACTGGATGCAGTTTTGGATGCCACGGATTTCTCTGCGCCACAATTCTACGAAGCGGTCACTCCAGGTACCCGTGCTAAGTTCGCCCCTATCTCCGACCCGGAGAAGCTGGCGCGCGGCCTGATAGCTGCAGGGAAGCGGGGGAAACCGTTCTACGCCGGGCTGCCCGCCTATGGGCATGCCCTTGTTTTCGATGCTGCCGGGCGACTACGCGGGGCGTATAGAGACGCCAGTGCGGACTACCTTGTCAGCGACTCCCAGTTCCACTGCCTGGGCGCCACAACCGACCCGCACAGTGGGAGCGATTGATCGAGTTTACGGGGACTTCAGCAAGGGATTTCCGGGTGCTCTACGACCTGCCGACTCCCAACTCGCTAGCCCGCTGCTGGAAGATTTTCTGTGAGCAGCGCCCAACCAATTGTATTGGGGTGGCTCTATTCCGCATGCCTGAGCCGGGTGAGACCTCTACTCTGCCTCTGATTACCTTAGAGAGCCTTCTCAGCGGAGCCTCACCGGAGCCCGAAACTAGAGATTCGCGTTCGCACTCGCCCGTCTACGCCGTGGAACGCGGTAGGGCAGTGGCGAGAGCGCCACGGATGTCTTTATCGAGCTTCAAAACTCAGGGAATGCTGCTCCCGCCCTGGGTCCCGGCGCGATAGAGCTTAATACCTTCTTTGAGCCGGGGCGACTCACCGATGTGGAGCGAGGTAAGTTCACGTCCGCGCAGCCGTTCACCGGGCAGCCCCAGAACCGCTCCAGTATTCCTCGCTCCAATGGGGTCCATCTTACCGCTGCCCACCTCTTTCCTGGGGAGCGATTGGTAGGCGGTCCGCTCCGGCTGCGCGGCTCCGCGCCGGTAAAACTGAAAATCGCCTGGCGAATGGCGTATGCCAGCGGCGATGGTAATTACACAGGTTTAGAAGAGTTCTCTAAATGAAACGAATGCGATGGTCCGGGGTTATTCTCCCTTTCGTATTACTGTGGTGCGGCAGTGCAAAGGCTACCTGGGAGGACCACTTAGCCTCGGTGCACTTCAACAGCGCCAAACCCGATTTTGGCTTCCCGCCACG
Source organism: Armatimonas sp. (assembly GCA_049840835.1). GTDB lineage: Bacteria > Armatimonadota > Armatimonadia > Armatimonadales > Armatimonadaceae > JANLTX01. The sequence goes on along the minus strand of JASGJG010000003.1, from coordinate 476,836 downwards.
CCGAGCGTCGGCATGGACAGACGAAGCCGATATTCGGCCAGGAGCGCAGGGGGATGGCGGTGGCGGTGGTACCGATCACTGGGAACTATCCCCCGAGCGTGATGCGCAACGGCTTATCAACCACCGCTCTCTGCGTGCCAAAGCTATAGCGCAAGTACGCACCGCGATTATCGCAGGGAACTGGCGCAGTAGCCCAGCAGGCAATCGCTGCCGTGGCGAAGCGCTTCGGAGACGATGGCGGGCTGCGCGATAGAGCTGAGCTACTCCGTCATGGCATGGCGCTTCGCCCATACCTGGGGCGCTACTTCAATGCGCTCGATGACCTGGAGTCAGACAACGAGGCACGCTGGCAACAAGCTGATACCGTGCTGAGCAAACTTGTCCGAGATAGCGCGGTGCCCGAAGCCCTCCGGGAGCACGCCACCTATCAGCGTGCCTGTATATTGGCGCAGCAGAACGATTACTTCCGTGCTACTTGCGCCTGGCAGAGCCAGCTACATCACTTTCCTCAAGGGGAGAAGCGAGAGGCCGCGCTCATTATGATCGCGCGTGCTACCTTGCTGCATGAGAAAGCAAATATCGCCACCGGGCGCGCCGCCGCGCAGCAGCTTTTGCGCTCCTTTCCAAAAACACGCTTTTCTACCGCCGCCAAGGGGATGATAGCACTGGCCGAACTCCACGAGGGGAACCGCGAAAAAGCGGCCCGAATTTACTGCCAGATAGGTGATGGCAACTCTGCTAGAGCTGCCTCAGAAGAGTGCTGGCCCTGGCTGGAGCTTGTTGCCAACCTGCGCCAGCTAGATAGTGCCACAAAGTCACATGAGTATCGAGATGCGGTTCGCAATATTGCTCACAGCCTGAGTAAGTTGCCCGTGCCACAGGGCAAGATGTTCCTGAAGCGGCTGTACAACGACCCCACACTGGCCGCTCCCTATCTCTACTATCGGCTTTATCACTGCACCAATAAGCCCGCCGATATCGAGCGCCTGGTCGGACTGGCGGATGAGCTTCAGCGGCGACATCATACCAGTCAGCTATCCCATGAGGTCCGGGTTCGGCTGGCAGAAACGTATTACCAGAAGCGCCAGCTCCAGCAGGCTATCTTCTGGGCAAGCGAGAGTGTAGATGTAGTCGATGAAGCCACTCGGGCGCGAGCGCTCTATGTTCGTGCCGCATGCCGCTACCGTAAGAACCGCCTGCAAAGTGCTCGGCGTGATCTGGAGCGCCTGCTCAGTGGCTGCCCTCAGAGCGGCCTGCGCCACGGCGCACGGGAGCTGCTGGCGTTGGTAGCCGAGGGTCAACAGGATTTTAATGTCGCTCTGGACCAGTATCTCGCCATCGGGTACGACGAAGACGCGGCGTACTTAATCGACGCGCGGATGCCGATAGCCAGTTTAAGGCAAGCCCGGCGCGAACACCCTGGGCGGCGCGGCTTGCTGGACTATAGCCTGGCGCTGCGGTACCTTCGCTTAGAGAAGTGGGATTCTGCTCGTGCCTGTCTTACGCGCCTGAACCCGAAGGACTACGACCTGCTGCTGAAAACCACCGCCAGATACTCCGAGGAAGACTATCGAACTGAGGGAGCAGATCCGTGGAAAACACTGGCCCGCCTGGAGCCGCTGCACCTCGCCGTGCGGCATGCTCGTACTAGAAAAGAGCGCGCCGTCGCTATGTATGCCTATGCTCGTGTGTACTACACGGAGGGGCTGCTTCAGTTCTACAATGCTCCGCTCTGGAAAGGCAGGCGCATGTGGGATTTCACTATGGATTGGAATGAGGGCGTGCTGCGTGCTGCAGATAGAAAGGCGGTGCAGCGCTACATGTACCAGCACGAGGTCTACGCCCACGCGCGGCGACTCTGCCTGGATATCGCGCGCCTCTACCCGGAGACCCCTACCGCACCACTAGCTCTGTATCGTGCCGCCTGCGCTTCGGACCGCCTGGCAGGTTTCAACGATTGGTGGAGCGATATCAACACAGCAGTGGAACATCCGAAAGAAGCTGCCAAACTCATGGCGAGGCTGGTGAACCGCTATCCCAAACACCCTCTGGCCACCAAAGCACGGAAGTACGCACATGTATTCGCCGCAGAAGCTGTTCCCGAGGGCGAACCAGAGAAGGCATTAACTCCGGAGGAAGCAGGACCTTAAGAATCTGCCTATATCCGTCTGTAGACCTAGAGCCGAGGTCTCATTTTCCATCCCACGCCCGATGCGTGAGAACGGAAGCATTTCCTAAAATGGATAACATGATCGGCTGCTTTGAGACAACCGTACTGCCCCACCGTGAGGCCCTGACCCGCGCGGCGCTTGCCATGACCCGTGATCACAGCGAGGCGCAGGACCTGGTGCAGGAGACCCTGATGCGCGCGTGGACCCGCTTCCACCAGCTTCAGGAGCCAGGCGCGGTTATGGGCTGGCTGCGGCGCATTCTGCGAAGCGTGTTTCTAAACCGCTGTGAGGCGGCCAAGGCACGCCGCACCCGTGAAGAAAAGCAGTTTATGGAGTCTTCGCTGGCCAGCGTGGATGTAGAAGATCGGGCGCTCACCCAACTGGAAGCCGATAGAGTGCTCCAGGCGGTGGCCCGCCTGCCCCGCGATGCTCGGCAGTTGGTGTGGCTTGCCCATGTAGAGGAGCTGGACTACGCGGAGATAGCCGCCCGCACTCAGCTAACCCCACCCGTAATCAAGAGCCGACTCTACCGTGCCCGCCAGCAAGTACGCATCGCGCTGGCCGCCTGAATCGGTTGCTTAAGCGTTCGCGATATACTCTAGGGTGATGACCTGGGAGGAGCCGGGGCCGCCGCCGCCCATAACAGCACGAGATATTGCGCGCCTTTTCAAGCGACGCTGGCCGTTGATGCTGGTAACTCTAATTGCTGTACCAGCGGCGACCCACTATCTGACTCGCCGGATGACACCGGTTTATGAGGCGAAGGCACGCCTGTTAATCGAGTCGCCTCTCCCTGCTTCTATCCCGCCAGGTATCGCCAGTTTCCTGGGCGGTGTCGCCTCCAGTCCCCTCGATGTCGAGGTGGAGAAGATGAAGTCGCGCGCCTTTATGGCTGAAGTCGGCAAGGCAGCGAAGGCCACCGATCCGCCAGAAGCCTTGATGGGTAAGATTACCTTCGCGGTGAAGACGCCCACGCCTATTGTCGAAATCAGCGCCCGCGCCAGCACCGGACCAGACGCAGCAGCGCTCGCCAACAGTGTCATCAGTATCTATAAGCAAAGCGTAAACCGGGAAACGGACAGCAAGAGCAACATAGCCGCAGTCAAGCTCCATGCCGCCACCCGCAAGCTGGAAGCGGAGAAGCAGGCCGCTACCCGCGCGGTCGAAGACTTCGCCCGCCGCATGGGTATCTCCGACCCTGCGGTCATCTTCAATATACGCGCTGCCAAGACCGCACAGGTGCGTTCCGATTTAGAAGAAGCGCGCAAGCAGGCTGGTATCTTAGATACGGGGATCGCGGAAGCGAAGCGGCAGATGGAGACGCTGAGCAAACAGCGCGAGATCGTCACCAACTACCCTATGGTGAAGAATCCGCTGATCGATTCCATTCCTACAGATATCAATAATAAGCTCGCGGAGCGTAAGCTGGCGCTGGAAGACTTCCAGCCAGACAGCCCTGAAGTCCAGCGTATCGACTCGGAGATAAAGGCCCTTCAGGAGAAGTTGGACCGCGCTCAAAAAGAAGCCTATTCGGTTGGCTCCAAGGGCATGTCTCTGAACCCGGACTACCAGACGGCGCGCACCCGGTGGTGGAGCCTGCAGCAGGAGCAGCAGACCAATACCCGCCGCATTCGGGAGAATCAGGCACAATTGGGGACCCTGCAAGTCGAGCAACGCAACCTGACCCAGCTCCGCACTCGCTATGAGCAGCTCAAGCGCACTGAGGCGCGGGCGAACGCGCTCTACGAGGAGGCGCGGGTGGGTGAGATCAAGTCTCAGGTAGCCAACCTGACCCGCCTGCCCAATATCAAGGTACTGGATGCCGCGCGAGACCCCGGCCTACCCATTAGCCCGAACCCGAAGCTGAACCTGGCTCTGGCCCTTGGTCTGGGTATCTTACTCTCTCTAGGCATGGGCCTGCTGGCCGAGTTCCTCTCGCCCCCGCCGCGCGAGCCCCGACCCGAAGCCGCTCCTGAGCCACTGCCCGGTCTGCCGAGCGTAGCGGGTGTGCCCCTACTCGGTGTCGCGCCGATCGCTGCGCTTCCAGCCCATACCACGCAGGCCCCCAAACTGGCCCTTGGTGGGGCTGCAACCGAAGATGCGCTCCGCGAGATCGGTTATGGTCTGGCTCACCGCGTGCCCGGCGCTCCTGCTCCGGTGGCCCTGCTGGTCGGCACCCGCTCCGACGATTCTTGCGCCGCGCTGATCGCCTATCTTTCCGCTCTACTCCTCCGTGATGGCCTGCGTATCACGCTGGTAGACGCGGACCGGGCGAATCCGCGTCTGCACAGGGTCTTCGGGAAACCGGATGCCCCCGGTCTGGCAGATGCCCTGTCTGGCCGCCGTGTGACGGAGCTTCTGCACCGCACCGAAGACGGTGGCTTCCGCTTCCTGGCCGCAGGCGACCCGGACGATGAAACCCCATTGACCGAAGATGCTCTCCGCAAAACCCTGGAGGAACTGGCGACTACGGAGAAAACGGACCTGGTTCTGGTCTGTGGCCCATCGGTCTGGAATGCTCGTGCTGTAGCTTCTCTAGAGCGAGCTGCAGGTGGCCTGGTATTGGTGGCATCCCCGGAGACTTCCGCCGAGGATAGCGTGGCCCGTGCCCGCCGCTTATTGACCAATGGCTACACCCCGAATATCTCAGGTGTAATCACTCACGAGCGCCCTGCTCTTCCCTCTATCGATAAGACTCAATAGGGGCTGGTTGATCCCTTAGAATGCCCCCTATCCCCCAATACTTGGGGGATAGGGGGCATTCTGGCAGGGTGATGTTACAATGCGCCCGTGAGTGAGGACGGAGACGTGCTGGTATGTGGGCTGGGGCGCTTCGGGCTGCGCGTCGTGGATGAGCTGCAGAAGCAGGGAGTCCGCGCGAGTATTATCACTCACTCCAACACACGGGCCGACCAGCTTATGCAGGCTGAGGCGTGGGGCGCACGGATTCTCATTGGGGATTTCCGGTTCGCCCATGTGCGAGAACAGGCCGGAGAAGCTACCTGCCGCGCCATGATTCTCGCGTCATCCGACGATGAAGCGAGCCTGGAAGCAGCGCTTGAAGTTCGTGCCAAACACCCGGAGATTCCTGTGGTGATGCGCCTGACTGAGGAGCGCCTGGCGAAGCGACTGCGGGAGGACTTCGGTATTGAGGCCTACGCCCCTCCGACTTTAGCCGCCGACTCGTTTGTAGACGCTGCCCTGGAAGCGCCGGTACAGGAGAGCCGGGAGTCTCTCCCGCGCCCCACGGTAAAGAAGCGCAAGCCTCGGACCGCGAGTATTCCCCTGCTATTCTTTTTGGGTTTGCTCACCCTGTTCTTCAGTGGTATTGCCGTTTTTCACACACAGATGAATCTGTCGGTAATCGATGCTGCCTACTTTACGATAACCACTCTGGCAACTGTGGGCTACGGGGATATCAATCTTCAAAAAGAGCCACCGCTGCTCAAGCTGTTTGGAATCTTTCTTATGGTTGGCGGCGTATTCTTAGTGGCGGGGATTACCTCCGCCTTCACCACCTTTATGCTCTCCGGTGAGCTAGCCCGATTCACGGCCCGAATGAACGCGCGACGGTTCAAAGGTCATGTGATTGTCTGCGGACTGGGAAGCGTGGGCGAGGCCGTGGCGAGTGGGCTCTATGAGCGCGGTGAGAAGGTGGTAGTGATAGACTCGGTGCCAATAGATGACCGCGTGCACGATGCCGCCCGGCTATTCCCAGTATTGATTGGAGATGCCACCCGCGCGGATATATTGCTCCAGGCCGGATTCTTGCGAGCGCGGGCAGTAGTGGCTGCCGTGTCGTCGGATGCTATCAACCTGGAGATCGGACTGGCCGCGCGCACACTCATTGAAGAGACACGCCCGGATCGCCCTATGCGCCTGGTACTACGCTGCTTCGACCCGGACCTCGAAGCTCGAATGCGAGCGGTTTCGCGGAACTACGCCCCGCTCTCGTCTGCCCGATTGGCAGCCCCACTCTTCGTGGAAAAAGCACTGAGAAAGGATATATAGATTCGTCATAACAAAATTTGACAACATAAAATCCTGGTGATATCTTCTGCAAAAATTCATTCACAGACGTGTATCTATGTTTAACATATTAGGATTCCATCCGCTAAATATAAATAAATTAATTGCATCAATAATAGTATTTATAATCTTCCTAATTTTAGCATTTCTAAAAAAATCCATACATAGAATAATAAGCTCAGCATTGAGAGTATTATTCAAATCTCAATTACAATCTTCATCAAAAAATAATTCAGATAGAGAGCTCGACAGAATATTATACAAAAGACTCAGTGATAATAAGAAGCTCAGACGAATATTATCTGTAGTATTTTTTTCTTTTGCATTGCATCATTTTCTATTCTTCCATCAATTCCTGTAAATCAATCTTTCCATCAAACATCTATACCATTATCAGAACTTGCGATTAATGAAAATTTCTTATTAAGAATCTCTTATACCATACATCATTCTAAAACAAGTTATGGTTACCCTGAGCCTGAAAACGGATATCTACATAATGGTGATTTCCAAAGACAGGTTCTTTTTAAACCTTCCTACACCGAACCAATAGAAAATTTCCGCAGTAGAGCAAAAATCGGACAGCAACATTATGAAGCCTATCCTCGCAACCTTTCTATATTTAATAATTTTTATATGACTGACAAAATTGATATAGTATTTAAAGAAATAAATGGATATGAATATATGCGAAGAACAACTATTGGTGAATTATATGGATTCAATAAATCACCAATAACAAATTTCCAGCAACTAGGTGGCTATGAGAGCCAGCTTTGTGGTGTCCTCTCAGGATTCGCATTAACAGTCGCTGTCATGCTTCTAGAAAGACGCGGCAGCAATAACAGACGTGTTAGACCTCAAGATGCATATCTGTATCAAGGATCCGTCGCCATATTTATTCTTGCATGTGGCATGAACATACTGGCAGCTACTATCGGCTTAATACTTGTCTCTGACAGACCAGACAGTCCTCGATCTTTCTTGCTTCATTCCGAGTTATCTTTTAATTTCGGAATAGGCATCACCCTACTATTTCTAGGATTGTATCTATGCCTTCTGGGTGGACGCCAGCAAATTGAATACAGGTCAGCAAATTCCATATTTATAGTTTCACTTGTCACTTCTGCATTTTTTGTAATTTATTATCTATACGGATCATTAATATATTACGGCTCACCACACAACGCTCATATAATGAGAGATTATTCACTTATACCAATCACATGTTGTATATATGCCGTATATAGATTTTTCTTAATTTTAAGAATTCACAAATCCCGCCAACAAATCATCACTAAGCGAATAAAAGACATTGATTCCAATCGCGAATACAAAAACCTGCATGACATTAGCAAGAAAAAATTTAATGATCCTAAATTCCCTATCGAAATAAAAGATCTTGATTTCGAACACCCTAAACTAATCTTCACACTGCTTCATATCTGCTTCAGCATACTAGGAATAATCATATGCTTCTTACTATTACATGCATTCTCTATCCATGCAATAAATACAACATTGAACACAATAAATGTATTTAATATCAAATATTTTACAATTAATTGCATATATTATGTATTTCACACTATATTAATTACAAATTCAGTCTTATTTACCTACTATTGCAAAACCGTTCGCTTTTCATCATCTATAGCGATAAGAATTTTATCTCTAGAATTAATTTTTGTCTAAATATCATGGCTTTATTCTGCCTTGTATCTGCAATAATTTCATTTATTATATGGTCAAATACAAATCATAATTCTATTTTCCCGGAAGATGCTACCAGATATATTGAATATTTCACATGCTTAATCACAGGAGTGTCTTATTTCATGATAACAGGCATGATAATGCCAATGTCCCTACATAGAGAAGTTGGATTCAATAATGTTTTTGGCTTCTTTGATGACAAAAATGCAATTATCTATTGGCGAAAAGATGACATGGAAGAAAATGATCAATGCTATGTTTTATATAATGTAAAAAACAAATCTGGCAATATATCAATTTCAAAAAAACTACAAACCCTCTACAACACTATAGACAATCAATCTTCAGAAGAAATTTACACATCAAAAATAAAATCTATCTTTGATAATCCAACTTGATTGGAAAATTGCATGCCATTTTCCTTTATATTCTGAAACATCTAAGCATCTTAATGTTACTAATAGCTATAAAAATCGTTTCGTCTTGGAATTCTCTTATGGATCTCGAGATTATTGCTATGTACTTTTTAATATAAAAAATATAAATATTTCTAAATATGAATTCAAAATCATGACTCTTTATTCTACATCCAATCAATTTTTCACCAGTAATATATTCAAGATTCAAGATTGTGATACGATTCGTTTTATATAATAGAGAATCTAATTAATTACAATATGTTTATAACACGATGAATCACTTTCCTCTTTTAGCTGATCTGATCAGACCAATACGAAAGCTTAAAAATTTGTATTATGACATCCCCCTTTCGAGATAAAATAAAGGATGCACAAAGAAATTCTCACCCAAATCAGAATATGGGGATTTGTCGTTGGATTTCTGCTCTCAACTTCCTCTGCGTTTGCACAGGCACTCACCCCGGAAGCCAAGGCAAGAACCCTGAATGCTCTGCAGCTGACCATTAAGAACCGCGCCTATGTGCCCGGCGTGGACTTCGGGAAGGTCGCTCAGGGCATTGAAGCGCAGAAGGCCACCCTGGATTCCGCCAACGACATGCGCTCGTTTTCTACCGCTGTGAATGGTGTACTGCGTGACTTAGGTATCAGCCGCATTCGCCTGCTCACTCCGGCTGCGGCGCTTTCCGTGTGGGCCGCCGCATTGATTTAGGCATGGTCCCGGCAGCGACTCCGGAAGGTGTCACTGTCCGCGCTGTCGCCCAGAACGGGCCAGCCCAGAAAGCAGGCCTGGCCGACGGCGATGTGATTCTGGAAGTGGAAGGCAAGAAAATCTCCACCCCAGATGAAGCGGATCAGGATGGCCGTGAGACCAGCCTTCTGACCGTGAAGCGCAAAGCCGATGGCCGTGAGAAGCTCTACATGCTGGTGCGCGCTCCGTATACCGTTCCCGCCCCAACCCCGGTGCTGTCCTGGCCCACCCCTACTGTAGCCCGTCTGCGCCTGCCCAGTTTCACCCGTGGCTACAGCCAGCCAGAGATGGAGAAGCTCTTCAGCGAGGTTGCGGCCAAGAAAGCCACCACCCTGATTCTAGACCTGCGTAACAACGGCGGCGGCTTAGTCAACAACTCCGCTCACCTACTCTCGCTGCTGGCACCGGCGGGCACTCCGGCAGGCTGCAGCGTGACCCGTGACATTGCCGAGCAGTATCAGAAAGCTACCGGAAAAGACCCGGCAGATGCCGTGGCTGTGGCCAAGTGGAAAGGGGCTACCCGCAGCACAACCACCCGCAAAGTGGCGCCATTTACGGGCAAGATTATTGTGCTAGTCAACCGCCGCTCGGCCAGCGCCAGTGAGATCGTCTCGGCGGTTCTGCGCGAGGAGCGCGGCGCGACTCTGGTGGGGGAACGCACAGCTGGCGCAGTACTGACCAGTATCTTCGCCCGCTTAACGGATGGCTTCGAGGTCCAGATTCCCCTGAGCGACTACGTGACCCCCAAGGGTATGCGCCTGGAGAAAAATCCGCTCCAGCCGGATGTCGCGGTAGAGAACCCATTGACCGCCCCCATCACTGAGGGCGCTACCGACCCCGTGGTTCAGGCGGCCCTCAAGAAGCTGTCATCATAACTCACTCAGGAGCCGTCGAATCTCTCCCATGGAGAGAAACATCTTGCGCTCATAGTCACCGTAGGCTCGGAAACCGTAGCCCTCATAGAGGGCTACTCCTTCGGCGGCAGCTACAAGATACATTCCGGCGGCTCCTATTTGCCTGGCAACTCGCTCTGCTCGTCGTAGCGCCTCCACTAGAAGCAACTCCCCATAGCCCTTTCCTCGATTTCGCTGATCGCGTGCTAGATAGGCGAGGTAGATCACTGGCAGATTCGCCAGCGGCGATACTCCCTTGTGTTGTCCCTCCCCTTGTTGAAGGAGTCGCGCCAGCGTGTCCTCTGGAAGTAACGAAAAAAACGAGGTTGGAGCCAGCCCGGCTTCCAATGTAAGATAGCCCTCTATCGGCCTGAGACTTCTAGAGACGGATGCATTTTCCTCATCCAGAAGCACGTAGGTACGGCTGATACTGGCCTGATGCAGAGTCAGCGCCTCTTGCGCTAAAAACCAGTCTAAGAATGTGGCTCCACATCGAAACGATGCTGTATCGTGCGTCTCACTCAGCGGCTCAAAGGTCAGCGTCGGCATCAGTATCGGGTTTCACCAGAGCTTTGTAGCGCGCAACAGCCTTACGCATCTTTGCTGTTGGCTCGGCAGGCTCGGCAAATAGATAGGCTAGCAGGCTACGTGTATCCGTCTCTGAGAGCGGTTCATGTACTGGTGCAACTGGTGCGGTTTGTCGCTCCACCTGTGCGAGTGCATTGCTCAGCAGATAGTCCGAAACACTGAGTCCCAGCACTGCAGCTGCTCGCTCAATTTTTTCCTTATCTTCGGTACGGCAGCGCACATGTAGCCGCGTATCCTTGACCTCAGTTCGCTCCTTAATACCCATATAGGCATTATAGCATTTGTACGCCTTTTGTGCGCACATGAAATTTTCACAGGAGATACCTATTTCCATGCCGTACCCTGTGAGTATCTATGGCAAAGCGGGTAGTAGGCGGCATCATCCAGCACCGGCAGTATGGCAATCTGGAAGCGATCGTGCTCGAGGGCACGGAGCTGTGGCACTGGTGGAAGGCGCCTAATACCGGCTGGCAGCACGGCACGCGAGTTACCGCCAATGCCTCCGACCCCGGCAGCCTGATTCAAAACAACCGCAACGAGAACTTTGATGTTCTGGTACGCGAAGGTGCTAGCTTAGTCCATTACACTCAGGATACGAAGAACCCGGCGCTGGGCTGGCGGCGCGAGGAAACAGTCACCAATGTCGCCATGGGTGGAGTTTGCCTGATAGAGCGCCGGATAAACAACTGGAGGCGCTAGTGCAAGAAGGTAGGCGCATTGTCAGCTATGTGCGAGAGAGCGAGGGCGCTCTATGGAAGCGGGGCCAGATAGTCTCCACTCGTGCCACGGACCGCGCCTGCCTGATTGCGAACTCGGCACGGAGCAATCGCTATGAAGCCCTGGTGCTGGAAGGCAAGACCCTGGTGCACTACTACCGGGAGGGTAGTGAGATCCAGACTCCCTGGCTGCGTGGGCAGGTAGTAAGCACGGAAGCCATAAACGCCGCCTGCCTGATTCAAGGAACCTTAGGCGCTTCTAACCTGGAAACTGTGGTCCCCGAGGCGCGAGGACTGGTGCATTACTTCAAAGACAACGCCAGCGAATCCAGCCCATGGCGGCGAGCGCAGACGATCACCACAGCAGTACCGGGTGCTGCGGTTCTGGTGCAGGCTACCCCGAACGGTATGTTCCACGTGCTCACCGAAGAGCGAACCCAATCCGTGGTGCACTATCGCCGGGATAACCACGATCTGAGCACTCCCTGGCTGCGTGGGCAGCAGCTACTCTGGGAGCCACCGATCCCCAAAATCATGCCCCCGGTGAAGATCTGCCAGCTTACTGGTGAGGCATCCCCCGGCAAGAGCCTGAGTCAGTTCAACATTAAGGGAACAGACCTGGGCGCGTCGTTTCCGGGTATCAATGAGCGCGGGGAGAAGACCGTCTATTTCCTCTTCGGGGATACCTGGGGGCCGGGGTGGGACCGCACAGATTTAGACTGTATCGGGTTCACATCGGAGCCGACAGCGTATCAAGGTCTCACGCTTGCCTACCATAAAAATCCCCCACGCATTACGCCGCCTGTGCCGCAGAATGGGTTCAATGTGCCGTTAGATGGTTTCATGCAAGGCCAGTGACCTATATGCGTTCTTCTCCACCGATACGCGGTTCATCGATGGCAACGCGGTTATGGGCCGCTCCCTGTTCACTCACTCCCCGGACTTTGGACAGACGTATCAGGCACTCTACACGCTTTCATCGTCGAAGTTTGTCAATGTCTCGGTGGATATTCAAACCCTGCCGGGTATCGGTCCGGCAGTAGCGATTACTGGCAGTGGGCGATACCGGGGCAGCGATGTGTTCTTCGCTTATATCCCCCTGGACCGCATTCGTGACCGAAGTGCCGTGCGGTTCTTCGCGGGTAACCCGCTCAAGCCGCGCTGGAGCGCTAACGAAGAAGACGCCGTGCCGCTGTTTCCGGATGGCACCGTGGGTGAGCTTTCCTGCCGCTGGAACCCGTTTCTGAAGTCCTGGCTACTGCTCTACAACGGCGCGAACCCGCGTGGCATTCACCTGCTGCGCGCCCCGAATCCCTGGGGGCCGTGGAGCAAGCCCGTTCTCGCCTTAGACGTAGGCGATGCCTACGGCCACTTCATGCACGCCGCGAACCAGAACGATGGTTTAGACGACACGATGTTCGGAGGTCCGCGCCGTGGTGAGTGGGGCGGCGAATACGGTCCCTACCAGATAACCCCCTACTGTACCGGAGTACCGGGGCGCTACACCCGCCTGCACTTCTGCCTCTCCACCTGGAACCCGTATCAGGTCCATCAGCTTCGCACCGACATTACTATAGATGGCAAGTCCGTAGACCCGCGCGCCTGGGCCACTGGCCCGAAAGCCACTGGGCCACAGAAATACGCCGCCATCGCCACCCTTATGGCCGAGCAAGGCACGGGCCTGAAATGGCCTCTTCCCCTCCGTACCAGCACCCTGAGCGCCGACCACTTAGAGTGGGCTACCTACCGCACCGAAACCGAGCGTAAAAACAAACTCAAAGCCACGTTTGCCCAGCTTATCGACCTCCTGCCTGCCGACACAGCCCGCGCCGATGCCTACGCAGCAGTAGCCATGGAACTAAACCGCCTGGGTGCGCCGCAAAGTTCTGGTATAAGCGGGCAAGTCGCCTACCAGCGCAAGGCGATTGCTTTACTAAGTGTAGGAAAGCGCGCCGAGTTGGTAGGTGAATTGGCAGCCCGAATAGAGGGGATGAGGTTAGCCTAGCTTCCTGATAATGGTAGTAAAAGTACGAATCTGCCCGCAGGCAGAGCAACATCAAGACATCACTCCTGGCAACCTGTACCGGGTGATTGAAATGGTGCCAGATCATTTTCGTATCATGAGCGATGATGGACTGCCCTATCTCTATCCCAAAGAATTGTTCGATGTCGTTTCGGATACGATGCCGGAGGACTGGGTTGTGGAGGAGAAGATAATCGACGGCGAAAGATGCGTTTCCGCTGGCCCTGCGGTATTCCAAACTCCAGGATTTTTTGAGCGTGTTTTCGATAGAGACCCAAAAGCATGGGGAACACTCCGAGTACGCCTGGCCCGATGGTTTCGAGGCGAAGATTACACCATCAATAGATAAAGCAGATGGACAAATGAAATACCTCTGTACTAGGCATGGACGCGCTGGCGCTGTTTTTGTATCCACCGCTGTGTTCGATTATTTATCTAACCCGGGCACTCCCGCTCCTGCAGGAATGACTTATTTCAAGGCTCTGCTTTTTGAAAATGAGGAGTTTCATGCTCTGTGCTGCCTGGATGCGAGCTTTCTCCAAAAACATGGAATTACGGAGTCCAGTCTTTTAGATGAGTCCTGGGCCGATGAGTTGAAAGGCTACTGCCTGAAATGCTTTCAGGCAGCCTTTGAGATGGAATTGCCCTATGAGTAGCCGATGTACTTTCCCGATCTGAGCATGAATCCCTGGAGCGAGATAAGCCAGGAATACAAACCTGGCTACCGCTACCAGAATATTGGCTGGCTTAGCTGTGAACAGGAATTCCAGCATGGACCTGTAGAGGAGGGCATTGCCACCTATATACACGAGCAATGCCAGAACCACTGCATCAATCTGATGTGTGGATCTCATACTTGTGACTTGTGCTACCCTGCCAACTACAACATTTTCGATCTTGCCGGGATAGATTTACACAAAACGCCTATCTTGAATGAGGAGCAGGTTAAGATTGTGAACGAGTTGTATCTGTTAGAAAATGGATTCGGCAACGGAGAAATCTGGATATGGGATACCGATATCGTTTACGTTTGCCCCCAACTAATCACCCACTACATCGATGTTCATCACTACAAGCCGCCGGACTGCTTTCTGGAAGCGGTTCAGCGTATCATCGCTTCTCTGTCAGCCTCATGAGATAGCAACTATGCATGAAGAGATTCTAGCGAAGTTTCATCTGTCCGTAGCAGCATTGATAGAGGATATGGAGCGGTATACTTATATCGATCAAAATGCACCGATTTTCTTTGAAGATAGAGTAGGCACAACGCTGGATTCTGTGGAGCATGTGATGGATTTCGTACTCCAGAGAGACCGAATTCCAAGTACGATTCAGATTTATGCGAACCGCTCTTTGAATGACAGAATTATTCTAACCATCTATCCCGCCCCGGATACCTATGAATATAGGGACTGGCAGAAGACTATTCTGAGCAAATACAACCCAAGGACGGATTATTATCAATATCTGCCCTTTCTGAAATTTGCACCGACACCTCCCAGGGAATGGTTAGTAAAAGACGAGCGTCGTATCCCATCTATGGAGCTAAGCCTTCAGCAGAATGGCAAGTATATTCTGCCTGCTATCCGAAAGGCTATTCAGAGTTAGACCATGACCTACTTACTGGGATACTCGTTTCTGCTTATGGCAATGCTGCTAGATGCGGTGAACCTTCAGCTCTACTTTAGCAATCGAAAGAAGCGTGAAGATGAGCGTAAGCCTTCGTCGATTTTTGGGGCACAGATAGCCCTGATCATTATGGCGGCAGTCTTGCTGGGACTGAGTAAGGCTCTCAGTCCCGTTGTATCTGTTCTTATTGCTGCCGTCGTGCTGTTTCACGGTATCAATATGCTTCTCATTTTTAAAAAATAAAATGACTCTGTATCATCAGTTGCGAGACAACTTCACCAATAAACTACTCAGATGGGTTTTTAAATATACACCAGGAGACCCTTATGAAAATCTATTTATTTGTAATTCTGTAACCAAGTTTGATACAGACTTACTGTGCCAATCGTCTATTACTGCTTTCGACTTACTGAAGAACTATGAAAACTTCAGCATGGAAAAATTTGAATCTGCCGTCGATACTATATGCTTCAGTAAAGATTTTCATAATAACTCCTTAGTTAAGTCATGTCCCTATAAGATCATCGCCATATCCCTGGATACGAAGAATGCCAATTCCGAGAGAAAATGGCAGGAGTTTTACTTATGCATGATTTTCTATATTTACTACTTAAAAGTCATCTTGAGGCTTCTGCCCGAAAAGATTCGGGCAGAGCTGGACAACATCGGCCCTTACCTGGACTCAAAAGGCTATGAGGGCTATTACACCCACTTCAAAAAGAACATGACTGAGGGCTGGATAACAACGATACGCGCCAGGGCGAGGTGATTTTCACCTCGGTTACTTTCCTTCTCGCTGATTCCTGATCGAAAAATTTTCGGGGCCGGGTTATTGCTTTAGTCGGAACGCCGTCAGGCTAAAAGGTGTTTCAGACCTATGAGCATCAAGGCCCTGATAACCCGACAGAACGACGGCACTACCACATCCGCCATTGAGGATTTCGACGAAGCGGAGCTTGGCGATGGCAATGTAACCGTTGCTGTGGAGTGGTCCACGGTGAACTACAAAGATGGAGTGGCGCTCGCAGGCGGTGGCATCATGCGGAGCTACCCGCTCATTGGGGGCATAGACTTCGCGGGTACGGTGGAATCCTCCAAGCACCCGGATTTCCAGCCCGGCGATAAAGTAGTCGCTAATGGCTGGGAGCTGAGCCAGACGCACAACGGCGGCTATGCCCAGAAGGCGCGGGTGCCAGGTGAGTGGCTGATTCCCCTGCCTGCCCCATTCACCACGCGCGATGCCATGGCTATCGGCACGGCAGGCTACACGGCCATGCTATGCGTGCTGGCGCTGGAGCACGGCGGACTCACCCCGGAGCGTGGCAGTATCCTGGTGACCGGCGCGAATGGTGGCGTGGGCTCTATCGCCATCGCACTGCTGGTGAAGCTGGGCTACCGGGTGATTGCCTCTACTGGTCGGCCCGAGGAAGCAGAGTATCTAAAAGCGCTGGGAGCGACGGAGATTATCGATCGCCATACGCTGTCTGAGCCGGGGAAGCCCCTTGCTTCACCAAAATGGGCAGGCGCTGTGGACTCAGTAGGCAGCCATACGCTGGCGAACGTGCTGGCCCAAACGGACTACCGGGGTGTGGTTGCGGCGTGCGGCCTGGCGCAGGGGAGAGATCTTCCCACGTCGGTGCTGCCCTTCATTCTGCGCAATGTGACTCTAGCGGGTATCGACTCTGTAAACGCTCCAGTGGAGGTGCGCCGTACAGCGTGGGCGCGGCTGGCTAGTGACTTAGACCTGGACAAGCTAGCATCTACCATTGAAGAGGTTCCATTAAGCGACGTGCCCGATGTCGCCGCTCGGATACTCCGGGGCAAGGTTAGAGGCCGAACACTAGTCAATGCTAGCGCGGTGTGAATTGCTTATCATAGCGGGAAATTTTCTATCAATGTGATTCATAAAACCTCTTTTCTTCTTACAAACTAGCTATTTTACCTGCTCTTTTGTTTGTAAAATTGCCCTAATCGTGAGATAATCAAAATTGGTGGTCGCAGCTACCCGAAATCCGTATACAAGGGTTTAATCCCACTGCGAAGCGATTTTCCAGCCCCGTCCTTCAGGTCGGCATACGGAGCCGCACGCTGATGCATGACGGTCAGGAACCCTAAAAAAAGCAAAGGCCGCAGGAACTCATGATTCCTGCGGCCTTTGCTTTTCCCTCCGTATCTAACATAGAAGACACTGCCAGCCTCATTAACTAGTGGCAAAAGGCGTTTTTGGTATAAATGGATGCCTTCAGCTAACTGAGAATCTCAGCAACACGCCCAAAATCGCGCTCTGCTTCCCCGCGCTTTTCGGGCCATACATTGAATACTCGGGCACTGGGATGATGTGTCATGACCAGAGGCACCTCGCTCATAAGCCTGATTTCGGATGCGGCTGACTGTGCCTTCTTACCAACCAGGACTATTACACGCAGTTCTGGAAGTAGTTCTAATAGTGATTTCAGGTGTGGCAATGCAGAGCCAATGTCGCTTGGCGTTACTGCACGGATACGCCCTTCTCCATCGCCCACATACCAGGGAACGATATTCCAAATAAGGGTGTCCTTGCGTGCTATGCCTGCACTAGCGAGCAGTTCACAGAGATTCCTGGCTGTTGGATCAGGGTTATTGCGAGAGATAAACGCTGACCCTACTGCCTTCGGTCCCGGTGCTTCCAAAAGAAATAGCGCTCGGGCATGGATACCACCATCGAGTGGATCAAAGGAAGGCATCTCGTAGTTACTTCCCATTGCTTTACGAACGCCCTTCAGATGCGCTACGAGAGGCATTATGTGCGGTTCGTAGAGCAGAGCGGTACGCCGCTCGCGCTCTTTTGCTGAGGCGAGGGTATAGGGAGCATCGAAATCAATCACTGTAGTCTCTCCAAGATGGATACCTTAACTGAGCTTTTAGGAAGATTGTCGGCGAAATCTATAGACCTTCAGAGTCCGAGGGATTTCAATCCCTCGGACTCAACGGTGCGTTCCATCCGGTATAACAAATCGGAAATACAACGATGATTCACCGCTCTTCTCCCCTTCGTGTGGCCGTTTTCTCTGAGAATGACTTTCCCCGCTATGGTGTGGGGTGGGCGCTTGCGCCGGATACTCTCGCCAGTGACCTCAAGCAGATGGGCATTGAGGCTGAGCTGCTGGGGGTAGACGCGCTGGCAGACCCGGCCCGATTCTCCACGGAGAAATTCGCCGCGCTGGTGATGCTCTATGGCAACAACCATCCGGATGCCGCATTTGCCAACACGATTGCGTTTCATAAAGCGGGTGGGTCGCTGATAACCACGGGGATTCCGTACACCCACGCCATCGCGCGACGAGAGAATCGGTGGGACGATTTAGGCCATAAAGACGACCCCGCACGCTTCGGCACAGGCGCTATCGGGGTGGGTGGGTTTGCAGGACCTGCCAGCAATCCTGGTCCGCAGCGCGTGGCGGCAGGCGATCCGTGGAAACTGAAGGGCTTCGTGACCGAACCGAACAAGCCCAGCCCCGCGCCGCAGTGGCTGGACCCGGCCACGATTCCGGCAAGTGTGGAGCTGATTCCCGCTATCGGCACGGTGAAAGAGCCGATTGCCGCTATGCTGGTGCATAAATCCGGCGCGTTCGCGGGCGCTGTAGATGCCTGGACCTATCGTATGGAAGCCGGGGAGCGGGAAAGCTACGATACCCGCCAGCTCTTGAACCGGGCGATTGTAGGTGTGCTGGCAAAGCGCAATCTGCTCTCGGCGGCGCAGACTCGCAAGGCGTATGCGTATTTAGGCGGCCTGCCGAAGCCGAAGACCTACACGAATGTGACACTGCCAATGGTGAAGCGTGGGTATGACACGTTCCAGCCCAAGATGCCCCGGCCTGCCAAGAATCTGATCGTATCGGATATTCGCAAGCTCTCCAAAGAAGAGAAGACGCTGCTCTTTACGCTTCAGGGCCTGGTCAACCGTGCCCAGCCCCGTATCTACTTCCTTACCGATGATGATGACCAGTTCTGGCTAGAGGAGCTGAAGCGGCAGGGCGAGATTACTGGGTGGACTACGGAGAGCAATCCCTGGAACCTGCTGACCACGTTCAAGAGCGCCTACAAAGGCGCGGTGGTCTGTGACCCGAAGATCTATGTCTCACCGTGCGTGGCGGCCTCTATTTGTGGGGCAGATAACTTGCTGTTGGCGTGGGATGCGGGGTTGGCGAGTCGGCATCGCCTGCCGATAGCCATGGACCTGCGGGGTAAGTTCAAGAATAACGCAGACGCCCTGCGATTTTTACGAACGCAGGTAGCGCCGAAGCTGGACCCCTATCTGACCTGTAGTTTAGACCCGCGTGTGTTCGATAAAGGTGCGCTGGACCAGCTGGTGGCGGCGCGAGCCTCCGTGTTCTGGATTACAGGCCCCTATGCGCAGGAGCAACCTGGCGCGACGATGGAAGCGGAGCGCAACGAGCTACGGGAATACCTGGCGAAGATGCCGTTCGGTGCGATTATCCGCGGGTTCTGGTGGGATGGCGACGGACAGGGCTTCCAGGAAGAGGACGGTGTAGCCCTTGGCAGCCGCTTCGGGAAGCCGACGCTGGTGAGCGACCTGATTACGAATCTCTCGGTGCACAGTGGGGTGCCCGCCCCCACGCTGAAGCAGAAGCCACGCCCTGCGCCGCCCACGCTGGATAGAAGCAAGGTCTATGTGTGCTTCACCATGAGCGATGGCGACAACCTCTGCACCTGGCGCGGATACTTCCGTCGGTACTTCAACGACCCGGTCCGTGGTTCGTTCCCGGTGGGCTGGGGCATGGGTCCGGGCCTAGTAGACCTCGCGCCGACCTGGGCCCGCTGGTACTACGAAAACGCGACCACCAACGATGAGTTCCTGTGCGATGTTTCTGGTGCAGCCTATATCTACCCACCGTCGTGGGGCACAGCACTGAAGGACCGGCACGCCGCTCTGCGCTGGTTCTACGACCAGACCCAGGCGGCCATGAACCGCATGGACATGAAGACTCTGCGGCTTATGAACGTCCGCACCGAGGACATCGCGGAGGTGGGCACGCTGCTGCCGGAAACCAAGTTCCTGATGCCGGACTATGGGCATGCTGGCCCCGAGCGCTACCCCGAACTGACCTATACCCTGCCCGGTGGGCAGACCGTGTACCGCGCGGCCACCAACGGCAGCGGGCCAGACAACCTGGCGGGGCAGATTCGGCGTCGGGCCGGGCGAAATCGCCCCGCATTCCTGAATGCCTTCATCTGGAACTGGGGCTCGAACCTGGGGGATTTGAAGAAGACTCTGGAGATTCTGGGACCAGAGTTCGTGGCCGTTACACCGTCTCAGTTGGATGCTCTGCACAGGCAGGCACGGGCAGGTTAGACCCTTCCGTCTCTAAAAATCAGAGCTAAGCCCTTTCGAGTGGATAAACTCCAGGAAAACTGCTCGTTCGCTTGCGTTGCTACATGCCAGACTCTTCTTCAGTGATTGAATAGCCTCAGAGTCTCGTCCGGAAAATACATAAGCTTGCCCTATTCGGAATAGAAGCAGAGAGCGATTCTGAGGCTGAAACTCAAGCGCCTGTTTATAGGCGCTGATTGCGGCATCGGCGCGGATTTTTAGCTCTGGCTGCGTCTTGTCCAGAAACGAAAACAGGTTGATATTCCCGATGCCCTCAAAGTAGGCTGCATCCATCAAAAACTCTTCTTGCCAGAACCAGAGAAAGTGCCAGCTACGTTTTTTGGGGATTCTCAAAATAGTCAGGCTATGATCTGCGTTTTCATAACTCAACTGCCTGCTACCGGCATGCTTCATGAAGTGTGGCGAGTTATGCCAGAACGCTAAGCCCCGAATAGGATATATCGAAAACTCAGAGGTCACTATTCCTATAGCTTTGGTTTCGCTCTTCCTGGATACAATGAGTTTGTGTGGCTGGCTAAAGGCAGGTAGAAACAGTGTAATCACAAGAAGTCCGGTGACTGCCAAAGTTCTCCATCGTAGATCCAGTGAGCGCCTGAGCGATAATTGCCTGGTCATTGAATTCCTTCCATTGTACTGAACCAGCAATAGAAATACGTGCCCATTTTTTCTCTTATTCTATTGCCTTATATAATAAATGAGGCAGGGTATGCCTCGGCTCTGGAAGTCGCTATACAACGCCTCTGAGAACTCTTGAAAGCTCGTCTCTCGCTGGCCTTCTATCTGGTCACTCTCGCTGATTACCAGGGTGAGTTCCTCGGATGCCAGTTCGGACGGCCAGCAGACCAACGGTCTGAATAATTAAAGCGATTCTGTCTTTCCAAGGCTTTGGCAACGAAGTATTGGCTCCATCTGCCCAATCTGATTCGAAGATTAAGTACGTAGCGAGCAGAGTACTATTGCCATCGCTGATGATGAAGTAGGTGTAGTTGCCATCTATCGGGGCCTTATAGGCAGGGGGTACCTGGCTCTCATCAATGATATGGAAGCCCGTCGAAGTCTTCTCTCTCACGAAACGCACTAAGGATTCTCTGTCCTCCTCCGATAGAGGAGCAGTGGAACAATATCCAAATACATAGTTCGACATCTCGCTCTGCGTTTTACTCTACTCTCGCGGCACAGGCTTTTCCTACCCACATGCACTCTCAAGGGCAGGGAATTAGACAAACTAAATTTAATACGATATAATCGTTTTGCTAAAATACTTTATCTAAACAAAGGAGTTAACAGGGTGTTGGTAAAGCAACAGGGTTGTTGTTTCGCTACCGCGCTAATAGCGCTCTCACTACTGGCCGCGGGAGCGCGTGCCGATTACACCCTCAAAGTCAATAAAAACGAGAACCGTGGCACCTGGGAGGGCTGGGGGTGCTCGCTGGCGTGGTGGGGCAAGGGAGTCGGCAACTCTAGCTACCAGACCCTCTATGCGGATCTCATCTTTACCCTGAATACGGTCAGTTTCAAAGGGCAGAACCTGCCTGGGCTGGGGCTGAATATCGCACGCTACAACATAGGCGGTGGCGGGCTGCCTGCAGATAATATTGGGGGTACTGTGGATAACAAGCCCTCTAGCCAGCCCTGGTACAAGGATATCGATGGCTACTGGAAAGACTGGTACGACACCAGCCCCACATCGAGTAGTTGGGACTGGTACAGAGACTCCAACCAGCGGAATCTAATGTGGGCCGCACGAGACCGGGGCGTGGCTTTTGAGTTTTTCGCCAATGCCCCTATGTGGTGGATGACCACCGAGAAAAGCTCGGCGGGCGGAGCACTTCAATCCTGGAATCGCCGTGATTTCGCCCGGTATCTGGCCAGCGTGGTGCAGTACACCCATACGAACTGGGGGGTCACGGTATCGTCCCTGTCACCGTTCAATGAGCCATCGGCGGGCTGGTGGACGTATCCGAAAGACCAGGAAGGGGTCAATCTTTCCAGTGCCGTTCAGAAAGAGATTCTGGGGTACCTGCGCGAGGAGCTGAACTCCCGTGGCCTGAGCGGAGTCACTATCGCGGCATCCGATGAGAACACTATGACTCAGTCGCTCTCTACCTACAATTACTTCAAGGGGCAGAGCGTGGTGGTCAATGGGGTCAACACCAATGTCGCCAGTCTGGTAGGCAAGGTCAATGTGCACGCCTACAACGGACAGGCGCCCTGGCGAGACAACACGGCGCGGCAGAACTTAAAGACATCCGTGGGCAACAAGCGGCTCTGGGTCTCGGAGTATGGCGATGGTGAAGGCGGCGGCATGACCTTAGCCCAGACCATCACCGAGGATCTCACCTATCTACGCCCAACGGCATGGGTGTACTGGCAACCGGTTGAACCCTACTCTGCCTGGGGTCTGGTGAACGGAGCTTACGGCAATGCTGCCGATGAAACCTCCCCCACTCGCGCTCAGCCCGCCTGGGCTTACTATAAATACTACGTGTTCGCGCAGTTCACACGGTTCTTACGGCCGGGCTACAAAGTCATCGGAAACAACGATCACAACTCTATCGCGGCCTACGATAGCGCCAGCCAGAAGCTGGTCTTGATTACGGTCAACTACGGCAATGCACAGAACATTGTCTACGATCTCACCAGTTTGTCGCAGATAACCGGCGCCAGTGCTGCGGTTACAACCACGAATACTAATGGGAGCAAGCTGTTGTTCTCCTCCAGTGTGCCTGTTAGCGGAAAGAAATTCACCCTCAATGCCGAGGCAAATACCATCTACTCCACCGTAGTCTCAGGAGTCACCCTCTAACCAGGGGACACAAAACCAGGAAACCCGACGAATGCGTGCGTGCTACAATATTTTAGCAAATAAAATGAGTAACGGAACCACCCTCCCACGCCGTCGCACGCGCCTGGTCGATGTCGCCAACCAAGCCGGGGTTTCTATCGCAACCGCATCGCAAGCCCTCAGTGGCAAGCCCGGACAGTATCGCATCTCCGCCGATGTGACTCAGCGTGTCCAGGATACCGCCAAAGAGCTGGGCTACGCGCCCAATAGGCTCGTCCGCTCCATGCAGGGGCGCCAGACCCATATCCTGAGCTTCTTCAATGGCTATCGCACCCGCACTCCGCAGGATGCGTACATGAACACCCTGAGTACCGCGCTGGAGCGGGCCGCAGGCAGCCGTGGCTACGACCTGCTGATTCACTGTGATTTCTCGCGCTCCCCGCAGGAGATTCACGAGCACTTAAATGGCGGCATCGCCGATGCCGTGCTGTTCTTCGCCCCACGCGCCCATGACCCGCTGCTCACGTTATTGAAAGACTCACGCCTACCCACTCTCTTAATCGGCGGGCAGGTAGACGGTGTTCTGCCGCAGGTCACATCGGATGTGGAAGGCGGTATGCGTCTGGTTGCCGAGCGATTGGTCGCATTCGGGCACCGGAATATCCGGGTGCTCCATGATGAAGGTAACACTCCAGAGTTCTACCGCCGCGTGAGCCTGCTGCGCCAGGAGCTGGGTAAGTATGGCGTGGACCTGCCTGCCCACTGCATCTGTCAGCAGGACGAGATGCACGCTCTAGTCAACGCTGCTGAGCCTGTAACCGCCCTCTTCTGCCCACGAGACAGCCTGGCTTATCATTTTCTAGACTACTGCGCCGAGCAGGGTATCTCCGTACCGCAACAGCTCAGCGTCATCGGCTACGATGGCCTGCCCTGGGAGACTCGTACCGGTCACACCGTCGCCTCGGTTCGGGTGAACATCGAGGGCATGGCAGAGGCGGCTGTAGAGCGCACCATCGCACTTCTACGCGGGGAAGCCCTCTCCACCCTCTACTTCCTGCCCACAGACTTTCTGGAAGGAACTACGCTGGGTCAGGCGCCTACCCCATGACTATCACGCTGACCCTGGATCCGAGTCGCACCTATCAGACCATAGAGGGTATCGGGGCATCGCTGGCCTGGAGTGGCGATCCTGTCGGCGAGACCTGGAGTGAGGCGAACAAAACCCGGCTGGCGGACCTGCTGTTCTGCCCGGAAACCGGAGCGGGGCTCTCGGGAGTTCGATTCAACATAGGGGCAGGCGCGGCATGGGTAGAGCAGAATCCGTCGGACCCGTGGCGCCACCCAGCCTGCTTTAAGCGCACAGCAGATGCCCCGTTCGACCCAACCTGCCACGCCGGGCAACAGTGGTTCCTGCGTGCCGCTGAAGAGCGTGGGGCGCACCATCGCACCGCGTTTGCCAACAGTCCGCCTATCTGGCTCACCCGCAATGGTCGCGCCACCCAGGACAAGACCAATCCCACAGACACCACGAACCTGAAGCCCGGCGCGGAGGGCGAGTTTGCCGCTTTTCTAGCCGATGTGGTGGAGCACTTTAAGCGTATCGGGCTCCCTTTTACGGGCATCAGCCCGGTGAATGAACCACAGTGGGACTGGGAAGAAGGCTCCCAGGAAGGCTGCCGGTTCTCCAACGAGGAAATTGCCGCTGTCGCGAAAGCCCTGCGTGCCGAGCTAGACCGGCGCGATCTGCACATTGAAATCGACCTCACCGAAGCCGCCGACCTGCGCTTTCTGATAGACGATGACCTCTTAGAGAAGCCCTATATCCACGGCAACGAAGCCAGAGGCCTGGGCAAGAGCCGGGAGCAGCTAAAAGACCTGGCCCCGCTCTGCGAGGGAAAGATCTGCGGCCATGGCTACTGGACCTACGACCCGCCGCAAGAGAGCCAGCACCTTCGCGAAGCCGTGCGCGCCACCGTCAACCGTCACCTGCCGGGTAGCCACTTCCATCAGTCCGAAGTCTGCATCATGGAACCGGGGCGTGACCTGGGGATAGATACCGCCCTACGCGTGGCTCGCATGATGCACCAGGACTTTGTGCACGCTGATGCGTCCGGCTGGTTCTGGTGGCTCGCCCTCTCGCCGTATGACTATAAAGACGGGCTTATCTACTTGGAGCCAAACGAGGGCATCCGGCCCGCCAAGAACCTCTGGGTCATGGGCAACTACGCCCGCTTCCTGCGCCCCGGCTGGCAGCGCCTCCACATCACCCCGTCCGAGGAAATAGACGGCCTGTATATCTCCGCCTGGCGCAGCCCGGAAGCCACGAATCATGCCGTGGTGGTCGTAAACACGACCACGGAAGAACACACCCTGCACCTACCGGGCCTGGATTCCCTGACTGCCTACACCACAGATGCCAACAGTGATTTAGAGCAGAGCGAGACTCTACTTACTGGCGCTCCACTGGTCTCTCACCCGCGCTCAGTGACTACCTGGGTCTCGACAATCTGTTGATACCCATCTATAATCCTGCCTACTCTTCTTTGAAATTCGTTACCTTGACCGTCGTTTGATTTATCGAGTCCAGCCTTTCCAGAGACTTCCTCAATGTGCTTATAAATTCCCCGTGTTCTATAACCCAGGGCAGATTGTCCTTATTTGGATAAAACTCCCATTCTAATTTCCCATCTTCTTGACTGATCTCACAAAATTGCCGCTTTTCGATCATTACTGCGATAACAAGATTCTCTCTATCTGGAGGGCTACATATCTCTACTTTGATATCCATATTAGTTATTCTTTCTTATTTGATGCTACTGCGGAATAGACTTATCTGAAGATTTCCACATCGGCGAGAAAGTGCCACGCCTATGATCGAGGGGGCCAGGGCCAAACTTCGTGATACTCGAACTCCGCGTGATAATCCATCTCAGTTGAGCCGAGCCACCTGATGAGATAGTCAGCAAATGCCCCGGTGCCATCACGAACATCTTCATACTTCAACCAGACGGTATCGCATTCATCGCAGATGTACGAGTCAATTCCTATCTTACGAATGGTGATCCTGTACAGGCTTCCTTGTCCACAATAGAGGCAGGCTTTTTGACTCATTTTTTATCTTACGCGTGGTGAGAACATTTACCGAACGGTTGCTTGAATTCAACATGTCGTCCTGTTTCTACATCGTAATACTCCCACTGTTGAGGACCGACTTTGACCGAGCGACAGCTAATAGCATCTACGGAAACTCTATTGCAGGAAAAAGTGTAGTCTCCTAACCCCGAATGACAGGCTACCTTTGCGGATAGATCATCAACATCTTGTTTGATAGCAATATAATTTATAGCAGCGTGCCCTTCTGCCCCAGGGCCAAAATTAAGGGAGTGAGCATCAAAGTCTTGAAACCCGTGACGCAAGGTCGTGTTTTTTCGTTCGACATTTGATACTCCCAAGAAGGTAATACGATGGAACTCCCTAATTTTCTCCCCTGTACTGCCATTCTGTTCGGAATTCGACATCTTGTCCTGCAGAAGTTTCTGCAAGTCGAAATAGTCGCATACGACCTCGACAATCTTATCTGCATCAGAAACACGAACAGAAAGCACAAGGCACTCTGAGTACGGACGTGTATCAAAGTAGGATATGGGATTTTGGATTTCGATTTTTCTCATGTGTGCTCCAAAGGATTGAATGACACTGTATCGCTGGAGCGTCGTATTATAAGAGTGACAGTGCAATCAGAGCGTCATTTATTTCAGAATCTTCCATTACATTAGATAGCTGCACCGCTATATCCCAATCAGCAGGTTTGCTCTTCCTCCAGAACCATTTGCAGCCGTTTTGCATCCATCCCTGCCGATACTCCCTCACGTCCTCCTTGGAACGGTCGTCCAAACCGAACTCAATACCACAGCACTCACAAATCCGGAAATTGGGATCATGCCCTGTAATTCCCCATGGAGGGTCGTCTTGGTACAAACCACAAACTCTACAAAAATGTAATCTGTTCAACACGGCGGAAATTAGTCTATCGTTCTGGGGGCTCAGATCGTGCAATCAGAAAACCGGAGACGAGTACGACGACGAAAGCGCTGATAGCCCAGACGGTACATAAAGTCCGGTCTTTTTCCGAAGTGTTCATCGATAATGACATACCAAGAAACATTCCTAGCGTGGTCACCACGGCAAAATAAAAGATAATCCCAAACAGCCAGTATCGCCCCGCCCGATCTAACGCCCATGGTTTTTCCGGATTCTCTGGTGGAACGAACAGACAGCCAATCACGGCGATAAGCCCTACCAGAGGAATGAAGTGGCTTAACAGAATAGCGGCAGTTCGTATCCATCCCCGAAGTCGGACGGCAACGGCAACCATTCCCAGAAACATTGGCAAAAGAAAAACAAGCGCTAATGCCCAATCCATGGATTACCTCGACTTTATTCGCCATATTACATCAATGGAGCGAAATCGCTGGATACTTCTCAACGATCAGCGGAAAGCGCGAAAGTATGGCATAGGTTCGCAGGTCCAGTGGGTCTTCAGACGGCGTAGGGTCTCACGTGCAGCGGCTCCCATTTCTTGTAGGTGAGAGAACTCCTTAGTAGTTGCGGCGAACTGCTCCAGGCGGAGAAACACGCGCTGGCGCCAGGTGGCAGCTCCCCATGGAAAGTCCTGGTCGAAGCTGCGATGCACCATCCACATACCGTTGCTGATGATCCAGTAGGCGCAGGCCTCAGTCATTGCTCTACCAAACAGGCGGTCGTCTGCCGCTTCGGGTAGAGCATAGGCCAGGCGCTGACGGTAGGCGCGCTCTACTATTGGGGCTATATCTGCTGGCAAGCGGGCTGCCCAGAAGCAATGTGGCATGCTCAGGCGGCAGTAGGCGGCATCTAACAGGCACAGGTGATACCCGCCGCGCTCAAAGTCAAGCAAGCGCAGGCGCCCCGGTGTAATCAACGTGTTGTCCGGGCAGGAGTCGTTTTGCACATACGCGCGAAAGGGTGAGGGATTCTCTATGGCGGCTACCAGAGAGGCGTATTCGTCCCAGAACGCGGTGGGGACGTGCTGGCCGAGCTGGTCGAACGCTTTCTGTAGTTCTGGCTGTAAGGCGCGAAGGTTGCCCCAGCCCTGGGTGTCCTCCAGAATGCCATATCGTTTCCAGTCACGCGGTGCGCCCCGTGGTCCCAGTGCATCTCGGACTTGCCAGTAGCGTGCCTCCTGCCCCAGGGTATGAGCGTGTAGCTCCGCCAGAGCCTGTGCCTGTAGGACCAGGGACTCTCGGGCGTAGTCCGGGTCGGTGCCCTGAAGCACATCTACCAGGCTGGTGCCCTGCCCCAGGTCTTCTGATACGACAACGCAGGCAGCGCGGTCGCCCCCATAGAACCTGGGGACTAGCCCGGTATCGGGCAGTACGCTGTTCAAGAACGATAGCCCGGCCCATTCTTCCAGGAGTGGGCTCGCGGTTTCCTTCCGTAGTATCTGGATCTAGAGGAATGCCCGGCTCCGCCAACGCTTTCTTCACTATCACGCTAGTGGGCGCTTCCACAGGAGCATCTGCAATACTGCCCCGATAGCACTTGCCCTCACGAAGTGTCTCTATCTCGCCCAAGCATACTCCCCGCTCCAGGCTTCGGCCAGAATACGCTCGGCAATGGGAATTACATCAGTCATTTGGCTCTTCTGAGGGAATTATACGGAGAGCCCAAAACGCCCCGCCACCTATGCTGGTGGCGGGGCGTTTTTCTCTGGTTTCGTGCTCTACGAGACGCGTTTGCCGGTCTTATCGTCCGTGTTATCGCCGGTTACAGCGTCAGCCACTTTCTCGCTGATGCCTCGGGTATCGGGCGAGCCATCTCTGGTATGTCCACCTGTCTGTACTCCGGGAATGCCATTGTCGATAAGCGGGGGAGGACCATCGGAGACGACCTTACCTGTCTTGTCATCGATATAGTCGCCGGTAATCGCATCGGCTGCCTTCTCGGTCATGCCACGAGTATCCGGGCTACCATCGTTGGCGTACCCACCCGTCTGAATCCCAGGAAGCCCATTGCCTAACCGCTCATCGTAGGTCTCGTCATAGCGACGGTCACTGTCCCAGTTTTCCCCACGTAGGGGCAGGTTCGTGCGGTCATCTACGACTTTGCCGGTCTTATCGTCGATGTTGTCACCGGTGATAGCATCGGCGGTTTTTTCCATCATTCCGCGAGTGTCGGGGGTGCCATCATTGGCATAGCCGCCAGTTTGAACGCCGGGGAGGTCATGAGCAGTCATCTCCGGCTCCGGGTTGTGATCGGTGGCGCTATCATCGTCCATTCGATCCGCCACGGACACGGCAGCGCCGCTCGCGACCGCGCCGACCAGCCCACCAACCGCTGCGCCTAGAAGTGCTCCTGCCGGTCCCATCATGGAGCCTGCGACCGCGCCAGTGACTGCCCCACCGATGCCACCAGCCCGCATACCCTTCTGGGCATCGGTCTCGCCATCCGGGTTCACATGCTCGCCGTTTCCGGTCTCGACAACAGCGTCGTCAGTATAGTTCTCTTGCATTTTCTTCCCTCTCCACTCTAGAAAACATCTGCCGCAAATTGCGTAGTGAAATCCATAGCAAAGAAGGTGGAAACCGGTTCCTCCTGATTTACAGCGGAATTACAGGGACCTATTTCATACTTTTTTGATGTTCCTGGTGGATACTGAAATCAATCTCGAAATCGCCCGACAAGACCAGATGGATTGCTTGAGGTAGACGACGACAACCGCCTCAGAGGGACAGCCAGGCGATTTCGAGATGACTACAAAATCAGCCTTTACCCCCGCCCTCTTGTCCCAGATATTTAGTGAACCAGTCGGCTATCAGTATAAAATCCTGACCTATTTCCGGCCAGCCATGCCCCTTGCCTTTGCGGACCTCCAGCTTGTGCGGCACTTTCAGTTCCTCTAACTTCGCCATGAGGCGCTCGGACTGCTGAATGGGTACCAGTGTGTCAGCGTCGCCGTGGAAAATAAGAGTCGGGGGCATCTTCGCCGTGACACCGTAGATAGGGGAAAGAATCCGCCCGAGCTTATCTCGGTCCGCTTTTGGGGTGGCATCGCTCACGGTAAAGACAGGCCAGAAGGCTTTCAGGGTGGAAATCTCCATGGCGCTATCCCCTTCTTTCCCGTAGTTCAGGAAGTCTGTGGGCGGAAAGAAGCACCCTATAGCCTGTACCTGGCTGGAGGCGCGATCTATCGGGTCTGCCGCCTTCGGGTCGCCAGGACCGCCATAGGCGCCCATCATGAGGGAGAGGTGCCCGCCTGCGCTGGCGCCGGAGATGGCCAAGCGGTTCGGGTCCACGCCATACTCCGCGGCATGGGTGCGGATAAAGCGCACGGACCGGTGGATATCTTGCAGAATCTCCGGCAGGGTGAACTTGGGCTGGCTACCATGCACCACCATGAACACAGTTTGCCCCCGGCTGGTAAATATCTTCGCCAGCTCCGGGTTGATGCCCTCATGCGACGAAACCCAGCCACCACTCACCATGAAAATCACGCCGATGCCGTTGGGCTTGGCTGGCTTGAAGACATCCATGGTGGTGACCACGCCGAGCTTTCGGCCATAGATCACATCACGCACACGGGTTGGGGCATCGTCCTGCTTCGCCCGAACGCATGCGGGCAAAACGAGCAAGAACAAGCAGAGTGCGAGAGACCGCAGAAAACGACTCAGTTTCATGGGAAGACCTGCCGCATTATACGCTGACTGCTTAACCTATAGGTGGCGGACCTCCCGGCGGTGGAGGTGGCTGGGTAGAACCAGGGGTGGGAGTGGGAGTCGGTGTTGGATTAGGAGTACCTCCACCGCCGCCACAACCGGCGATTGCCCAGCAGGCCATTGAGATCGCCAGTAGAGCGAGAGCTACGGGAAATCGATGTGAGAAAAACGAGCGCAATTCACTCTCCTGTAAATTTAGATACTACGAAATTATAGCAGAGCCAATTCAGGCATTGCTTATCTAGAAGTCGCCTTGCCAAACACCCGGCAGTAGTTTCCGCCGCCAACTTTGATTATTTCGTATGGAGTGAAGCCTTGGCGCAGCATCTCAGCCACAACAGCTTTGAAGAAGCCATTGGTAAGATTCGGCCACGCCCGGTTGGTGCCTGCTCCTACACGCGCCGATAGCAAGTCAGTATCGGTCCCGATGCCCACATGGTCGATACCGATGGCATCACCCATGGCTTTGATATTCTCCACGAACTCCGGCAGAGAGTCGGCCATCTTTGTCCAGACGCCGACAACACCCCCTACATCGGCTACAACCTTTGCGTGTTCTTTGCTGATAAGCCGTGGCTTCATCATCTGTGCGAATCGTGGATTGTTACCGAGTCTGCTGTCCAGGCCAGTGTGCGATATCAAGAATGGCTTCGTGGCGACCTTCAGCGTTCCCAGCACGGTCTCATGACTGGCGTGCGCCATGTCTACGACAATTCCGAGCCGATTGCACTCTTTTATCACCTGAGCGCCAAAGTCAGTCAGTCCGCCCAGATGTGCGACGCCCGTATTGGTATCACCCAGCGGGGTCACCATGTCGTCCTTGTCATGAAGTAGCTGCAGATGTCGCAGTCCTCGTTTGTAGACCTCCTCGATTCGCTCTAACTTTCCCTCTATGAAGTGGGCGCCTTCCACGGTCTGAATAATCGTAGGCTGCCCATTTTTGTGCGCGGTCTGGAGGTCCTTGAGCGTTAGGGCGCGACGCTGCTCCCCTTTTTGAAGCTCGGTGTCTATGGCCGTAAGCCAGTGCAGGTAGTTCTCACGCGCATCGCCCGGCTTCTTATTCGGCGCGAAATCCAGCACAAAGCTGGCGCATACTGCCGTGAGTTCGGCCTGTTTCAGTTCATTGGCGATGGAAAGCTCCGGGGTTACTGCTGCTGTCTGCGATTCCTGGCGCGGAGGTCCCATATGAGGCTCTGTGCCCGCCGGGTAAACATGGTTGTGCATGTCTATTCCAATGGTCTTTGCCAGCACCTGCACCACACGTGGATCCTCGTCTTCCGCTGATGCATTTGCCAGCGTTGGCCCAAGCAGGAGTGCGCCGCCAGCGCTCATAGCCTTTGAGAGAAATATCCTTCTCGATATATCGTGATAGCTATCTTTTGATATCATGCTGTTGATACGGTGCACTATCCAGGAAGGTTCCGCGCTCCGCAGGTATCATAGGATTGCTATGACAAAGGGTACAGCGACGTTTCTTACCATCCTCCTGCCTCTGGGGATTCTGCTGAGTGGGTGCCAGCCAGCGCCGGAGCCGCAGGCAGCACAGGCAACAGAGTCAGAGCAGAAGGCTCCTCAGAAGAACCCCTATTATTCGCGCACGGAGACGAAAAAGCTGGATGTGCCCGACTCGGAATGGAAGAAGATTCTGCCGCCCGATGTCTACGCCGTGGCCCGCGAGAAGCATACAGAGCAGGCCTTTACCGGGAAGTACAACGATTTCAAGGGAGTCGGTACGTACTACTGCGCGGTGTGTGGCAACAAACTCTTCCGCTCCGATGCCAAGTTCGCCTCGGAGTGTGGCTGGCCGAGCTTCTTTGAACCCGCCCGAAAAGATGCCGTGATCTATGAAACCGACACATCAATCGGTATGGTTCGCGAAGAGGTGATGTGCGGGCGGTGCACAAGCCACCTGGGGCATGTGTTCGATGATGGCCCGCCTCCTACTGGGAAGCGCTTCTGTATGAACTCCGTAGTCCTGGAGTTCGAGCCGGACGATTTTACTTTAGAGAAGACTCTGAAGAAGTAACACCCGCGGCGTGCCGGGCCAGAAGCTCCCGAACCTTATCCGTATCCTGGCAGGTAGCCGGGTTGTAGACAACCATGCTCAGGTCGGGCCTGCCGTCTACATGGAACGCGGAGTACTCCAGCGCCATGTCTCCCACTATGGGGTGGTGCAGCCGCTTCGAGCCCTCGCCATACGCCATGACTTCGTGACTCTTCCACAGGGCAGCGAACTCGGGGCTGGAGCGCGATAGGTCCTCTACCAGATTCTGTACTTCGGGCAACGATCCCATACGGGCGGCATCGGCACGAAATGCGGCGACGGCGAAGTAGGCCACAGCCTCCCAGTCTTCCTGGGCATTGCGCACACGGGAGTTGTTGAATATCAGGCGCAGGATATTCCGCTCCGAGGGCGCCAACTTGCTGTAGTCGGTGAGTACCACGGCGGCGGCATGGTTCCAGGCAAGTACATCCCAGGTGGTTGTCTTCACCAGCGCCGGGCTCAGCTCGAAGGCATCTATGATGCGCTGCAGCCGGGGCGAGACTCCCCCGGCGGTGGGATAGCGCGTTTCAGGTGGATGCCCAAGCCCCAGCAGAAAAAGATGCTCCCGCTCGACATCGGTTAAGAGCAACGCCTCTGCCAGGCGCTCTAAGAGATCCGCAGACGGTGCGCCACCCCGCCCCTGCTCCAGCCAGGTGTACCAGGTCGGACTCACACAGGCACGCTGCGCCACTTCCTCACGCCGGAGTCCCGGAGTGCGTCGCCGTTTCAGTGGCAGGCCGAAGGTAGCCGGGTCCAGCTTCGTGCGCCGATCCCGCAGATACGCCCCCAGCGCTTTACCCGTGCCTCTTTCCTCACTCATCCTGTTACTTCTTATACCAGGATAAAGACACGTCTTTACCCGGATAACGAAACATAGTACGCTTAGAATAACACAAGAATTCAGGAGAAAACAGATGAAAGTTTTTGTTACTGGCGCCACCGGATTTGTAGGTTCCGCCGTCACTCAGGAGTTTATTGCTCACGGGCACAGCGTGCTCGGCCTCTCCCGCTCTGATGATGGCGCGGCCAAACTGGTAGCTTTAGGCGCAGGCGTCCGCCGTGGCACATTGGAGGATCATGCCGGACTCCACGAAGCTGCCTCTCAGTGCGATGCCGTGATTCACTGCGGGTTCAGCCATGACTTTTCGAAGTTCGCGGAGACCTGCGAGAACGATCGCAAGGTTATCGCCACGTTCGCGGATGCCTATACGGGCACGCAGCGGCCTATCGTCGTAACGTCCGGGGCAGCCCTTCTTCGTGGGGCAGAAGTCAGTGAAGACATGCCGGTACCCGCAGGCAGCCCAAACCCACGGGTAGCCACCGAGCAGGCGGCGGAAGCCGCGGTAAGCCAGGGCGCCGATGTGCGTGTGGTGCGCCTTCCTATCGTCCATGGCGAGAACGATCCGGGGTTTCTTCGGCTTCTGATTACCCTGGCTCGCCAGAAAGGTTTTGCCGCCTACATGGGGACAGGGGAGAACTGCTGGCCCACCGTACATCTGCTAGATACGGCGCCCCTCTATCGGCTGGTACTGGAGCGCGGTGAAACCAGGAAGCGCTACCACCCGGTCGCTGAAGCCGGAGTGGCCTTTCGGGATATCGCCGAAGCTATCGGAAAACGCCTGGACCTTCCTGTTCGCTCGCTGGAAGCAGAGGAAGCCCAGGCGTATTTCACCTGGTTCTTCCACTTCGCCGGTCTGGATTGCAAAGCCTCCAGCGCGATAACCCGAAAAGCCCTGGACTGGGAGCCGAAGCAGGAGGGCGTACTTGCCGACCTGAGCGCCTCTCCTACTTACTTCCTGCCTTAGCTAATGGACTGTTTCACAAGCGCGGTGATACGTGCTTTCTCCGTATCCGTTAGCTGTATCAGCGCGAAGGATGTTGGCCACATACCACCGTCGTCCAAGTTCGCTTCGTGCTGGAATCCCAGGGTGGCATAGCGGGTATTGAACTTCTTCGCGCTCTGGAAGAAGCAGACTATCTTGCCATCTCTGGCGTAGGCGGGCATGCCATACCAGAGCTTTGCGGTGAGCATGGGGGCGCTGGCTTTCACAATCGTATGGAGCCCCTCGGCCAGTACACGGTCGGCCTCAGGCATAGCGGCGATTGCTTCCAGCACCTCGCTCTCGGTATCGGGCTTCGGCTTGCTGGCGCGGGGCTTCTTGGTGGTTCCTGTCTCTGCGTTTTCCATTTTGTCTACCATTTCGGAGCTTCGACACCGAACTGCTCCGCATATTCGGCATTCAGGCGCTGCCAGCCTTCGAAGTGCAGCGCCTCACTCCCAACCAGGCGGCCAATCGGCGTACCGCTCAGCAGGTGATCCATGACATCGAAGCAGATATGCCAACCGGCGGCGCCCATAGAGATGAAGCGGCGATTGATCTTCGCCCACTGGGTCAGGCGCGTACCCTGCGCAGTAGGCTCTAGCTCCCAGCGAAGATCGCTATCTCCCCACTTGTACTCAAGCAGTCTTGGGGCATCTGCTTGAGTAATCTCTGTCTCCGTGGTCTGTGTGTTGGAGGCTCCAATAGTGGTAAGTTTCACCCGAGCACCTGCCGTACCCATGTTTCTATCCGCATCGAAGGGTGCCCACTCTCGCAGGTGCGCAGGGTCAGTGATCGCCTCCCAGACCTTCTCTGGTGTGTGCCGTAGCTCTCTCACCAGCACCAGGGTCCAGCTCTCTCCCTCTTTCTGTACCTGTGCACCGCTGGCGGGGCCAGGTGTGTATGTCTCGTGCTTATTCATCGTCGTTGGATGTTGCCTTCCCGTTTGTTGGCGTGGTCTGTTCCATTTGATCGAGGTGGCGCTCCAGCGCGTCTACATGCGCCGACCAGAGCTGGCGAAACGGCGCTAACCAGGCATCCAGCTCCTGCAGCGGCTCCGGCTTTAGTCGGTACAATCGGCGCTGCGCGTCTACTGTCGCCTCTACGAACCCGGCCTCACGCAATACCTTGAGATGCTTGGAAACGGTCGGCTGAGACATGCCCAGCTGCCGCTCGATATCTCCTACAGACTGCTGCGAGAGAATCAAAAGGCCCAGTATCGCCCGTCGGTTCGGTTCCGCGATAACCTCGAATATGCTTCCCACAACTGCAATATACTTCACAAAGCATATACCTGTCAAGGAATATAAAGAAGAAAGTTGCAGGAAATCTATGGATGCTTCTCGGTGGAAAAGAGAAAAGAAGGAGCGTCAGTCCCCAACGCTCCTTCTAGGGTTTCGATCGTCGTTGATCGGAAAGTGACATCGCCGTTATAGGCCATGCTTTCTTGTAGGGAATCAGAATAACCCTGAATCGGAACTCAGGTTTATTCTGACATTTCGCAGCTATGCGGCAAAGTCCTGACAAGCATACCTATTCTCCTGACGATATTTTCTAGCAACCAGGAAATAATACTCTTATGGGTGCAAGTGAACTTTCCTGGCAAGGAGTAGATTCCAAGGTCGTAACTACTTCGTGCGACTGCGCCTTGATCACCAATCGAAATACTATCTCCAGCAATCTCTATCTGTTACATGACCTGCTATCGCAAGCACCAGGCGCCCGGCATCGGTTCGGTTCGCATCTGCGGCTGTTTGCGGGGCTTCAGCGCTATCTTCGTAGCCAGTTAAAGGCGGAACAGCCGATAGAATCGCTCGCCCTGGCGCCATTGCTTGCCAGTCTCACCCGGCAACTGCAGCGAATCGCCGGGAATAGCCCGCTTATCCTCCATACAGAGACCGCAGGCGCCCTACCGCTGAAGCAGTGCCTCTCTTTTCTTATGGTGCTAAACGAGCTGGTGGCCAATGCCGAAAAGCATGGCGCGGGAGAGGTGACAGTATCTCTGGGCTTACTCACCTGCCCACCGGGGACGATTTCCTCGCTGCTCTGCCTGGAAGTCTCCGACAGTGGCAAGGGCTTCCCCAAGGACTTCGCTTCTGATACCCACGCGAAGCTGGGGCTGGAGATCGTGGATGTTCTGTGCCGCTGGGACCTGGAAGGCGAGCTTATTCTTCAGAACATTCCAGATGGCGGGGCGCGTGTGCAGGTGTACTTCCCGCTTAACTGTTCGTAAGCCAGCCCCGGGCCATGGCGTAGTGAATCAGCTCCACCCGGCTATCCAGCGCCAGCTTGTTCATGGCGCGGGCTTTGTGAGTTTCCACGGTCTTGATACTGATACCCAGCTGCGCCGCGATTTCTTTATTGGCATAGCCCTGCGCCACTTGCTTCAGGACCACCTCTTCCCGCTCGGAAAGCGCCACTCCTTTGATTACCGGAGCGCTCACGGGGCGCCGCAGCAGGTCCAGAAGGCTGTCTCCTAGCTTGGAGTCCACATACACTCCCCCCCGGAGTGTGCTGCGAATCGCCTTCAGTACTTCGTCTGCCGAAGAAGACTTCAGTACATACCCACTGGCACCGGCCTGAAACAGCTCGCGCAGGTAGCTTCGCTCCTCGTGCATGGAGAACACCAGCACCTTGATCTGCGGCCATTCCATCTTAATGCGCTCTGTGGTCTGAATCCCATTCCAGCCCTCCATGGAGATATCCATGAGCACCAGATCAGGGAGCAAGCGCCCGATTTTTTGGTAGGCGGCTTTTCCACTGCTGGCATCACCTACTACAGACAGGTCTTTCTGTCGCCCGATCAGGGCACGCAGCCCTTCGCGAAGCAGGCAGTGGTCATCTACTAAAAAAAGACGGTAGCTGTTCCCGGAATCCGAACCCTCTTCCATTCGAGTTTCTACTGGCTCAATTCGTCGCTCTGACTTCTCTTCGGCTAACATGCCAAACTCCTCCTTCGCTGTTATTATGCTCGCCATTCCGACCCGTTCGTAAGAATTTTCCTGACAAACGCATAGGGGAATCCCGCAGGATTAAGCTACGCAGAACTGGCTATCGAGTGGGACACGCTCAATTACCAGGTTCCAAAGCGTGCCGTGTTTGTGTGGGGATTTGCCTGACACCTGCCCGGTGTTTCGCGCGTAATATGATGGTATGGCGGACCGAGAGTTTGGAGAGATGGCCGAGTTAGTGCGGGGCTTTGACTGGTCTGTTACTCCGCTTGGGCCTATGGAATCATGGCCACAAAGTCTCAAAACCGCTGTGCAAATGGTGCTGGCCATGCCGTTTCCCAACATCGTGCTCTGGGGACCGGAACTTATACAGATCTACAACAATGGCTACAGGGACCTTATGGGTAGCAAGCACCCTGGTGGGCTCGGGCAATCGAATCAAGTCTGCTGGCCCGAGGTCTGGCACATCAACGAGCCGATCTATAAGCGCGTGTTTGCAGGCGAGTCGGTTTCCTTTGAAGATACGCTCTATCCTCTGGCAAGAGAGGGAACCGTGGAAGAGGTATGGCTCACGCTCTCGTATAGCCCCATACATAATGAGGCGGGTGAGGTCGCGGGTGTGCTGGTCAATGTCTTTGAGACAACGCAGCGTAAACAGGCGGAGATGGCTCTGGAGCAGGCCACAGGAATCCTTCGCTCCTCGGAACAGTGGCAGCGATTTCTACTGAACTTGAACGACCGCTTGCGCCCACTAACAGATGCTGAGGAGGTTCTTTATGAAGCCGCACGCACACTGGGCGAGTACCTGGGAGCCAGCCGCGTGGGCTATGCCGAGGACCAGGGCGACGATGTGCATGTGGCGGTAACGCGCAACTACACCAGCGGCGTGCCAGGCATAGAGGGGGTGTATACCTACCTGGACTATGGCCCTGAGCTTGTGACACAAATGCGGGCTGGGCGCACCGTGGTGTATTCGGATATTGCCCAAAATCCGGCACTGAGCCCGGCGGAGAAGGAAGCGCATGCGGTGCTGCAGCTCGGCGCCACCGTCAATATCCCGCTAATCAAAGGGGGGCGCCTGGTGGCGATTCTCTTTGTTCACCAGACAGAGTCGCGCGCCTGGACCACCGACGAAATCCACCTTATGGAAGAGACAGCCCAGCGTACCTGGGCCGCCGTGGAGCGTGCCCGCGCCGAGCTAGCGCTTCAAGATAGTGAAGAGCGCTATCGCACGATCTTCAACTCCATTAACGAGGGCTTCAGCCTGCTGGATATCCAGTTCGATGAGAATGGGCAAGCCTACGATGTGATTATTCGGGATGCGAACCCGGCGCAGGACCGAATCGACGGTGTGCGTGCGATGATCGGCAAGCGCGTGCGTGAGATTCTGCCGAACATCGAGCTGAAGTGGATTGAGCGCTATGGAGACATCGCCCGCAGCGGTGAGGCAGCTCATTTTGAGGATTGGTCCGAAGCGAATCAGCGCTGGTACGACGTAAACGCATCGCGGGTGGGCGGGGCGGGTAGCACGCTTGTCGCCATCGTCTATAGCGATATTACTGAGCGCAAGCGGGCCGATGCGCTGCTGGAGTTCTCGCTCAAACTCAGCGATGCACTACGTCCGCTGGCCGACCCGATTCAGATTCAAATCGAGGCCATGCGAATATTGGGCGAACACCTCGGAGTTCTCCGGGCGCAATACTGGGAAGTAGACTCCGACCCCGAGTACCTGGTCACAGCGGAGGGCTATGGAAATGGCGTAGAGCCTCAGTCGGTGCGTGTCCGAATGGATGATTTCGGGGTGTATGTGAAAGAGGCGTTTCGGGCAGGCCAGACACTGGCGGTGGCGGATGTTCAGGCAGACTCGCGTGTGAGTGAAGCGGAGAGCGAGGCGTACGGCTGGCTGGGCCTTCGTGCGTTTATCGCGGTGCCGCTGGTGAAAGATGGGCGGTTCGTGGCCTGTATCGGGCTGCACCATGCTACCCCGCGCCAATGGACCGCGGATGACGTGGCGATGACTGAGGAGACCGCGCAGCGTACCTGGGAAGCTGTAGAGCGTGCCCATGCTGAAGCTGCCCTGGCCGCCTCCGAAGAGCAGTACCGCACCCTGTTTACGTCGATGGATGATGGTTTCTGTACCATAGAGGTTCTGTTCGATGGGCAAGGAAATGTGACAGACTACCGTTTTCTGGAGGCTAATCCGGCGTTTGTGCGGCAGACCGGTCTGGAAAACGCCACGGGTAGTCTCATGCGAGAGCTTGTGCCAGAGCACGAGGAGTTCTGGTTCACAACCTATGGGCATATTGCTCGCACTGGCGAGCCGCTACGCTTTGAGCACCAGGCTGCTGCACTGAATCGCTTTTTCGATGTCTACGCCTTCCGTATCGGTGAGCCGGGGCAGAACCGGGTCGCGGTTCTTTTCAATGACTTTTCCGAGCGCAAGCGCTTAGAGGCGAACCTGGCCATTCTGGCCGAAGTCAGTCAGGATCTGCTGCACCTGGATAACATCGAAGAAGCCATGGACAGGCTGGGGGCGAAGATTGGCGCGTATTTTGGCGTGCAGCAATGCCTGTCTGCGGAATACGTGGACGAATTCAAAACGGCTATTGTGTCGTATGGCTGGCATGCTGACAACGCCCCTGACCTGAAAGGGGCCTATAGGCTCCGCGATTTCCTCTCGGAAGAAGCTCTGGAAGCGCATCGAACTGGCAAACCGCTGATTGTGAGCGATACGCAATCCGACCCACGGGTGAGCGCCAAAAGCTATAGCACGCTCGGTATCCGCTCGTTTATCATTATCCCCCTGGTGCGCGATGGTACGTGGCACTTCCAGATGTCCATTGTTGACAACAGGCCGCGCATGTGGCGCCCCGATGAGATCGAGCTGCTAACGGAACTGACCGCACGTATCTGGGTGCGACTGGAGCGTGCCCGCGCCGAACTTGCCGTCGCTCGCGCCAATGAGGAGCTGGAACAGCGAGTACAGGAGCGCACGGAGCAGCTCTCCAGCGCCAACACAATACGCGGAGAGCTTCTGCACCGCCTTGTAAATGCGCAAGAAGAAGAGCGTGGTCATATCGCTCGGGAGCTGCACGACAACACCGGCCAGCTTGTAACGGCCCTCTCTTTGAGCCTGTCGAATCTAAGCGGCACCCTTCCGGCCCTACTGCCTGCAGAGACGACGAAGCTTCTAACACAGATGAGCCAGATAGTGGAGGATCTCAGCGGAGAGGCACGCCGCCTTGCTATTAGCCTGCGCCCCACGGCTCTGGATCAGTTCGGACTCATGGCCGCCCTGAAGAACTACCTGGAGCAGTGGGTTATCTGGAGCGGGCTGCCCGTGGACTACCAGCCTGTCGGCTTCGAAGGCGCCGATGGCGAACTACGCCTACCCCGCGAGGTGGAGTCTGCTGCCTACCGAGTAGTACAGGAAGCGCTGACCAATATTCTGCGCCACGCCAGCCCGAATAGCACCCGGCAGACAGGAAAGCGCCGCAAAGCAAACTCAGCCACCAGGGTCAGTCTTCTTGTTCAGCGCACCCCCACCCACCTGCTCGCAATCGTAGAAGACGATGGCCCCGGCTTCGATGTCGGAGCGGCCATGAGCCTCCCTGCGGATCGGCGGCGGCTGGGCCTGTTTGGTATGAAGGAGCGCACGGAGCTAATCGGCGGCACTCTGGAGATAGAGTCCAGTTCGAGAGCGGGAACCACCATTATCTTCCGGGCGCCGCTGTAGTCCTTAGAACCAGCTGTGCTACACTCATTCACCCGGAGGGGATTTTGATGGGTATAGATGTACAGGAAACGCTCACCGCTCAGGGACTCGATGCCTCGGATTTGGAGCAGAATCGAGCGGGTAAGGTCTCCGAAAAACAGATCGCTCGCCAGCTTGATGTACGCCGTGGAGGTGGCACCAGTGTCTGGATTATGGCCCTCTCCGCACTAGTCGCCTGTGGTGGCGTAGGGGCGTGGCGGATAGTGCAACATGGCGACGTTGGCATCGCGGTCTTTATGGGGATACTCGGGCTGGTAATGGCGGCTCTCCCCCTCGGCATCTACTACGCCTTTCGGTTCCCCGATCCGGTAAAGGTCGGTGCAGGTACGGTCACATGCCTGGAGAACGCTGAGGTCGGTGTGTTTTTGCCATCGTCT
Source organism: Armatimonas sp. (assembly GCA_049840835.1). Taxonomy (GTDB): domain Bacteria; phylum Armatimonadota; class Armatimonadia; order Armatimonadales; family Armatimonadaceae; genus JANLTX01. The sequence goes on along the minus strand of JASGJG010000003.1, from coordinate 435,009 downwards.
ACCCGTGGCGTCTACAATATTAGCCTGAATGGCAAGCGCTACTCGGGCTTCGCCAGCGCCCTCTCCCGCGCGCATTTGGGCACACGGGTAAACGCTTACGTAGTGCCCGAATACCGTATCGTGGTGGCGCTGGAGCCGGTTGAGTAACTAGTTAGCCCGCGAGATAACTTCGTGGCGACATACCCAGCATGCGCTTGAACATTGTCGTAAAAGCGGACGTGCTTTCGTAGCCCAGGTCGAGTGCTATGTCTGTAATGGATTCCCCACTGCTCAGCCTTGGCACCGCTGCCAGTAAACACGCCTGCTGACGCCAGACCGAGAAGCTGATACCTGTCTCGCGGGCGAAGGTCCGGGTAAACGTGCGGCGGCTCATGGCCAGCTCGGAGGCCCAGGCATCGATAGTGGCATGCGCCGTGGGTGCTTCTAGAAACTGGCGGCAGAGCGCAGCCAGCTTCGGTTCCAGAGGAAACGGTAGCCCGAGTGGCTGCTCGGGCAAGCGCGGGATTTCGTGCAGGAGCAGCTCCAGCAACAGGCGCTCGCGCGGGGTCGATGGGACATTGCCGGGAATCTGCATGGCTTCATCCATTAAGTTCAGGGCCAGAGGCGTCAATCCCACAACACAGACATTCCTGGCTAATCCCGCTATCGCATCGGGCGAGATGTAGACCGATTTCATAGCGCAGGTGCTGAAAACCACCACAGAGTGCTCCACGCCTCCTGGAATCCAGAGGGCATAGTTCGGGGGCACCATCCAGCGCCCCTGTGAGGTGTTTGCCATGATGGAGCCGGTAGCCACGTAGAGTAGCTGCGCATGCCCATGGTGATGCGCGGGAATCGAGTGCCCTGCCGGATAGTCGTGGGGAAAGGCCAGGATCTTCTCGTCGGTCACTTCGAGCCAGGCCCAGCGCCGGGCATCCGAGGAGTTGCTATCCGCCGAGTTGAACGGCACTGTGGGAGTAGAGAGTGGCATTATCGAATCTGGCCCACTTGCGCTAAAAAACGGCCAGAATGCGAAAGTAGGTCATGTTTCCGCATTGTAACATACATGTCATGACCGGGAATTTTCCAAAGGCAAGCTCTGCGGCAATGGGCACAGCACTCAACGTTATTTTCGCTGTCAGCCTCTGCCACATGCTCAACGACATGATGCAGTCGCTGTTCACCGCCACCTATCCCATCTTGCAGACCAACTACAAGCTGACCTTCGCGCAGATTGGTTTTCTCACCCTCACATTCCAGGTCACGGCATCGGTGCTTCAGCCGCTCATCGGCATGTTCACGGATAAGAAATCGCTACCCTACTCCACATCGATTGGCATGGGCTTCACCTTTGTGGGCCTGATTCTGTTCGCCATGGCCAGCCACTACAGCGCACTGCTCCTGGCTGCCGCATGCGTAGGGCTGGGGTCCGCGGTCTTTCATCCGGAATCGTCTCGTATCGCCCGCCTGGCGTCCGGGGGCAAGCATGGGCTGGCGCAGTCGATCTTCCAGGTCGGTGGGAACTTCGGCTCGGCAGTAGGTCCGCTTCTGGCGGCCCTGATTGTGCTGCCGAATGGGCAATCTAGCCTGGCGTGGTTCTCAGCCATCGCGCTCGTGGGCATGGTGATTCTGTGGCGAGTAGGGAACTGGTACGCCCAGCATCAGGCACAAAACGCCGGTAAGGCAGCTATAGTTCACCGGCGGCCTCTGCCCCCGAACAAGACCGTATTCGCACTCGGCGTACTGGCGACTCTTATCTTCACCAAGTACATCTATGTGGCGAGCATGAGCAGCTACTACACGTTCTATCTAATCCACAAGTTCGGCGTGCCAGTGCGCACGTCCCAGCTCCTTCTGTTTCTATTCCTGGGCGCCATGGCGTTGGGAACCGTGATGGGCGGCCCGATTGGCGACCGTATTGGCACGAAGAAAGTCATCTGGCTCTCGATTCTGGGAGTCTTGCCATTCACTCTGGCTCTCCCCTATACGAATCTTTTCTGGACCGCCACTCTCTCCGCAATCATCGGCGTGATTCTCTCGGCGGCCTTCCCTGCCATTGTGGTTACGGCGCAGGAGCTGGTGCCCGACCGCGTGGGCATGATAGCCGGTCTGTTCTTCGGATTCGCCTTCGGCACCGGCGGTATCGCCGCAGCAGTCCTGGGAGTCATCGCAGATGCGAAGGGCATCGACTTCATCTACACCGTGTGCTCGTTCCTGCCGTTTCTAGGGCTACTGGCAGTCTTTCTGCCGAACCTGCGCGAGGTGCCTGCGGAATCCAGATGATACCCTCAAGCACTCACGGAGGAGATACGTAAATCCTGGATATCAAAACCATCGCTCTGGGCGGACTGACCAGCGCCTTCCGCGCTTTTCTGCAGGACCTGGAAGCCCTACCCGAAGCGGCCTTTGATAAGGCGATTAGCGAGAGCACGCGCCCGGTGGCCGATATCGTCTATGAAGTCATCCTCTTCAACGACCATATCGGGCATCACCTGCGCGGCGAGCGCCCTTTCGACTGGCCCGAATACGATCTGCCGGTTCCAGAAGAAGCGCGAAACAAGCAAGCTGTCATAAGCGCCTTTCGGACTTCCTCAGAGCGTATTCTGGCCACGGTGAAAGCCATGAGTGCCGAAGATCTGGAAGTGCCTATTCCTATAGAGGCTGGCCAGGAACCGTATCAGATTGCCTGGGCCTATCCCGGTGAGGCCACACGGTTCGGGCGGTGCCAGTTTATGACAGCGCACGCCTGGTACCACGATGGGCAGCTTAACTATATCCAGGCTCTGCTCGGCGACGGACACTGCCACTGGAACTGACCATACTGCGTTAGAATGGGAGGCATGAAGAACCTACCCGCTATCGTCGCCGGAGTAGCTGCAGGGATTGCCCTGCTCTGTGCTTCGTCTGCCTACGGTATCCAACCGAAGCAAGACGGCCCCGCACTCACCGGTCCCTCTGTTGCTGTTGCCAAAGAGCCCACCACTATTGTTATCGTGCGCCACGCAGAGAAAGGGACGAACGATCCTCGTGACCCTTCTCTAAGCGAAGCCGGAGACGCGCGGGCGAAGGCGCTCGTGACCGCTCTAGAGGGCACAGAGGTTTCGGCGATCTACTCCACGCAGTTCCGGCGGACCAAAGAAACCGGGGAACCTCTGGCGGAGCAGAGGAAGCTAGAAATCACCGTGCGCCCGGTGACTTCTACCAATGCCTCCACCTATGCGGAGTCTCTGGCCCGTGAGATTCTGGAGAAGCAGAGCGGCAAGACCGTGGTCATCATCGGCCACAGCAACACGGTCCCCGAGCTGGTGAAAGCCTTTGGTGGCAAAGTGGTAACCCCGCTGACTGAAGATGACTACGACCGGCTTTTCCTTCTGGTACGCCCGGCATCTGGCGGCCCCGCACGACTCTTCCAGACACGCTACGGTACCCCGAGTGTGACCCGTGTAACCCTATGACACTGCGAGCGCTTCCGGGTGTGACTCTTATGCTTTGCGGGCTTGTTGGAGGGCTGCAGGCACAGTCTCCCCGCCCGAAGCCTTCTCTCCCTATTACTCGCCTACCCACGGTGCCGAAGGCGAACTCAGGCGTGTTTCTGGAATGGCTAGGCCGGGTGGATACCGATATCTCGTTCGGGGATTGGTTCGATAAAGACTTCACCCTGACCGCGCGCTTTTTCCCGCGCTATGCCAACAACTACGCCGGGCCTATTGTGGCGGAGAACGGTAGCGGGTCGTTTGCGGTCGGCATGGGCGATGTCAGTGGCTCCAGCGAGCGGCTGGCGCTCCAGGTCGGTAATCAGACCATTCAGACCAAAGTAGCGCTCACCTTGAATCAGTGGCACCAGCTAGCCGTGGTGCGTAGCGGCATGACCTTTACGCTGTATCTCGATGGCGAGAAAGTCAGTGCGTTGGTCTGGAACGGTGCGGGCCGCCCGACGATCAATAGCACGCTCTCCCTGGGACGGCGCACGGACGGCTGGCCTTTTTGCAACCATAATTCCCAATTCTTCGGGTTGATCGACGATGTGGCAATCTTCAGCAAGGCGCTGTCGGACACGGACCTGAAAAGCGGTGAGGTCGCCACGGGTGGCAAAGTCGGAGCGTATGGGCAAAAGCGCCTCTCGGGCTATGAGCCGGATCTGTTGCGCGGCGTGGTGTTCGATTTCCCTGCGCTCGGAGAACCGAAAACCTTGCCCGTGAAACTGAACACAAAAACGACCTTCAGCCAGAAAGGCGCCAGCATCGCACTGCTCTCTCCGGAGCGTGACTCGGCCAAAGACTCAAAGTGGCTACGCCCGCCCACCAATCAGCAGAAGATGTTATTGCCCACTCCGCCCGGTGAAGTCTGGGCCGTGATTCAAGGCAACGGTGCGCCCGAAGGCGGTAGTCACCGTGGCTATGCAGCGTTCTGCTGGGACTTGATTCGGGTGAACGCTAAGAACCAGCTCGACCAACCCTCTACCAAAGACGCGCCTATGCGTGCTTCTGGCTCGGGTCGGATTGTCTTCGTGCGTGAGTCTACTCCCGACTCTAAACTAAACGCGGGTATACCGAACTGCGTGATGATCGAGCAAGGACCGGGTGAGTTCGCAGGCTACCTGCACCTGCGCCAGGGCGCCTACGAAGGCAAACGCCCCGATGGCAAGCTGCCGCAGGATGTCCCTAAAGACAAGCAGCCCGTGGTTCTCACCACAGCAAACCTGGCCAGAGTCGGTGACACCGGCGCGGGAATCGGAGCGTTCCATATCCACTTCGCCCTCACCGATGATGTAGACGATGGCAAGCATGCCATCGTCACCATCCCATCGGCCTTCCATGACTACCTGGTCTCCAACGATGAAGGAAAAACCTGGCAGACAGTCTCCGTCGGCGTTCCACAGGTAGGCCAGTGGATCAAGACACTAAAATAAGTCGGCTCCTCGAATGACACCAATGGAGCAAGCTAGCGTCCCTGCCCGCTAGCTTTACGCATCTGGTCGCCATTGGGCACTCTCGACTGATACAAGCCCACTAACGATTTCTTTTTGTCTATCTGGTGCATTACTGCTAGCTACACGTAGCGACTGTACGTAGAGTTTTTTGCCGGTATTGCCGTAGGGCACAAGTTCTCTGGCATAGGTAGTGACAAACTGCCTGGTATCCGGGGAGAAGGACGGGTCCAGTGCTGTACCCCATGGCTCTGCTCTATGGGTTGCCAGATTCACATGTAGGAAGCGAAACCAGGGTCCCGTGGAAGTACCTCCAAACTCAGAGCCGATCAAAAAGGAGTCTGTTCTTCCTGGAATCCTAGTAAGATTGCAGAAAGGTATAATCGCGTTCTCACACATCGCTTTTGCCGCTGCAGAGAGCTCCATTTTCCAGGTCTGGAGTACCTTACCCTCTAACCCCAGCTCCGCGAAATTGTAATCATTGACCACACCATCTGCATCGCGCTTCTCCATTAGACTCAAAAGGCGACTATTACTAAGCCAAATAGCGCCCCCGGATTCAGCAGGAAACAGGATTGTTCTGTTTGTGGCAATCTGAACCAGTCTCGCGGGGTTATCCAGGAACACCATCTTGCCATCCGGGGATGTCTTCCCGGTATGCCACCATTCAGATTCGGTTGCCGGCTGCCGTCGGCCCGTCTGAGCATCTATCTTGAAATAGCGTTGTGGACGATTCGGGTAGTTCTTGTTCTCCTGCACAAGCAGAGTACTCCTGCTTAGCCAACGGTACTCAAAGTACCCAGTATTACTATAGACAGTGCGTACGTCTCCATCATCATCGCAGATGCAGAGTGTCGTCGCACCCTCGGTTTCTCGGAATGCTCTGCGCCTTCTTAGAAACGAAATATAGCTGCCGCCCGGAGACCATTGGGGAGTTTGGTCATCGGCATGGATATCGGTAAGCTGCACGCGCCCTGTGCCATCGGGATTGATTCGATAGAGATGCCAGTAGCTCGACTTTTTGGGCTGCCGTGGAGACGAATAATACCGCGCACTATAGACAATAGGACGGCGGCTCATGACGAAGATGATACATCGCATTTCTCCGAAAAGCCTCGTGTAGTACAATCCAGCATGGCGCCAAAACACACCGGCTGGCTCGTTCTCGGAATCGCGGCTCTGGCCATGGTAGGCACACTGCCGGGGCGCACGCAGGGGCTGGGGCTAATTACCGAACCTCTGCTACGCGATCTAGAGCTAGGCCGTGTTGAGTACGCAGGTCTGAACCTGTGGGCGACCCTGCTGGGTGGGTTGTTCTGCATCGGTATAGGGCAGCTACAAGATAAACTCGGTACCCGCATTGTGCTTACCACCCTGGCGCTCGCTCTGGGCGCGGTAGTGATGATTATGGGGAAGATTCCCAGCGCCGCGCTCCTGTTCTTGCTCCTGGTGCTGGTACGCGGATTCGGCCAGAGCGCCCTCTCCGTGGTTAGCCTGGCCATGGTAGGTCAGTGGTTCCAGAAGACCATAGAGCGGTCTATGGCAACCTACACCATTGTCATGACAATGGGGTTCATGATTGCCTTTCCCCTCATGGAATCTATTATCCGGACCAAAGGCTGGCGCGTGGCCTGGTCCGGGTTCGGCTGGGGACTCATTCTCGTACTGGCGCCGCTGGCCCTACTGGTCCCTCGCCCCCCACGCAGTAGTGACCTGGAGAAACCCGACGCCCCGGATACCGACGATGGTGCCACCCTGATAACCGCTCTCAGCACCCCGGCGTTCTGGGTCATGGGTCTGGCGAGTGCCCTCTATGGCCTTATCGCCTCGGGTATCGGGCTCTTCAATGAATCCGTTCTCAAAGAGCTGGGGTTCTCGGCCAAGATCTACGCGAACACACTGGCGGTGACTGCACTTACGGCATTGATCGGCAACTTTCTGGGGGGGTATCTGGCGACGAAGGGGAAACTGAATCGCCTCATGGCGGTTGCCATGATCCTGCTCATGGTCGGGCTGCTGATACTGCCTTTCGCCCACTCTATGGCTCTGGTCATGCTAAGCGCCGTGGTCATGGGCATCGCGGGCGGATTCGTGATGGTGCTGTTTTTCTCGGTATGGGCCTATGCGTTCGGGCGAGCACATCTGGGTAAGATTCAGGGCGCCGCGCAGCTTCTAACCGTGCTCGCTTCCGCAGTTGGCCCTCTGGCTCTTGCCAGTGTCTATGAGCGTAGCAGCTCCTACGCCAGTATCTTCTTCCTGCTGGCGGGCATTGTGGCACTGTTCGCCCTGCTCTGCGCACTCACTCCTGTGAAGGCGCTTCACCCGGCTAGCCAGCGCTCCCCGGTGACGATAGATATCCCGGCAGAGCGACACATGGGAGCCCGCTGAGGTGCCAGGCGGGTTGAGATTGTATCTGGTGTAGAGCCGGGCGAACTCGCGCTGGGCGGTCTGATAATATTCCAGACCGGGCGGCTTGCACTCCGGGGTTATCGAGCCAGGTGTGGGCATCCAGACCGAAAACGCTGGGACGATGCCACGGCTGGCCAGATACTCGGCGCCTTCTAACAGGCTTTCCAGCGGCTCTAAGCCCACTACAAAAGTGCTGAAGGCTTTATTGGGTCCGTGTTTGTCAGCAATGTACTCCAATGCCTTTAGCTGGGTGGCGCGCCCGATTTTCCGGGAGTGCCCCGGCGCATGTTTGGCATGCAACGTGGCATCCCAGACATGGAGGTCATGCCCGATTCGGTCTACCCCAGCCTCAAACATCTGGTCCACGGACTCGGGCGCGCGAGAAGCGGTCATGTAGCAATAGACCTCGCCGCCCAGTCGCTCCAGGCCCACTTTTTTCTGAATCTTGTGCAGGAGCCTGGCATAGCGCGGCGCTTCCTGCTGGCTGTCGAACAGAGTCCCGGCGGTGAGCTGCACCTCCTGCACTCCGGCGTTCTCTACCGCCCAGCTTATGACCTCAGCCACTTCGTCTTCCGAAGCGCTGGGCAGGCTGTAGCCCGCCATATCCGCCATGACTTGAAAGCAAAACGAGCAGGTCTCGCGTGTTTGAATGTACTGGCACTTCCAGAGATAGAAGAAGGCAAGAGTACCTCGCCCCTCCAGCACAGCCAGAGAGCCATACGGATTACCCTGGCTGGTGACTTGCTGGTAGTAGGCACTGTTTTTTGGGAAATCTACTTCTGTGAGCCGCTCCCCACTATGGAACAGCGCGACCTGCCCGGAATCATCCAGCCCCAGCGCAAACTGGGACTCCGGGTTGTGATGCAGATGCACGGCAACCTCGCCGGGCAGAATCAAGCAGTTACAGGCAAACGCGTTGCTGGGCGGCTCGATACGCGCCCACCCGGAGACACTCTCATAGACTTCCTCCGGGTATTGCACTCCGGCACTAACCAGCAGGGCCTTGATATCCAGTGTGGTGACTCTCTGACCATTGAGAGTTAACGGCTGTAGCATAATGGCACAGTTTACCTGACCTGACCTCCTCTAACGGCTATAGGTCCAGGCTAGCTTCAACAGCTCTTTTAGCAGCGTGGGATAGTCCCTATCGAATCCATAGGCGGCCATAGTTACCAGGCTATCCTCGTTGTCTCGCCCTGGTCGCCCGGCACCTGTGAGATTCGGCTTCATGTTCAGGTCGAACATCTTCCAGTTTCCCTGAGTGTCTTGCCGACAGTCGATACGAATGACCATACGCGCCCCAACGAGTGCAGCCGCTCTTTCGCAGTACCGGCAAAGCTCCTGTAGCTCTCCCTGAATTTCCTGAGGAAGCAGCAGGCGGCTATTCTGTACTATAGACACCTTACCGCTATACGGAACCACGCCAGCCTGATGTCCCACACGCACTACAGGCGGAAGCGAACGATACACGGGGAACTCAGCAGCGGGTGGCAGCACACTGATTGTGATTTCCTGCCCCACAAGATACTCTTCTATCAAAGCTGCTGTGCCATAGACTTCCGGCTCAGAGAGGAGTGTTTCCAGGGCGCTCCGCAGTTCTGCCCAGGTTTCCGCCTTCTGTACGCCGGTGCTGCCGCGCCCCCGAATCGGCTTAACAATCACGGGCAGTTCCAGGCCCAACTGCCGTAGAAACGGCTCCGTAAGAGCCTGCCAGTCTTTGAGATCGGTTGCCTCGTAATCGCCCACCACGCAGGCACGCGCTACCGGGAGCCCTGCCGCGTGCAGCCTGGCGTTGGTGTAGCGCTTATCATCGAAGAGCCCTACATTGGCGGGTTCCTGGCCGACTATAGAAATCCCGGCGTGAAGCGCCTGCTCGATAGGGTGCCCCTCATAAAGCACGGTATTGGCCCAGAGAATCCGAGCGCCCTGAGAGATAGCGTCGGCAATACCCTCGGTGGTATCGGGGAACGACCAACCTCTATCCTCTGCGGGGTCCGGGTCAGGCATAGGCGTAATCACGGGCACTCCCGCGCTATTGAGTGCGAAAGCAATATCGGCACTGCTGTCGGCATAGCCTCCTGGTTTGAGTGGCTTTCGGATACCCCCTATCACTGGTGGAGCATGCCCCTGATGTAAAATGGCGACAGCGTTTTCACTCTCCATACCCTTCAATTTACAAGATTTCCCCATGCACACCATTCGCCCGTATCAGGAATCGGACTGGGCCACTGTCTGGCCGATACTCCAGGCTACCTTTGCCGCCGGAGATACCTACGCCTTCGCTCCGGATAGCACAGAGGACGAGATACATAAAGCCTGGATAGAGACACCAACTCTCACCTTCGTGGTCTGCAATGAGGTGGGGCAGATTGCCGGTACGTACTTCCTCAAACCGAACCAGCCCGGTCTTGGGGCGCATGTTTGTAACTGCGGTTATGTGGTTTCGTCAGAGGCACAGGGCAAGGGAATCGCCTCTCAGATGTGTGAGCACTCTCAGGAACAGGCATGCCAGATGGGTTTCCGGGCCATGCAGTTCAATTTCGTGGTTGCTACGAACGAGCGTGCTGTCCGCCTATGGGAGCGGCTTGGTTTCGCCACGGTCGGTCGCCTACCGGGGGCATTTCACCATACCAGTCTTGGCTACGTAGATGCCCTCATCCTCTTCAAGTCGCTAGTCTAAATACCGCCTGACCAGCTGGGCTTCGGTGCGCAAGGCTTCCGCACGATCACTATGCCCCAGGCGTTCCAGCTCAGCGGCCACGCTCTCCCGTTCCTGAATTTCTGCCAGCAGTAGCGCCTGTACCTGAGCCTGGCTCAGCCAGAGCCGCTCGATCTCTGCGGCTCCACTATGGAAGTCCTGAGAAACGGCCCCTGTCTGCCCTGCCGGTGCGGGCGGCGCTTCGGCATTGTCAAGCGCGGCTATCAGCGCCCGCAAGACTCCTGCCTCTATCGTGCGTCTTTCCTTCATGGCGATGCGCAAATCGGCGCGCAGCCGCGCTTTCCTCTCTTCTCCAGCATCTTCTCTCGTGGGCATTGACGACTCCTCTATTCTGCCTTATAGTACCCTATCGCACCCAAGCAAGAGAATAATAAGGAATATTAAATACTATGCCAGATAGCCTGGTTACTGTGGAGCAGGCGGCGGAGCATCTGAACCTGCACCCCAAGACTGTGCTTCGCTATATACGAAGTGGGCAGCTACCCGCCACACGAGTGGGGAAGGCCTATCGCATCTCGCGGGCCAGGCTGGATGCCTTCGCAGGCACGGAGAGTAGCCAATCCCAGGCAGCAGGGGAGGCACGGGCGACGTGTGTTGTGGATATTCCGGGTATCTCTGTGGACGAAGCGGAACGAGCAGCGACACTTCTTCAAACCATTGCTCTTACGGGCAACGCGGGGGCATCGCCGCTGCATCTGGAGACAGCCTTCGATCCGCTCACGAAGAGCATGAAGGTAGTGCTTATCGGCAGCCCGGCGGATGTCGGCAAGTTGCTGGAGATGCTACAGCTAAGAATCGACGGATAGGCGAGCGCCCTGCTTTCTGTCAGGGCGCTCGCCTGTTGTTTCCTCGAAGACTAGCTTATTGAGGCTGAGCTACTGGGAAAGGGGAACCGTCTGCATAGGCTTGAGGTTCTTGGATTCGGCAAGCCCACATTGCCAGACATGGAAGGCATTGATGTAGAAGTTGTGGATGCCTTCGACTTCCAGAATCACCACCTGAGACTGGCTATACCGGCGCAGTGTCCAGCGACTCTTGACCGGATATACCATTGTCTCACCGGGAACGCCTGAACCGATATCGTGCCCCGACCAGGAATATTTCCAGAGCCGAGGTGTACCAATCTGAACGCTATGTAGATCCAGGTTTATGGTGGTGTAGGTATCGCTCATTCCCTCCCAGAGACTCTGTATCAAAGCACGAACCAGAGGTGTGGGAGGCGCACCAGACTTGGCGGCAGTTTGTTTGGGCGCTTTGAGGGGTGTGCGCTTCGGCGGGATAGGAGCGCGATCTCGGGGCTTGTAGATATCGCCCACAATATTGCCACTGGCATCCAGAAGGAAGAAGCGCCCTTCTACACCCGGTGCGCTTTGCCAGTCACCGTTGGCTGACGAATCCCCTTCCTCGTACTTTACTCGCAGAAACCCCTCCCACTGGCCGGTGCCGAACTCGGTGATGCGCCCACGTCTGGGGTTACCGACATAGCCGCGTATCTCGACTCTATCTCCAACTTTGATTGGGAGCTGCGGTGGGTACTTCTGCGCGAAACTGGGCGCAGCCAGTGCGCTCAAAAGTACTATGGCGAAGAGATGGGTAAATCCGCGCCGTGAAATGAATGGGTTCATCGTTCCTCCTAGCGAATTACGGTGTAACAGATGACCGTCAAAGCAGCGTCAAACTCCTGCCGAAGTTTTGCTATAATGGCGAGGCTAGCACTATTTGGCCATAGATATAGAGGAAGAGGAGAGAGCATGACACAGGGGCAGACTGACTGGGACGCCCAGGCACGCGCCGCGCTGGCGCAGGTTTCCGGCACGCTGACAGTGCGGGGCTTATCGGAGCCCGTAACCGTTCATCGGGATCCCTGGGGCGTGCCACATATCTTCGCCCAGAATTCAGAAGACCTCTTTTTCGCACAGGGGTTCGTGGCGGCGCAGGACCGCCTCTTTCAGATGGAGCTCTGGAAGCGCGAAGGCCAGGGCAGGCTCGCCGAAGTCATCGGTCCGGATGCCGTGGAGCGAGACCGCATGGCTCGCCTTGTACGCTACCGGGGCGATTTAGAGACGGAGTGGGCCTCATACGCCCCCGGCACTCGTGAGATAGCCGATGCATTCACACGAGGCATAAATGCCTTTATTGCGCAGGAAAACCTGCCCGTGGAGTTTTCAGTGGCTGGTTTCGTGCCGGAACCCTGGGTGCCGGAAGATCTACTCAGTCGGTTCGAGAGCGCGGCCATAGCGATATACGGTCCTCTCTTAGCGCTGCTCAATGCTCGCCTGGTAGCCACCGCCGGAGCTGAGAGAGCCTCGGAGCTGCTGCCGGGAAATCCGCCCGCACCTCTCACCGTACCCGAAGGGCTGGACCTCTCGTTCTTCGACGAGCCCACGACGAAAAAGCTGGGCGCGATGCTGGAGCTAATGCGCGATAGAATCCGCTTCTCGGCAATGGAGCCCGGTGGAGGCGATACGGGCGGCTCGAACAACTGGGTTATCTCCGGAGAGCACACGGCCTCTGGGAAGCCGCTCTTAGCCAACGATCCGCATCGGGCCATCACGCTCCCGTCGAATCGCTACATCGTCCATTTGAACTGCCCCGGCTGGAATGTGATCGGGGCCACTTATCCCCATTTGCCTGGCGTCCAAATCGGGCACAACGACCATGTGGCCTGGGGGCTTACTATCAATGGCCCGGTGGATGCCGACCTGTACCAGGAGGAGCTAGAGACCTCGGAGCTACGCACTCTCACCGAGCAGATCATGGTGAAAGGTGAGGCAGAGCCAAGGACAATAGAACTGCGCTGGAGCCGCCACGGGGCTATTTTACTGGAAGATATGGCCCGGCAGCGCGCAGTAGCGATTCGCTTCGCGGCCTCCGCCCCCGGAGCTGCCCCCTATCTGGCTGCTATCGGGCTGAACCAAGCAAAAGATGCTGCAGAGCTGCGGCAGGGACTGAGCCACTGGAAGGCTCCGGCGCAGAACTTTGTCTTTGCCGATGTACAGGGAAATATCGGGATGCAGGTGGCCGCGCAAGTTCCGGTGCGCGCCGATAGGTCCTATGGGCGACTTCCTTACCCCGGTGGGTCCGGTGAGGCACATACCTGGGAGCGCTATCTCGCCTTTACAGAGCTCCCCCAGGCCAGCAACCCGCCGGATGGGATTCTGGTGACGGCCAACCATAATGTGTTGCCTCCCGGCTATCCGCATCTCTACAGTGCGAACTTCGCTCCGGCCTATCGGGCAGACCGAATTCGCTCTGTGCTGGAGAGCAGCACTCCTATTGATGTAGATACATGCGTGCGGCTTCAAAACGATACACAATCGCCTACTTTCTTTCCATTACGCCCTCTGTTGGAATCGCTGCGATGCTCCGCCCCGAAAGCGCAGCAGGCACGAGAGCTCCTTCTAGCCTGGGATGGTCATGCCGACACGGACTCCACAGGCGCCCTGCTGTCTCTGGCATGGATGCCTGTGCTTTTGAGCGCCGTAGCCCGAGCGCTTCCCCCTGCGGGATTAGCGCCGATACTGTTCAGCCCCCCTGCCCCGGCGCTCGGTCCTGTACTTGCAGCGCTGACCGGACCGGCGCGAGAGGCGGACTGGGGCGCGGAGCCAGAACAGCGAAGGCATGCAGTGGTCGAGGAATCTCTGATACTTGCCTGGGAAACTGCTGCGAATAGACTCGGTCCCGATCCTCAGACCTGGACTCTGGGACAGGTTCAAAAGGCGCCGTTTCCACACCCGCTCTCGGCTCGCTGCAATGGAATCTTCGATCTGCCTGCCACGCCTCACGGTGGTGTGGGGCTGAGTGTCAATGCGTTCTGGATACTGGCTAGCGGTCTCTACAGTGGCGCCTCGTATCGGCATGTTATGGACCTGGCGGACTGGGACAACTCTCGGGCTATCAATACACCAGGGCAGTCCGGCCAGCCCTTCAGCCCACACTACGCCGACCTATTGCCATTCTGGGCCGCAGGCGAGACTTTCCCCCTGCTCTTTACCCGCTCAAAAATCGAAGCGGCAGGCGGAGATGTGCTGACTCTTACCCCGTGACACGCGGCCAGATCGCTTGTCACGGCTCTGTCACGCTGGGGTGATTGACTATCCCAAAGGATAGCAACATCGATGCAGACAAACCTACAAGCACAGCGGGTCAACCTGAGTTATTTTTTGACCTTTGGTCGCAATGCCAAACTGGAAGAACTGCGCTACTGGCAGGGGAGAACGGAATCACGCAACTGGGAAGTCAGGCAATTCGTGGACAACCACGCGGCCTGGTTCGCCACCCCGCAGGGAAATGTGGAGTTAGAAGCCACTATTCTGCGGGCCACGGAGGCTGCCTGGGGTAAGAGTAATCTCTATCGCACAACCCCGCAGGGCACGGTCTACGCGCGTTACAATCGGCAGATAGGCCGAAGCTGGCGCACCTATGTGGACCTGGTCAATGCTCTCACAGAAGAGATGGACCGTGATAAGAGGTTCAAAGAGAGCGTGGTTCGTCAGTCCTACGCCGATGCCGCTATCGTGCCCAGCAGTTCCGATGTCTATGGCTGGGTCAACGGCCTGGGAAGCAAGAAGCCCTATATCCTGATGCTCGCGGAGCATCTTATCTGGAAAGCCGGTAAGCAGGGCAAGAGCACTGCGGGACTTACCCGCACCCCTGTGGGAGTCGCTGCCGAAGGGCTGAAGGTCAACAATGCTAACATGGTCGCCGCTGGAGGCGGGAATATGGTGGCGGCAGGCGGGGGCAACATGGTCGCTGCGGGCGGAGGCAATATCATGGCCTTCGGTGGCAACCGAATCATCCCTATGGCAGGCAGCAGTATGGTTCAGCTTGCCAGAGCCATCCCCCTGATTGGTATGGATGGGTCTACCCTGGTCGGGCTGGATGGCGGTACTCTGGTCGGCAACGATGGCGCGAGCCTGGTTCGTGTCGATGCAGCTAGCCTGATCCGTCGCTAGTTGTCAAAAGCCACAGGGGCATTTGGCCCCTGTGGCTTTCTGGTGTGGTATTGTCAACGCGACAACATGACACCGCCCACGATTGTGTTTCTTAATGGTACTTCTAGCTCCGGCAAGACCAGTATTGTCAGTGCGCTACAGGCCATTCTCGATGAGCCGTATCTCACGTTCTCCGCGGACCTGCGCAAACCCATGCTGCCGCCGTTTCGTCAGGGGCTGGGCTGGGAAGTCAGTGGCATCTTAGACCGCCTGCGCCAGGGGTACTATGGCTGCCTGGTGGCGCTTGTGGAAGCGGGTAATTACGTGATTGCGGACCAAGCCATGGAAGACCCCGCCTGGATCTTCGCCTGCGCCGAAACTCTAAAAGAAACCCGCACCTATTTCATCGGAGTACGGTGTGAACTGAATGTCGCTCTCCAGCGCGAACAGGCACGGGGCGATAGAACAATCGGGCTGGTGGCAGAGCAGCATGATAAAGTCCACCAACTCGGTATGTACGACTTCGAAGTAGATTCCTCCGAGGCCACCCCAGAAGACTGCGCGGAGCAAATCAAGGCGTATATAGGCGCCCACGAGCCCTTCGCTCTGGCACAGCTCCGCGAAAAAAAGAAAATGGGCGGCTAAAGAAATAAGGACCTTCTACCCAAGCTATTGGGTCCTTTTTCTAGTATTTTGTGCCATGCAACCTAAAAGCTCTATTCTGCCAGTTCTCCTATTGCTCTTCTTTCCTATCCCTCATATCTGGGCGCTTTCCTACCTTACAGAAGATAAATCAGGATTCTGGCAAGTAGGGGCTACTGTTTTTCTGCTGATGGATGTCATCTTTGTGCTATCCATGCTTGCGATCTTAAAACTTCCCTCTCTCCGTTGGCAAAATCGAGAGCATGGCCTAATGATTGTAGGCTGCCTGATAGTCATGATGTGGGTAGTGATGGGAGCAATCAATGCAATATCCATCTGTTTTTACGGAGTCCAGTTACTCGTTTTTGCTTTTTCTATAATATGGCTTAGCCGACAGAAGCATCTGCGCGAGCAGAAGTAAATCCCCTGCTGGGATTTCTAATGCTCGCGAAGTGTGAACTGCTTGTAGGCGGCTTCCAGCTGCGGAATCAGTGTGGAGGCAGTAATGGGCTTCAAGATATAACCGGATGCTCCCAGTTCGTAAGCCCGGCTCTGGTACTCCTCCATATCGTAGGCGGTGAGCATGACTACGCAGAGCGAGTGTTCTTTGAGAATACGCTCAGTGGCGGCGAAGCCATCTAGCAGAGGCATGTTGATGTCCATAAGGACAATATCCGGCTGTGTCTCCAGAACCTGCTGAACTCCGCGCTCCCCATCTCCCGCCGTGCCGACCACCTGGATTCCGGCCAGCGTGCAGACTTTCCGGAGGTGCATCAGGGTCAGGCCCTCGTCCTCGACGATAACAATACGCTTCCCTTTTAAGAGAGACGAGCCTAACTGCGACGGCGCGGCAGCATGCGACGGAGAGCTCTGTGACGGCTGCTCCGGATCCGCCATGCGATGATGATTTACAGATTGCATCAGGTCTCCTCCTTGTCTGGCAGCGGGAATCGCACGTGCACGCACGCTCCGCCACCCGTTCTATTCTCGAATTCGACAGTTCCTTTTAAGTCCGAATCCACAAGACCAAGCACCAGCTCCAGCCCGGTGTGCGCAGCGGTCATAGGATCGAAGCCTGCCGGGAATCCCGGTCCGTCATCATAGACACTCAGCTCTGCCACAGGGCCTTGCACCAAAAACCGCACTTCTACATCGCCCGCCGCATGCTTCACGGCGTTGCTGACTAGCTCATTGAGCGCCAGCGAGAGGGTAACCACCTGTTTCGAAAGTAGCTCCACATCTTCAACGTCCGCCTGTAGCAAACGGTTACCACTTATTTTTTCGAGTAGCCCCAGTAGCCGCCCCAGGGCCTCCCGCGACGAGACACGTTGCTCCTCCTCGTTCTCGCGCACACTCTTGGTCAACAGGTCATGCATGAGCGCCAGGGTCCGGATGTGCGTGTTGAGCCGCTCGAACTCTTTGACCGGAATCGCCCCCTCATGCAGGTGCTCTATAGTCTGCATATCGACCATTGCGGAAATTATCTGCAGGTTGTTCTTCACCCGATGATGGGTTTCTTGCATCGAGCGCTTCAATCGAACGTTCAGCGCCTCGACTTCCGCCTGCCGCTGCTTCAGCTCTCTCTCCGTGCGCAGGCGCTCAGAAACGTCACGAACAATAGTCGCGGCGCCCATAATCCGCCCCTGACCATCACGCACGGGTGAGACACTTATCTCCACATCTATATATGTGCCGTCTTTGCGGACACGCCGGGTCTCGTAGTGCTCAATCGGCTTCCCAGATCGCACTCGCTCTAAGATAGACGTTAGCTCGTTGGGCAGGTCTGGAGGAATCACCAGCGCCTTGGAGCGCCCGATAATCTCCTCAGCCTTCCACCCGTAGATGGCTTCGGCGGCAGCATTCCAGCTGGTCACAATGCCATTCAGATCTTTACTGACGATGGCATCCCCAGATGAACTGACAATCGCCGCCAGTAGCGCCTGCCCCGCCTCCTGGAGCCTACAGTTCGCCTCAACCCGCTCACGCTCCACCCCGAAGGCGATCTGCCGACCTATCGTGAGTGCCAGAGCCAGCTCCTCGTCTCCGAAAGTATGCGGAATGTCGTAGTAGACCATGAACTTCCCGATCAAGCGCCCACCTGTTACTAGCGGGATAAACCCGAGCGCCCGGATACCCTCCTGGATAATCACGCTCTTCAAGGTCGGGTCGAGCTCAGCCTGGATAACATCCTCGATACCGAAAGGCCGGGGATCGAACTCGCTCTGCTGCCAGGGAGAGTGCCCGGAAGCAGCCTCCCGGTAGGCGTCACTCAGCCCGCGCCAGGCAACAAATTGCATCACCCCGGCTTCATCGAAGAGCAGAATAGAGGCACGGTCGCAGTCTAGCGCATTGAGAATCGAGTCCAGGGCGGCTTCGTAGATCTCCGGCAGCTCCCGAGCATGGTGCAGCCGATCCGTGAACTCGAAGAGAGCCGCCTGCTCACGAGCACGCCGGGTAAGCGCATCTAAAGGCGCCTGCAGAGGATTGGCAGACGTGACAAAACCAGAATCAGGGAGCCCTGACTCTGGGAGTAAAGTTGCCTCAATAGTACTCATGACACAGGGATGCCTTCTGCGATTAACTGCGCCTACAATTTTCTTACTAAACTAAGCCCACCTGTGCATTTAGTCAGGCAGGACCTGTGTCCCATAGTTTAGCGGCTTCCATTATGTTCCCTCTTTCAGAGGGTCAGCATGGCGGTGGACCAGCTTCCACTGCCCCTTCTCTTTCCGGAAAATCTCGGTGACTCGCAGATCCATAGGAACCGGCTTCTCCTTGCCCTTCAGGTGGACCACGGAATGCTGTATACCAACCCAGTATGCCAGGTTCTCCTCCGAATGCTGGTGCATGATTTCAAAGTCGTTCTCACCGCCCGGCGCAAAGGACTCCGCCCCCTTTGCATTCACCGCATTGACCTCGTCTGCTCCTTGAACACAGTCTCCCTTAGGACCGAAGATGGTGGCGGGCGACGAATGGGTGGAGACCTGATCCAGCGGAGAGAAGTCTCCTTCTATAAACGCATCCGAGGCTTCTTTGCGTTTCTTCAAATAGGCGTCGAAATCCGGGCTGGTCTGACCTGGTGGCATAGAAATCCTATTCCAAATATGGGCCGAGGTTCCCAGTAAACCAGGCTGCAAGCGGGAACGGATATCCCTGGAATGCTATATAGTTAGTGACCGGAGAAACAGGAACTATGCCCTCTCAGAACCCCTACTACTCACGCACCGATACTACAACGCTGGATGTTCCCGATACGACCTGGAAGGAAATTCTGCCGCCCGATGTCTACTACATCGCTCGGGAGCACGGCACGGAGCGGGCGTTCACGGGCAAGTACAACGATTTCAAGGGAATCGGCACGTACTACTGCGCCGTGTGTGGCAACAAACTGTTCCGCTCCGACGCCAAGTTCTCTTCCTCTTGCGGCTGGCCAAGCTTCTTCGAAGCCGCCCGCCAGGACTCGGTTCTCTACAAACGTGATACGTCTTACGGAATGGTTCGTGAGGAAGTGCTCTGTGGCCGATGCCAGAGCCACCTGGGGCACGTGTTCGATGATGGGCCACCCCCTACCGGAAGGCGCTTCTGTATGAACTCCCTTATTCTGGAGTTCGTGCCCGATAACTCTTAGCGAATGCTTTTAGGCTCCCGGAAGATAGCCCACGTTCCATCCGCATAGGCATGCAGCTCTCCCTGCCCTGTGGCGTTGGCCCAGCTTACCTCGGCCAGTTTCAGCACATCTTCCGGGGAGACTATAGAACAGCTCTCGTAGTCCTCGCTGCCGCCTATCAGAAACTCGTAGGAGTTCTCACAGTAATAGAGCCGCTCACACTGCGGGCATCGCTCCAGCCAGTTGGTCTCCACATATTCGCCGAGCCGTAGAAAATAGGTCAGGTTCTGCACGCCATCGGGAATCGTGTCGTACTCCAGCTCACCGCCTTTGACCAAACTCGCTCCACCACCGCCTATCGCTTTGCAGATAGGGCAATCGTCCAAGGGCGTCTTTGGGGTGGGCAGCGCGGTGCACAGATTCTCCAGAGAGAAGGGCAAAACCTGAATCGGCGATGTCTGGTCCCCCCTACGCTGTGGCACTTGTGGCCTACTTCCAGTTCAGGTCGCGCCGTAGCGTTTCCGTGAGATGCGCGGCCATAATCTCATGGGTTCGCACACTGGGATGCCAGTCCGAACCGATGCCGTTTTTCTCTTCCTGCATGGCGAAATCTATGGTGCGGATTCGGGTATCCCCGGCTTGCTTCTGATCGGCGGCGATCTGATTCAGATAGCCCTTTAGAGTACTCAGCGCCTTCCGGTTCGGCGGCCAGCCATCCGACATCATGGGACCGGTTGCCAGGTAAATCGTTGTGGACTTCGGATAGACCTTGTGCAGCCGGGCCAGAAAAGCTTTATAGGCATCCGACCAGGGCTTCTGCTCCGGGTTCGCTTTCCCACCGAAATCATTGGTTCCCAGATTGATGACCACGACTTCGGGAGCCCACAGCCGGAAATCCCAGGCGCTGGCCGGGTCAGAGGGAAGTGCGAGGTCATAGATCTCCGGAATCGTAAAGCTCGGATACATGGTCCGCCCCGACCAGGCAATGCCCACATACTCCGCATCTAAGTTCCGAGCGGCTATCGCGCCATAGGTCAGGTACGCATTCTCTGTGGCTGGCTTGAAGTGCTGGTTACGGTCTGCTCCTTCGTTGCCATATCCGCAGGTAATCGAATCCCCAATGACCTCAATTCTATGGCGTGGGCGCTTCGGCAGAGAGAGCAGCCGTGCTCCCGCCTCTAGCTGGAATCCCAGGAACTGCGTGGTACCTACTCCGGCCTCGGTTCGCTTCATTAGGAGAGCCGTATGCTCGCCCTTCGGCAGGTTCTCCGCTACCGTGTACCACCCCGGCCCTTTCTGGGGTTTCAGTACATCGGTCGGTTTGCCATCGATAACGATCTGGAGCTCGTCCCCGCCACTCTCGTTCAGCCCGACATTAAGCGCCGTGCCTACAAACTTGAGCTGTACAGCACTGGCGGACCAGGCGCAGCGTGGCCCGTTTTTATCGCGTCTATCGAAACGCCCGATGTAGCGAATTCGGGAATCGGTGGCGGAAACAGCAACCGGCAGCGGCGCCCAACGCTTACTCTTGTACATAGGAATCTATTATGCCGCTAACCCTGGCGCTTGACCATTTCCGCTATCCAGAGTGGCGCAAAGGGAGAGGTGCACCCTTTCGAAGTGGGATAGTCTCGGAATACGCCGAGTTTCTCGCCAATGGCGATAGCACGCTCCCGATACTCCGGGTGATTGATACCCGTCTCCGCCAGAGCATAGTTCATAGTCCACTGCACGGGCGCGGAGGCTGTTCCCATCTCTGCCTCGATTCGGTTCAGTAATGCTCCCAGGTCCAGCCCCTCCGGCGATTTCGCAATTCGCTCAGCGGTCAGACTCCACGCAGCACGATCGAGCATGACATCGTTAGATGCCATCCACCTCTGCCGTAGCACTTCTTTCTGGGGATGCTGCTTGACAATGTAGCTGTTGAGCCAATCGGCAAGCTGGGTATAGGTTGTGGAAGCCACCATACTCTCCAGGTCTTCGACAGTCACCTTCTTGGGGTTCATGACCAGAATCGCTAGCTGCATGGCATCGGTATTGCCTGTCTTCCACAGCGCCGCTGCTAGCTCGGGATTGGTCTTGATGCCCTTCGCCACGGTGCGCAGGTCACCGAGTTTCACACCAAACTGGTTGTCGCCCGCCCCATTTTTCGCGTTCATCTCGCGGACTTTCTCCACGCCAAGCGCTTTGAGTTGCGCCATTACCTCATCTACAGTCATGTTCATTATTTCCGCACTACGAATGGGTTTCACTTCCCGGAACGGTCACCAACATATCTCAGCGCTTTGACCTCTCCCGTATTACCTCCTTTATTAACCTCCCCCTCGGATCGCTCGCAGGCTCGCTTCCGTCCCCCTCCGGCAAGCGAAGGGGAAAGACCACCTCAACAGCCGCTTCTTAGCGCTGGTCTTGGGCAAAGCGCCTATCGGAACCCTTTGAGGATTCTTCGCTGTGCCTTGCCTCAGATAAGCCCTAAGCAGAGGCTGTCGAGGTGATTTTCTCCCTTCGCGTAGCCGGAGGGAGACGAACGAGCGAAGCGAGATTCAAGAGGGAGGTCAAAAGGAACGAGGTCAAACGGAAGTAGAAAAACATAAGACAGCAGAGGTAATCCTGGGTAAGGTATTGTTTGAAGAGTTTAAAATTTTTATCTAGATTTTAATATTTCAGGGTATTTGTGTAAATCAGGAAATCACTATGCAAGTTCTAGTTGTGGAAGACGACCCGGCCATCTCCTCGATGATCAAGCAAGGACTGGAGAATGCCCGCTACACCGTACAGGTTGCGGAGAGTGGCCTCACGGGGTTGCAGCTCGCTATGGAAGAGAGCTTCCAGCTTATCGTTCTGGATGTCATGCTGCCGGATATGAACGGCTGGCAGGTGTGTGAACGGCTGCGCTCACGGAAGAACCGGGTGCCGGTGCTCATGCTCAGTGCGCGTGGGCAGGTAGACGATAGAATCCGTGGCTTAGACGCCGGAGCGGATGATTACCTGCCCAAGCCCTTTGAGTTTGGAGAGCTATTAGCACGGATTCGGGCGCTGCTGCGCCGGGAGCTGGTGCACCAGACTCGGACGATTCAGATTGCCGATTTAGTGATAGACACGGCCCAGCGGCGGGTGACCCGCTCTGGAGAGGACATCGGGCTGAGCCACAGGGAGTACGATCTTTTAGAAGCGCTGGCGGCCAGAGAGGGCCATGTTTTCAGCCGGGAGAAGATTCAAGAAACAGTCTGGCAGAATGAAGAGGCGACCTCTAACACCGTGGCGGTCTATATCGGGGTGCTGCGCAAGAAGATAGACACAGGGCACGATATTAAGCTGATTCACACAATCTATGGCGCCGGGTATGTACTCCGCCCGTCGCCGGAGTCCAAGGGAGAACAGGACGGTTGAGGCGTAGCTCGCTCCGCACGCAGCTTATTCTCTGGAATATGATCACCCTGGCGTGGCTGCTGGGTGGGCTTGCGCTCGCTGTCCGCTACACAATTACGACATCGCTACGCTACACAGTCGAAGAAGCGCTGGATCGGCAGGTCAATAAAATGCCCCCGCCCCCGAACTTTACCGGGGGCACGATTGGGACGATCCAGACCACCCTCGACCGCCAGCGCCTCCACCCGGCAGAAGTGGGGACGCCGCGAGCCTGACCCTGGAGTCACGCCACTTCAATCTAAACGGCAAGGCCCTGGGCGGGCGCACAGCGCTAGATGCGACGTCGTACAGCGAGTGCTGAGCACCAATCAGCGGGATATCTGGCGGGTACTCAAGTCAATGGCGAACCCATGCAGGTGCTCTCCGTGCCTATGCTCTGGCGGTGCGCATGGTGGGTGTGGAGACAAGTAGGCTACCGCCTGACTGATATCGAGGAAGCGCAGCGTAGTCGAGATGAAGCGCTGGTCATGCTGATTCCGCTGGGCCTGGTTGTGCGGCGGGCGGAGGCTTCCTGCCGACCAGCCGGGTTTGACAGCGTATGCGGAGACCACTAGCGCCGCCCGCCAAATGACGTCTCGGAAGGCCCCAGTGAGATGGGGGCAGCTCCCGGTCAGCGGCAACGATGAGTTCTCGGAGCTTGCCACTGTGCTGAATGATTTGCTGATTCAGCAGCAACGCGCTCTTGGAGCAGCAGCGCCGCTTCACCGCCGATGCCAGCCATGAGCTGAAGTCTCCGCTCACAGTCATTAAAGGCACCACGGGCATGGCCTTAGAGAGCCAGCTGCCATTCACCGAGGAGCAGTATCGCCAATGCGCTTCCAGCAGATCGGCGGTGTCACGGACTCCATGGTGGGGTGGTGCAGGACTCGACTTCTTGCCGGCCCGCTCGGATAGCTGGCAGCTCGGGCAGAATCAGATAGAGGTCCTGCTGAGTGAGGTTCTGGAGAGCGCCATAAAAATCACTCCATCGCATGGGGCACCGATCCGACTGGAGCTCTCTGACCCGGCGCTAATTATTCAGGGCAACGAAGGCGAGCTAATCCGCCTCTTTACGAACTTGTTAGACAATGCACGCCGCCACACCCCAGAGCCCGGTGAGGTTCGGGTATCTGCCGAAACAGTGGGCGATGACATTGTCCTACATATTCAGGACAATGGAGAGGGAATCGCGCCGGAGCATCTGCCCCATCTGGGAGAGCGGTTTTATCGGGTGGACAGCGCCCGCGCCCGAAGTGGCAAGAGCAGTGGTAGCGGTCTGGGACTCTCTATCTGTAAGGCGATTACAGCAGCCCACAATGGCACGCTGGAGATAGAGAGCAAAATAGGGGAAGGCACAACAGTTACGGTGTGCCTTCCCAAGCCGCCTGCGGAAGCAGACAGTTAGTGAGAGGGATTTGAGTCACCCGGTCTAGTGAAGGACACGTAGAGCACGAGAAGCCCGGATGACTCAGACCGAAGGGATTCAGGGGGCAGGCCCTGCCTCCCCTCGGCATTCTCCTATGGCAGAGTGTAAGAGGGTGCCACAGAAGGTGCAGGAGCCGCTGAAGGCTCCGATAGGGAGGAGAGCCGCTCTACCCAGATGCCCCAATGTGACAGGAGGAGGTCAGTGCATGAGCACGGCCAGCCTGGGCAAGGAATAACGTGAGAGCGGATGCTCGGCTGAGTTTCATGATTGCTTTCTTGATTTCAGTGATTAAATCTTACTGATTGTCGCTTATTATTTCGGCATTCTGTTTTAATTCTCCAGGGTAAATTTTCACACTTAAAGACATTGAATAATAGATATAGAAAGGTTTATTTCTTAACTATTCCCTATGTGATTTTAGTAGACCCCATTCTCCGGAGAGGCCATCTCCCCCTGCGCTCGCAGGCTCGCTTAGTCCCCTCTTCCCATCAGACCCTTCGTACCTCAGGGGGAAGAGGAGTAGCAGCGCCTAATGACCTTCTAATAGGCCTCGCAGCTGCATAGCGCTTTTAAGAGGCAGGGGAGTATCTACCCCTCTTCCAGCGAAGCGAGATTGGGAAGAGGGGGCTAAGCCGAGGCACGAGGCGCAGGGGGAGATGGTAATTAGGTTAAAACGTTACCAGAATCGGCGCGGTGGTGGAGGTGGCGGGGGTCCTCCCCCGGTCTGCTGCCGAAGCGCCCGTGTTCGTTTTCCTGGGGAGTGGCGCCGAGTATCACATCGAACTGGGGCAGCCACTTCTCCCAGTTTGCTATCTTTTAGGGGAGTGAAGGCTGAGGTTACGAGGGCCTGCGCTTTGGCGCTGCCCGCGCTACGGTAGACGCCGTCACGGGTGTTGCTGGCCTCGCCTTTTACAAAGAACTGGGTGGTAAGCGTGGGCTTACCTTTTACACTCACTTTGACATGAATATGGGGAGTACGCCCCGGATACGGTACGGGCTTGATGGTGCGGAACCGGTAGGCACCATCTGCCCCTGTCTCGAACTTGCCGTAGCCCTGGAAGTTCTTGTCTTCTGTGCCCGTGCTGCCCTGAGCGATATAGACCCCGTTGCCGTCTACCTGCCAGATCTCCATAACAGCGTTTTTCACTGGCTCACCCGTGGGGCTGAGAATCCGACCGGTGAGATGAGTAATGGTCCCTATAGCTGGCGTGACGCTTTTCCCCACGATCACCAGGTCGTTGTCTTTATCCAACGGCAGCTTGCCGTAGGGGTAGAACGGGCCTTCGGTGAGCTGCGGGGTTCGGGTCAGTTCCTCGGCGAACGCCTCCGCGCTCAAAGTCGCCAGTACCAGGCCAGAGCCCAGGCGGGTCAGGAATCGTCGTCGTTCCATAGTGTCCCTATTCTATCGGCTGATGCCTACGTTCAACGTGGCGGTATAGCCTGCCGCTACGCTGCCGGTCACGGTGGCGGTTTCGTAGATAACGCCATTCGCGCCGTAGGTGGTATCGCTGCCGAAGACATTGTCTGCCGCGAAGCTGGTGACTGAGGTGTTCTGGCCACGGGCGGAGTAGAGCGTGGAGTTGTAGACCGCCTGTGTAATCGCCTGGGGGAAGGCAATCTGCGAGGTTACCGTGCCCGATGCTCCCTGAGTGGGAGTGGTCAGGTAGACCTGGAAGTGGATATGGGTAATACGCCCGGTGTACCAGCCGGGGTAGACGGTGGTAAAGGTCACGGAGCCATCGGAGCCAATGGGCTGGATTCCCCGGCAGAAGGTCTGTCCCACGGCGGTGCCGTAGCCCGCGTAGTTCCCGTCCTTGTCGCAGTGCCAGATATAGACATAGCCGCTGGTTACCGGGCCGCAGCTACCGTTGATGTTCATGATGTTGAGCTTCACGGTCAGCGGCACGCCAGTCTTACTCTCGGTGATATTGCTGCGGATCATGGCCGAGTTGGAGAGCACGGAGTAGAGCGGGTAGGGTCCATCAGTCTCCGACGGAATCAATACGCAGCTCGTAGCGGCGCCAGTTACGGTCAGGGTTGTGTTGGCGGTCTTGCCCGATTCGGATTCTGTGGCGGTAATGGTGGAAGACCCTGCCGCAACTCCAGTTACAACTCCGGCGCTGCTCACAGTGGCGACACCAGTATTCGACGAAGACCAGGTAATAGTAGATGCCGAGGTCAGTACAATGCTGCTGCTGGCGTTATAGGCCGTTGCAGTCAGAGTGGTCGTCGCTCCCACAGC
Source organism: Armatimonas sp. (assembly GCA_049840835.1). Classification (GTDB taxonomy): domain Bacteria; phylum Armatimonadota; class Armatimonadia; order Armatimonadales; family Armatimonadaceae; genus JANLTX01. Next base: position 408,716 of record JASGJG010000003.1, on the reverse strand, counting down.
CACACTGGGACCTGCCGGGGTAATAGCTACCGAGCTAATGGTAGACGCCATAGTAAGGCTGACCGGCGTGGACTGCCCTGCGGTAATCGTGACTGTATCCGAAGCGCTGGCCTGAGCCACACCGCTACCGGTAGTAGTCGGATAGGCAATGGCCGTAACGGTCAGGGCGCCCGCAGGAAGACTATCGAAACTCACAGAGCTGGTAGTACCGCTGGCAGGCCGGGCGATGGTCTGCGTAGCTGCCGTCGTCCCATTCTGACTGAAACTGACCGTGATGCTATTGGCGGCCACGGGCACCAGCCGGGTATCCGTAATCTCCGGCCAGGTAATAGTAAGCGTGGCACGGCCTGTATCGCCGCTGGAAGTCGTAGAGGTACCACCTCCGCCACAGCCCTGCAGTGCGCCCGCCATGCCTGCGGTGGCAAGGTAGAGAAAGGCGTTTCGGCGTGTGATCGATGGTTTCTTCTGGGTATCGGATTTCATTTTCGTTTCTCTTCTAGAGCATAGTCGTCGTTTTAGAACCCGAAGGCAGCGTTGTAGTCAGTCACTCGGTCTCGCCAGATAGTGTGGAAGTGGATTCCACTGAGCACAACCCCATTCTGGCAGGCGAACTCTATCCAGACATGAGGCCCATCTATACGAACATAATCCCCCTGGCTGGTAAAGCCGGTGGTGCCGGAGTAGGCCACGTAGGTCTGATCTAGCTCATTCTCATACAGAGCCTGATAGCTGGAAGAATTCGGGCTGGTACTCACCCAGGCGGCGATAGCGGTTTTGAGGAGCTGCTTCTGTGCTGTGGTAAGGTTTGAGGTCAGGATTCCCCGGCCAGTCGTTCCCGTGGGGAAGTAGCTGCGTGCATCTTTGCCCGGTCCCAGGTAGATATCCGAGAAGCTGCTGGAGAGCTTGGCCGAGGTTAGCTGGGTGCTGGTCAATGAGTTGATCAGGTTGTACATGCTGTCGCGCTGTGTCTGGAGCGGCGTGTAGGAGGTCCCGCTACTGGTGAAACTCTGCGGCTCTACAGCAATATGGTAGGGCGTTGTACTCAGCAGCGTATTGCCGTTGTAGTAGAGGTTATGGGCATTGTGATGCCCACCTACCTGAAGCATCCAGGTCCCGCTGGTGGAAGGTGTACCCACAAACGCGACATATTCATTGGAGCCACTGTAGCCACTGTTCAAGGTGCCCAGATAATCATCTGCCGCGCGCACTTTTTGAAGCTGCGCATAACCGCTGCTTCCCAGTGCCGTGCTCACCAGTGCATCCCAGGCGGCTTTCTGAGTGGCAGTCAGCGTGGAGTACGCAACGCCATTGCGGAGAGAGGTCGTTCCCCCAGTGCCAGGTTGAGCAGGCAGGTTGGACCACTTCGCAGCGTTGGCAGCAGAGCTGGTGACTACGGTGGCGGTTTTCTGCGCCGTGGTCAGCGAGTTTATGTAGGCATTGGCAAGGTCCACCAATGCCGATCCCGTGCTCCCCGAGGTTACTGTAACGGTGGCTGTAGCAGTCTTCCCGGATTCGCTTTCGGTGGCAGTTATTGTGGCTGTGCCTCCTGCAATGCCGGTGACCTCACCCGCTGCTGAAACCACAGCGACCCCACTATCTGAGGAAGTCCAGGAGATAGTGGAAGGAGAGGTAAGCACGACGACAGACGAACCATCATAAGCCGTTGCCGTGAGAGGAACGGCAGCGCCAGGCGCAACACTTGTGGTAGCTGGCGTAATAGCCAGTGACGCAATGGTGGAGGCCATGGTCATGCTGATCTGAGCGGTCTGGCCGATGGTTATGCTGGCTGTCACCGCCGTGTTGGCCTGGGGATTTCCCGTGCCATCGGCGTTCGGCAGCGCTACTGCTGTCACCGATAGATTGCCTGCCGGGAGTCCGCTGAAAGTGAGTGTGCTGGTGTTACCGGTAGACGGTCGGGCGACAGTCTGCGTGGCGACTGCCACCGCTCCCTGGTAGAAGGTCACCTTGATACTGTTCGAGGCTACCGGAATCAAGCGTGTGCGCTCTGGCCAGGTGATAGAAATCACGGCGCGCCCGGTCTCACTGGCGGATGCTTTACTGGATGCGCCGCCGCAGCCACTGAGTACGACGACTCCGCCTGCCAGGGAGACACTGAGCAAGAGTGCCGCAGACAGCGCGATGGAGCTGGTCTTTCTAGGATTCATCTTAGTCTGTACTGCTTTCTCTTACTTCACGATAACGTTGGCGCTACCACCCTGTACCAGCACGGTAGCTGTGGCGGACTTGGTGGGATAGGCGACACTGGTAGCAACGATGTGATACGTCCCAGGAGTGTTCGGAGCGGTGTAAACGCCCGCGGAGGTAATCGTTCCACCAGCAGCGCCCTCAGTCACGCTCCAGGTTACGTTCTGGACTGTTGCGTTGTTTACCGTTGCCGTGAACGCCTGCTGAGCAAGCACGGAGAGGCTGGCGGAAGTCGGGCTTAGAGTCACCCAGACCTCATCGGGAGTCACCACTCGGAGAGTTGTCGTGGCTGTCTTTCCGGACTCGTTATCTGTAGCCGTAATCGTTGTCGTTCCCGCCGCGACACCCGTTACCACTCCCCCGGTCGCCACTGTCGCAATAGACGTATCCGACGACGACCAGGAAATCGCGGAGGTCGCTACCAGAACCGAGCTACCATTGCTGTCGGATGCAGTAACCCCGAGATTGCCCGTGGCCCCGACGACTACAGAAGGAGACGTGGGACTGATAGCCAGCGAGCTGATGGTAGAGGCCATGGTGAGGCCCACGGGCGTATCCTGCCCTGCCACGATAGTGACATCCGTGGCTGCGCTGGCCTGTGCGGTCCCCGTACCATCGGCGTTCGGATAGGCAGTCGCCACCACACTTAGGGTTCCTGGTGTCAGGCTAGAAAAGCTGAGCGTGCTAGCTCCACCACTCTCTGGCCGGGCTGCTGTCTGAGTAGCCACTGCGGTTCCGTTCTGGAAGAACTGGACCTTGATACTGCTAGCCCCCGCAGGAATCAGGCGGGTGGTCTCGGGCCAGACAATGGAAACGGTGGCACGGCCCGTGGCATCGGAGACGACAGAGGTGGCGGCTCCCCCACCACATCCAACAGTGAGGGAGACAGCGCCCAGCAGGGAGAGTGCTCCCAGGGCAATAAGCGGCTTCATGGAAATCCCCCTTCTAGTTCACAGTAACCGTGCTACTGCCACTACTCGCTGCACTAGTGACAGTTAAGGTCACCGTGTCGCTTGTAGTAGAGCCACCACTGTTGGTGACCACCACAAAGTAGCTACCAGAGTTTGCAGTCGTAGTAGGGTTGATGGTCAGGCTGGCGCTGGTACCGCTCTCAATCGCCACGTTATCCTTGTACCACTGATAGGTAGCGCTGGAATCGGAGCTAACTACCGAAAGGGTCACACTACTCGGTGCGGTCACTGTCTGTGAGGTCGGCTGGGTTGTGATCGTGGGAACAGCGGTGCTACTTCCACCGCCGCAGCCCATGGCATAGAGGCAGGCTGCTACCAGGGGGAGCAGTAGAACTCCTTTTCGCGTTACATTCATTCTCAGGATCTCTCATTTCTACGTGATTTACACTTCAGGGCTCGCCCGGCTTACTTGGCCAGGCGAGCGATTAGAGTCTTTACGGCGCGGCCTGCCATGGGGTCGGAAGGCCCCAGAGGGTTGAAGGGCTTGCCTTTTTCCAGGGCCTCGAAGAGACCGCCAGGACGTCTACCGGGAGGACCACCACCATCTCTAGGCGGCGGTCCGTCCGGACCTCCCTCCGGGGGTGGGCCAGGAGGAGGGCCTTCTCCCGGCGACGGTGGGGGGGGCATCATGCCGCCGGGGCCCCTGAGAGAAGCGAGCTGCTTGCGGTGTGCCACGCTAAGAGTTTTCTGGAGTTTCTGCGTGGCGGCAGTCGCCTCTACCGGAGAGAGGTTTTTCTTCGCCGCCAGCCCCACCAGCAGTGTATGCAGGGGCTTTTTCTCGGTAGCGGCGAGCTTCAGTTTTCCGGAGCCGGTCAGGCGCTCCAGAGTCATAACATCACCAATAAGGGTAAAAATAGGGCGGTATTTGGCCGGGGGCTGCGGTGGTGGACCGCCCGAAGGCGGCCCACCCGGCCCCTGTGCCAGTGCCGTGCCGCTGATTAGCAGCGCGGCGGTCAGCAGGGAGAGTCTCATTTACTGATGTCCTTGTAGTGCGCCATTGCCCCAGCCACCACGACCATGCGGCCCACGGAACTCCTGGGGCTTATCATCATTGGCGGGGTTGAACACACGCACTTCGGTGGCGGTCAGAGTGTTGGTCGCCTCATCGAAGGTCCCCTCCACTTGCACGTTCGGTGTTGTGGCGAGCGCGGTAAAGAACGTCGCCGAGTCGGTCGTAGAGCCATCGTCTGCTCGGAACACTGTGCTGGAGTTTGTCACCACGGTAAGCGTTGTGGCATCCGGGGTCAGGCACTGGGCACGCTCAAAGGTAAGCGTGAATGTACCGGCGGTGGCATCGAGATTGGAGGCTGTTCCGCCAGCGCGGGGTGTGCGAGCATTTGCCGATGGTCCACCGGTGCCGCAGACCCCGACTCGCGTGGCGGCTAAGACCCCGGTAGTGGCATCCACCGTACCGTCTATGCTCACGGTCGCACCATCGGCCAGAGTCGCTCCATAGAGCGCCGTAGAAGCCGAAGTCGTGACCGTTACTACCTGCCCGCTGCCTGTGGTCAGGGTAAAGGTCAGGTCTGGCGCGGTGCCCGAGAGGCTGGAAATCGTCCCCCGGTACTCGCCTTCCTCGTGGCGCTGCTTGTTGGGCAAACCATCGCCCTGGCCTTCGGCTAGAGCAGGCAGTACTCCACTGGCCTTCACCACGAACCGGGCCAGGTTGAAGTCCACCACCACGCTCGCGGTCCCCTCGCCCAGGGTCTTGGGGCTGCGGAACGTAATCGGAACCGTAGGGTGGCCGCTAGCGTCCGTCGCGATGCTGCTATCTACCGCCAGATCGGTGCCTGTACTGGCGCCGGTCTTGATCAGCTGCATCGTGGCGCCAATAGTCACATTTGCCCCGGTGTAGGTGCCTGCCGGAACACTGGCGCTGGATAGAAATGAGTAGCGCTCTCCGGAGGCATCTCTCAGGGTCTTGAGGTCGATCAGTACCCCTTCGGCGCTATCGAAAACAGTTACGGCGGCAGTGCCATCCTGCGGGGTCAGAGTGACTTTATAGATGGTTGCCCAGACATGGGCATAGTCCTCACGTGGGCCATCGGTAACATAGACATTGGTCTTGGCGCGAGAGCTGCTTCCACCGGGCGTACTACCCGAACTGCACCCGATCCCTATAAGCGCCAAGGCTCCTAGGGCGCTCAGGGTGAGGCAGAGTGCGAAATGGTTTCGCTTCGAGGTCATGGTTAGTGAAGTTCCTTCCAAAACAGTAGTTGTGAAAAACGCACCTCTCTACCGTTGAGGTCATAGTAGAAAACGATTGTGAAACCTTTGTGAAAGCCCTCATACTTTTTTAATAACTGGTTTGACCTCCCCCTCGAAGCAGCCTTCGGCCTTTCGTCCCCCTCCGGCTCTCGGGTGCGGCACCCGTCGGCAACGCAGTTGCCGCGTCGTGCTCCACCGCTTGCGGTGGGGGTGGCAGAGGGGGGCGAAGCGCCCTTCGAGGGGAGGTAAAGCCAGGTTTAGGGTGGAGACCTGTCTTCCACCGGCGGTCCATATCTTGCACTGAGGCAGGATATGGCATTGCGTCGGGCAGCCCACAGCGTTTACGACTGTTGGTATCACCTGGTCTGGACTCCCAAGAAGCGTCGTCCCATCCTGAAGGATAGGGTTGCCCTTCGCCTCAAGGAAATCTTCGAAGAGATTGCAGATAACTACGACATTACAATTGGTGAGCTACACATAGCTGAGGATCATGTCCACCTGTACTGCGGTTTCCCACCCCGGCACTCTATTAGTTATGTTGTGCGTACCTTCAAGAGCCTCTCGGCTCGTCAATTGTTTAGTGAGTTTGAGTGGCTACGCGCTAAGATGCTGGATAGCAAGATTTGGGAAGAAGGTTACTTTGTTCGTACTGTGGGTGATGGGATTGATGGAGCTATGGTGAAAAAGTATATTGCCTCTCACCGTGAGGAGAGTCATAGTTTCGAGTTGTGAAGCCTGAGTTGAGCTAGGCCTAATCCGAGCATAAGCTAAGAGAAACCAGGCAATGATGCTCCACCGCTTGCGGTGGGGAGAGTCACTACGCGAAAGGGGAAGATCACCTCATCTGCCTCTGCTTAAGGCTTATCTGAGGCAATACACGGGGAAGAACCAAGCCGCGCTCTACCGAACAGAGCCTGGTGGCGAGCGGGGTGAAAAGACAAATCGCCCCCTGGGTGAAGAACACATTGCGCTGAGCCACATCGATACTCCGGACACCGCGCCCACGGCCACACTACTGATAGACCGTAAACTCTACGACACCGGTGCCTGGACCGATTACGATGCGGGCTTTCGCAACTCCCGCCTTACAACGGCGCTTTTACTTCTCTATCTGATGCTTTCGGGGATCGGGATGGGAACGTACCCGCTCTTGCTCCGCCGACAGAAGGCTACCCGCCTGGCTCCCCCGGCCTGAGGGAGGTACGGCAAACAGAGGGATATGGGTCTTCACAGTCTCGTTGCGCAGAGCGCGAAGTACTCGCAGGACTTCCTTGTTCTCCAGTGGGTCTGCCAGCAGCGTATCGTAGACCTTGCTGTTCTTTTGCAACAGCTCCACATAGTCCAGGTGTACTCGCTTCCAATCCTCGGAGATATCCAATAGCGGGGTCTGGTTGGTGGGCACACTCACTCGGTACTTGCGGCAGAGAAATCTCAGGCCATCTACTCGCCGCCTGTGGTCCAGGCTGAGCCGGGGAAACGGGGCGCGGTTCCCATAGAGGCGTACCACCGCGCGGTCGAACGCTAGCATGTAGTACTCGCCTGCGATGGCCGACAGCGCCACACTGAGACGGTACGGATCGAGCTCAATCCGAGGTCGCTGCATACCTTCAGTATATCCCGGCAAAGGACGTTACTTGGGCAGGCTGACCGGTGCGGGCGGAATCGGAAGGCTGATTTCCAGCGGCAGGGTGAACTCGCTATCCAGGTCTCGCTCGAACTGCTTCAGAGTGGGCGAGTAGGTCTGGATATGAAGCTGTCGCCCTCGGAGGTCGAAGCGCAGCAGGCGCAGCCAGCCATCTCCCCCATTCTTGCGCCCCTGGTAGTCGGAGAGTAGCTCAATCACGCGCCCGCCATAGTCATTAGTAGAGAGCTGTGTGGTCTCGCCGCCACGAGTCCACCAGTGGCCGCACTGCACCAGAAACAGCCGGGGGTTCTTGCGAATGAAGCCCTGATAGACCTGCTCGGCGGAGTTGCCATTGGCACGGCAATACGGCTTCTGGTCGCGCTGGTCGGTCACATCGCTCAAGTAGGTGTGAGTGGTCATGAGCGCGGGCAGGTTCGGGTACTTGTTCAGTACCCCCTGCGCCCAGGCCAGCGCGCTGTCTCGGGGGTCGTGCTCCAAGTGCAGCGAGAGAAACTCCTGTCCGGCGGCCTTGAAGATATGGGCGCTGTTCTGGTCCTCTGGCCCAAACTCACGGGTAGTCGGCACTTTCCCAAATAAGTCCTGCCCGAAGCGGCGCTGATAGGTGGTCATGACCGCTTTGGTGTCACCTACAGCATCGTAGTCATGGTTCCCGGCTACGACGCCAAAAGGCACTGCGCCTACCAGGGTCTGCATAGCCCCCGAAGCGACGTCCCACTCACGCATGTCACTGGCGCCGTTCTGCACGATGTCCCCCACATGGGTGACAAAGGCGATGCGCTCTCGCCCGATGTTATCGACAACCCAGCGTGTCTGGGCATGAAACTGCTCGGGGAATTTCTCCGAGTAGTTCTGGGTGTCAGAGAGGGTGACCAGAGTGAAGTCATAGGAGCAGCGGCGCCCCTGAATCGTAGTAGCTGGCATGGCACCCTATTATGCCCCCGATTTGCTCCTATGGATTAAGTAGGTGTTAGGGGGAGCCATATGCTCCCCGGATATATACCTCCCCCTTGAAACGCTCCTTCGTCGCTTTCGTCCCCCTTCGCGTAGCCGGAGGGGGAAAATCACCTCAACTGCCGCTGCTTAGGGCCTTCCTGAGGCAAGGCGTTTGGGAGTACAGTGTAAAATCCCGGTAGCTATGACCACTGTGCGCCAGATATCCATGTCGGATCCCCTTTATCAGCAGGAGCGGGAGCTGAGAAACAAGATTCTGCTCCGCCCATTGGGTACGCCGGATTTTGGTTGGGAGCACAATGATCCGCATTCTGCGCATTTTGTGGCGGTATCCGATGGCGATTTGGTAGTGGGTTGTGCTCTGCTCTATCAGAATCCAGAGACTCCAACCACAAGCCGACTGATGCAGATGGCGGTGGATGATTCCTGCCAGGGTCAGGGAATAGGCAGGTTGTTAGTAGACGCACTGCTCACCTATGCACGGCAGAGCAGCCTGCCTGAAGTTACTTGCCATGCGCGTGGGAATGTAGTGGGGTTCTACGAAGGGCTTGGCTTTGAAACGTATGGCGAGCCGTTTGTGGAAGTCGGAATCACACACAGGTACATGCGAATCCGCACGGGCTCCGTACTATAGCAGCAGTGGCGGGCTGCCATTAGCGCAAACCCGCCAGCATAGCTAAGAGAGAACTACTTATGGGTGACCTTGTGTGCTACCGGATGAGCACTTCGGTGACTGGTGGTGTGCTTGATTATTTTGGTGGTTGCCACCCCCGCCGCGATTCCGGTTAGAGTGGGATGCCGTTCGGCAAAATTCAGCTTCCGATGCTGACGCTTCTTGGCGGCAGCGGAGCGCTTCAAGGCCGCGTGGGTGGCTACTCCCGCCACGACTCCAGTGGCCGTGGGGTGCTTCTGAATGACATTCTGAGCAAAAGCGCAGGGCATCAGTGTCAGTGTGGCCATGGCTACAGCAAGTGTCTTTTTCATCGAATTCCTCCTAACAGACCGCCCAGAAACCCGCCGACTACCGGGATTCGCCCCAGGAGATTCTGGGCGATCTCCGGGTGCTCCGCTGCCAGATGTTTGGCCACACTCATAAGGTCGCCCTGATTCATGGCGTTCACATCATCGGTGCTCAAGCCGAGCTGCTGGGCCAGTTGTGTCATATCCAGACCCTGGCTTTGCGCCTGCGCTACCGCCTCGCCCACAGCGCTCCGATGTTCCTCAAGCGGCTCACTCGCATCGGCCTCTTCGCCTGTGTCTTCCTGAGCATCCTCACTGGTCTGCTCGTTGTCTTCGTCTTCGGTATCCTCGTTCAATCTGGATGGTCCTTTCCATAAGGAAAGGCGCTTCCCCCTTGAGGAAACGTTCCCACAAGCCAGCGATAGTTTAAAAATATAGCAGTGGTTTGTTACGTTGTGGTTACGGAGGCGACTTACACTCGCTGCATGAACCGACGAACGCTACTTACCACTGGCCTGCTTCTAGCCGCCATGTCTCCCGCGACTCTGGCCTATAGCAAACCAAAGCTATTGGTAGATGCGCCTGCGCTGCTGGGTAAGACTGAACCAGTAGTACTGAAAGTGCTGGGCAAGCCCAGTGGCAAGGATGACCACGAGCTGAACTTTCAGCGGGGCAAGGACTCCATAGATGTCCACTTCGATGAGAAAGGCAAGGTCTACTATATCCACATCTCGTTCAAGCCCGAGCGTGCTACGCCGCAAGAAGCTCTGGCGGCGGGCAATGTGCGTGTAACGGGTAAACCGACCGATGGCCGCTGGATAACTGGGATTCTGTCTAAGACTGTGAAGGATGTATGGTACGGCGGGGAGCCGGGCAAGATATTCTCGCTCCACGTTTGTAACAAGATAATGTCAGACGCGGGGTAGTTTCCTGACCCTGTAAGAGTTGTTTAAGCCTGCTGTTCTATGCTCTGTGCATCTTAAACAGCGGTGGAGACAGCGATGACCACTCATAACAATCAGAGCGACATTCAGGTAGTTCAGGGTATCTACGAGGCTTTTAGTCGAGGAGATGTGCCCGCGATTCTTTCGGAAGTAACCGAAGATGCCCACTGGTGCAACCTCTACGGTCAGCACCTCTTTCCAGGCCACTGGGGAAAGCCTGCCCACAACCATGAAGAGATCAAGGACTTCTTCCGCGTTCTCAGCGAGGAGATCGAGGTACACAGCCTGGAGCCGCAAGAATTTCTGGCGGAGCGTGGCAGGGTAGTCGTTATTCTGCGATGGCGTGGTGTGGCGCGGAGGACGGGGCGCAGTTTCGATACGATGCTGGTTCACCTTTGGACCGTGAAAGATGGCAAAGTAGTAGAGTACATCGGACTGGATGACCCGACAGCATACGGGTTCTAAAAGGACAAAAAGCCCCCGGTACAGCTTGCACCGGGGGCTTTTTGTTTTGCCAACGTTCTGCCAACGGTAACCCAGTATATAATCAGCAACTTTTCAAGAAGCTTAGAAAGGGAAATACAATGCCTTACTATCCTGGTCTAAAAAATAAAGAGTTCGATAATCGGCGTGAGTTCATTGCACAAAAGCTGATTGCGCTTCGTGAGGGACTCTTGAAAAACATTCCATACAAAACCCTGAACGACAACTTGTTGGTCGCCACCTGGAACTTGCGTGACTTTGGTAGAGAACCTGGACATGGATTTAATCCAGAGCCACGCCTGGGAGAAAGCTTTTACTACATTGCGGAGATTATAAGCCGCTTCGACCTCATTGCTGTTCAAGAGGTCAATGAAGATCTGGATGACTTCAGGAGATTGATGCGAATATTGGGTGGAAGCTACGATTATATCGCCACAGATGTTACGGAAGGCCCCGGTGGCAACAAAGAACGTATGGTGTTCGTTTTTGACCGTCGCAAAATCAACTTTAGAAACATCGCTGGAGAAATCGTTTTACCTAATAAGGCTCCTTATGATGGTATACAGTTCGCCCGCACTCCCTTTGTGGTCAGCTTTCAGTGCGGCTGGCTCAAATTCGATATATGCACCGCACACCTTTACTATGGAGAAGAAAGCGGAGAGAAGTATGAGAAACGAGTTGACGAAATAAAACATCTCGCTGGATTTATGGCAGAGAGGGCTGAAAGGACAGGAACAAATACGTTTATTCTGGGAGATTTCAATGTAGTGGGTCCAGATGACAAAACCTGGAACGCGCTTAATGACAGCCCTTTCAAAGTACCAGAAAAAATAAAAACTATTCCATCTAATGCGCTTCGAACAAAACACTATGATCAGATTGCCTTCCGCTCTGTGCAGGACGAAGTGAAAATTAAGGGTAAACAGAAAGAAAGCGCAGGCACTTTCGATTTTTACAACTACGTTTTTGAGAGTGGCAATGCGTCTGACTACAAAGATGTGGCTAAAAATCTAGGGGATATTACAAAATTCGATACGTGGAGAACCTGGCAGATGTCAGATCATCTCCCCCTGTGGATAGAGTTGGAAACAGATTTTGCAGAGACTTATCTCAATAAACTAAAAAATAAAGAATCTGTATCTTCTGTGGGTGTCCTTCCACAAGCTGATTTCAAGTAGGGAATCAATAAATAAAACCCCCCCCGATGCCACAGGCACCGGGGGCTTTTTTGGTCAGGTCGGTACTAACGCATGTGCTTGCGGGCGATGAGGCCTGCCATCAGCGAGATGCCGAAGGCGATCATGCCGTTTACCAGAGTCCAGGGGAGCTGTGCGCCCTGGAAGGTGGCCTGGGTGAACGGAATGGTGCCGTTGTGCCAGTTCGCGAAGAGAGCGAACATGGTGCCCAACGCATAGGTACCGGCGACCTTCACGGCAGGACCACGGCGGGCCAGCAGGAAGAAGCCGAACGGCAGGAGCGCGGAGAACGACAGCAGGTTCCAGGCGGAGTTCGCACCGAACAGGCTGGTGAACATGTCTGGAACAAAGAAACCCAGACCGAGCGCACCGGCCATGGCAGCGCGGAGGCCGACATTGCGGCGGACTCCACCGAAGCAGACCAGCAGGCCGGAGAGAGCGATCAGCATCAGGTGGCGAAGCTTCCAGCTCTGCTCGGCTTCGGCGGCCTTGGACGCGTTACCGACGTTCAGGACACCTGCACCGTACTTCTTCTTATCGTTCTTGGGAGTCGCGGTCTTGCACAGTACATCGCGGACCTTGGCAGGGTCTTTGATGCCCTGAGCCATGACCAGCGCGGCAGCGGCAGCGACATGCGGGGAGGCCATAGAGGTTCCCTGGAACGAATAGTAGTCGTCGCTCTTATCCATGATGGTGTTCTGGAGAATGCCATCCTTCGGATCACGGGAGTCGATCATATCGCCGCCCGGCGCTGCGAGAGCAACCTGCTTGCCCCAGGAGGAGAACTTGGAAAGTTCACCACTCGGACCAACAGAGCTAACGGCGATACAGGCAGGATAAGCGGCGGGGTAGCCGACACCCTCACGGAACGAGTTACCCGCGGCGCAGACGATAACCACACCCTTCTTGGCGGCGTAGTTACAGGCGTTCTCCATGACCTTGCTCGGCGACGAAGAACCGAGGCTCATGTTGATTACGTTCGCGCCATGGTCAGCAGCCCAGCGAATCGCGTCGGCGATGTCTGCTGCGCTACCCGAGCCACTGGCAGAGAGCACCTTGAGTGGCATGATGCTAGCCTCGAACGCGAGACCGGCCACGCCTTCATTGTTGTTGGTGGATTCCGCAATGGTGCCTGCCACGTGAGTGCCGTGAGCATGGTCATCGTAGGGCTGATCGTCCTTGTTCACAAAGTCGTAGCCCGCCACGAACTTGGTGTCCTTGAAGTCTCGGCAGCCCTTGCCCTTCTTATAGTCCGGGCCGGAGACGCCGGTATCGATGACAGCGACCACGACGCCCTTACCGCGAGTGCGCTTCCACGCCTCCTCGGCATTGATCATCTTGAAGTTCCACTGCTCATCGTAGCGAGGATCGTTTGGCCGGGTCCCGTTCGGGTCCTTCTCATCCATCGCCACGGCATGGGTTCGCGTCTCCACCTCCTGAACAGGCACCGAGCCTTTCAGGAGAATAACGCGGCCATCCTTCACATTGAGCGTCTGGTTTCGACCGGCGAAGTAGATGATATGGCGGCCTTTCCAGCGGGCATCGTTGGTATCGATATCGCTGGTGACAAACTGAGCGCTCTGCGGAAGGGCCTCGGTCTGGCGGTAGCCCATCTCATCCGGGTTCAGCTGTACCTCTACTTCCGGCTCGGCGGCTTCCACGCGGGAATCGGAGCGCAGAGCATCCAGGTTCAGCAGAGAGCCCGTTTTGGCGACCACGTGATAGAGGCGGTTCGACTTTACGGTTACAGAAGAGTTCGGGGTAAGAGTCACATTGTAGCGAGCTTGGATATCCGCCACATCCGCATCGGTAGCGCCATCTACCAGGTCGATTAAGAACTTACCGTCGCCCGCGCTCATAGGAGCGGATGGGCTTGCCTGTGGCGCGTTCCATACACGCACCAGAGGCATCAGTGAGGCGGTGAGGGCACCCAGTCCCAACGCGCTCAGAATAAGCCGGGTTCTCGGATTCATTATTTCTTTTCGTCTCCCTGCCGCATTACGGCTATTTTCTCGACGGTCTGGACTATCTTGCGCTCATCGAAGTTCGGCGTACCACCGGTAAAGAAGCGCTTCTTCTGCTCTTTTTGAATATCAGGGGAACGCTCATCGAAGGCGGGATTACCCCCCGCCACGAATCGCTTGTTTTTTGGCCTACTCACGCTTCTTCCTCCAGTTTCTCTTGCAAGCCCGGATTACGCTCCAGGATGTACTCGTAGAGGTCCTTGAGACCGGGGCGACGCTCATCGAAAAGCGGGTTGCCCCCGGCATAGACTGTGTCCTTCGGGTCGCCATATTCATTGCGTCCCTCTTCTTTGACCCAGTCATCAATTTTTTTCTTCAACGCGTCGCTAACTGCCATGTTGTATTCTACCTCCGATTTTCGGCCAATGGTTCCTTAAATCACAGACGCGCCACCAGGCAAATTAGTTACGCGGGGCGATCCAAATAATAGTAGGCGGTAGCGGTCCATTCATCACAGCGCCAGAAGTTGCACCAGCCACTCTCAAACATGTCTAATGCCTGCGGGTTTTCCAGGAGCTTGTGAAAGCCCTTCTCGGCGGCATCTACCGTGACTGGAATCAGCGGCAAATCAGCCTCCGCAGCCAGCTCACGGACCACCGTAATATCCGCCCCACCGATAGTTTGAATCGCTACCTTACAGCGATTTGAGAAGTACACCGGGTCGTCGATATGGTAGCGATAAAACGCCCACTCTCCCGCTGCCGAATCCGCAATCGGGCAGCCCTGGGTTCGGTGTGCATAGGCCCCCTGCCCCCACCCGGTACCGATATAGTCTTCGGTGCCCGTGCCGCAAAGGGTTGGGAACTCACCGTCATCATCTACCCAGACCTTGACCTCACCCTCGCCCCACCAGGATTTCCGATAGCGGGCATCGGTGCGCACGCCCAGATTGCAGCCCAGGAATCGCCCGTTCCCGGCAACCTCGGGAAGAATAGTGAAGTTCTCGCCCAGCGTGTTAGGCGCCTCACGTCGCCAATTCGCATGGAAGTACAGTGTCTCTGGGGAGTGCTCCATGCCTAATAGATAGTCCACATCATAAAAGAGATGCGCCAGAGGTTGGTCGGACCGATTGGTCAGCGTAACTTTCGCGCCCGTACGAAACGGCATAGGAACGCAGCAGTTGAAGCTGCGCCCTTCCGGGTCAGAGAACAGCGCATTCTCAAATGGAGTGCGACGCCCCAGGGCTATCCCAAAGAAATCGCCCAGCGGCACAGACACGGCGGGGGTAATCTCACCATCCCAGAAAAACTCCAACCAGAGCGCCTCTAAGCGCTCCACACTGCGGTCGCTCACAGTCACCCAGATTCGGGTAATCATGCCGCTACCCTCGGCCCGCATCAGGGTCTTAGACTCGCCGGGCGCCAGCGTATCAAAGGCATGCCCCTTAGCCCCTGCATTCTCCTGCCCTCCAGCGCCTCGCTCCCCGGTGAGGTTCTCAAAACTGGCCCAGCGCGTCTCTACGCCACGCGGCTTCTCGAATAGATGACTCATAGATGGGATTGTAGCTCAATACCGGTTACCGTCGAACACCAGCCCAGCGTCGCCGTCGAATAAATTCGCGGCTACCGTTACGAATTCGACCTGCGCCTCGCAAGCGAGTCTTGTCGAATAGTAAATGCCCCTCCGGGGCCAGTCTGCGAAGGCAGACTTTGTGCTAGCAGCCGCGAATTTATTCGACGGCGACGCTGGGTGGCAGGAAGGGAAGTTAAGATTCCTCACGGAACTACCTACCGTGCGCGCTCTCCTTCGTCCTCTCATACTCGGTCTATTACTCATTCCGTTCTGCGTCTACTGGTCGCAAGATCAGGTGATCGACCGAATCTTCTCGCTCATGGTGCCCCCGCTCGCCATCACCATGCTGGTGGCGCTGTTCAATGCACCACTACGAAAGCACCTGCCCAGGCTCGCGCTCTCCGGCCCGGAGATAGGTGTTATCTACGCCATGCTCGCGACTGCTTGCGCCATGGCGGGTGAGTGGATGGACATGCTCGCACCGCAGGTCTACGGGTTCGCAATCTATGCGCAGAACAACCCTAACTTCGAGCGGATCATGCCCTTCCTCTCGGACTGGTTCTTCTTCAAAGACCCCAAGGTTCTAAACGACTTCGCCCAGAGCCGCGAGGAGTTCTTCTGGCAGCAGCTTCCCATGTGGATACCCAAAGCGTGCGCCTGGACCCTGCTGCTCACCCTGCTCTGCACCGCTATGCTGTGCATCAATGCCATTCTGAAAGACCAGTGGGTTCATAAAGAGAAGCTGGCATTCCCGCTGGTGCAGCTCCCTCTGGTGATAGCCGAAGGTATGGATGGCAAGACACCGGTTTTTCGAGACAGGCTGTTCTGGGGCGCGTTTCTGATTGTCTTCGGGATAGACATGATGAACGGGCTATCGTTTCTCTACCCCGCTCTCCCTAAGATCAATATCCGGTTCCTGGCCGATATGAACTCCTGGTTCTCCAGTCCGCCCTGGAACCAGACTGGCTGGACTCCTATCGGGATCTTCCCGTATCTCGCGGCTCTGGGCTTTTTAATGCCCACCGACCTGCTGTTCTCGCTGCTCTTCTTCTTTATCGTGCGCAAAGGCCAGCAGATAGTCTCGTACTCCATGGGCAATGAGCAGGGAGTCTTTGGTGGCGGTGGGCTGGTGCCGAGCGCGCCGTATTTTTCGGAGCAGAGCTGGGGCGCGTTTCTGGGGCTGTTCGTGAGCGCCATGTGGCTTGCCAGGCCCCACCTCAAGCAAGTCTGGGAAGACATCTGGACCGGACACCGTGAACCGGGGCAGCTTTCCTACCGCTTCACCTTCCTGCTCATGATCTTCTGCATCTTAGGTGTGGGTGTAATCGGGGTCGGTATCGGTCTGCCGTTTGTATTCGTGCTGTTCTATGTGATTATCTTCCTGGTCTTCTCTATCGCCGTCACACGCTTGCGGGCCGCGCTGGGCGCACCGACGCATGAGATGGCATTCATGGGACCACACCAACTCGTGCTGGACTTTCACGGCGCAGCAGGACTCCAGCCGGACCTGATTACCCGGACCATGAGCACGTTCCATATCATGAACCGGCTGCACCGCACGCACCCCATGCCCACACTTATGGAAGGGTTGTATCTGGCGGATCGCACCAAACTTTCCGGGCGGGCTATGTTCCTGGCGCTGGTGCTGGCTATCGCGCTGGGCAGCTTCGGCGGATTTATCTCCCATGTGTGGCTGGGCTACCGCTGGACCCCGGTTAGCTGGGTCTCCGGCGAGGTCAGCGGGGTTATCAACAGCATCCGCTCCACGCCACGCCCTGCCAATCCGACTGCCATGCTTGCTGTCGGAATAGGCTTCTTAGTTGTTCTCGGGCTGGACTGGATTCGCTTCCGTGTGCCCGGCTTCTGGCTGCACCCGGCGGGCTACGCGCTGGCCATGAACTTCGGGGTGGACTACTACTGGTTCGGCCTACTTGTAGTGCTGCTGGTGAAAGTCTACATGCAGAAGTTCTACGGCCTGAAGGGTAGCGATAAGCTGCGATTGATTGCTTTCGGGCTGGTGCTAGGCGAGTTCGCTGCTGAGTTCATCTGGGCTGTGTTCTCTATGCTGAACGACCGCCAGGCCACCTACTCTATCTCTATCAACGGCAAGTTAGGCTGGGATCAATAGAGGGAGTCACAGAGCCGTCAGTCCGCCCGCTATCGTTACGCTCTTGCCCCCTATCCCCCAGTAATGGGGGCACCCAGATTAGGCATCTTTCTTTAAGCCGCTTCGCGGCGTTATCTCGCTTGTCGATAGGCTTCTCGTTAGCGGCACCAACGCCGCTGCAGGAGGCTAAAAACGAGACACATTATCTGGTGCCCCCATTACTGGGGGATAGGGGGCAGGAACATCGGGCATAAAATAAATTTATGATTGACCTGTATCTAACATCGCCGGACCGCGCGAAGCTGCGCGAGAAACAGGCTCCGCTGGCCTGGGAAACGAAGCCGCCTGTAGGGCTCCCATTGCTCACGGTGGAAGCAGGTAAGCCTCTGCAGCCGTTCTTAGGGGTTGGGGCGGCGCTCACGGATTCGTCGGCGTGGCTGCTGGCGAAGGCCATGGATGCGCGAGAGCGTAAAGAGGCGCTCCATGCCCTGTTCCATCCGTCTGAGGCGGGCTTCCGGGTGGTGCGAATCTGTATCGGAGCGTCTGACTTCGCCGTGGGTGGAAGTTATACCTGCTGCGATATCGCCGACCCGGCGCTAAGCGCATTCACATTAGAGCGAGAGAAAGCCTATCTCTTTTCGCTGCTCAAAGAGATTCGTGCCATTCAGCCCAAACTCACTGTCATGGCGACTCCGTGGAGCGCTCCCGCGTGGATGAAGACCAGCAAGTCTTTGAACGGCGGCTGGCTGGACTGGGCGCACTACGACACGTTTGCCCGCTACTTAGTCAAGTTTCTACAGGGCTGCGCCGCCGAGGGCATCCAGCTCGACTATCTTACGCCACAGAACGAGCCGCGCCATGAGTCGAATAGCTATCCATCTATGCGTATGGAGCCCAGCGATCAGGCCCGGTTCATCGGAGAACATCTGGGTCCAGCATTGAAGGCAGCCAGGATCAAGACGAAGATTCTGTGCTGGGACCACAACTGGGATGCGCCGGAGTTCCCCTTAGGCGTGCTTGCCAATGAGAAGGCTCGTGCCTTTACTGCAGGAACCGCGTTTCACAGCTATGCGGGCACGCCGGATGCACAGGAGAAAGTCCGCGCCGCCTACCCGGATAAAGAACTGCACTTTACCGAAAGCTCTGGGGGAGACTGGTACAAGGAGTTTGGGGGCAATGTGCGCTGGGATATCACCAACCTGCTCACCGGTTCCGTGCGCTACGGCGCCCGCTCGGTGCTGAAGTGGAACCTGATTCTAGACGAAGACCATGGCCCACAAAACGGCGGCTGCAAGGACTGCCGGGGCATCCTGACCTGGAACCGTAAAACACGGGCTCTGATAAAGAATGAGGAGTTCTGGGCGTTCAGCCATGTGGGAAACTTTGTCGCTCCCGGCGCAAAGGTAGTGGCATCGTCTGTGGTGCCCGGCGTGCCTTCTATCGCTTTCCGCAATCCGAAAGGCCAGCGTGTGGTGGTGTGTTGCGTAGAGAAAGAGACAGCGTTTGTGCTGCAAGATGGGAAGCGCTACGCTACTGTGACAGTCCCCGCAGGTTGTGCGGCGACCCTGGTGTACTGAGGGCTGTCTTTCGGTGTGAGGAAAGACACACAGGCGAGGATTCTAGAGAGACCTCACAGAATTAGTTCTTAATGGAAAATATTCCAACGTTGCAGGATGTTGCTAAAGCTCTGGGTGTCCATAAGTCAACGGTGTCTCTGGCGCTCTCGGGCAAAGGCAATCTATCCCACGCTACCCGCGTTCGAATCCAGACCATGGCGAAGGAGATGGGCTACGAGGCCAATCCCATCGCTCAGCGGTTGGCAGGTCGAACTACTCGCCCACTGGTGTGTTTATTCGTCGCCCTTCTGGATATGGGGCTCTCCACCGAGAAAGCTATCCGCCTACAGCGCGCTCTCACTGCAGAGGGCTTCGATGCCCCCCTCTACACCGACCTGCGCCTGGTTCGGGCTGTGCGGCGACTGCGCCCTCAGGCCATTGTCTGTGCCACTCAGTTCACCGATGAGTCACTCTATAGTGAACTCAGGCACTACCAGCAGTCTGGGGGTGTGGTGGTGAGCTATGACACACCAATCCCTCTGGAGTGCGACCAGGTTCTCTTTGATAGGGAGCACAACTCCTACGAAGCCATGTCGTATCTGATCCGGCAAGGGCACCGGAGGATCGCGTTGGCGCTGCCACACCTGAGCATAAGTCCACACGCCCCCATTGATTCGTCGGACCCGCGTACCCACCGTATGCGGGGGTTCTTAAAGGCACTGGACGAACACGGTCTGACCCTTCCCGATGAATGGCTGGCACTATCACCGCCCTATGAGCAGGGTGGCACTGTGTTGGCGGAGTGGTTTCTGGGGCTAAAAGAGCGCCCCAGTGCTATGGCGATCGTAAACGATTATGTGGCCCTTGGCCTGATGAGCGAGCTGGGCCGCGCGGGTATCTCTCTGCCCGATGATTTGAGTATCATCGGCCACGATAATCAAGCGATTGCTGCCTACTGCCCGGTGCCGCTGACCACTATGACCCAGCCCGTCGCCGAGATAGCCGCCACGATAGTCGAGCGCCTGCGCGCCCGCTTCGAAGGGGATGACTCTCCCCCGCAAACTACCGTCCTGAGAGGCAATCTAGTCGTACGCGAAAGCGTAGTCCCCGCGAAGTAGGTAGGGCCATCTCCCCGAGTGCTTGCTCGTACCTCGCTGCGCCTCGCCCCTCTTCCCGATCTCGGTCGCAAGCTCCCTGGAAGAGGGGTAGATACTCCACTGCCTCTTAAAGAGTGCTTCGCGGTTGCAAAGCCCAACGGAAAATAGGAAAGGGCTGCTCCCTCTCTTCCTGGCTGGCCCTTTCGAAGAGAGGGAGGGAGCTTGCGACTGAGCACTCGGAGAGATGAATTATGGTACTAGAGCAATATGCAAAAACTAATCTCATAAAAAATAATTCAATTTTCTCGCCATTTTTTGTCAGAATCGGCAATCTCGCCCGTTATAAAGTATGTGGAGAGAAATTTTAAATCCTCAATTCGGCGGCACATGCGCAACCGAGCACGAACGTTGCGGCGTGAAATGACTCCAGCAGAAAAGCAGTTATGGTCGATTATTCGCTACAATCAGTGTAGCAGTCTGAGATTTCTTCGTCAGCATCCCGTTGGACCATATATGTTGGACTTCTATTGTGCTGAGAAAAAACTAGCTATCGAAGTAGATGGCGGAATCCATTCTCAACCAGATATTGCTCAGTTCGATATCTCTCGCCAGAAGGCCCTGGAAGAGGAATACGAGATTGTATTTCTACGTCTCACCAACGATGAAGTGATGAATGCTACTCCTGCTCAGCTTCACTATCGCATACGTGCCGCAATCGCGCCAGCGTTGAAGTAATTCACTCAGCGTCCCTACCCCTCTTCCAGCGAAGCGAGATTGGGAAGAGGGGGCTAAGCCCGAAGGGCGCAGGGGGAGATGGTTTTTGAGAGATGGCCAATTTATTACTTCGTGGAGGCAGCTTGAACGGCGCTGTTGCGTAGATCAGAGAACCAATCACGGTAGTCCATCTCGAAGTTCACTTCGGCGTTTTTATAGAGCTCGGAGAGAACTACATCGCGGGGGCGAGCTTTGCTCAGCCGGGCCAGTCGGCGGGCTTTCTCCCGAACCGCATCGTAGGTCGGCTGCTGGGCCGACTCCTGGATCTCAGCACGTAGCACAAAGTGGGTATTTTGCAGCTTCAGGCGAGCAACCGCGCCCGCTTTCAGGTTCAGCGCCGTGGTGCGCAACTTCTCACGGTCGGCCTCGGGTAGGAGGTTCAGGTTCGGTTGGAATCCGTCCAGTCCTGCCACGCGCAGGCCAGGTTCCATAGCCAGTTCCGCTTCATGGACCTCTTTGCGATTTAGCATGCGCTCTGCCGTGTTGGCATGGATTTCGTCGTCTGCCACTACCAGGGTCACTTTTGCCTGGCGAGGGAGATGGAACAGTTCCGGGTGCTTTGCCAGGAACGCGCGCGCTTCGTCGTCGGTGACTTCCACACCACGAAGGCTAAGGCCCTCTAGCGCCATCTCCACGAAAAGCTCTTTCTTGAGCTCCTCGCGTCGCCCGGCGGGAATCGCATCAGGGGATGTGCGCTCGATTTCTTTGATTCGCTCTTCCACGGCCTTATCGGGAGGATAGACCCCGGCCTTACGCGCCTCGCCAGAAACGATCTTGCTCATGGTCAGCTTGCGCAGGGTCTCTCGCCCGTGCTGAAACTCCAGCTGGTCACGGAATTCCTTGAGAGTTACCGTATCGCCCCCTTTTATGGTGAGAATCGGACGGCGGGTGCTGTACTTCTGGTACAGATAGGCATTCGCCCCCAGCGAGCCAATACAGATGATACAGAGCAGCGAGATCAACACTTTTTTCATCGGGTTACTACTTCTCCAATAATCCTTGAGCCACTCGGGCCACCCAGCGGTCCAGAGTCGCGTTTTCTTCAACCCAGCGGCGTCCCCGTATACCCAATCGGATAGCCAGAACAGGGTCGGCGTGCAGGCGCTGAATCGCCTCTTGCCAACCCTTCACATTTCCTGGGGCGACAGTCAGGCAGTTCTCTTCGTGCCAGAGCACATCGGAAAGCCCGCTGGTGCGTGTAGCGATCACGGGACGCCCCATGGCCATGGCCTCTAAAATCGTGGTTATGCCCGCCTGGAAATCCGTGGCGTAGAGCGGCACGGCCACGCAGGCGCTTCGGGCATAGAGCTCACGCAGTCCTTCATCGGAGTACGGCGTCTTGGCGCAAGTCACATTAGCGGGAATGCTGCGCTGCTGCGATGTGTCCACACTCTTACTCCACGGCGAGGCGCTGGTGAGCTGCAGTGTGAATTCTGTCAGTCCCTCCATGGCGGTAAACAGCGTGGCATAATCTCGCCCCTCGCGTCCTACAGCACAGACCTGATGTTTATCCGGCGTGATCTCGGGCAGTGGGTAGAAGAAGCGAGTATCGGCGTGAAACTGAATCCGCTCCACGCGCTCCGGCTCGATTCCCAGCGCAGTGGTGGCGAAGGCTTCCTGGGTAGAGGCATAGACCAGCAGTCGGTCCATGTTCTTATGTGCTTTGAGCACCCGGAAGAACAGCTTCTTGCGTCCGGTAAGCAGGCGGTGCCCTACACAGACCAGCCGGGGCCGATATTTATCTCCCCGAGAGAGCAGCGCTAGAGGTACCCCCAGGCTCTCGGCGTTCACATAGATGGCATCATAGTTCTGGCGACGTGCTCGTGCAGCCAGAGCTAGTTTTAAATCGCCCTTCACGCCTGCGGCTTGAAAATCGAACAGCTCTACCTGCGCTCCGGCAGCCCGAAGCGCCTCGCAGAGGGCATTATAGTCGCGCCGGGGCCGACAGGCTGAGGCAGGCTGCCGATCCGCGACACTGGGTATCACGACCAGAACGCGCATTTCTGCGAGGATTATCGGCAGTTTATGGGAAGAACTTCCACCAGTTTTCGATAGTTTTTTGTGGCATCGAACCGGGAACAGGCTAGATTACAGCATTCTCCCCCATAAAGTGCCGCAGTTCGGAGTCTGAGAGTAGCTCACGGAGCGCGTTTGCCAGCGCCACAGCATCGCCCACCGGCACGATTCGTCCGGTCTGCCCATCTATCACGGCCTCCGGCAGCGCCCCTACTCCGGTGGTAATCACGGGCAGCCCTGCCGCCGCCGCTTCCAGTACTGCCAGGGGCAGGCAGTCCGCCCGCGTGGGAAAGACGAAGATATCCGCACGGGCAAAAAGCGCTTTGAGTTCCGGCGAGTTGGGCTTAATTCCCCGGTGTACGATTACGCCTAAAAGATCGGTCTGTATGTCGGACTGGGTCACAATATCTAGCCGCGCATCTGGTAGTAGGTTCTTCCACGCCGCCAGCAGCTCATCGCCGCCTTTGCGCGCAAAATCGCCACCGACGAAGAGGCAGCGAGGAGTTTCCCTCACCCCCCCAGCCCCCCTCTCCCATGTCTGGGTAGAGGAGGGAGTAGTGAGTGATACCCCTGGGGGTATCACGACTATCTTCTCTTCCGGTTGAGTGTAATCAGTAACCAGGGAGTCTTTGGTCCACTGGCTCCAGGTTACGATTCGCTTTGCCGCACTCAGGGTGCGGATGAGCAGACGCTTCTTTAGCGATTCGGTGCAGGATGAGCCTGCATAGTGCCCGTAAGCTGCACCGAGGATGTCCATTTGTAGCGGAGTGGCATCCAGTGAGACCACGCCGGGGGTGCGGCGCAAAAGCGAGGCAGCGAATAGGGTGGTTATCTGGGTGTGGTAGAAGAGGCCATCTAGAGGTCCAGCGGCGCGCAGATTACGCCAGGCATAGAGCGAGGCGCGCAGGCTCCAGTTCTTGAGCTGCGGCAGCACCGTATAGGGAATCTCCACATAGTGCGGCGTGATGTTCTGTGGCAGCGCGCCCTTCAGGTTTTCGGCGTGAGTAATATGCCCAAGCGCGTACTCCAACGCGAATCCTACCCGGCTCATGCAGCCTTCGCCTTCGTGATTCGAGGCAGCTCCTGTAGTGTGCCTTGCCCGGCAATCGTGGTCATAAGCCGTTCGACCAGTTGGGCGGCATCGAAATGCCGACAGGCGCGAGCGCGAGCGGCAGCTCCCATACGGGCACGCAGGACAGGGTCGGTTACCAGTGTGTTCAGGCGGGCTGTGAGAGTGTCATAGTCATCTGAAGGGACCAGGTAGCCCGTGCCACTATCGGTAACGATTTCGGGGATTCCACCCAGAGGTGAGATGACCACGGGCAGACCGCAGGCCATGGCCTCTAACGCTACCAGCGAATAGCAGTCCGCGCGGGTGGGCAGCACGAAGATATCGCTGCTCTGATAGAGCGCTACCAGTTCCGGAGAGAGCGGAGCCATACCCCGGCGGATAACGATATTTTCGGGGATATCGTTTACCGTATCCCTGGTGACCAGATGCACCTCCACAGGCAGGGTCGTCTCTCGTGCCCAGCGCACGAGCGAATCTCCTCCTTTGCGCAAGAAGTCTCCCCCCACAAAGAGCAGGCGGACTTTTGCCCCATTGCCTGCCCGAATCGCTCCTCTATCCCCTAGGGAGAGGGGCATTTCAGGAGCCCTTACCGGCTGGAATAAACTCGTATCCACTCCCGGCGATAGGGGCGTAATCTTGTCCTCGGGCACTCCCCAATCACGTATCAGGCTCTGGCCTACCCAGGCGTTCCAGGGGAAGAAGTGCCTGGCAGCGCGATAGATACGCTCCGTGGAGCGGCGCTTGTAGGCCCCCAGAAACTCGGCGCGACGAGCAGTGTAGCCGTAGAAGTCCCCCATCAGTGCCATCTGAGTGGGAGTCATGTCCATGATGAGGTAGCTGGGAACCGCTTCGACCAGATCCGGCACAAATTTTGTGGCCCAGCTTGCCCATACAATCGCATCAAAGCGGGTGGGATTCCCTATCCCACGTCGAATCTCACGCACTCCAGCCAGGGTGCCAGAGCCGGGCAGTTTATGCAGGGGTCTGGCATCGTAGCGAACATCAATAAAGGTCGCTTCAATAGCAGGGTTAGCCTGTACATGTTTCTTCAGGGTAAGAGCATGCGTGCGCAGGCCCACCTGCTGGTCCATCACAAAGGCGATTTTCACGCAATGGCCTCTCTAAGGGCTTGTAGGCCACCAATGGCGTTTTTCGCGCCTTCTAAATACATAAGGTTGTAGAGGGCGGAGAGGACCGCGCATGCGGGTTTTGTCTGGCCGAGAGTGTGCAAGATGATGGCAGTCGCTTTCAGAGTAGCGCGCAGAGGCGCGGTAAGAAATGGGGTGGCCCACTCGATGCGGGCGAGCAGGCGGGTGAGCCTGTTCCGCCCTGTATAGCCATGGCGAACTAAGTCCCAGGAGACATCGCCGCGCCGGGCACGCTCGACATCCAGCGCACCATAAGCGAGCGGCACCCTCGCCCAGCTTTCGAAGGTGCGCAGAGGTCGATGGATAACAGCAGTTTCCGGTGAGAACGTGAACTGAACGTCTTGCTCACGCTGGAGGCGGTAGGCCAGCTCAACATCTTCCTGGCGGGTGTAGTGCCGATCGAAGCCGCCTATGGTCAGGAAGTCTGTGCGGCGCAGGGAGGCATTGCCGGTGTAGAAATGATTCGGGCCGGGTGGGCCACCACTCACGGCGGGCGAACGCGTCATATTGCTTCTGCAGCATGGCGTGTTCCCATGCAATCCAGACCGGCTCGCGACGAGCCTTATCCGGCACCATGGGACCGATTACGGCAAGAGGCGTCTTTTCGGTATGAAGCACGGCATGTGCGGCAAGGAAGTCTTCAGTGGGTTCCGTGTCATCGTCGATGAAGATAATGACTTCACCCTTAGCTTCGTTTACTCCCCGGTTGCGGGCTTTGGAGGGGCCGCCGTTGGTGTGGGTGATAGCTCGGAGGGTGAATGGAACAGTGATAGTTTGGAGCCATTCGCTCGTGCCATCGGTAGAGCCATCGTCTACTACGATGACCTCGAAGTTCGAGTTGGGGTAGGTCTGTTGAGCCAGCGCATTCAGGGTAACTTCCAGACTTGCGCGCCGGTTGTAGGTGGGGATGACCACGGAGAGCATCATGCGGCACGCCTTACAGGGGTTCGCGTTTCCAGGGGCGCGGCGGGGTTACCAACTACGGTAGTATTGGCCGCGACATCTCTACTGACAACTGCTCCGGCACCCACAGTCGCACCATCGCCAATGGCTGTACAGAGCACCAGGCAGCGTGCACCAAGGGTTACGTTGTCGCCAATAGTAACTATAGCTGCACCCTCTGTTTTACGGGCCAGCCAGCACGCCCTGGTTCACGGTGAGATTCGCTCCGGCACGCACGCCACCACCGAAGATAGTGTTGCCGAAGTGCCAGATGGTCAGCCCCGGCCCTATTTCACAGGAAAGCGGCAACTCTACCCCGGTCAGCAGACGCGTAGTTGGATAGATGAGCACGTAGTAGAAAGCCAGGGTAAGCTGGCGAAGGCCAGCAGGGAGTTTCTGCAGCGCCTTGCCTATCCGGAATACGACAACTGCCCAGAGGGCGGGGTGCTTATAGGCGGTTACCAGTACTTTCCCTATGTTCAAGCGCTCGGAGCGGGTATAGGCGAGCAGGTCGGCTTTTAGCATGTAAGCGCTTGCTCCACGGTCCCATAAAAATGGGACTCCAAGAACCGCTCTCGTACACGCTGGCGCCCGTGCGCGCCCATTCGCGCAGCCAGACGATTATCGGTGAGCAAGTTCCAGAGCATTGCGGTGAGCTGCTCCTGGTCGTTGGGGTCCACCACGAAGCCTGTTTCCCCATGCGCCACGGCATCTGGGGCGCCCCCGTGGCTTCCGGCGATACAGGGCTTACCTGCCGCTGCTGCCTCTAAGTAGACAATACCGAAGCCTTCCACTTCCTTGGAGGCCGGGTCGTGGCGGCTGACCATGGCATACACATCGCAGGCGGCAAAGAGAACCGGCAAGTCGTCGTTGGCGATATAGGAAAGAATGGTCAGATAGTTTTCGACTCCCAGTGCTCTCGCCTGCGTTTGCAGTGGCTCTGGATCGCCTTTACCCACTACTAGATAATGCACATTGGGCACTTCGCCTATTAACTCTGGCAGAGAGGCAACGACTCTATCGTGGCCTTTGCGTGGCTCCAAGCGAGCCAGGGTCAGAATGACTTTCTTGCCCTGAAGTCCGTGCTGGTCCCGGAACTCGGCTACCTGATCGACATCGACGGTTTCATACGGCGCGGGATCGATACCCGGTGCGGCAATCTCTACGGGTTTTCCGCCGACAGCCTCCAGTGCCTCTGCCGTAAATGTAGAGATAGCCAGGCGGGTTCGTGCCCCACGGACAGCGGGACGCAGCAAGGCGGATTTCTTGCGGTTGTCGGTGCAGACGCTGACATCTTCGCCGAGCGCCAGCACCGTGTAGGGAATGCCTCGGGCATGGCATGCTGTCCCTACACCGATGGCGTGCGGATAGGCCACATAGGCTAGCACGCTCTGAATCTTTTTCTCCCCAATGGTGCGCCAGACTGTGGCAGCAAACGCCACGGACGATGCCCCGCGCTTCTCCTGTGGTGGCACGCGGACCACGAAGGGTTCATCACTGGCGTGTGGGTTGCCATAGGTGACCACTGTCACCTCGTGGCCATTTTTTTGCAAATACTCCGCCAGCCCTACAATCAGCCGGGTGCTGCCTCCCACGCCGGGTGGCCAGAATGGAGTGACCAGTAGCACTCTCATGTGGCAGCCAGTTCCTTGATGACTCGGGCCGGATTACCCCCTACTACCGTATGCGGAGGTACATCTTTCGTGACTACAGCCCCGGCAGCAACTACGGCCCCCTCACCAATCGTCACTCCGGGAAGTATCGTTGCGTTCGCTCCTACCCAGGCGCCCTGCTTGACCGTAATCGGCTTTGCGACCAACGCCCCGGCGCGCCGGGTGGGACAGGAGATGTCATGGGCGCTGGTGGTCAGGGTAGCCCCGAAGCCGAGCACTACATTGTCTTCTAAGACCAGAGGCGCATTGATATCCAGCCGAAGCGGCCAGTTCAGGCGGCAGTCTGCCCCCACAGTCAAAAAGCGCTGGAAATGCTTATCACCGGTAATAGTCAGGCGCCCATAGACCAGTGTGCGCGGTCCAAGCTGCAGCCCACCGATTTTCCGATAGATGGTCGCCAATACACGCCGAGCGGTTCTAGGCGGAATCAGTGCAGCCAGGAAATCCGCGATCAGTAACCGGGGTCCGACGATATCGACGCCGGATTCTTCCCGCAGGACACGGACGATGGCGCCCGCAGGGCGCTCTCGATAATCCCCACGTAGCTCTCCAGATTCCCCCAACTCGCGATGCATCGCTTTCCATTTTCGGTAAGTTTATGAGAAAGCTTTCGGTCTGCACGCAACATTTCCAGGGCTTTTTGTAGCGCAACCGGGTCTTTCGGGGGCACGAGCAGGGCATTCTCGCCATCCATTAGGTAGCTTTTCAGCCCCGGCGTGTCTGTCGCAATCACTGGCACGCCCATGGCCCAGGCTTCCAGTACCACGTTCATCCCACAGGCGCGAGGTGTTGGGTTCACAGAGAGCACCACCACATCCGCCTGCGCATACTGTTCCCGCAGCTCTTTCTGCGCGAACTTTGCTACAGTAACGTTTTCGGGCGGCGCTTCGCTGGCAAAGGAGAACTTGCTCCAGGGGCTTCCGGCGGCAACCGTGAGTTGCCAGTCGGTGCCTTCCACAGCTTGAATGAGAGTCGGATAGTCACGTTCTTCCAGGCCAGCGGAGAGGATACTTCCGCATGCCCCCCTGCCCCCCAGTAATAGGGGGTTCTGAGGGACTTGGCCCTCCCCCGGCTCCTTCGTCGCCACCCCCTCCCCGACTCCGTTGGGGGAGAGGGTTATAGGTGTATCCGCCGCAGGCGATAAAGAGCCCGCAGGGCTAACAGAATCTGGTGCCCCCATTACTGGGGGATAGGGGGCATTCGGGCACGGGGAAGCGTGAGCGTTGGAATTGATTGTCCAGAACTCGGCATCCGTGGTCTCTGGCGTAAAAGCAGCACGCGCATACCCCAGCGCCTTTAGAAACTCTACATGCGCTTCTGTGCGGCAGAAGACCTGATTAACGCGACGTAGTGCGCCGCGCAGGAGTGCGCGCCAGAGCGCTCGCTTGAGCATTGAGGAGCCATACTCCGGTTGCTCCATGCGCATAACAATGCGCTGACGTTTTGTAAACGCCAGAAGCCAGCCCAGTGGCAGGCCTACATCTTCGCCGGAGCAGTAGATGGCCTCGCATTTAGAAAGTTCGGGAAGGGCACGCACGGCCAGTGTTGCGCTCCAGCCGATGAGCTTGCGCAGGGTGCGAGTCAGGGGCTCGGTAGCACAACGGGCTTCCAGCCAGGAGAAGTCGAAGGCGTGGCAGTTCAGGCGTTCTTCTAAGAGAAATATATCCGCACGGGGGCGTTCCCCATTTGCCGTGGCTTCGCGGCGGGTATCGTCCATCCAGCCGCCGACTAACAGACCGAACTTCATGGGGTGTACACCCGTCTTTCGGTATCCACGGCTACCTTGGGAGCACGGGCTAGCCCAGCAAGCAGACCGCGCAGGAACCCCGTGGCATCAGGCCTGCGACGCAGGCTGCGCCAGACAGCACGCCCGGAGTAGAGTGCCAACACGCGCACTAAGCGCTTGAGCGCCCAGGTATCCCCGCAACGCACATGCTTCAGGCAGAATGCCGCCTCCCCCAGCCCATAGTCGAATAAGTGCTTCTCGAAGTAGAACGACTTGGGGCGCCCGGTGCGATGGATCAGTACCAGTTCCGGCAGCGCCATCACGGTCGCGCCTAATCGTTGTGCCCGATAGGAGAAATCGAAGTCCTCGGCGCCGGGGAAGACAGCGCCACCACCCAGGGCTTCATCCCAGCCGCCGACCTGCTCCCATAGGCTCCGCTTCAGCATCATGTGGGCGCCCATGCCCAGCACTTCCCGGTCCAATGGACGATGCTCTGTGAAGTACGAACACGGCACGTACTCCCGCTCGAAGTCAGCTCCCTCAGGGGCATGTACCTGCCCGAATGCCATAGAGATAGCGGGCTCGGCATGAAAGGCTGCCTCGACTTCCTCTAGCCAGCCTGGCGTCACTTCGCAGTCGTCATCTGTGCAAACAATCAGTGCCCCACGTGCCAGACTAGCTCCCAGGTTCCGCGCGCGCGAAAGCCCGCGCGTCTCGGTCGGCACATAACGCAGCCGGGCATCTTTTGCGGCTATCGGCTCTAGAATGCTCTTTGTTTTGTCATCGTCGCTCTGGTCCACCACAATGACTTCAAAGCTCGGATGCGTACACGCCAGCACTCCGGGTACAGCCCACGCAATGTCCGAGGGCCGATTCCGCGTGCAGATAAGAACGGTCAGGTTCATAAAAGTCCCTCCCCCGGTGCTTCGCACCACCCCCTCCCCGACTTCGTGGGGGGAGAAGGTTAAAGAAGACGTAACGCCTGCTGGATTGCCGGAGAGCCTATCGGGTTTGTTTACCCCCACCCCCAACGAAGTCGGGGAGGGGGTGGTGCGAAGCACCGGGGGAGGGCTCCCTAGCATTGCTCGCAGATACCCCGCCAGCAGGCCGCCTTCGATAAGCGCGTCGGCGGCGATTGCACCAATCGCCGGATTGTTGAAAAGTGCCTTCGATGCCAGAATGCAAACCGCACCCAGCGGGAAACAGGCGCCCGCCGCGATGCCTGTGAGCTTTGCAAACACGGCTTGCTTATCGGCAGCGATCAGTGCGGTGGCTGCCGCCTGAGTTAGAAACCACAGCCCGATCGATATACCCATGAGCGAGATTACGGGAATCGCAGGGCCGAAACTGGCAGGGTAGTGCAGAATCCGTAGTAGCAGGCTGGGGAAGAACACCAGCGCTGCCGCCATGGGCAGCACGGCTACTCCCAGCAGCAGAAACAGGCGCTTGACATCTCGGGTGTAGGCCGATCTATCGTTCTGCCAGTTCGCGGAGAGCCGGGGCAGCATAACCGAGCAGAGCGCGGTAGGCACGAACAGTGTGGATCCACCGAGCCGCTTGGCCAGTGCGAACCACCCTACTGCCTCCAGGGAGCCGAGTTTGGAGAGTAGCAGCGGCGCACTGGTGCCATAGAGCTTCATAAAGATGGCATTGGAGAGAAACGGCAGCCCCTCGCGCGCCAGGGTGAGGGCGTCAGCACCGAGAATGCCCCCCTGCCCCCCAGACACCCTGGAAGGGTACCCGGGGGGTTCTGGCTCCCCTGTCGCCGCAGAGCGGCCTTCCAATGCAGCTTCGCTGCCGAAGCCGGATAAAGACGGGGGCGGGGGGGGCACACTACCACGCGGCCACAAAATTGCCACACTCAGCCCCACCGGAATCAACATCGCTACAAAGAACAGCCAGAGCGGGGCTTTCAGAACGGCCAATAAAAGCAAAAGCACGCCGGTCGTAAGTTTCTCTGTGAGCTGTGCGGCATTGATACGCCCGAACTCCTCGCGGCCTGCACGGGCGGCGGCCAGGGCATCGCTGACGCAGGTGACGACCATGGCCATTAGTGAGAGAGCCACTAACAGCCGGGTGGTGGTGTCGTAGCGCAGGATAAAGGTAAGTAGCAGGCCCAGTAGTACGGCGGGCAGAGAGAGACTGAGACGCAGCTTCAGGGCAGTACGCAGCATTGGCGCGAACTTGCTGGTGTCTCGGGCGATATCTCGGGTCAGTACGCGACTAGTGCCGAGCACGACGAGTACTGAGAAAGCCCCTGCTATGGCGCCAGCTAATTCGAAGCGGCCCAGATTCGCATCGCCGAGGTACTGCGGGAGTTTCAGGGAGACGCCAAGAGTCAGGCCCCAGGAGAGAAGCTGGGTCAGGGCGGTCATGCCCAGGTTCTTCTTCAGGCTCATAGCGCCTCCGGGTCCCCCTGGCGCTTGCGAGCCAGATAGCCGCCCAGGATTCCGACGAAGAGCCCGGCAAAAAGCATATCTCGGTAGTTGGAGAGCTGGAGGTCCAGCATGCCGAACATGATCAGGTTCGCGATGATAATCAGCACGAACATAGCAATGGCTTTATCGTGGGCATCGGATTTGGGGCGGCGTAGCACCTTGCCGATTTCGAAGTGAATAGCACCAATCATTATCCAGAACGCGATGAAGCCGCAGAGCCCGGTGCGCATCCAGACCCAGAGAATCTGGTTGTGGGGCAAGATATCCCACCACTCATAGAGCTTGGTGATGTCCGCAATATTGGCTACATGTAGCATGCGCTTGCCGTAGCCGTAGCCAAAGAGAGTCGTGACACCGGATTCTTTTATGGTCGCCATCAGACAGGCGTTCTCGGCCTCTCGGTAGTCGTTGGAGCTGCGGTCGCGCTCAGAGTTCGCCTCTGGCTCGAACTGGGTCTTGAAGGCGCGGGCGGGCAGCGAGAACATGCCGGTTTTATTGCGAAAAATAGGGTAGTAGATAGAAAACGCAATGATCATAGAGAGCGCACTGGTGACGATTATCTTGCGACGTAGGGGGAAGCAGACCCAGGCAGCGGGAAAGAGCATTACCAGCGAAACCGCCAGCCCCGCCGTGCCCGCACGGCGGTTGGTGACCATGTTGCCCACTACGACTAAAGGCAGCATGAGCCACATGGCTTTCTGCAGTTTCTTCTCTATCCCGCAAAGCGGCAGGACTATGAGCAGCACGGTATAGGCACCGAAGAAGAAGGCTTCCTCATGGGACCCCACTCCCTGATCTGGAATAGGGAGACCATGCAGGGTCACGAAGTAGCGGAAGACATAGACTGCGCCTTTCAGGGCAACGCAGAACACGAAGATCCAGAGGCTCTTGTTGACCTGCTCCCGCGTGCGTACCTGGTGCGCGGCCACTAAATAGGCGAAGAGGAAGTAGAACTGTGCGCGGGTTTCCTGCAGGGAGATCTTAAAGTCGCCCCCGGTCATGATGCCGTGCCCGAAGCTGCAAAACACAAAGAGTTCGTAGACAATAATCGGCTTCAGCAGGGTGCCGATCTCGAATCCCATACTTCGATTGAAGACAGCTTTGATAAAGCTCAGTGAGGCCGCCAGGATGAACAGGAACTCCAGCATGCTGAACGGCACGGCCTTGAAGTCCGAGTGTGTGTACATCTGTACTGCCGTGTTGACATTCCAGAACAGCGGAATCTTGCCGAAGAACTCATCCGGGTTGCCTGAGTCCCCCAGCTCGATTAAACACACGGCGGGGAGCAGGAACAGATACATCATCCGTGGCACGTTCCAGGTCACTACCGGCAGTAGAAATAGGAAGACCAGAACTAGAGGTACCAGCGGGCTGGCAAAGTCGAAGGCGGCGAAGCTGAGCGCACAGGCAATAGAGGCGAAGAACCCGGACATGCGGAACCAGATATCGCGGCGTTTGGATTCGTCCCGAAGCTTCTGGGCATCTGGGGCTTCGGCCAGCACAGGAAAGGGGCGGATAGACATGCTCAGTGCTTCACGTAGTAAAACAGCGAGGCAACCAGGGTCCAGGTCCCCAGCGCCATATAGACGCGCCAGTCCAGCTTGCGGGCAAAGAGGCCGAGCATCAAGGCGAAGAACAGGACACTCAGCACCAGGTTCATCATGGGCGTGGTCCTCCTGTCGGTATGCGGTTCGTCCGAATCCACTCGCGGCTGGGTTTGGTCAGGCGCTGCGCTAGCTTCCAGGCGACATAGAATGGGGCGCAGGCCAGCGCTACCCATACTCGCCCACTGACACCGCTAATCAGCAGTCCGCCCAGCACATAGAGAATCAGTCCGCCGGTTACTGCCGCCCACCAGAGCGCCAGCCACATGGGGGTAAATGGGGTGAGCAGTCCCCAGAGCAAAACTAACCCACAAAGCTCGCCCAGCGGTGGAGTCAGCAGGTCCATGGCGGCCCAGATGCGCCTGGCTTTGAGCATGGCGCCTCCACGGGCCAGGGCAAGCTGCGCTCTGCCTCCCTCCCAGCGGCGTCGCTGTGTAGCGGCGGCGCGAGCATCGACCGGCATTTGCGCGGCCACCCGCGCTTCCGGGGCATAGCGCAGACGAACGCCAGCCCGGTCTAGATCCAGAGCGTAATCTAAATCCTCGGTGATACTGGAGCCATTCCAGGGGTGAGCGAGTAAGAGCGCCCGTGTGAACGCCATACCGTTGCCTTTAAGGCCAACGAACCCGCCCAATCGGTCGGCCCCGGCAAGCCGGATATGGTTCACCAGCGCAAATGCCGCACTCATAAGCGCCGCGCGCCAGCCATCGTTTTCGTTGAGTACGCCGTAGCGCCCTTGAATAGCCACTTCGTCATCCGGGCCATACGCCGCCAGTTGGTCGGCGATTCGCTCACAGAAGTCCGGCGCGGCATGGGTATCCGCGTCCAGAATCACAAACGCGGGATAGTCAGTCTCTCTCAGCAGTCGCTCAAATGCCCAGGCCAGCGCCCAGCCTTTGCCCCGGTTCTCGGTATCGGTGCGCTCCAATACCGTTGTGCCCATAGCACGCGCGAGTTCCGCTGTTTTATCGGTGCAGTTATCGGCGATCACATATACGGCGGCAGGTGGGAGTGTCTGCGCAAATACGCTCTGCAGTGTGCTCTCGATGACTAGCTCTTCATCGTGCGCTGGGATGAGGACGGCAATGCCCCCCCCGCCCCCGTCTCTTCCACCATTCGGCGGGACGGTGGGGTCAGAAGAGCGTTCGGGCGAGAGGTGTACAGGCTCCCCTGTCCCGCGGGACGCGGATAAGACGGGGGCGGGGGGGGCACTAAACGGTATCAATCCCCCCACCAGTAAAAGTATCAGGTATCCGACGAAGAGAGTGGCGGGGAGGCCCAGCAAAATACCGAGGGCTACCACCATGGGGCGAACTTCCTGACTAGCCAGCGGGGACCAGCAACCTGAATCCGATTGAGCACGACCCCGATTCGTTTCTGTGGGTCCAGGCGAGCGAGGGCGGTTGCCACCAGGTCTTTCGGAGTCACTCCGGCGCAGACCACCACAATTACGCCATCTAAGTGATCTACTAGAGGCGGGGCATCGCCGGTAGCCAGCGGGGGCAGTTCCACAATGGTGACATCAAAGCGCTCTCGGGCAAGGGTGAGTATCTGCTCGGCGCGAGGACCGCGTGAGGCACGGGCAGGATTCGCGGCGGGTTTGCCGCTGGTGATGATTTGGAGGTCTTCCAGCTCGGCACAGCCGTAGGAATGAATCGTTGTCTCAGAATTTTCCAGTACTGCGTTCAGACCGGGAGCCTGGGGCAAGGACACTCGGCCAGCCAGGTCATCGTTAGCCAGGTTGAAGTCCATCAAGCAGACATGGCGAACATCGCTGCGGGTCAGGGTGGCGGCAAGCTGAAGCGCGACGCTGGTCACTCCCTCACCCGCAACTGCGCTCGTGACGCCTACTATAACCGGGCCTTCTAGTTGGAAGACAGGGTGATTCAGAATATCGGCGAAGCGGATAGAGAGCATGGGCAGCGCATCGGCTACCTCACCCAGTTTCGCCAGGGTGTCATGGTTGCGCTCGAAGCGTACGCCGACGCTCAGCGCTGCCGGGGGTTCCGGCGTTACTGTCGTTGTTGAGGCCGTTTTCCGTGAGGATGTTCTCATGCGGCCTTTCCTAGAGTACGTTCTTCGGGCAGACTTGCCAGTACCGGCGAGCCTAGCAGGCGCTCGGTGTCGGCTTCATAGCGCAGGGTCGGGTCAGCCCACTCGCGGAGTATGATTAGGAGCAGCCCCAAAAACAGCCCCAGCCCTACCCCGATACCCAGGGTCATGACCTTCTTCTTCATGCCCATGGTGGCCTCGGACACCACTTTGTTCATGGGAATCAGCGCTGTGGTGGCATTGATTTTGGCGATATGGGCGCGCTGCTGCGCCTGCTCCCGGCGCTTGAGCAGGTCTTTTAGAAAGTCTCGCAGAGACTCGGTGAGCACGGGTTTTCTCGTGTTAAGGCGCGCTCGAGCAGCGGGGAACCGGGCAACCTCTGCCTGGAGCTTGGCCAGCCTGCTCGTTCAGATGGTTCATCCGAGCGATACGGGCTCGCTCCTCACCCTTCAGGTTGGTGAGCTGCATCTGAAGATCGGTGTACTCCGGGTTGTCCTGGTACTGGGTCTCCGCGACTCCTCCGCTCTTCAGGCGTAGATCCTGCTCCTGCTGGCGCAGGCGCTCCAGCTCGGTATCTATCTCGGCAAGGTCGGATTTATAGGCATCGGCCATCACCATATCGCGGCGCTTACGCTCCAGAGCGCGAATCTCCAAGGCGATAGGCGTTTCCATTCGGCGGGTCTGGCTCAGAATGCTGGTAGGTGAGACATTGCGCAGGCGCTCTTCTACTGCCTGGCGCTTTGTGGAGCTGTCTTCGCTGGTGGCATAGAGCAAGCTGCGCTCTTCTTCTAACGTTTGAAGCCGCGCGGTGATAGATGCCTGTGCGGTAGGAAGCTGCCCCTGGTGGGTCTTCTTGAAGTCGATAACGGCCTGCTCGGCCCGGCGCATACGCCCCTCGACCCCTTTGATTTCGGTGTCTAAGTACGCCGTGACACGTCCCGACGAGAGCTGTTTGGCCATACCTGCATCTTCGATGAAGCGGGCCTGGAGCGAGGCGATGATGCGTTCGGCTTCATCGGGATCATCCCAAACGATGCCTATGGTGAAGACATCTTTGCTGGTAGAGGCCGCGTAGATGGCCTTGCGTAGTGCCCCGAAGCGGGTGTCTTTGTCTGTGGAATCTATCTGAATGGGCCGGGTAAGCTGAGCGCCTTGCAGCGCTTTGTCTACAAAGCCGCCTGGTAGCATGTTGCGCATGAGGTCGTTGAACCGCGCGACACTCTGGTCCGATGGGTTCACCCAGTTACGCTGCTGGAAACCCATGATCTCGGAGACTTCGTTTTCCGGCACCACGCGTATGGAGGCCGACGCCACATATGTATTCCCTCGCATAAGCAGCGCACCGGTGACAACTCCCGCCGTTCCCAGGAACACTAGAGTGAACAGTGCCCAGGAACGGAAGAAGGCATCTATAAGCCGGTAGGCTATGTGGTTGCGTCGATACATGGCCGGGTTTAGCGGAAGATCGTGAACAGGAAGGTGGCAGCGCTCATCGCATCTCGCCAGGTAAAGGAGCTCTTCTGCCCCTTGACTTCCACATCGAGCACATCGCCGGAGCTCGAGCGGCATCTTGCCCAGCGTCGGTGACTTGCCTGAGAGAATGTCCTCCAGGTTCAGCTCGGTGGCATCCGGGATACCGTTCTCACTGGAGCGGATCAGGTGCGCCTTCTTCAGGTTGGCGCTCGGCACCGGGCCACCCGCCATGCTAAGCGCATCTATGAGTGTGACCTTTTCGCTCTCCGGGAAATCCATCACGCCGGGACGCCCCACGGCTCCCATCACGGCAAAGCGCTCTTTGGTGGTCGGTACTAACAGGGTGTCGCCAGCGGCCAGCTTCAGCTCCGGCAGCGCCGCACCATCTGGCCCGGTCGCTTTGTAGGCGCCGCTCTTCATCCACTGGGAGAAGTCCAGGCCATAGGTCTTGCCATCGCGCACCAGTTTCACGCGGCTCAGAGCGGCCCTGGGGCCGAACCCGCCCGCAGAGGCAATCAGAATGGCCAGGGAGTTATCGGACGGCGTGATACTCACGCCGGGTTTGCCCACCTCACCCAGTACTCTTACCGAAATCGTGGTGGGATCGATGTCATTTATGAGAAGGGTATCGCCTGAAAAAACCGGCGGATTCTGCTCGGCATCACCCTCCCGCAGCAGTTTTTTCAGGTCTAAGGGCAGTGTAATGCCGTCGCGCCCGCGTACCAGCAGGGCTTTAGTCCACTCCGGATGCGCGGTCACCAGACCGCCACAGGCCCCCAGCAAGTCTAGAAGTTTCCAGCTCTCGCCCAGCGTTACTCGGCCCGGTTTGGTCACCGAGCCCAACACGTTCACCTCATCGGTGCGCTGCTTGACCAGGTTCAGCGAGACCATAGGCCGGTTCAGCTCGGGCTGAAGGGCCTTGGTAATGCGTGCGGCTAGCTCAGAAAGAGTTAAGCCACCCACGGCTAGCTCTCCCACGAATGGGTAGAACATCTTGCCATCGGGCGGCAGAGTAAGAGTGCGGGTTAGCTCCGGGTGTCGGAAAACCTGGACCTCAATGGCATCTCCTGGGCGCAGTTTATAACTGCGAGGGACTTGAGCCCCCGCAGTTATACTGCCAAGGAAAAATACCAGGACTACGAGGAAAAATGACTTCATGCTCCGACTTACCCTAGTGGGTATAGTCGGAGTAGATTAGGCCAGACTGGAGAGCGTTTTTCGCCGAGCGCGGAACATCAGGCCGCCCACTCCCATCACGCTAAGGCCGATCACGGCCCACTCCGACGGCTCAGGAACCGTGGTGTAGTTGATGTTGGCCTTGTAGTCCCAGTTGTAGCTGCTGGAGTTGATTCCCGCTGCCGTGAAGTTACCGGTGAACAGGTTAGAGAGGTTGCCACCGCTGTAGCCTACAATCGCCAGATAATAGCTCCCCGCACCCGTTACGCTGAGCGAGTTACTGACACTTGTGGTGCTAGGTCCACCACCGAAGCTGAGCAGAGTTCCACTGCTATCATAGAGACCGTAGATAATCTGCGCGCTGGAGGCATTTTGTCCCACCGAGGCAATGCTTAAACTTAGGTAGCTGGGGCCGCCTACATCGAAGCGATACCAGTCCGCGCTACGCGCCACGGCAACATTGGTGTTACGGCGGCTACCGTTGACTTGAATGCTGGTATCCAGGGTGTTCAAGAATTGCGCGGTAGTTCGAGTGTTGTTCGGCTCGACCTCATTGAAGATGGTCAGAGCCTGCGCCGGTAGAGCGGTACTGATAAGTCCGCAGGCCAGAGCGATTCCAAGAGTACGAGCCAGAGTCATGATGACCAAATTATTGGCAGGGTAAAATTTACTACAACTGGTATATCTATCAGATTTATGAGATTTTAGACCGTCGAGAAGCACGGAACATCAGGCCGCCCACCCCCATCACGCTAAGACTGATAACCGCCCACTCCGATGGCTCCGGAACCGTGGTACGCACGACACCGAGGTTGTAGCGCCAGATACTATCGCGCCCGCTTCCGCCGCCCCCCCGGAAATTCCGGTCGCCGTGTGCGGATACGGCCACATAGTAGTAGCCCGAGTTTAGAATGTAGTAGTTCAAAACGCCAGCATCTAGCCCATAAGGACCGAGCAGGTTGTCATTGAAAACTAGCTCCCGTCCGGTGCTGTCAAATAGACCAAATATAGGATCGTTCTGCATAAAGGAGCCGCCTGTTGTGTTGACAACAAAGTCAACGCGGGTTCCCTTGCTTCCCCATACTCGATACCAGTCTGCGGAGCGGTTCGTGGTCGTTCGGTCTCCGAACACCACAAACTTATTCTCTTTGGTGTCCAGAAACTGCGCCTGTGCCAGGCTATCGTTTGGCTCTTTCTCCGTAAAGAATAGCTGAGCGTAGGCAGGAATGACCCCGGTCAGTATCAGTAGGAGGAGAGCCAGTCGTTTCATCGTCGTCTTCTATGCCCGTAAGATTGCTTGCTTTTTAAGTATCGGACAGAAGGCGGTTGATTTTTACTTAAAAGAATTCCAGGTGTTCGCAGAGGCCGAGTCAATCCCAGGCCCGGCAGGTGCCTGCGGGTGAGCTGCTGGGTCTTTCGCGCCTCATGCAGATTCAGGAGCGGGTCATCTGCCAACACGGGAGTGGCCAGCAGCAACAGGGCGAAAAGCGCCAGTTTCAAAATCGGGTCTCCAGGTGCAGTTCGCCCCAGAGCTCCGCAGCGAAGGCATCGAACTTATCGGCGGAGATACGCCCGGTGGGGCGCAGCAGTCGGAAGAAGCAGACCGGGCTACCCCGCCGCCCCAGTAGCGCTGCGGCCAGCATACGCCCTCGAATCTGGGTCGGTTCTGCCAGCACTTTGCCATCGGCCACGTAGCCATAGAGAACATCGAAGCGCTGGGTGCCCTGCGCCAGGGTACAGCGGCGCAAAGACACACTGGTGCCTGGAAGCAGCTCTACCCTATCGTCCTCTATTCGCCAGCCGGCCCCTACCATACAGGAGCGTGGATCGTGCAGGGAGTCTCTGTCTCGCCCCGCAATCAGAGTCAGTTCTACGTCTTCCCCGGTCGGCAGGCTATAGAGCTGCCGCCGGATATCCGCCGTGGGAATCGCACTGCGCACCAGCGGGTCTATAGGCAGCGGCCCACTGCGGACAAACGTACCGATGTGCTTCGGCAGGGTTACCTGAGAGAGCCCGGCAAACGCGGGAGCAGCTTCCGCTTTCCAGAAATAGGAGACGGTAAGCGCGGCAACGCACATAATAGCGATGCTTTTCTCCGGCGAGAATGTCGGGGTCTGCATACCAACATTCTCGGCAGATTAGAAGTACTGCTCTAGCAAA
This sequence comes from Armatimonas sp., assembly GCA_049840835.1. Taxonomy (GTDB): domain Bacteria; phylum Armatimonadota; class Armatimonadia; order Armatimonadales; family Armatimonadaceae; genus JANLTX01. Next base: position 368,603 of record JASGJG010000003.1, on the reverse strand, counting down.
AATGTCATGCTTTCGTGCTGCCAGCGAGCTCGCCTGGTGGCGATTTCTTGCTTCTCTTTTCTTCGGTCTCTTCGTCCTTACCAACTTCATGCCAGACCACAGAGCCGGGTAGCCAGATACTCTTACCCCCCTGCTTCCGGGTCTCCTCGGCAAGAAACACTTCCTCGCCGTACATAAAGCTGCCATAGTTCAGGCTACCGCCCCACTCGAAATAGCGCCGTGAGAGAAAGAGCGCGGCCCGGTGCAGCGCATAGGTCTCCTTGAGAGAGACATCGGCGGCCCGCATAGGGGGGTGAAACAGTCGGTAGCGCAGATCATACATACGCTCAATAAACTCGGAGCGGCGGTGGTCTGCGGAGAGATACCGATAGAACTGGAGCTGGCTCCGCAGTGGCCGCCGGGAGTGAACCGGGTTCTGCCGCCGCCCATTACACAGCCGCAGGTCTGGGCCGACTGCCATGACATCTTCAGCGAACCGGCTGCGGGCGAGGCGCATTAGAAACGAGCCCTCGAAGTTCAGGTCGGTATTGACAATGCCTGTCCACTCGGCAGGCTCTTCGAACAGGGAGTTGGCCGCGGCGCAGCCAGACAGGTAGCCAAGGTTCTCACCGGGCCGAGTCACCTTCCAGCCGGTCGGCAGCGGTACCCAGTCCGGCCAGTCCCCACTGTTATCACAGATAGCCCCACGAACATTCCAGCCACCCGGCAGCGGCAACCCCATAAGATGTCGGACGAAGCTATTGACCCGCTTAGTATCGTGATAGTGGACACAGAGGAACCGTAGCTCAGGCATGCTCTTCCCCTGGAGTCGATTTCTGGGAGTCGCGGCTCGAAGGCAGGATATAGGGAGAGTCGATGGCGATGATGAGGCCAACAATCAGTGCTATGGTTGCTAACAGGCATACAGAAGACAACATGACTACGAAAGCGACTGTGTTATCCAGGTTCATTGCCCCTCCAAAAATGATTCCTGAAATCATTATTGGAAGGGCAACAAACTCCCTTACTGCAAATATTTACCTTAAAAAGATATTTTTAAATATCTTAATCTCATAAAATTGAGTTTTAACTGCATCAAGCAGCGTATTTCTCAACCTCATTGAGTTTACTCAACCGATTTCTACGGCGAAGCGCGGAGAACTTCCCTTCCGAGAACCAGTTTTCCTGAGTCACCTTAAGATCATCGCCCAGTAGATCTACTACTTGCTCCAGCGTTCCATCGTCCAGCCAGCGCTGAAACCAGCGGTGGCAGGTCTGAAACGGAGGATAGTTCTCGCGCGGCAGTGATGGCCATGTGGTGTGATGTGTTATCACCCACAGGATGCCATTAAGCACTTCGCGCGGATTATTCCAGGGTCTCCCCCGGTTATCGGTCCGCCGTGGCAAAGGAGGAAGTACTTTAGTAACCTTTGCCCACTGAATGTCGTTTAATTCTTTGAACTCCATCTTTTCATCTTTCTAATTCGAAGATCTATATGTGTACGCACACTCTCCAACTCATCTACAAGCCTTTATACATACAAGATAATATTTTATTCATCCTATTATCTAATCTATTAACACAAATCCAATTACCAAAAATCACATTTTCCATTATATGCAATATATGAGATTTTCTCCACTATTTTTTTCTTAAATATATAAAATTTAATTCTTTAATCTTAAAAATTAACCTATAAAAATATCTCATAAACATATTTAACTTTAAATACATATGTAATTAATTAGCATTTCTCATAAAATAAAATTTAATCACTCCAAAATTCTCATAAATAGACGCTTTTTAATCATCAATCTCATAAATCAATAAATTATTACCGTTAAAATCCTACTAATCTCAAAACGGTAATATTTAACTGCGTTCTATTTTCATTCCCTTCCTCTGTTCCCATATAAGGCGCGAATATACCCTTTCCGGTTCCATAAAAATTTGAGATAAAATTAAAATACTTTTATTTTTAACAGTAATCTATCGCCCTCTCTTTGTACTGCCTTTCTTGAGCGCCCTTTTTGCCAGGAGATCATCTAAATAACTAACATATATTTCTGAGATTACTTCTAATGTATATATCTACCAATTATCAATAAAAATACGAAATTCATTTATGAGATAATAAAATCCATCTCATAAAATAATCTAAATTTACTTCCAATCCCAAAATAGAATCGTGAATACGGAAATTCTTTCTGAGATATCAATTATTCTCCATTCCTATAATGGCCTAAAACCATATGAGGGGGCGGTTCAGTAATATGAAACTGCTTCAACGTCGCCGTATCAAGGCGGCTGCGCCCCTACTCTCTGCTGCCCCAGCCACGATTCCTCTGGAAGCGCTCCCCGGCGCCTGGGGAATAGTCGATGCGTATGGAAATCCGCAGGCCTTGAACCCGGCGGCGCACGCCCTTTTAGAGGATATAGAACTGCCCCGCTGGGGAATCGATGCCGATGGTGAGACCCCGCTATTCGCACTGACTCCCCGTGGCAAGTGGCTCCGCTTCGAGCGCTACCCCTTAAACGAAGATCACTGGACCATTCATATCCAGGAAGAAGCCGCTCCTGCTCCCTGCCGAACCGCTCAGCTCTGGGAGACTCTTATCGAGAATATCTCGGATAGTTTTGCGGTAGAGGATGCGTCCGGGTTCATTACCGAGGTCAACGAAGGGTTCACCCGGCTTTTCAAGCCCGCACAGAGCCCCAGCGTGTTTATTGGGCGGCCACTCACAGAAGCTCTAGAGAAGCTGCAGCAGAATCTGATTCTTCCTACCGCACGCCTCTCACTTGTACCGCAATCGCCGGAGTCCGCCCCGGAACGACTTTACTTTAAAGATGGGCGAGTCATCTGGTATCAGAGCCATGTCCTACCTGCCCCCGCAGGCGGACGCCTCTGGGTCTTCCGAGAGAACATCACCCGACAAAGCTCAGGCGAGCCACTTTCCGAAGCAGCAGACCGAATTATCAAGAAGCTGACTGATTCGCTTCCGGTCTCTATCTATCTGCGTAATACCGATACTGGGCGCCGCTCTATTCTGAAAGGTGAGCCTGCCGAGCTTTTAGGCTATCAGGACGGACTTTTAGACCGCTTGAGCCTGCTGCACTGTCTGCGCCTGATTCATAAGGCCGACCGGGCGACAGCGCTTGCCCATCTGCGGAAGATTCGTGATCTTGCGGATGGCACTATGCTGGATGTGGAAGTCCGCATGCTCCATGCAGACGGTTCCTGGCGCTATCTTCAGCTCCGAGAGACGATTTTTTCGCGCCACTCCGATAAGAGCCCGAATCTGGTGCTGGGTATCGTGGAGGACATCTCGGAGCGCAAGCAGGTACAGCAGCAGCTTCAAGAGAGCGAGCAGCGCCTCCGTGTGGTCATGGAGAACCTGCCGGTCGTTGTCTTTGGGCTGGACCTCGAGGGCAACTTCACGTTCTATGAAGGCAAAGGCATCGGACGCATGGGCTATCAGCCTGGCGATATGGTGGGGCAGTCTATCTTCGATATGATGCCCGGCTCTGAGCTGGAGGCCAAGATACTCCAGATGCTAGAGGGAAAGCTCCAGTCCTGGAGCGCCGAGGTTGGCGATAGAACCCTGGATGTGGAGTGTACTCAGGTCTACGATGAATCGGATGCTCCCCATGGTGTTTTAGGCGTAGCATTCGACCGCACCGAGGAAATCCGGCTTCAGAAGCAGATGATGCGCACAGAGAAGCTGGCCGCGCTCGGCGGTCTGGTAGCCGGGGTGGCGCATGAAATCAACAACCCGCTGGCGGTGATCGGGGGCACGGCGCAGCTTCTGGAGCGCAACCCTGATCCCAAGATTAAAGAGGATGCGCGCTCGATTCGCCGGATGACCGACCGGGCCACCAAGATTGTGCGCTCTCTACTGACCTTCGCGCGAGGCCATGGCACCGAGAACCGCAAGCCGGGAACGCTTCGGCCTCTGGTAGAAGAGACTCTGGAGCTGCTCACGCACCGCCTGCGTACCCAGCGCATCGAGCTGCTGACCACGTTCTCCGAAGAAGAGCCCTCGGTGCTGATCAACCATGGGCAGATTCAGCAGATTATCTTGAACCTGATTACCAATGCGGAGCATGCGGTCAAGGAACGGCCAGAAGATGCTCGCCTTATCGGTATCAGCGTACGAGCGGAGGGCATGGGTTCGGTGCTCTCTATTCACGACACAGGCGAAGGAATCCCCGCCGGTGTTATGGCCCGTGTCTTTGATCCGTTCTTTACGACAAAAGATGTGGGTGAGGGTACCGGTATGGGCCTATCCATCTGTCACGGCATCGCTCAGGCGCACGGCGGAAACCTGAGTGTGGAGAGTACTGAGGGCGTGGGGACCACCTTCCGCCTGCATCTGCCGGCATACGTAGCAGCAGAAAAAACCAAGTCATGACCTCAAACAACGAAACACGGATTTTAGTGGTAGATGATGAGCAGCCGGTAAGCATGATTATCGGCCGCGTGCTGTCAGATGAGGGCTTTCAGGTCTCTCTGGCATCCAACGGCCAGGAGGCACTCGATTGCCTCAGGGCCTCACGCTTCGACCTGCTCCTGACAGATATTTACATGCCGGTGCTGCGTGGCGATGAGCTGATGCAGCGGGCCTTAGAGCACGACCCGGAGATGGCGGTCCTGCTGATTACCGCCATAGACGATACATCCTGCGCCATAGACTGCCTGAAAGCGGGCGCCTATGACTTCCTGCTCAAGCCATTTGATCTGGAAGATGTCCTGATTCGGGTGAAGAAGGCCCTGCAGCGCCGGAACCTGGAGCGCGAGAACAAGCAATACAAGCAATACTTAGAAGAGAGAATTAGCGAGACCACACAACAGCTTCGGCGCACGGTCCAGCAGGCACTGGAGTCGCTTATCTACACCCTGGAAGCCAAGGACCCCTTCACGCAGAATCACTCTATCCGGGTCGCGGATATGTCTGCCGAAATCGCCCGCCGGATGCGCCCCACGGACACCCGCCTGCATGCCCAGGTGCGTATCGCCGCCACGTTTCACGACATCGGTAAGATTGGTATCCCGGAGCAGGTGATTCAGAAACCGGGCAAACTTACCCAGGACGAGATGGATGTTATCAAGCGTCTGCCCGAAATAGGCTCCATGATTCTGGCCCCTATGCTGGATAGCGAGATCGTAAAGATAGTCCGTGGGCACCATGAGAGCTGGGATGGCACGGGCTACCCCGACCGACTGGCAGGCGAGGAAATTCCGCTGGGCGCACGCATTATCGCGGTGGCAGATGCCTATGATGCCATGAATAGCGAGCGCCCACACCGCCCGCCGCTCAGCCCGCCGCGCATCCTGGAGATTCTGCACGAGGGCGCGGGCAGCCAGTGGGACCGCGATGTGGTGTATGTGTTTCTCAAGTTAGCCTCGTCTGGGTTCTTAGAAGGTCTGGCCCCCTCCAGCAACGGGGTGAGCAAGGCAGCAGAGCTTTCGGCAGAGATGATCGGCAAGGATCAGTTGGCCCTGGTGGCGCAGCAGATACCGACCCAGGAAGATACCCCCCAGCCTATCCGTGGGTCACGCCGTGTGCTTGGTGTTGGGGAGCATTTAGATGCCGAAGCGGCTCGCGATCTGCGCCAGCAGATAGAGGCCCTGGTGTATGGAGAGATTGGTGAGCAGATTGTGCTGGACCTCTCACGCTGCACCGATACCGACGATCAGGCGCTCCATAGCATCTACTCTCTAGACCTGATTACTCGGCGCGCCGGTCGGCGGCTGGTTCTCCGTGACATCTCAGAAGGGCTTGCCCAGCGTCTGCACGATGCGGGATTAGATGGTGGCATGCTCTTCGAGCAGTCTCTCCGGCTCGCTGCTCAATGCCCCCCTGCCCCCAGTAATGGGGGGTTCTAAAACAGTGGGTACCCGCCCAGCCGTTTGCAGCCCATGGAATGCGCTATGGTCAGCAGCGCAGTTAGGCACAATACCAGGCTGGCGTACCCGCTGGCATCGTGCAGGCGCTGGGCGGCAGAGAAACCTGCCGCCTCGCCGATCAGCCCCACCAGAATAATTCGCAGGGCATTGATCAGCAGCGCCAGCGGAATGATTCCCAGAAGCAGCAGCCACTTACGCCCACGCGAAAGGTCGGTCAGCCCGGCCAGCGCACCGCCGAGAACCAGGAGAGTGAGCAGCAGCTTGAATCCGGAGCATGGCGCTTCGACCTCCATGGCGTAGCGATCCAGCTGAATGGTCATGCCATTCTGCACCGGGTGGAGCCCCATCAGTTGGAATCCCTGAGTAGCCAGTGTGGTGGAGAGCTTCTGCGCTCCCAGAGTGAGGTCGGAAAGCAAGGGGCCGGGCAGCGGCGGCAGCGCCACCAGCATTCCCAGGGGCACGGCCAGCTCGCGGAGCTTCTTTGGCCCCAGAAGGCCGAGCACCGAGAAGAATAGCAAAGCAAGTACAGCCACGGAGCCTGCAGCCAGCAGCTCCTGGCGAACCGAGATCAGAAGCAGTCCCAGGCTCAGTGCGACTCCGATAAAGGCAAGGGGTTCCGGCTGGCGCGGCGCCTCAAGGATAAATCGGCGACGCTGGTAGACGAGCAGGGCGGCCAGCACGGGCACAATGGGCGCGTAGGCGGAAGCGGAATCCGGGCGACGCCATTCCCAGAGCCACCAGCCGAGTATCGGCCAGGCGAGTGCCAGGACCGCCACACCGGCTATCAGCAGTGCGAACGTATCAGGCGAGCGGGAGACGAACGGGCGCATCTTCTCTGGAATCTTTGGAGGAGCCCCGCAAAATTTTTAGTGACAGATGCAACAGAAACGGTAAATCGTGGCAGAAATAGCGCTTATAGAGCCGGGTGGGGTCCTGCACAAAGCGGAAGGCCCACTCCATTCCTATGCGGCCAACCCACTTCGGCGCACGCTTTACTGCGCCTCCTGCCATCTCAAACGTTCCGCCGACGCCAATGGAGACCGGAACTCCGAGCGCCTCACGGTACTTCAGAATCCACTTCTCCTGCTTGGGAGCGCCGAAGCCGACTAGCAGTACATCGGGAGCGGCTTCGCGCACCTGGCGCTGAATCTCTTCCTGCACTTCCGGGCTATCGAAGTTCTCAAACGGAGGGCAGTAGACACCTACGATGTTTGCATTGGGATAGCGCTCCAGCACTTTCTCGCGAGACTTCTCCGCCGAGCCGGGCGCGCCGCCCAGGAAAAACAGGCTTGTCCCCTGCTCATGAGATAGCCGAGCTAGCTCCCAGAACAGGTCACTACCAGCTACACGCTCACGGAGCTGGGTGCCCCGCGCCAAGCGGGAGAGCCAGAGAATCGGCATGCCATCAGCCAATACCAGCGCGGCGTTTCGATAGGCTTCCTGAAACGCTTCATCGGACTGTAGCAGGTACAGATGGTCCACGTTTCCGGTACAGACATAGTGAGGCTGACCATTGGCAACAAGCCGACTGACCTGCTGGAGGGCCTCCTCCATAGTCACATCATCGAAAGCTACCCCACCTAATACCGCACGTCCACCGACGGCGGGATAGATGCGGGTAGGGATGATTGCACCCAGGGAACGAAGGCTCATTTATGATATATCCTCATCCCATAAATATGGAGAGGTGCCTATTTCGCAACCACCCGCATCGTTACCAGGTTTTATGAGATGGGCTTCTCAGAATAGCCAAAACGTACCCAAAGAGCGAACGCACCGGCCCCTGCTGCTAAAATTCCTAGCCACAGCGCCCCCAGCGTATCCAGCAGCAGTTTAATGTTAAGCGCTGCGATAACGATACAAACGGCCCATGCCAGAAGGCTCAGCCAGAGCGGGCTGGCATGCTCGCCCATACGCCGTTTATCCGATGTAAACATCACCAGCGGGAAGATAGCGAAGCTAAGCTGCATGGAGAGCACTACCTGCGAGATCGTGAGGAGCTTCACGGTATCTCGCCCCCCGGTGAAGACAATCAGCGCCACCGCGGGAATCAGTGCCAAGCCGCGGGTGATCATACGCCGCTTTACCGGATCTATGTGCAGCTTCAAGAAGCCTTCCATGACAATCTGCCCGGCCAGCGTGCCTGTGATGGTAGACGATTGCCCGGAAGCCAGCAGCGCCACAGCGAATGCCACAGATGCCGCTCCACCCAGCAGCGGGCGCAGCAGAGTATGGGCATCCTGCAGTTCGGAGACAATGTGACCGTTTGTATGAAATGCAGCCGCCGCCAGCACCAGAATGGCGGCGTTCACGAAGAACGCGGAGCCCAGTGCCAATACAGTATCCAGTGTGTTGTAGCGCATGGCCTGTTTGACATCTTCGAAGCGCCGAGTCTGTACTATCGACGAGTGCAGGTACAGGTTGTGCGGCATGACTGTCGCGCCTAGGATACCCAGCGCGATAAAGAGCGAGCCATCCTCCCCAGAGACGGGAGTAGGCAGCGTGGGTTTCAATAGCGCCCCGCCCGCTGCGACCCAGTCTGGCCGAGAAAGAATCATCTCTAAAGCAAAGCAGCCGCCTACGGTAACTACCAGGGTCAGCACCACGGCTTCGAGCATGCGGAACCCGCGCTTGGTGAGCGCCAGAATCGCCAGGACATCCAGCCCGGTGATCAGCACGCCTGCCAGTAGCGGCAGTCCGAACAGCAGATTCAGTGCTACGGCGCTACCAATTACTTCTGCTAAATCACAGGCAATGATAGCAATTTCGCAGAGCAGCCAGAGAGCTATAGCGGCAGGTTTTTTGTAGTAATCCCGGCAAGCCTGCGCCAGGTCTTTACCTGTTACTAAACCCAGGCGGGCGCAGAGAGTCTGGAGCAGAATGGCCATCAAGTTGCTGGCCAGAATCACCCACAGAAGCTGGTAACCGAACCGGGAGCCGCCTGCCAGGTCGGTAGCCCAGTTACCGGGGTCCATGTAGCCCACGGAGACCAGAAAGCCCGGTCCGGCGAAGGCCAGGAACCGTTTCCAGCGCGATGCCCCAGCGCCGGGTATGGGTATGTTTCTATGAAATTCAGGAAGAGATGCTGTACTCATGGGAAAGATTACACCTACCAGCGCCGGGCGAGTCCCACGCCGACAAAGTTCTTGTTGCGGTTCCCCCGCTGCAGGCCCACCCCGGCGTTCAGGTCCAGCTGAACATCTTTGCCGGAGAGCAGGGTCACGCCGCCATCTACCCACTGACCATCGCCCTGGGAGAAGACTTCCGCGAAAAGAGAGACCTTCGGGTTGACTGTGTAGCCAAGGTTCACGGCTCCGGCATGCGTGCGGTCCGGGTTGTGCACATAGTCCGCCTGCAATCCCCAGAGATTTGAGAGCGCATGCTCCGCCTCAAAGGCATACTGTGGAGCGCTCCGCTGAATCGCTGTGGCATTGATAGCCAGCCCGATACCGTGGCTGTCATCGTCGCTGACTCGCCACTTCACACCCAGCGAGCCGTCTCCCCATTCGCTACCCGCGCGACTGGGGACGCCAATACGCGCCTCCAGTGTCTTGCCCGCAGGCAGACGCAGCAGCCCGCCATCGTTGAGCACATCGCGCCGGGCGGGGTCCTTGTAGCGGGTAAAACCCAGCTCGTATTGGGGTCGCGTGACGGTATAGGCCCCATTGGTAAATCCCGGTCGCTCCGCGTTTATCGTCTCCTGCGCCAGCACAGGGCTCAGCGAACCCGCACTGACCGCCAGCGCCAGTGCTGTCCGAAGTGATATGTAGTGCAATTTGTTCATAGTCGTATAGAAAATCCCCCGGCAATAAACCGGGATGAGCCGGTCGGCCTCTGTCCGAACCCGAAGTGCAGATCCCACTGCTGCTCCGGCGTCGCCAGATAGGTCAGCCCGAAGTGCCCTACATGCTCGCTGCCACCCCGCTTCGCGAAGGTCCCCGCGTACTCTGTGAACGCTGCCATACGCTCTCCCAGCGCCGTTCCCAGAGACAGAGTGGACTGCAACACCGAGTTGCGTCGTCCCTCCTCCTTTGGCCACGCTCCATAGAGCATGCCCGAGAGCGAGTGCTTCTCGGAGAGCGGTTTCGCTACACAGAGCTTTATCTCCGGCGCGACCGCCTCGCTCCGCAACCCGCTCCGCCCTCCTGGCAGCATTACAGCCGGAATCAGGGAGGCATTGAACTCCCCTTCCGCCGGGGTCAGCTTGATTTTCGCTCCCAGATACGTATCACCAAACCCACGGAGCCGTTCCGCCCCTGAGCGGGAGTCTATGTAGTTCGGCAGTCCCAGCCGCCACTCCCAGCGCCCATCGACTCCGCCTCGAAATAATGCTTCTGGCACCCCTGTCGTTCGTCCACCGCGCTCTCTCAGAGACGTAAACCCACTCTCAATCTGCAAGCGCCCTTTCGGCACCACATTGGCGGACTCGGTGAAGTCCGGGCGGTCCGTTTCTATCGGTCCATCCGCATGCGCCGATGCGCCGACAGCGAGCATCACCACCAGTAGTTTCACCAGAGTAAAACCTGTCTGTTTCATTCATCCCTTTCTGAAGGGACAGCGCGATGATAAGATTTGCCCAGTGCGGGGGGCATTTTTACGCCATCCCAAACCGTGGGCAGCAGTGTTGCCGCACCGCTGCCCACACCCTATTTTTTGTTGTTTTTAGTTAGGGCCATCTCCCCTGAGTGTCGCTTTGCTCCCTCGCCCCTCTTCCCGTTTTCGCTCGTTCCTCGCTGGAAGAGGGGAAATCACCGCCTACCAGCAGTACAGGGACATCCCTCTGGCGAAGCGCTTTGCCAAAGCGATTGGCTCTTTTGGGCACTTGAGGTGTGTTATCCCTCTTCCCCCCGAAGGGGTCTTCTGGGAAGAGGGACGAGCGAACGAAGCGAGACTCAAGGGAGATGGTTCTACAACTCACTTTGGCCAGCTCCCGTCTGCGTTGGGAATGGGGGAGCCATGGGGGCAGGTTGTGGGGTGGTTTAGAAACGCTGCCAGGCGCTCCTCGAACTCCTCGGAGATTACATGCTCCAGACGCTCCGCCTCCAAGTGTGCGGCATCTGGCGAGAACCCCAGAATATCCGTGAGGAACCGCTCCAGCAGGCGATGATGCCGAGAGAGCTCAGTAGCCAGTAGCTCTCCTGCTTCGGTCAGGCGCACGCCCCGGTAGGCTTCGTAGGCTACCAGGCCATCTGCGTGCATCCCTTTCAGCATCTTGGTCACAAAGGCCCGGCTGGTCCCGGTACGCAACGCGATCTCGGACGGTGCCGCATCCGTGGACTCCGTTTGGAGCGCGGCGATAGCTTTCAACACATCGCCAGTTGCCTTTCCTAAGTGTCTCTCTCGCTTGGAATTAACCATGGTTAACTTAACCTGAGTGAATTTTATCTCTCTCAAAATCGTTTGTCAAATGGAAGTGATTGACGATACACTGCGGCTGGCATGTCCAGCGATGCACGCATCCTTGTCGTAGAAGACGACCCGAATATTCTCCGCCAGATAGAGTTCAACTTGCAGAGTCACGGTTATAGCGTGACAACGGCCATGACAGGGGCAGAAGCCCTTCGTCAGATGATGCTGGAGAAGCCGGACCTGCTGATCACCGATGTCATGATGCCGGAAATGGACGGTTACGAGCTGGTAGCCAGTCTGCGCGCCGATGCCACCCTCTCAGAAGTGCCGGTGATCATGCTTACCGCCCGCACCGAAGAGACAGATATGGTGCAGGGCTACACATCGGGTACGGACCTCTACCTCACCAAGCCCTTCAACCCTACCGAGCTGATAGCCTTTGTCCAGCGCATTCTGGGCTAGCTTTAGCCCATAGCCAGTAGCATCTGAGCGCGCACCGCGAGCCTCTGCTGTTGCTCTGTGGGAGGTAGTATTTTCACCACAGCGAGTAGTGCCTCTGCTAGCTCTCGTCGCACGGCTGGCTCTTGAAAGCGAACGGCGTCTATCAGATCTTCAAAAACAAGAACGTTTTTGTCGTCAGTCCAGGTCATCTGAGTGCTACGTTGTAGCAATTTCAGCAGTGTTTGTGTTTCGGTAGCATAGTCCAATGACCTCAGCCACCCCTGCATCTCTATACGTTGCGGCGCCTCTCTCAGTGCATCAAAAACATGCAGGGCCTGCTCCGGCTCACGGGTACGGATGCCACGCAGCACCATAGTCAAAAATATATGATTGGAATGCTGAGTATCTCCCCACCATGCCAGCGCCAGTCGACCTGCCGCACGCGGCGCCACCCCTAAAAGCGTCACCACAAACGCCTTCTCCTGCTCGTTACGCAATCTCGTGCGGGCAGGCAGGAGCGCAATCAATGCTGCCTGGGCTTGAATCTCATCGTCGGTCATAGGCCAGAATCGTTCCGGCGTAGCTCCAGGCTATGCCGCAATAAGGGGTTCTCTACAAGCAAAACGATGCGCTCAGCCCGCTTTTTCCAGCGCCACTGCCAGGTCACAGAAGCCTGATTGAGCCTGCTCTCTAACGCCAGTATACGCAGATATAGCCCCTCTTGGTACGCTTCCTCAGAAACGGCTCTCAGCACACGGCGAGCCCAGCGCCGTGTGGATTCCGGAGCCTCACGCACCGCTCGCTCTCCTAGCGCTGCCAGTATCGGTAGCATATCCGCACCGTACTGTTTCGCTCGTATCAGAACTCTGGCAATGAGATTATGGTCTTCCCATGTCTGACCACTCCCCAAGCAATCACTGAGCCGATAGAGTAGCCCGTTCCCATCCTCACTATCCAGCAAATCCAGCCGTTCCAATATCCGGTGCGCAGCCATTATGGCTAGCTGTGAGGAGAACCAATAGTTCGTCTTTTGTTCCAGTAGACTTCGCAGCATCGCCGTGTTTCTGGGAAGGCGCGATGCTAGCAAATAGATTCCGGCATGCTCCCTAAGACGCCAAGTATAACTATGGCCATATAACATATCCATAAAACGCTGAGGATGATACGCCCACACTCGCAGCAGATCGTACTCCCGCACGGGAATGCTCAGATAACCAGGAATGAGCGCACAGTCATCCTTGTTCTGTAGTGCATCGGCGAGCCCCACGATAAACGTGTAGCGCTCTTTCTTTTTGCTTTCCGGGGGCAGCAGAGCAACCAGTGTCTCAAAAGCCATTCGCTCTTCCATCGGAGTAGCCAGTAACTTCCTGGCCCCTGCAAACAGAGCCAGTGTGACCTGGAGCTCCTTAGAGTTTCCTGACTTCTTTGCAAGCGCTACAGCACGCGGCGTATCGTGCCAGGCAAGGGCTACAGTGGCAATCGGTACTCCCTGCTCCGTGAGCATCGCGAGCCTGTCGTACAGCTCTGGGCTGGGGTCCAGAAGTGTATCGCAGGCCAGTTGCCAGTGTTCCGCCTCATCGGTGCTGACTATCATCGGATGGCAATCTGAGGAAAGTAGGCTATTTCCTGGCGAAGTGCCTGATAGAACCGGGTTTGCGGTTGAGTTGCCAGCCACCGATCCACACGGGGCGCCCAGCGATTACGGCAGCGGCGGCGTATTCGCAGGCGTAGGACCAATCGGGTCTCTCGCACTCCGCGTACCAGAAGCCGTGCCGTTGCCGTCTGCCCCAAAACCTGCCTTGCGGTCGTCACAAACTGGCGCGAATGAGCGAGCGGAAACTGTATCGCCTCTTTCCCCAGATGCTCGGAGAGGGCACGCAGGTGCTCCGGGTGCGATGCCAGTAGCCTCAGGAGTCGAACCTGGCGCTCGCCTGCCATCTCGGGCATCAGGCAGAGCGGCGCCAGCGCCTTTAGCAGCTCCAATACAGGATGTCGAGTTGCTCTCTCCAGCAGCGCCTCTACCGGCCACCCCACAGGCGCCAGGCTCGCAAGAGGAGCTGTTATCCAGGCACTGTTGCAGGTATCCTCAGCGAGCATTGCCATCAGCCAGCTTTCGGTCAGCGCCGAGCCCTGCCTGTCTCGGATACCCGGCAACTGATACAGCGCCTGCTCTGGCAGGAACATCTGCGGCATGGTTTTTACTCCCCGAGGCCTTCCCCACCACTCCCAGGCATACTCCACCGCCTCCATAGGGCGCGTTTGCATCAAGATAAGTAGAAACGTCTGCCTTACCCTCTCCAGTTCGGGGCTACCCGCGGGCAACAGAGCCAATAGTGCCAGGCGCGTTTCCAGCTCTTCGTCGGTCATAGTGACCCTCCAACCAGGATGCGTTGCAAACGAACCAGCGCACGCCTCGCAAAACGCTGATCCCTCTCCTCTGCGGGGCGTAGTTTGGAGACCACCGAGCCAATACGATTATCCCAGCGCTGTATTTGCCTACGCCTGCCTTCCTCTTCTAGACCGGAGCTAAGCAAGCGCCTGAGTTCGCCTCTATCGACGGCTCCTGGCGCAATCAGAGTAAGCACACGGAACCTCAACTGAATGCGTGAGTCGCTTATATTTGAATGGCAAAAGGGAAGCAGATCTGGAAGCAGTTCCACCAGCAAATCAGGCTCGCTTTGCTCCAGTAAATCTACTCCTTTTACAATGGCATACACTTCAGCAGGATGATGAAACTCATTCTTCCATTGACGATATAGACGTATCACATGGGCTACCTCCGCACTACTTTGTGAAGTCCTCTCTTGAGCCACTAAAAGCAGACGGGCAATACAAAATACTTGGCGCCAGAGTTTCGCTTTGCCTTGTAAGATTGCACTCTCTAACTCAGCTGGGAATTCTTTGCACAGGCGGAATAGTAAAGGAACGTCAGGCAGTTCATACCAAATCAATTCTCCGAGAAGTGACTTCAGAGACTCCAGTGCACTTAGATACCGACAGGTGGCTCGATATTTTGCTGCTTCTGGGGATTGCTTGGGCAGCAGCGCCCCTATAACATGATAGGCAGCTTGCGCCGCCTCATCTTTCTTACGTAACTCATGCGCTTCCCAGAGTGCCTCCATCTTGTAGGAAAAGTGTCCAACAGCCTCGGTATAGTCCAGATATCGTTTTCGAGCCGCTTCTGGCCTCAACCACATCAGTGCCAGTATGAGCCAGCCTTTCCCTATTTCCCCCGCAGCAATATGTCCTTCCAGGAAATCGGCAGCCGCTTCCTTGTCCATCACTGTCGACTGACAGATCAGTTCAAGGATATACGCAAATTCGTCTCTCATGGCTACTCTGCCCTGGCGGCGATATGCACCGCTTTGCGCGATTGGCGTACCTTCTGCTCCAGATGCTCTTTACTTCGGTAAAGACGCTGCCGCCACTCGGCATCGGCAACCGTTTCTATGACTCGGTCACTCTTTTGTAGCCAGCGCCAGGCACGCCGCACCTGTGCTGGCGTCCGGCGGTTCAGCTTGCGAGTCAGAGCGCTTTCCAGGGTTTCCTCTAACGCCAGTACTCGGAGCAGACGAGCATGGGCTTGTGCCTGAGTCGGTTTGGGCTCTAGCTGCCGCACTATACGCACAACATGGCGCACCCAGCGACGAGATACCCGATGGTTCGGCTGACTTCTAATGCGCTCTATAAGTGGGTTCAACAGGGCTATATCGCTCAGACCAAGACGGGCGAGTAGCACCAGCACGCGAGCAGTAAGAATGGAGTCTTTCTCCCCCTGCCCTCGCCCCAGAGCACGCAGAATCCCCGGTGTCAGTGCGGCCATCTCTTGTGGTGCCCTCGTTTCCAGCACCCCGATAACCTGAAACAGCGCCGAGGCTTCCAACCCGATAAAGGGTGTCCAGTGCCCTCGATCTTTGAGCAGTTCCAGCAGGATAGGGATATCTTGTTCACCAGCCCTATTCGCCAGCACAACCATTCCCATAGAGGTAAACCGCACCTGGACTCGTGTATCTTGCTGAAGTGCGCTCCAAAACGACTCTGTATGGTGATGCCATAGCCGTGCTGCCAGAAAGGGTTCGAGCACATAGCGGCTCCAATCCGGGCGGGCCAGAAACTCTTCCGGGGAATTCAGAGCTGTAGCCAGCCAGTGAATCTGGATTCGCCGTTCGGTTGTCGGCAGTCCCTGAGGAAGCAGCGCAGTCATGACCGCGTAGGTATGCTGCGCCTCTTCGCTCTCCGCGCAGAGCTGATGCGCCTCCCAGAGCCGCTCGATTGTTCCCTGTATAGAAGGTCCCCAGATACCGACATCAGACAGGCTATTTCGCGCCTCGGCGGGAGCGAGCCAGGCCAGCGCTACTAAGAGTAGCCCTTTTCCATCATCGTCTTGGGGTAGCCGGGCAATATGGTGGCGTAGTAGGTCCGCCGCCGGGGCATCCTCCAGGGCTGCCGCTTCGCATACCACCCGGAACGCCTGTGTGGTGGTCACTTTGCCTCCGAGATGTAGACGTTGATATGTCTCGCCTTTCGTGAATGAGGAACCTTACTTTCCAGCAGTACCTTTCTCTTGTAGAGATACTCCCGCCAGCCTTTATCAGCTACGGAGGCAATCACTCGGTCGCTTCGCAATAACCAGCGCCAGGCACGATAAATCTGTGCCGCAGTCTTATCTGGTGCCGCACGAATAAGTATGCCATCCAACCTCCTCTCCAACGCCATTACACGCAGAAGATAGACAAGTTCGGTTACCTGTGGCAGCACTGGTTCGTATCGTTTTACCTGATGCTGAATCTGCCGTGCCCAACGACGCGATTCAGAGATGCCCTTACGCCCCCGAATACGAGACACCAGTGGCCGAATTAGTTCATATCCGTCCAGATTCAAGCGCGATACAAGCACCAGAGCATAGGCAGTTAAGACAGAATCTCTCGCTCCATTACCTGCACTAATTATCTTAAGCACAGCAGGCACAATTTTTCTTAGCTCCTGCGGTGCATGAGCCTCCAACACTTCTAAAGATTTGAAAACAGCGGATAGCTCCGTGCCGCTATACGTGCCTCCGTGTTTCTCACATTGAATATGGGTAATGGCAATCAGCAAAGGAAGATTTTCCGGTTTATACCGAGCGCTTAATACCCACTGACCAATGGGCAATAGTCGAGGAGCAAACCGTGGCAAGTCTTGCAGTTTTTCCCAGAGCTGGTATGGGCAGACTTTCCAGAGTTCAGCTGCCAGAAAGACACTCAGGCCATCGTTACGTATCACATAGGTTTCCCAATTTCGCACTGCTAGAAACTTCTCGGGAGAGTCCAACGCACAGGCCAGTTTCAGTGCCCCCCGACGCTGCGAATATTGGGGCAAAGAGCGTGGCAGAAGCTCGGTCATAGCGGCATAAGCCGTTTTTTCCTCGGTATCTAGACGGTAAAGAGAGTGAGCCTCACGAATCTGCTCTATCCAGAACGGTATAGTTGGCACCCAATCGTCATACAGCCACGATGGTTGACGAGTCCGCCCAGCCCAGGCAGGCTGTTGACAGCGGCGTAACGCATCCTCGGGGTCTACCCAGGCATAGGCAAGTAGCAGGGTAGCCATAACTTCATCTTGTTCGGTCAGGGCATCCAGGGCCTGCCCCAGAAGCTTAGCCGCTGCCCTGGTATCGTCCAACAAAGCGGCCTCACAAACGAGCCTTTGCGCTTGAACTTCGGTCACTTTGCCTCTGTCCCCCGGGCGACGATATGTACCTTTCGGCGCGACTTGCGTATCTTTGTCTCTATTTGCTGCTTTCTTTGGTGCAGCCTCTCCCCCCACAGGGGATTCGCCACAGAGTCGATAACCGGACCGCTACGGAGCAGGCGATTCCAGGCACGGCGAACACAGTGGATATTCCTTCGCTCATACAATCGCTGTTCCAGACTCTGCATCAGTATCAGTACCCGGAGACCACGGACCCGGTTCTGAACAACGGGCGAAACGGAGGGTAGCACTGTCAGCGCCTTGCTAATTTGCGATACCCACCGAGAAGGCATTCGGAAGACCTTACCCTCTAGAAGAGGCTCCAACCAGGGGGCAAGTAGATCCTTCCCTTCCTGCCCCAGGGGAGTGGCGATATGGAGAATTCGCGCGGCTAACGTCGCTGATATCTTAGTATAGTGGCCTACCAACGAATACAGGACCCTGGGAGCCAATAGCTCTATCTCTGCAGGTGAGCTTTCCGCAAAGGCCTGGATAGCCCGCCGCAGAACTTCTTCCTCCTGCTCGGCATCCATCCCCTCTATAAGCTCTTTATCCGCTCGAAAGAACATGGTGGCCAGCGCTGGCAAGTCCTCCGCCTCTGTTCTGTGAGACAACACAAACTGCCCGATTGCCAGAATTCTCTTTGAGCTGCTTGCCGTGGCCTTTTCTCGAAATACGTCCGCATGCCGATGCCAGAGCCGGGCTATAAGAAAAGGGTCGCGTTGCTCCGCCGATACATCACTATGTTTGAGGTAGTCTTCAGGGAAGCGCAGGGCCAGCGCATAGCGCTGCACTTGTAGCCGTGGCGCTCTTTTCAGAGGTCCCAAGGGCATCAGGGCTGTGATAGTGCCATAGGCTAGAGCGCCCTCTCCATTTCCTTGATTCAGCGCCTGAGCCTCACACAAATGCTCTATGCGAGTCTTCACGGTGTGCGCCCAGAACCCCATGTCCGCCATACGAATACGCGCCTCTTCGGGGTCAAGCCAGGCCAGAGCAAGCAGAAACTCTCCCTTGCAGTCATGGTCGTAAGGCAGGGTGTTGTAGTGGGTACGTAGAATCTCTGCTGCTTCGCTGTCGCTGAGCAGTGCCGCCTCACAGATAATTCGGAGCGCCTGAGCCTCTGTCATTGCGCCTCCAAAGAAGTAGCTGCTATATGTACTGGGCGGCGTGACTCACGAACTTGCGCCTCCAGAACCGCTCTCTTTTCCAGGAGTTGACCACGCCAGTAATCGTCTGTAACCAGTGTAATCAGCCGCTCACTATACAGGAGCCAGTGCCAGGACCGACGAATCCGCGCGGGAGTAGCCCTTCGCTTCCGATGCAGAAGCGTTTCTTTTAGTCGCCGTAGCAACAAAAACAACCGGAGGATACGGACCCATTCCTGGGATGAAGCAGGCTCGGTGGTTAAGTTGGGTAGCCTGTGCTGAATACCACGTAGCCAGCGGCGCACCATATCCTGCTTCGGATCTTGCTCTACACGCTCTCTCAGTGGAACAAGTAGCTCTGCTGTATCTAATCTGAAGTCAGTCAGTAGTACTAGAATATGCGCGGTAAGAGCAGCTCCCTCTCTCTCCTTACCCAAGCCAAGCAATACTACCAGCTCTGGTATCAGCTCTATTGCTTGCTCAGGAGCATGCGCTCTCAGAAATCCTAGAGAGTAGCCAAGAGCGTGCATTTCCAGCCCCAATCTACCCTGATGTTTCATGCTAAGAAACTCATGGGTCAATTCCATCAATCGCGGGATGTTAGAAGGCTGCCCCTGAGCGACAAGAAGCATCTGACTCAGGGAGTAATAGAGACCTGACCATAACGCAGAATTCCGAAGAGCAATCAGGCGCTCTCGAAGGAGTTCGGGTGCCGCCAGCCACAACCGAGCAAACACAAAGATGTTCCCGTGAAGATCGCGACTCCAATGGTGTAGAGCAAAAAACTCATCGTGCGACCAGCGGGCGAAGTAAAGCCACCGTGCCCTGTGGCGCTTCTCCGCCTCTGGAGAATCTTGGGGAAGAAGGGCGGTCATGGTGTTATAGACAGCCATTTCCTCACTACTCCTGCCCTGTAGTTGCTGAGCTTCTCTATAAGCTTCTAGCCAGCTTCGGTCAATGCCTTGCCGGACTTCCGACGAAAGTGTGTCGTAGCAGTTTAGCGCAGCTTCCGGGTCAAACCAGGCAAGAGCAAATAGGAGCATCTCTCCCAGATAATCGTCCTCCGTGAGCAAGGCAAGACGCGCATTAAGATACGTACTAATGAGGTCATGGGCGGCATCATCCGGCAAAACTGCTGCCTGGCAGATAAGAAACAGAGTATCGCTTTTTGCCATAGCCTCATGCCACCTCTACGCGCAGACTATCTAGCCTTTCTTGAAGCCGCTCCCTCCAGAAGGAAAACTCTATGCTATCTATGAAGCGCTGGGTGCGTCGTAGCCAGCGTTGAGCACGCCAAACCTGTGTTGACGAGGGGGCACACTCTTCCTTACAAAGCAACTCCTCAATGCGCCGAAGAGTGACAAACAAACGGAAGGGACGAATCAGGCGTAGCGCTGCCTCTGGCGTGGAGGTTTCGAGGGGCAGATTTCGGCGGACCTTTCGGAGCCAGTGCCGTGCCGATACGCCATGGTGGTGAATCTTTTGCTCCAGAGGCAAGAGCGCTCTGGTTGTATCTAAATGTAGGTCAACGATTTTTGTCAATAGCTGTGCTATCAGCCGCGTATTCCCTTGAAACTTCCCGATACAGGAAATCGCCAAAACTTCCGGAACCAATCGACATAGCTCTTCCGGTGCGTGTGCCTCTAAGATCTGCAGTGTCTGATGAAGGCACATTCCTTCCAGCGAAGAAATAACGCTTCGATTTTCCTGGCAGCGCTCTTGCGCCAGAGTAATCAGGCGGGGAATATCCCCTTCCTCCAGGCGTGTTCCCAGAAGGTATTGCCCAACTGCATTGGCGTTAAGTCGCCAGAAGAGAAATGACCTATCTTCCCCCCGGAGTCGCTCCTGCAGGGCTTCAGGAAACGCCAGCCAGAGTCGGGAAAATAGAAAGAAATCGATACACTTTCCCTGGCCCGGAACGGCTACAAGATTCTGCAACGAGCGTTGCGCACAGGCTATCCCAAGCGCTATGTGGCGTTTTACTGTCTCCGGGGCATCCGGAGGAAGCAGGGCTGTTATCGTAGCATAAACGGCTTTCTGCTCCTCTGTATAGTCGCGCAGCTCGCGCGCTTCTACATAGGCTTCCAGCACGGCACGCCGGGCGCCTGTTGCTGTCTTCTCAGCGACGGTATCGTAGTACTCCAGCGCTTCTTCCGGCTCGAACCAGGCCAGTGCGGTCAGAAGCGCTTCATAGTTCCAGGGAGTCTTTCCTGGCAGGGTATCTAGCTGATTGCGCAGATAGGGAACCGCTTCCTCATCGCTGAGGAGAGCGGCTTTACAGGCAGAGCGCCAGGCGAAAGTCACTCCCTGGCCTCAGTCGCGCTCAGGGAGGACTATGACTCTGGCCCAGGCAGGAGTGTGCGATGCCGTATGCGGCTGGGTGAGGACGATGATGACCTCGATACCTGCGGGCGGCGCGGCTGGCCAAGGGGTGTAGCCATCTGTGAGGACGATGATAACGCCGGGTCTAGGGCGCAGCAGAGCGGCGGCCTCGATACCCACGCCCATATCCGTGCCCCCTCCGCCTGCAAGCGAGACCTGCCCGGCGGAGAAAACCTGCTGGCAGGCGTGTACGGCGGCATCTACGGTGAGCACTTTTGCGGACTGGGTGAAGCCGGAGCGCAGCACACCGTCTATTTCGGAGAGACAGGCGGAGAGGTCGTGCTCGCTCATACTGCCGCTGGTATCTACTACCAGCGCGGCCTCTAAGAGTGGCTGACGCAGGGTAGGCGCGATGACCTTGCCGTAGGCCGCCTGCCGCCGGGACGGGCGCTTGTACGAGTAGTCTACCTGCCCGGCGATATCCCCTAAAGCACGCCGGAGCAGGGTAGCCAGCTCAGTGCGCCAGTCTACGCGGGAGTTGATAAGGGCATCCGCCCAGCGCATGAGGTGCGACGGTACGCTACCCCTGGAGCGGGCGTGCTCCAGGGTATCGCGGGCGACCTGTTGCCGGATTACCTGCCGCTGCTCCGGGGTCAGACCATCGTCTGGACCTTCCCACGGTTGCTGGACACCAGACGCGCCGGACGATTGCCACCATTCATACGGAATCCCCAATCGCTGACAGAGGCTCTTGCCGGTCTCGGCCTTCACCAGCAGATAGCTCCAGTACTCCTCGGCCAGCTTGCCTGGCTTGCAGCCCAGAGTCTCTGGCACAATGCACCCGGCTCCCAGGGGCATCTTCTCCGCGCGGATATCGTCGTTTATTTCCGCATCGCACACAAAGTTCCAGAGCGCGGCATCGTCCGGGTTCAGCGGGCGCCGGGCGGCATGCTCTCTTAGCAGATGCAGAATCTCATGGTAGAGCACCGCGGCTGTGGTCGGTACATCCCAGTTGTCCAGCATGGTCTCCGGGTCCACATAGAGCACCCAGCGCGCCGAGACCGCCATGGTAAAGCGTACCTGCCCCTCGCGCGGTGGCACAATAATGCGCTGCATGGCCCAGAGCGCCGCCCCTAAGTAGGGGCGGTCGTTGGTCAGCCGAATCGCTGCCGCCGCCAGATGCTCCTCCGCGCGGCGAATCAGCTCCGAGCTCATTTTAAGATGCCCGCTTTCTGCAGCATAGGAGCGTAGGCCAGAATCTCCTTGGTAGGCAAGGCCCAGCCGGGGTTCTCGCTCATAAGCAGCGCCAATCGGCGCGCAATGGCCGTGCCAACTTCAACCCCACCCTGCTCGGCGGCACGCGCCAGCACACGCCAGGCGGCCAGGTACCGCGCCTCGGTGGGCCTTCGTGCCACAGCGAACCCCACAGCGGAAAGCGCCGCGTAGGCCACATCCGCTCTATTGGGATGCTGGTACTTATCAGGGTCGGCGAGTAGCTCCTCCGGGTCGGGCAGGTCTAAGGCCTTGTGCCAGTTTACAAACTCTAAAGCCGCGCCGGAGCCCACACACCCGGAGAGCAATTCCAGAGCATCCGTGGGGGTCAGCCCGCTCTGCCGCGCGCTCGCCAGCAGCCGTGAAAAATAATCCCAGGTTCTAGGAGAAGGCCATGCTTCCCCACGCTGCTTGGCGGCCTCGGGTACAGCGAGTAAGAGCTGCGGACGAGAGCGCACAAACGCAGCTACTAAGAGCCGAGCCTCCTGCCAGGTATCTTCGGAGAGCGTACCATCGCCGAAGTTCAGCACCGGTGGTGTGCCCCAGTACGCCGGAAACGCAGATGTCCAGGAATCGGTATCCAGCGTGAAATGGATATGCGTGAACCGGTTCGCCAGCGGCGGCGCGAGGTCCCAGCCACCCGCGGCAATCCCCGGTGGGTTGGCGGCGGCAATCAGAAAGACCTTGCCGGGTCCAACTCCAAGTCCCCAAACGCGCGATCCACCACGGCGCGCAGCAGCGCGGCCTGAACCGCAGGTGGCGCAGTGGTCAACTCATCTAAGAAAATCACCCCGCCATCTCGGGCGGCCTCTAAGGCGAATCGTGGCGGCGCGAACCCCACAGAGGGTACGGGCTCGCTACCGATACCAGTCTCCACTGGCGCGCCCAGAATCGGCAAGCCCCCAAAGTCGGCAGGCTCTCGTACACTGGCCAGCACGGTCCAGCAGCGCAGTCCCCTCTTCTTTGCCCAGGCCACAATCGCGGCGGACTTCCCTACCCCCGGCGGTCCCCACAGAAGCGGGGCTACACGGGTGCGCAGTGCGTGATCTAACAAAAATTCTAATGATGCCATTGCTCTCCCTTTATCGGTTTTCTACGTTGGTACGCTTAAATACTCCGCCAAACAGGCAAGATCGGGAAGCCCGAAGCAGGCTTGTATGACAGAATGACGGAATATACCCCTGTTCTAGTAACTTTCCCCACGTAAGGAGATTATAGAGAAGTTTACGGAAAACGGAGCAAAAGTGTCATTCCGTCATACGGTTTTCTCGTTGCTGTAGTAGATACAGTTCGGCTCCTTCTCTCAAGTGGCGCGCCGTGCCTCTTAAGCGGAACTTTCGGGAGCCGATTCCAGGCTCCAAATGCCACCACCTAGAGGGATTTGCGCGGGCAGAGGTGGAGCGAATGCAGCACGCTCCAAAATAGCTTCCGAGACCTGAACGGTCAGCACCCTGCCTGTGCCAACTACATAGGGTGAGCGGCGGACCAGGTACACCAATCGCCGGTGAATCAATTTCTGGCTCTCTGCATCTAGCCGGGCAGCTTGTTGGATTACGGGAAGTACATTCGCGATCAGGTTTTTCGGAGCATCTGGCTGACGATCTATATTCACCCTCAGCATCATGCTGAGCAATGCCAGGCAGAGCCGTTTCAGGTCTTCTACATCTAACTCGGGCAGCAGGCTCTGAACTGCTTTAATCATTACGCGGTCCTGCGAATCTCCCGCATTGCAGGTAAGCAGGTTGAGCACAACCGGGAGGTCAGCGGGAGAGAGTGTAGGGGCCAGACTACAGAGCCAGGTCTCTGCCACAGGCGCATGTCCACCCTTCAGGCGGCGAAAGAGTAGCTCGCAGATCTCAAAGTCGGTACGCGACCATAGTGTCACGGCGAGCCCTACCAGTGTGCTATCCGGCTCTGGCCAGAATTCCTGCGCCAACGTATGGGCCAGCTCAGGGTTGGAGGGGAGGACGAGTTGCACCAGGCGCACTTGCTCCTCAAAGCGCGCCTGGACATTGGTATGAAGAGCGATCAGCGTCTTCCGCGCTTCCAGCTCTTCGTCGGTCACGGTAGGGCTATACCCCCACGCGCTCGGCGTTTTTCTGGGGTGCAAGCCGCCCCGGCTGAAGCGCCAACAGCTTGTTCAGCGCGGCGAGATACGCCTTTGCTGACGCCACAATAATATCTGTGTGCGCTGCGTGGCCGGAGAAAATCTCATCGCCCGCGCGGATACGAATGGTCACGGAGGCCTGGGCATCGGTGCCTTCGGTTACGGATTGCAGGCTGATTTCGATCAACTCGTTCTCCACCTTGACTATCCGGTTGATGGCCCGATAGAGGGCATCTACCGGACCGTTGCCGGTATCGGCATCCATGAGAATCGCTCGATTGGCGTGGCGGAGTTTCACGGTGGCGGTGGGAATCGCGCCGTCGCCGCAGGTGACCTGAAGCTGAACCAGTTCGTACTCCTGGCTGCCTGCGCGAGCTTCATCGGAGGCCAGCGCTTCCAGGTCTTCGTCGTAGACGATTTTCTTGCGGTCGGCGACCTCTAAGAACCGGGCGTAGACTTTCTCGAAGGCTTCATCGGTGCCAAACGTGTGGCCCAGCACTTCCAGGCGGTGCTTTAGCGCATGGCGGCCCGAACGTGGGGAGAGGACGATTTTACTCTCTGATATACCCACATCCGCCGGGTCGATGATTTCGTAGGTGCTGCGCTCTTTCAGCACACCATCCTGGTGGATGCCAGAGCTATGCGCAAACGCATTGGCGCCTACAATCGCCTTGTTGGGCTGTACCAGAATCCCCGTGCGGCTAGAGACCAGGCGACTGGTGCGGGTGATTTCCTTGGTATTGATGCCCAGGTCGAACTGCCCAAACGCATCGGAGCGGGTTTTGAGGGCCATGACCACTTCTTCCAAACTGGTGTTGCCCGCGCGCTCCCCGATACCGTTCACGGTGCACTCCACCTGGCGTGCCCCGCCACGCACGGCGGCCAGGGAGTTGGCGGTGGCTAAGCCCAGGTCGTTGTGGCAGTGTGCGGAGAAGATGGCTTTATCGGCGTTCGGCACACGCTCTATGAGCATCTTGAAGAGCGCACCGTACTCTTCGGGCGTAGCGTAGCCGGTGGTGTCGGGCACGTTGATAACGGTAGCACCGGCAGCTATGACGGCTTCGACCACGCGGCAGAGGTAGTCCGGGTCGGCGCGGCCTGCATCTTCGGTGAAGTACTCGATATCTTCGCAGCCCAGGGAACGGGCGTGCTTCACGGCAGCCACACCGATCTCCATAGCTTCCTCACGGGTCTTGCGGAGCTTGTGCTGCAGGTGGTTGTCGGAGACCCCAAGGCCAGTGTGGATACGTGGGCGCTTCGCCCCCTTCAGGGCATCCCAGGCGACATCGATATCTTTGGCCACAGCGCGGGTAAGACCGCAGACAGTGGCATTCTCCACGGCGGCGGCGATGCGCTGCACGGCCTCGAAGTCACCCGGCGACGAGATAGGAAAGCCCGCCTCGATGATGTCCACCCCGAGCCGCTCGAGCTGGCGCGCAATCTCGACCTTCTCGGTCACGTTCAGTGCCGCGCCTGGCGACTGTTCCCCATCCCGCAGGGTGGTATCGAAGATGTGAATTCTGTTGTTACTCATGAGATTCCGTTTTTAGCGTAGAACTGCTTGATCCAGCTCTTTAAGCTATTCTTTGCTGGCGGCATGTCTGCGGACCCTTTCACCGGTACGGTGAGGGTCAGCGTATACATTCGTGATTTATAGTAAACAGCGGCCACACAAAAATAGTAATCGACCGTGTAGTTGTGATACTGCGTTTTTACTTTGTTGTTTACACTTAAGAAATCGAATAGGAAGCTGCGGTCGGAAACCTTCTCGGTGCCTAGAAAAATGTTCTTGCCGGTCTTCAGAGACAGCTTTACGTTGTATTTTTTTTGCAGCTTGGTGATATCTTCTGCTACGCTTTTCTCCGCCCCCGGTGGGTTCAGCGCCGTTTTCATTGAGGCAACAGTTAGTCCCTGGGCTTTCTGGAACTTCGCCAGAGTCAGCGGAACGCTGGTGACCTTCAGGGTGGCGTAGGCGGCAGGGCGATTCTCTATCTTGCTACCATCCAGCAAGCCCATATCCGTGCTGCGCACAAAGGCGGCCACGGGTTTCTCTGAAGGCGCCGGAGGGCTTATGGTGAACATCAGGTCCTTTAGCTGCGGGTTCTTTATGAGCACGAATCCCTTTGGCGCCGGGAAAGACTGTGCCATGGCGCTGCCGATAAGCATGGCCAGACAAAAAACAGTCAGTAGTAGTTTCTTCGTCATTAGAGCGTGATTTTCTCGCCCAGGTGCCGGGGCTGAGTGTGGGCGGCGCGGTCCCAGACGGCTTGCATTCGGGCCAGAGTCTCCCGAGCTTTCAGGCGTGGTGAGAGCGCTGGACTTTCTGCATCCAGGGCTATGGCATCCAGCCCCCAGCCTTTTGCCAGAAAGATAGCGCGCTCGTTGTGAAACCGCTGCGAGATTATCGTGACTTTGTCTTGCCCGAAGATACGCTTCGCTCTGGCAACGGAGTCCAAAGTTCGCAGTCCCGCGTAGTCGCACACAATGTCTTCTTTTGGCACGCCTGCCGCTACCAGGTCCGCGCGCATGATCTTAGGCTCGTTGTAGTCGTGCCGCCGGTTATCGCCAGAGACGATGAGTTTATGGACCTTGCCCGCTTTCCAGAGTGCGGCGGCGGCTTCGATTCGCGCTGAGTAGTAGCGGTTTACCTTGCCACGCCCGATGTACTTACTGGTGCCCAGCACGAGCCCGACCGAGCGCTGCGGCACAACGGCCACGGAGTCGTAGCAACGGCCCGCTGCTGTGCTTCGCACGGCTGCCTCAGATACTACCAGGGAGAGCAGGCAGAGGCCTACCGCCCCACCCAGGCTCCAGAGGAAACCCCGGCGGACCTTTACGACCGATGAAACGCGTCGTTTTTTAGGTAGTAGAACACGAGACATGCGATAAACATCAAGATCGCCATTGCGATTAATGCTAAACAAGACAAACAAGCCTTGTCCGGGTTGCCTACCTGTTGCCCCAGCGGAGCAAATCTGTCCCTGTCGGCGCGGGCAGGCAGGTCCAGATCCTCAGGGGGAAGAGGAGGAGCCTCTGCCTCTAATGAGACTTCCTCCTCGGCAGTTGCTGGCTCTTCCTCTTCCCCAGTACTCATGGATTTCTCTTAGAGCTCGATCTTGGCCTGATTGGTGGCTTTTTCCTCAACCTTGACCTGCGGGCGTACCCAACTCATCATGCCGCGGAGCTGACCACCGACCTGCTCGATCAGGTGGTTCTCATCCTTGCGGGCCAGGGCGTTGAAGCTGGGGCGGTTGGCCTTGTTTTCCAGGATCCACTCCTTGGCGAACTCACCACGCTGAATCTCGCCCAGAATCTCTTTCATGCGCGCCTTGGTGTCGGCATCTACCACGCGGGGGCCGCGAGTCATGTCGCCGAACTGGGCGGTGTCGGAGATGGAGTAGCGCATACCAGCGATGCCTGCTTCATACATAAGGTCAACGATCAGCTTCAGCTCGTGCAGGCACTCGAAGTAGGCGATCTCCGGCTGATACCCGGCCTCGACCAGGGTCTCGAAGCCCGCCTTCACCAGCGCGGTGGCGCCGCCACAGAGCACGGCCTGCTCCCCAAAGAGGTCGGTCTCGGTCTCTTCCTGGAACGATGTTTCGAGCACGCCCGCACGGGTACCGCCCACACCCTTGGCCCACGCCAGGGCGCGTGCCTTGGCTTCACCCGTCGCATCTTGATGGATGGCAATCAGGCAGGGTACGCCCTTGCCCTCGGTAAACACACGGCGTACCAGATGCCCCGGTCCCTTGGGAGCACACATAAAGACGTCGATATCCTTGGGCGGCACGACCTGCCCGAAGTGAATGTTGAACCCGTGACCAAAGGCGATGGCCTTGCCCGGCTTCAGACCCGGCTCAATCTCGTTTTTGTAGAGGTCGGCCTGGAACTCATCGTTCACCAGGATCATGATGATGTCGGCGCGCTCAGCGGCCTCACGGACGGTGACGACTTCAAAGCCATCGTCCTTGGCCTTGTCCCAGCTCTTGCCGGGGCGTAGGCCGATAATCACATTCTGGCCAGACTCCTTGAGGTTGAGGGCGTGCGCATGTCCTTGCGAACCGTACCCGATGACCGCCAGGGTCTTGCCACGCAGGCTATCGAAGCTTGCATCGTTGTCGTAGTAAATCGTAACTGCCAAAGTTTTCTCTTCTCTCTTTTTAATCGCCGATGCGCACCGTCCCCATCCGGGTCTGTCTCACAGGGCGACTTTGGTTTTGCTTTACGGATTCCTCGGTTCTTCGAGGGCTTCCGCAAGGGTTCGTCCCGCACCCACAGGGGTAGCGGGCGGAATGGGTTGGAGCGGTACCCGGCTGGTGGGGTCGCCCTCATCCAGATTATTGTCACGGTTCTCATCGGCATCTGGCTTCAATGTGGAGGCGTACGCGCGGCCCAGCCAGACGCCGCGCTCGGCTTCGGTGCGAAAGACCAGCATGGTCCCAAAGCTTCGGTCATAGCGAACCACGCACCACTCCCCCAAGGCATTGCGCCCCGTGAACAGCATGGGTTCATCCAGGATCTTTTCAAGATCCACAAGTAGACTGCTCAGATCGGCATCTAGAGGCAATTGCACTTGAGCCGGAATAGCGCGCGCCTCAAAAAGGCTATCTACGGTCACTTCGCCACCGGGCTTTTCCGCGAACTGCTGCCCCCAGGCAGCCGTTACCGGAGTCACGTAGGTCTCGGTAGTCCAGCCAGTAGGGTCGAACCCGGCGGGTAGAGACTCATAGCCGCGCTCCACAAAGCTCTGAGGCGTTTCTGGCGCGTTCAATAGCTCGTTTCGCAGGGCGAGTGCCGAGTTGCCGACAGCTTCCAGCGTGGGCAGCATGAAGTCCAGTTGTTTCTGCTGCTCTTCCGAAAGGTTGTCTACTCCCGCTAGCAGGCGGCGAAGCTCGGCCAGGCGTAGCTCCACATTACGTGCGGCATCATCGAACGCTCGAAGTGAGTCCATAGTGTGTTACGGGTTCCTGGGAGGCTCTTGTGCCTCGGTTATCGTCCGCCCTGCCTCCGGTGTGCCCGCAGGCCCTACACCCACTGGCACCGAGCTACCGGCATTGCCATCGTTCCAATTATCCGAATTCCAATTGTCTGACTGCCCCAGGCCCAGCGGCGGGGGCAGGGTCTTCTTCCAGGCCCAGCCAATCGCTGCACCCAGAGCGATAAACAGTGCGAAGTTCACCAGCAGATTGAGCACAGTATCTATGCCCAGCGCTGCCGAAATCGCGTTGTAGACCCACCAGAGCACTCCGGCCAGTACTGGCACGCCACCTGCGAACGCGGCCAGGCGGCGGTCCTTGCGCAGGGCAATAACCGCTCCTCCCAATACCAGTCCCAGTAACGGCAAGGCGATACCAAAAATCGCATTCGCCTGTGCCAGTGTGAGCAGCTCTTTCATACCGATAAATTATACGGTGCGAGAGCCCCGCATGAGCGCAATTCTACCCGTGCGAACAATTTCGCGAACTCCGAACGCTTCCATCTGCTTCTCGAACGCGTCTATCTTGTCCGACCCACCCGTCACTTCGATCACGAAGGTCTTCTCTGCCGTATCGATGACCTTGCCGCCGAAGATCTGGGTCGCCATCTGAATCAGTTCCACGCGGCGCTCCGGCTCTGCAGTCACCTTCACCAGAGCCAGCTCGCGCTCCAGCATGGGGGTGTCTAGATAATCGAAGACCTTGAGCACATCCACTAGCTTGTGAAGCTGCTTGGTAATCTGCTCCAGGGTGTCCGCATCGCCCGCTACCACAATGGTCATGCGCGAGACATCCGGGTCCTCGGTGATAGAGACCGTGAGCGATTCGATGTTGTAGCCACGCCGGGCGAACAGCCCCGAGACACGCGCCAGCACGCCGGGTCGGTTCTCTACCAGCACCGTTATCGTATGGGTTTCCGCCACATTCACTCCTTTAAACGCCGTCATTGCCGACATTGTCTTACGTATCCTTTCCACAGTCCAACAGGCGCAGCACCGCCGGACTGACCGCATCTGTGTTCGTCTGACCGGGCAGGGTGCCATAGCGCGGTTTCTGCCCAATCTTCGCCAAAAATCTATCCCAGGCCATGGCCGCTATGCGCCGCGCCGGTCGCTCTCCACGCACCGCCGCGATAACAGCAAGCTCGTGCGCCAATGCCAGCCCACTGGCACCGGTTGCCGTGAGCAGCACACTGGCCGCATTCCGATAGTCCGAAGGCGCCTTCAGGTTGTCTGCCCGATACAGCGCCAGAACCCGCAGAATTGCTTTCCCATTTGGGCGAGCCGCCAGCTTCTCCAGCTCTTTCGCCTCCGGGCGCTTCGCTTGCTGGGCCTGCCACTTCGGGTCCAGGCGCTTTTCCAACCGATTCATCCAGGCTGTGGTTGTCTCTTTCGACATCACAACCTTAAACCCCACACGCTTGGCCGAGGCCAGAGTAGGCAGCAGATAGTCCAGCCGCAGGGTCTCGGTTACTACCGCTGGTCCCTGCTCTTCTGCCGGGGCCGGAAAGTATTCGTCTCCCCGCTTTACCGTGAACTGGCTGCCGAACCGCTGCTTGCGTTTGATATTCACCAGAAAGCGATCCTCGGACAGCGCGGTCAGTGAGCTAATGTCACCCAGTAGCCAGGCACAGAACGCCAGGTCGTGCGCCACCAGATACTCCTCTGGCGTGACCCCATGCTGGAAAACCAGCCCGGCGTTGGAGAAGTCGGTGACTGTGCTTATGCTTCCCTCTTTCAGGATCTCTTTCACGCGCGCCAGCCGGACCCTATCTCGCTTTGTTAGCTCCTCTTTCTGTGCTGTGGTCAGTTTCTCCCAGCCTTGCCGCTCTTTCTGGTCGGCATCTTTCAGCGCGGCCAGCTCGGCATTATCTGCCGCTCTCATCCGTTTTCTCTGGCGCGTGAACCACCAGACTCCCAGGCTCAGCACGGCTCCCACGATCAGCACGCCGGCCGCTTTCTCCACCGGGTCGGGCGGCACCGGCGGAATGTCTAACGTACCATCAGGGAGCTGCCGCACAGGCCGGGCCACATAGCGGCCTTTTCGCGCAATGGTGGCGTACTCCAGAAACGAATCCAGTTTCTGATGCAGTTCTGCCCCCCAGAGCGGCTGCCCATGCCCCGCTCCCAGCCACTCTGGCGCTAGCTCTCCGATTTTCTGCACCGATTTGCGCACGGCGAACCAATCACACGTGAACCCGGCAGGTGGCATTCCAATATGCCCTTCGCCTTTCAGAAGCCGTGTCCAGGAGTTCAGCTCACGGGTAGTGATAGCATCACCCGCCAGCAAGGTCCGGTCACTCTCCCGCCAGAATCCCACCTGCCCCGGTGTATGACCGGGTAGTGGAATCACTTGCCAGCCAGGAAGAATACCTCTCCCCCCAGCCCCCTCCCCTGAAGAGGGAGAGGGAGACAGAGAAAGCCCCTTCCCTTTAGGGGAGGGGTTGGGGAGAGGTAATATCCGCTCTCCCAGGTTAAACCCTCTGGTTCTTGCTAATCCTGGAATCCGGGCAAAGAGGCCGTGGGGGCCACCTACCCGGTGGTCGCCGGGTGGGTAGTTACAACGTCCATCCAGGAACGGTAGCTCAGACTCCGAGGCGTAGACGTTCACATCCCAGTAGGTGGCCAGTGCCAGAGCGCTGCCCGCATGGTCTACATGACCATGAGTCAGGAGAATCCCTGTGGGCGGGGCATCGCTGAAGCGCTCCCGTGCTGCCTTCAGAATGGTCTGAAAACTCCACGGGAATCCGGCATCTATCAGCGCCCAGCCTGCCTCATGCTCCACGAAATAGATATTGACTAATCCGGAGAGCGTGAGGCAGTGAACACCACTAGCGGGCGACATCCACGACCTCGTTCGGGTCGGGTACGCGGGTATCACGTACCTTGGGCTCGAAGTGGCACTGGCTCGCTGGCTCAGCTTCCGGAGTAGATGGCTTGCGTACCATCATCTCGTTGATCGTCTGCCCGGATGGAATCATCGGGAAGACGTTCGACTCCTTGGCCACCCGCATGTCTATCACTACCGGGCCAGGGGTTTCCATGGCCGCCTTGAGGGTGGCCTCTACCTGGTGCGGCTGGTCGCAGTACATGCCGGTAATGCCATACGCCTCGGCCAGTTTCACGAAGTCCGGGGCCTGCTCCAGGTTGGTTTCCGAGTAGTGCTTCTGCCAGAACATCTCCTGCCACTGGCGCACCATACCCAGATACTGATTGTTGAGAATCAGGACTTTCACAGGCAGCTTGTAGATACTGGCGACCATAAGCTCCTGAATACACATCTGGATAGAGCCATCGCCGGAGATACACCATACGTCTTTTTCGCCATTGAAGGCGAACGCGGCGCCAATGGCTGCAGGCAGACCAAAGCCCATGGTGCCCAGACCACCGGACGTGATGAACCGACGCGGGTGGCGAGTGCCCAGGTGCTGCGCAGCCCACATCTGGTGCTGCCCCACATCGGTGGTCACCACGGCCTCATGGTCGGTCAGGCGGGCTAGCTCACGAATGGCGAATTCCGCGTGAATCTTGCCATCGGCGCTACCATCGGGAGCGTCCAGCGGGAACTCAGCTTTCCACTTGCCGATCTCATCATGCCAGGCGGAGAGGTCACCGACGGTGAAGTCCTGCTTCAGCAGCTCAGCCACGGCAGCTTTGCAGTCGCCCACAATCGCGGCATCCGCGCGGCGGACCTTGTTGATCTCACCCGGATCGATGTCGATGTGAATGACCTTGGCGTCTGGGGCGAAGGCGGAGACTTTACCTGTCACGCGGTCATCGAAGCGCGCACCGACAGCGATCAGCAGGTCGGTGTTATGCACCGCGTAGTTGGCGTAGGCCGTGCCGTGCATGCCGAGCATACCCAGCGAGAGTGGGCTGTCTTCCGGGAACGTGCCCAGCCCGTGTAGGGTGGTGGTCACCGGGATATTGCCACGGCGAGCCAGCTCGAAGATTTCCTCATGGGCGCCCGCTGCCTTTGCACCGCCGCCTACATATAGCACGGGCTTCTTGGCTTCGTTTAGAAGCTCCGCTGCACGCTTGACCGAGAGCGGGTGTACCTTGAAGTCGGACTTGAACGAGCGAATGGCGACCTTCTGCGCTTCATCGGGATCGTACTCGATCACGGCACGGAAGACATCCACAGGGATATCCACCAGCACCGGGCCGGGGCGGCCCGAGCGGGCGATATGGAACGCCTCGTGCATGATGCGCGGAAGCTGGTTCACGTCCTTCACCAGCCAGTTGTGCTTGGTGACAGGAATGGTGATACCGGTAATGTCTGCTTCCTGGAACGCATCTTTACCGATGACCTCGGTGCGGACCTGCCCGGTGATGGCCACTATCGGAATAGAGTCCATCATGGCGTCACACAGAGGCGTCACCAGGTTGGTCGCGCCGGGGCCAGATGTTCCCAGGCAGACGCCGACCTTGCCGGTTGCGTGGGCGTAGCCCTCGGCCATGTGCCCGCCGCCCTGCTCGTGGCGCACCAGCACATGGTGGAGAAAGTCGCAGTGATAGAGTTCATCGTAGAACGGAATGACGGCGCCGCCGGGGTAGCCGAACATAATCTCGACCCCCTCGCGCCGGAGACATTCCAGCACCACTTTTGCACCCGTCGATTGAATGATAGCCATTGTGTTTCCTCTCGCCTGATCTATTATCTATCGCTCAGGCAAGAAGGCAACAAAAAACCCCTCGCCCGGCGCGTAGTATTGCTCGGGACGAGAGGCAAGCTCCCGCGGTACCACCCGAATTGCTCCATTGCCGACCGGTTTTCCCGGAGGGTTAAAGCCACTCGTTGCGCTATCTCGGGCGCACCCGGAGGGACTACACACGGATTACATCCGCTTCACCGCCTCGGCTCGGAGGGGAGGTTCACACTTGTTCGGCTACCGTTTCGCACCACCCAACGGCTCTCTGAAAGTCCGAAACAAGGCTACTGGCCTCGTCATTGCCACAACCTATGCAGTTGTTATCGGCATTTTTATCATGCATCCGAAGCGCCGTCAAATCTATGCCGCAAATTTAACGTCTTAATATTTCCAGGCTATTCTACACAGACAAGCCCCCCATCGATGGTCACATAGAGCGCCTGGCCATCGCTACACATGGTTTCGCCGGGTTGGAAGAGACCGGTATAGACATTCCACAAAAAATTACCCGTAGTCAGGTTGAACTTCCCGGCATAGTAAACAGTACCACTACCA
The DNA here is from genome assembly GCA_049840835.1 of Armatimonas sp. Taxonomy (GTDB): domain Bacteria; phylum Armatimonadota; class Armatimonadia; order Armatimonadales; family Armatimonadaceae; genus JANLTX01. The sequence continues at coordinate 334,164 of JASGJG010000003.1, read as the reverse complement.
CTATTCGGATCGTTTACATAGGAATGCATGTAGGCAATTTCATCGGAGGAACCTAGTACGCTAACGATATATCGCTGGCTCAGCACGTACTGTACTACTTCCCGGCGATTCAGCAAATCATAAACTTTGATTCGCATTTGATCCTGTGATGCTACAACGTTGACCGTTTTCCCGGAAGGTAGTATGCAGGGGCGTGCAACAGGCTGATCGGTGCTAAAAGTTCCAGGACCATAGACAAAGTGCGTTTTCCCGGTCTTAGCGCTGATGACCTCATACGTAGTTCCCTGCTCCAGGAGAAACAGGTCGTCTGGATGCTGCACAGGAGCCGTCTCCGCTACGACATCCCGGCTACTCCAGACAACCTTTCCCGTATCGATATGTAGTGCACGGCAGTATATGGGATCCGCATACTGAGCATAGACCAGACACTCATAACGACTCAGGTAGCTCAAGTTCCGGCCACTAAAATCATTGAGCACCGGTGTGAACCAAACTGTATTGCCAGATGCGATTTCGACTCCATAGACCCCCTGCAAATCAGCGATGAAAGTCAGACCGTTTGATGCCGCAATCGGGGGCAGATTCCGAGTCTCTTTTTGCCAGAGAATGATCTGTGTCTGTGGATCGATACAGTAGAGAATGCCCGGACCGGTAAAGTCTGTTTCTTCGAGAGCTACCAATATATGCCCGGATGCTGCCTGGCACATAGAATAGATACGCCTGTTTGTATTGAGTCGAATCGACCAGCGTGTCGCTCCATTAGCAGGGTCGATAGCCATCAGAGCGGTCTGTATCTCGTTGCCGACGATTTTTTCCGTCGCCAGCAGGATAGAGCCATCCAGAGCGGTGATCGGACCGCCTTTCCTGGCAGCTCCCAGATTAGGACTACGCCAACGCGTACGACCTGTAGAGGCGATATTTGGAATAACGCACTGCCGCCGAACATTGACATAGGGAATCGGACAGGGAGTCGTCGCCAGCCCTGCAGCATCTCTTAGTCGGAGTGTGGTCAGCTGCACGGAAGCACTCTTACCGCTCTCTGTTTCGGTAACCGTAATCGTGGCATGGCCAGGCGCCTGCCCTGTAGCGGTATTCGCAGTGCCAGTAGCTTGCGCCAGAGTAGCAGCGGAAGTGGAGACGCTCCACTGCACTCGCCCTGGTGTCATTAGTACGACAAAATTATCCGCATCAAACGCCGTTACTCGGAGCGCGCTTGATTCTCCCGATAAGAACGCTGTGCTATCTGCGGTTAGCTCCAGTCGGACAATCGTCGAATTCAGAGTTAGCGCAACCTGAGTGGTTTGATCATCCACAATGGCTAAAGAGGCAGCTCCCGTTGCCAGTATCCCTCCAGTTCCATTGGTGCTGGCGTAGGCATCTCCCTGTACGGTGTAGCTGCCCGCAAGTAGATCCGGGTAAATAATTTCCGTGGAGGATTGCCCTGCCGGCGGACGTGATACGACACGCCGCTCCACCACAGCGGCTCCCTGTATCAGAGTAAGTGCAATACTATTGGCCGCTTCCGGTATAAGTCGGGTTTGCTCTGGCCAGTGAATGGTAAGCGAGGCACTACCACGCGAGCGAGAGTTCGATGGATTTTGTCCCCCTCCACAACCAGTCAACGGAAAAGTAGATACGATAGCAAGACGCAACAAAAGACTACGGCGATCCATGGCGCGCCAATTATACGGCAACTAGAGTCATATCACTTTAAAAAGAGCATTATTGAGTCAGGAGCGAAGAAGCTCTCTAGCCACTGCCCAGGAGTAGTCTAAATCTGATTCCACAGCGTTTCAATAAGTGTGTAATCCAGGTCCAACAATCGGCTCGTGCCGCGTTCGGCTGTAAAGCCTGCAGAGCCAGATCAGGCAGTTCAGAGTAACAGGCTTTATGAGGAGTGACCGAACAGACGTGCTACAGCAAAGGCGACCGCCGCTGCCACTCCTCCTACCAGTAGCGTCTGGACCGCGCTGCGCATAGAGGACGTTCCTGTGGCTTTTCCTTTTACGGCTCCGAAGACAACAAGGGCGCAGGCGGTAATGCCTACCGACCAGGATAGTGCACTCTGCGCCCTGGAAAAAAAGAAGTAAGGCAGAAGCGGTACCATCCCCCCCACCAGGTAGGAGCCCCCGATAGTAATCGCGCTGATATACATGCGATTCGGATGCGGCTCTTCTAGCCCAAGCTCAAAGCGCATCATAAAGCGCACCCAGTCTTCGGGTCGCTCTTTAAGCCGCGCAACGATAGGAAGGGACTCCTCATGGGTCAGTCCGAACCCCTCTAAGACTTCAAAAACCTCTTCGGCCTCTTTTTCAGGAACATCAAGAATTTCCTGGTGCTCGCGGGCCAGCTCGCTCTGATAGTGCTCCGCATCTCCACGGGCGGCAAGATATCCCCCCAACCCCATGGCGATGCAACCTGCAGCAACCTCAGCCAGCCCCGCGGTAACCACGACGGAGGATGCGGCAATAGCCCCTGTTAGTCCGGCAGCGAGCGCAAAAGGAACCGTAAGCCCATCTGACATCCCGATAACGATGTCTCGCACTGTCTCTGTAGATGTAAAGTGCTTCTCTACATGGGGCGTGACAGGCATGACTACTCTCTTACGTTAGCTCGTGCCACAGCCCAGGAGTAGTCTAAATCCGGCTCTGTGGCGTTTCGATAGGTGCCAATCCAGGCCCAGCGGTCGGTTCGCGCCGTGTTCGGGTGGGAGGCATGCAGGGCCAGGTCATGAAAGAGCACGGCATCCCCCACAGCACACTCCACAGTCACGGCTTTGCTTTCGTCTACTATCCCTTCCGAGAGACGCCGCCCGAAGGCTTCGCCAGGTGCCGCCACACCATCATGGTTAGCCAGAGCAGTGTGGCTGCCAGGCAGGAGTTTTGAGCAGCCGTTCTCTTTTGTCGCCGGGTCCAGCGCAATCCACACGCTGACTTTGTTCGGCCCTTCCCAGTAAGGCCAGTCCTGATGCCACGGCGAGCCCGTAGCCGTCTCCGCTGACTTGTAGGCGACTTTGTCGGAGAGAAACTCCAGCGGGAGTCCAATATTGGCCTCTAAGAAATCCAGCAGGCGTGGCTCTCGAATCGCTTCGGCAAAGACAGGGCTCGCCGCCGCAAGCCCTACCAGCACTCCCCCATGATCGCCTTTCTCGGCAACCAAACGCTGAATCTCGGCCTTACACGCCGCGCAGAATTCTGGGGACCAGAGCCCCCGCGCTACGGCAAACCCATCTCGGGCGAAGTCATACATAAGTTTATTTGGCGGGCTTACCGTCGATTTTCTGGCTCAGGGATTTCACCTTGGATGCGGTTAGCAACAAACCAGACTTCCCACGGGTAAGCGTATCTTCAAGTTGACGGCTCGCTTCCATGGTGTGGGGCTTGCCTGCAGAGTCTTTGTACACAGCGCTGGTAATCTGACTCAGCCCTACCTTGACCTGCCCCTTGCCTGCCGCACTCACCGATGAGACCTTGTAGCGTACTGAGAACTTGTCCATGGCTCTGAAGGTTCGCTCGATCATACGCCCCCACTGGGCCTTGGTCAGGTCGCCGCGTTGCGGCAGGTTGAACTTCGCGTTTTCGGCTACCAGCGCCTTCATACCGCTCAGGTCTTCCTTCTCCGCACGAGCCGCAAACTTGCCATAGAAGGCCTGCACGTCTTTCTTGTTATCGGCGTGGGCCAGCAACGCAGGTAGCCACAACGCCAGGGTCAGAGCCACTTTCTTCATGGGAATAGGATACCAGAATACCTCTCCTACCTCTTCGTCTTCAGCCTCAAAATGCTCGCGCTCCACGCGGGCGCTTTCCAGACGAAATCGGACGACACTCCGTTAATCGTTTGTTTGGTCGGGGCGATTTTCAGCGGGGCATCGAAGGTGTTCTCGGCCAGCGGGTCCGTGCCGGTGAGAATCAACGCCTCGCCTTTTGGAGCCAGCGTACCTGCTCCGGCTAGATTCAGGCGGATATCCTGTGCTTTCGGACCGATATTCACCAGCTTTACCAGCACATCGCCGGTCTTCTCTTCTTTCGTCACTACAGCCTGCAGTGGACTGGGTGGCGGGGGAATGGTGACATCGTGTATCAGTTTGCCATCTAAATCAGCAGCGGACCTTATCCCCCTGGCACTCTATCTTGATGTCGTACCAGCGGTCTGTGTCTACGCTTCCGGTGACTTCGCGGGTAATCGTGGTCTTGGCGCCGCCTTCGGAGCGCTCAATGGCATGGCGGGTGTTGCCCCAGCCCCCAATGTTCCACCAGTACCAGTCTCGCTCATTGCGCACCCGGAACATCACCAGGAACCCCTCGGCGCCAGAGCGTTTTTTAGCACGGACAGTTAGAGTGTAGTCCCCAGGATCACTGTTAGTTCCGGCGTAGGCGCGGCGGTCCTCACCAGTATCGGTCTGGCGGTACCCGGTCTCGGTCTTCTCCCACTGCCCACTCGCCGGGTGAATCGGCACAGGCTGACCATTGATACGCAGGTCGGCGTACTCGGCATCTGTGCGCCAGGTCCCCACACCCGCCCCGCCCCCAGTCAATTCCAGCCTCGGCCCGGTGGGTTTAGGTGCCTCCAACAGCGACGATAACACCACATCTCCCCGGTTGTTCGAGAACATATGCTGTACCCAGTACGACGGTGTGCCATAGCTGCGCAGAGAGTCGAACACAATGGCATCCGGGTTCCAGGCGCGGTTGTCGGTGTTCACAAACAGCGGCGCATAGCTCGCCATGTGGACCACATCCGAGTTGCGCTCCATGCCGGTAATGAAGCAGGCCTCGCCGAGCCCCGCAATCAGGTTGCCCAGTCCGCAGCCCTGAGTTACGGCATATTCCCCGATATAGATCTTCGGACCGCTGCGGCTGTAGCTGTCATAGCGAGTCGCCTCCCGCTGGAAGAACTGGGGATTGTTGTAGTAGTGCTCGTCGATAGTCTCTACCGGCGCGGAGGTTGGTGTCCCGCCCCAATCGCAAGCGATTGTAGTCACATAGGGATACTTCTTCTTGATGGCATCGAAGATGAGCTTGTACCGCTCGTTGTAGCGCGGGCCACCGTTTTCGTTGCCAATCTCAATCAAGCGCAGGTTGAATGGTTTCGGGTGCCCGTTCTTCGCCCGCTCCGCTCCCCATTTCGTGGTTTTAGGGTCACCATTGGCGTACTCAATCGCATCCAGCGCGCTCTGCACCACGGTATTCATCTGGTCCATGGGCACGAAGTCAGTGTGGCTCATGCCGCAGTTGACCACGAACAGCGGCGCGGCTTTCAGGTCCTCGCACCACTGCAGGTACTCGTGGTAACCAAGCCCGTTGGTACACTTATAGCCCCACAGACACTGGTTCGGAATACGTCCGCCGCGCGGCCCCAGAGTAGTCTTCCAGTCGAACTTATTCGCTAGTTTGTCCCCTTCAACAAAGCACCCACCGGGAAACCGCACAAAGCTGGGCTTCATACCCGCAACCAGCGTGGCGAGGTCTTTCCGTAGCCCAGATTTACCCCAGGTCTCACGCGGCATGAGAGAGGCATTGGCAAACGTGAACTGCGCCCCCTTCAGCACCAGCTTCGCTTTCGGCTCCGTGGCTCTGGGCTTTAACTCCACCCCAACATTGCCCGGCTTCAGCGTAGCAGACGCCAACTCCGAACCATCTGGCGCTACCAGAATCGCTCGGACGGGACCGTTGCTCGTTAACGTCCCTTGCAGGCCGTACTTCTTACCCTTTTCTATCCCGATACCCCAGTAGCCATCAGTCTGCGCACCTCCGGTGATAGTGAGTTCACCGCTCTCTGCTTGCGTTACTTTCCCGCCCTTCCAGCCAGTCCATCCCTCTGTGCGACGCAGCTTTTCGGGGTTCAGGCCGCCATCACCGGCGTGGTTGATTTCCTCGAAAAAGATGCCATGAAGCAGCGGCGAAAGGCGCGGACCTTGCTTCCCACTCTGAAGCGTGAGCGTGGCATCCTGAGCGCGGACCGCTGAGCCCATCAGTGCCAGGGCAGTCAGCGCAAGCATTAATTTCATAGCACCGTTGTACCGCCATACCGAGTCCTTCTAAAGAACCGTGTGTATTCTGCAAAGCAAAATCTGCAAAATAGAAAGCCCTCCCCCGGTGCTTCGCACCACCCCCTCCCCGACTTCGTTGGGGGAGAGGGTTACAGAATGGGAATCTGGAGGGCTGGCCGGAGGGCCTAACTAGTTCGTTTACCCCCGCCCCCCACGAAGTCGGGGAGGGGGTGGTGCGAAGCACCGGGGGAGGGCCTACAGTAACTTCTTATCTCTTGAACAGAGAGGGATTCTCAGGCGATAATGGGTTGCTATGCGCTACGTGGTTTTACATCTGTCGGTTACGAGTTTCGATGACGGTACCCCTGCGGAGAAAAGTGAGATTATCGAGTTAGGTGCGGTTGAGTTAACTTCTTCGCGGTCCAATCCGGGGGCACGTTATGCCACCTTTGTGCGACCTATGGCCTATCCACGGCTCTCAGACGTGAGTTTGAAGCGTACAGCAGTCACGCAGAACGATGCAGACCGCGCGCAGCCGTTCTATATTGCCTATAGACAGTTCTTAGAGTGGCTCGGTGAGGAGCCGTTTATTCCCTGTGGCTGGGGAACGTTTGACAAAGACCAGCTACTTCGGGAGACGAAGCAGAGCAAGATTACGCTCCCGGCGGAGTTTGAGAACTATATCAACCTCAAGGCGGTTTTTTCGGACTGGAAGAAGGTTCCGCCCATGGGCCTGAACAGCGCCGCCAAGCATGTTGACCTCCCAATTCCGAAGAAGGGCGCCTTAGATGGTGCACTGACTCTGGCGAGACTCGCCCGGCTTACCCTGCCTCTGGTGGAGGCAGGTGCTATCAAGCCGTAACAGCGCTTCTTACTTCAGCAAGGAGCGGAACTTGGCGCGGAAGTCGGCGATTTCCGGCGCGATGACGTTCTTGCAGTAAGGCTCCTGAGTGTGCAGGCGGTAGTAGTTGAAGTGATACGCCTCGGCACGCCAGAAGCGCCGAAAGGGAACGACTTCGGTCACTATGGGATTGGGCCAGAGACGCGTTGCCTGTGCGATTGCCTCGGTGGCGGCGCGCTTCTGCGCATCATCGTGATAGAAGATCACCGAACGGTATTGGGGGCCTTCATCGGGTCCCTGGCGATTTTTCGTGGTGGGGTCACGAACTGTTAGAAGCACCTTGAGTAGTGTGTTGTAGGAAATGACCTTTGGATCGAACGTGATATCCAGTGTCTCCGCGTGGCCTGTGGTTCCCGTTTCTACCTGTTCGTAGGTAGGATTCAGCAGGCTGCCACCCGAATAGCCCGGCGCTACCTTCAATACTCCCTTGAGCTGCTTGAAGATGGCTTCCATAGACCAGAAGCAGCCGGCTGCAAAGGTTGCGGTCTCTCGCTGCGGGGTATCTGCGGAGGCTGGGGCTCCGGAAAGACTCAGTAGTCCCAGCGCAAGTGCGCCAAGAAAAGCGGACCTTTTGAATTTCAATGTTTGCATAGTGCGTCCTATCTACTCTGCATACAAATAAGCCTGCCTCTCAGGTTCCCATCCTCCTGCTTCCGGGTATCATCATGGCCATGAGAATTGTAGTGACAGGTGGAAGCGGCAAAGCAGGCGCATACACAGTGCGAGAGTTGGCCAGGGCTGGTCATGAGGTATTCAATTTAGACCGCGTGCGCCCGCCGGAGCCATTACCCGGCGGGTTTATTCTGACCACACTTACCGATACCGGTGAGGTCTACGATGCTATCGCGCAGCTGCGACCCGAAGTAGTGTGCCATTTAGCGGCGAATCCGGCTCCCTGGGGCGATGCACGGCAGACGGTGTTCGCAAACAACGTACAGAGCACCTACAACATGATGCAGGCATCTGGTGAGCTCGGGGTGAAGCGGTTTATCTACGCCTCCAGCGAGATGGCCACGGGCTGGCTGACCACCAGCCAGCTTCCGCCCCGTTTTCCGTTTGATGAGTCTGACCGCACAGACACTCCGAATGCCTATGCGCTGAGCAAGTATCTGGGTGAAGTTATTGCCGATTCCATGGTACTACGCTACCCACAGATGCCGATAGTGTCTCTGCGAATCAATAATGTGATTACCCCGGATACCTATCACTGGCTGGAGCAGCGGCGAAATAAATTCCCGGAAAGTGGCACGAATTTCTGGAGCTATATCGACGCTCGCGATGTTGCCAGTGCATTCCGCCTGGCTTCTGAGGTCGATACCACTGGTCACGAGGTGTTTTTGATCGCCGCCGCCGATACGTGCCTGGATATCCCAATAAGCAAAGCGCTGGCGGAGCGCTATGGTGAACAAGCTGTAGCTCGACTGGCCGAAGGACACGGAGATTTTCAATCGGTCTTTGATTGCTCTAAGGCCAAGAGGATATTGGGGTGGAAACCCGCGCATTCCTGGCGCGGCGAAGAGGTGTAAATTAAAGCCACCGAGTATACTCGGTGGCTTGATAGTTCTATTGATGCCCGACGATGGCGTGGGGTACGTATGGCTCTTCTAAATACGCGACCTCTTCTTCGGCTAGCTTAACGGATAGTGCACCGATGGCATCGTCTAAGTGAGAGAGTTTGGTGGCGCCGATGATGGGAGCGGTCACTGGCTTTTTCTGAAGAAGCCAGGCGAGCGCGATATGGGTGCGCAGCACCCCATGCTTCTCTGCCAGTTCGGCTACTCGCTCTATGACGCGCTGATCGGTTTCGGCGGTCTTATCATACTTGCTCTTCGCAATCTGATCGGTTTCCGAGCGAGCAGTTTTCTCTGCTGAGAAATCTCGGGTCAACCTTCCGGAAGCGAGAGGACTGTAGGGAATCACACCGATTTTCTCTTCACGGCAAAGGGGCATCATTTCCCGCTCCTCTTCGCGATAGATCAGGTTCAGGTGGTTCTGCATGGTAGTGAAGCGGGTCCAGCTGTGCTTCTCCGCGACATGTAATGCCTTCTGGAACTGCCAGGCGAACATGGCGGAGGCTCCGATGTAGCGGACCTTGCCCGCTTTGATGACATCGTGCAGGGCTTCCATGGTCTCCTCTATAGGTGTGTTGTAGTCCCAGCGGTGAATCTGGTAGAGGTCCACATAATCGGTTTCTAACCGCTTCAGACTCTTATCCAGCTCGCTCAGAATCGCCTTGCGAGAGTCCTTCCCCGTTCTGCCCATCGTGCATTCGGCCTCGCACTTTGGTAGCGATTACGATTTCATCGCGATTAGCGCCAAGCGCTTTGAGAGAGCGGCCCAGGTACTCCTCGCTAGTGGCGCTCGAGTAGACATTGGCGGTATCAAAGAAATTGATGCCCAGCTCCAGGGCTTTTTGAATCACGGGGCGGCTATCGTCTTCACTAAGCACCCACTTATGGGTTCCACGCTCGGCATCGCCAAATCCCATGCAGCCCAGGCAGATTCGGGAAACGTCTAAGCCCGTATTTCCCAGCTTTGTGTATTCCATATCAGCTTTCTTTATTTGTCCGTTTCAGTTCGGTGATGCGGTGCCCAAAACGTCGCCAGAACAGCATGGCGTTCACTGGCGACGTTATCAAAAACGCGGCCCAGAGAGCGGGAAGTCCACCGCCCAGGAAACTCAGAGCTATCCAGGCAAGAAACACAGCGGTCCACATACCCGCGGTACCGATAAGCAGGGGGAAGCGGGTGTCGCCGGTACCACGGATGGCACCAGACTGCACCATACCTACTGCCCAGAACGGTTGCGTGAGCGCGACGACCCTCAGCCCCGATGCCCCTATGCGCACCACGTCTGGATCCGACGTAAACAGACCCATGATGGGTGTGGCGAAGATAAACGCCAGCGTGCCCATAGCGCTCATCCAGATGACAGCCCACAGAGTCGCGATACGGACCATAGCCGCGCCTTCTTCTGGCCGACGCGCCCCGATGCTCTGCCCCACCAGCGCGGTGGCAGCCATAGAGAAGCCGATACCGGGCAGGAACGAGAACGAGAGGGCAGACATAGAGATTCGCTGCGCCGCCAGTACTTCGGTTCCCTGGCGCGCCACCAGAATGGTGAGCACCAGAAACGCCGTCGCCATGAGAAGCTGCTCAATGGAAGCGGGTATGCCCAGCTTGAGCACTTGCTTTGCGGCGGACCAATCTGGCCGCCACTTCTCCCAGTTTCCTGCAATGCTAACTCCGCTCCGGCCCTTCCAGAGCGCCACTACTAGCAGAATCAGGGCCAGGAACCGTGCGGCAAAGGCCGCCCACGCGCTACCTACTGCTCCCAGTGCTGGCAGACCAGCATAGCCATGAATCAGGCCATAGGCCAGCCCAACATTGACAACGTTTGCCAGGCCGGTGACCAGCATGGGGGTGCGGGAGTCACCCGCACCGCGCAGTACGCCACCCCCAATGACAAGCGCCACCAGCACAACAACGGTGCCCATAGCGACTTGCAGATAGGCGGCTCCGACTCTCTCTACCTCCGGGGTCATACCGAAGACGTGGACAATAACCGGCGCCAATGTAAACCCGATGATGGCGAGAGGGACGGAGAGCAGCGCGCTCCAGAGCAGAGACTGCCGTGCCAGGTGCCCGGCCTTCTCTTTCTGATCTGCCCCTACCGCCTGTGCCACCAGAATGGAGCTACCGACAGAGAGGGCGGAGAGCGCTGCCAGCACGAAGAACATAATCTGCAGGCCACTGCCTACACCCGCTAGAGCCGTGGCACTTATTTTTGCCACAAACGCGGTGTTGACGATGTCTAGCAGCGTCTCCAGCATGTTCTCGCCAATGACCGGCCAGGCGAGTGTGATTACCCGGCGCCGTAACCCTGTAGGTTCAGCGGCTTCTTCTGGCCGGTTAGCGGCAGATATGTGTGACTCTTCCAGTGTCGTCATTCCCAAGTGTCTTTTTCCGTTCTCTTTACTCACTTCGGCTATATAGCGCCAGACACCGGTATTCTAATAGCGGTTCCCCAGAATCGTGAGTTTGGATATAGCGGTATGAATTTCCGCCAGGTCCTGCTCCGTTAGTTCCACATTAGCCGCTCCCAAGTTTTCGTCCAGGCGCTCCAGTTTCCGGCTACCGGGTATGGGCACAATCCAGGGCTTCTGCGCCAGAAGCCAGGCGATAGCAATCTGTGCCGGAGTGGCGCCTTTCTGCGCCCCTACGGAGGCAAGCAGATCAATCACGCCCTGATTCGCTTTTATGGCCTCCTGCGTAAAACGAGGATTGCGGCTGCGAATGTCCGTACTATCGTAGGTTGTGGTCTCGTTTATCTTACCGGTGAGGTAGCCTCGGCCCAGTGGGCTATAGGGTACGAACCCGATACCCAACTCCTCACAGGTGGGCAGTACTTCTTCTTCCGGACTGCGCCACCAGAGGGAATACTCGCTCTGAACCGCCGTAACCGGAAAGACAGCATGAGCGCGCCGAATCGTTGCCGCATCGGACTCCGAGAGGCCAAAGTGTTTCACCTTGCCTTCCTGAACCAGCTCTTTTACGGCTCCGGCAACGTCTTCAATCGGCACATTGGGGTCAGGGCGGTGTTGATAGAACAGTTCGATGGTGTCTACCCGAAGCCGCCGCAACGACTCCTCGGCAACTCGCTTTATCTGCTCTGGTCGGCTATCTGTTCCTATCGAGGGGTGAGGACCTTTCTCGCCATCGTGCTTGAATCCGAACTTGGTGGCAATGACAACTTGCTCCCGGAACGGTGCCAGTGCCTCGCCGACCAGTTCTTCGTTGGTGAAAGGACCATAGACCTCAGCGGTATCGAAGAATGTAACGCCGCGCTCCACAGATGCCTGCAGAAAAGCGATCATTTCCTCTTTATCCGTAGGCGTGTCGCCAAAGCTCATTCGCATGCAGCCGAGGCCGATAGCGGAAACTTCCAGGCCGCTATTTCCCAACATTCGTTTTTGCATTGTTTTCTCTTTTCTCTCCAGGTGACGGGCTATTCGCCCTTCAATGAGGCCATATCGATGCAGAAGCGGTACTTCACATCGGACTTGAGCAGGCGCTCATACGCCTCGTTGACCTTCTGAATCGGGATGACTTCGACATCGGAGGTGATGTTGTGCTCCCCACAGAAGTCCAGCATCTCCTGAGTCTCTGCGATTCCTCCGATGAGTGAACCGGAGAGGCTGCGGTTCCCAAACAACAGACCGAATGACGACAGGGAGAGTGGTTTTTCTGGAGCGCCTACCAGAGTCATGTTGCCGCCCTGGGCGAGTAGATTAATGTACCTATCAATATCGTGCTGGGCAGAGACGGTATCTAAGATAAAGTTAAAACTGCCAGCGTGCTTCTGCATCTCATCATCGTCATTCGAAAGAACCACTTCATGGGCGCCCAGGCTCAGAGCAGCCTCTTTCTTATCCGGCGATGTAGTGAAGACGACCACATGGGCTCCCATGGCACGGGCAAACTTGACCCCCATATGCCCCAGTCCGCCCAGCCCTACGACGCCGACTTTCTGCCCTGCCGTCACGCCCTGACGGCGCATAGGGGAGTAAGTCGTGATTCCAGCACAGAGCAAGGGGGCTACTCCGGCTAGTTCGAGATTCGTGGGCACACGTAGCACGAAGCGCTCATTGACCACGATGCTATCGGAGTAGCCACCGTAGGTGACGCCGCCGAGGTGCTTATCCGGGCTGTTATAGGTGAAGGTACTATCGGCGCAGAACTGCTCTTTGCCGCCCTGGCAGTTCGGGCAGGTACCATCCGAGTCCACCAGGCATCCCACACCGACCAGATCACCTACCTGGTACTTGCTCACGGCAGAACCGACGGCAGTGACTCGCCCGACGATCTCATGGCCGGGAACGCAGGGGTAGACGGTAGGCATGACACTCTTCCACTCATCGCGAACCTGGTGCAGGTCGGAGTGGCAGATGCCGCAGAAGAGGATCTCCAGTTGCACATCGGTCTCGGTCAGGTCACGGCGTGCAATCGTTGTCGCTGCCATAGGCGAGGTCGCGCTGGCAGCTGCATAAGCTTTGGTGTTGTACATAATTTGGGTTGGTTTTCAATACGTCTGGCGGGTAGGCCGGTAGAGGATCTCGTTGATGTCCACGTCCTCTGGCTGACTCATAGCGAAAAGAACCGTTCGAGCGAACGAGTCGGCGGGAATCGCCACATCGTCGTAGAACTCCTGCATATCGGCAGCAATCACCGGGTCGGTGCTGCTGGCAGGCAATTCGGTATCCACTGCTCCTGGCGAGATAATGGTGGTGCGCAGGTTGTAGGGTTTGACTTCCTGCCGCAGCCCCTCAGAAATCACGCGCACCGCATGCTTGGTAGCGGCATAGACCACGCCCTCTGGCCCCACCTTATGCCCCGCCACTGACGCTACATTGATAATGTGCCCGGACTTTTGCTCTTTCATATAAGGTAGCGCTGCGGCAATCCCATACAGCACGCCTTTGATATTTACATCGATCATGCGGTCCCAGTCATCGATTCGCAGATCCTCTAACCGGGCGCGGGGCATGATTCCCGCGTTATTGATAAGTACATCGACTCGCCCGTAGGTCTGCACCGCAGTATCTACCAGCGCCTGCACCTGGTTACGGTCTGCTACATCGGTGGCAACCGCAACGGCTTTCCCGCCGCGGCCTGGTAAGCTCACTCACCAGTGCTTCCAGACGGTCAGCACGGCGTGCGCCTAGAACCACAATGGCTCCTTCTGTGCTCAGCAAACGTGCGGCGGCTTCTCCCAGCCCACTGGCTGGCTCCCGTAATCACCACGACTTTTCCGGCAACACTATTCGGGTTGCTGATTCTTCCGTTTTCTCCTTTGTGTATTGAGCCTCGGTTACGTGTTCCAGCCAGTCCACGGCTTTCCCATCTAGCTGCTCTTCTAATCGCGATATGGGTCATGGCCGTGCCTGGAAGTCGGCGCCGTGCCAGTGCCTCTCACCCGGTGGGAACCAGACCACATCACCTGGGCGAATTTCTTCTACCGGACCGCCCTCGCGCTGCGCCCAGCCCAGGCCAGAGATAACAACTAGCGTCTGCCCCAGCGGATGTGTGTGCCAGGCAGTGCGTGCGCCCGGCTCAGAGGTTATGCTGGCTCCTGCCGCACGCGCCGGGTCTGGCGCTTGAAAGAGGGGATCTATTCGCACGGTGCCGGTAAACCAGTCTGCAGGGCCTTTGCCCGATGGTCGGGAACCGTTTCTCTTGATGTCCATCTCTCTACCGCTCTTTCCGCTGGCCCTTGTTAAGAACTCCAGGGCCAGCCTGATTTCTGCTCTATTCTATGAGGCAGCTAGAGAGAGTGAATAGAACATTCCTGGGAAATCATTGGATAATCCTACAGACTTTGCCCCAAACCATAGCCAACCCCATTCCACAGTGCTAGGATAGATTTCATGAACGAGGCACAGACAGAGCTGGCCCGCAGAATCATGCGGGCGACTCCCGCAGACGGTGTTTACCAGCCTATAAAAGGCCTGCACCTGCACCGGTTCTCCTCTACTATGGGGCCGGTACACGGCGTGACATTGCCCGCCTTCTGCGTGATTGCACAGGGCGCTAAGGAAGTCTTTCTAGGCGAGGAGTGCTACCACTACGACCCGAACCACTATCTGCTGACCGCCATAGAGTTGCCCATATTGAGCCAGCTGCTCGGGTGCCTCTGCAGAGCACCCCTATCTGAGTCTACGCCTGGATTTAGACCCCACCCTGGTTGCCTCGGTCATGCTGGAAGCGGGTATGACCTCACCCCGGCAGAGCAGCACCAATCAGCGCGCCATAGATGTCAGCCCACTGGACCCTGAGCTATTGGATGCCACCACCCGCCTGGTACGCCTGGTAGAAGCGCCCACCACAGAAGTCCGCATTTTACTTCCGCTGATTACCCGCGAGATAATCTTCCGCCTTCTTGCAGGTGATCAGGGCACCCGCCTGCGCCACATCGCCGTACTGGGAGGCAGTTCTGACCGAATTGCCCGCGCGATAGAGCGCCTGCGCCACGACTTCGATAAACCACTCCGCATAGAAAGCCTGGCCCGTGACTTAGGGCATGAGCCCTTCGGGCTTCCATGAGCACTTCAAGTCCGTCACGGCAATGAGCCCTCTACAGTATCAGAAGCAACTTCGCCTCCAGGAAGCCCGCCGCCTCTTGCTGGGGGAAGACATAGATGCCGCCACCGCCGCCTATCGCGTTGGCTACGAAGACGCCTCACACTTCAGCCGCGAGTACAAGCGCCTCTTCGGTCAGCCCCCCATGCGCGACGCCGAACGTCTGCGCGCCACCGCTGTCGCCGAGATTTGAATTACCTACCTCTCCCCCTAGCCCCCTTCCCTAAAGAGGGAGGGGGAACCAGAGAAGGCTTACCAGATACAGAAACTCCCTCCCTCAGTGAGGCAGCGAAGCTGCACGATAACGTCGCTTCGCGACCGAACGTCCGGGAGAGGGGCAGGGGGAGAGGTAACCTCAAAGAACTTCACGATACATTTACACAACAATATAAGTTCTTAAATTACTACTTCAGTATCAAAAACACAAAACAAACTAACGAATTTAAATCTCTTGCTACAAAAATCTGCATTTCATGCAGATTCTGAAATCTGCCACTAGCTTGACAAGAGGGCTGATTTTACGATATACTATATACATAGTCGAGAAGGAAATACCTTTGAAGACTAAACCCAAGCGGCGAACCAGACGAGTAAAAATCGACAACAGGTTCGGCGCTTTTTCTGTTTGTAAGCCATGACGCTTCCGCCCCAACCTATCTATTTCCCACCGTCTAAGGGGCGCTACACTACCACGCCCGACCTTCTCCCCCTCTACCACCGACTACGGCAACGGTTTCCTGGATAGCTGCCTGTTCCAGCTCGATACAAACACACCGGCGTTTTTGGAGAACAAGCAGCACGCCGCAAGCATCCATCCAGAGCGGCACACGCTTTTCGATAGCTTTGATACTCCTACTGAGCGCGCCGTGTGCGCACTCATCGCGGAACGCCTGCATACCGAGTGGCCTGCTCAGTTCCCCAATGCTGAGGCACTGGCAGCTCTTCCCTTCTCTGAGCTATGCTTGCTCTTCCCGGAAGACATCGCTATCGTGCGGCGTAATGCTGAGCGTGGAGACTGGAACGCGGCACTGCATATCTGTGCCCCCAGTCACTGGCGGCCTGAAGAAAAGATTGGCCGAGGCTATACGGCGACTCATGAACCCGTACCAGGCATAGAGCGCCAGAAAGCCGCCGCACCCTCTATCGTGCAGCTTTTCGTGACCCGTGGCCCGTTTGTACGATTCACCTGGGGTATCTCGTTTGATAACCGCCTGAACCAGCACCCGGCACTGGAGAAAAATCCCTTCGATCCGAACGACCTCTGGCTACGAGTCGAGCGCCAGACCCTCTGGCCTATCCCTCAGGCAGACGCAGCCCTCTTCGCCATTCGCCTGCACCTCTACCCCGTGAATGGGCTGGATACCGAGAAACGCGCCCTGCTCCGGGAAGCCCTGTATTCCATGAGCCAGGAAGCCCGAAGTTACAAAGGGATTGCCACACATTTTGAAGAGATACAGACAGCGTTAGCCATCTAGCTGCCTGGTCCCTTATCCCAGTAGGCGGGCGTGAATCGCATGAACTGAGGGTTTTAACCTATGGCGCTTTCTAACGCCCTGAAGTATGCCGCACTCTGCTCTAGCACGAGCCATTCTTCGGCTTGAACGGTAGCAGAGTTTTCGCCGCGCTCCCAGGCAGAGGAATACGGAGTGATTTCCGGTATCCCCTTCTTCCACAATATCCCCAGCGGCCCCAGCAGCGATGTGGCCGGGCGCTCGGGAAACTCTGCCCACCAGGCAGGATCTAGAACGGGAATGGTGCGAGTGGGTTGAGCGGCTATCTCGATGCCTGGGAGTAAATCCGCAAAGCCGTTGCCGCGCACAATGCGCAGAATCTCGGGGAAATCGACCACGCCGGTACCTGCAATACAGCGCACCAGGCGGTACCCCTCTGGGGCAAAGTGCATGGTGTAGTCTTTTAAGTGCGTATGCCGAATGAGAGGGGCGAGATCTTTTGCTGCCTGTACCGGGTCTTCGCCTACAGCTAATGGGTTGCCAGCATCTAAGCACACGCCAAAGGCTTTGGATTTGCCGGAGTGCTCATAGAGCCAGAGGAAATCACTGGTATCGGCATCCTGGTGGTTCTCAAAGGCCAGGGAGACCCCCAGGTCTTCCGCAACAGGAAGTATCTCGCGCATACGGATCGCCAGCGCATCCCGATGGGCTATCCAACCATCCGGGAGTTTGTAGCGTCTGCCTTCCAATATAGTGCTCAGACAAAAGCGGACTACTTTTGCGCCTGCGGTATGGGCCTTATGGATAGCGGCGGTATTCTCTTCAGCGCTTTGTGAGAGCAGTGCTGCACACTCGGCAACTAAACGGAGTTCGCGCTCTTGGAGTGCCTCTCGGATTTCTTCGGCAGAGTAAGCGGGTGGCAAGGGAATATCTACGCCGACCAGCCCCTGCGCCTTTGCCCAGTCCATGAGATCGAAAATGGTCGTCGGCTTTTCGGGCTTGACTCCATCTGCGGTGGCAAGAATGCCCATGGAGTGCGGCACGCCATAGGCAGTAACGGCAAAAGGCATCTTTCTACTCTGCCTCCGGGCGGGGAGCGTTTCGCCAGTGATGGTCGGGGTCAGAGCCTGCGACCAGGATGCCCTTATCGTTCCAGCCCAGGTGGGCGCGGACTTCGGCGGCGCAGTAGCGCAGGGTGAGGCCACAGCGGCGGCGGTCGGAGTCGTTGGCCTCGGAGCCATGAAGCAAAAGATCGTTGTGCAGGGAGACCTGTCCGGCTTTGAGGATATCGTCCACGGGTGCGCCACCATACTGTTCGATGTTCTCTACTTTGAGATTGAGTACATTGTCTTCTGCGGCAGATGTAGGCAGGTGGCTGATAGGGCCACGGAGATGCGAACCGGGCAGGAAGCACATGCAAGCGTTTTCGACATCGGCATCGTCAATGGCTAGCCAGATAGTTACGGTCTTGCTGGGAGTCAGAGGCCAGTAGACCGCATCCTGGTGCCAATGGACCCGCTTGCCGTCGTGGGGCATCTTGCAGAAGAAGTGGGTACCCCAAGCCACTACATTCGGCCCCAGAATATCGGCGGCCAGCGCCACGAGCTTCGGATGGTGCACCAGGTCCCACACGCGCCCGTATTTCCGGTGGGCCGTGGCAATGGAGTAGCTGGTGCCACCCTCGGCGAGAGTCTTCGCCAGCAGGGCATCGAAGTAGCTACGCAGGGCGGCGATTTCGGCATCGGAGAACACGGTGACAGGGGCAATGTAGCCCTGGCTGTTGAAGTGCTCTAGTTGCTCGGCGGTGAGCGCCTTCGGGGCGGGGTTCTGCACGGGGAAGAACCGCAGATCGCGCTCTATGGTGCTGAGGTCATCGCTATCCGGCACGTAGGGAAGGGCGGTAGGTTTCACATCATCGGTCATAGTTTTCGGCCAATACGAGCGCCCTGGTAGGTGGCGGCTTCGACGGTCTGGGGAAGATTCGCATCCCCAATCACATGCAGCTCAGGCACACGCCCACGTAGTTCTTGTGCGAGGATATTGATGCTGCGTGACCCGACAGTGGCGACCACGGCATCGATACCTTCGTGGGTGCGCTCCTCGGCAGTGCGCACAGAGCGGGTGATGGCGATGCCGTCCTCGCTCCAGTCTTCCAGCTCCTCGCCGGGGAAGAAGTCTACGCCCTGCGCCTGAAGTCTTGGGATAATCTCCGCGCGGGTCATGTACTCCACGGTCTCCCCGATAGAGATGTTCGGGGAGACGAAGTGGACGGCAATACCCTGCGCCGAGAGATAGTCTGCCGCGACCATAGCCCTGTTGAAACCCTCGCGGTCGTAGAGCAGCACGCGCTCACAGCCATCAGCAAGCCCGGCCAGGACCTCGTTTACGGTGAGCGATTCACGCCCTCCGGGAAGCGGATGTTTCAGCGGTGTGGAGCCCGTGGCGATGATTACGGCATCGGGAGAGAGCGCCATAATGCTCTCCGGGGTGGCTTCTGTGTTCAGGCGGACATCGAATGTGCCTTTTTCGGCCTGGCGGGTATAGAACTCGGCAATTCGTGCCCAGTTCTGGCGCATGGGAGACGATGCCCCCAGCCAGACCAGCCCACCTACCCTATCGGCTTTCTCCAGCACAGTGACACTATGGCCACGTGCAGATAGCGTGATGGCGGCCTCCATGCCCGCTGGACCTGCGCCTACAATCACCACGCGCTTCTTTGTCGTCGCTGGCTCCAGAGTGGACCAGCCGGGCATGGCTTCGCGGCTGGTGAGGGGGTTGTACACGCAGGTCATGCGGTCGATAGCGCCGTGGCAGCTCTGAATACAGCGGGTGCAGTAGCGAATATCGGCCAGGTTATTGGCGTAGACTTTGGCCGTGAAATGGGGGTCACAGATATGAGTCTTGGTCATGCCCACCACATCTACCCAACCCTCACTCAGCGCTTGCTCGGCCATCTCTGGGGTGGTCACGCGCCCATTGTGCATGAGCGGCAGCTTTACTTGCTGGCGCATCTGCTGCATAAGGGGCAGCCACTCGCCATCGGGGCGAGCCATAGGGCCATGGTGAAAGCGCCCGTCTCCCCCGGTGAAGTTGATATAGTCTGCCAGTCCATCTGCCTCTAAGAGTTGCGCGGCGGTCACGAACTCATCGAACGCCATGCCACGCTGCTCCATGTCGTCCAGCTTCAGCCGGATTCCCAGGGGCATACCGTCTGGCATGTGCGAGCGCATAGCTTGCAGAGTCTCTACTAGAAAACGCAGGCGGTTCTCTAAGCTGCCGCCATATTCATCGGTGCGCGTGTTCCAGACAGGGTTGAGGAACTGAGCGTGCAGGAACGATTCATGGGCGTGTAGCTCCATACCGTCTACCCCGCCTGCTACAGCGCGCCGAGTCGCTTCACCGAACGCCCGTACCAGCTCGTGGACTTCTGCCAGGCTGGGTACCTTGCGTGGCGGACCGGTGTAGGCAGGCTGAATAGCATCCGCGCGGGGCGAACCGGGATGCACAGCCGGACCGGGCAACGGGTGATAGCCGGGGTGGCAGAGTTGTGCGAAGATAGCTGCTCGATGCCGATGCCCTACCGCGACTAGCTTTTCATAGCGGGGGATAATAGCATCCGACACGCTCTCCATCCAGCCGGAGCCGGGCTGTGGTGACGTTGCCCCTATGACAAACAGCCCCACGCCGTTGTTCTTCACTCGCTCCTCGATATACGAAGCGAACGCCGAGCCGGGCATACCGTCTTCCACCCACCACCCCGCGAAGTGCCCACTGATGACGATTCGATTCCGCAAGGTGACATTTTTCAGCGTAAACGGCGTGAAGAGTGTTGGGAAGCTCATAGCTTTCTCCAGAAAACCTTCTGTCCATCTGTGCTCACCAGGTTCTCCCCGGCGAACACGGCGTACTGCGCCTCTTTGTCGGCCACCTGTCGCCAGCTCTTGCCGCTGTCTCCTGAGAGGAATATCCCGGAGTAACGTGCCAGGAGCAACCGGCCCGCTTTTCCGCTATCACATGTCACTAAAGTAGCGTCTGTGGCAGTGCCCACACGGCTCCAGCGGCGGCCATCATCGCTGCGCCAGAGCTTTCCCTGACCGGTTCGCCACAACCGAGAAGAATGCCTGGGGTCGATGGTAACCCACTCCGCCTCCGCCTTCGGAGCACGCGGTGTGGCATCTTTCCAGCTATCTTCCCCCGGCCCGATACGCGCCATTCGCCCACCACCCAGCAGGGCTAGTTTGACTCCCCCCTTTGTGACCGCTAGCATAGGCGCAATCACTATGGTCCCAAAGGTTGGGCGTCCGCTCAGGCCCCGATCCATTCGGGTCCAGGTCTCACCGCTATCCCCACTACGCCACAGCACCTCGGGTGTGCCCATCGCCAACAGAAAAAGCCGGGCGGCGTCGGTCGGGTCTACTACCAGTTGAATGCCATGGGGTCTCTGAGAGGGAGCAAATCCCCGCATGGCGGCTTTCTGCCAGGTCTTCCCGGAGTCATTGCTCCGCATCACCACACGGCTATCCCCCTCCACGGATGCGTAGAGCCGCGCGGGCTGAGAAGGACAGAGCGCCAAATCGCGCACCCCCCTGCCCATACCCGCTCCTGGAGCTGCAAACGAGCGCCCGCCATCCTCGGAGCGCATATATCCCTGCGAGTAGCTGAGAGCCAGATGCACTACACTCGGCTTAATCGGATCCTGCCGGAATACCGAGACACGGGCGCTCTCAGGAACGCCCTTTGCTCTCGTCCAGCCGTTCACAGGGACTTCGCCGTGCTCACAGACATCTCGCGGACTTCCTCGGCACTGACCTCGTGGCCCAGCTTCTCGGAGAGATAGATGCCTTCGGAGACCAGCATGGTGTTCAGCGCAATCTCCGCTGTGGGCAGAAGCTCATCTTTCCCCAAAAGCACATTCACCCAGTGACGCTGGGAGTTATCGCGTGTATCTGTGTCGCCATCTTCGGAGCGTAGCTTGCGCCAGCGATAGGCCGCCGCACCCATACTCGCGTTGCCAGAAACGTCTAAATCCCCATAGCTCTTGTGCAGCGCGAACGGATGCAGGCGCACACCGCCCTCGCTACCCAGTACAAAGCTGCCTTCCAGGCTATCCAGATGCATGGCCCAGGCTTCCAGGATATCCATCGCGACGCCATTGGAGAACCGAACCAGCCCCGTGCCCATCTCTTCTACATTGGCTCCGGAAAGCTGCTGGCGCTTGGGGTCGGTGGGGAGCTTCTGGAACGTGCGCCCGACGATTCGCTCTGGCGCGGGGTTGCCCAGAAGATACAGAATCTCGGAGATATGGTAGACCCCCATATCGTAGAGCGCGCCGCCCCCGGAGTTCTCTTTCTGTACGAAGTCCGCGCGGCCATAACCATCTAGATAGGGTCGACCACGGCGGCGGTGGCCATTGGAGCGGGCATAGTAGACCTCGCCCAGAGCCCCCTCTTCGATCAATCCCTTGGCGGCGCGGACTTCGTTGGAGTACAGCCCGGCCAACTGAATATGCAGTTTCTTACCCGCCGACTTTGCTGCCTCATACATCGCCAGGGCATCCGCGTAGGTCCCCGCCATGGGTTTTTCGCAGTAGGCATGCCGCCCGCTGGCGATAACGGCCTCAACTCCGGCCCGGTGAAGGTTGTTATGCAGGCAGACATCGACTGCATCTAAATCATCGCGCTCCAGCAGCGCCTTCGCGCTGGTGTATACATTTTCGATTCCGTACTCTGCCGCGCTGTTCTTTGCGCGCTCCTCGATAATGTCGGCGCAGGCAACCACCTTCGCCTCAGGAATATCCTTGTAGGTCTTGAAGTGCTGCTGGGCAATCTGCCCACATCCGATCACGCCGATACGAACTTCACTTTTCATGGCTTCAAGGTTCGGCGGCTCGAATCTTTTGCCCTCCTCACATTGTTTTCATAGAATCGGGATACAACGAACTCCAGAAATCTCAGTTCTAACCATTTCGTATGCAGCCACTCCAACAGAATAGCCCCCCTAAAACACGCCTTCTCTATCTCGATGGCTTGCGTGGCTTCGCCGCGCTTATGGTCGTCCTGTTTCACTTCTGGGGGGGTGCGGGCAATCCTGCCTGGCCTGTTCGGTTGACATCAACGCTTACTGTCGATTTGCTATCCCCTATCGGGGGTCTCGGTGGCTCGCGCACCAGCCTGTTCTTTGTTCTGTCAGGCTTCCTGCTCTACCTACCGTTTGCTCGCCGAGAAACCTTGACCGAGAGCGGACAGGCTCCCACTAAATCCGAGGAAACATTCTTCTCCTGGCTACAGCGCCGTATACGTCGGCTCGCCTTACCTTACTATGCTGGCTATCCTGCTCGCTCTTGCGATAACCCTGGGCACTTTTTATTTAGATGAGCTACGACGGGTATGGCTGCACCATCTCCCTATGGAGACTCCCAATTTCGGCAACCTGTTCGTCTCGTTCCCCGAGTGCCTTATCTTTATGCACGGTATGGTGCCGGGGAGTGAGATGCCCGCTTTCAACCCGCCGCTCTGGACACTGACTCCGGAGGTTCAGCTCTACCTGGCTTTTCCCATCCTGGTAGTTATCGCCCGCTGGCGTGGCACTCGTGTGGGGGGGAAATGGCCTATCAGCGGGCTGGGGCTTGCGGTTATGCTGGCGGTAGGCGCCTGTGTTGCCTACCGTGTATGGCTGTACTACCAGATAGGCTATGCCACGTGCCTGGATGACGATAGCACCTTCAGCAGCGAGTATCACTGCCTCACAAACACCTTCCTGGGGCGCTGGGCTGAGTTCGCGTTCGGCATGGGTGCCACTAGCCTTGTGGTCCGTGAGCGCACCCGCTCCCCCTACCTGCTTCTACCCGCCTTCTGCCTTTGCCTGAGCTGGTTCCTGGTGCTACGCTCCGACCTCGCCATAGGCGGCTGGATCGGGCGCCTGTTCCTGGCTATGGAGCCTGCCCCCTCGCCGCTCGCCGATGAAGTGGGCGGTGCCGCATTCGCCCTGCTGATTCTCTGCTGTGCCACTATCCCCTGGATCTCCCAGCTCTTTTCCTGGCGCCCCCTGGTCACGCTGGGCACACTGGCCTACAGCCTCTACCTGGTCCATATTCCCGTGTTGTACGGACTCCAGTGGACCATGAAAATGCTCCTGCGCCGTGAGCTAGTCACCACGAGTGCGGGCAGCCTGCCCGTGTTCGCCATGAACATGCTGATCGGCCTGCCACTTGCCCTGCTCGCTGCCCGCCTGTTCTGGTCTCTCTGCGAGCGCCCCTTCCTCTCCCAGGAACGCCGAACTACGTTGAAGGAAAGCCTGCCCTCACGCGACTAATCAGCAGGACGGTGCCGGTAAACGTGGCATGGGAACGTTTCTTGGGATTGGGGGCATCGAAAGTCCGCTTGCCAGAAACCTCTGCTGTGAGGGAGTTCAGCGCGGCCAGCTTTTCCTCTGCCGCCTTTAGCAGAGCCAGCGCCCGATCCTGCGTTTTCACGCTCTCAGGACGATAGGCCGTTTCGAATCCGCGAGGTTAGGGCTCCGCTTTTTACTGGGTAGTCTTCGGGACAATCCCTGCTCCGCCATGAGCTGCCGTAGAAACTGTTCCATAGCCTCCACAGGAATACGACCTTCTCGGTAGATAGTCCCGCCACGTTTCTTTTTTATCTGTGTATCCCAGGAAACAGGAAGGGTCGACTGTATCGTAAAATACGAGTCTCTAAAGCAAGCAGGGCTGTAGTTAGATTGATACGCAGATAAAGACATATTTCCTTGATGAATAGAAATGGGGAGTTTGCCCTGGCCTGCGTACGCCACGGTATACAGCGGCTCTTTTCCCACGAATTTCGTAATATCTTTCTTCCAGCCGGGGTATTTAGTATCGTCAGTCTCATCTCGCTTAACATCTCTCTTTGCCAGGAAGAACATCGATTCTTCTCCAAGAGAAATCTGCGTGTCATCACAGCGCCAGGTTTTATAGGCAGCAATAAGGATGGTTTGCCCTGTGATGATTCCCTTTCCCTGGAACACACGAACCACCCTGGCTTCTGCCACTGCGTTAGTGGGTATGCGGATTTTATGTCCCTTCTTATCAAGTCTCCACTGACAACCAACAACATGAATACGCTCCACCTTTGCATACACAATTTGGTCTGATTTCACCAGGTCTCGCAACGTGGCAATCACCGCATTAGCATGAGCAGGTCTGCCAGTGACTATTAGCATCAGCATGGCGCAAACAAAATAGCGAAACATACCGGCCTCCTTCAGGGAATGCTCCCTCGATGCTATGCCAATGATACAACAGGTGTGATGAAAATACGGTGGATGGAAGAGTCTCTGCGACTGCGAATTACTCCCGGTGAACTGCAAGCTCTGCAGCAGGGAGAGGTGAGCACAGAAGCAGCGGCGTTTCCCGGCGGTTGGGTCGTAACACTGCAGCCTGGTTCAGAAAGCATTTTGTGTACAACGGGCCATGGCGTTATTCGAATTACTCTGTCTCCTGAGGCCGTAGCTGAGCTTTCCCAACCGGCAACCGAAGGTGTGTACTTTAACCAGGAGAGCTATCGATTTCTGGTGGAAAAAGACTTCCCCTGTGTGCACCCGCGCCCTGCAGAGGCATCTGAGCCACAAACCGAGACTTTTGCACCGCCTTCCGGGTTCGCTGAGCGCAAGCAGTGACCATTGCGGTTTTAGCTGGTGGCGAAAGCCGCCGGTTCGGACAGGACAAGGCGGCTCTCTTTCTGCCGCGCGTACTGTCCGCCTGTGAGTCTCTGGACCTCCCTATACTCGTAGTAGGCCGCCCTGTTCCCTCGGAATCCATTCCTGGTGTTACCTTCGTAGCCGATGATTTTCCCGGTCAGGGGCCACTGGGCGGGCTAATTACCGCTCTGCGCCACACAGATAGCCCTGTGTTAGCTCTAGCCTGCGACCTGGCGTTCTTAGAGACCGAAGCCCCGCGCTGGCTGCCGGGGCAGTGGGAACAACACACTAACAAAGACCTACCGCTGATTTCTATGCAAAGCCTCGCAGACATAGAGGGCGAGGTCACCTACGAACCGCTTTTCTCTG
Organism: Armatimonas sp.; assembly: GCA_049840835.1. Classification (GTDB taxonomy): domain Bacteria; phylum Armatimonadota; class Armatimonadia; order Armatimonadales; family Armatimonadaceae; genus JANLTX01. Next base: position 308,639 of record JASGJG010000003.1, on the reverse strand, counting down.
TCTACCCTCAAAGCTCTCTAAACTATGCTGAAGACTTGCTGACTTCTGGACGACGCTCCATGCATGGTCTTCTAAAACACCAAAGGCATCAGGAAGCTCTTTTGCCAGAGCACTTGCTGCCGCAGCTTCGTAATGTGAATACGCCAGAGGATCTAGAGTAACCTGTACTCGCTATAATTTCGCTACTTTATAAGCGTGTACTCTAGCAGAATAAACCGCTGATTCTTTTCTGTGCCGACCTTCTGAATCAGGCCACGGAATCGACGTTCAGGTTCTGGAATACCATCACCAGTACTATCGCGCCATGATGAAGCATGCCGATCTCCATCCCACCCGTTCGGGGCAATATACTCAATTACTTCCGCCTCAAATAAGCTTCCTTCTAGATGTCGAAGCTTCTGTATCTGTGCGAAACTTACAGCTTCGCCGTCTCCGCCGATTGTAAAGTAGTAGCTCCCATTACGGTACTCATGCCTGGAGAAACCAATACTGACATTCATTGAACGAGATTGATGCCGATTCACCTTTTTGCCAAAGTAATATATACACATGCTATCTACCCTGCTGGCAGAGATGGCGAAGCGCGGATATTTCCCCTTCAATGCATTAGGGGAGTTTAAGTATTCATGAAATTGAGCAAAACTGACAAGCGCAAAATCTGAAAGTTGATTTCTGCGGAATGGCTGTAGATATGCTTCTACAAAGTTACTGAAAAACGTATTTAGTTTGCGGCGTTCCGCTGCTGACAATCGAATAACTTCAGGCCCCATACCAAATCCTCCAGTACCTCCATTTCAGTATTTCAGGCACAGTATTCAAGAATAATCCAGGCTTTATGTGCCTCCATAAAAGCTGAGGTCCTAGCCACATTAGATTCAAACCTGGTAGTTTCCTGCATTCCGTATGCGCCCCTAGGCAGAGCCTTAGCTAGCTTCCTCTTCCCGGCGATACAGTAGCACTATGGCAAAACTAAATCAGATTATCGCTATTGAAAAAGGCATTAAGACCACAGCCTTTCAGGAGCTCACCGACGCGCATCAGTCCCTACAGAAGGCAGCGCTGCTTTCGGGTATTTCGCGTAGCTATCGCCCCCGTGATGAAGAGGGGGAACAGCTCCCCCCAGAGGCCACAAAAGTCCAGCTAGTCGCAGAAGATGTGCTGAAGAAGACCGCTGAGACCCTGACCCGCCTGTTTGACATCACGGCTACCAAGGAGTGGGCGAACTGCCAGGCAAAGGCAGATGTATTGGTAGACGGCAATGTATTACTCAAAGAGGTGCCCGCTACCTATCTTTTGTTTTTAGAGAAGCAGCTAGTCGATCTGCATACCTACGTGAAAAAACTTCCTACGCTAGATGCGTCGGAGACCTGGAGCTTCGATAGCTCCGCGAATAGCTGGGCTACTGAGCCAGTGCAGACTCTGCGCACCAAGAAGGTGCCGCGTAACCATGTGAAGGCTGAGGCCACGGAGCATCACCCGGCACAGGTCGAAGTCTACTACGAAGATGTGACCGTGGGTACCTGGCGCACTGTGAAGTTCTCCGGTGCACTCCCCGCCCAGCGTGTGCAGGAGCTGCTGAACCGTATTGAGAAGCTTCAGGAGGCAGTGAAGTTCGCCCGTGAGGAAGCGAACTCGATGGACGTAGAAGACCAGAAAATCGGTGGCAAGGTCTTCCAGTATCTGTTCGGATGAAACTGCTTTATTGTGGCTATTGCCAGGATATTGTTCGCCTGTTCCCGGAGCGCCGCGCTTGCCGCTGCGGTCGTTCCTGGGGGCAGTACCTGGACGATAACAGTACTACGATCCAGACGACACATACACTTTCACTGGGAATCGCGAACCCTGATTTCCAGCAAGCGGTTCAGGTTTTCCGGAATGCGCCGGAGGTCTTCTCTATCGAGCTGGCCATGCGTGCCTGGATAAATCCTTTCTCCGAAGCCGATGTTCGCTATGTTCCGGAGGAGCCCAAGCCTTCGGAAGACTTATCATCGCCACCAGCTCAAACGATATAATTTCTTGGAGTACAAGCTCAGATTCAGAGTCAGCTTGACGATTGATCTGTATCAGTGCAGGTTCGAATCCTGCCCCCCGCAGTTCCGATAAACACGCGGGGGTAGCCCAACGTGGCAGAGGCAGCGGACGGTCACCCCAGATTCAGGTTCTTACTCCAGGCTGAGCATATTTCCACGGATCGCCGAGTCAACCGCTGCAGTGCGGTGTTGCTGGATGCGGGCTCATCTCCCGCCCGCTGAGTTACGGTCAGCGGTAGTTTAATGGTAAAACACAGCAAACGTAAAGAATGACGCTGCGGCTTAAATGTATCGGCGTGCCTAATGCGTGGTAGACAGGGGCCGGGGGAGGGCTATTCCCCCGGCTCCACCACGTTTATTCGCCCGGTAAAATAGCTGCGGTGATCAGGCGATTCTTCTTACTAGTGCTAGATGGCTGCGGCGCAGGCGCTCTGCCAGATGCCGCCGCATTCGGGGAAGATGACCCTATCTCCAACACCCTGAGCAACACGGCCAGAGCCGTGGGTGGGCTGAAGCTCCCTTGCTTAGAATCCCTGGGCTTCGGGAATATCACGCCGCTGGTAGGGGTCACGCCGAACCCTGATGCGCCTGTGCACTGGGGAAGGCTCCGGGAAATCAGCCAGGGTAAAGACACCGTAACCGGGCACTGGGAGATGATGGGCATTGTCACCGACCCCGCGTTTCCCACCTACCCGAATGGCTTTCCGCCCGAGGTGATTCAGACATTTGAGGCCTCTATCGGGTGTAAGACGATAGGAAACTTTGCGGCCAGTGGCACGGAGATTCTAAAAACACTCGGCGCAGAGCATGTGCGCACGGGCTTTCCGATTGTCTATACATCGGCGGATTCTGTGTTTCAGGTAGCCGCACATGCAGACCCGGCTATCTTCGGGCTGGAGCGGCTCTATGATGCCTGTGAGAAAGCACGTGCTCTGCTCACGCCCCCGAACCATATCTGCCGGGTGATTGCGCGCCCGTTTGCAGGAACGGAAACGTTCTCCCGTACGCAGAACCGGAAAGACTGGCCCCTTCCTCCGCCTTCGCCGACCACGCTGGATACACTGGCAGAGAAAGGGATTCCAGTACGCTTTATCGGGAAGACCTGCGAGCTGTTTCCGGAAATCCACGAGCAGGAGCGGCTTCTGACAACCAATAACCCGGACCACTGCGCCGCGCTGACCGAGGCGGTACAGAATTTTGAGCGCGGCTTCGTGTTCGCAAACTTAGAGGACTTTGATATGCTCTACGGCCATCGTAACGACCCGATAGGATTCGCACGGCTCTTAGAAGAGTTCGATGCCTGGCTGGGCGCGGACTTTCTACCCCACTTGCGACCCGGTGACTTAGTGGGAATCACAGCGGACCATGGCAATGACCCGACGACACCTTCCACGGATCATAGTAGGGAGTTCGTTCCCCGGCTGGTCTTTGGGCCATCGGTAACGGAGCCACGGGCACTTGGCGAGGCAGAAGATATGCGATGGTGGGGGCAGGAGGTATTGAGATGGCTGGTATAAACCGGGGGCTGGCGCTGCTCCTATTAGTCGGACTGCTGGGTTGTAAGGCCAAGCCACCCCCAGACGCCCTGGTAAGTACTCCACCCCCGGTGTATACGGGGGATAGACGTGGCGATGGTGGCTTGCTAAATGGACAGCGCCCCGGAACCAGCCCGGCGCCCGCATCCAGCCCCGGCTCGGGAGGAGTCCAGGTAGGCAACTTAGACGCGAACATGACTCTGGGTAACCCGGATGGGGCTACCACAGATGCGAGTAACAAAGAGCACTATTTGCTCACCCGCAAGCAGTACGACCTGAGCTACAACGATGAGAAGCGTTTCCCGAACTGGGTTGCCTGGAAGTTGGAGGCGGAGGACATCGGGAGCCAGCCGCGCGGTCAGTTCGCGCCGGACCCGGAGCTGCCGGATGGCTTCACGCGGGTCACGCCATCGTTCTATACCGGTAGCGGCTACGACCGGGGGCACAACTGCCCGGCCAAGGACCGTTCGGCGAATAAAGAAGACAACGATGCCGTCTTCTACATGACCAACATGACCCCGCAGCTTCACGCCATGAACGCCGGGCCATGGGAGCGACTGGAGAGCTACACCAGAACCCTGGTGCAGCAGCGCGATATGACCTGCTATGTGGTTTGTGGTCATGCGGGGCGCGAGCTGGGTCGTACCCGCGGTGGAGTAGCGGTTCCGGAGTACGGCTGGAAAGTGGTCGTGGCGGTGCCGAAAGGCCAGGCTGTCGATGCGAGTGCGCGCGTGATTGCCGTGAAGATGCCCAACGATGGCAGTATCCGCGAGACCGATCCTTGGGAACAGTTTCTTACCACGGTTAGTGCGTTGGAAGGCGAGCTGAACATGCCGCTTCTAAATGGCCTGCCCCCGGATGTTCAGACTGCTCTGCGCGATAAGAAAGACCAGGGTGGCGGTAGCTTCGGCGGCGAGTCAGGAACCCAGAAACGCCGACGGCGCAGCAGTGGGAGCTTCGGACGATGACAGCAGCACAGACAGCATTACGGAAGGCGGCGCGTGGACTGCTCTTTGTGAGCGAGTCGGACTCGCGCCTGCAGGTCGTGAAGCTCACCGACGTCCAGTTCGCTGAATTAAAGCTGACGGGCGGCTTCCCCGTTTCTGAGGCGCTTTCTCCTATGACCACCGCGCAAGACTGGTATGGGCCAGAGGAGAAAGAAACGCGAGCACGATTTCAGGCCCTGGAAACTGTACTGGGTTCGGCATTAACGGACGCTATGGCCTATAGAAGCGGCGATGGCCCGAACATAACTCTGTGGATTCTGGGGAAAGATGCGGAGGGCGGCTATACTGGGCTGAGAACCCGCCTTACGGAAACCTGACGGCGGTTAGTAAAGCTTATGCGTATTGCTCTTGTTCATGATGACCTTACCCAAAAAGGAGGGGCTGAGCGGGTCGTAGTGGCTCTGCACCAGCTCTGGCCAGAGGCTCCTATATTCACCTCGGTCTATGACCCGGAGGCCACGTTCGGGGAGTTCAAAAACGCGGATGTCCGAACGTCGTTTATGCAGAACCTGCCGGGCGCCTCTAGCGCCCGGTACAACAAGCTATTCCTGACCCTCTATCCGCGCGCCTTCGAATCGCTGGACCTACGGGGTTACGATGTGGTTCTCTCGCATGGCACCCGGTTCGCGCATGGAGTTATCACGAGCCCCGAAACCTGCCATATCCACTATTGCCACACTCCGGCCCGCTTTGCCTGGCGCTATCAGGAGTACATCGAAGAAGGCAACTTCGGGCGAGTGGCCAAGGCCAGCCTCCCATCAATTATCCATAACCTGCGCCAGTGGGATCAGATCGCCGCGCAGCGCCCGGACTATTTCTTTGGAAACTCCCGGAACATCGTCAAGCGCATCGCCAAGTTCTACCGCCGTGATGCGGATGTGCTCTATCCCCCGGTAGAGACATCGCGCTTCCATCCGATAGAGAAACCGTCTGCGGACTACTTCCTTGTGGTCTCTCGGCTCGTATCCTACAAGCGGGTAGACCTTGCTGTAGAAGCCTGTAATCAGCTGAAAGTGCCTCTTAAAGTCGCTGGTACCGGGCCGGATTTAGAGCGCCTGAAGGCTATGGCTGGTCCTACCGTGGAGATTCTGGGGCGCGTGCCGGATGGTCAGGTGGAAGGGCTTTTTGCGAACTGCAAGGCGTTTCTATTCCCCGGCGAGGAAGACTTCGGTATCGCGCCGCTGGAGGCCATGGCGGCAGGTCGCCCGGTGGTGGCCTTCGGCGCGGGCGGAGCTTTAGAAACCGTTATCGACGGTAAAACCGGCCTCTTCTTCTCCGAGCCGACGGCGGACTCGCTCTGTGATGCCCTTAAACGAGTGGACAACTTGACGGTAGACCCGGCGTTTCTGTGTGCTCACGCGGAACGGTTCAACCCGGAAGCCTTTGCGCGCCGCCTGAAACTCCTGATAGAGAACTGCCGCGCCCGCCACCAGGAAGCGCTGGACGCGATAGACGCTAAAGAGGTCTTTTCGTGAGTCAGGACCCCTGGGAGCGTCGGGAGCGAGAACGAGAGAAGATACGCGCGCACCAGCGCGCCCGCACGGGTGGAACAGACCCAATAGAATGGGCAGGCAACCATATCCGTGCTCTGGGTCTGGTAGCCGGGCTGCTCTTTTACTACTGGCTGAGGTTCCCAGCTTCGGAGGCGTGGTCCGGAGCGCGCTGGCCATTATCGGTACTACCGGACTACTGCTTCTGGCGGCTCTCACCCGCTCCTGGTCCCGCTCGTTTACGGAGATTCTCAAGCGTCCGCCAGGCTGGGCACTGTTGGCCCTGATTCTCTGGGGTGGTGTATCGTTCTTCCTCACGCCTACAGAGCTGCGCGGTATGGCGGGCGCCGAGCTGCTGCGCCTGGTTGCGGGCGGGGCTGCCTTTCTCACCGCCGCCTACGCCCTGGAACCCCGCGAGCGCTCCGTTGCCCTCACCGGGCTGCTCTTTCTGGGCTGCGTCATTGGTATTTCCGACTTCGCGCGCCTGGGTCGCACCGACGAGCTGGGCGAGCTAGCTCGGCGTAACTATCATACTGCCAGCGCCTTTGGAACTCATGAGAACGTGGGGTCTCTTTTAGCCCTTCTCTTCCCGGTTTCGCTGGGTGTGGCGCTATGGGGGGATTTGCCCGAGAAACCGCGCTGGGCTGCCTATGCCGCCGTGCTGATTCTAGGGTTCGCCTGGATAGTCGCCCGCTGCCGATCCGCCTGGCTGGGCGGCGGCGTCGCCCTGCTACTCCTGATTCTGCTTGCCTGGCGCACCGTTCGCAAGAGCGAACAGAGCCGAAGGCCCAGAGATATGCGCGATAAAGTGCGTGATGCTCTGGGTTCACCTCTCCCCATACTGATTGGCGCACTGCTGATTATGGGTATCGGTGGTGGGCTCTCTACCATGCTCTCCCAGCGGGCCGCTTCCTTTGTGAATATCAAGGAAGACAGCTCGTTTCAGACTCGCCTGATCATGTGGGAGGGTGGCGCGCGCATGGCGGCGCAAAAACCGCTGACCGGTTGGGGCCTTGCCAGCTACCCGGTAATGCAGAACTACTGGACCCATCTGGGTGAGGAACGCTGGAAGATCTTGGAAGATGGTGCAGACCATAGCTCCATTGCTCATAACTTCTATGTACAGTGGGCGGCAGAGGCTGGTGCGGTAGGAGTCGGGCTGCACCTATTAGCGCTGGGCTCGGGCATTATCTTCGCGCTAAGCACCATGGGTCGAACTCGCTCCCCACTGGACCACGCCATTCTGCTTGGGACCACAGCCTCTGTGATGGGTGCCTGTGTAGATGCTATCGCCTCCCCTGCCTACCAGTTTCATGGGGTCTATGCCCTGCTCTGGGCGCTGCTTGGGCTGGGTGCCTCGGCACTGGGGGAACGAGAAGCTCCTGGTACCAGATTCGGACCGTGGCCCTATGCCATTGCGGGAGTGCTGGCACTGGCTGGAGCGGTTGCTGTGCCGCTCTGGGGCCAGTCCCTCATGCGCTCCGGCGAGGCCACAAAGCGTGGGACATTCGTACTTATCTCCGATCCGCCCGGACCATCGCTGAAGCCGGGTACTATAGTAACGTTGCGCGCCGAGTTCACGGATGCAAACGGCAAGACCCTGCCGACATTGCCGGGCACTACCTGGAGCTCGCCGTCGGAAAAAGAAAGCGGAGCGCTAAGCATCTCGCTCGGTGAGTTGCTGGCTAAGGACGTAGACCCGCCGATTCGGCTCTCAGCAGTCCGACTCACTCTGCCGGAGAAACCGGGAGCGATTGTGCAAGTCATGGCGAGCTTTACGGACCGCTATGGCCATGCGTATACCGCCGATTCCGTGTTCCTGCTGAAGGGAACCAAACCTGCGCGGTAATTGTAAATAGGAGGCAGGAAAAAACCTATGGAAGGTGAAAACGAGATGGCAGATATCATCGTCGGGGGGGGCTGCTTCTGGTGCGTAGAAGGGCCATTCGAACTGGTGCGAGGCGTCACCAATGCGGAGTCAGGCTACTGCGGCGGGCAGGTGCCCAACCCCAGCTATGAGCAGGTTAGCTCTGGAGTCACAGGCCACGCGGAAGCGGTGCGTATAACGTTCGACCCCAAGGTGGTGTCCGCGCATGACTTGCTGACCATGTTTTTCACATTGCACGATCCCACCCAGCTCAACGCGCAGGGACCGGATCATGGCACACAGTACCGCTCAGTGATTTTCATTCGAAATGCCGCCGAGAAGAAGCTGGCGCAGCAAGTGATTGCGGAGATTACCGAGAAGAAACTCTACTCCCGCAAGATCGTGACCACCCTGGAGCCCTACAACGGCTTCTGGCTGGCGGAGGACTACCACCAGAACTACTACGCGCGGGCGGAGAAGGGTCAGAATGTGGTGAATCCAGGCTACTGCCAGTACATTGTGGCGCCTAAGGTAGCCAAGTTCCGCAAAGAGTGGATGGCAAAACTGAAGAAGTAGCGCCGTGTTCACGCTGGATCATCTGGTGCTAACCGTAGCGGATATAGAACGCACCGTGGCGTTCTATACGCGGGTACTGCATATGGAAGCCATTACATACGGCGCGGGCCGCCGGGCGCTTCGGTTTGGCAACCAGAAGATCAACCTGCACGAGGTCGGGCACACGATTGCGCCACACGCACTGCGCCCGACTCCCGGTACAGCCGACCTGTGCTTTCTGACCACAGCTCTTCTGGAGGGTATCGCTGAGGACCTGGCAGACTGTGGTGTTCCGATTCTGGAAGGTCCGGTAGAGCGCATGGGCGCCACCGGGCCAATTCTTTCTCTGTACTTTCGCGACCCCGATGGCAACTTAATAGAGGTCGCTAATCTGCTAGACGCCTTCGAGCCGTAACCAAATCCTCCTCACATCGTTGTTACTGTAGGAGGTACACGATGAAGCGTACACGAGAGACTCTTTCAGTGTTGGGTGGTCTGTTACTTATGTTCCTGCCCTTACTCGGCTGGATAGGGCTTTTCCTCTATCACTTCCAACTGGGCCAGCCCTTTCATTGGAAAGGAATACCGCTCAGCATAATGGTGGGAGTGCTTTTCTATCTGGTTACGGGCCTGATGCTTGGAGGCCCAAATCTTATAGAAATGAATGTTGGCTCTACAATAGGGCTGATATTAACAGCTATTATGCTCCCGACATTTATGCACGCCAGGAAGAAAGCGCAAGCAGATACCTGTCGTAGTCATTTGAGACAGCTCTCGCTAGGCATCAAGATGTATGGGCAGGATTACGACTATGCGCTTCCTCCAGCCAAGACATGGCGTGCAGCGTTGAAACCCTACATCAAAGACACAAAAACCTTTGAATGCCCAGCGGGAAGGCATGCGTACAGATATGACGCAGGGCGTGACGGCATCTTGCTCATTGATGAACCCCCAGCCCATGGTGGAGACAGGATGGCGCTTCTTACTAGTAGGGACATAAGATTGTTACCGGCGCCATCCCCTGCTCCAACACCACTCCCCCATCCAGATGTTCGGGTAGCTATTTCCAGGCGCGGGGCGGGTAGCCGGTAACCGGCAGGGCGCTCTGGTAGTGAACGGCCACGGCTTCGCCCAGGGAAATCCCGGCCAGCACTTTCAAGGTGGCATTCTCAACCGCGCCCGGCAGCGGAGTCAGGGGCTCGTGGTGGGTAGGAATCAGGGTCAGCCCGTTTCCTACCCGCGCGGCCCAGAAGTGCGGCAAGCGCTGGGTAAGATACGGAGTGAGAGTTTCCCAGGGACCAAATGCTGTAGCCTTGGCAGTCTCTACCGACTTTGCCGTAAGTTCCACCTGGACTCCATCGGTGGAGACACGGGCCGTGTAGCTGGAGAACGATTCCTGAGCGGGGTTGCCTGCCACGTGAAGCTTGAATCGCCCCTCATCGGCGCCCTTTACGACCGGGAAAAGTGCCCCCACAATACCGGGCGCACTGATATAGCTCTCCAGCACAAATGCACCTGGTCCGGCCCCTTCTGGACGCACTAGCACACGCACATCGGCGCGATGGTAGCTATCTCCCAGGTTTTCCGGCAGAGGGGACCAGCGAGTGGCTTCGTGCAGGGCACAGGTTAGCTGCACGAAGCCATAGAGAGTACCATCGACACCGGGCAGGCGGTCGAGCGGCAGGCTTTCCGGGACCAGTGGGCGAAGGCTTTCTTCAGCTACAGCCCAGGTGACTACCATATAGTCTCGCAGCGTGGCGGTAGCGGTGGCCGCTCCCTTTTCCGGTTTCTCCAGACCCTTCTTAATCGCGGATAGAACGCTCAACCTGTACTCCCTGATCCCCGGAATCGGAGACGATTTTATTTTTCGTTAGGCATCGGCGCACGTGCCCCCATGACCACTCTGCCGATGCGCTCTTGTGCTACGGGCGCTTCCCCCATGGTCGGCTTACCCATAGTGGGCTTACGTTCTGGAATAGACATTACTATTCCCATGGTCGGCTCCGGGCGCGGCGGTGGCGGTGCAGCCATATCTCCCATCATAGCAGGTTCCGGCGTGGCTTCTACCATAGGTAGAGCTATCATGGTTCCTGCAACTGGAGCGCTCACCGGCTCCGGTGTACGCGCCATTCGGTAGGCGGTCAGAGCGGCTCCGGCAGTTGCCAGCACGGTCAGATTTCGCACGGTGCGGCGCTTCTTGACTTCCGCTCCTACCGGGCAGTCCGCAGTCAGCATCGTGCCATCGGCGCGTCTGTAGTATCGGACACACAACCGGCCTTCTGTGTTGCGCACCAATTCCGCCGCTTCTTTTTCGGTCATGGCCGAGAGGTTGTAAACGTTCTTTTTGCACTGCCCACAGAAGCGTGCCTGGTCATCGCCTTCCATGGCGTTCCAGTCTGCCGAGCAGGGGGAAGCTACCTTCACTTTGTTTAAAATCGCCTGATCTGTCATCTCTTCTCGTCTCCTGGAACTATTAGTTCCCCGGCGTCGCGAAATCGTTCAATCTGGCTCAAAAAAAGTACAGCGCCCCGGCAATAGGGCTACCAGTACCAGGGAAAGAATCTTCGGCTCTCCATCAACCGCTGATGCGTTTCCCGCTCTTTCTGAAGGTGGACCTTTACATTATCTACCTCTTGTAGTGCCTCACTCAGCAACTCTCTAGTCACGGTAAGTAGGTCTTCATAGTCCGTTTTCTGACTTTGTAGCCGCTTTGCCAACCCCTCATCCTTCACGCTTTCGGCGACTTCAATCTCTTTCTCTAGTCTCTGGATTTCCTGCTTCCAGTCCTCCGCCATTTGCTGAAGATTGTCTCTCTGCACCATCGCATTTATCGCCTGTTTAAATGTCTCTGTTATCTCTGGTCCTTTCGCTCGTGCATCTGTCAAGAGATAGCGAGCGGGATTCTCCAGTGCCTTGGCCACTCGTTTCCGGGGAGCGCTTAGCCGCTGTCGGTATCCAGGCATATGTACTCCAGTCAGCGCAGCACTAAAAACGCGACCACGAAGAGTAGTAAGGCGATAACGCCAAGCAGCACAGCGACCACATCTCTGGCGGCTTTGAGCGGATAGAGTGTGTAGCTCTCATCGAAGATCTGATGTACATTGGATTTCAACTGCCGCTCGATATGTTGCGTAATGGCGCCAGTCTTCCAATCGGACTGCATGGCCAGTATCTGTGCCATTTTTTTACGGATTTCTTCTTGCTCTTTCTGGATATGGGCTTTGACAACCTCTGCAGCTTCCGTCGCTTTTTCGAGAGACTGCGCGACCGTATTCCGTGATACCTGCCAGCCTGATTTCTCATGTCGCAGCCGTGCAGCCCGCTCCGGTTTTCCTTCGCGTTCGGCATCAGCAATCTGTTCGTCGAGCTGTAGCAGCTTACGCTCCAGGTCGTACGCCATCTGCTCCAAATTCTTCTGCTGCGTAATGGTCTGCACCGCGCGTTTCCGATTCCTGAGGTGGGTCTCTTCCATCTCCCGTTTTGCAGAGTCCAGTAGTTCCTGTGGGCTCATCTTTTGGGGCTTTTTTTGCCCTAAAGGAAAGGTTAGCTTCCAGAGAGCTTTTAAGAACCGACGGTGTTCCGACATAGACATACCTCTTCCAGAATCAATGTAACACTACAAGAAGCAGAGTCAGCACCAGCACAGCGATGATCAGGAGCAGCCATCCGACAATATCCCTGACTGCTTTTAGCGAGTAGTGGTTGTAGGTCTCATCCACCAGGTAACGCACTTCTGCCTGAATCTGTCGTCCCATCTCGGCGGTAGCGCCTACAGTTTGCCACTCATCTTTCAGGACTCGCAGGCGGGTGGTGCGTGCTTCTACCTCAAGCTCTTCCATAGTCAGATGAGTGTGCAGCGCCAGACCGGCTTTCTGAGTTTCCTCTACGGCATCCTGCACCGAGTCTAGAGCTTCCTGATAGGCCGCCTGTCGATAGCGGTACCGATTGGCGATGTAGTCGTTGCCATTATCCTCAGCTTCTATCGCAATGTCTTCGCAGCGATCCCGCTGATACTTGAGGTTGTGAGCCAGCTGAAGCACGTTGTTCTTTTGAGTAATGGCCCGAATTGCTTGCTCTCTATTCCCGGCATACTGCCTTTCGAGCTCGTTTTGCGCCTGTATCAGTAGCCTATCAATATCCGGCTCCTGAGGCGTTCGGCGCCACTCTCTAATCGTTAATTCCCAGAGGGCGCGCAGTACATGGCGATGCTTGAACATAAAAACACCTCTCCCCTTCGTCCTGTTACGTGAGACGATGGGGAGAGGGTTCCGAAACTTACGAAGAGTTACTGTTTCTACAGTTCGTCGTTGTAGAAGAACTCCAGGGTTTCACCATCCGGGCCTAAGAAGAAGCCGACGCGAATGGTCTTGCCGTTGACCGGCACGCTCTTGGGTTCAATGGTAATGGGGCAGCCGAGGGCGCGGACCTTTTCGATGTCCGCATCCACATCGGTGGAGCGCAGAGCGAGATGGAAGAACTGGTTACCGGGTACAGGCTCCCAGCCCGGCTCGCTGGCGAACAGCTCCAGGTAGTTGCCATCGCCCAGGTCTAAGAGCGCGATACGCCCCGCGCCTTCGCCCCAGGAGTGCGCCACAGGAAAACCCAGCCCCTCGGTGTAGAACTTCAGCGACTTTTCGTAGTCGCGAGCGCGAAAGGCGAGGTGATGGAAACCGCACTGAGACAGAACGGTGTTGGTAGAAGAACGTGCCATGTGTTGTTTTCAGGTTCCTTGTTGATCGATATTTTCCAGGCTGACGACAATAGTGTGCGGGAAAGTGGGTCGGTCTACGGTGGTATCCAGCACCACTGGCACGCGTGACTTGCCGGGCCAGTCTACCGTAAGTCGGAGCGATTTATCGCCGCGCATCACCACACGATTCTGTGTATCGCGAATCAGAATATGGACAGCAATACGGCCCTTTATTGGCTCCTGAGTCACCGCCGTGAACGCCATGAGCTGGTCTGTGCCCCAGCTCCCCGATGGTGGGTCCACTTTCGCGGTCTTCAGAATCGCGGCAGGAACGGCGGGAGCGCGCGTATCGGCGATGGCTGGGGTTGTCCACTCACCGTTTTCCTTGAGCTGTATGGAACCGGATAGGCCGTGCCGCCGCACCTCGATTCCACCCAGGTTCTGATAGTGCCACTGGTTCGCCAGTATGAGCCCGATACCCCCGACTAAAATCAGCCCACCCAGTACCTTCAAGAAAGTCTGAATCGTCATAGTGCCACCGTCGCGTTATCAAGTACTGTTCCAGGCGTCATATGCTCATGGCGTAGATAGCCCAGAGCCACTGCCCCGTCGCCGTCTGTAGCGGGCGCGCTCGATGTAATGCGCCCCACATCTTTGCCATCCAGAGTTAGAGGAGTCTCTGCGTCTACAGGAGCAGGCAAGTGCAAGCGAACCAGAGTGCGATTCGTATGCCCGCGCGCATCTATCCGCGCTACTATCTCCTGCCCTACATAGCAGCCTTTGCGGTAGTGAATGGCTCTTGCCTGCTGCCCGGTCTCGGGAGCCAGCACCCGCTTATCCATATCCACCCCGAACCTAGGGATTCCCGCTTCAATGCGCTGTGCTTCCAGCGCGGTCTCACTCAGAGGCGTGCCCGGCGCTATCGGCTCCTCGGTCAATACTCCGGTCCCAAGCGGGTGCGTGTAGCAAATACCCTCCGTATAGGGACCAAGCACCAGTGTATGGTGATATTCCACCGGGGCTATCTTTGCGCGCTCCATGACCAGATAGCCATCTAATAGCTCAGCCAGAGTTGCGCCCATGCCCAACTCGGTCACTAAGAGTAAGCGGTCTTCCAGACACAGCACGTACATATCAGCCAGCACGTGCCCGGTGGCATCTAAGTGGAACGCGTAGCAGCTCTGGCCAGGTTGTAGTGAGAGGACATCGTTTGTGACCATGCCCTGCAGGAAACTGGCCCGGTCACGCCCGGTGAGCGCCAGTACATCACGGGGAGATTCGGCATAAGAAAGCGCCATCTTAGCGGTCCTCCGCCTCTACACGAGTTATCGGGTCATTGGCTCGCTCGGGGATAAGCCGCCGTGCATCGATATAAGTGGGGGCGTAGCGGGTATCCCCTTCCCACTCGGTGATAATCACACCTGCGCCGCCTGCCGAGTGAATAAATCGCCCGGTATCGAGCTGCATACCCACATGGGTGATTTTCAGGGGATCGCTCTTACCAAAGAACACCAGGTCACCCGGCTGAAGCTCCTCAAAGGCGACAAAGGCAAAACGCGGGTCGGAGCGCTGAATATCGGCATCCCGGCGCAGAGGGAGACCGGCCAGTCTGTTACAGAGCTGCACCAGCCCGGAGCAGTCCAGGCCGAACGCTGAGGAACCGCCCCACAGATAGGGTGTACCCAATAACTCACAGGCCCACTCAATCGCCGTGCGAGAAACAGGAACTAGCGTCTCGGCCTTTACCCACCCGGTCTCACCACCAGGCAGAATAACCCGGCGCCAGCCATTGGCATCGCCAGAGTCCGCGAAGAGCGCAGAGCCAAGGGAAAGACGAACCAGTAGCGGCGCAGCAGCATCAGGGCGAGTGCGCACATCAGCAAAGGGCGCCCAGACCTGTGCATTGGCATCTACTCGCTGCTCGATCAGAAACCGATACTCGGTCCAGCCTCGGTAGGTATCGGCGCCTTCTACATAAACCCAGCCGCTGTCAGCCTCCCGCACAGAAGCAAGAGAGGCTCCCAGTACAGCCTGAGAAACCCTCTCCCCTTCCGTGCGTCGCGTACCCTGCCACAGATGGGTCACATTATGAGAGACCGTGAAATCTTTCACGGTCTCAGTGTACCAGTTTTATTTTAGTCCTTTGCCACCATCTGCGGCGATCATAGCAAGGATTACACCTATGTTCAAAACGCCCCAGATAACGCCCAGTATCAGGAGCACAGTTCCTACAATGCCACAGATGCGCCCGGCATTGACATTACTCCGCTGCGCTTC
This sequence comes from Armatimonas sp., assembly GCA_049840835.1. Taxonomy (GTDB): domain Bacteria; phylum Armatimonadota; class Armatimonadia; order Armatimonadales; family Armatimonadaceae; genus JANLTX01. The sequence goes on along the minus strand of JASGJG010000003.1, from coordinate 293,188 downwards.
ATCACCCTGTCCAGAGTTGAGAAGAGCCATTCCATTGTTGCCCATAACCCAGGCAATCGGCGCCAGGATTGGCAGACAAACGATTCCGAGAATCCCCAGTACGAGGATCAGTGTTCCATTGGGTTGCCCCGTCTTATTGTCCATGGTGGTGTCCTTTCTAACCTATCTAACCGAACGTTCTGACACTGTATCAGGGAAAAAGTCGCGGTAAATCAGTGCGGTTCCCAGATACAGAAGCGGCATAGTGATGATGGAGTCTCGTCGTAGAGGCCATCGTAGATCATTATCGTTCTTCCTCAAGTAATACAGGTTGCTGAAACCGCTCCGGGAAACAGTCCTTGTAGATCAGCGCGAGACCGATGGGTAGCAGCGGATAGGTGAAAAATACGCCAACCCCACAGACCAAATAGCCCAAAGTGGCAACCAGCATCAAGACAAAGCCTACAATGACAGCCATGCCCAGCTGCGGCTGCACAATCCGTATACTGGTTTTCAATGCTGTAATCCCATCCAAATTTTGATCTACTATTAGCGGGAGAGTGAGAATGCAAAGTCCTGCTAGTAAGACAGCAGGAATTACGCAAAAGAAAATGCCCACATATATCCCAGCAGCATAAAGGCCACCAGCGACCATTAACGGTACGATACGGGAAAAGTCCGCGAAAAGATCTCCCACGGATATAGGTAGTCCGCGCAACTGATTCAGTGCCATTTTTACCATTGTGCCTATAAACACTGCGATTACTGCTCCCCATACCCCTATAGGCACAATCATAAACACAAAAGATAGCAGCGCGACAAAGATATTGGGATCGTCGTTTTTACTGGTCAAACCGAGGACGTTGAATATTATGCTTATCGGAAGCATAGACACAAAATACCCAACAGCGCCGACGGTCTGTATGAGCAACCAGGCAACCAAAAAAGTCAGGACCCACTGCCCCAGGTTAACCGATAGTTTCTGCCAGGCATCACTAATAACTTCGAAGCGAAAATTCGCAATACCACCACTCTCCGGGCCATCTGTATACGCCATTGTCCTCTCCCAGAGGATATTGTACGAAAGTGAGTATTACCCTGTCAAGCCCGAATGCCGAGGTATCGATCCACCCAGTTCAGCCAGGGAGTAGACTGTATTGTCTTCTGAATAGAATAGCGCTCTGAGAGTAAATTTAGAGTGAGTAACAGAGCCAGTAGAACTCCTTGCCCCCAGAGAGGCAGAGATTGCAATGCCAACATACCTGCCAGCGCCCCAAGGCAGTTCGCGCCGGTGTCTCCCATCATCGATTTCGCACGGGCATCGAACGGCCACTCGATCAGAGCGGCCAGTAAAACAGGTAGTATGGCGGGCATAGTCTTGGCTGTCAGCAGCGACGGCAGCAGAAGCAGTAAAAAGCCGAACTGCGCGCGACCGGGGCGGGTATCCAGCAGGTTCACAGCGTTGGCGGATAGAGCCACGAGCGCCCCTCCCAGAATTGTATACGCCGCCCAGAAGGGAGTCACGGCGCCTGTCCAGAAGAGAGCGCCCGCGCCAGCCAGGGCTGTAAATCCTCCACCTACTAGCTTGATGCTCCCGGTGGTTGCCTTGCCAGAAAAGAGGGCTTTCAGGTGTCCTTTGAAGCCGCCCACACTCCGGTCCCCCTTGATATCATCTATCAGACCAAACAGTCCGAAGATAAGCGCGGTGAGAGCGGGTATGCCTCCCTTCGGCCAGGCGAGAGCCAGGGGAGCTGCCAGTACAAAAGTCAATCCACAGGCGGCGGGAATCTCAATGCCCTGAAAGTTGGGTTTTACCAATCCCAGCCGTTTACAGAGTACTCGGGAAAGCAGTGCCAGCAGGGGTACCAGTGCCAGCAGGTAGAAGCGGTTCACCGGATGCTCCGGAGGGCACGCCAGACATCGCGGAGCTGGCGGAACCGATGGAGCCGCCCCCGCCAGTCGTTCTGGGTCACGCGGTGATCCATTTTCGTCTCTACTTCCACCACGGAGAATCCTGCGCGAAGCACAGCAATAGTCAGAGCGGTCTCTACTCCGAATCCGGAAGCGAGCGGCTGACCAGCGTCCCAGGCGGCGCGGCTCAGGCAGCGCTGTCCGGAGAGCGGAGCGGCCATGATACGGCCCGTGGCTTTGAGAATCCCCTGTCGCGCGGTACGTACCACAATCCCCGCTCCTCCTCCTCGGCCTGGCACCACCGGGAATGTAGCGATACTCATGCCCGCTTCGCCAGAGAGCACAGGCGGTAGGAGCTGGGCAGCTTCTTTCGCCGTGGCGCCCAGATCCGCATCTAAGAGAAGCAGAAATTGCCCCACGGCCTCCCGCCCTCCGGCCATGAGCGCGGCAGCTTTGCCCCCGTTCTTCTCCAGGCGCACTACCCGCGCCCCGGCCTGCTCCGCGATAGGTGCTGTGTCATCAGTCGAGGCATCGTCGATCACCAGCACTTCGGAGACATAGGGGAGAGCGCTAGCCGCCTGGACCGTGGCAGTAATTCGCTCGGCTTCGTTGTAGGCAGGAATTAGAACACTGACACTCACGGGTGTGGCGTAGGATCAGGAACAGGACTGGGCGTGATAAGTGGCTCTGGAGTGGAGTCGGGCGTAGGGGTCTCGCTTCCGCCCTTACTACTATACGAATCGGGAAGCACCTGATCCGCTCCCATCTTGAGCCCGAACCAACCGCGCTCGCCACGCAGCAGCCGCACTAGAGCTAGCTGTCCCACTACCCGATCAATACAGTCGACAAAAGAGACTCGGGCACGCTTGTAGACCATGATTGCCTCTGCCTCGGTCTCCATACGCTCCACAGCAGCTACTATGCAACCATCATCGTTGAGTGCCTGGGCTAAGAACAGATCCCTCGGGCGACGTAGCGGCTCATGCCCCCCTGCCAGCACCACTCGTACCACACGGGTGGTGGGCAGTTCTCCCTGTACCAGATCTTCGGACATCCGCAGACTGGCATCGGTCTGACCATGTAGCGCCAGTGCCAGGAGCCGGGTCTGGCGCCCCAGGTCTACATCTTCTAGCTTTCCCCAGGCCCCATCCGGCAAGACCACACGATGAGTAGAGCCGCCCGCTTTCTCAATGGCTTCGACAGCGCTATCCGCAGCTGCGCCATCGTCCACGCCATCGCCAAGCTGAATCACCAGAGTCTCCAGCCCGGCAAGCTGCCGATTTACCAGCCGGGGGAGCAGCAGCTTGAGCGCCTCTTCATTCCCTTCTTGTCCACGAGCGCGTAGATCCAGCTCTTTAATCTGGGTTTCCTGGCTCTGCACTCGCTTCTCCATGCGCTCCACAAACGGACTGCCTACCACCCAGGTACCGGCGGCGATTCCAATGCCCAGCGCCAGGAAGACCGACGCGAGCGAGGCGACATGGTAGCGGAAATCAGGAGACATCATCGCAGGCGGAACCAGAGCAGAAACGCGCGCCAGGCAACCTTCCCAAAGGGGGTGCTGGCGAATAATACTACCACCGGTACCAGCGCGGCCATGGCAAAGTAGGCATAGACCAGCCCGGCACGCGGGTGCGCTCCATAGAGTTTGGACACCCCACGCGCATCTACCAGCCGGCTTCCTACTTTCAGGCGTACCAGGAATGTGCTCGCCATTCCTCCTCGCCCCTTATCTAAGAAGTCCTCCAGGTTCGTATGGGTGCCTACTGCTACGATTAAGTCAGCACCCTTTTCGTAGGCAAGCAGCATGGCGGCATCTTCACTGGTTCCAGCTATAGGAAATAGATGCGAGGCGATTCCCAGGCGGTCGACTCGCTCCCGCCCCGGCGCGATTCCATTGCGATAGGCGTGGACGATTATCTCCGCCCCACACTTCAGGGCATCATCGCTGATAGAGTCCATATCGCCCAGAATAATGTCCGGGCGAATGCCACGAGCCAGCAGGGTATCGGCGGCGCCATCTACAGCCAGCACTACGGGATGCAGCTCACGCATATAGCTGCGCAGCCTATCCAGATCTTGCTCGTAGCCATCACCACGCACCACTACCAGCACCTGCCGCCCCTGAAGCATAGTTCGGATTTCGGGAGCCTGCACAGGGTCTAGCAACAGAGAGCGCTCTTCGCGGCGGTTCAGGTAGCGCAGGGTGTTCTTGGCAAACCCGGAAAGTTCGGCATCTAAATTCTCGCGGGCCGCATCCAGGCGCAGCGTCAGCTCGTCGGCAGTCAGCTCTTGTAACGGCAAGCGTGAGCCGCTGGCACAGAGGAGGGCAGGACCATCGAACCGCACCGTCTCCCCTTCACGAACTCGCTCAAAAAGATCGATGCCTTCCGTTGTCTCAAAGATAGGAATTCCGGCATCAATCAATACCTGAGGTCCCCGGTTAGGATAGCGCCCGGTGATGAACGATTGATTGTTGACAACGGCGTAGGGTTTTGCGGCTACCAGTGCCTGCGCCGCGACGGTGTCTAAATCAGTATGGTCGATAACGGCGACATCACCGGGGAGAAGCGTAGGAGCGAGCACCTTGGTACGGCGGCCCAGGCGTGCAATAGGGTGGGAAGGTGCGCTCCCTTCGCGGCGACGCCCCCATAGAATCGGCCTGACGACACCACGTGCCATATTAGAAAAATTATGCGGCACGCTGGAAACCGTGTCAAGCGAGTTGAACTTTGCACACTTGACTTATATTTTTTCAATTGTGGTACACTTTTCGTACCTACTGTCAAAAAGAGGTTCGAATCTAACCATGCTGAAATACCTACTTCCGGGTATCGTTGCCCTGGTAACTATGGGTAGTGCCTTCGCTCAGGAAGGCGCCCCGGCAGCTCCCGCTGCTCCTGCCCGTCGCCAGGGTCAAGGCCAGCGTCGCACTGTAGTTGTCTGCGCCATGAGACTTGAGCCCATCAAGGAGCCCGGCAAGGCAATCAAGTCTACCTATGCTGGCAAGGACGTTCTGCTGTGTTGCGAGAACTGTAAAGCCGCTTTCGAGAAGCTTGATGATGCCGCCAAAGAGAAGACGGTTAAGAAGGCTGGACTTACCGGTCGTAAACTGACCCTTCAGCGCCAGCTAGAGCAGGTAGAGAAACAGCTCAAGGAAATGGATGCCAAGCCAGCCGATACTGCTACTCCTGCAGTAAAGCAGTAACGAAGGTTGTCACCAAGCCCGGATATGCTAAAAATCAAGTAAAAAATAGACTATCGCATCAAAAAAGCCTGGCCGGAGACTCCGGCCAGGCTTTTTTAAGTCTACTTCTTCACTCTGATTTTTAGCATATCCGGGCTTGTTACACGGAACCCGACAACTTCGTTGTTCTCATTGATGATCTGACCAGAGTAGTAGTTCAAATCACCTATCCACTGGCTATTGAGAAAAACGTGCCCCCCGTCTTGCGTGATGCCAGCGGTAACATCAGTAGCAATGCTATTGATGTATACGTAGTAGTGATAGCCGTCTGCCTGAGCAGAACCGACGGAAATGACGATGGCGCCTGTGGCTGCCAGAACAGGAAAATATTTGGTCCTCACGCAGCATAAGCCCGCTCTGGCTCATTGCGTGACAGGAATTTTAATTAATCTTATAAATTTTTTAAAATCCGAATAATCCGGTTAATAACCTCTTCCAAAGACAGAGAAGCCCCAAGATCTCTAGCGGCCTGCCAGGCCTCGTTTCCTAAAATAGCCTCATGTTTCCAGCGCTCTATCTGATCTTTTCCCACTAAATCCGGACTCAGTGGTATTCCCCAATCCAATCGGAACTGATCCAGAGCTCCCCAGAGCACAGCTGCCTCTAGAGAGGGCAATAGTTCTAGACATGCTTGAAATCCTCGAGCCAATGTACCAAGGTGAGCATGCTGAGAGGCGCGTTTCAAGACCTCAATAACCAGAGGAATACGTAGCTCTCTGTTTCCCAAGCGGGATAGGGTAAAAGCAAAATTGAGCGCTTCAGTGAGCCAACCGTCTACCTCACCGTTCGCCTCAAACTCTTTTAGAGATGTCTGATAGAGAAGAATAACTTGATCGGTATTGCCCGCACGCACCATCGCAAGAACCTGGTTGGCGCGAGCCAGGCGTACACCCCGCTCGCTATTTGCGTGAGTAAATAACTCCTCTGCGTGTCGAAAACGCTCACTGCCCACATCGTTCTCATCTCGAATCAGTGCTGCCAGTCCCCAATTGAGCCAGGCGCGAGCCTCTAATAGTATGTCTCCAATAGTGTGCGCTCGCTCCTGCGCCTCTCTACCTAATTCTTCCGCCTCCAGGTCGCGTATTCCGTAGGCTAACGCTCCAGCTCCTATGAGCACCTCAGTACGCAAAGCATGCTCTCCCGCCATGGCCAGGGCTCGCCTGAGGAACGCAAAGCCGTTTGTCTGGCTGCCATGAATCCACCAGAAACGCCAGAGGGCTGCTCCTAAGCGCATTGCATCGTCGGGAGCATGGTCTACTAGCCATTCCCCAGCGGCGACCATATTCGCCCGCTCTGCTTCCAGCGTTGCATCTCCTGGCTGGCTCTCTGCTAGATGGAGAAAGTAATTCGCGAAAGCTTCCTGGGTGGTTTGCTTTGGCTTCAAGTAGGCGCGGATTGGCTCCAATACGCGATAGCGCTCACCTTCTTTGCGTAGGAGAGAGGCCGTTGCTAAATGCTCCAGTGCCGCCTGTACTGTGTCCACGGGGAGTACCATGACTCCCGCCAATGCCTCAAGGGAAACGCCCCCTACAAAACTGGGGCAAGCATGCCAGATAAACCGTACCTGCTCACTGAGTAGCCGTGCGCTCCAGTCTAAGGTCGTATTCAGCGTGCGCTCTCGGTCAGAAACAGTGGGATCGCCTGCTGAGGCGCCTGCCTCCACAAGCGCTTGTTCTAGATTTTGCTCCAGCGCTTTCAGGGATTGAAAGGCTTCCCGGCGTGAGGCAGTGAGCTCAATAGCAAGAGGCCATCTATCCAGGCGGGTGCACAGGTTATCTAGAGCCGTGCTCTCCTCCGGGTTCTCCAGATTCTCTATTACTGGAGAGACTTGAAGAAACAGAGTGCGGGCGTCTCGGAGTAGAAGCCCTCCAATGCGCCGCTTTCGCTCCCGCCAGTATCCCAGTTCCTGCCGACTGGTCAGCAGAAGTTGTAGCTCCGCTCCTTTGTCTAAGAGTTCCAGTACGACCTCTTTGACTGCAGCTAGAACATGTTCGGCATTATCTATTACCAGCAGCGCCCGCAGCTCTGGAATACTCCCCATAGGCTCGCTCAGGACTTGCTCCAATAACGCCCAGATAGCTGGCGCCTCCGCATCGGCAGGCAGGCGGCTCAGATCGATAAAGGCCACCTGCTGCTCAAAGGTTCCATAGAGCCGGTGCGCTAGCTCCAGCGCCAGCCGGGTCTTCCCCATTCCTCCTTCGCCACAGAGGGTAAAGAGTCGCTCGCCGCGCACCTGGCCTACAAGCAGAGACAGCTCTTTCTCGCGCCCGATAAAGCGGGTCCAGGGAGTGGGAAGTGGGGGCAGCTCCTTCCGTCGACGAACCTTGTGGAGCCGATCCAGCCAGAGCTTTGTTTCTGGCTCTCGATTAGGATCCTGCTCGAAATAGTCTAAAGCTTCCGAGAGGGCCTGCTGCTGGCGGTTCAGCATAACCAGGCAGCGCCAGCGCTGGCGATAGGGTTCCTCGCTCTCTGGAGCTTCGCGATGCCAGCGCTCTATAGTCTCCAGAGCAGCTTCAGGAGCCTGTTGTTCTACTAGAGCGGCTATTGCCGCCAGGAACCGCGTACGAAGTTTTTCGCGTTCCTCTTCGGCCCACTGGTCCCCCTCACCGGGTAGGAGTGGACCGGTATAGGCTACTACAGCCCCATGCCAATCGCTTCGGGCCAGGCAGTCCAAGAATGTGGCTAGATCGCTGCTAACATAATTCGTATCTAGCCGGACTCCCTGACGCCCGGTAATCAGAGCTTTCTTGCTGTCTCCCAGGGCTTTGCGCAGTCGGGAAACTTGTGTACGGTAGTTCCCTCCGCGCTTCTTGGGATCGTCGCTATCCGGCCAGAGAATCTCTTGAAGGTAGAGAGACTCATAGGCAGCTCCCCTACTCAAACTGAGTAGAACTAGCAAGCCGATGCCCTTGCGAGTCCTTTCCAGAAGTTCTGTCCGGTCCTCGTCCCCCACGTGAAGCGTGCACTTCCCCAACAATGCCAACCGGATGGGTGTCACGCCGCCTTTTTCGTTATTTTTTTCTAAAACCCTTCTTTTACGCTGGTCACATTCTGGTAACGCTCCGTGAGATATGCTCTCTCCACACGCTGACTTGCCATGGCGTGGATTTGGGGAGATCACAAAATCGGGCGCTATACGGCCTCTATAAACTATTAATTCGTGTAGCGCTCAAGCTGGTGGGGGGGAAAATCGTGCGTACCTTTCTAAATATCGTAGGAACCTCGTTGCTAGAAGGCGCGCGATCGGTTGGGTCAGAGAACTCAGGGATATTCCTTCATGAGTCCACTTTTTTAGTGGAGGGAAGTGGGCTCATGGCATCGTTGCGAGACGGTGACAGGCTCCGATTTCTCTACCCGGCCGTTATTTCAGACTGTGAATATGCTTCGATGCTGGTCTCGCATTTTACAAAGCTCGATTACTCTTCGGCTATGCTGGAAATCCCCGGACTTACTTACGCCAGAGGCGTCCCCGAAAAGCAGGAGCTGCGCGCTCTGATCAGTGTTCTCTGCGGAGAGATTCGGGCCGCGCGCCGCCAGAAGTCGCAGGCGCTAATTTATGACCTGGGTACCTGCCCCGCCATCGCTGCCCACGCCGCCCTCGTAGGCCAGGTTTTCCATGTTCCCGTTCACACACTGTGCAAGTCTTCCTCACTGCTGCCCACTCCCGCCCTGAGAAAGCTGCAATCTCTCACTAGCTCTCACGAAGAACTCCTCCGCTGGATTCAGGAAGAGAGCTGTTCCATGACACAGGTATGCCCTTATCTGAAGGAACTTCCCGAAGCTATGATCGTGTTGATAGAAAGCGATGCCGATGGTTTCGCTACGCTTTCTCCTCTGGGCATGCTCTTCTTTGAGGCTCATCTATCAGAGTGTGAGGTTGTGAGGCATCCTAGTAAAATCAACAGTTGTGAACATTAAAAATAGGTGTATTTATAAAATCGATATCAATAATTTTTTACCGATAATTTTTTACCGAAACCGGTAACTACTTCTATATAAGAAGTGTCATTAAATCAGTATCGGTTCCTCAGAACAATTAATGACACCTCTTAGAAAATCATTTGCATTTTCTTTGAGGAGATTACACGGCAATCAAGACCAAAATTGGCTTGATTAAGACTTGTAGCAACTAGAAAGTTGGCGTACAGGTGTCTCCTACTATCGCAAATGGCCACCATAGAACCAGTGATTCGTTTCTCTCTACCATATTCACACATCTGGTAGAACGTGTAGCCCCCGGATTCTTCCTCCGGCATGGGCGTATCCTCGACGAAGAAGGGGTAGCCGAAATGGAGGCGACCGCTGCCCTTACTTTTCTGGAACGCGAGCGCAAGTTCCCCCCTTATGCTTCCTCGGAACAGGCTAGTTTAGACGCCGAGAGACTTTTTCGCTGCCGCTTACACTGGCGAGTTAAAAAACTCGCTCCAAAATGGCGCGCTGTCTCTTCTTTCATCGATTTAGAAGACGTAGGCTACGAGCCGCAAGACAAACGAACCGAACACCAGCCCGAACATCGGGCGGTTATTGGAGATACGATCCGTGTAATAGAGCGCGCTCTGACTGCAGATGGCTGGAGCCCAGAGGACGTTGCGCTTTACTTTGATTACGAACTAGGTGAGCTGACTTTGCAAGAGTACGCAGAGGCGCTCGGTACCACAAAAGACGTTGCCAAACAGCGGGCCTCCCGGACCCGACGAAAACTGCAGGAGCGACTCGGCTATCTAGCCGAGTCGCTGGTAGCCTCTGCCATACTACGGTCTTTCCTGCGATTACTTCGACGCTTATTCCGGCTCAACGAAACCCAACACGGTACAATGTTTCGCCATGTTTGAGAAGCTTGCTGAGGTTGAAGCGCGCTATGAGGAGCTTATCGCGCAGATGATGGACCCTGCTGTGGCGACAAATCCGGATCGTTACCGTGATGTCGCTAGAGAGCACACCGCGCTTACGCCTATTGTAGAAACCTACCGGGAGTGGAAAAGCGCCACGCAGGGTATCGCGGATGCGGAGGAGATGGCCTCCGATCCGGAGATGAAGGAGCTGGCGCAGGCGGAGCTAGATAGCCTGAAGCCAAAGCTACCGGAACTAGAGAAGCAGCTCAAAATCATGCTGATCCCTAAGGACCCGGCGGATGATAACGATGTCATCATGGAGTTCCGCCCTGGTACCGGTGGAGATGAGGCCGAGCTATTCTGTTATCAGCTTCTGCGCATGTACATGCGCTACGCGGAGCGCATGGGCTGGCAGTCCGAGCTGATTGAGATGCAGGAGACGGGTATTGGTGGGGTGAAAGACGCGCAGCTCTCTATCAAAGCCCATGGCGCCTACTCCCAGATGAAGTTCGAGGGTGGTGTGCATAGGGTGCAAAGAGTGCCGGTGACCGAATCTGGCGGGCGCATCCATACCTCGACTGCCACTGTGGCTGTGATGCCCGAAGTCGGCGACGTGGAGATCCATATCGACGAAAAGAAAGACCTCCGGCGCGATCACTTCCTCTCGGCGGGTGCGGGTGGTCAGAATGTCCAGAAGAACGAAACGGCGGTTCGCCTGACTCACCTGCCGACTGGCATTGTTGTCGCCTGTCAGAACCAGCGTAGCCAGCTACAGAACTACGAATCAGCACTACGCGTTCTGCGCGCTCGCCTCTACGAGATGGAACTGGAAAAGCTGACGGCAAGCGTTACTCAGAACCGCAAGCTCCAGGTAGGCTCCGGCGACCGCTCCGATAAAATCCGTACCTATAACTTCAAAGACGATCGGGTGACCGACCACCGCATCGGTCTCACGGTCCACGGCATTCCATCGATTTTAGACGGTGATATCCAGCACATCATCGACGCATTGGTTACCACCGACCAGGCCGACAAGTTAGGCGAAGGCAACGGATGAGTCGCTATACTGTCGTCGATGCAGACGGCAATAAGCGCTCCGCAACCTTAGATGACCTTCGTGCCTGGCATGCGCAAGGGCATCTGCACGATAACACCATGGTCACCAGCGAAGAGACTGGCAATCAGATTCCTCTCTCTTTGCTCCTAAAGATGCAGCCCTTCCAAGCTCCGGATATCCCGCAAGACAGCACCTATGAGCTCTTTGCAGATAAAGTCGGCTTTGTGCCCAACACCAAGAAGAAAGACAATCTCTTTCAGGCAAAAGTGTTCGGTAGTGTCTGGGTAATCTGCATAGTCGTAGGCGCTATCTGGGGCGCGATGACCAGCCCGAAAGGCGTAGAGGGCGGGATAGCAGACGGCCTGCTGACAGGTTTCTTCCTGGGGGTAGTTGTCGCGCTTGTAGTAAGCGGTGCTATCACCGGCGCCCGTACTACCCTGCGCTAAAATACAAAGCAGTTATGCGCGCTTTCCATATCATGACCAAGCCCATCGGGCCGATCTGTAACCTGGACTGCCGCTACTGTTTTTATTTAGAAAAAGAAGACCTCTACCACCAGGAAAAGCGCAAAGAGCGCCCCTCTTGGGCGATGCCCGAGGATGTCTTAGAGAGCTACATTCGCCAGTACATTGAGGGGCAGGATGTTCCTGAAATCCAGTTCGCCTGGCAGGGCGGTGAACCTACTCTTTTAGGCGTGCGCTTCTTCGAGCAAGTCATTGCGCTTCAGCAGAAATACGCAAACGGCAAGACGATTCACAATGCCCTTCAGACCAACGGAACGCTTTTAGACACAGCCTGGGGGGAGTTCTTAGGCGAGCATGGATTTCTTATAGGGCTCTCCATAGACGGACCTCGTGCTCTTCACGATACCTACCGGGTAGACAAAAAAGGCCGCTCCACGTTTGATGCTGTTATGGCAGGCATGGAGGTCCTGAAAACCCACAAAGTAGAGTTCAATACTCTCACTGTGGTCAACCGCAAGAATTCCCAGGTGCCCTTAGAGGTCTACCGGTTTCTACGTAAGCATGGCTCGGGCTTTATGCAGTTCATTCCTCTGGTAGAGCGTGCCGCGCCCGGCCCACTGGCAGGCTCCGATGGCCTGATTCAGCTCTCTCTTGCTGCGCCGCCTAAACCCGATTCCGAAAAATCCCCAGTTACCGAGTGGAGTGTGCGTGCGGATGATTACGGGAAGTTCCTGACCGCTATCTTCGATGAATGGGTGCGCTACGATATCAGCAAGACCTTTGTGCAGCAGTTCGATGTAGCTCTGGGTATCTGGGCAGGACATGGCTCCAGCCTGTGTGTGTTCTCGGAGACCTGTGGCACGGCGCTGGCCATGGAGCACAATGGCGATGTCTACTCCTGCGACCACTATGTCTACCCAGAGTACCGCTTGGGGAATCTAAAAGACAAACCCCTTACGGAGCTGATAGAGAGCCCTTTTCAGCAGAAATTTGGCACGGATAAAAGAAACCTATTACCGGAGTATTGTCGTAAGTGTGAGGTACGGTTCGCTTGTAATGGCGAGTGTCCCAAGCATCGGTTTATCAAAACGCCCGATGGGGAATGGGGCTTGAACTATCTCTGCCCGGCCTACAAGCAGTTCTTCCACCATGTAGACCCGTATATGCGTGCCATGACCCAATTACTTAACCAAGGGCGTGCCCCCGCCGAGCTTATGGCTCTGCTGGCGGCACAGGTCCCCGCACGCAAAAACAGTAAGAAAAAGCGCTGATTTGACTACGCCACAGCGGCGGCAGGCACTGGCTCTGGCGGTGCCATGGCGCTGGCGGCGACCATGGGGATTCTGCCGAAAGCTTGCTGCATAACTGCCTGTTCCTCTTTTTGCAGGTCACGAGCGAGCTGCGCGGTGTCGCAGTCACCGATAGTCTCGGCAGCCGTGGCTAACGCTTCATAAACAGCAGATTCCAGCGCGGCCATGGTGTAGCACTGCATCAGATTCCGGGTACCTTTTTCTTCGTCGTCTTTGTTTACATGAATTAAGTTCGCAGCGGCGGCTCCCACACTGCTGAGCATATCTTTCAGCAGGCTTCGCTTGAGCGTGCCGCCCAGGGCTACAACCCGCTCTTCCAGGCGCTTCTTCTGCCCCTCGCAGATCTTGAAGTATGCCTGGTACATGCCCGACTCTTCCGGCACTTTGGAGCTATCCGCCATATCTTTCAGCGTGCTCGCGGAAGCATTCTCCAGCGCAATGGCATCTTCTATGTAGCGCATCAATTTCTGCTGTGGTGTCTCTATTGTCACTTCCGACATTTCCTGTGTCCTCCCTGTCCAACCTATCTTTTAAATCGTTCCGCGGGTGTTTTGAATCAGCCGCAGAATCCCGATGAAGGCACACGCGCCAATAGCCGACACCACAATACTGCTAACATTGATGCCGGTTGCTACGCCGCCTCCCAGAAACGTACTGCTCAGAAACCCACCCAGCAGGGCGCCGATCATTCCCAGGCCGATTGTTCCAAACAACCCACCCGGCTCACCCTGGCCTCCAGGCATAATTGCCTTGGCAACAATGCCAGCAATTAAGCCAACTACAATCCAGGCAATTATGCTCACCTGAGTATCCTCCGTGTTGATCTCTACGATTCGTATGCCATCGGTTCCCGCCTGGTTCCGTGGGAAGGCTTGGGTTAAGTCAAATTCAACGGAACCGGGACAAAAACTCTCTGATAACGTATAAAGACTAATAAGGAAATCAAACTCATGAGTCGTGTGTATTTTCCCAAAAACCTGCTGCTGGCTAGCCTCGCCGTAGGCTCCACCCTGATTACCAGTGCTGCGTTCGCACAGGATGGCACCTTCAAGGACGTTCCTAATAATCACTGGGCTTATGAGGCTATCGAGCGGCTGGTCAAGCTGAAACCGCCGATCTTCATTGGTGATGCAAAGGGCGCTCTTAATGGCAAGGGTAATCTCACCCGCCAGGAAATGGCGGTCGTTCTCTCTCGCCTTCTGGAAAATATCGAGGCCAACACCGCTAAAAAGAGCGAGCTGACCAGCATCCGTGGCGGTATCGCCTCGGATACGGTTAAGCGTTCTGAACTAGACACTCTGGTCAAGAAGTCTGATCTGGTGGGGTTTGCTACGAAAGCGGATGTAGATGCCCTGAGTCGCCTGGTTGCGGAGTCCCATAGCGAGCTAGCCACCCGGAGCGTGAGCCTGGATGCCCTCAAGAAGCGCCTGGCTGGCTTAGAGGACCGGGTGGGCAAGAAGACTACTAAAACTCTCCCCCAACGCCCGGAACAACGAGGGCAATAACTTTTAGGACTGGGGCGGGTTCGCTACTAACTTTGTCGGTAGCCAGCGCAGCGGCATCCTGACCGATGCATTCAACGTCCGGTTCTAGCCAGGTAGCCTCTACCTGCCGGGGAAGGTGACGCTCACCCGAGCGCCACCTTCTTCGGTGTTTTCATAGCGGACTTCGCCGCCCAAGTCCCAGCGGGCCATACTCTCAATCAGATCGAGCCCCGTATTTGCTGCCTGATTGGCGCTGAAGCCTTCCGGAAAACCTTTGCCTTCATCGGTTACAGTTAGCCGAATGCCTTCGGGTACCTCACTCAGGGTTACCGTCACGGTCCCCTCTCCATGCTTTATGGCATTGCCGATTAGCTCCGCTAGAAGCGGCAGGAAGCTGCTGGCCTGTCGCACAGAGAGCTCCAGCGAGTCTGGAGCATGGAACTCCAGCTTGCGCCCACCAGAAGCCGTCTCCAGAAGAGGCATAACCCGGTCCAATAGCGCTGCTGCCTGCAGATGCCCTACCGCAGCGGACTCCCTATCTCCTGTTAGGAGATCGTGCAGGGTTCCCAGGGTCTGAATATGCTCTGCCAAACGCTGCAGCTCGCCGTGGGGTACCAGATCTGTGTGTTTGAATCGCTGCAGTTCTACCAGAGACGCCAGCACCTGGAGGTTGTTCTTAATCCGGTGGTGGCTCTCTTCCATGGCCCGCTGGAGTTTGGCCTGTGCCAACTGAGCCGTGCGAGTATCACGGCGCAGGGTTATGAGCGCCATGGTCTGCCGCGCCATGGCCATCAGAATACCTATCTGCCGCTCATCGAGCTGGCGCGGTTTACGATCAAGCACGCAAAGGGTGCCCAGCGGCAACCCCTCTTCGGATTTTAGAAGCGCTCCGGCATAGAACCGCAGGTAGGGATCGCCGACAACGAAGGGATTGTATTGAAAACGAGGGTCTTCCAGCGTATCTGGAATCACCATAAGTTCTGTTTCCAGAATAGTGTGCCCACAGAATGAGGTCTCTAGAGGACTTGTCTGAACTGTCAATCCATAGTGCGATTTGAACCACTGGCGGTCTCGGTCTACCAGACTGACCAGCGCCATAGGCGTGTCACAGATATAGGCAATCAGCTCGGTAAGCGCATCGAAATCTTCCTCTGTGGCAGTATCCAGAATGTCATAGCCATGAAGCACCTGCAGGCGCTTTTCTTCATCAGGATGCTTCTTCGGAAGGGAATTCATTTTCGTTGACTGTGACCACAAATAAGCCGCTCCTGAACACCCAGGAGCGGCTTATCCCTTCTACCCGATCAAATCTTAGAGCTCTTGTCGGCTCAGACGGACATTGTCCTCAACAGCATCGGGGAGGGTCTGATCGGGGCGGGCCGCCACTTCGGCGCCGATCCCCGTAATGTTCTCATCGTTGTCCACGGCGTCAACCGCAGCTACGCCAAGAGCACTGGCAGCCGCACCAATAGCCGCTCCGGCCAGAGCGCCTACCGCGATTCCCGGAGGTCCTAACACAGCGCCAGCGGCAGCCCCTACCGCAGCACCACCGACAGCACCGATAGCGGCGCCTTTACCTGGGTCGTTGTGTGGGTCATCGTCTATACCGTGCTGAATACCATCGGTACCATCGGCGATACGTCGTTCCTCTGGCGTCATCTCTAGCCAATCCTGCCGAACTGTCATGGTCACGGGCTTGCTATGGGCCGGGTCAAGCGCCGGATTCGTCAACTTCTCAGACATTAAAAAAGCTCCTTCAAACGTCGGGCGGTATCCGCCGCAGCCTCCTGCGCCGCATCGACTACGTCTTCCACACGGTCTTTAGCGATTTCCGTAACAGAGTCTGTCTTCTCAGAAGCCTGCTCCTGAGCATCGCCAGCACCTTGCTGTAGCTTGCCTTCGAGCTGCTTTTCCACGCCGCGTCGCGTGGTAGCAGGCTCTTCCAGCCACTCGCCCAGCTCTTCCAGAACCCGGCCCAGAAGCTCCTTGCTCTTACCCTCGATTCTGTTTGCGGAGCCAGTGCCGGCCACCTTGTCGACAGTTTCGCCGACCTTACTTTTGAGTGAAGTTGTCATTGTTTATCTCCATTTACTTTTTACTGCTAAACGACTATTCACCCGGTGGGCGGTCGGTGGCTTTCAGCGTAGGAAGCGTCTGTGCCAGGCGATCTCGCCAGGCAGCGGCTTGCTTCTCACGGGTAGTCTGGTTGTACGCGGCATCTTGCGTGCTTACGGTCAGAAGCAAGCGCTCCTTTACGTAGATAGCAAGCTCCTTGTTTACCAGGCGCACTCGTACATCTGTCGGCTGTAGCGTGGGGTCGGCCAGAATCCAGTTCAGGCGGGTAAAAAGCGTCTGCTCACGCTGCTCCACACTCGCCTGATCGGGACCACGAAGCGTAATCAGTTCTGTGCCACCGATTCCTACGGTTTTGTGATACGCCTCCTTCGCAGAGGCTACACCCGCGATACCCGACATCACCGTCAGGGCCGCCAGCGAAACTAGAATTTTTTTGCGATTCATATCCGATCTCCTCTCGCATCTCACTCGTGGATTCCATAGGTAGTTCTGCCGAACCCGGTTCCGACGAAATTTTCCGGAACCGACCGCCAGGGCCACCATAAAGAAATAGGGGGATTCCCTACAACGACTACAACGGAAAGGAGTGCAACGATGACCGAAGTGGTAAAACAGCTCATCAAAACACTGGACACAGCACGGCAGCGCAGCAATGCGCTTGGCAAGCGAGATCTTGCCATGGCTGCCGGGGGCTTGCTGGTGGGAGCTGCTGTAGGTGCGCTATCTATTGCTCTCGCCGCATCGCGTTCCCGGCGTGCCGCCGAGCTTAGAGCGGACTCGGAAGCCGCCGCCTGATATCGATGAACTCTGATGGATAGTGAAACCGAAAAAAAACGAGTGGTGGTCGCAGAAGATGAAGGAATGACCATTCTTCTTTTGCGTCGCGCCCTCACTGCCGCTGGCTACGAAGTAGTCCGTGCGGTTCCCGATGGCGAGCAGGCTGTACAAGCGGCCCGCGAACTCAAACCCGATTTTTTAGTTTTAGACATTAACATGCCGCGTATGTCTGGAATCGAAGCGGCGCGCTGTATTACCGAAGAACGACCCGTTCCGATAGTGATGCTGACCGCCTACAGCGACCCGGAACATGTGGATGATGCTATCTCTGCTGGCGCCTGCGCCTACCTGGTAAAGCCCGTTGTGGCAGAGCAGGTAGCCCCCGCGGTGCGCACGGCTCTGGCGCGTTTCGAAGTGCTAGAAGCCGCACGAAAGGAAAACGAAAACCTGAAAGACGCTCTGGAGACCCGTAAGCTGGTCGAGCGAGCAAAAGGGATTCTCGGTCAGCGCCTGAATCTCTCGGAAGCCGATGCCTTCCGCAGACTTCAGAAAACCGCGCGTGATAAATCGATGCCTCTAAGCAAGGTAGCCATGGAAATCATTCAGGCAGATCAGCTCTTAAGCGGCTCCTGAGGCATTTTTCACATAGCCCTTGACTTTTGGATAGGATCGTGCCATACTTATAAGTGTGCAAGCCGCGATGGGAAATCTCATCAAGGCAGAAGCGCTTCTATATTGATTGTGTGGCCATGGTCGTCACGCAAGCTTTGAGGCCAGGATCGCCTCGCTTTGAGACAATGCATTTTGTCTCGGCGGAGCGATTCTGGCCTCTCTGGTTTGCGCAAGGGAAAACGACCATGCAAGCAACCGCGACAATTTCGAACACGACGACTGTGACCGAGCGCCCCGCGCGCCGCACCAACCTCCCTTTGGACCGCTGCACCTCCCAGGAGCTTCTGGAGCGCAGCCAGGCTGGTGATATCGACGCTCGACACGCGCTAGTTGGCCGCTACAAATCGATCATCCACGCTACTGCCAATCGAATGGCTGGCAGCCGCCACGATGCCGATGACTTGGCCGCCGAGATCTACATTCATGTGTTCGAGGTTATCAACTCCTGCAAGAACGTACAGACCCTGCCGGGCTGGATCAAGCGCATTGCGATGAACGAGTTTTATCAAAAGTGCCGCCGCCAGAAGACTCGCCCTCAGTACACCTCGCTGGAAAGCCTGGTGGAAGACGCTGGTGACAGCGTACTGGGTAGCGATGATACCGAAAACCCGGCAACCCTGGTTATCGAAACTGCTTTCCGCGAAGAGCGCAGCGAGCGCATCCGCAAGGCGCTGGTGTCCTTACCGGAACATCATCGCCAGCTCTGCGAGATGTACTACGCACAGCGCCGCTCCTTCGAGGATATTGCTCGTGAGACCGGTCTGGCAATCGGTACTATCAAGTCCCGCCTGTTCCGTGCTCGTGAGTCTATGCAGCGCAAGTTAGGCGACCTGGCCTACGCGTAGTCGATAACACGATAACAAACAATATTTACTGATCACACAAAAAGATAAAATCAATCCCCTCGCCTGGTCCTGCGAGGGGATTGATTTTTGTTTTGACCTCCCCCTCGGAGCGCGCTGTCGCGCTTCCGTCCCCCTCCGGCTGCGCGAAGGGGAAAGACCACCGCAACAGCCGCTTCTTAGCTCTGGTCTTTGGCAGAGTGCCTATCGTGTCCTTTTCCGAACTCTTCCCTGTGTACTGCCACCGGTTTTGGCTAAGCAGAGGCACTTGAGGTAATTTCCCTCCTTCGCGCAGCCGGAGGAGGGCGAGGGAGCGAAGCGACACTCAGGGAGGAGGTCTAAAGGCGCTGGAGGTTATTAGGCAGGAGGTCAAACGGGCCAATGAGAAACCAACAGGGGTTAGCCTGTTGTCAACTCTTGGGGGTGATGGGGAATTTTACGCGGACGCAGGCGCCAGTGGAAGTATTTTCAAAGACAATGTCCCCTTCCAGGTCCCATTTTCCGATGCTCTCCACTAAGTCCAGCCCTACATTAGCGGCTGTCGCAGGGTCAAAGCCTTCAGGGAAACCATCGCCTTCGTTGCAAACGGCTAGCTCGGCGGAGTCTTCTTCGCGACTTAGAAAAATCTGAATCGCTCCAGTACCGTGCTTCATGGCGTTTGAGACTAGCTCATTCACCAGCAGAGAAATAGCGCCTACTTGCTTTAGAGAAAGTTCTATCTCTTCTGCTTGAAGAGAGAGCGGACGTGAATAGAGAGTACTGGTAATAGCGGGCACCAGGCGCTCCAGGGTCAGCTTGGCGGAAACACTATCCAGCGATGCTCCTGGTGTCATGGTCTGGTGGGTCAGCAGGTCATGCAGAGTGGCCAGGCCCCGAATATGGCTGGAAAGTCGAATCAGTGCCTCGGTAGAGGCGCTTCCCCCTACCCGCATGGAGTCGATCAATGCTAAGAGCACCTGGAGGTTGTTCTTGATTCGGTGGTGGCTCTCCATAACCGCACGCTGCAGGCGCTGGTTGAGATCTTCGACTTCCTGCTGGCGCTCACGCAGTGAGTTTTCGGCAGCCTTGCGCTCCCGGCGCTCCTGGGACTCACGCAGAGCGCGCTGTACCGCATTGGGAAGCCGATCCAGCTGGTCCTTCAGGATGTAATCGGTCATTCCCATCTTCAGACACTCCACGGCGCGGCTCTCACCAAGCGCCCCGGAAACCAGCAGAAACGGTACAGAAGGATCACGCTCTTGCAAAAGCTGGAACGCGGCTATTCCATCGAAGCCTTTCAGGTTGTAGTCAGAGATAATCAGATCTGGTAGGGAGGTATCCAGAGCGCGTACAAACGTGGTCTTATCGGCTACCCGCTTCAGAGAATGGGATATTCCGTAGTCTTCTAAGTGCGTGCGCACCAGCTCGGCATCGAACGGATCGTCTTCTAAATGCAGAAACTGGTATTCCTTCATGCAGACCCCCTGGTCTCGCTCTCCGGCGGAGTAGCGGGTAAGGAGAAGTAGAACGTAGCTCCCTGGCCCGGTGCGCTCTCTGCCCAGGTTCTCCCCCCGTGGCGCGCTACAATCCGCCGAACATTCGCCAGCCCGATACCTGTGCCTTCAAAAGACTCGTCTTCATGCAGGCGCTGAAAGACTCCGAAAAGGTTCTGGGCGTGCTCCATGTCGAATCCAACTCCGTTGTCTTTCACGAAGAACACCCAATCGTCTCCTTCGCGGTCTGCTCCGACTCGGACTTGAATCACATCGTTGTTGCTGGAATACTTCACCGCGTTATCCAGCAGGTTTTGCCAGACAAGCCGGAGCATAGCCGGGTCGCCATGGACCTCGGGTAGTGGCTCTATCGTCCATTGAATTGTCTTATCCGGATACGCATCCACAGTATTTGCCTGTACCTTGGCAACCTTATCGTTCATATCTATGTTCCGGAAATCCAGCTGAGTTCGGCTCATGCGTGAGAACGCCAGAAGGTCATCTATCAGCGCTCCAGCACGCTGCCCGGCCTCTTTGATAAGCATCAGATAGCGCTTGCCAGAATCGTTTAAAAGCTCTCCAGAGCGCTTCTCCAAAAGCTCGGCAAAACCCAGCACATGGCGCACGGGTGCTCGCAGATCATGCGAGACCGTGTAGCTGAAAGCTTCCAGTTCTTTGTTCGCGGTATGCAAACCCTCATTGGCAAGCTGCAGGCTCCGGGTTCGGTCTTGAACACGCTGTTCCAGTTCGGCATTGGCTTGCCGTATCTGATCTTCGGATATCTCGCGTTCCCGGAACATCTGGCGAATTAGCAGAAAAGTACTCAGCAGTGTCAGGCAAGCCATCACGGTGGCGCCAAAAATCGTGATACGCGCATCTCTCTCCGCTCGCTCTGACTTGCTCTCACGATCCGCAGAGAGCATCTTCTCTTCGTTCTCCATGCCCCGTATCTGTTGATTTATTTCGGCAATGAAGGCTTTCGACTTCTCCAGGTTTGATTTTTTGAATACCCAGGGCTTATCGGCAAAATCTCTATGCTTTGTCTCCAGACTTTCCTGAATAAAGGCATCTTGCGCCTTAATGGCTTTCTCTAGCTTTTCCAGGTGCTCTGTTTGAACGTGGTTATCCGATGTAATTTCTTTTAGTTTGGATATCTCTTGCCAGAGTGCGCGGCGGCTGTTTGTCCAGTTCGCTAAAAACGAAGAGTCGCTGGTATTGAAGTAAGCCCGCACTTCAGACATAGACCGCTCGAACTCGGACTGACATTGCTGTAGCCCTAGCTGCACTTTTAATGTGTGCTCTACAAGCTGCTGAGAATCTACCATTCCCTGGATCGCGCGATTGGCAAAAATGGCGTTGCCGACCAGCAGCGCCAGCAGGACCCCAAAGGCAATCGTGAGATGAGTGCTTCGCCGTGTCATAACGTAACTCATCATACCTCTTTCTGCGAATATTCTCGGAACCAGGGCCTTGGAACCGTATAAGAACCCCAACAGAAACATAAAGGAGTTCAAACAATGCAGAACACACTTAAAACAGCTCGAATCGCACTGGCTCTTGCCGGAACTATGCTTCTTTCTGCGGGTGCTGGCTTCGCCCAGTCCGCTCGTCAGAAGGACAAAAATAACATGCGTAACCTGGGTCTCGGCCTGGGAGCCGCAGCGCTCTACAAGTCCATTAAGGGCGATCCGAAGAGCGCACTCCTACTAGGTGCAGGCGCTGCCTACGCCGGTAAAAAGTACGAAGACCAGCGCAAAAAGCAAGCCAAGCAGACCGCATGGCGCAAGTACCGCTACAACAGCCGCGGTAAGAAAATCGGCTACTACCAGATGCGTGGCAACCACCGAGTTCGCTACGTGAGCTACGGCTAAACACAGTAAGTCGATTTAAGAGAGTCACAGGAAAGAATGAAACTCAACAAAAAGAGGCGAATCGCCCTGGGCGGACTGGCGGCCACTGTGGGCCTAGCCACTCTGCCAGTAGTAGCGAATGCGCAGCTTGAAAAGATTTTAACGGGCGCTGCGATTGTGGTCATTATCGATAAGTTCGGTGGACAGATAAACAGCGCCTTTAACAAAATCGCGGGAGACCCGAACCGGGTCGGTGGCAACATGACTAAGGTTGTGCCGATTGTGTCTGTGGGTCAGGGTGGCTACGCCGGTGCCGTGCAGGTTTCCGGTCCCGCGAGCGCCGTGAAACAGGTGCAGGCTGTCGCCCAGGTGGAAGGCAGCGTACGAGTGGGTACTCAGCTCCGACTGAAGGCCTTAGTACCTGTTTCCACTAAGAACGTAAGTAGTAGCGCCGGTATCAAGCGCGTCTATGGGGTCGGTATCACCGGCTTGATCGACGCCCGACTTTAAACAAAATCTCTGGAGAGTTGAAGATCATGAAAAAGACACTGATTACTTTGTTCGCCCTATGCGCTCTGGCGGTTGCCGGTACCAGCGCTCGTGCAGATGTCCTCGTAGGTCAGGGTGGGGAAACCCTCTTTGTGCTTCGGTCGGACTCGGACCTGTACAAGAGCGCCGATGACCGCGCCAACGATGTCTATGACCGCCTGCGCCTTATTCTGAACAACCCGTATCTGCGCGGTTCCGATATCCAGGTCAAGCCTATGGGCAACTACGGCGCCAAGATTGTCGCCAATGGACAGCTCATCGTCCCGATCGGAAAAGCCGAGGCTGAGGCGAACAACTCCACTCCTATGGGGCTGGCAAAAGTCTGGGCAGCGAACCTGGCCAAGGTGATGCCCAAGCTGAACGCTCGACCTGATCTGTTCGTCATGGCGAACAGCTATATTGCCAAGGCTCCAACCACGGACCTTGAGCGCACGGCTGCCCGCTAAGCGCGCAGCAACCCCCTCCTAAGTTAGCCTGGGAAGCACTTTGTGCTTCCCTTGCTTCTTATACAGGAACAAACGGAAAGATGACTCGAAAACTTACCTGGTTACTTGCACTCACCGCTATAGCCGGAGCCGTTAGCGCCGCTCCGCCGACTTTTACGGAAGGCCCTGCTCCAGCATCTATCAAGAAGATGGCAATTCAGGGGGCGAACTCTGGCCGCTTTATAACCTTGAACTACGGTGTATCGGGCGGCAAGATTATGCTGCACGCGTTCTATACCGGTGAGGGAGAAGCCAGCCACAGGCTATATCGATGTCATCTCACCCAATGGCAAGCAGATCCAGCGCTTCGAGTTGGAGTTCCCAGGACCGGCGCAGAGCCGAGACAAGTATCTGCTGAAACCGCTCTGGCTGGTGCCTGGCAAGCAAAAGCAGCCCATGGTTGTCTTTGAGGGCACTGATGACCACCTGATGCTGGTCTTCTCTCGCGGGTTCGGTATGCGAGGTAGCATGCAGCTTTTCTCGGAGAAAAGCGCCGATGGACGGCGGGAGACGACCTTTAACGAAATCGACAAGCGCGGCTTTCGCATGGTGCGGGTAGATGTGAACGAGCCCGGTTCGGATAACAAGCCCGCTTTCAAAGAGACTATCTACTATGTCTGGAATGGGGAAAAGTACGTCGAGCGGCGGAAAAAGTAACCCGGCGGCATAGGTAACAGAGGAAGGAGAAACCCATGATAATGCGTTGGCTTCGAGCCAGAAAAGAAGGCGACATAAACGAAGACCCGGAGCTGCAACCGCGCCGGAGTCAGGCCTCGGTGTTCTTTCTAACCGGAATCGCCCTGGTAGTGCTGGCCCTCATAGTGATGAGTGTTATTGGTGCTGTTATGCAGCATAAAGAGCAGCAGGCCCCTGTAGAAGGCAAGACAGCGGTAACAGAAGCGGCTCACGCAAACTAGGGTATACAATCGTGTATGGCTTTGTTGTCTGGCAAGGGATCTCTGCGCGCGGTACTGCTGTCTAACACGAACTCTGGCCCTGCGGCTGGCAGTACCGCGCTCGATCAGGCTCGAAAGAGATTGGGGGAGCGATTGGGGCGTTGGCAAGAAATTACCCTGCGCCCCGGTGAGGACCTGCTGGACTTAGCCCATGAGGCCGCTGCCACGGCAGATGTGGTTCTGGTTGCCGGTGGCGATGGCACAGTTCGCGCGGTCGCTAAAGCCCTGCAGAATAGCGGTGTGCCTATTGCGCTGATTCCCTTTGGCACGGTCAACGTGCTGGCGCGTGAGCTCGGGATTCCTATAGACGATCCCGCGACTGCTGTTGATGTTGCTCTAGATGGGGTTGCAACTCCGATAGATATTGGGCTCTGTAATGGAGAGCCGTTTCTCCTGGTCTGCTCCGGCGGAGTGGATAGTGCCACCGTGGCTCAGGTAAACACGGATATCAAGAGTGCTGTGGGAGCTACCGCCTACGCCATGGCTGCTGTAGGCGCGCTGGCTACCTTTACCCCACCCCGCGTGCGTATTCGCATCGATGGGCAGGAACTTCCCGAGACCGATGTGTTTCTCTTTGCTGTGGGAAACACGTCTCTCTATGGCGGCGATCTTCGCCTATTGCCCGGCGCCAGCATCTATGATGGCCTCTTAGATGTCGCGGTGTTCTTAGCCCCTACCCTGCCTACCCCGGTGCGCAACGCTGCTTTTCTGCCGCAGCTTGCCTCAGTCGCTCTGGGTCGCCACCCGGAGAACGATACCATTCACCTCTACCGGGGCAAGGAAGTCATCATAGAATCCGACAAGCCGATTCCACTCCAGATGGATGGTGACCTGGCCGGAGAAACTCCAGCTAAACTCACTATCGCTCCGGGTGTGCTTCGGGTCATGACCCCGGAAACTCCGCCCCAGCCCCCCACCTGAAAACTCTAAAAGGAAGATTACACCTATGAATCCGAACGCCTATCGTATCGGAGGCGCTTTTGTGCTGACCGCTCTGGCCGGAGCTGCCTTTGCTCAGACCGATACCGCTGACAAGCTGGCCGTAAACATCACTCTGACCGATGGCAAGACAACGATTACTCGCACCCGCCGCGAGCTGGGCTTTCAACTCAACACCAGGGGTGGTGTCCAGCTCTTCGCTATAGATCCCGCAGCCCTCAAGAGTGCTCTGACACGTATCTCTCCTAAATTTCAGCAGGATGCTATAAACGCACGGCTGGGCTTGAATCAGAAGCAAGTCACGCTGGTCCCTGGCGCCTACGCTCGTAAGTTAGATATAGAGCAGACAGCAAAAATGCTTCTCGATACCGTGGGTGCTGACCCGACAGTCACTCACTTCACTGTAGCGTTGACCAAGACTCCACCGCCAGTTTCTGACGAAAAGCTCCAGGGAATCACGGCGATTCTGGGGCAGATGACCACGCACACCAGCGCAGTGCCCAAGCGGAACATCAATATCGGAATTGCGACCCAGGCGATAGATGGCACGCTGCTCGCTCCCGGTGAAACATTCTCTCTAAACCATGTAGTGGGCGAGCGCACCCAGGCCCGCGGCTACCGCACCGCTACCGTGTTTGAAAACGGACTGAAAACACCGGGAATCGGTGGCGGAGTCTCGCAGGTGACCGGCACGCTGTTCAATGCGGCAGCCCTTGCAGGACTCACTATCCGTGAGGTTAATCCTCACTCTCGCCCGGTGGCATATCTCCCGCTCGGACGAGATGCGACAGTGGCCTACGGCACGAAAGATCTCAAGTTCACCAACAACACGGGCAGCCCTGTGTATATCTCTTACACGTTTCAGGGGAATACTCTGAGGGCGATTTTGTTCGGTGCTCCGGTGGGAAACCGGCAGGTTACGCTCACACCGCGCTCACGCACGCTAGGTGAGGGCAAGATTCGAGCGGAGCTGTATCGCACCATTCGCCAGGACGGCAAAGTGGTCTCAAAAGAGCGCCTGCTCCGGCATCTTTATCAGTGGCGACCAGGTACCTGAGTCATCCTCATTCTTTTTTAATTTCACGGAACCGACGTAATTTCCCCCACTTATTAAGTGCATCGCTGAACGGCGAGCAAACATCAAAAAAAACTAAGAAGTTAACAGAGCTGAAGGGAGTTACGACAATGAACGATGAGACAACAGAGCTCCGTGATGAGACCATCGATGGCCAGCATATCAACCCAGATGGTGAGACCGACGCGGAAAAAGGCGCACGCATGGGCGGTATCGGTGGCGCTATCACCGGTGGCATTGCAGGCGCGGCAGCGGGTCCTCTGGGTGCGGTAGCGGGCGCAGTTATCGGCGGCGTTGTTGGCGCAGTTGCCAGCGGCGCTGCGGTAGCTGCCATTGACCGTGTGGATGGTGATAGCTACACGGACAACGCCCCCACGGTCGTGGACAACGGCCTCCCCGGCGTTCAGACCGGTGGTCACGCAGTCGACGGCACCATGGATACCCGTGGCATGATGGAGAAAACTGCCGATGCCATCACCGGAGACAACATCGACGACAAGACCGGAAAAATCGTGGACGACCACGCCGACCTATCTGGCCGTCGCTACGACGATAACTACGATGAGCGGTTAGGCAATGGGCTTCCTGGAATTCAGACGGGTGGGTACGCCAACGATGGTAGCCCGGATACTCGTGGCATGACCGAGAAGGCTGCCGATGCGATTACTGGAGACTATATCGATGACAAGACAGGTAAGGTCGTCTCCGATGGTCCTCCCCCGCTTATCGACAATGGCATTCCCGGAGTACAGACAGGTGGACATACCAGAGACGGCTCGCCCGATACCCGTGGCATCAGCGAGAAAGTAGCCGATGCTGTAACCGGCGATAACACAGACGATAAGACTGGTAAGCGAGTCTGAGAATCTATCTTCCCTGGCGAGAATTCTCACCAGGGAAGATGTAAGGAGCATACAAATGAAAATTTCCCGAACGACAACTGGACTCCTTCCGGCAATGGCGCTGATAGGACTCTTTGCCCTGATGGGCTGCCAGAACACTGCCGAAGGTGTGGCACAGGATACGGCCAAGAACACCGAGGCTACCAAGGAAGCGGCGAGCGAGGCCGGACAGGCTGCAGCGAAGGCTGCCAGCGATGCGGGTCAGGCTGCCGCGAAAACCGCCAGTGATGCGGGTCAGGCTGCCGCACAGGCAACTCAGAAAATGGGAGATGCCGCTGCAGGCGCCGGTAAAGAGATAGCAGGCGGGGGAGTTGTTACTCCGCAGGTCAAGCTCGCTATAGCCGCCGATTCGGACCTCAATGATCCCAAGAATAAGATCGATGTAGACACGGCAGACGGAGTCGTTCACCTGAAGGGGCATGTGATTAACAACGCCCTGAAAAAGAAAGCGGGTGAAATCGCGGAGAAGTCCATTAAGGACAGCAAGCGCACCGACAAAGTCGTTAACCAGCTACTGGTCCAGCCCTGACCTCCTAGAACATCCCTCCCCGCGTGAAAACGGGGAGGGGCGCTCTTCCACTATGTATCAAATAGATCCCCGCTCCATAAACGAATTTTTCGCGAAGCTGCGAGAGTTCACCGCTTTAATCGCCGTTGTTCTCCTGGCCATCTTCCTGCTCTTCCGGCTCTCCGGCGTAGTGACCATTATATTGCTGTCACTCATGCTGACAGCTACGCTAACCCCTATTTCCAAGGCGCTTCAGAAAAAGCTCTCCAAGCATTTCTCGGTGACTATCATCATTAGCGCCGTTTTGCTGAGCATTGTCGGGTTTCTTGCACTCACTGTGCCACCAGTGGTCAATCAAGCCGGGAATCTCATCAAGAAGCTGCCCGAGAACTCATTGCGCATTGAAAAATCCCTGGGTAAGTTCGGTCCGGCCTATCATCGCATGGCGAATAAATGGACCAAGCCTTCTGCCGCCGTGGAGGTTGCGCCACAGACCTTGCAGAGTATTGCTACTCCGGTCCTTGGCTTTATCGCCAATCTGGCTACCGTGCTCCTGATGACCACTTATCTGCTGGCAGATGGCGGGCGGGTAGCCACCACCCTCACCGGACTGTTCCCCAAAGAGTGCCGGTTGCTACTGCGCCGCTTCTTCGGGGAGATCGGTGAGCAGATGGGCGATTACATTCGTGGGCAGGTGATTACGTCGGCGCTCGCAGGAGCCTTTACCGCTGTCTTCCTGTTCGTGCTGGGCGTTCCTGAGCCGCTAGCTCTGGCGGGCCTGATGGCGATTGCCGATGCCGTGCCGATAGTGGGTATCTTCATCGGTACCGTTCCCGCGGTCATGATGGCGCTGACCAAGAGCCCTGGAACCGCGTTTATTGTGCTGGTGGGTTACCTGCTCTATCACGCACTGGAGAGCTATGTGATCGTGCCGCGAATCTACGGCAAGATGATGAAGATGCCTGCCGTGGCGATTCTGCTGGCCATTCTAATCGGCTCGTCGCTGTGGGGAATCATCGGGGCACTGTTCGCCCTACCGGTAGCGGCTGCCATTCCGACCATCATTCGGTACTGGTCGGAATGGCAAGACCAGCAGGAGAGTAGTAGCTCCTCTCCTGCGACTGCCGCCTAGCGGGTCCACTCTCCATCAACAGAGCGCCAGATACCGAGCGGGTTACCGTCTTGAAGCTCCAGCGGCAGGCGGTCGGCGCGAACATTGTCGTACGAGCACAACATCGAGTAGCGTGCTACGCTTATGGGCATTCCCACACTGGTAAAGTGGGGATGCCCGGTAGCAGGGAACGGTCCGCCATGGTTCATAGCTGCACTCACCGCCACGCCGGTCGGCATCTTATCATTTAACAGCCGCCCCACTTTCACGCGTAGCGGCGGGGTCAGCTTCTGGTAGAGCGCATCATCTGTGTTGTCTGTAGCGGTATAGAGCGCACCGGTCAGGTTACCCTCCAGGGCAGCAATTACGGTCAGCCACTCGCTTTCGTTCTCGCAGACCACGATCAGACTTACCGGTCCAAACGCCTCGGTCTGAAGCTTATGGTCCTTCGCAAACTGCGCGGCAGAGACCCGGAGCAGTGAGGGCTGGAACCGGAAGCCTGGCTCGGGTCCAATCTTGCCGCCCGCGAGCAAAGTTGCTCCGGCTTCGGTGAGAATCTCCACAGACTCTACCAGACCATCTCGTACGCCTTTGCTCGGCAGCACCGGAGCTGGAGCCGCCGCAAACGCTTCCGTTGCCTTCTGGATAAACGCCTCGGTTTCCGCACCCGCAGGTAGCACAATCAGCCCAGGATTCGTGCAGAACTGCCCTGCCCCCATGGTGCAGGAGGTAAAGAACTCGGTAGCCAGCGCCTCGCCGCGCTCTTTCAGCGCACCCGGCAGAATCAGCACCGGGTTCACGCTAGACATCTCTAAGTAAGCAGGTTTACCCAGCGAATCAGCGGCGTGCTTGATCGTCATTCCCGCGCTCCGGCTACCGGTAAAGCCTACGGCAGCGACGGCGGGGTGGAGGATCATCTCTGTCGCCAGCGCGTGATCCATGCGGTAGAGCACCTGCACCGTGCCTGCGGGCATCCCCTGCGCCTGCGCTGCTTCGTGCGCACACTCGGCCATCAGGCGGCTAGTAGTCGGGTGACTGGTATGTACCTTGGCAATCACCGGGCAGCGTGCCGCTATCGCCGCCGCGAAATCCCCTCCCGAGATGGCATTGAACGCAAACGGGAAGTTGTTAGGTCCGAACACCAGCGCCGCACCGCCCAGCGGCTCGTGCATAGAGCGAATCCCAGCCGTCGTGTCTATTATCGGGCGAGTCCAGCTTCGTTCTCGGGCCGCTTTTGCCGCCAGCCGGAGCTGGTTCGTGGTGCGCGGCAGCTCCACCGAGTTCAAGCGCGGCTCTACCGGCAGCCCGGTCTCCGCGTTCGCCGCTTCGGTAATCGCTTCCCGGTTTGCCTCGATTCGAGCGGCATAGTCCTCTAAAAACGCCGCTATCGCTTCCGGGGTCAGCGCACGCAGCTTCGGTGCGGCTTCTTCGGCAGCAGCTAGAACAGCGTCAATATCAGCGCGGGAGCTAATCGGGTAGCGGTCCTCCAGCGTCTCCCCGGTAGCGGGATTAACACCAGAAAACGAGCCAGTCGGCGCCTCGGCGGCGCGCCAGGAACCGTGGATAAGAACGGGGTGCAGGTCGGACATACTCCCAGATTGTACCTCCTTGACAGTCCTGTTCGTGAAGTGATATTCTGAGAGTTGCTGCCGTGCCGACATGGCTCAGCGGTAGAGCAGCTGTTTCGTAAACAGCAGGTCACCGGTTCGAATCCGGTTGTCGGCTTGAACGCCCCCAGAGTACTCTGGGGGTGTTTGTTTTTGTTCGCGGAAGCCTCCTTCGCCTGATACCATCTGATTGTAGGAAATTCATGGGAAACGTCATCTTCATCCGACGCGATGCCGCAGATGCCCCTTTTGAAGCGCATCAGGATTCGCTACATGCGGAAGGTCCTACACTGGGAACCGCTCTGGATAGCCTGTTAAGCCTGCTTGGAGAAGTTAACGAGCCGCTTCTTCTTATTCAGCAGGATAAACCAGACCACTTCTTTACCCTACAAGATCATGACCGTTTGCAGGAACTCCAGGCACGTGCCAAAGGAAACGGCTCCCCCCTTACTCCACAAGAAGAAGAGGAGCTCCATGCTCTAATTGCGAAGGAGTTCCGTGCGACCATAGAGCGTACCGAACCTCTTCTACAGCAACGCTCCCTCTCCAACGCCGCATGAACTCCCTATGAACTCCCTCTACCCCGAGGTCTCTCGGAGAGCAGGCAGACGTTGCGAATATTGCCATGCCCCAGAATCCGTTTTCAACTTTCGCTTCGAAGTAGAGCATATCTTACCTTCGGCGGACGGAGGTTCGGATGACCTCCCAAACCTGTGCCTTGCCTGCCGAGCCTGTAATTCGTTCAAGGGGGCATTTACTCACGGTATAGACTCGGAGTCTGGTGAGACGGTATCGCTATTTCATCCCAGGCGAGATGGCTGGGAGGAGCATTTTGTCTTTAACGCTGCAACCTTTGAAATCCACGGCCTTACACCAGTGGGACGGGCAACTGTAGAGCGCCTGCGCTTCAATGATATATTCCAGCTTGAAGCTCGACCTCGCTGGATGGCCCTGAATCTCTTTCCTGACCATCAGGAGTGAAAACCAGCAAGGTGTAGAGCACAACATGGCTCAGCGGTAGAGCAGCTGTTTCGTAAACAGCAGGTCACTGGTTCGAATCCAGTTGTCGGCTTCTTTGTGAGGGAATTGCCCATACTTCGAGGGGTCGAAGGAAGGCAAAATGCAAAAAACAGTAGCTGTCTCACCAAATTTGGTGAAGGGCGGCAGTATACCAGGCGACGGGTGGTGCTGGATCATAGCCAGCTCGCCCGTCAGCGTGGTTTTAGGAGTCAGCCCGTCGCGACTGAGCGCGATCATCGCTGGCTTTTTGAGCAGTTAGACGGCTGGTTGGTCGCAGGTCGCTCTCGGCGCCTACCCCCGCTATGCTTCGTAAACGCCAGAGTGGGGCGAAAAACTGATCTCATCTGGGTCTGTCCCTGCCGCTACCAGGAACTCCCGCAACTCCTCGGCACTCATCAACTTCAGGTTGTCAGCACTTTCTAGCACTCGATCCAGTAAACCAAAACCATCAGCCCCTATGTCAAAGGTCTCTAAAGATGCCAGGCTGAGATTGTCCTCAATTAGATCCAGCTCGTCACACGCGGCAATGGCGGCAGTGGGGCCTGGTCTGTCGGTTATTGGGCTTTATTCCCCTTGGACACTTTACGTGGCCCAGACGGGATAACGACAAGCGTCTTCCACACCTTCTTGTCCATTCGATTTCTTACCATCACCTTATCGACTTTTACGATAAGTCCCATGAATTTGTGGTTGATGTCTACAGGGTGCTCCGCTGTCGGGAGTTCGCGCTCCGACTTATCTGTTATCACTGATTCCTTGCCAGACAGGGTAACGGAAAAAACGACCTGAAGTTCTGGGAGCACCGATTTTGCTGCCCGCTTATCCATAGCGAAGGAAACGCCAAATACAGGGCTTTCAAGATCCATTAAGCCGAATTCTGGTGTTTTTTCTTTCTTATCCAAAAAAGCCAATATATTTTCTTTTAACCTGACGATCTTAAGTTCATGCAAGTCCGCCATATTTTTGATAATGAGTTTATGCGCGTCAGCACTGTATTTTTCTATACTTTGTTTAATGCCGAACTCCTTTTCCCCATCGTAATAACTTGATTTGCCAAAAACTGTTTCAACCAGGACTCCCGGTAGGTCTTTGGCTTTTGGATGAGACATCCAGGTGTAATCACCACCATAAACCGTAGCAATCCCTGTCTCGGCATTGTAGGAATAGGACGTTCGGTTAATAGAAACAGGGATTAAGAAGGCGAAGCTTTTCCTTTTCCAATCAGGCGCTTTCTTAAAAGTTTCAGGTACAGAGTCAAGATCGATCTTTGAATTTTGCGCCTGTGCGGGAATAGCTGCCACGGCAGTGACAGTTGCTACCACTCCGAGCACAAAAGCCACGATACTGTTGCGATTCTTCATCTGAGCTGCTTACTGTTTTTAGTAGTCGCCTACCGCTGGCGGCGCGTGCGTGGTGTTACTGTTCGTCCTGCCACTCTCCGCGCTTGGCCAGATATTTCCCTAGCGCTTCGCACCCATCCACTTCTGGAGTGTTCTTGCAGTTCACTATCCAACTCTTCATGCGCTTTTCCTCTTCCGGTGGGACTGCCAGAATGCGCCCCTCTCGCGGTTGTAATATTTCACCAGATACACTAAATCTAACCCAACTCGGCCCCTCTGGCACAGGTGTGGGTTCTGGTGGGGGAATGCTGCAGTTAGGCATGTTCCGGACTGGAGCGGGTGTAGGGCAGAGAGGCGCTGTAGGCCCTGGTATCGATGCTGTGGCCGGGGCTGGCGTCGGCTGGATAAGCAAGATAGGGGGCATGGAGTCCTGCCCGAGCTTGTAGGAGGTGCCACATAGCACGAGCATGGTGCCGATGATGAGGGTGAATTGTAATGAGGTGGGTTTCATGTCAGGTGAGTCTGCTGAGCCGGGCCAAACCATTCCGTTCCGCTACTGATGAATCTCTGGATTTCGTGGTCCATCTGCGGAGTCAAGTCCGCTGTCGTTATGGTGTACGGTTGAGACTTGCCTGCGTCTTTGAGAAACCCTCCGAGGTGATAGAGGCGTTTCTTATCTACGAGTAGCTGCCGATCGTGTATACCAGTCGCAGCGATGAGCCTGTAATTTGTGCTCCCCCTATCTACAGCAAAGATCGTGGATACATCTACGAAGCCGTTCCATCGATCTCGGTCTGTGCGGCTCGCATTAGCCCTGGGTTCCTGGGTAATAAGGGTTATCAATACAGATCCATCAATGACTTTCAGGTAACGGTGAAAGATAGAGGCATCGACGTAAGGATCAACGAGAGTGAGGGTTTTAAGAGCATCCGAGGCAAAGATATCGTGCAAAAGGCGGTAGGTAGCAAAGGGAGAATTAGCAGGTTGGATTGTTCCATTTTCAATGACTGGGATCGCAACGATAGCCTCCTTAGCCGCCTGAAATTGCCTTGGTATAGCATCTGCTACAGTTTCAGGATTGTGAACTAGTATGCTATTAATTGGGTACACAGCATGCTCGAAGCGTGACCTATTCACGGCATAATCGTGTCCAGGCTCAGATTTACAAAACTTGTTTACACTCTCGACCATTAGCGGCATATCGTGTGCAAATCGGGCAAATGTTCGGGAGGCCTCCTGATCACTATACTTACTGGGATTCTTTGCGTACCTAATCAAATCCGAGAACAATAGCCCAATCTCGACAAGTAAATCGTTCTTCTCTGTAACTCTATCCATAGTATTTTCTCTAATGATACTAGCTAGACTTCTTACTGCTCCTCTACTTCTACGGCGATGTCGAGCCAGGTTGTTAAATCACGAGCCTAATACCTCAATTCTATATATATCTCCTCTTTACTGTGTCAGCATTATGGAGCCTCACATAGCCCTATGACCAGAACTAAATAGCATGTTTCATTCACCATGCAAGCCTATCCCTTATAGATAACCGCAGTAAGAGATTTTCCGGAGAATACTCCTATATGGTGGTTGATAGAGGCTTTTCCTGCTAAGGAATCAAATAGATGATTTGAATCCAGCTATCAGCTAAAACGCCCCCAGAATACTCTAGGGGCGTTTTTTGTTTTTCTCTGATTACCGTGTCAGCCAGTCTTTTAATCGGTCGCTCACGACCGATGCTCCGTCGTCGTAGTTCGAGAGGGCGACGACTGTCCAGCCAGAATCCAGATACATGTCCAGATTGGAGTTGATGCCAGGGAAGCCACCGCTGTGCCCCACAATCCGCTGACCATTGTGCCACTCTGTCTGGAAACCGAATCCATAGGCACGCTTGTCGGTCTTGGCCTCGTTCTTCTCCGCACCGTTCGCCTGCAGGATACGCTCAAACGTCTCCTTCTTAATCAGCTTCCCTGTGCGCAACGCTTGATCGAAGGCAAACAGGTCATCCACGGTGGAATACCCGCCACCGGCAGGGCCTCCCTTGATCACGTGCAGGAAGATATTGCTGTAGCGCTTTTTGGGGCCTGGTTTTCGGGCCTTCCAGGCTGCGCATGTAGGAATAGCCTGTCGCCAGGTTCGGAGTATCCTCGTCTAAATCATACGAGTCGGAGTTTTTCATTCCGGCAGGCTTGTAGATGTTCTCGCGGATATAGGTAAAGTAGTCCTTGCCGCTGACCTTCTCTAGCACAGCACCCAGAGTCATAAAGCCACCGTTGCTATAGCTGAATCGGCTGCCTGGCTCGAAGGCGAGCGGCTTATCGGCATAGAGCGGGATGTAGTCGGCAACGGCGCGGAAGCGATCTCGTGAGGCTTTCGCAAAGTCATCGTTGAAGTAGTCGCCCATCCCGGAGGTGTGCGTGAGCAGGTGCGAGAGTTTTACCTTCTGCTGGGCATCCTTATTCGGCCAGTCGGGGAGAAACTTGCCGAGGTTATCGTCCCAGTTTAATTTCCCCTGTTCCATGAGTTGCGCGATAGCCACCGACGTCAGCATCTTGTTCATGGAGCCAAGATTGAACTTTGTATCTGGCTGGTTCTTCGCGTTCCAGGCCCGGCTGGCCAACCCAAACGCCTTGCGGTAGACCACCTTGCCATCTTTGGCCACCAGTACCGAACCCGAGAATGCATCCGCCTCCACCAGTGGTTTCAGATAGGCATCCAGATACTCTGCAACCTGCTTCTCCGTGGGTTTTCCTTTCGGCACTTCCGGCAGGGGAAGCGTATCCCAGGGCTGCGCCTCGGAGACCCCGGATGCCATCTACTTTATGCGGCGCGGTATCGGTGGTCCGGATATACATCACCGATGTTCGCCCGGATTTGGCTTCTCTGATCAGCACACGAATCTGAACATTGGAACTGTCAAGCACTCGAATTGGAGTGAGTTTGCCAGCTCGCTCCGCAAAGCCCTGCAGTTGTCCCACATGGGACTCCAGTGGCATCTCTTTTTAGTAGCCTCTCGCCGAACTGCCCGGAGACATGGGAGCGCATGGTATCCGCCTTGCCGCTATTCAGCGCGTCTATCAGCCCCTGCGCCTGCTTCCCTGCAGGTGTCTTCCCGGCGGCACTGGCGCCATCTGCTGGTTTAGTGTTGTGTTTGCCATGGTGGTTGGAATCGCCCCCAAAGAAAGACAGAGTGCCATAGAAGCACTGGTAACTCCGTGTATAAAACACATAGAAAACCTTCATGACTCCTTATTCCCTCCCTTTTAGGGGCTGCAGTCCTCGTAGCAGTAGCTCCACGATTCGCGTCGTCTTACGCCCCTCTACCCAATCTCGATCTGTTCGCTGCTGTGCGCTCAGGCTGAAGGGCATCAGGGCATTGGTAGCCAGAAGGAGAGTCAGCGCCATTCGCTCCGGGTCATCTACCCACAGCTCCCCGGACTCCTGCCCCTGCAATAGCACCTTCGTAAAAACGGCAGCCTCTGCCCGAAGATAACCGATTCGGCGCGGCATGTAGGCAGTCCGGGTCGATTCCACGATCTCGTCGAACGTCGCGGCTCGCTTCTGAACCTCATCGAATAGGAACAGCACCCGCCCCACCAGCATTCGGTGCAAGCGTTCCGTACTAGAAAGCGCCCGCCCCGGCCTCTTGCTCCAGCCGCGCTACCAGACGGGCAATTCGCCGGTCATCTATGGCTAACGTAATCTCTTCTTTACTGCTGAAATAGAGATAAAACGTCCGCCGACTCAACCCGGCCTCGGTGGCAATATCCTCTACGCTGAGCCGCCGATAGCCGAACTGCGCCGACCACCGCTCCGCTGCATCCATAAGAGACGTTCGTGTCTCTTCCTGTGCTGCTGTTGCCTCTGTCTCATTTGCACACTTTTCGTGCATATGTGCAAATCTTATCGCTACCCGCAGATTCTGTCAAGCGAAACAAAAAACACCCCCAGAATTCCTGGGAGCGTTTTTTCTTCTAGATGCTATTAACGTTCGCCAGAGGGCGCCCGAATCAGTGTCTCTTTAGATGGTGTGATGGCGAACACTGGAGTTCCCTCTTTTGACCAGGTGAACTTCATGGCAAAAGCAACCCGGTCCGCATAGGTGGTGTTCGTGGTCTGCTTCACGTGATAGATAATCCAGTCCTCTTTTTCCATCCAGTGACTGGAAGAAGAAGCTATGACCGGGGCCGTACACGCCGTTCTGATCCACACGGGCTATCACCGGTAGTGGGTGGCTCTGCCAGGAAGCCAGGTTCAATAAGTCTGCCCCAATATCCGCCGTGACCATAGCCAGCTTGTAGCCTGGTTCGTTTGCAGAGCAGACGGAGTAGAGCAGAGAACAGCCTTACCATTGCGCACGATCGCGTTCGGCCCTTCTCGCACCACCCGGCACCCATGCCCATTGAGATCTAAGTAGGCTCGATTCCCTGTGGTCGTCCAGGGATTCTCCATGCGTGAGATATAGATGCCCTGCCCCGCCGAGCTGGGCCGCCCACACCAGACAAAGTATAGCTTCCCATCGGGTAGTACGAACGGGCCACCATCTATGGCATAGATTTCATCTTTCGGATCGGTCAGCACCCTGGCCTTGAACTGATACGGCCCCATAGGGTCATCAGTAGCACTCTCCGCCACAAACATCCGGTGCGAGTCGTCTACAGACTTTTCATTGGCCGCCGTGTAGTAGCAATACCAGCGCTTACCGTTGGGGCCATCCAACAAATGGAACTCCGGCGCCCAGATCATGGTGGACCGCTCTGGAGCGTCTGGTTTCACGACCTGCACATCGGCAGCGTTTTTCAGGTCCTCCATGCGCCGAGCTTTTCGCAGCCAGACACCACTGCCACGTGTCCAGGAGAAGTAGTACCAGCCCTTATACGTAAACAGGCAGGGGTCAGCGCCACCAGGCGTCAGCGGATTCTGAAAGGTTCTTGGCATGGCTATCTCACAGAAGAGTTAGCAACAAGATAGCCGTCTTCCTTCCCACCACCAGGATGCTCAGTAAAAACTTCCCACTATTGCCTCTGGCAATCTCTTAAACTTTGCTAATTCTCTCCGTGCATTTCCATGGAATAATAAGAGACCTATCACGATTCAGGGATGCGGAGGGTTTGGATGCAGACACGACGGGAGTTTGTGAAGAAGGCAGCGCTGCTTTCTGGTGCAGCAGGAGTATGGAGCACACTGCCTGGTTCGCTTCAGCGGGCCATGGCTATTGACCCGGAGCCAGGCAGCACGTTTTTAGATGCCGAGCATATCGTTATCCTGATGCAGGAGAACCGCTCGTTCGACCACTGTTACGGCATGCTTCGCGGCGTGCGTGGATACAACGATCCCCGTGCCATCTCTCTGCCCAACAAGAACCCGGTCTGGCTTCAGTCCAATGCTAATGGTGATACCTATGCACCGTTTCACTTAGATATCCAGAAGTCCAATGTCACCTGGCTCGGTTCGCTGCCTCACTCCTGGACCAACCAGGTAGATGCGCGGAACAACGGGAACTACGATAAGTGGCTGGTGGCCAAACCCTCTGGGCACAAAGAGATAGCTCAGATGCCGCTCACGCTGGGCTACTACCACCGGGCGGACCTGCCGTTTTACTATGCTCTGGCGGACTCCTTCACGGTTTGCGATCAACACTTTTGCTCGTCGCTTACGGGTACCACACCTAACCGCTGCTACCTGTGGACCGGTACCATTCGAGAGGAAGATGGATGCCAGCGCGTTCGCGAATGTCCGCAACGAAGAGGTGGACTACGGGCGTGAGGCTAGCTGGACCACGTTTCCAGAGCGTCTGGAAGACCTTGGCGTCTCCTGGAAGATCTATCAAAACGAGCTGAGCCTGCCTATGGGCTGGAAGGACGAAGAAGAGGACTGGCTCGCCAACTTTACCGACAACCCGATTGAGTGGTTCACCCAGTTCCATGTGCGCTTCTCACCGGGGCATCGCCGCTACTTAGAGAAGAAGGCAACCGCGCTTCAAGAAGAGCTTGCGGCACTGGAGGCCGAAGTTGTCCGTGGTGGTCCCTCGGCGGAGCATACGGAGGCGATTGCAGCCAAGCGCGAGGAACTGGAGCAGGCGGAGCAGGAGCGAGAGCGCTGGAGCGAGGAAAACTTCAACAAGCTCTCCCCCCGAGAGCGCAGCATCCACGAGCGTGCCTTCTGCACCAATATTATGGACCCGGACTACCATGAGCTGACTGAGCTTACCTACAAAGACGGTGATGTAGAGCGCAAGGTAAAGGTCCCCAAGAGTGATGTGATGCATCAGTTCCGGCAGGATGTAAATACCGGCAAACTGCCCACAGTTTCCTGGCTAGTAGCCCCATCTAACTTCTCGGACCACCCCGGCTCTGCCTGGTTCGGCGCGTGGTATGTGTCTGAGGCGCTAGATATCTTGACCAAGAACCCGGAGGTCTGGAAGAAAACCATCTTTATCCTGACCTACGATGAAAACGATGGCTACTTCGACCACGTGCCACCGTTCGTGCCACCCCACCCCAGCAAGCCGAATAGCGGTAAAGTCTCTCAGGGTATCGATACCTCGGTGGAGTACGTGCTCCTGGACCAGGATCTCAAGCGCAAGCCCGCCAGAGACGCGCGCGAAAGCTCTATCGGTCTGGGCTACCGGGTGCCTCTGGTCATCGCTTCGCCGTGGAGCCGGGGCGGAAATGTGTGTTCTGAGGTCTTCGACCATACATCGCCCCTGCAGTTCATGGAGGTCTTTCTCAGCCACAAGACCGGCAAAAAGTTGCAGGAGGCTAACATTACCCCATGGCGACGAACTGTGTGTGGTGATCTCACCTCCGTGTTCCGCCCCTATAAAGGCGAGAAACTGGAATCGCCAGCGCCCCTGAAGCGAGACGCCGTAGTCGAAGCCATTCACCGCGCCAAGTTCCAGAAGCTGCCCACAGAGCAGCGCCCGCTGACAGCAGAGGAGCAAGCGCAGGCGCGCGCCGGTTCTCGCGCTATGCTGCCCAAACAGGAGAAAGGCACACGCCCCTCCTGCGCGCTACCCTATGAGCTTCTGGTCAATGAGCAAATCGCCTCGCCTGGGACCTTCACTCTTCAACTCAGTGCGGGTAACAGCGTCTTCGGCGCAAAATCCGCAGGGGCGCCTTTTACGGTCTATGCGTACACAGCGCCCAATACAGTGCAGCTACGCCACTATGCGGTAAAAGCCGGAGACACGCTGATGGATTCGTGGGCGCATAGCGACTTTGCCGGAGGGGCGTATCACCTGGAAGTCCATGGTCCCAATGGGTTCTACCGGGCCTTTCAGGGTAGCTCAGAAAGTCGTTTGGCTGTAGGCGTGGGCTATCAGCAGGCGAAAAAGAGCCTGACCGGGAAAGTCAATGTCGTTCTCCGGAACTTCAGCCGCTCCAATAGTCAAACCGTAGAGATTCACCAGAGCGCCTATCAGAAGTCCGTAGTGAAGAAAACTCTAGCCCCAGGTGCGACCGCCACGGTTGTTATAGAGACAAAAGATACCCAGGGTTGGTACGACTTCGAGGTAAAAGTCGCTGGCAGCATGGCAGTGACTCAGCACTATGCGGGCCGTGTAGAAACCGGTCAGTGGAGTATCAGCGACCCACAGATGGCCTGAGCCATTCTGCGGGAAGCCCGTAACAGTCAATGAAGACAAAACGGCGTTTCTGGATTGGTGCCGGGGCAGCCCTTCTCTTAGGGGTCCCCGGCGCCCTTCTGGCACGCGTGTACCTTAAACCATCGGGCAATGACACCCATTCCCATGCGGGTGATCCAGCGCTCCGTGCGGCGATTATAAATGCTTCCGGCGCGGAGCGGATAAAGCTGCTCCGAGGAGCGATGAACGATGACTCTCCGGCGCGGCGCCTGGTAGTCGCCGATAACCTGGGCACCGATCCGCAAGACAGCGCGATTGGCCGCGCGCTGCTGAACGACAACGATTCCGAAGTGCGCCGCAAAGCCGCCTATGCGCTAGCCGAGCTAGGCGCTCCGGCAGACTACCCGTATATACGTGCCGCGCTGGTAGACGATGACCTGTGGATGCGCGAGGAGCTGTCTCGCTGGGCCTCCACCCGCGTAGGAAAAGAGAGCCATAAAGTGGGTGACTGGCTGATTCCAGAGCTAATCACCTGCCTGGACACGCCTTCCGAGCCGATTCGCTCCTTTGCGTCTGGTACCCTTTCCCGGCTTACGCACAAACCCTGGCGATACACCACTCGCCTCTCAAAAGCGGAAAAGGCAGCCTGCCTGCAGCGCTGGCGAGACTGGTGGAAGACCGCCGCACCGCGCTACGGTACACCGGTCCCACTCCCTGATATCGAGCCGCACCGAATCGACCCTGCCCCCACTGTCACGATTCAGACCACAGATGACAAGGAGTGCTCCCCAGCTACAGATGGCAAAGTAACACTGGTTAACTTCTGGGGTACCTGGTGCCCGCCCTGCCAGATAGAGGTTCCTGAGCTGCAAACAATCCACGAGCTCTATGGGGCAAAAGGGGTTCAGGTCATAGGTGTAGCGCTCTCCGAACCTCAGGGTGAAGCAGGGTTAACCCGCTGGTGCCAGGCAAAAGGCCTCACCTATCCCCAGGCGCTAGGCACAGATGCCATAGTATCCGCCTATGGCGATATCCAGGAGATTCCTGTGACTCTGCTGATAGATAAGCGTGGGCGGCTCCGCTACCGCTGGCAGGGAGAGCGCACCGCAGCATCGTTTATCCCTATGATAGAGCGACTGCTGAAGGAATAGCGCCTACAGCGGCCAGTTCGGATCTGGAGTGCGTGCCTCTTTGAGTAAGCGCTCCGCTCGTGCTCGCTCCTTCGGATTCCTGGCGGACAGATCCGCTTTCTCACCAGGGTCGACTCGCAGATTGTAGAGCTCCAGCGGCGCCTTTGGGCCGTTCTTTACTGCTTTCCAGTCTCCAAAACGCACTGCCTGTATGGGCGTGCCTTCATGTAGCTCCCAGTAGAAATACTCTCGCTTCGGCGCTTTTCCACCACGCAGCAGCGGTACGATAGACTTTCCATCTGTCTTCCAGCCGCGTGGTACCCGCACGCCTGCCAGTTCCGCTGCGGTGGGCAGGAAATCCCAGAAGGCCCAGGGCTCGTCGGTCACTCGCCCGGCGGGGACCTTGCCGGGCCAGCGGGCAATTGCTGCCTGCCGTAGCGCCCCTTCGTAGAGCCCACGTTTGTAGCCCCGGAGTCCATTGGCCGCCTGCTCGAACAATCGCCCTATCTCTGACTCTGGCGCATACGACGAACCATTGTCACCTGCCACAATCACCAGCGTGTTCTTGTCGATATTCAGCTCTTTCAGCAGCGCCATAAGTCGCCCGACATCACTATCCAGCCGGGTTACCTGCGCGGCATAGGTCTTCTGCAGCGTGGTCCAGGGTTTGTTTTTATAGATACCCAGATCGTCTATCTCCGCTCGTCCATGCGGGAGTGTAATGGCATAGAACAAAAAGAACGGCTGATCTTTCTGCGCGCGTACCCAGCGCAGAGTCTCCTCGGCAATCAGATTCTGGGCGTAGGTCTGTCCCACGGTATTCCCATCGTTGCCGGGCAGGGTAAAGCGCTGATCGTTGTTATACAAATACGTCGGAAAGTAGCTATGAGCATGGCGCTGGCAGTTGTAGCCATAGAAATGCTCGAAGCCCTTCTTAAGCGGGCTCCCCGTGGTATCGAACATACCCATGCCCCACTTACCAATACACGCCGTGGCATAGCCTGCCTTCTGAAGAAGCTGAGCAATCGTGGGAGTCTCAGCAGGCAGCGGCATCTGGCCTTCGGGCTCCAGCTCCCTATTAGCACGAATAGGGGAGTGCCCGGTATGCAGCCCGGTCAGCAGGCTGGTGCGCGACGGTGCACAGACACTGGTGCCACAAAACGCCTGGATGAAGCGTGTGCCTTCAGCAGCCATGCGGTCCAGGTTCGGGGTGTGAATAAGTTTCTGCCCGTAGCAGCCGACGTCGCCCTGCGCCAGATCATCGGAAAGAATAAAAATAATATTGGGAGGGGCAGGCTTAGAAAACATGCCCCTATTTTAGCAGCCATACTCGCTCCGGCGATAAGAACACTGAGATGATGGCATTCACCGCGAAACGACAGAAAACGCAACGCACCCGGCGCACCACGCGCCACCGGGAGGCTCTGCCTTACGTCTGACTCGTTTCGTGCTATCCGCCGAACACTGTCAAAGACGGCGGCTTCTTCCCGAAGGATGGGAACGAAGCCGCTGTCTTTTTGTTTTTTACTCCTCTGTAGCTCAGTCGGTTAGAGCGACTGCCTCTTAAGCAGTGGGTCGCGAGTTCGAATCTCGCCGGGGGAATTTTTATCCGTGCCTGTGTAGCTCAGTTGGTCAGAGCACTCGCCTCGTAAGCGAGGGGTCACCGGTTCAAATCCGGTCGCAGGCTTCAAATCTGGCCGCGTAGCGTAACGGCGATCGCGCCTCGTTTCGACCGAGGAGACTGGGGGTTCGATTCCCTCCGTGGCCGTACTTTATTCCGGGGTGGTGAAGCGGAAACACACCGCGCTTTGAACGCGGCATGCGCAGGTTCGAATCCTGCCCTCGGAGCTTTAATAAACGGGTGTGAAGCTCAGATGGACGAGCAGGCGGCTTTTAACCGCTTGGCCGCGGGTTCGAGTCCCGCCGCGCCCATAATATGTCAAACAAGGTCGTCTTCGGCCTCTTCCAGGCGCCTAGCCAGCAAGAGAAGCAACGCGCTATAGCGAGGGGGTTGACCTTTGGCAAAGCGCAGGTTCAGCTTTGCCGCCATAGGAGCGACGATGCGATAGGCGATACGCTCGGCATCTTCAGGCAGTAGTTCCGGGCGACGCGCTGCGAAGCGCTGCACCAGCGCTTTTTCGGCATCCGAGAGCACAGTTACAGGGTTCAGGACAGTATCGGCAAGCTCGATATTCTTCGGGCGCGGACGGACTATTGCGACCGGCGCACCGTTTGCCAGAAGCATGCTCCGCTCCTTAATAACCACTGTCCCCGCAACAATATCCCCGAGGCGCTTGTACTCTTTATGGGAGAACGCACAGATAGCCCCGCCGATGTAGCCCATGGGCAGAAAATCGGCGATACGTATAAGATTCCTGGCGGCGGCCTGAAAAAACGTGATGGGAAATCCGGCATCATCGATTGCACGGAGTCCCAGTGCTCGCTTTCCCGGTGTCTGCCCGCTCCAGAGCATCTCGAAGACGATAAAATGCCCAAAGACTAAGAGAAACGTGGCAATGAGGAAGATGGCTATCAAAATCGACGTAAGCCCTTCATCACCACCCGCTACCGCCAATACCACGGGAAATACCATA
Source organism: Armatimonas sp. (assembly GCA_049840835.1). Classification (GTDB taxonomy): domain Bacteria; phylum Armatimonadota; class Armatimonadia; order Armatimonadales; family Armatimonadaceae; genus JANLTX01. The sequence continues at coordinate 249,414 of JASGJG010000003.1, read as the reverse complement.
AACCAGAGGGGAATCAGTACCCCACCAATGATAGTGATATCTATGAGTAACGCACCAAAACGGCTGCCCAGACCCGCCAATTCCATACGGAGCGGGATATTTTCCGGGGTGACAACGACTATTTCCCGTGCCATTTTGTAGATGCTACCATGCCTTCTCTTACCGAGTTTATTCAGAAACGTCGTCCCTCCTGGGATGAGCTAAATCGCCTGATTCAAATAACCGGCGCTCGTACAGGAGTCAAGCGGCTCACGCGTGATGAGCTACGCCGATTAGGGCCACTCTATCGTCGAACGGCTGCCGATCTAGCCTACATACGACTTCGCGGTGGCGATGCGCCTCTATGCGAGCATCTGAATGCCCTGGTACTGCGGGCCCACGGGCTAATCTATGCCGAACGTGGCCCCGGTGCGACTCGCCTGCGGCGCTTTTTCACCTATGGCTTTCCGGCCCTGCTCTGGCGGCGCGCGCCTTATATCTGGCTCGCCTTCGGTCTCTTTATGCTCGGTTTTGCTATCGGCGTAGTCATGCAGATGCGTGACCCTATGTTCCTTACTGCTATGGGTGATGACCCAGAAGCTCGCCGGGATATGTACAAAGACATGCCCACCGAGAGCGATGCTACCAAGCCTGAGATGGCCGCGATGTTAATGACCCACAATACTCAGGTAGCTTTCACCGCATTCGCACTTGGGATTCTAGGGGCAGCCCCAGCCGCCTATCCGCTAATACTCACCGGGCTCCAGGTCGGTGCGCTCACTGTAGAGCAACACAAAGCAGGGAATAGCATCTGGTTCTGGAGCTTTCTCTCCCCCCACGCTGTACCGGAGCTAACCGCTATCTTCATCTCTGCTGGGGCCGGTATGTTGATTGGACGCAATCTTTTTGCCCCTGGTGAGCATACTCGCCGTGATGCTCTGAAGCTTGCGGGCGGCGAGGCAGTTCGCATGACTTTGGGTACTATCGTCATGTTCATCTTCGCGGGTCTCACCGAATCCTTCGTCTCTCCCAGCGCCATTCCTCCCTGGACCAAGTTCGCCTATCTCGGCGTAATGTCTATTCTGCTTACTCTGTATCTGAGGTTGGGTAAGCCAAAGGAAGTAGAAGTACCATAATATCGTGGGTAAGTATAGTTTTAGTGTCTATCCCTATCGCCCTAGTTGCTAACTTTGTGATAACGCGGAGCCGGAAGTACTCGAGGCTGTTTAACGAGGCGACCTTTGAAGAGTTCTACGAGCGCTTGACCGAGGCGATAAGGGCTGCAGTGCGAACACAAGGAGACCCATCTGTCGAGAACTTCATCGAGAATGGTACGGCCTTCCGCCTGTCTGCGGATATCGCTGCCTCCGTTACTTTTGCGCAACGAAAGGATGGGTTCATCTTGCACATAGCACTGAGCCAGCCTGACCACTTTGTCACGACGCATAGCGTAGCGACACACTTTGGTTTCTTCATCCTGGCAATGCTCAACAAGAACAGGGCTGAGATGACGCCATTCTACACGCCATCGAGCGTACACCACATCGTCCTGAAACTTGAGAGTGCCGACATCGTATTCAATAGTTTTGAGGAGAGCTACCGCGAATACCGGGAGAACTATCAGCCGTTCCGGTTCGAAGCGGAAGACGAGCCACAGCCAATCGGGGAGTAACCCTGCCCTAAGCATGAGATATTAGCCGGGGAATTTTCCGGCACGTAGGGTGGGTATAATCGGCATCATGCCAACAGTTTTTGGACGGGATCTGACACGACGGGCGCTCGCGGAGCGGATGGGTGACTTTACGCAGGTAGCCGGGGTAGAGCGCTTTACCTACGATGAAGGGGTAGAAGGCGGAGTCAAGGCAGCGCGCGTACGCTCCGGAGGCGGGCTCGACTTCACGGTGCTGTTCTCTCGAGGGATGGATATCGGGGCAGCAAACCTGAACGGCGTACCTTTCGCCTGGGTCTCTTCAACCGGTTGGGCGCACTCCCATGCGTTTGTGCCAGAGGAGCGAGGCTGGCTTCAGACCTTCCACGGCGGCCTGCTCACCGGCTGTGGGCTTACTAACGCTGGCGCACCCACTATCGATGGCGATGAAGCCCATGGTCTTCATGGACGGCTCTCGCATATTCCGGCCACGGATACGGCAGTCCGCACGGAGTGGAACGACGACAACGCAACGCTGATTGTCGAAGGCGTGATGCGCGAATCCACCGTGTTTGGGGAGAGCCTGCGCCTCCACCGCAAGATCAGTGTCCCTGTGGGTGGCACCAGCCTGACCGTGACCGATACCGTAACCAACGAAGGCTTTCAGACCTCACCACTCATGTTGCTCTACCACTTGAACTTCGGGTGGCCTCTGGTAGATGAAGGCACGACAATTACTCTACCCCCTGGCTCCACCACAACATCTCGTGATGATGTCGCCGAAGCAGGAATAGATGGCTGCCTGACGCTAGATGCCCCTACCCCCGGCTACTCCGAGCAGTGCTTCTTCCACGAAGTGCCCAACGAAGATGTAGTGGTTACTATGACCGCGCCTTCTGGGTTCGGAGCGTCTGTTTCTTACAAGAAGTCCGAGTTCCCTCACTTAACAGAGTGGAAAATGATGGGCCAGGGTGAGTATGTCTGCGGCATCGAACCGGCAAACTGCAAGGTGCTGGGCCGCGCCGCTGAGCGTGTAGCAGGTCGGCTTCAGACTATCACTCCTGGTGAGACCCGCTCTTTCACCGTGACTATCACGGCCTTTGAGAAAGGGTAGACCTCTAATGTACTGGTATCGAATCGACCTGGATCATATCGACAAGCTCTACACTATATCGGGCACCTCTCCACTCTCTCCTTCTGAGCTGGCGGAGGCGCTGACACAGGGGAGATATATCCACATTACGAATCTGGTCTACCGTGACTCTCAGCGGCGCTTCCAGAGATGGCAGGAGTGGGATCCGCTAGTCAAAGATGAGACCTGGATCAACCCGGCGCGAGTCGTCTCGTTCCAGGAGCTCTCTACCGAACCAAAGCTGGAGATCTCCTGAACAGCGTGCGAACACGGGGCTACTATCTGATATTGGGGGTACTGGCGCTTGTACTGGCGTCGGTGCCGTACCTCTATGGCTATTTGAAAACGCCACCGGGGCATGTGTACTATGGCCTGACCAGCAATATCGATGATTGCATGGCCTATTTCTCGTGGATGAACGAGTATGCCGCCGGGCGTTTCACCCAGAGGAATCTCTTCTCCACGGAGCAAAGCCCTGCTCTATTATTCTACTTCTGGTTCTGGATTCTGGGGATACTGGGGAAAGGTATTGGCACCGTAGCCGCGTTTCATATGGGGCGCGTGCTGGGCGGTATTGGATTGCTATGGGCCGCCTGCTGGCTTATCCATCTGACGATAGCCAGTGACCGCGCCCGCAAACTTGCCTTCGCCCTGCTCTGCTTCTCCAGCGGGCTGGGCTGGGTCTTCGGCGGCTTCGATCCCGCGAAGGCAGGCAAGCTCCCCATAGATACATCGTCTCCAGAAGCGATTACGTTTCTCACCCTGAACTACAGCCCGCTTTTCGCGCCGATGACTGCGCTCATGGTGGTCTTCATCGCCAGCTTTTTCTACGCCCAGCAGACCGGGCGCCTCAAAGACCTCTGGCCAGCATGCGTGGCTGGAGCTATCCTGGGCAACTCCCACACCTACGATGTAGTGCCACTGTTCCTCGCAGTGGGGCTCACTTTGCTTCCTATCCCCTCTGGGGTAACTGAGGGGCATGGGGGCAATATCTGGCAGGCTTTAATACGCCTGGTTATTGTGGGATTGGCCACTTTGCCTACTACTGCCTACAACCTGATTATCTCGCGTATCGACCCGCTGTTTAAAGCGCGTGTGTGGGCCAATGAGCCCACGTTAACATCGGCTATCTGGTGGGTGTTTCTGGGGCTCGGTCTTCCATTTATCTTTGCGCTGGTAGCTATCTTCCGCAAAGACAAGAGCGGGTTTGTGAATATTGCTGCCTGGAAGCTGCTGGCATGCTGGCTGGTGGCGCATCTGGTAGCTGCCTATCTTCCTGTGCCAGTGCAGCGCAAGATGCTCATGGGCGTGCATGTTCCTGTCTGCCTGTTGGCAGGCGTGGGGCTTTCCGGACTTTTAGATAGCCTCTCCAAAGATATGGGGAAGGCGCTGGGTGCGGTTGCCGTGGCCCTCTCTATTCCTAGCAATGTGTTGGCTCTACTGACCGATATCTCCCGGCTGGATGCCAACGCGGGCACAACCGCGCCGCGTCCCTATCTGACAACTGGTGAAAAAGAAGGGCTGGACTGGTTGAAGCTGAATGCGACGGACGGAGCCGTACTGGTGGCTCCGGATCCTACAGGCTTGAAGCGCTATCCCTTTGTCTTCCTGCCGCACCTGGCCCCGCAGGTAGCCGGGCTGGCGGGAAGAGTCGTCTACAACGGTCACTGGTCGGAGACCTTAGACTACAAGACCAAGATAGGAAAGTCGCTTCACTTCTTTCTAGATGAGGCTTCCGATTCGGAGCGGCATGCGCTTTGCTCCGAGAATGGCATTCGCTATGTCGTATACGTCAACACGCTCGCATTAAACGAAATCGAAGGAATCTCCACGGTTCGCTGGAGCGCTACCGAGCATCCGGATTGGCTGGAGCCCGTTTTCTCGAACACTGACCTCACTATCTTTCGCGTTTCTCCCTGAAGACTAGCCCCTCACAAACCACAATTCCCACTGGGGGTAACAGGAAAACGCTATGCCACTTTGGGGACGAATGTTGGGCACTCGTGACGAAGGTTACGAGCGCGGGATACGCTGCTTTGATCAAGGCCGCTACGAGGACGCTATCGATGCCTTTCAAACAGTATTGAATGGTGGCCGCGCTAGCGGCGTGGTTAAGCGGCTAGCACGCTTCTACCTGGGCGAGGCGCACTCCGCGCTGGCGCTGACAGATGGAGCCTCTGAGCAGGCAGTGAGTAACCTGCGCGCCGCCATAGAACTTCACCCAAACTTCGCTGACCTGCACTACCAGCTTGGCACCACGCATCTGGACCGCCGCGAGTATGATGCGGCCCGCGAGGCGTTCGATGCCGCTATTGCACTCAACCCCAAGTACTCCAAAGCGATTCTCATGCGGGGCGCCACTCTTTACGCCTCGGGTGACCGGGAAGCCGGGCTGAACGAAGCCGCGCGTGCTGTAGACGTAGATCCCTCACTCCCCATGCCTACCCTGGGACTGGCCCGCCTGGCCGACAGCGATGGCAACTATGGAGACGCGCTGGCGCACCTGAAGCAGATGCTCCAGGTAGAAGAGAACACCGCCCTGAAATACGCTCGCCTGGCGCAGAACCTCTACCGCCGCGAGATGCACACGGATGCCCTGGATGCCTATCGACAGGCCGTAGCCCTCGCCCCCACCTATGCAGACCTGCGCTGCCAGCTCGGTATGACCCTCTACGCCTTGAGCCGTGATGAGGAAGCCGCTGTTGCTTTTGAGAAAGCGCTGGAAATAAATCCGCGCTTTATCGAAGCGTGGCAGAACCTGGGTCTGGTTCGCCAGCGTCAGGGCAAAGATTGGGATGCCGCCGCATGCTTCGAGAAGGTCCTTACGTTAGACGATAGCCATCAGGCTGCCAAAGACGGGCTTGCGAGCCTCAAAAAAGCCGCCTGAGCGCGAAGCGCCATTATAATTCCGCTATGCGGGTTCAAACAGGCGCTGGTGAGACTCTGTCCACCGCGCCTGTTTTTCCGTATCTTCCAGAGCGCCGTTTGCAACCCAGTCCTTCTGCGGTTGCACTCCCCGCGCGGCCATTGCCACCATAGTCTGTGCCACCTGCCGCTGTAGTGCCGCGACTCTTCGGGTTACGTTCTCCGGCACGGGTACTCCATACGCCTGGCAAAACACTTCAATTCGGCGCTTTCTATCGGGCAATTCCGGAAAGTGATGCCACTTCAGAGTCGTTTCCTCATCTCGAAACGGGGCGGAGTACTCCAGGGCATAGAGAATATCGCGCTCGGGTAGGGCCGGGGTCGCAATATCCCAGTCTAGAATCCCCACGGGCTCACTGCCCTGCCAGACGATATTCCACGGCCCGAAGTCTCCATGGCAGACAAGCTCACCTGCTGCCACACCACCCGTGCCATGCGCCCACTGAGAATCCTCGCCGGGTCGGTAGTTTTTCACGACATCATGGTAGCGGCGCAACAGACGGGCGTATTTCTCCAGCCCCTCATCCGAGATAATCTTATGCCAGCCTGCACTGCCCGATTCGCCGGGCAAGAAGGCTAGCATCTCTCGGCCCTCGCTATCGAATCCTAAAACGCGCGGCGAGTATGGAAAATCTACCGACTTCAGGTAGTTCAGCAGGTCATGCACAGCGGGAGTCCAGTAGTGCGCGGGCCTATGAATGGCATTCCCTCGGCGAAAAATGGGGCGCTGAGGATAGTAGCCCAGTGACTCATCGGGGTCTTCTGACATCATTGGCGTGGCGATACAATCTGCCAGATGGCCTCTTTTTCCCTTCTTGCCACAGATGGTAATGCGCGGCGCGGCGAGTTCGTATTGCCACGCGCCACAGTTCAGACTCCTGCTTTTATGCCCGTGGGCACCCAGGGCACAGTGAAAGCCATGACCTTCGAGGAAGTCTGGGAGCTCGGATTTCGCATTATCCTGGGCAACACCTACCACCTGTATCTGCGGCCCGGTTCCGAGCGGATCGCACGGGCCGGGGAGCTTCCCAAGTTCATCGGGTGGGATGGCGCCATGCTCACCGACTCCGGGGGGTACCAGGTCTTCTCACTCAAAGACCTGCGCAAGATTACCGAAGAAGGCGTCCATTTCCGCTCTACACTCGATGGCAGCAAGCACCTCTTCTCACCGGAGCGAGTCATGGAGATCGAGCACGAGCTAGGCGCGGATGTGATTATGGCCTTCGATGAGTGCCCGCCCTACCCGGCTACCTGGCAGTACATGAACGATTCCGTGGAGCGCACCCACCGCTGGCTAGAGCGCTGCAAAGAGCGCCATGCTCAGCTTGGCGGAGATGCCAGCGGGCATCATCTCTTCGGCATCGTGCAGGGTGGGCTCTACGAAGATCTGCGCGCCAAAAGCGCTGAGTTCGTGGGCTCGCTCGACTTCGCCGGAGTCGCTATTGGGGGAGTGTCCGTGGGTGAGCCGCCAGAGGAGATGGTGAAGCAAGTTGCCTTTACCGCGCCGCTGCTCCCTACAGATCGCCCCCGGTACCTGATGGGTGTGGGTACACCACAGGATATCCTGAACGCCGTAGCGCATGGCATCGACATGTTCGACTGCGTGCTGCCCACCCGCATGGCCCGCAACGGCACGCTCTACACCAGTCAGGGCCGGGTGCATATCCCCAACGCCAAGTGGGCCGACGACGATGGCCCCATAGACCCGGAGTGCTCCTGCAAAACCTGCCAGCGTCACTCGGCGGCTTATCTGCGCCACCTGCACAAGTGCAACGAGATTCTCTACTCGCGCCTGGCCACCTACCACAACCTGGCTTACTATGCGAAACTCATGGAAGATATCCGTGCCGCGATTACCGCCGGGAAATTTGAGGAATTACGGCAGAATCGTCTGGCAACACTGGCATCTTCGGAAAAGGCATGATAACCTTATCCTTGCGCCGCGGGGTGGAGCAGTTGGTAGCTCGTTGGGCTCATAACCCAAAGGTCGTAAGTTCGAGTCTTACCCCCGCACCCATTTAACCCTCATTTCCACATAGGAGATGAGGGTTTGTTGTTTGTAAAAGCGCCCGCCATCCCCTTTTTCGAATCTATGACGGGTTTGTATCGCTTCCAGCGGGCGCACTCCTCGGGGAGATTGGAATACATCGAGCAGGGGTATCTGCGCTCATGCATCGGGGCATTTGCGGCGTTTGTGGGGGTAGAGGTTGAGGTGTCGTGGGTTGCGGACTCGGGGTGGAATAAGAGGCAGCGGGAGGAGTTGGAGAACGATCTGATTGGCGCTGCGGTGCTAAGCCTGGGGGAGCCGCCAGCGTTTCAGTTTGTGGGGAGGGCTGGGTCTGTTTTGCTGTATGTCTGAATGCCCTAACACCTTAGCCTCGCACCTGAAATTAAAATTGTCACTTAAGCGATGCGTATTGCTACTAAGAATCAAAATCCATGGCCACCTGTCCTAGAATGGCTCCATTTAAATATGCAATTTTCAAATTGGTATCTTCTATTTGAGATCCATCGAGATTAGCTCCCCAAAGATGTGCGTCTCGCAAGTCTGCTCTAGCAAGATTGGCTTCCCGAAGATCCACATGAAACATTGCCGCCTTCTCTAGTCGGGCATCTGTCAGATCTGCGTCCCGCAAGTCGACACCATCCATTTGTGCTGCCCTCATGTCAGCTCTTCGCAAATTAGCATCACGCATGATAGCCCCATCTAGTTTTGCGGCGTACAGACATGCTCCGTTTAGACTAGCACCAATTAGATACGCATTTCTTAGATCGGCACTATCAAGGTATGCACCTTCGAGATTTGCTCCCACCAAATTGGCCTCTGGAAATGTTACTCCAATGAAACTCAGGCTGCTAACTACCGGACCAGCCAACTGCCACCCGGTCAAGGTATCGCGGGTATTCCAGCGTGACACTAGGCTTTTGCCCAAAAAGAAAATATGATCACTCTCAGCAGTCGGGGCTGGCGCTCTATTTATAGTCCCAAACAAGGCGCAAAGAAGGGATTCCTCTGCATTTCTAGCCTGATGCTCCATTTCTTGAAATGATGGCAACCCCAGCTTGTCCATCGGCATTCCGTCGTTAATCATTTCCCACGCTAAGATTACAAATGTGTCCTCTAAATCCGAGCGCACCTCTTCAGACTTTCCTCGAACCTCACGTATTAAGAAATGGCTCAGATTGAGATCCGTGTCATCAAGTGATACGGGACCACAGAGACGTCCCCAGGCAACCAATTCAGGCTGACTATCCCAATTTGGCCTTCTTGCACCCTGGGCATGAATACGCCGTTCGGTAATGTCACTCATTAACCGAACGATTCTTCGAGCAGTCAGGTATTCCCCAAAGCTCTTGTGGGTAAACTCGACGCTTTGATTATCTTCGCCTGAGAACCGAAAATGAAATGCAGTTAGCAGGCGAAAAACTCCTTTTCTAGCCTCAGCATTTAGAATCCCAATAGCCTCCGTTAGGTTTTCCTGCTTACAGCGCATTTCGATATCTTTTAGAGACGCTGCACGTGAGCCGCTCTGCCATACCACTACAGCGACTTCCTCAAGAAGATCCTCAAATTCAACCTGTTCTAGTGACCGGTATTCGCCAGCAATATGGGGATTTGTAGTTCCCCAACGCCTCTGCCAAACGCTGCGAAGTAAGTCCCCATAAATCTCATTGACTGTGACGGCATTAGCAAAATTTAGAACGTCTGCACCTTCAGGCGCGCTGACAAAACGGTTATAGCTAAGAGCAATTAAGTAGTTGAACAGTGGTTGTCTGGTCAGTTCCTCAAGATCTTCTCGTTCGAGATCTTCCGGTAGTTCTAGATATCCACGCTTACTTGCAGCCCCATATTTACTCCACCATTCAGATCTCTTCTCATCCGAGTAAGGAGTCATGTAGAGTACTTGCTTGGAGGTCATCTCATTTTTGCACTGGCTGACGATTAGTTCACGCCCACCAAGCAAAGCACGGATCCTTCCTCCACCAGTATTCAAAACTCCGACCAGATGGCGAACGAAATTCGTGGCAGCTTCTTGAGCTGTCGCACCTGCCATGGCGAGTTCATCTAGTCCATCAACACAGAGAAGTACCTTGTCGCGACATTGTGACACGAGCAGGTCAACATCAAGATTCTCCTCATCCCTAAGGTAATTGCGAAGGCTTTCCCTGAGGTTTCCTGAGTAATTCAATTCGTGAAGAGGGATATATAGAACTCGCCAGCCTGGTCGTTCTTTTGCAATCTTGGCTGCCCAAATTCGAGAACACGAAGTCTTCCCACTGCCAGGGTCGCCAGATAGCACACGAAGATAATCATCGCGCTCCTCTCCGTCAAACCATTCAGTCAGTGCAATCTCAACATCGACCAGGTGTCTCCGGCCTTCACCCTTACCTCGCTCAAACCAATATGCCGACAGTGGCACAAACACATCGCTGAGTTTAACATCGTCCTCATCATCGAAGAGGCGTTGATGTGGCATTGCAATTAAACTAGAGCGGTAGCGCTCCCACTCCCATTGCTCACGAACAAGCGCTGAGGTCTGAAGCTTTAGATAACTGAGGAGCGGCTCATAGAACGCAGCATGCTGGGCAAGTTCGTCATGCAATTTCAGACAGAACGAATCCGGCAGTACCTCGGATCTAGCCCTGGCCAGACCATCGGAAACCCCATGCTGTACCAGCCATTTCTCTAAGACTAGCTGAGCGAATTGTATAAGCTCAACCTCTCTTGGTCGCTCCAGAAATGCAGGTGATAATGTCCAGGCTTCCTCATCAGCCCCAGCACTCTCGAGCAATCCCTCCCCTACCAAATCTGCCGTGATGATATGGTTGCGGGTATCTCCGACGATCTCGGCAATGGCAGTCGATAGAGCTCGCTGAACTAAGGTGTGGGCACGGTTCTCCTCGGTCAGCATGCCAGCATTCGTCAGGGTAGCTACAGCATCAGGGATGGCTGTTAGGATTGCGCTCCATCCCTTTAAGGGATCACCTGCCGCGATGCTAACGGCCCCTCCGGCTGCCTTACCTACTCCCTTGGAAAGCTCCACAAAGATGTTTTTTAGGTTGGCCCTTTTGAACTTCCAGTCGCCGCTGCTACTCGCCTTGATGCCCACCCCGCTCTTTTTCACGTCAGAATTTTACAGGATTTAGAGATCCAAGGTATATCTCATGTTGATTATTTGACTTTAGTAGATTAGCAGGCACTCCATTCGTGATGTATTTCAGGCACCATTACACCAATTCCCCCTCATCCTGAGATCGCGTGGATTTATGAATGCATTAGAGATAAGTAGATATTTACCGGATATCTAAATGTCGATGTAACGAGATGAATAAGAACAAACCTTGTAAAACTAGCATCAAATGCCGATCTTATTGAATAGATATGCTCCGGCAACAAATCACTCTTGAGGCGTGTCATATTGGCAAGAGAAATCCATTCCTACTCGCAAGGAGTCATCACACATGTCGGTTCCTGATCCTAGCATAGCGCAGCCTACGCCGCAGGGATTCATCGCAGAGCTCGGAATTTTATTGGATAGGGTTAAAGAATTTCTCCTGAAGTTTGTCGGACCATGCTACCTGCTGGGTTTTCTGGTATCTCAGTGCAACGCGACTAGGTATCAGCTCGGCCTCTTAAACCTTATTCAGCCTTATTACATTCTGGCTGGATTATTTCCCACCCTAGCCCTATTCATTTCCTTCGGCTTTCACAGATTCATCCAGAAGCGCTTCACGTGGCTAGATCAGCTCAAAGCGAAGGTGCCGACCAGTCGAGGCAACCAGATCGCGGATGTCCTAGGAGTAATCCTCTTGGGTTTAGTTGCTTTTTTAGTTTTCTTTGTCATCCGATATGGCTACGCTGAGTACACCAAACTTGTGATGAATCCCTTTATCGGTACTCTTCTTTGGGCTTATCTCCTGACAACGAGCTTCTTCCTCAGTCTTCCAAGTGGAGATCCCTCCGCTGGCGGAGTGCTTCGAATTATCTCAGGCAGCGCTGTGATTTTCAGTTTAGGATTCCTTTTGTTCAACTACCTTTTCGTCACGGTTTTCCATCTGTGGCTGCCCCAGGAATGGGGAGGAATGCATCCTCGCCGAGCTCGGCTTGGCGTCACTCGTCTACAGCTGTCACCTGAAACGCGGGAGGCTTTGCTTCCACCGACTTCTCGCAAGATTCCAGCGGATCCGGGAAAGGATACTACTCCAGTTGTTAAGACAATCCTCTTGGCTGTTCTCTTTGATGCCGGCGATTACCTAATCGTGCGCCCTGACGAGCAGAAAACGATTCTTCCCAACTACAGGCTTAAAAAGGATGTGGTGCAGGACATCACCTGGCTCGGTTGGTCGAATCCTATACCTTTACATTGACTATATTGAAAAACCAAATTCCAAGAATTGAGGTAACCTGAAGAGACTTTCTGGAGGGGCTATTAACTCTGCTCTTACTGTTGCTCTATCGTCTGTATGAAGGAGGGCTCGAATCAATTTGCCTTCTGCCATAGACTTTTCCACCAGAAACCGCTCCCTATCCCCTATCTCCTGTAGGCCCCACCCCTCCGCCTCGAGCTGCCTAACCAACTCGCGCAGCCGTAGCCTCCGCTCCAGCCGTGCCTCGTCCGTCCAGCCCTCCTCCGCTTCCAGCGTTCCCATATCTATTACCCTGAGTCCCATCGCCCGAGCCACCGCCAAGACGACATTGAGCGCTGCACTGTGGTGGAGACAGAGTGGCCTGCACCTATTCAGCTCTTATTTCCACTTAGGAAATTGGGGCTTGTTGTTTGTAGAAGTGCCCTTTATACTTCGGCCTTCACTCCCGCCACTGTTTCGAATTTTCGTAATTTTGCCAGGCAATATTACACATATAATTTAGGCATGCCGATATGTGATTCAAATGAAACGAGCATTTGCGACTACGATAGTCCTTATTGGAATACTTCTTTGCGGATTCATATCAGGCCTTCTTGCAGCTTACGATGAACGCTCTATCTCCTATTACTCGCGAGCCTGCAAACGTGGGGAGATCGAAGGATGCAAGTCAGTACTGGTAACCTATCGCTCTTCAAGTAAGAGTAAATCTATTGCTCGGCAAACCCTGAATAAGGCCGGAGTTGCCGGCTATCCGGATCCGTTTACTGACTAATCACTTACTACATCAGGTATACTCCTCGCACAGCAATCATAAAGAGTTGAACGGTTCAGGCCGCTAAACTACACAGGATCTCCCCTCATCTGAGGTGGGAGTGTAGTTTGGTGGCCTTTTTGTTTTGGTGTTTCTCAGGAGGGTTGAGTCATGGAAGATCCGGATTTGGTAAAGGGTTTAGACGTAGCACGAGCGTTCTTTTTGGAATGGGGACTCCCGGAATTGGAGCGGCAGTACCCGGCGCTTGTAGCCAGGGTAGCCGCTGGCAAGATACTCGGTTCCGATGTTCTCGGGGCTGACGACGCTATTTCTCGAGATCACAACTGGGGACCGCAGTTCTGGCTATTTCTTACGGACGCTGACTATGCCCAATTCGGGCAGGAGCTTTCCGAGCGGATGAACGCTGCTGCTCCAAATCCATGGCAGGGACATCGGCTCGCTGGGGCTGGAGATAACGCAGTAATAGTAACGTCGATTCCCGTATTTCTCAAAGGGCTGACGGGTCTGCATGCCATACCGAAAACATCACGTGATTGGTTAGCTGCTTCTACACAGACTCCACTCGGGTTGCCGAGCGAATCGAATCTGTATTTCCTGCGGCACGGTGCGCTCTTCCAGGATCCACTGGGAGAACTTTCGACGTGGCGAAAATCTCTACACGCCTATCCCCATGACATCTGGCTACGACGGCTGGCAGAAGAGACGTTTCGTATCTGGCACCACGGAGAGTACAACTTTGTGCAGCGAATGACGCAGAGGCGCGATCCTCTTGCTATACAGGTGTGTCTTGGGGAGTTTACTACAGGGGTCATGCGGTTATGGCTGGCTGCTCTCGGGGGACTACACTCCGTATTGGAAATGGCTCGCCCACGAATTCCGCAAGCAGCCTGATTCTACTCAAGTCGAGCCGTTGTTAATGCAGCTAGCTGACACTCATAACATTGAGGAGCAGGCCGAACTTGTCAAAGAGATTTGCGGTATCGCTCACGAGCGATTACTCACATCGGAACTCGTTACGGGAAAGGGCGTCTCTCCCTATGCCCAGTATCTCCTGCCACTCTTGAATGACTATGAAGAACTGACGGCCCAGATACAAGATGGCTTCTGGAAGCCTTAAACTGCGCCGGAGCAGGAGTTGCATAGTTCTTGCGGTAACTTAAGAGAACCTATTCGTAGTTTCCCTATCCGCAGTGAGTGAGAAATGAATCATCGACAGTTCACCCGTATGAGTTGGGGCATGGCTGCCCTGGCCGCCGTAATTCCCTTATTGTCTCTGCCTATCGTCGCCGGGTGTGGCAGTTCCACCGCCCCATCGCCGGGCGTGGTTGCTGCGACCGGGCGCGCTACTCTGACCGTGAAATGGCCGGAGCGATCCCGCTTGATTCCGTTCGCTGCTGAGAGTATCAAGGTACGCCTGGTAAATGGAAATACGCTCCTGGGGGAATCGGTATTGGCACGCCCTGCAGGCGGTGGTATGGCTTCCACAACCTTCGACTCGCTACCCATCGGCAGCGCGATGGTACAGGCCTGGGCGTACCCGACTCCGGGCGCAACCGGCACTCCACAGGCACAGGGCCAGGTGGCCGTACAGGTAGTAGCCAGCCAGACGGTTCAGGTAGGTCTTACCCTGGGTAGCACTATTGATCGCATCGAAATCACCTCAGCGACTTCGTCTCCAATGACGGTCGGTGGGACGCGTGCCCTTGCTGCAACGGCCCGTAATGCAACCGGGGATGTTGTTATTACAAATAACAGCACAATAACGTGGCAAAGTGATACCCCTTCTGTAGCTACGGTAAATAATGCTGGTCTGGTGACTGCGGTTGCATCGGGGCAGGCAACGATTCGAGCTACCGAAACGGAATCCGGCAAGACGATTACCGCGCTTCTCACGGTAAACGGCCCGATAGTGCCGATCACGCTCTCCGCTCCACAAAGCTATATCACTGGTCCCGTCCATTACATGGTTTCGAGTGATATCGATGGTGATGGCAATCTGGATATCGTGTATGGCACCGGGGATATCAGCGCCCTCTTCGGGCGCGGCGACGGTACATTCGAGCCACCAGTAGAACTTTATAATACGGCGGCGAACCTGGAGCTAGGCGCCATCATAGATATCAATGGGGATGGGCGCCTGGATATCGCCGTTGAGTCTCAGGCGACTTCCCTCATTAGCCTGATAAACGAGGGGGGACGCTCGTTTCGAAACGGGGGCACAACCAGTGTTGGTGACTTCTCCGATATTAACGCGGGTGATCTAGATGGAGACGGGAAGGTAGACCTTGCCGGGGCACAGTGGGGTGGTAGGTTCAAGGTTCTGAAGAACATGGGAAACAACACCTTCTCTGTACTTCAGGATATTGGTGTCGGTGGAATCGGTGAGGGGTGCAGGATTCGCGACCTCAACGGCGACGGTAAGCCAGATGTCGTCGTGACTTTTGAAACGTCAACCGTTGGGCGTAGTGGCTTTCAAACCTACTTCAATAACGGAACCGGCAACTTCACCCGCGACGATACCTATAACATGGGTACAGGTAACATGCCATCACTTGACTTCGGTGATTTTAACCAGGATGGCAAGTTAGACATTGTGAGTTCGAACTACTGGGGCCATTCGTCCTGCTTCTTCACCGGGGATGGCACCGGCAAGTTCTTTAACCCGGCCTACTACCCTACCCCTCCCTACCCTCTGACGATACGGGTTGCGGACTTCGACCGAGATGGCTGGCCAGATCTGGTCACCGCGAATGCCGGATCCAGCCATTTCAGCGTTCTGCAGAACAAGCGGGATGGCGCCTTCAACGAGCGGCTGGAGTTCCCGTCTGGGGGAGACAATACTCGCTGCTGTGCTATCGGGGATTTCAACAAAGACGGCAAGATAGACGTCGCCTTCGGCTGTGAAAACACCCAAACGGTTACTGTACTACTGAACACAACGCCGTAGCTCTATCCGGGCTTCGGCGTGTCCTTGGAGGAAAGCCAGGGAGCGATAAGAATAAGAAGCACCAGCGCTCCCCAAAAAACAACATCCCCCAGATGCAAGGTGTCTCGTGCAATCATCCAGGTAGGGTCATCGTCGGCGCCATGATAGAAAGCCCGCTCAACAAGCTTCTCCGCAATAAGAACAGTCCCTATAGCGGCAGATTCCAGAAGAATGACTGCTGCCATCCCATGGATAGGCGAACTGCGCTGAAAGCGAGAGTGATAGATTCCTAGCAGTAGGGAAATGACCCAATATATCGCCAGCCCAATGAGCATGGCGGCATGCAGTTCGCCGGTATAGGGGCCGAGAAAAGCGGCTGCCACGGCACTTGTTATAACCCCCAGACCTATTCCCAGAACAGTCGCTACACGAGGGTAACGAGTACAGAAGCGCTGCAAGAGAGTATAGAGCCCCAGCGCCAGGAGAGTGCCTACAAATATCCCTAATATTTGAAACATAATGTGCCCTTTCTAGCTGCTACCAGGGCAGCGACGCTATAGGTCCAAAGTCTGCCGAGTCACGGCATGGTCTCATCTATAAAGGGAACGCTCTCCGGCCAGGTTATTTTCGGTTGCGGGCGTATCGGGTCGGGCGTGGCCAGATGGGACTGGTCATTCAGTATCTGGTCGAGGAACTGGCCCGTGTAGTACGCATCATCGGCATCCGGGCACCCCCTGGCATCACGAGCGGGCAGGAGATTCCAGGTCTTGCCAGCACTTTTCCATTCCAGCTGTAATGTGCGGTAGTCAGAGCGAGGTTGCGCCTCGCGCCCAATGCGGTTACAGAAACGGAACGGGCCGAGGCCATAGTTTCTATCCGGCCAGGAAATCGGCATAGTAGGCCAGGGAGAAGACAGACTGAGTGCGCGCCGGGTGGGTCCCAGGGGCACCTGTAGTCCCGTAAAACTGAGGTCACGGCCACTCTGTCGAGCGCGGACAGAGATATCGATACCACCCGTCGGTCCTGATGCTACCCAGGATGGTACTTTGAGCGCGCCAGTGAGCAACTTGTAGCCATTCCCCAGGTCTGTTGCTTTCTCCCAGGTGGCCTCCAGTTCTGCGAGCTTCTTCAGCTCATCGAAAACCGAGGGGCGGGTAGGATTGTATCCACGCGCTTCCACCACCAGAGTTGGGTTGCTATTGGCACTCCCCTCATCTCGGTAGATGGCCGCGATATTGAGCGTGTCATTGGGCGCAATCTGCTCGGTATCCATTAAGACAGCAGCAACAGCAACACTGCCATTGGAAACACGTGCCGGGCCATCCAGAACCTTCACCGTGGATAGAGGCATGGACTGTGGCAATGCCTCTACCAGATACGAGCCCGGCATTTTGTAGCCAAGGGGAAATTCCAGGTCGATGGTCTGTACCAGGCGCTCGAATCTGTCTAAAGTCTCCGCCTTGCCGAAGTCTTTGCTCTCCAGATACCAGAGGAATTTGTGGAGCGGGCCATAGTCCATCAAGAGATTTTTGCGTAGCGGCGCAGAGCCAGGAGCACGCACACTGATTTCGGCATCTAATGGCATCTTCACCCGAAAGCGCCCCTTTGCAGAAAAGGTCTTCAGCACACGCTCATCACGGCGAATCTCTACTGTTCCGGCGCGTTCCTGGCCTGTTTTGAAGTCGTAGATATGCCCTCGAACAAGGGTTGTCAACGGCGCACGTTTCTGTGGCACCGGGCTGGCAGCAAAGTAGATAGGACTGGCTACGCCGACTTGCCAGGGCGCATCCTCCCCGACAACCCGAACGGTATACCAGCTCTTTTCTTTTTCGGAGATAGTGTGTGTGAGATGGGCTTCCGAGGCGTGTGGCTCCCAGGTTTTGACTACTATCCCATTACGAATCAGCTCCACTTTCCCAATGCCGCTTTTCTCCAGAATAAAGGCGTGCTGAGGCAGCCAGGCGTCTATGGTTATGGTGCGCGGATCCCCGTCCAGCGGTAGCGTTGCGCCGCTGATTTCCTTGCCGATATGAAACTGGAGCAACGGCCCCGTGGTAGCAAACGTCTGGCCTTTACGAACGGCTGTGGTAAGCGTTGCGTTGTCCACCCTACCGCCGGGGCCGACATAGTAATACGTTGTCCAGAAGCCCGGTGCATGCATACCCAGGGTCGGGCGGTCGAAGGTCGCGTCACTGTCCGCGAAGACCGGCACGAAGAGCCCCCGGTTGAGCAAGTTGAACCACAGCGCATAGGCATCCGGATTGGCTGGTTCGTCGCTCAAGACACTCAGTCCGTCAAACGATGGCCCGACAAAGGCATCGAAGATTAGCTCCCGCGCCAAGTTGTTGCCGGGAAAGTCCAGCCATTTCCCTTGATACTGCTTCTGAGGATAGTAACGCAGCGGATGGACATAGATGACAGCGCCCCCCTGCGCATGGATATCCCGTGCCGACGCGTAGTATGGAACCTCATTGCTGAGAATATAGGGGTTCGTGACACCCAGCAAGGTCTGGTGACCGAGCAAGTCCTGCGGGCGCTCGCCTCCCACCAGCAAGCGAAACGAATCTGTGGAAACCTTCGCGCACTCGGCCTGATAGCCTGCCAGATCCAGCGTCCCTGCTCCCACAAGCTCCTGAGCCACATAGGCAAAGTCCAGCCCATTCGCCTCGCAGGTGGTGGCTACATCGGCGTAGCTGGTCTTGCGCTGGTTCTCGCCATGAATCATATGCACATGCGTATCACCGGCTACCCAGCCCGCCGCACGCATGTTAACAACACGGTGTAGTTTCAGCTCAACAGTGGCACTCTTGCCTGCCTCTACTTCTATTGTTTGTGTCTCTGCCCGATACTCAAAGCCATGTGCCGCGGTTATTCGGGTCTTCCCTGGCGGCAACGGAAAGGTCTCGGCTTCGCGAATAAACACGCCGTGGATCTCCCGGTTGGGCCAGTCCTTTGCCGAAACTGCCAGGCGATCCCCCGGATACTTACCGTCACTGGTAAGTAGCACTAGCCGCGCGGGCAATGGTTTGCCGGTCTCGGCATCCATCACCCGAATCGTAACCTGAGTTGTGGCTTGCCGAGCAGGTGTGGGAGCAAAGGCGCCTTCCAGGCAAAACAGCGCCAGCAGAAAAGCAATGCAATAGAGGGGACGGCACAGCATTGTTCGAGTCGCCCGAAAACCTACTCCGATTCTGATTCCGTTTCAGAACGCAAGTATCGCTCCGGATTCAGGAACATCTTCTGAAAGAGGCGCATAAGCTGCGCACCATGAGCGCCGTCCGCATAGCGATGGTCAAACGTGAAGGTAATCGTAATACATTCCTTCACCACTACCTGTCCCCCTTCTACATACGGGATGGGCCTGGGCTTGCCCATACCGATCATGAGTGGGCAACGGCAATACGGGCTCAGCGGCACCAATCCGTTTTCCAGGCCCAGCGGTCCGAAGTTGGAGACGATAACAGAGCCAAATCTATCATCCGGGATACCTACACTTTTCAGTGAGATATTCAGAGTGTACTGAAAGAAACTCTGCACCCGCATCACCAGCCGTAGAAGCCAGACTGGCATCTTTCCTACCACTTCATCGGTGTTCTTCGTTACGGGGTCTGTACCATCTCTTAGGGCTTCCACAGCCTCCTGCGAGATTTTCGCCAGGCTTCCCAGGGTCTGATTCGGGACATCTGGCAGAGTAAACCCCGAAAGATCCAGAGTCCCCTTCCCTTTGAGCAGAGTGGTCACGTAGACATCGGTGCGCCCCCGGCGCTGAAGATTCCCCAGACGCTGGATATGATCTAGCTCGGGGTGTTTCTGAAGGCACTGCGCGATTATCTTTGCCACAAAGTGGGTCAGAGTTGGGCGTGGTTCATCGGGTAAGGACTTCAGGAATGCCTCGGCAGCGTCCACCGGCAGATCTACCCAGGTGTAGGTAGACGGGTCCTTGGGATGCTGCCACGATGCCAGCGCAATCTTGCGATAGGTCGTTAGCTTCTGTCGCTCACCGAGTGGAAGATGCCTCATAGGTCTTATCTTAACTCAGAAATGGCGCTATCTTGTGGGTCTTTGGTAGGATGTTGCTACTTTGAAACTCAGTAGAGCCATACTGGGGGTGCTACTCAGCCTCTATCTTGCCGTAGCCACTTTCGGACAGGGCATTTCGCTAGCCGCGCTTCTGGGTAAGCCAATCGCACAGATAGAAGCTGCTCTGGGCAAGCCACGCCATGTGGCAAAAACGGGTGAGCGATACTACAAGCGCGATGGATTCGTGCGTATTGTGGCGCGCTTCTCGGCACAGAAGGCCCTGGATTGCCTGACTTTTCAGTTCGAGCCGGGTACCGTAAAAGACGAGCGCGAGGCGCTGAGTCGAATTGGTAGCAGCCTTCCTACAGGCTGGGCCTCGAAGTGGAGTGCGCCGGGCGAGTCGGAAAACGATGAGCTGCATGTCTTCAAGCCTGCGCTAGGGGCGCGCAACTTTATCCCCACGAAGCATTTTCTACAGCGCATGCGCGAGCGCGGTGTCTCGGAACCGCAGGCGATAGATTTGCTTCAAAATGGTCGCCGATTCTGGGACCCGAAGAACGACAGTGAGATTCGCTGGAAAGACGGTATCTACGTGGCCCTTACGCGTGACGGCGTCGTGAAAACCGTGGTGCGCGGCAATATCTCTTCCCGCTGGCAGCCACTATGACCAATACTGTCTCGCTGACTGCAGCGCATAAACGTTCCCGCTTGCACCGGGCCGCGATTCTTGCCAGCAATGCCTGCGCTTGCTTCTACTGCCTGGCTCACTTCACTCCCGCCGAGATTACCGAGTGGATCGAGGATGGAGAGACGGCGCTCTGCCCCAAGTGCGGCATCGATTCCGTGCTCTATACTGCTCCCGACATGCCTCTCACGGATATGTTTCTCCAGCGCATGCAGCAGCACTATTTTTAGGCTAGGCGCGGCGCAGTATGTCTAGCGCGGCGACATAGACTAGTGGTTCGTTTTTTCGCCGAGCCAGTAACTCAACATGATGGCGCAATGCCTCGTTTAGCGCGATTCCCGGCGGCGCAAGCGCTTGAATAGCGGCTACACGAAGCGCTATAGGATAACGGCGACTGCGGGCCATAAGGAGCAGAAACCGACACTCCCGCTCGTTTGCCACAAAGTACCGGGCCTGGCTCAGCGCACTCTCTAGCACCCGGTGCAACATAGTGCGTGCGTAGCTGGTGCGTCGATAGCGCAGGAATCGATCTCCCTCAGCCAGCTCTAATAAACAGCGTGCTACTCTATCAGGCGGCAGGTCTGAGCAGAGATCTAAGGCCAGCATGACAGCATTGGTCCAGCGGCGACTGGGGTAGATACGGCAGAGCGGCAGAACCATTGCTCCACAAAGAGCCCCACCCACCAGCGCGACCATACCACTGCCGGAGAGAAAGCCCGCACTCACAGCCACAATCACCAACGCTACAAAAATAAAAATACGCCCGGCCAGAAGCCGTGTCAGTTCTCGCCAGCTCACTACAGCAAGAACCTCGGGGCTGGCATCCGAGCGCTCCGGGTCGAAGTCTGGCGCGTCCAGCTCGGTCCAAAGCCGCTGTTCTTGGTCTCGCTGTCCGCTCATCCAGGGCCTATTTTACGGAAAGTCATCAATCATGCCAAGCCAGCTCTCTACTTGACACAGAGTAGTTTATAAAATAAACTTGTTTATCATGAGCACAGACACCGCACCTCCAACCAGGCGCAATCTACCTCTGGGGTATCTCCGCGCTTTCGTTACTCTGCTGGTTCTGGCGCACCATACGGTGATTGCCTACCTACCTGATGTGCCGCCTCTAACCTCGTCTCTCTCAAAGCTGCCACTTGCCTGGTCAGGGTTTCCTGTAGTCGATAGTCACAAATGGGCGCCTTTTGGGCTCCTTGTTTTTGTTAATGACCTCTTTTTCATGTCTTTGATGTTCTTTCTTTCTGGCCTCTTTGTCTGGAACAGCCTCCAGCGAAAGGGCGCTACCAGATTTCTGCGCGACCGGGTCTGGCGGCTCGGGCTGCCCTTTTTTGTCTCGGCGTTGGTGCTGGCTCCACTCGCTTACTACCCTACCTACCGGCTCACTGGGGCAGAGCCGGGCCTACTCGCGTATGCGAAAACCTGGGCACAGCTTCCCTACTGGCCTGCCGGACCGGCCTGGTTTCTCTGGGTCTTGCTCCTCTTCAGCGGAATCGCTGCCCTGCTCCATAGGTTCTGGCCTACAGGAGTAACACGATTCAGTGCACTACTGGGGCAGCAGCCGGGCCGCTTCTTCGCCGGGCTGATGCTTATCGGAGCTCTTGTCTATATCCCATCTACCATAGTTGTTCCGTTCAGTGAGTGGGTCAGCTATGGGCCGTTCACCGTCCAGGGCAGCCGCTTTCTTCACTACGGCCTCTACTTCTTTTCCGGAGTCGCTGTAGGCACGCAGGATCTGGAGTCGGGTCTGCTGGCCTCTACCGGTAAGCTGGCACGACAAAGCACGCTCTGGGGAGCCTTATCCGCCGTTGGCTGCGTTGCTATGCTTAGCTTTATGGGAATCGCGCTATCTATAAAAGGCATGCCCCGCTACGCGCTGGAGATTACCGGCGGACTGCTCTTTGAGTTTGCCTGTACCGCGCTGTGTTTTTCGTTGCTGGCGCTCTTTTTAAAGAAAGCGCGCCAGCCCAACCCTACTTTCGAGGTTCTCACCCCCAACGCTTACGGTATGTATCTCACTCACTATGTGTTCAATACTTGGCTACAGTACGCTCTGCTGCCTATAGCACTACCCGGTATAGTAAAGGGGCTGTGTGTCTTTCTTGGGGTTGTGATAACCAGTGGCCTGACAACCGCGCTGTTGCGTCGTATTTCGTTTCTGAAGCGTATTCTCTAAGGATTCTGTATCCATGAATATCAAGGCTAGAGCGGCACAGGAAGATATCGCGTTTCTCAGAGAGCTGGTGGAATCCAGCCAAAGCGCCCCGATTCCCGGCGGCGCTATCTTCCTGGTAGGTGGACTGCTCTATGGCGGGCAGACGCTTTTTCACTGGTGCCAGGCCATGGGCTGGCTCGCCCCCTCTACTGTGATCAGCCTCTTTGTTAGCATAGCTCCTACTGTCGCGTTTCTTCTCTTCCTGACTTACTCACTTCGGCAGCAAAGGAAAAGTACCGCCAGCGGAATAGCGCGGCGGGCGCTAGATGCCGGATTTTCCGCTGCCGGTCTGTGTAACACGGTATTGGCAGCGGTCTTTGCCTGGGCAGCGATTCAGCAGAAAGACCTCTATATCTGGCTTCTCTACCCTATCGTCGTATTTGCGCTGCAGGGCGCCGCCTGGCAGATTGCCTATCAGCTTCAGCGCCGGTTCTGGATGGGGGTTATCTCCTGGGGCTGGTTCGTCGCTACTATCGGACTGGGTCTGAGCCTCAAGACATTCGCCTACGGACTTATCGCGTCACTGAGCCTCTTCTTACTCATGGCGCTCCCTGGCGCTCTTATGCTCCGGTCTGAAAAACAGCCCTCTGAGTCTTGGTCATGATTCAGTTCGACATTAGCGATATCGATGAAGTGATTCATGGCCGTCTCCGGCTAGGGATTATGGCGTATCTGGCATCGGCAGAAGTCGCCGATTTCAACGAGCTTAAATCTGTTCTACAAACGACCCAGGGAAATCTCTCGGTGCATCTGCGCAAACTGGAAGAAGCCGGGTACATCGAGATTGAGAAAACGTATCAGGATCGCAAGCCTCTCACCCGCACTCGCCTGACCGATTCGGGTAAAACGGCCTTCACCACCTATTTAGAGCGAATGGCAAAGCTTATCCAGAGTATGCCGTAGCAGCTACCTTCGGCCCAGGATATCTTTCACAGCAGCACGAAGTGTCGGATTCTTTTCCTTTAGCTGCAATGTCTCCAGTTGCCCCCAGAACTTCGGGGTTAGCAGTTCCGGGTGGTCGCCTAGCGTCAATAGTGCTGCCAGCCGTAGCGCTCCCGGAAACTGCTTTGGATTTAAAACAACCTGCTGTAAAAACTGACGTTCCTGGCTATCCGGCGTAAATTCCGTCAGGCGTGAGAGCACCTGAGCAAGCCGCTCATAGAGATCCGGGGCAAAGGCACGACGATTCGTAAAGACATACAAAGACTCCAGATAGGCCACGGAGAGCAGAGACCGAATAGACTCTTCTGCAGGAACATGTCTTGATAGCTGAATCAATAATTGGATTCCTTTTATCCATCGCTTGGATGATTTTACTTTTAGAGTATAAATGGGTAACAGCATAGTCATGAGAAGCAGGCAAATTACTGTATAGAGCGAATCCGCACTTGTTGGGTCTGTGATAGCTATAAATATGGGTACTAGAAATAAGAAGCCAATTGTTATTGCGGAAAGGATGATTAAAAATCGTCTTCGGGTCAGAATCCCATGTTCACGCTTTAGAACATGCTCGATCAGATGTATCTCTTCGACAGAACTCGCAGGCGGAGCGATGCTCTCTCCCGTTCCATATCTGGAGAGAGTTTCCCACAATCGCTTTTCTTCCCTGGTTTGTTGCCGTAGCACAATGGCAGTCTATCGGAGTTCCGGCAAAAAATTATTTACGGCTTAGAACATCTTGGGCGGCAGCTCGAAATGCCTCATTTGGCTCCTCTATTATCAGAGCTTCCAACTTTTTCCGAAATCTCTGGTTTAGCCGCTTGGGATGATCTCCCAGAGTAAGAAGTGCGGCTATCCGCAGGGAGTCAGGATACCGTTTTGGATTTAGGACCATCTGCTGTAGAAGATGATGCTCCTTACTATCCGGAGTGAACTCTGTCAGGCGTGAAAGCAATAGGGCAAGACGCTCATAGAGTCTTGGAGCAAAGGCGGGACGCTCCAAAAGGAAATAGAGAGACTCCTGGCGAGCAATACCAAGTAGGGAAGGAACCGACTCCTCTGCGGCAACATACCTGGATAGGTCTATCAGAATATGCACTCCCCGTATCCATCGGACAGAGGGAGTTATTGCAAAAACAGGGATGAGGTGCCCCGGCACCCGTGCTAAAAAACGACCGATCAAATAAAGAAACCCCGCATCATAAACGGCATTCCTACTTGCTAGCAGAATGAGAGGATAGCGCCACCGAGCCATACTCCTGTATTCGCTCTTTAGAACAGAATCAAGCAGGCGAATCTGAGCCGAAATATCTACGGCCTGCACCATAAATCGGGAGCCTTCTGTGCTATCGAGCGCCGCCGTTATCCGCTTCTCTTCCTCCGTTTGTTGGCGCAGCACATTCGCAGTCTATCGAATTCGCGAGCAAGTTTACTTAGGATTCAGCACATCTCTGGCCGCCGCCAGAAATGCCTCGCTCTGATTTTTCCGTTGCCAGATTTCCAGCTTTGCCCGGAATCTCTGATCCAGCAGTTCGGGGTGGTCACCCAGTGTTAGAAGCACTGCTATGCGAAGGGGCTCAGAGTACCTGCGGGAATCAAAAACAACTCGCTGCAGAAACTGACGTTCCCTGGCATCGGGTACAAAACCTGTATGGCGGGTAAGAATTTGAGCGAACTGATGATAGAACTCAGCCGCATAAGGATTACGGTTTAAATGCAGTTTATAGTAATCCTGGCGCGCCACATATAAAAATGCGCTAATAGCCTCCTCAGCAGGAGTATGTTTTGATAACTCTATCAGGGCACGAACCCCGTTTTTCCATCTCAAAGAGGGCTGCATAACAATTACATAAATCAAAAATACCATCGGAGATATATAGGCCCACAAAATTATCATATCTATCCAGGAAAAAGCAAAGCCAAATACACATAGTAATGCCAAAAACAGCACTTAAAAACAAGATCATTGGATAGCGCCATCCAATCCTATTTCTATATTCACGTCTCAACGCATGATCAACCCGACGAATCTCATCGGTAGTGCCAGTCAGCCGCATAGTCGCCGACACAAAGGAAGCGTCCGAAAGGGCCTGCCATATATGATCGTCTTTTCCGGTTTGCTGGCGTAGCACGCAGGCAGTCTATCCGAGTTCGGGCAGGGAATCCTTTAACGGGTGCCGAACGGGGAAGCATGTCTTTTCCATTTCTACCGTTTTGTTCATTCCATACGATGAGCTAACTGATGGCTTACAGAAGTTGGCGACGGCATACCCGAACCTGATTTCTGTACAGAGCCTGGGTAAGAGCTATGAAGGACGTGACATCTGGTGCGCCACGATAACGAATCAGTTCACCGGACCCGCCGCAGAAAAACCGGCGCTCTGGGCCGATGGGAATATCCATGCCTCGGAAGTCTCTGCCACCACTGCCTGTACCAAGCTGATAATGAAGCTGGTCGAAGGCTATGGGAAAGACGCGGATGTGACCCGAGCGCTGGATACCCGCGCATTCTATGTGGTCCCACGAGGTGAACCCGGACGGCGCGGAGCACTTTTTAACCACCGGGCGCTATGTCCGCTCGTCTATGCGACCCTATCCGTTCGATGAAGAACATATAGAGGGTCTGGAGCGTGGGGATATCAATGGCGATGGTCGCCAGCTTCAGATGAGGATTGCTGACCCGGATGGCCCCTGGAAGGCCCACCCGGACGACCCGCGCCTCATGGTTCGCCGTGAACCTACCGAGATTGGTGGCACCTACTACCGAATTCTCCCAGAAGGCCGCTTGAAGAACTACGATGGGCAGACCCTGACCATTGCCTATCCCAAGGAAGGGCTGGACCTTAACCGAAACTTCCCCGCCAGCTGGCGCCCGGAACACGAGCAGCACGGCGCAGGCCCCTTCCCTACCAGTGAGCCGGAAATTCGGGCGATAGCGCTGTTCTTAGGCGAGCACAAAAACATTTGCTACGCGATTACCTTCCACACCTACTCTGGTGTCCTGCTCCGCCCCTACGGTACCCAGGCCGATGAGAAGTTCCCAGCCGAGGATCTGTGGCTCTATGAGACTGTGGGCAAGAAGGGTGAGGAGATCACAGGTTACCCCGCTATCTCGGTCTTCCATGACTTCAAGTATCACCCCAAGGAAGTCATCACCGGGGTCTTCGATGACTGGACCTACGAGCACCTGGGTGCTCTCTCCTGGACAGTAGAAATCTGGTCTCCCCAGCGCCAGGCAGGGATTATGGAGGGCATGAGCGTGGGCACCAAGAAGGGAGCCGGACGCTATATCGACTGGTGGCGTACTCACCCGGTAGACGAAGCACTCCAGCTCCTGAAGTGGTCCGATGAAAAGCTGGACGGTAAGGGCTATGTGGCCTGGACTCCCTTCGAGCATCCGGAGCTGGGTCAGGTGGAGCTAGGCGGCTGGGATGCCCTCTATGCCTTCCGCAATCCCCCTTCGGAGTTCTTAGAGGCGGAGGTCTCCCCGCTGGCAGACTGGCTGCTCTGGCAGGCGCTCACCACCCCAAAACTGGAAAAACGCTCCCTGGAAGTCACGCCTATTGGCGAGGACTCCTATAAAATCCAGCTCGTGGTCAAGAACACTGGCTACCTGCCTAGCTATGGCACCAAGAAAGCCCTGGAGCGCAAGCGGGTCCGTGGCCTGATTGCCGAGATTGCTCTTCCCGCTGGCGCGAGCCTGATTCAGGGCAAGGAGCGCTTCGAGCTAGGGCAGCTAGAGGGGTATTCGTCGAAAGCTCCCACCAATGCCGGTTATCCGGGCGATGTCACCAGCGATAGAGCTATTGCCGAGTGGGTGGTGAAAGCTCCGAAGGGTACCCAGGTTACGGTGACCGCGCGGCATGAGCGTGCGGGCACGGTGCGGCAAACTATCACCCTGTGACCCTGGGAAGGCGATTGCTCTTCGCCCTGCTGGCCGGAGTGTTTCTGGCCGTCGCCTTCCCTCCCTGGAACCTGCCCCAACTCCTGCCCCTGGGACTAATTCTCCTGGCCCCGGCACTGATTGGGGCCACCGGGCGCGAGGCATTCTATGTGGGCGTTTTGACCGGAGCGCTCTACTTAGGCGGCACACAGTTCTGGCTGACCTCGGTGTTCGGCATGGCGGCGGTCTCGCTGATTGCCCTTGTCGCCGCGTTCACTGTCCTCTTTTGCTGCCTGTTGCCATGGCTGGCACGGATATTTCCTAAAATCCCTCTGCCGTTACTCGCTGCCCTGCTCTGGGTAGGAATAGAGCACTACCGGGCGCAGTGGTTCGTGCTCAACTTCGGCTGGGGTTCGCTAGGCTACGCCATTGCCGGTAAGCCCGCCTTCGCTTTCTTTGCGTCTCTCTTCGGGGTACACGGTATCTCGTTTGCGCTGGTTGCTCTGGGCTTCGCCTGCCGCACCGAGCTGAAACGTAGCGCAGCACTTACTGTTATCTGGGCCGCACTCTGTTTTTACAACCCGGCTCCCCCGGCTCCGGAGCGCCCACTGAAAGTCCGCCTGCTCCAGTCTATGTCTGATGAGAGCTACTTCCTGCCGCGCACTATAGAGGCAAAAAGCGTGGGTGCAGATATTGTGGTCTGGCCGGAGTATGCGGTTATGGAAGACCCCACGAATCGACTCTGGCCGAAGATTCAAGAAGCGGTCAAGCAGAGCGATGCCCTGCTGCTCTTAGGCGGCAAAGACTACCAGGGCCGTCGCAACGATGAGATTTTCAAGAACACGGCCTATTTGATAGATACCAACGGCGCGATTATCGGCAAGCATGTCAAGAACCATACAGTGCACTTGATCAACGATGGGATTAAAGGCACCGAAGCGAAAGCGCTGAACAGCCCACTCGGCAAGCTTGGGGTCGCTATCTGCTTCGACATGGACTACTCTGATGTCGCCCGACGCTTAGCCGCAGATGGCGCTGAGGTCTTCTTAGTGCCCAACATGGACCCCGGCGAGTGGGGACCGGTTCAGCAAATGGGCCATCGCCTGCTATTTGCTATGCGTGCCATGGAAAACAACCGCTGGCTCGCCCGCGCAGATGTCGCTGGCGGCACCTCCGTGAACGCTCCTACAGGTCAGGTAACCGCCCACGTAACCACCGACGGCGATGCCATGCTAGATGCCACGATAGGGCGGAACACTCATAAGACTCTGTTTACGCAGGGTGGCTGGCTACTGGGGCCAATCTGTACCTGGCTCAGTGTGCTTGGTGCTCTGTATGCTGGAATTCAGGGTGCCAATCGCTCTATCCAGGCCAAGAGAGGCTCGTGCCTAGGTTCGTAGCCCGCTGACCACTGCCCGGCTAACGCATCGAACAGAATTGTGCATCGGGTAATCCAGGCCAGTACCCCTTCCTGGGTAAATTCTGCAGGCGGCAGCTCCAGCGAGTCCACCAGTACATTTCCACTGCCGCCCTGCTTATGAATATTCGTTCCGGCTTCACGATCTCGCAGAATCATTCCCAACACGCAAACATCCCGAAGCAAATCAAGAGTGAGATGCAGAGCGGTAAGCCGGTCATCTCGCAGAGTCTTCACGCTTGCCTGTACTGCCTTGAACCAGAACGACTGCACCAGAGCTTCAAACTCCGTATTCGTGGGGGAGCGCAGTGCTGGCGCAGGCCATGGCGCTTCCAGCAGCAGCTCAATCTGTGGATCACGGCAAAATGCCAGGCGAATCCCCTGCCAGAACGGTACACTCGGCCACTCCGGCAATCGCTCCAATTGCTCTGGTGTTGTCAGTATCAAATCCAGGCGCTGTAAATCCGCAAAGCAAATCCGCCAGGTAGTAAAAAATGGCCCCACGAAACGCTCTGAGGCGTAGACCTCACCTGGCGGAGCGAGCCATTCTAAGCCATCACCATAACGAGATAGAGTCGCTTCTTCGACAACCACCAGGCAGTCTAAATCGCTGATAGGGTCGGCAGGGATAGTTTCCTGACGGGCGGAACCGAACACAGCAAGTGCCAGAACCTGGGTATCCGATTCCAGCTATTTTTGAAGCGTGGCAAGCACGCCTCGCTATTCCGTAGCTCCCGCAGCGAGCAGGAGTTTCTCTAGCTTCGGCCAGCCATTCGCCTTAGCCGCCTTTAGTGGGGTGAATCCGCCTTCTTGAGTCGCGTTCGGGTCGGCACCGGCACGAATCAGAGCGGCAGCCAGAGAGCAAGCCTTATCCTCGGTCTTGTTTTCCTTAGTACATGCTGCGTGAAGGGCCTGCAGTTTCATACCATTCTCGCTCACGGCATGTACATTCGCCCGGTCCTCTAAAAGAGTCTTCAGGGCATCGAAGTGCCCGAAGTAGGCGGCGTATTGAAGCGCCGTGAACCCATCATCGGAGCGGGCTTCTATATCCCCGCCCCAGCGTGCCTGGAGCATTAAGCGAATAGTGAGATCATCGCCCAATGCGGCAGCTTCCAGCAACGTGAGATGGTTCCCTGCCGCTTCCGCAGCTGCCCTGGCTCCAGCTTCATCGCCCTGGTAGAGAGCTGACAGAACAGCACTCATGTGTGTTTGTTATCCCTTCGCTAGCAGCGCCATCACGATAAAGTGGCAGGCGCTAGCTCCCAGCACCATGGCGTGCCAGAGGTCGTGGAAATGTAGCTTCTTCTCGGGGTGAGCTTCCGGGTGCCGTACGCAGATAGCCGCGCCTGAAGAATAAAGGACTACACCCAGAGCAAGCCAACCAATCATAGTAGGAGTTAAGGCAGCTAGCAATGGCTTGATGCCAATCAGAAACACCCAGCCCATAGCAAGATAAAACGCCGCTTGGGCCCAGTGAGGCATCTTCTGGCGAGTCGCCCAGTCTAGCGCGATACCCACTATTGCCAAGCCCCAGATAACCCCGAATAGGCTCCAGCCCCAGCCGCCGCCCAGCCCCACTAAGCAAATGGGCGTGTAGGTTCCAGCAATGAGCAAGAAAATGCCTGTGCGGTCCCAGCCATAGAGCGCTTTCTCCGCGCGCTTGGAGACCTTCAGGCCATGATAGAGGGCGCTTGCGGCAAAGAGCAGAATCAGAGTGGCGCCGTAGATAGCGAACGATGTTACGCGCCAGGGGTCCCCTTTAGACCACACAATAAGCAGCACTAACCCGGCGATTGCCAGCAATGAGCCGATGGCATGAGAGAGAGAGCAAAAGGGGTCTTTGAGCCGCACGGTCCCCATGGTACCCGCCCACTCCCGAATTATCCAGGGCATAAAGACCTATGTTCTTAGCGGGTAGAATGAACTTGCCCCATGTCTGACCCGCTCCGCGCTCTTCGCTCTCGTAACTTTCAGCTTTTCACTCTTGGAGGACTGGCATCTGCCATGGGAGGGCAGATTTTCTCCGTAGCACTCGGCTGGGAGTTATATGAGCGTACCCATGACCCCGGTGCATTGGGGCTGGTGGGATTGCTTCAGGTGATTCCGGTGCTGACACTGGCACTCCCCGCCGGAGATTTAGCGGACCGCACCGACCGACGGCTCTTGATGCTGCGGGCACTGCCAATGCTGGCGCTGTGCCCGCTGTTGCTCTCCTGGTTTTCTTATATTCACGCCCCCCTGCCGCTGGTCTACGCAGCCATACTCTTAGAAGCAATCTGCGCGGCGGTAGTTAACCCGGCACGACAAGCGATTCTGCCACAGCTAGTAGACGAAGACACGCTGGCGAGCGCTATTGCCTGGAACTCCTCACGGTGGCAGATGGCGGCGACTCTTGGCCCAGCACTGGGCGGTGGGTTGATCGCGTTCTTCAAAGTAGCATGGCCGGTGTATTTGCTCTCTACCTTCACCATGACTGTGTTCTGGTTCTGCGTGCTGGCCCTGCGGCCTCGCCCGCTGGCTCCACGACCTACAGACACTCCCTCTGAATCCATCATGCAGCGGTTGGCGGCAGGCGCTTCGTTTGTGCGCTCCATGCCGCTCATGCTGGCCGCGCTGACGTTAGACATGGTGGCAGTATTGTTGGGTGGCGCGGTGGCACTACTACCCGTGTATGCCCGAGATATTCTGCATACCGGCCCTACCGGGCTGGGCTGGCTACGCGCCGCACCTGCTGTAGGCGCGCTACTAATGGGGCTCTATGTGGCCTGGAAAGCTCCGCTGAAGAAGGCGGGAATAGCCCTGCTCTGGGCGGTTATCGGATTCGGGCTGGCAACAATAGTCTTCGGCCTTTCGAAGAACTTCTATCTCTCGCTGCTGGCATTGGCGATTACCGGAGCCTGTGACAATATCAGTGTGGTGGTACGCCACACGCTGGTTCAGGCACTCACGCCGAACTATATGCAGGGGCGCGTGTCTGCGGTGAACTCCGTGTTTATCAGTATCTCCAATGAACTGGGAGCGGCAGAGTCCGGCTATGTAGCCCGCTGGCTGGGAACGGTAACAGCGGTGGTAGTAGGCGGTGTTGGTACGATTCTCTCCGTTATCGGAGTGCACTTCGCCTGGCCGCAAGTTTCCCGGCTCGGCCCCCTTGCCGAGCTACGGGCAGAAAAAGACGCGGAGCGCTAGTTCTTACAGCGCTCCGGTAAGCCCGGCGAGACGTAGAAGATTGAGGTCGATGCCCACCTGACGGTGGAAGGTATGGGTTAGCGCGACCGCATTCTCCCAGGTCAGAGGCTCCAGAGAGGCAACCTTCGGCTCAGCATCTGTCTCGGCTACCAGCCCGGTCAGGTTTGCGTTGGCATCACAGGCTCGGACCTTGGCCAACTGGAATTTCAGGGCTTCGGTGGGCTTGTCGCTGAGCCTTGAGACAAAGAGCATCTTCTCGCGGGAGAACAGATTGCCCATAGACTCGGAATAAGGGTGCGAGCGCCAGTGGCAAAACACACCGGGGTGATAGAGATTTCCGCCGTGTTCCAGCATGCGGTACCAGAGATCCCAGTCCTGCACGAGCTGATACTGTGGGTCCAGTCCCCCTACTTTCTCATAAACCGAGCGGCGCATGATCAGAAACGGCGGGAAGACGCACATACTCGGCAGTACTTTTTTGCGCAATGCCTCACCGGATACTAGCGATGGCAACGGCCAGCGTGGTACCGGGCTCCCCACCGGGGTAGTATCGGTAAAGACTCGGTGCTGCCCGCCTACCAGTGCCGCTTTGCTGGCGGCTTTCCGGCGGATAGCCTTGAACATCTCTGTAAAGCCATCGGGGGCCAGAAGGTCGTCGGCGTGGAGCATCAGCATCCACTCGCCTTTAGTTGCCCGCAGGGCATAGTCCCAGTTGATAGTGCGGTTCTCGAAGTGCGCGGGCGGCTGAATAACCTGTGTAGCACACCCGAAGTTGCGGGCCTTGAGCTGCTCTAAGCTATCATCGGTGGAGTGGTTGTCGCATAGCACCAGCTCCAGTTGGGCACGGTCCGCTTCGGAGAGCGCTTTCACGCCCGCTTCCAGAGAGTCTAAGCAGCCGGGCAGGAACTTGCTGCCGTTGTAGACCGGAACAGCGAGTGAGAGAAGGGGTTGATTGCTCATACGTCACCCTCGTTTTTTGCTTGCGCAACGGCTTTCTGGGAGACCGGAAAGCCTTCGAATTTCTTAAGGTCTGTTGGAATCCCGATGCCGTACATGCCTTCGTATTCCTTACCGATGTTGTGAAAGAGAAGTGTCTTGCCTTCGGCAATCATCTCATTGTACGCTGGAGCCACATAGAACTCGCCGTTCACTCGAAAATTTCGCGCAATCATCGCATCCGCTGCCGCTACAAACTCACGGCCATGACGGAAGTTGTAGATACCGACCGTGGCCTCATTGCTCACGACCTCTTTCTCTACGACTTCGATAATGCTCTCGCCATCGTCTAACCGCACATAGGACCACTTCGGATGATCGGCCCACATGGTCATAATCAGCCCATCGGCATCGCCCATGGCAGCTAAGTAATCGTCGATGCTCACATCCACCCATTGATCGGAGTTACCGATCATCATGGGGTCGTCGTTATCGATGTATTCTCGGGCCAGCAATACGGTGCAGGCAGCGCCTTCGGTTACGGCTTTCACCGGCACCACGATGCAGCCCGGCGCCCACTCGGCCAGCTTCTGATCTACCTGGTACTTCTCGATATGCTCCTGCAGGCAGAGAAAGATAAACCGATGTGCTTGGCTAGGGCGTAGATTGCCGATAACCAGTCGAATCATCTCGATGCCGTGTACCGGAATCAGGGGCTTGGGAAGCGTATAGCCTTCGTCGGCAAAACGGCTGCCGCGCCCGGCCATAGGAATCACGATGTTGAGCATTATTGTCCTTGCAGGTACTTATCGTTGGAAGCGCCAGGCAGCTTCACCACCACGGTAGTGACATCGGTAACGGCCCGAAAATCCGTGCCCTCGCCCGGCGAAATAGTCAGGATATCTCCGGAGACATGGCGTACTCCGTTCATCTCGACCTCGCCCTCCAGAATCACGGTAATCTCGGTCGCAATCTTGTGGTAGTGCCATTCCTCGGCATCGCCTGCCTTGTAGTGCTTGACTCCCACTTCTACGTCGCCCGTTTTGTAGAGCGTCGGCTCGAAGTTCCCCACGAACCAGCCGCGCACCATGTCTTCCAGACGGGCCTTATGCATAGCGGCTACCCTCGGGCGTTTTCAGCCAGTCTTCGTACTCCGTATTGTTTCGCGGGCTAGCCAGCGAATGGTAGCCATGGCGCTCTATTCGATGGATACCAATTCGCTTCTGGCGCAGAATCAGCTCATTGTAGGCGGGGCAAAGATAGAAGACATTATCCACATGGGCGTCTTTCTTAATCATGGACATAGCCGCATGCACGAACTCATTGCCGCTGGCGAACCAGTACAACCCCGCTGTGGCGTTTTTAGAGATCGGGCGCTTCTCTGCGGTCTCTACCACCAGCTCCTCAGAGTTTAGCCGCACATACGACCAGCGGGGATGCACGGCCTCAAAGACTGCAATGCCCCCATCTAACTGGCGCTCTGTAAAATCACGAACCATAGCGGCTAAATCGGCATGCACTACCACATCCCCATTACAGATAAGTAGCGGTATCTCCGAGTAGATCTGCTCAATAGCCAGCAGCGCCGTGCAGGCTGCGCCTGCCGTGGGCTCATGCACTTCCAGAATCACGGCATCCGGCACTAACAGTTTCAGCACGTCGCCGGTGTGAAAGCGTCGGTTTTCATCAGCTCGCACCAGAAAATGGAACTGTGCGCCAACGGCACGCAGAGGCAGTAGCGCCTCGACCACATGCTCTACCAGAGGCCGCCCTGCAATCTCAGTCAGGTTCTTGGGATAGAGATAGCCCGCTTCTCGGAACGCATCATCTCGGCCCGCCATCAGCACCAGCACGTTCATTCGGCGGCCTCCTCTATCAGCGCAATCCGCCCGGTGATATTCTCTAAGGTCACATCCCACACGTTCTGCACCACCAGTAGATGCGCTCCGGCAGCCTCGGCAGCACGAATCCCGTTATCGTTGTCCTCTACTACCAGGCACTCCGCAGGCTCCAGCCCCAGACGTTGAAACGCCGTGGTGTATATCTCCGGGTCCGGCTTGGCACGCTTCACATCCTCATTGGAGAGCATTGTGTCCAAATAGCCAGACAGGCTACTGCGCTCCATCATGACTTCCACGGTGCGGCGCACGGAGTTAGAGGCCACTGCCAGCTTGTACCCGGAGGCTTTCAAATGCGAAAGCGCATACTCATGATGAAACTGGGGCTTGCAGCGCGAATAGATCAGCTCCATGGTGTAGAGCTGCTTGAGCTCGTTCAGAAAGTCATGCAGCGCCGGTGGCAACCCTCGTTCACGGGTCAGCATCTCTAGCTTGCGCTTGGTAGGCAGACCATCGTAGGTGACTAAGTGATCGTAGCGGCTGATGCTGTAACCGAACAGCGCCAGCGCCCGGTTCAGGGCTTCGTAGTGCCAATCCTTGGCGTCGATTAAAACGCCGTCCATATCGAAGACGACAGCTTTTATCTGGCTCATGCGAAGAACTCCTTCGCCTCTTCCGGAAGGTCGGTGCAGAGCATTAAGGCATCATTGCCCACGCAGCTCCATCCCTTTACTCGCTCCCAAAACGCCGCATGGGGGCGCTTGTGTAAGTCCGGCGAAACCAGACAAACTTGCTTGCCCTCTGCCAGGAATCCGGCAATGTCGCTCTCTTGAATCCAGTCACTTAAAAACATATCGGCCCAGACACCCTTAGCCTCGTATAAATACGAGGGTGCGCTTTCATATTCGGAAAGTCGGGTGAACGCCGTGAGGTCATTTTTCAGATATCCCAGGGCATCGGGCACAGACATATCGAAAAAGAAGTAATTTGTTACTCCATGGCGGCTGAGCGCGGCTTTCGCCAGCGCTTGAAGCCCGTCTGCCTTCACATTCAGCGCCAGTGGCAGGCCCGGCCCGCACTCGTTGTAGATCTCTAAGAACGCATCGAAGGAGAGCGCATCCGCACCGGGCGGGTCATGCGAAATGACTAACTTACCACCTGCATCACGCAGGTCGGTCTCGGTGCCAAATCCCAGCTTAAAAGAGCGCTCAAAAGCCAGGGGGATGTTTCGCTCGTCCAGCGTTTTCCAGTAACCGCGGTGACTAAGAATCGTCATGGGGAAGCCTCCTAAGTATATCAGCCTCAATCAGGCCCCAGATTATGGTTTGCACGCCTGCTCCCGTAGTCCCTATTTGACCTTCGCCTAATATAAATCCCGGCCTTTGGACCTCCCTCTTGAATCTCGCTTTGCTCGTTCGTCTCCCTTCGCGCAGCCGGAGGGAGAAAATCACCTCCAGTGCAAATCTTAGCGCTGGGATGTGGCGAGACGCGGAAAGAGCCAGGCGTCCGGAAAATCCCGATTCGGAATTCCCAGGGCGTAATGCCTTAGGTAAGGGATAAGCAGAGGCAGATGAGGTGATTTTCTCCCTTCGCGCAGCCGGAGGGAGACGAACGAGCAAAGCGAGATTCAAGAGGGAGGTCAAATAGAGAATCGCAGGATGCCCAGAAGGGCATCTTCGTGGGTGGGATTCGGGCGCAGGGCGAGTCGATGCAACGCATCATCATTCGGAGCTAGGCGAGCCAGGGATGCCAGGGTCCGAGTGGCGTCCCCACTGGTGAAGGCTTCCAGTACCCCTCTACCTCCCTCCATTGGGAGGAGGAGCTTGCTCACGGCATCATCGCGGGCCATGGGCTCCAGCGTGAGATACCGATAGAGCGTTCCGGGCTCTAAGAGCGTGTCTGCCAGCGCAGTCAGGGTCTGGCGGTAGGCCAGGCGGCTCCCTGCGGCGCGGTCCAGAATGGAGAGAATCGGAGCGAAGGCGCGGTCTCTATCCAGGTGCACCAGAACTGTGGAGAGCCGGGCGAGAACGGCAGGCTCGGTCTCGTTTTCCATACGTCCTATTAACGCATCGAAGGCGCTCTCAGGGAGCAGTGGTGTCAGGGCTTCCAGGGCGCGGGCGGAGGCGAGGCGCATTCCCCGATCTACCTCGGAGGCCAGCAGATATAGCAGACGCTCCAGTGCCGAGGGAATAAATTCAGCAGGCAGGCGCTCTCCCAGTGCGGCAATCGCGGCGCAGGCGTACTCGCAGCGAGTGGGATGCGCGGTGGTGAGCTGAGCAATCAGAGCGGGGGCGCTGGCGGGGTCTCCCAGGCGAGCCAGCGCGCGCAGAGCGGCGATACGCACTCCGGCGTCTGGCCCGGAGAGCACTTCGGTGAGAGGCTTCGTGGCGCTCCAATCTCCGATAAAGCCCAGTGAGTGCGCCGCCTGTTCCTCGATTCCTGCGGCCAAGTCTTTTAGTTTGGCCGCAAGCGCGGGCACGGCACGGGCATCGCCGATATCTCCCAGGGCTCGAGCGGCGGCCAGGCGTACTTCCGGCGAGACATCGTCTAAGGCAGTTATCAATTCTTCGACAGCCAGCGGAGAACCCACACGGCCCAGCCGCTCGGCGGCATCTCGGCGGGAGCTTTCGCTGGTGGGTGCGGTCAGTCGCCGCAGGGGGGCCAATGTCAGTGGGGAGCTTGTGTCTACCAGGCGGCCCAGTACCGCGCGGGTACCGTCGCTGCCTTCATCCCGCAGGCCCATCAGCAACGCAATCGCTCCCAGCCGAATCACATCCGTGAGGATAAACATGCACTGGAAATTCTTGATGACTATCGGACCCAGCGCGATATTCACCGAAGCCAGTGCGGTCATAAGAATACCGCCCAGTATCGGAGCGACGAACCCGATGATGCCGCCCACGGCGGATGATACGGCCACATAGGTGGCCCGCTTGTCTGCCGGGGTCAGCCCCAGCATCAGATTGAACTGAGTCAGACCAACCGCTGCCCAACTTGCTCCGGAGAGCGCATTCAGTACAACGATAAGTATCAGGTTCAGCCAGAGCGGGTGTGCCGGGCTGGTGAAGAGCCAGAAGATAGGCGCGGAGAGCGTGCCCCACGCCCCGATTACCAGCACGGGTCGCCCACCATATTTATCAGCCAGCCAACCCCAGAGCGACATAGAAGCCAGTGATGCTCCACTGGCAACCGCGCCAAGGAGCTGTACGGCCAGATAAGGTAGCCCCAGTGCTTTTTCGTCGAGCTGCCAGGCCACAAAAAACTGTCCGGCCAGAGACTGTCCGGCGACCACGGCTCCAGCAAAGGATAAGAACCGTCGGAAGTTCTTATCCGCCAATGGTGCTGACAATGCCTTTAGCGGGCTTTCGGTCGGAGGCTTCGGTTTGGTCTGTGGCTCCGGCTGGCGCATGAGGAAGCTAAAAGCGACCACAGCGGCGAAACAGGCGACGACGAACAGCGCGGCGAAGCCCAGCTTCGGGTCATAGAGCTTCTGCTTAACAGCAAGGTCCAGCGCCCAGCCTGCGGGTAGCGGCACCAGCATGGCCACGATTCCTGCCACAGTATTCCGCCGCGCAAAATAGCGCCCACGTGTTTCGGCAGGCACCAGATCGCTCATCCAGCTTGTCCAGGCAGGCACAGTAACGGTAAGCAGTGCCGACGAAACGAGCAATAGAAGCAAAAACAGCGGCAGGCGCATACCTGCTGGCACGAAAAACGGCAGCAGCGCGATAAGTAGCCATAGAAGGCGGCCAGCGACGGCAAAATATCCTACATAGCGGCGGCGAGAGATGCCTTGCTCTACCCGCAAGGAAGCCGGAAGCTGGAGCAGCCCTACGGCGGCAGGAAGTGCCGCAATCAAGCCCAATGCAAAGTCTGAGGCGCCCAGTAAGCGCGCAAAACCTACCTGAAAGGGGCCGGTGGTGAGCACCATCCAGACCGTGGCCCATACTCCTTCCCAGGTAGAAAGCCGCAATCCTTTGAGAATATCGAGCCGCGAAAGCGGGGCCAGAGCCTCATTGTCACTCACGGGTATCAGTATACGCGGCCAGTCTACTATTACCTCTAATCTGCCCTCCCCTGTATCCTTCGCGCCGACGAAGCCGGAAACACGCCGAGGAGTGGGGTGCAATGAGTGTGACTCAGGTACCATAGAGATACACCCCATGCGCTATGTTCTGCTGACACCCGGAACCGGTAGTTTCTTCTGTGGAACCTGCCTGCGTGACAATGCCCTCGCTATGGCATTGCGTAAGCTCGGGCATACGGCAGACATGGTGCCCATGTACCTACCTCCCACACTTGATGAAGCTTCGGCGGCAGAGTCCTCTCCCCTGTTCTACGGAGGCATCAATGTCTACTTGCAGCAGGCCTCGCCTCTGTTTCGGAAAACTCCGCGCTGGCTAGATGCGCTAGTTGACTCGCCGGGAGCACTGGCCGGAGCCGCGAAACGAGCGGGCATGACGGAGGCCAAAGACTTGGGGCCGATGACTCTCTCTATGCTGCAAGGGGAGAATGGGCACCAGCTAAAAGAGCTGGAGCGCCTGGCCGACTGGCTGGGCGAGGAAAAGCCCGATGTGGTCATTCTCTCCAATGCCCTGCTTATGGGGCTGGGAAAGCGCATCAAAGAGGCCAGCGGCGCGCAAGTGGCCTGTACGCTACAGGGAGAAGATACGTTTATAGATGCCCTGCCGGAGCCCTACAAGACTCAATCCTGGGAAGAGATTACTCGGCGCGCCAGCGATTTTGATGCCTTTATCGCGGTGAGCCAGTACCACGCGGACCTCATGACCCGCCGTGCCAATCTGCCGAAAGAGAAAGTCCACGTAGTTCACAACGGGATCCTCTTAGAGGGGTATTCAGCCCCCGAACCCATGGGCACTCAGACCATCGGTTTTCTTTCGCGAATGTGCCCGGCGAAGGGTTTGCACCTATTGGTAGATGCATTTTGTTTGCTGGGTAAGCGTATGCCAGATGTGAGGCTGGCTATCGGCGGCGCGCAGACTGCGGGTGATATTCGCTATGTGGAAGAGCAGAAGGCGAAGCTGGAGAAAGCGGGTGTGCTGGAGCGGGTTAGCTTCCACCCGAACATGGATAGAGACGAGAAAATCCAGTTTTTGCGCTCCCTGACTGTGTTCTCAGTGCCCGCGCTCTATGGGGAATCGTTCGGGCTGTATCTCTTAGAGGCACTGGCGGCGGGAGTGCCGGTGGTTCAGCCGAACCATGCCGCGTTTCCTGAAGTTCTGGGCGCTACGGGTGGCGGGGTATTGTTCGAGCCGTATACCCCGGAAGTCTTGGCGAACACACTGGAGGAGCTGTTGAAAGCCCCAGAAAAAGCTCGCACGCTGGGTGCGGAGGGGCGGAAAAGCGTATTCGAGAAGTTCTCGGTCGATGCCATGGCGAAGAACGTAGCCGCGGTTTTCGACACAGGTACAATTTCCTCATGAGCGAGACGAAGTTCGCGGACGAAACCGAGGTCAAGGCCGCGATGCTGATGAACGCGGTGGATGCCAATATCTTCGGCAATGTCCACGGTGGTCATGTGATGAAGTGGACCGATGAAATCGCCTATGCCTGCGCCGCGCGCTATTGCGGCGGGGTTGCGGTGACAGCGGGCGTGGATCGCATTGATTTCCACGAGCCGATTCATGTGGGCGAGCTATTACACTTCACGGCGCGGGTAGTCTATGTAGGGCGAACGTCCATGGAGATCGAGATTTCGATTCACTCAGAGACCATAACCACCGGCGAGATTCGGCACACCAATACCTGCCACTTTACCTTTGTCGCGCTGGAGTCTATTGAGAATCCGCGTCCGCGCCCGGTGCCCCGACTGGTGTGCCGTACCCGCGATGATAAAGCGCGTTTCATTCAGGCCCGCATGCGCCGGGAGCGAAGCCGTAAAGAAACTGAGGAGCGCGAGGCGTTCTTGAAACAGTTTGCTACTCTCTCGGATGCCGAGCTAGACCAGCTACTAGAGACCCAGAAATGAACTACATGTATGGCGATGATGCCATCTCCCTATCGTCTACCACTCTCCCCGATGGCTCGCGCCGTATCACCCTGCCGGATGGCTCCGAACATACGGTAAAGGTCCGTACCCTGCCCGACGGGGATCTGGAGCTAGATAGTGGCACGCGTATCTTCCGAGTCCCGATAGCCCGAGATGAGAAAGGGGCAGTGCATGTGTTCTGGCAAGGGCGCAGCTATGTCTTTACGCCCGCTACCGGAGCACGCCGAACCGCCGCGAAGAAATCGGGCAGCCTGAGCGCTCCTATGACCGGCGTGGTGGCCGATGTCCTTGTGCAGGTTGGGGATACTGTGGATGCCTATCAGTCTGTGGCAGTAATTGAAGCCATGAAGGTTCTGGCCACCCTCGAATCCCCTGTGAGAGGCACGGTGATCGCAGTGCACTTTCAGAAAGGTGAGCGGGTAGAGCACGGCGCTATCGTGGTTGAGATAGACGAGGCGAAATGAGTACGCCGGTCCGCATTATTGAGGTCGGCCCGCGCGATGGCTTGCAAAACGAACCGACGATTATCTCCACCGCCGACAAACTCGACTTCATAGCGGCATTGATAGAGGCCGGGTGCCGTGAGATAGAAGTCGCCTCGTTTGTACACCCTAAACTTGTGCCCGCTATGGCCGATGCCGCCGAGGTCGTAGCAGGGCTTCCCCCTACTCCACCCCACGGTGTGTTCTGGTCATTGGTGCCGAATGGGAAAGGCTATCTGCGTGCGGAAGAAGCAGGTGCGCGAGCTGTTGCGGTTTTTGCGGCAGCCTCAGAGACGTTTTCGCAGAAGAATATCGGGCGCAGCATAGCAGACTCCCTGGAAGAGTACGAGCGGGTGGTTACACTGGCGCGCGCGGACGGTTGCCGGGTTCGCGGCTATGTCTCGACCATCACTCATTGTCCGTATGAGGGGCGTATCTCCCCGGAGGTTGTGCTGTCTGTCGCTGAGCGCCTACTGGCTATGGGCTGTGAGGAAGTCTCCCTGGGCGAGACACTGGGCCGTGCGGAGCCTGCGGATATAGACACCCTGCTCACCCAACTCCTTCCCACCCTCCCCGTGGAGAAGTTGGCCGGGCACTTTCATGACACAGGCGGGCATGCTATCGAAAATGTCAGCGTTGCTCTGAATCATGGCCTGCGCGCTTTTGACTCTAGCGCTGCCGGACTGGGCGGTTGCCCGTTCGCACCCGGTGCGGCAGGCAATGTAGCCACCGAAACTCTGGTGCGATTCTTAGAGAGCCAGGGCTACTCCACTGGTATCGACGCCGGTGAAATCGCCGAGGCAGGCCAGCGCTTGCGAGGTCTGCTGAGTTCTTCCCCTTCGCCGACCTTCGAAAAATCCGAAGCTTAACATCGAAAATTCTGCGTTGATTTCGCTCCCTTCCGCGGCGACAATGAGGCCGCGCAAGACGGTACCGCTCGAGAAAACTCTCAGAGCGGACCAGAGAAGATCAACCACTATGACCAATGAGACGAATCACGATTCCGAGCTTCCTTCCCCAACCAACGATACACAGAACACCCCCGAGAGCGAAAGCCTCCCAATTGGCAGCCGCCGCACCTTCTTAGCGGCACTGGGCTGCTCCCTTGCCTCTGGCGCTGCCGCGTTTCCCGGAGTCCACTCCGGCCTGCTCAGCGAAGAGAAGCCCGCAGATACCGTCTCCGTAGAATCCAGCACAGCGGGTAAGTGCCCGTTTCATCAGGCATCGGAAACGCCCCAGGCTATGCCTATCGCCGGTCGTGGAACCCGTAACACCGACTGGTGGCCCGATCAGCTCCGCCTCAATATCCTGCGCCAGCACTCCACGCTCTCGGACCCCATGGATGAGAAGTTCGACTACGCCGCCGAGTTCAAGAAGCTGGACCTCAAGGCGGTGAAGAGAGACATTATCCAGGTCATGACCACATCGCAGGACTGGTGGCCGGCGGACTACGGCAACTATGGCCCATTCTTTATTCGCATGGCCTGGCATAGCGCGGGGACCTACCGAGTCACCGATGGTCGTGGAGGCGCGGGTGCGGGCATGCAGCGCTTTGCGCCTCTG
Source organism: Armatimonas sp. (assembly GCA_049840835.1). Lineage (GTDB taxonomy): Bacteria > Armatimonadota > Armatimonadia > Armatimonadales > Armatimonadaceae > JANLTX01. The sequence continues at coordinate 206,489 of JASGJG010000003.1, read as the reverse complement.
AATAGCTGGCCCGATAACGCGAATCTGGATAAAGCCCGCCTGCTGCTCTGGCCTATCAAGAAGAAGTACGGCAAGAAGCTCTCCTGGGCAGACCTCATGATTCTGGCAGGCAACTGCGCCCTGGAGCACGCGGGTCTGAAAACCTTCGGGTTCGCCGGTGGCCGCGCCGATGTCTGGGAGCCGCAGGAGGAGATCTACTGGGGTGGAGAGACCCAATGGCTGGGCGATAAGCGCTACAGCGGCGACCGCCAGCTAGAGAACCCTCTGGGCGCCGTGCAGATGGGCCTTATCTACGTGAACCCGGAAGGCCCAAACGGTACCCCAGATCCGCTGGCCGCCGCCCGCGATATCCGTGAGACCTTTGGCCGAATGGCCATGGACGATGAAGAAACAGTGGCCTTAATTGCGGGTGGGCACACACTGGGGAAAGCTCACGGCGCCGCCGACCCGAGCAAGCATGTAGGCCGCGAGCCTGCCGCCGCCGGTATAGAAGACCAGAGCCTTGGTTGGAAGAACACCTTCGGTAAAGGTTGTGGCGCCGATACCATCACAAGCGGTCTGGAAGGCGCCTGGACCTCGACTCCGACCAAATGGAGCAATCAGTACTTCCAGAACCTGTTTAGCCACGAGTGGGAGCTGACCAAGAGCCCGGCAGGCGCGAAGCAGTGGAAGCCCAAGAACAACGGTGGCGCGGGCACGGTTCCAGATGCCCATATTCCCGGCAAGACCCACGCCCCGGTGATGTTCACCACCGACCTGGCGCTCCGGTTCGACCCGGCCTACAAAAAAATCTCCCGCCGCTTCTTAGAGAACCCACAGGCGTTCAATGAAGCATTCGCCCGTGCCTGGTTCAAGTTGACCCACCGCGATATGGGGCCAGCTGCCCTCTACCTGGGTTCGGAGGTTCCCAAAGAGGTTTGGGTCTGGCAGGATCCGATTCCCCCAGTGAAGCACAAGCGAATCGATAGCAAAGATATCGCTTCCCTAAAAGAGAAGATTCTCGCCTCGGGCTTGAGCGTCTCCGAGCTGGTTTCTACGGCCTGGGCCTCGGCGTCTTCGTTCCGGGGCTCCGACAAGCGAGGCGGTGCGAACGGCGCCCGTATTCGTCTCGCACCACAGAAGAACTGGGAAGCGAACCAGCCCGCACAGCTTTCGAAAGTGCTGAATACCTTAGAGGGCATTCAGAAAGGCTTCAATGCCGGGCGAACCGATGGCAAGCAGGTCTCGCTGGCGGACCTCATCGTGCTGGGTGGTTGCGCCGCTGTCGAGAAGGCCGCAAAGGGTGCGGGAAGCACTGTCAAGGTACCGTTCACCCCCGGTCGGGCGGATGCCACGCAGGAGCAGACCGACGCCAAATCGTTCGCCTACCTGGAGCCTACAGCAGATGGTTTCCGCAACTATCTAAAGCCGGGCCACCCTGCCCGGGCGGAGGACCTGCTCATAGACAAGGCACAGCTTCTCACGCTCACAGCCCCCGAACTGTCCGTGCTGGTGGGTGGCCTGCGAGTATTGAACGCCAATACAGACAGCACCAGGCATGGTGTATTCACCAAACGCCCCGGAACCCTGACCAATGACTTCTTTGCGAACCTGCTGGATCTGGACACCACCTGGACTCCGACCTCGGATGCGAAAGAGACCTTTGAAGGTCGCGACCGCAAGACGGGTCAGGTCAAGTGGACCGGCACTCGTGTGGACCTCATCTTCGGCTCGAACTCCGAGCTGCGCGCTATCGCGGAGGTCTATGGCAGCGAGGATGCCCAGGATAAGTTCGTAAAAGACTTCGTCCGCGCCTGGGATAAGGTCATGAACCTGGACCGCTTCGACGTGTAAACCAATTTTTCTCCTCCTGAGAAACTCAGCCCGTGGCGTACCCTGCCACGGGCTTTTTTTTGCAGCCCCCCTGCCCCCAGTAATGGGGGGTTCTGAGATTTCTCTTTGTCCGCCAGGTTCTGGGTGTAAAATAGAGCGCATGGCAGACTCAACGAAAGAGTTTATTCGTGCGGCGAAAAACGGCGACATTACCAAACTCAAAGCGCTTCTGGAGAGTGATGCGGCTCTACTAGGTGCACGCGATTCTGATGGTTCCACGGCACTACACTGCGCTAGCTGGAAAAACCATCGAGAGGCAGTGGCCTTTCTGCTGGAGGCAGGCGCGGATGTACATGCCCATAACAATAACGATCACTGGGGCACCACTCCCCTGCATGCTGCCGCGCATGCCAACAACACCGCTATCATCCAGCTTCTCTTAGATGCCGGGGCGGATGTGAACGCCAAAGACCCCGCCGGACAGACGCCACTCGTTCACACCACATTCCATAAAGCCAATGCTGCCGCGAACCTATTGAAGAAGCATGGCGGCGAGTGAGAGAGGCCGAACCGCCTCGGGGTCTTACCGACCCCCTCGGGTTCCTCGGTAGGGCAGTCACCGTACATATAGATCGACTGCTCGGATCTCGTCATCCACGTCACGGCTTTATCTACTCTCTGAACTATGGCTTCCTTCCCGATACACTCGCTCCAGATGGGGCCGAGGTAGACGCCTATGTGCTGGGAGTCTTCGACCCAATAGAGACGTTTCAAGGGGTTTGTGTAGCCGTTATCCGCCGCACTAACGACAACGACGATAAGCTCATTGTGGTGCCCAGAGGCGACGAAGAGGAACGCTACACCGATGCACAAATCATCGCGCTGACCGAATTCCAGGAACGATTCTTCTCGTCGTACATTATTCGATTCACAGAGGCCCCACTATGAATACACCATTCCCCAAACTGTCTCAACCCGCTCTACGTGCCCTCGCCAACGCTGGCTATACCCACCTGGAACAACTTGCCAACATTAGCGAGAAGGAGTGACCGAACTACACGGCATGGGGCCGAATGCTATGGGGAAACTCAAAGAAGCACTGGCGGAAATCGGCCTTGAGCTGGCTAAATAGCCATACCGGATTTATGCCGTGACGGTAAACGTCCGGCTATGTGGCGGACAAGCCGCCGTGTCCTGCGGCCCAAACCCTCGCCAAAGGCGAACGGCACGCAGTGCCCATAGCCGGACGTTTACCGTCCAGGACCGTAAAGGGCCCTGGATAACGATGGTTGGCCTACTTCTTCAAAAACGGAATGGGCTTTAGCTCTACCTTCTTGATGGACTGTAGATAGTCTAAAACTGGCTCTGCTTCTTTGCCGCCTACCTGCGCATGGAAGTGCAGGGTGAAGCCGTGCGGCCCTTTCGCATCGATGAGTTTCGGCTGGAGGGTCAGGAGAGCTTTGACTGCTTCTAACTGACCGAGCATGGTCATGCAGAAGAGGTCGGGGCGAGCGCCACGCTCCAAAAGGAAGTTCACGATGTCTTTGCGGCCCATGTGAGATGCCCCGCCCAACCCACTCTCCCAGTCACCACCGCCCCAGTCTATGTAGGCATTCAGCAGGTTCGGCTCACGATCTACCAGCTTCTTCACCATATCCAGGTCCATGTGGGCATAGATCACGAAGTCCTGAGCGAGCTGACGATTGATCTGTTGCTTTTTCCAGGAAGGATTGAACTTCGGGGCCGGATAGTCCCGTGTAAACGGGGCTTCCTCGGGGCTTTTTTCTTGACGAAAGAAGAAGGGCATTTAGTTATTCACTCCTAGCTGCTGGAACAGGAACGCGTACTCGAAGGCGATTTCTTTCAGAGCATCGTAGCGTCCGGAAGCGCCGCCGTGTCCGGCATCCATATTCGTATGCAGCACCAGCGGATTAGCATCCGTCTTCAGGGTGCGCAGCTTCGCCACGTACTTGGCGGGCTCCCAGTACATCACCTGGGAATCGTTCAGGCTCGTGCGCACCAGAATCGTGGGGTAGTCCTTGGCCTCTAGCTGATCGTAGGGGCTGTAGGACTTCATGTAGGCGTAGGCTTCCGGCTCGTTGGGATTGCCCCATTCCAGATACTCCCCGATAGTCAGGGGCAGAGTGTCATCCAGCATGGTATTCATGACATCCACGAACGGCACCTGGCTCACGCAGACCTTCGCCACATCGGGGCGGATGTTGATGACCGCGCCCATGAGCAGACCACCCGCGCTGCCGCCCATAATCGCCAGTTTCTCTCTATCGGCGTACTTCTCGCGCACCAGGAAATCGGCGCAGGTGATGAAGTCGGTGAACGTGTTGAGTTTCACCATCATCTTCCCCGCATCGTGCCAGGGCTTACCGAACTCGCCACCACCACGGATATGAGCGATGGCGAACACAAAGCCTCGGTCTAGCAGGCTCAGGCGGTTGGAGCTGAACCCGGCAGGCATGGAGATGCCGTAGGAGCCATACCCATAGAGCAAACATGGTGCGGTGCCGTCTATGGCCGTGATCTTTTTGTAGACCAGTGAGATGGGAATCTCGGTGCCATCCGAAGCATGGGCGAAGTGCCGCTCACTGACATACTGGGTACGGTCGTAGCCCCCAAGCACCGGAGTCTCTTTGAGCAGAGTACGTTCGCGGGTATCCATGTCGTACTCAAAGATAGAGCGCGGCGTAATCAGGCTGGCATAGGCAAACCGGAATTTGGTGGTACTGAAGACCCGGTTCACATCACCAGATGCCGTGTAAGCAGGCTCAGGGAACGTGATGTCATGGCTCTCTCCACTGACAAACGAGAGAATTCGCAGCACTTCAAGCCCATTGATACGCAGACTGGCAACCAGGTGATTCTCAAAGAGGTCGAAGTCCTCCACCATCACATCGGGTAGACCGGGAATAACCTCTGCCCAGTGTTGTGGGTCAGCATCGTCTATGGGGGTGGCCACCAGCTTGAAGTTCACTGCGTTTTTGTTGGTTCGCAGGTAGAGCAGACCATCTCTATGGTCGCAGTCGTACTCATGCTCCGGCTCACGCGCCAGCACCAGAGTGGGTTCTGACTCCGGGGCATCCGCTGGTATCCAGTGCCACTCCCCAGACGTTGACGCAGCGGTCTGAATGAAGACAAGTTTCCTGTCACGGGAGCGGCTACACCAGCAGCGGTACAGGGCGTCTGTCTCCTCGAAAATCTTTACCGGCGTTGCGCTACCCAGCACATACCGATAGATATGGTCGGAGCGCTTGGTGGTTTCGTCTTCCGTGGAGTAGAAGAGAGTTTTGTTGTCTGCAGCCCAGACCACGGCGCCTACGCGCTCGGCGGTATCGGGAAGTAGCTCACCGGTGGTCAGGTCTTTCACGTGCAGGTTGTACTGTCGGAAACCGTTGTTATCGGTAGTGTAGGCCAGCAAGTTACCGTTGTCACTAACGGACAACGCTCCCACAGACATGAACTTCTCGCCCTCAGCCAGTGCGTTCACATCCAAAATAATAGACTCCTCGCCGCCTCCGGCTATCGGCTTACGGCAGTGAATGGGATACTGCTTGCCTTCCTCGGTGCGGGAGTAGTAGAGCCAGTTTCCCAGCGGGTAGGGCACGGAGAGATCGGTCTCTTGAATGCGTCCCAGAAGCTCATCGTAGAGCGCGGTCTGTAGCTCTTTCGTCGGCTCCATGATCGAGTCCGCATAGGCATTCTCGGCTTCGAGATAGGCTATGACTTCGGGGCTGGTTTTATTGTGGAGCCAGGCGTAATCGTCCTGGCGGGTATCGTTGTGGATAGTGTGGGAAGTGGGTACTTTTTTCGCAATCGGTGGCGTCATGGCTAGATTATAGCAGCCACGAGCAAACGTATTTTCTCGAGTGATTGAAAATCACTCGCTAAGGTGGCTTCGCCCCGAACGTCCTCGCGGACGCATAGGGTATTAGATTGATTGGTTTTGTGCTCGGCGGTGCGCCGTTTATATAGATAGGCGCCACGACCATGCATATACGGCGCAGCCGTAACAAATTAAACCCCTGACTGATTGCGTCCGACAGGACGTTCGGCGAAGCCCTCAGCGAGTGACTTCCAGTCACTCGTAAAAACAGGCAATCGGAATTGTGCGAACTATCGCCCCCGCTTGAGCAACAGTACTGCCTCTGCGAAAGGCGATTCCAGGCGAAAGTAGCCTCCCGGATGACTCTGACGCTCCACAGGTTTCTCGGTGCAGTTCGCGGTATCCAGCCAGCGCAGAGAATAGCTGCCTTTTGGTAGGCGCAGAGTATACTCCCCGGCTTTTTCTAGATAGAGGGCATAGGTGCCGCGCTCCGGGTCGGCCAGAATCGGCACGCTGCCGCCACCGGCCCCGCCTGCCAGAATATCGTTGTGGAGCGCCAAATCCCAGGGGTGGATGCTCTCTAAAAACCGACGCAAGACCCCCAGTTGCTTACGCAGGTCCGCACCACCATAGCCCGGCGTTTTTGTTCCTGCCACGGAGCTTGAGCCATCGGGATGGCTGAGGGTGTACCCGTAGTCCAGGTGCGAGAACATCGCGCCGCCGCTCAATAGGAACTTCCAGGCTTCTTTCCGATAGGGCTCCGCTGTCTGGCCTGCGAACCCGGTCTCATCGTCGGCCAGGACACAATCTACGTGCCGGTTCAGGTGAATCGCTTCGGGGATAGCGTAGTGGAAATTAACGATAGAGACGTTCTTCGGCAGCGCTGGCAGCACCCCGGTTCGATTGGCGTAGTTCAGCGCCACCAGCTTTTTAGGAGCGGCTTCGGCCAGCACACCTGCCACACGCACATGGAACGGTTCGAACCACTGATGATCATGGTCCGAGTACGGCTCATTGATGATTTCAAAATAAACGTTATAGAACTTCTCTAGCTCGGCCGCCGCTTTGCGCAGGAACTTCTCTAAATAAGGCCAGAGGTTGTTGGGCTCATCGCTATAGACCTGCTTTTTGTCTTGCGGTCCCACCTTTTGCACATTGTTCTTCGGGTGCATGGGGCTCGCCTGCCAGAGAGAATCGTTGTACCAGTGGCAGAACAGCACGTACTCCACGAATACTTTCTTCTTGCCCGCTTCACGTACAAACTGAGTCAGGCGCTTCCAGTACCTATCGTCCCAGCGGTCCAGGTCGTAGCGCCCGTCTCGCTTTGCCCACGGGCAGAGAAACGCTTCCTCACGTGGGGCCAGCATGTTCTCCGCGATACCAAACTCGCCGGGTAGCTCTCGGTACGTTCCAGAGAAGACCCGGCACTGGTTTAGTCCGTAGCTGGCCATGTCTTTCAAGTACGGTTGAAAGTCGAAGTCCGCATTTAGAACCGCGCCATAGTGCTCTCCAGAGCCGATGGAGAGCACGGGCTTGCCACGAAAACTTAGATAGTGCAGGTTCTTCTCATAGCGCTGAAGCATAGGTCTGTTACTTTCGTTTCTTTCCACAGAGAAAGCCGAAGATCGCTGCCGCCGGACCGATGTTCTGGTGAATGGTGAACTCGCAGTTCAGCGGGGAGCAGCGATTACTGAACCAGCGCTCATTGCCCGGCCAGGCATCGATAGGCGGGTAGAGCGATTTATTGTGCCAGTCGGAGTCCCAGGGTCCCTGCCCTTCGTCCTTTTGCTTCCGCCAGGGTCCATAAGGAATCAGCCCCGGATGGAACTTTCCCTTACCGTTGTACCAGGCATCCATGTGGAAGACTTGCTGCGGAAAGCGTGGGCCGACTCCGGTAATCCAGGTCTGATTGAGCGCATTCGTCCCCAGGAAGTAGTCGCAGGTAGTGTAGAGCGCCGCCAGATAGGTTTTATTGTTCGTGAGTGTGTAGGCCACAGCACCTTCTAGCGCCCAGGGCGTGGTCTGGTGACCTACCAGCATAGGAAAGCTGAAGTTGCCGCCCCAGCGTAGCGCCCGCTTTGCCAGGGTCTTTATCATTGTCTCCTCAGCAGTCGTGAGAATCGCAGCACGTAGCCGTGCCTGTAGCTCGGTCTTCTTTCCTTTGGCTTGCAGTACATAAACCGAGGCCGCGTAGAGCCGGTTTTCATCGTAGAGCAGGGTATCGGGCTTGATATCAGCCGTATCTTTTTCCAACTGCTCTTCAAAAACGGCTTCGCCAGTGAGTACGAAGAGCGAAGCGGCGGCATAGGCGCGGCAGGCTTTCAAGAGTCCCCCTTCGGCCTGCTCATCTCCCGATTTTGTATTCTTCAGCCCCCACGCATAACACTCTCGCGCCTCTTTCTCCCAGTCGATTCCCTGTGGGTCTTTCGGGAGAAATCGAGCAAGGTTGGCTGCCACACCCGCATAGCGCAATGTAGACCAGGGGTCCTCTCCAGATACCATCCAGGTTCGGTCTGTGTCTTCCCAGGAGCCACGCCCTACTTTCTGACCATTTGGCAGGGTGCCTTCATCGGTACCAAAGGCATCACCAGCCACGCGCAGCCCTACGCCACCCGTGCCCCACCCTTTGGCAACCAATTCTTTTCGGAGCCGCGCGCAGAATCGTGGCAGCCAGGCCGCTTCATGCAGGATATCGGGAATAGTACTGTTGCTCTCCGGCAGGTTAAATTCGCCCGGAGCAAAGTTCGCCGGAGCCATACTGTAGACCAGCAGTAGCTCCTGGGCGGGCCGCAGGTGAGTGACATAGCTGTCCCAGTCCCCCGCATCCTGATACCAACCCCAGGAATCGTCCAGTGCGCCGGGGGAGTCGTCCATGAGCTTCTTGGCATCACCACCCTCACTGCCCCACTCGGTATAGCGCACTCGGGTATAGCGAAGTTTTCCAGCAAATCCCGGCGTCAGTTTCGGGTGATGCGGCGCGGGGCGCTCGAACTCGGTATAGGGCTTTGTGAGCGCGATTCCCGAGCGATTGTGATAGAGCGCTCGCGTAGTAGCTACAAACGCAGGGCGATAGACATCCGGATCTATCCGGAATGGCAACGAGCACCCTATGCCCGGAACGCTGAGTACGTACTCGCCCGCCGCCGTCAGCTTGGAAAAATCGCACTCCCAGACATCTGCCCCCAAGAAGTTTCCTTTTGGGGTATCGGCCAGGTGGAATGTTTCCTGGTTGTCCTTCGATTTTCGGAATCGGACTACGCCAGACAGTGCTGACTTTCGGGTCTTTCTCTCTAAAACCTGGAACGGTTTCCCTTCCCAGGCTTTGAGGTCCAGGGAGCCGCCATCTCCCATCCATTGATAGAGATAGCCGAACTTCTGCGGCGCATCTGGCACATAGCCAAGCGTGTTGACATGTACCGTTTCCGAGCGAGTCCGCACGGGGTCATAGGTAAACGCGACGACATTACCCGGCGCGGAGACAATGTACTGTACGCCCTGTTTCAGAGGCGCGGGCAGAAACAGATAGACCCAGTGCTCCTTAATATGGTCCGGGCGGGTATTCACCGCCCGATTGTTCTCCCACTTATCTGTGAACCACGCGAAGTCTACCCCTTTGGACTTACGTGCCACTCGCACCGGTACCATAGGCGCCTGCCCCCTGACCTCTACGGAGTAGGCGCTTTTACTACCAAGCTGCGCTTCGGTGAGCGGATTGTCTAACACAACTCGCTCCTGAGAGCGTGGCTGCCCCCGCTTATGATGCTCTATATAGCCATCCGAAAACCGCAGGAGCAGAATTCTATCTGTCGTCGGGGTTAGCTCAATCAGTCTGCTCATCGCAGATCTTTCAGAAACGGCAGGCGAGCGCGGTATTCCCGCAGAGTGCTCAGGTCCAGAGTAGCGCGAGTTACGCCCTCGCCCTCTCCGGCATCGGCAAGGCAGGCTCCCGAGTACTCATAGACCACACTCCGACCGGGATAGCGAAAGTACGGGTCAGTGCCGGTGCGGTTCACGCCTATCACAAACGCCTGGTTCTCAATCGCCCGCGCCTGTAGTAGCGCCAGCCAGTGGGAAACTCGGGCCTCGGGCCAGCTCGCAATGACAACCAGAATCTCCGGCTGCCAGCGCCGAGCGGCCTCACGGAAAAGCTCTGGAAAGCGCAGGTCATAGCACACAAAAGGCGCTACGTTCGCGCCGTTCCAGGAAAACACGGCGGGTTCTGTGCCCGGCGTATAGATCTCGCCGCCCGGCACAAATGGGCGTGGCTTCTCGATAGAGGCAAGAGAGAGCGCCCTGGGAATCGAAGACAGCCGCAACATTGACCGCTCTCCCTTCTTGATTCAGTGCAGCGCCGCCGATGACGGCTGCGTTTTCCTCTTGGGCCAGAGTAGCCAGGAAACTCATCGTCGGACCATCGCTGGCTTCTACAATCGCCGGGTTCATCGAGAAACCTGCGGAGAACATCTCTGGCAGAACCAGCAGGCTCTCTTTCTCGGTAGGCGTGGCGGCTAGAAGTTCTCGCACACGGGCGAAGTTCGCATCCGGGTTCTCCCAGGCTAAGTCCCACTGTAGCAGGGCTACCTCTAGCATACTCACGCTTTCCCCTCAACTGCGAACATGGCAACACTCATAGCATTTCATTCTCAGCTATGAGAGGGAAATTCCTGCTAGGACGTTTCCGGCTTTATGCGCTCATCTTGCAGTGGGCACTCGGCTGTCACAGCGTTGTCTTCAGGTCTACGGCTCCAGCACGCTCGCCCAGTCGCATCCCGGTAGCGCCTTCAATCGTGTTGCCACGAATAATGGTGCCGTCTGTGGCTCCATGGATAAACAAGGCACTGCCGATGTTGTTCTGAATTGTGTTACCTTCCACAGTATTTCTGTGGGCGGCCATGGGCTCGTCTTCGTTGCGCCAGACGATGCCACCGCTTTGATTCCCGACGATGGTATTGCCTCGAATCAGGTTATCCGTGTCTTTGTGCCCCAGGGAAATCCCCCAGCCGCCGTTGGCTTCCAGCCAGTTGTCCTCAGCGACACCATGGCGCACACGCCAGCAGAAGAAGATACCGTCGCTGGCATTGTTTACCGCCCGACAATGGGAAATACGTGGGCGCTGGGAGCCACTGCCAGGGTGCAGGCCAAGCCCACCGCAGTTCTCTATGACACAGTGCTCCACCACAACATCGTTGGACTGCTGGAAGCCAATACCATCGCCGTTGTAATCACGCACCGTGCAGTTTCGGATAGTGCAACCGTCGCCGCGGTAGAGAAAGATACCTGCAGTTCGGCAGCCATCGATTCGGGTGGGATTCGCGGCCCTGGTTCCGTCTATGGTCAGGTTCTCTACCACAGCCCCTTCCAGGTCGTAACCGCTGATCACGGGAAAGACAGTGGCGGCGAACGCGCTATCACGCACCAATAAATCGGCGTTCAGGGTTCGGCTAAGCGTGAAGTAGCCTGTACCATCGGTGTTCAGCAGGGTGGCGCAGGCGCCCAGAAGCCCGCTCATAGTCCGCGAGCCCACATAGACACCACCACCCACGGCGAATCCGCTCGGCTCTGCAACTGTTATGGCCGCTTCCCCAAAGTCACCATCGGCTTTCAAGGCAGAGCGCCATTCCTGGTCTTTCTTCAGCAACGTATCTGCCCCGGCTCCACAGACAGTCACGCGGCTGCGCAGATGCAGCGAATCTCGCATGACATAGGTACCCGGCCCGATATGTACGGTACCACCACCCAATGCGGCTACATAGTCCACCGCCGCCTGCAGCGCCCGGTTATCGCGGCCAATCAGGTCGGCGTTGCTCTGACCAACAGTGATCTGAATCGCTGGAGTGACATGGAGCGGGTTTTCCGCATGCTGGGGTAGACGCATTATGGTGCCTGTGGCGCCGCCACGGTTATTGGTGGGGTGGTTATCGTCCCTGCCCAGTTACTGCGCTTTATCTCCCCGGTCAGAGAATTTCTCCATGCCTCAGTCTTCGCTGTAAACTTCCCTACTATCGTCACCGGATATTTCCAACCGGATTTACTATCCTGCATCGCTTCTCGGAAGGCTTTTTCATCATTCATAACCCTACCCATTCGCATATTTCTTTTATCGACAAACCGATTCTCACCCCTTTGAACCCGAACTTGAATGTAATCTAAATAGCTGGGCATCTGGAATTCAGAATCCGGCTCAATCCCAAAAAAGGTCAGCATATTCGCAAACCAGATCATCTGGGGATTTCCCAGAGAAAACCTCTTTCCTGTGGCGTCTGTAATTTCATACTCCCACTGATACGCTCCCCAGCTATTCCAGCGCTCCGCCAGTAGCAGAGGCTGCTTTGTGTTGTTCTTCATCACGAAGTCCACAGCGATAACGCAGGTCTTTCCCGGCAGGGCACGGACATTGCGTAACTCTATAGTCAGCGGTTGCAGTACTGGCGTGGGCGCAGACTTAGCTACAGGCTGGTGATGATTCAGAATCAGGCCTAGAGTGGCCAACGCGACAAGATTAACAGCTATACGACGTGTCATTCTGATATATCTCCTTGTAGAGACGCATCCCTGCGCCCTGACACAGTTAGTTCCTTAAAGGAACATTTTTGTTCTCGGTGAGACAGTCTTCCAGATAAGTGTAGCGATTGCTATATGCCGGAAAAAGTGGAGAGTTCTTTCTTTGAGTCAGGTTATTCGAAAGCAGGCGCAAAGCGATAAGCAGCTTCGCCGAGCTTCCATCTGCCCAGGCTATAGTTCTTCGGTAGTCCCTATCAAAAACCATGTAGTACGACAATGCCTGGGAGAAGGATTCTTCCTCACGAACACGATGCCGAACATCAAGAATGGTTATGGAGTAGTAGCCTCGACGAGGATATTGTAGAGCGACAAGCTCCATTGCCATAAGAAACGGTACGCCCTCTTCCAGCAGGAATAGCAACTGACAGGTGAATCTGTGTACAAAACGCCGTCGTCCGAATAGCATCACCACACCTCCTGTAGCAATCCATTATAACCAGGGTTTCCAGTCCTCGGCGATTCGCTCTAATTGAGGCAGAAGTGCTTCGGGAATGTCTGCTAGCGGCGGGCGTACCGGGCCTCCGACCAGACCTACATGTGTCATTAAGTGCTTCATGGCGGAGACTTCGTAGCCCTTACGTTGTGTGCGCAGGGCATAGAGCGGTACGACTTGCTCGGCCAGCAGCTTACCCAGCGCGACAAAATCCCCTGCGGACGCCAGCTCGTGTAGCTTCAGTGAGAGCCGGGGCGCGACGTTTGCGATGCTAGATGTATAGCAGCGAATCCCGAGTGCGTAGTACCCTGCCACACAGTCATCGCCCGCACCACCCAGATAGTGCAGACGATCTCCTACCGTTGCCATAGCCCTTGAGAGTTTACGGACATCGCCCTGTCCGTCTTTGAGAGCAATCAGGTTCGGCAGCAACTCCGCCAGGGATTCGAGCAGAGCAGGCGATGGATCTAACCAATCTCGGGAGTAGATGATGGTTCCCAACTCCGTGGCATTGGAAATAGCGCTGTAGTACCCCAGAAGTCCTTCCGTATCGGAGGTCGCGTAGTACGGAGGAAATGCTAGAATACCGTCTGCCCCGGCCTGCGCCGCCTGTTTGGCTAGGAGTGCTCCGGTGTGCACATTGACTCCTGCCGCTGCCAGCACGGGTACCTTTCCGCCAACCTCTTCGACTGTGGCCTCCACAACTGCTTTGAGCTCATCGCTAGTCAGGGTATGGAACTCCCCGGTGCCCGCCCCTGGTACTATCGCGCAGAGAGGATGCTTCAGCAGGGCTCGCACGTTCGCGCGTAGCCCATCCAGGTTCAGCGAGAGGTCGTCATGAAACGGCGTAACAGGAAACGCCACTACGCCCTGCAGTTTCGCGCGTAGCGTATCGGGGGTCATAGGCATATTTTTGTTCTTGCTGTCCTTACCAGCGAGGGCAGACATACTGCCAGTTGGGGTCGATATGCTTACGCATCTCAGCGGCATCATCGCGGCGAGTCATGCCACAGCGCGCGTAGTTCTCTTTCAGGCGGGCCAATACATCCGGGTTCAGCGTGACACCCAGGCCGGGTGCATCTGGCACGGTCACGCAGCCATCTGTGATGGGGATTCGCCCCTCAGCGCAGATTTCATCTTCGGCACGCTGCCAGGGATAGTGCGTATCGCAGGCATAACTCAGGTGCGACGTTGCCGCTGCCGCATGCACCATAGCCATAAGCGAGATTCCCAGATGGCTATTGGAGTGCATAGAAAGCCCCAGCCCAAAGGTCTGGCACACACGGCCCAGCTCCACTGTCGCCCGCAGCCCGCCCCAGTAATGGTGATCGCCCAGCACAACCTGCACTGCATCTAGAGGCACGGACTCCGCTAGCGTGGGGTAGCTCACGACCACCATGTTAGTGGCTAGCGGCGTATCGATTCCCTCTGAGAGTAGTCGCTTGCGCACCTCAGCCATACCTGCCATGCCACGTGTTGGGTCCTCAAAATAACCGCCGTTCGAAAGCTCCTCTACTAACTCTCGCCCGGCACTCAGCGAGGTTTCTACGCTCCATGCCGCGTTCGGGTCGATACGCAGGGGAACATCTGGCCCCAGCGTGCGCCGGAGCAGCTTCAGGCTCTCTATCTCAATCTCCGGGTCCAACACCCCGGCCTTGAGTTTGACCGAGCCAAAGCCATAGTCAGCAATGAGCTTCTGCACCTGTGCCAGCATGCCCGCCGGGTCCATGGCCCTACTGAACCCGCTCCAGTCATCCTCTAGCTTATAGAAAGCATAGGCGGAGAACGGGATTCGCTCGCGCAACTTGCCCCCCAACAACGCCCAGACTGGTTGACCAGTGACCTTGCCCATGAGGTCCAGCGCAGCAACATCAATGGCGGAGAGCGCCATGTTCTGCGCTTTCCCCACCAGCTTTAGCGCGACGGAGCGAGCATCTTGCCCGATAACGTCGGCGCGTACGGCCTCCAGCGCCTCAGCAGGGACACTGCCACCGTGAGTCTCCGCGAGGCCGATAGTCCCGTCTGCCCCTTCCAGCTCGATAACAGTACGCAAGGCAAGCGGTGCATGCAGCCCGGAGGCAGCAAAAAGCGGCGGATCAGCGAAGGCAAGCGAATGAATCCGAAAGTCAGAGATTAACAACGGCGTAAGGCTCCAGGGTCCGTTTCTCCGAATCCCAGAGAACTTCCTGCGGACTGGAAGTCAGGTTCGCCGCCAGCACGACGCGCTCCCCATCTCTCTCAAACGCCAGTATCTCCACCCGAAGCGGGTTAGAGGACCAGGAGGGCAACACAGTACTGGCTCCCGCTAGCTGCTGTAGCAGCGACTCCGTAGGTGTACCCAATACTCCACGCGTCCCATGTGTTTCGTAGAGCGTGACACTGGCGGCGCCCGCTGCCGCCAGATATTTCAGGCTGGCCAGGGTCCAGGCAGCGCAGAACGGCGTGCCCTGCCTGGGGTCTGCCGCAGGCACTCCGCGTGGCTGCGGCGTGGCAGCATACGGATTCCAGCGTGGCAGCAGCGTGACCGGAGACACGATGACAGGCTTCCCGTCCGCCAATCGCCGAGCATTGGTAACTACGACTCCCTGGGCCTCGGCAGTCTCGATAATAGACTCTCTATCGAAGGCATGTATTTGTGGAGTAATCGCAAACGTAAAGCCATCAGATTGAGCCCCCTCCGGTGTAAAGCGGTTCAAAAAGAGAAAGTCAGAGTCGGTGCCTAGAAAGACCGGGGTATCGGGAAAAGCCGCCCGAGCGGCTTCCAGCAATACCGCATGATCGGGCCGCTCTTTGGGATGCTCGGTACTCGGTAGTGCCAGCACCCGTGCCCAGTCGCCTGGCTGAGCGGTGTACTCAGTGCCATGCACAGCTAGCTCCACAGGAAGTCCCAGCGCATTTGCGAGCGCAAGGCTATTGGGATGGAAATCATCTATCCGCAGATGCGCCAGTCCCAGTGCCTTCAGTCGAGCCAAGCCAGCTTCATCGGGCAGCGGCAGCTCTTGCGGCACTCCTAAGCCGATTTCCGGAAAGGGAGTCGGGGTAGTGTTTCTAAGGACAAGGGTAATGGACTCTCCCGCTGCCTGCCCAGTTTCCCTGGAAGGGATAGCCTGGATTGGATGGTAGCGCATGGTTACAGACTGCTGCACATGTTCCCCTTTATGGACCTCGACGGGAAATGGGAAAGAGAGCGGCGTGCAGAAGGTCTTGAAGCTGGCGTCGGTCCAGTTGCGCTGGTCTTCCATCTCGAAGGCATCACCGATAAAGGTGAACTCGACCTCGCCACCGTGGGGCAGGCTATGGGTAAGACCAATCAGGTCGGTGAAACCGTGAGGGGGCTGATCCGGGGTGATGGTCAGAGGCAGAGTCTCTGGGTCAGGGGTTCTGTCGGTACAGGTCAGTGTGCAGGGCAGACCAGCTGCTTGCATAGGGTGCAGCACGCAGAACCCGATTCGGTTGCGCCGGAAATCCGAGTGGGCTTCTCCATCGAAAGAGAAGAAAATCGCTCCCCTGGCGCTCCCCCGAATCGTGCCCTGCCAGGTAAAGTCAATAGCGCCTTTCTTATGTGTGGACGTGTAGCGAATGGTGAAGGCATCGCCAGTTTCCTCAATAGACTCATTGGAAATCGTGCCTGGCACTGTTCCCCAGTCTTCATCGCGAATGGCGGCATAGATTCGCAGGCAGATTAGCGCTCCCTGGAACCGGATATCGCGTAAATCCCCGCCTGTGCTGTCATAAATTGCGGAAAGTGGCCCGGCCTGTACGCGTCTTTGCATGAGGGATATTTTACCCAGGAGTGCACACGATAGTGCCCCGTGTGCTTTGGACTGCCCCCGAATGTCGCTTCGCTCCTTCGCCCCCGTCTATTCCGCCATTCGGCGGGACGGGGGATTAACCGCCTTGATTTGCTCTAATACGCTGGGAAGTTCGTGGAAGATTTGTTCGTTGGTGAACCTCAAGATTTGGACCCCATGAGCAACCAGATAGGTGTCTCTATACTGGTCTTTCTCTTTTTGATCAGGCTCACTGTGGTAGCCACCATCTACCTCAATAATGAGTCGCCGCTTTGGGCAGTAGAAATCAAAGATAAAGGTTTCCCACGCATGTTGGCAGCGAAATCGTATTCCGTTCAGTTGTCCTGATTGCAGCGCCTTCCATAGAGTCTGCTCAGCCTCAGTTAGATTCTGACGATGTTCCTGCGTGATGTTACGTAGCTCTGGCGATACTCCCCGCCAGAGTCGACGATATGGTTTCATTTATTGTCCCTCATATGTTAAAACGGGTGAGATCGCTGATTCTGACAAAATCAGGCGATTATTTTTTAGCTCAAACCCATATGTCTATACCCCTGTCCCGCCGAATGTCGGTATGGGAACGGGTGGAACCCCCGCGCCATAAACCCCAGAAACCGTTACCAAATCAGTTCATGGCGGAATAGACGGGGGCGAAGGAGCGAAGCGACATTCGGGGGCAGTACTCCGCCCTCGCCACCGCACACGATAAAATATCCCATGCCGGTAGCCGCGTTGACAACGCTCGGGTGTAAGGTGAACCAGTGGGAAACCGAGCGCATTGCCGAGGATTTTTCGAAAGCGGGGTTCGTTCTCACGGACTTCGATGCCCCTGCCGACGTCTATGTGATCAACTCCTGTTCGGTCACGGCGACGGCGGATAAGAAATCGCGCTACCTGGCCCGAAAGGCTAGCCGCACCAACCCGGATGCGCTGGTAGTCATGACCGGGTGCCGCTCGCAGCAAGTACTGGATGCTGGTGCGTGGGTAGAAGGCGCTACCTTGTTAGTGCCCAACGATGACAAGTTGGCGGTGTTCGAGAAAGTCGTGGAGGCGCGGCCTGACATTCTCAGTTACTCATCGTCTCCAGCCACAGCGCTACCCGCACGGGAGCGGCGCACACGCCAGAGCCTGAAGGTGCAGGATGGCTGCACACACTCTGTGGCTTCTGCCAGATTCCCTATACCCGCAAGACCAAGCTATCTCGCCCCTGGCAAGAGGTCGTTGCCGATGCCGAGAAGTTCGCTTCCGAGGGCACGAAAGAGATTATTGTTACCGGTGTCTGTGTGGGCGCCTATGATGAGGCCACAGGTTCCGGTGGGCCGGATTTAGCCGAGCTTCTGCTAAAAGTGGCCGATGTGCCGGGTATCGCGCGGGTACGGCTTAGCTCTATCCAGCCGATTGAGATTACCGATGCACTCATGGAGGCGTTCGCCAGCCACCCGAACCTGTGCCCGCATCTGCACCTGAGCTGTCAGTCCGGCGACGATACGATTCTCAAGGCCATGAACCGGCCCTATGACACAGCGTTCTTTGAGGACCTGGTAGCGCGGCTGCGAAAAGCCGTGCCGGACCTAGCCATTACCACGGATCTGATTGTAGGCTACCCCGGCGAAACGGAAGAAATGCACCAGAACACGCTGGCCTTCGCGCAGCGGGTAGGCTTCCAGAAGACCCACGTATTCCGCTACTCCCCCCGTGATAAAACCTACGCCGCTACTCTAGTAGATGACGTAACCGACGAGATAAAGAAGCGTCGTAGTGCCGAGCTTCAGGCTGTAGTAGACGAGACCAATCGAGCGTTCACGGCAAGCTACATAGGGAAGACTCTTCCGGTTCTCGTAGAGGACGAGAGGGTGAAGGCGTAGCCAGCGGTCATACGCCCCAGTATCTTCAGATACGTTTCCCTGCTCCTACGGGCCTGCATGGCGCTATTGTGCCTGTCCGTATCGACTCCGCCAGGCCAGATGGCAGTGCGCAGGGCACTCTGATGCTCTCTGAAGTCGATCTTGCTGCACATCTTGCCGCCGCGCCGCGCCCCAAGTTCCAGGAACTGACACTCCTCTAAAGCGGTGGTTCTCAGGAACTCTGGCAGGAATTTCGTTAGCAATCGTTTAATGCTGCGGCGAGGTTCATCTATGCGTCGTCGCGGTTTCCTGTGTTTTCTGGCTCTTCCCCTTCTGGCGGGCTGCCCCAGCTCTACCCCGAACTCCACTCCGGCTACCGGGTCGGCAACGGGTGCTGGTGGCGGAGGCGACAAGCTTAAAATCGGATTCGTGGTGAAGTCGGCCAGCGAGCCCTGGTTCCAGACCGAGTGGAAGTTCGCCCAGCAAGCCGCTGATAAGTACGGCTTCGAGCTAGTGAAGCTACCCGCCACAGATGCTGAGGAGCTGGATCGCACTCTGAGCAACCTTGCCAATCAAGGAGCCAAAGGGGTCGTGCTCTGCACCCCGGATACCAAACTTGGCCCCACAGTTGTCGCCAAGTGTAAAGAGAAGAACCTGAAGCTGTTCACGGTAGATGACCGGCTCTTAGATGCCACTGGCAAGCCCATGACCGAGGTGCACTATCTGGGTATCTCGGCCACGGAAATCGGTAAGATGGTGGGCCAGGCAATCGCCGACGAAGCGAAGAAGCGCGGCTGGAATCCTGCCGAAGTAGGCATCGCCGCGCTGACTGTCGATGAAATCGAAACCTGTAAAGAGCGCACCGATGGCGCCACGGAGGTTTTGCTGAAAAATGGCTTCTTAGAGAAGAACCTGTTTAAGAACCCCTGGAAGAAACCACAGGATATTCCTGCCGCTGTAGATGCCGCGAATACGATTCTGGCCCAGCATACGGACATTAAGAAGTGGGTCGCATTCAGCTCCAACGACGACGGTGTGTTAGGTTTCGTACGCGCCTCGGAGCAGAAGAACATCCTGGCGGAAAACGTCATCGGCATCGGTATCAACGGCACCACCGCCAAAGATGACTTCGCAAAGGCCAAGCCCACAGGCATGTT
Organism: Armatimonas sp.; assembly: GCA_049840835.1. Classification (GTDB taxonomy): domain Bacteria; phylum Armatimonadota; class Armatimonadia; order Armatimonadales; family Armatimonadaceae; genus JANLTX01. The sequence continues at coordinate 187,053 of JASGJG010000003.1, read as the reverse complement.
CGCCTCGGTGCTGCTCTCCGCCAAGACCCACGGTTACTCCACCGCAGAGATGATGTATCAGTGGATTAAAGACGGTAAAGAACCGCCCAAAGAGACCTTTACCAAGGGTGTCCTCATCGACCGGACGAATTACAAAGAGAAGCTCAAAGAAGAAGGCATCGAGTGATTCGGTTCGCGGAGGTCTCCAAAGCGTTTCCTGGGGTGCGGGCGCTGGATGCCGTTTCGTTCTCCGTTGCCGGTGGGTCCATTCATGCCCTGCTGGGAGAGAACGGCGCGGGGAAATCGACTCTGCTCAAGATTCTCTCCGGGGCATACCAGCCGGATAGCGGACAGCTTTATCTAAGCGGGCAGCCGGTTCGGTTCTCGCATCCTCAGGATGCCCTGAAAGCTGGGGTGGCGGTTATCTATCAGGAACTGAACCTGCTACCGGAGCTTTCCGTGGCCGAAAACATCTTCCTGGGGCACCTGCCTACCAGTCAGCCGGGCTGGGTGAACAGTAAAACGCTCCACGAGGCTACAGCCAAAGCGCTGGCGCAGGTGGGGCTGGATATCTCCCCCGCTACCCGCCTGGGAAATCTCTCTCTGGCGCAGCGGCAGATGGTGGAAATCGCCAAGGCGCTCTCGCGAAATGCACAGGTCATCGCATTCGATGAACCAACCTCCAGCCTCTCCAAGCGTGAGGTCGAAACCCTATTCTCTCTGATTCAGGAGCTAAAGGCGCAGGGGCGAGCAATTCTCTATGTCAGTCACCGCATGGATGAAATCTTCGCCATCTGCGATGCCGCCACAGTCCTGCGCGACGGCAAGCATGTAGAGACCACAGAAGACCTGACTACGACCGACCCAGGCCGACTGGTGAAGAGCATGGTGGGCCGCGAGCTGACCGACATCTGGGGCTGGCGCCCCCACCCCATTGGTGAGATAGCGCTTCAAACTCACGGAGTCACGGTTCACAAGGGTGAGATAGTGGGACTGTTTGGGCTGGTAGGTGCAGGGCGCACCGAGCTACTGGAAGCTATCTACGGCAATCCGCAGGCATCTATCCGCAAAGGCATCTGCCTCTGCCCGGAGGACCGTAAGAAGGACGGTATCGTGGCGGTTCGCTCCGTGGCGGAGAACATCAATATCTCGGCGCGGCGGCATTTCTCCAAGCTGGGCTTCTGGTGCGATGATGCCAGGGAAGCGAAGAACGCTCAGGAGCAAATCTCGTCTCTGGCAATCAAGACTCCCACAGCAGCACAGCCAATTGGCCTCCTCTCCGGCGGCAACCAGCAGAAAGCGATTCTGGGGCGCTGGCTAAGCGAGAATGTGCATGTGCTGCTCTTAGATGAGCCCACGCGCGGTATCGATATTGGCGCCAAGCGGGAGATCTACGAGATTCTCTACAACCAGGCAGAGAACGGTATGGCCGTTTTGCTCGCCAGCTCTGAGCTTCCCGAAGTTCTGGGCATCTGTGACCGTATCTTAGTTATGCGCGAAGGAAACATAGTCGCGGACCTGCTCCGTGACGAAGCCACCCCCGAGAGATGCTTAGAACTCGCCCTACCTACCACCTCGGCAAACTCCCCGACTCCCGAGGCGTCTGACGAATGAAAGTGCTCTGGGAAAAAGGCGGCATGGTACTGGTGGCGCTGGCGTGTTTCGCGCTGTTCGCCATCTCGGTGCCGGGGTTTGTTGCGGCAGGAAACTTAGCCGATGTACTGGTGGCTGTCAGTACGGTGGGCATTGTGGCGTGCACCATGCTGTTCTGCCTGGCGGCAGGTGATTTCGACCTCTCGGTGGGATCTACGGTGGCGCTGGCGGGGGTCATGGCAGCGCTGCTTCTCCAGAAAGGACAGAGCGCCGCCGTAGCGATTATCCTACCTTTGCTGGCTGGAGCCACTATCGGGGCAATAAACGGATTCGTGATTGCGCGGCTGGGTATCAATGCCCTGATTACCACACTGGCCACCATGCAGATTGTACGGGGACTGGCCTATCTCATCTGTGATGGTGGCTCTATCGGTATCAGTGATGCCGGATTTACGTCGCTGGGGCAGTTCAAGCTGGGCATCCTGCAGTCCCCAGTGATGTTCATGCTGCTGTTCTTTATCACGTTTGGCCTGCTGCTCAGTAAGACCATCTTCGGGCGCAATACCCTGGCTATTGGTGGGAACCAGCAGGCGGCTCGTCTGGCAGGTATCAACGTATCAGGCACCAAGATACTGCTCTTTACCCTTCAGGGAATCGCGGCGGCATTCGCTGGAGTGCTCCTGGCCAGCCGCGTGAGCAGCGGCACACCCCGCTCCGGGGAAGGTCTGGAGCTAGCCGTGATTTCCGGGTGCGTGCTGGGTGGCGTCTCGCTCACAGGTGGCGTGGGTAGCCTGCCAGGCATGATTGCCGGTGTCTTCATCATGGGTATGGTGAAGAACGCCATGGATCTTAAGAACGTCCCCACATTCTGGCAGATGGTCGCCAGTGGTGCGATTCTGCTGGCCGCCGTGCTCTTAGATAAGCTCAAGAATCGAGCAGGTACTTCTGGCGCTTCTTAGCGAAGCCATCTACCCCACGTTGGAACTCAGCCCACAGGTCTGCCTCAGAAGCACCTTTCTGATAGGCGCGGCGCACGGCATCAGTACCGCAGGAGAGATCAAACATTCGGGTCTCTTCGCCGGAACTGAAGTGGGGCAGGTTTCTTAGAGCCGCCAGCAGCGCAAAGTTCAGGCGGCAGAGCACAGCCTTCTGTGGGTCGGTCATGGTCAGGCGAACCCCGGTGCAGCGCTTCCCGGCATGCACGCCTTTTGCCGGAGTCCAGCTTTCCGGGGTGAACTTCCAGTTCGGTATGGTGGAGAGCTGTGCTGCTAGCTTCTGACCGTCTATACCTGGCGCGCCACAGAGCGCGAACTGGCTACCGGGCACTCCGATTCCAATAGAGACACTGGGCAGCTCGCCAATGATGCCGGTGGCGGCATAGAGCAGCGCTGTCTCCCACTTCGGTACATTTGGCGATGTCGGTACCCAGCGTGGGCGCTCAAAGTCTGGCCAGACCATGGTTCGGGTCAGGTTAGCGCAGGAAATCACAGTGAGTTCGGCTTTACCCACCCAACCCTCACCGACCATCAGGCGCGCCGCTTCGCCCAGAGTCAGGCCATGCAAATAGGCTGTGGGGTACTTGCTGATAAAGCTGGTAAAGCCCGCGCGGGTGGGACCACCTTCTACCCGCACACCACCGCATGGATTGGGCCGATCTAACACGAAAACGGGGATTTTATGGATGGCCGAAGCTTTCAGAACCTCGCCCAGGCTGGAGAGATAGGTGTAGCTACGCGCTCCGATATCTTGCAGGTCAAACGCCAGGGCATCTAAGCCGCGTAGCATAGCGGCGGTGGGTTGGCGAGTCTTACCGTAGAGGGAGTAGGCGGTTAGACCAGTCTTCGCATCGGTGTAGTTGGGAATGTACTTCCCGGCAGGTACATCGCCGCGGACTCCATGCTCCGGCCCGAAGAGAGCGCCCAGCTTCACGCCCACGCCACGTAGGGCTTCGATGCCCGAGGTACCGTCTGCAAGAATACCCGTAGGGTTGGTTATCAGACCGACTTTGCGGCCTTTTAACTCGCCTCCATCCGCTTCGACCAGCCGCTCCAAACCTGTCTGCACCATGCCTGGCATGATACCAGTTTAAGCGGCTTCCCGAAGACGGGATATAGAAACTGGCGGGCTAGCGATCTGTAGCAGAGCAGAGGCATCTGCCCCATCCTGCGGGAACGAGGCCACGCCCAGCCGCAGCTCGAACCGGAAGGGCTTACCGCCTAAGGGCAGTAGACCGAGGTCCAGTAGATTCAGTTGGGAGACAACACGCTCGGCGCTCTGTCGGGCTTCCTCACTGCGAACTCCCAGCAGGAGTACTACAAGTTCGCCCTCATCGCCCCGAAAGATGGTATCGGTAGCGCGAATCGTACTGCGTAGCACGGCGCGCGCTGCTTCACGGGCCGTAGCAGCTCGCTCTGGTCCAAAAGTAGATTCAATACCCTCTAGACCATCTAAAGCGATACGAACCAAAGCAAAAGACATTCCTGGTCGGCAGTATTCCTGCACGTTTTCTTCTAAAGTCCGCTCAATAGCGTTCTCTTCGAGCTCTCCATTAGCAAGCGCTTGCGCGACACGTGCGGCAATACGCCCCATAAGTTCCTCGTCGTCCTCTGAAAACGCGTTCTCTTGCGGATGATAGAGGTTCAGAGTACCAAGATGCTTCTCTCCGTAAACCAGAGGCACAATGAGCGCAGAGCGGAGCTCGGTCCAGGGTGCCGACGCTGCATGTACCAGCAGGTCATCCAGGTTGTAGTCCCCCCGATAGCTCTGGCTCTCGGTCAGCGCCTTCACGGAGTTTCCGCCCTTGTTTGCCTGTGCTCGTGCAAAGAACTCCTGGTTATAGCCCATTGCAGTACGAGTGGTTAACCGCCCCTCAGGGTCAGCTAGCAATACGACATAAGCGGCTCCGGGGAATATCTCTTCCAGCCTCCGAACCAGCTTCTCTAGCGTGTCTTTTTCGCCAGAGACGCCGGTGAATGTCTGAGACATCTCGTACATGGTCCAGAGGTCGGTGGAGGTTCGCCGAATATCGCGAGCAGCCATTGCCTCTGGAGAAAGAGGCGACGATGTTCCCTGCGGCTTTGCGAGCGGCCCGATTCCTTCGGTCGCCATCTCTTCCACGACACCATCTATGACTTTTAAAAACGCGTCTACCAGCGCCGGATCGAAGTGGGTTCCAACTCCCTCACGAATCACGGTCAGGGCTCGCTCATGGCTCCAGGCGCTTCGGTAGGATCGCGACGAAGTCAGGGCGTCGTACACATCGGCTACAGCCAGAATGCGCGCCGTGAGCGGAATCTCTTCTCCAGCCAACCCCTCGGGATACCCCGTGCCATCCCATTTCTCATGGTGATACTTCACCACAGGAAGCACAGGCCAGGGAAAGGGTACCGGGTCCAGAATGGCTGCCCCTATCTCCGGGTGCTTCTTTATCTGAGCGAACTCATCAGGGGTAAGTTTGCCGGGTTTGAGCAGAATGTACTCCGGTACGCCCAGCTTCCCAATATCGTGCAGGAGCGCGCCAGTCTCTAAGCCCAATAGTTCGTCACCATCGATTCCGAGCTCACGCGCAATCGCCAGTGAGTAACGCTGAACGCGCAGAATGTGCTGGTGGGTGTACTGATCTTTGGCATCGATAGCGAGCGCCAGGCTGCGAATCGTGGCCAGGTACAGCTCGGAAAGCTTCTTCTGGCTCTCCTGAAGCTGCTCAATACGACGGCGCTTCTCTTCCTCGCGCGAGACATAGATGCGGAATGCCTGATAGACAAAGAAGACAACCGGGGCCAGAAAGACGATCAGCCCACCCACAGAGACCGTACTGGTGCCTGAGTGGAAGAGGAGAGTCGCTACCATACAGACCGAAGCCCCGGCCAGGTAGCTGGGAGCGGCCCAGAAGAAACCACGCACCTGCTGCCAGAGCGGCCTTCCGGTTACCAGGGCGACCACGATGCCAACTCCGAGTGCTGAGGTGAGAAACATCGCGGCAGTGATACCAACGGTACCAAAGAGAGCCTGTGGGAACGCTAAGTGGAAAAAGTCTCCGTTGATGCCATGAAACGCCAGAGCGCAGCAACCAGCCTCGATTACGCTCAGAGACACATTGAAAGCAACCTGATACAGCGGCTGTTCTCGCCGGGCCAGGCAGGCGCTCAAGCACCCGATGAACGCGGCACAGGTTCCCCCAAGCGGTCCCATCCAGAGTAAGCAGGCAATCACCCCTACGAAAGAGAGGGTCATGGTGCTGGCATCGCCCTCACCTCGCCGACCGGCAATATGAATCTTCTGCCGCCCCAGCATTGCTGACAGGGGTAGCAAAAGAACCCACTCCCAGAGGTCGAAGTGATCTAAATGGACCTGTGCCAACGCACTGATTCCCAGGGAGGCACAGCCAAGAATCCAGATGCAAACTATGTAAATTTGCGCCCGTAGTGGAAGAGTCTTCATCTACTCTTTCTGGTTATCGGTAGATGTACAGTTATACCTTTAAGGTAGGATAGAATTGAAGTATGAGAGCCACCAGCCGACGAAGGTTTTTACGCGATCTGGGTCTGAGCACCGCCGTGCTCCCCTTTGTAACAGGGCTGCCCGGACTGGCGGCACCGAGCGCAAAACGCAAGCAGCGCCTGGTCATTCTCTTCTCCCCTGATGGCACTGTGCCGTGGAATTTCTGGCCCAAAGAAGAGGGTAAGGACTTTACCCTGCCTGAGATTCTAACTCCGCTGGCTGCCTACAAAAATAAGCTTCTCACCCTGAATGGGGTATGCGACCGGGTGCATGGCGATGGCGACGCGCACATGCGCGGTATGGGCTGTCTGCTCACTGGAATCGAGCTGTTCCCTGGCAACATTCAAGGCGGCGGCGATACCCCGGCAGGCTGGTCTAGCGGACTCTCTATCGATCAGGAAATCAAGAACTTCCTGCAGAGCAACCCGGCCACCCGAACCCGCTTCGGCTCTCTAGAACTGGGCGTCATGGTACCGGAGCGCGCCGATACCTGGACCCGCATGGTCTATGGCGGTCCGAACAAGCCGATTGCCCCTATCGACGATCCCCAGCAGGTCTTCCAGAAGCTCTATGGTCAGGCCAAGGATCAGCAGAACCTGCGCAGTGTTTTAGATGACCTCCAGGACGATCTGAAGAAAGTCAGCGCGAAAGTCGGTAAAGAAGACCGCCAGATTCTGAGCGACCATGCCAGCCTGGTGCGCGAGTTGGAGAAAGATCTTCAGGAAGCGGCGAAGAGCGACCAGAGCCACCCTGTACCGGTCTTAGAGCCAGGCGTCCGCCGTGACAACGATAACATTCCGCGTATCAGCAAGCAGCAGATCGACCTCATGGTCGCGAGCTTCCAGGCGGACTTTACCCGTGTCGCCACGCTACAGTACACCAACTCCGTGGGTCAGGCCCGCTTCCGCTGGCTGGACATCTCCGAAGGCCAGCACGACCTCTCGCACGAACCGGACAGCAACACGGCAGCGCAAGAGAAGCTGACAAAAATCAACAAATGGTACTGCGAGCAGCTAGCCTACTTAGCCAAGCGCCTTGCCGAGACCCCCGAACCCGGTGGCACCGGTTCCATGCTGGATAACACCCTGATTGTATGGACCAATGAGCTGGGCCAGGGCAACTCGCACACGTTGAACAATATCCCGTTCCTACTACTCGGCGGCGCACCGGGCTTCACCATGGGTCGCTCCCTGAAGTTCAAACAAGTCGCCCACAACCGCCTGCTAATGTCTATCGCCCACGGGTTCGACCACAGAATCACTAAGTTCGGCAAAACTGACTTCTGCGGCGAAGGTCCCCTGAACCTGAGCGCTTGAGCTGTATTCTGGAGATAGAAGTGAGCGGCTATAGAGCCACCTGTGGAGAAGAACAAGGCATCGGTGAAACGCCAGGCGAAGCATTGGCGAACCTGCTTTCACGCCTCTCCGGGGAACCTGAATCTCCTATTGCTATCTGGCCCTATAACCATGGAGATAAGTTCTTCTGTGTAGAGCAGCAGGCGCGTCTTCAAGAGTTAAAAGCCAAAGTTCCGCTAACTTCCGGAGAGTATGAAGAACTGGAGCGATTAGTAGCCACTGCCTTTGAGGCCAGTGTTCGACGAACTCTGGTACTGTAATCTGGATTTCACTGGCTCCCTACTAAACTGATTAGTCATTAGTAAGCAAGCGTTATCGCCACGTGATCCTATGCGCTATCATCTCACCATCCTTGAGCCACTTCCAGGACACAAAATAGCTGCCCCTGCAGCTATAAACGTCCATGGGCGCATTGTCGGATACTCTCAAAAAGATAAAGACAAAGAGAGTATTTCCGTTACCTGGATTTCTGGGAAACCACATAAGATATCGCCTGACCTTGGCCAACCTATTGATATCAACGATAAAAACGAGATCCTTTCCTCGTCATGTATCCAACTCCCTTCAGGTAAGCAGCTCCCACTCAACCCAGAGGTACCTCGCTATGAACCAACAGCTATTAATAATAAATCTAGAGTATCTGGCACTAACGTAAATTTTAATCATGAATGGGCCGCCTCGCACTATAGCAATGAAGAATGGAAAGGGCTGGAACTCTTTGAGTGGGAAGGAAGCGATGCCAAAGATATTAATGACGAAGGCGTAATCGCTGGTTGGTACGCAGGGGAAAAATCAGGCTGGTCTGAAGGGGACGCCTGCATTTGGGTTAATGGGCACCGCAGACTACTGGGATGCCTGCCGACCAGAGACAGTGGCCATGCCCTGAGCATTAACAACCATATGCAGGTTGTTGGTTTCTGCTATGAGGCCGCGCAGCATGTACGCCACGGAAAAATGCGGTGGCGGGCTTTTTTCTGGCATAAAGGAAGAATACGAGATCTCGGCGCTCTCAAAGCCAATGCAGAGAGTTGCGCTCGACACATCAATGATCAAAGCACTATTGTAGGCTGGTCCAATTACTTGCGCCCTGTGAAAAATGAACTAGGCCCCGGATCGCCGAGCTATGCCGTGGTATGGCATCAGTTTAAAATCATCGACCTCAATACTCTGGTCAAACTACCGCCCCACTTTCATATGGATATGGCCTTTGGAATCAACAATCGTAATCAGATTATCGGCACTCTACTTGGCCCCAAAGGAGCAAGCAAGGGTTTCTTATTGACCCCTTATTGATACACTCTTTGGTGAATTATGAGCCAGACACTATATGTCGTAGATGCGTTCACCAATCGGCCCTTTGCGGGCAATCCCGCCGCTGTATGCGTGCTAGACAGCCCTGGTGATGCGGACTGGATGCAGCAGGTTGCCCAAGAGATGAACCTCTCGGAAACAGCGTTTCTTTACCCGCTTGCTGAGGGTGGCTACCACTTGCGCTGGTTCACGCCTGGCGGAGAGGTCAAGCTTTGCGGGCACGCGACCCTGGCAAGCGCCTTTACTCTCTGGCATACCGGCGTATTGCCTCCAGATGCGGAAGCTCGTTTCTCCACTCTCAGCGGATGGCTTACCTGCCGACGCACTGGCGAATGGATTGAGATGGATTTCCCGGCGGTCACGCCTATTCCATGCAATGCCCCAGCGGAACTGGTGGAAGCTCTGGGGGTCTGCCTTAGCTTCGTAGGCCAGAATGAGATGGACTATCTGGTAGAGGTAGCAGATGCCGCTACCCTGCGTAGCCTCACCCCTAACATTAAAGCGATTGCTGCGCTCCCCGTTCGCGGAGTAATCGTGACGGCGGCAAGCGATCTACCCCAGTACGACTTCCTCTCTCGCTTCTTCGCCCCGGCATTCGGCGTCCCTGAAGACCCGGTAACTGGCTCGGCGCACTGTGCGCTCGGTCCGTACTGGGCAGAAAAACTTGGCAAAACCAAGCTCGCTGGCTATCAAGCCAGCGCTCGTGGCGGTGTGGTTCACCTGGAGGTGCAGAGCGAGCGCGTTCTTCTGCGCGGTCAGGCGGTACTAATGAGTCGCGTGGAGCTCTTCGCGTAGACTAGAAGCGCCAGAGCAGATCGGTGTCTTTCTCTAGCGGCAGACCAAGTAGATAAGCCCTCAGGGCGGGTATGGGCATCAGGTTCTCGCGCAGGAACGAATCGTGGAACTGGCGATCGGTCCAGCCTGCAGTGAGTGCTTCTTTATGTAGCGCATGGACCTGCATTCCCCCTATCAGATACGCAAGTTGATAGAGCGGGTCATAGGCGCCATTGAAGCTGCGACGAACTTCGGCCTCGGCGTTGGCGGGCTCATGGCCTACTTCATCGGTCAATAAGGCAATACACTGTTCCGGGGTCCATTCGCCTAAGTGGAAGCGGAGCGAGAACAGCACGCGTGCTGCGCGGTGCAGACGCCAGAATAGCATGCCGACCTTGTCTTCGGCAGACTTCGGGAAGCCTTTCTCCCAGAGCAGAAACTCCCAGTGCAGGGTCCAGCCTTCTACCCAGAACGCGGTCCAGAACTGCTGGCGGTAGGGCCGGTAGCGCTCTTCAAAGAACGATTGCATGTAGTGACCGGGGATAAGTTCGTGGTGTACCGTCGCGCGGGCGAAGTGCCGGTTGTTGCCCCGCAGACTCATTTCCTTGGCGCTAAGATCCATCTCTTCGGCGGGGAACGAAACAATAATAGTCTCGCCACCTAGAAAGAACGGGTTGGTTTTCTGGCGCTCGGCAGACATCATGATCATGCGCCAGCCATCTCGGGCTAGCTCGGGTACCGTAAGCAGATCGTTGTCTTCTACGAAGGCAATCGCCTCGCGGGCCAGATCACGTACCAGGCGCGGCTGTTCCCCCGGCGCTACATGGCGGTTCTTGACTTCTTCGATAGCAGCTCGTCCGTTGGGAACCCCAAGCTCCTGTGCGGCTTTTTCTAGCTCCGCCAGGCACCAGCGGCGGTCCGCATCTGCCTTCTCTATCAGCTCTTCCGGGGTGTAGGGAATCAGCGCGGCGTGGAGTAGCTGCAGAAGAGCCTCACGGCCCACCGGGTCTCCCACTATCGCGCCGGAATCTGTGGGGCGTAGCGTGGTTTCCCACTCGGTCAGCGCTTTCTCCAGCGCCTCATAAGGCACGCGGCACCACCAGCGCACCTGCGGGTCGAACGCGCCGTAGAACTCCCACCAGTTTGCCAGTGTTTTTCGAATGCCCTCGGTGGCTTTTGCTGCTCGGAGCGCCAGGGTCGGGCGCACTCCTTCCGCAGAGGCTGGGATGGCCTTGAGCGCGACCTCCAGCACTTTCGCTGCGGCATGCCCGTCCAGATCTTTGTGGTCGCGGCGTACATCGTCCAGCGCGGTCAGGGCCGCCGCGAAGGGTACTAAATCAGTTATCTCGGCCTGCTCTTGTTCCAACCGAGCGTTTTGCTGGCCAATGCTCGTGAGCAGGTTCCGAAAAAGAAGCCAGTCTAAGCCATCACTGCGGGTGAACGACTCAAAGGGTAGCTGGTCCAGCGCCGCCCACCATTCCGAATAAAAGTGCTCGAAGGCCGATTTCCGGTGGGGCGAAAAGGCATTGGGGTAGCGCCGGTTCAGGGCGGCCCGGTCGGCTTCAAAGCGAGCCAGCACAGCAGGCATAGCGTCATTGGTAGGGGCAAGCAGTTCGTTTAACGGAATCACGTTTTTACTCTATGTGGAACTCTTTATGGTAAGCATCGATGACGGACTCTGGAGCCCCATCGACGGCGATTTTTGCGTGGTTGAGCCAGACTGCGCGGGTAGCGACGGAAGAGACCGCAGCCATGTCGTGACTTACAAAGACAATAGTGCGCCCCTCTTGCTGGAACTCACGGATTTTATCTAAGCACTTGCGCTGAAAGACTTCATCGCCCACAGCCAGGGTTTCGTCGACTAAGATAATCTCCGGGTCGGTGTGCACAGCCACGGCAAAACCCAACCGGACGAACATCCCCGAAGAGTAAGTGCGCACTGGGGCAGAGTAGTAGCTCTCGTCTTCAAAATCAGCGAAAGCCAGGATATCCGGCTTGCGCGCTTCCATCTGTGCGCGGGTGAGGCCAAGAATGGAGCCATTGAAGACGATGTTCTGATACCCGGTGAGGTCCGGATGGAAACCTGCACCGACTTCCAGAAGCGGCGCAATGCGCGGGTGAGTGGGGTCAGCGCTGGACGGGAATGTCACTGTGCCAGAATCCGGCTTCATGACATTGGCGACCAGTGAGAGCAGTGTTGACTTGCCGGAGCCATTGCGCCCGATAAGCGCCACGGTCTCCCCCTGCTGAATCTCCAGAGAGACATTATCCAACGCGAGAACTCGCTTGGGCTGAGAGCGTTGCCCTTTCAAAAGCTGCCCTAGCTTGCCTTTGATACCAGCAAACCCATCGTCGTGAATAACGAAGCGCTTGGTGACGCTGGTGATAGAGATGGCGGGAGTCATAGGGTGCCTCCGAAGAACCATAGTCCGTTTGGCCATCTCCCTTGAAGCGCGCTTCGCGCTTTCGTCCCTCTTCCCATCCTCGCTCCTTCGTCGCTGGAAGAGGGATAACTCACCGCAACTGCCGAAAAGGGCCAGCCACTCTGGCGTAGCGCTTCGCCATAGGAGAGCCTTTGTAAACCCGAAAAGCGCTGATTTCCCCTCTTCCCCCTGAGGTACGAAGGGTCTTCTGGGAAGAGGGGCGAGGCGACGAAGGAGCACTCAGGGGAGATGGCCAAAACCACCATTACGCCTGCTCCACGAAGCGCCATTTGCGGCTGTTGAAGAACGCGTAGCCCCCGATAAACGTCAGAACGCAAACTAGGGCAGTGAAGAAGAACCAAGGCCAGGGCACGCCTGTATTGATGAGTGCATGCTCAGGCAAACCAGGCGCGGTACCTTCCAGCCTGGCGGGATGCAGCAGAAAGCTGCGCCAGCAGGTCAGGATCACGACCATGGGATTGCAAAGAAACAGCGTATGTAGCCAGTCGTAGCGTTCGGTGTTCTCCAAGAAGTAGATCACCGGCACCGCATAGAAAAGTAGGTCGAGCAAGACAGCAACCAGGAACTTTACGTCTTCGAAAAAGACATTAAGGGCGGAGAGAAACAAGGCGATGCCCGCAATTAGAAGAGTCTGAAGAATTACTAAAACTGGTAATAAGAGAATGGTAGCGGGTGGCAGGGAAAGGTGGTGGTTGTAAATCGAATCTCGCACATAGAGAAAGAGAATGAGCGGCAAGACAACAACCGCAAGAGTCAGAAGGAAGTGACGCAGATTAGCGATAGTGGTAGCCAGTGGCAGCAACTCGCGGGGAAAGTAGACTTTCCGAATCAGCGGCAGGTGTTTGCTAACCGAATCGGCAGCATCCAGGACCCCGGTGAGAAAATAGGTCCAGGGAAAGAACGCCGCCAGTACATAGGCGAAGTAGTTCTCGGTCTTGTTGCCGACGATATAGGTGAAGACTGCGTAAAGAATCACCGCGCGGACAATAGGGTTTGCTAATGACCAGGCGACCCCGAAAAGGGAGTTCTTATAGCGGACAGCTAGCTCGCGGGCGACCAGATTCTGAAGCAGCTCGCGGTAGCGCCAGGCTTCCTTTGCTTCGTCAACAAGGCTCACACGGGAATTACTCTTCGTCGCCCCGTGCTGGTTCCAGGAGCTTCAGCAATTCCTCGCGATGAATCAGTACCTTGCGTTTCCCGGCCACGCGAAACGCCTTGAGCTTACCCTGGCGGATATAGCTGCGAATGCTGGACTGGGAAAGCTGCAGGTAATTGGCGGCCTGCTCCACAGTGAGTAGTTCTCGGTTCTCCCCATCCATGCGCGCGCTGCCTGCTCCTTGTTTCCTTTGAATAAACGATGTCTCAGGAGAGTCCCTCCCGACGTCCCCCTGAGTATAACCATAATGTCGTTTTCTGTCAAGGAGCGTTATTTGGTTTCTGTCCAGATTGACAGGGAAAAGAAAATACGGTAGTCTGACCACGAAGCACTTTGCAAAACAAAGACGAATCCGGGCGACCTGTTTTCCGTGTCGTAACCTCGGCCTCAGAAGCAGAAGAGCACCTGCGCGTTATTCGCCAGGCTATGGAGCGCTCTACCAAGCACTCTACCCTCTCCGGGCTTTCTGGGGTGCTGGCAGGACTGTATGCGCTGGCAGCGGCTATCTTCGCTCCCACCGCGATTACGACCCTCTCGCAGAAGGTGGTGTTCTGCCTTACCTGGGGAGCGACTCTGGCGCTGGCTGGGTTGACCGACATCTTGCTGACCAAGCGCCGAGCGGCGCAGGTAGGCAAGCGAGCGTTCTCGCCGCTGGGGGCACAGCTCAGCCGGGCGGCGGCGCCGGGGCTGCTGATGGGCGTAGGGGTGACCCTCTTCCATCTGCTGAACCCACATGCGCTGGGGACCTACATCTATGGCATGTGGATCCTGAGCTACGCCGTAGCGCTGCTGGCTGTCGGAATGCTGAGCCGCAAGGAAGTCTCGGTTATGGGCTGGGCTTTCTTACTGGCGGGGATTGTGGCACTGGTCTTGCCAGAAGGATTTATTGTGGGGCCAAGAGCCCTTATGGCGGCTACCTTTGGCGGCTTCCATATTGTGTATGGGTTGTGGATGGGTTCCAAATACGGTTGGTAAGAAACGTTCAGGGAAAACGGTAGAGAGTAGAAATTGAGATGGCGGCGGTCCGAAGTTTAGAATCTATCGATGACGTGATTCACCAGAAAGTACGTCTGGGGGTCATGTCGTTCTTAATTGCGCTCGGTGAGGCAGACTTTAACTGCCTGAAGGCAGAGCTCGGGGTTTCCGACGGCAACCTTTCCACGCACCTGACTGTGTTGGAAGAGAGTGGCTACGTGGCTGTGGTAAAAGAGTTCGTGGGAAAGAAACCTCGCACTACCTACTCGCCTACCCCTGCCGGTCGGCGTGCGTTCGAAGACTACGTGGCGGCACTGGAAGCCTTTGTCAAGACCGGGTGAGGCGTCGCTACCTCTTCGGCGAGCCCTCTTTCTTTTTGTACAGCTTTCCGCACGGCTAACCCGGCGTAGCTATCTCACCAGTCGGGCCGCGCTTCTTGTTCTGGGTATCGGGCTCCTGGCCGGAGTGCCTTTTTCCATACGCTACTCCCTCGGGCTTTCGCATACGCTTACTGCACTGGGCACGGATGCCTCGGAAGCCTATCTCTCCACACTGCTGGGAGTTCTCTTTTGCGGCAGTACTCGGTCCTGCTGCCGGGGCGGCTACTCTGACCTCAGCAAAAAGTGATGACCGCCTGCGCCTTCTCCCCGTCTCTCCCTGGGTGTTGGCACTCGGTCTGACTCTAGGCGCTCTAGCAGACTTAGCCCTGCTGCCCCTACTTCCGCCATTAATCGCGACTCTGCTTCGGGGCGGCTGGCTAGCCGCTCTGCCCCTGCTACTCTTCACTCTTTGTGCGGTTGCGCTGGGCCAGATGCTTCTGCGAGTATCGGCAGTGCTGGCCAACTCACGGCGATTGCGTGAGGGACTGGGATTGTTGGGGCCGGTAGCCGCAGGGCTAATTCTGGTGCTTGCCTCTCGGCCCGCTGCTCATGCGGCCCCTCCACCGTCGCAAACCCGCCCGGTGTGGACCAGTATCG
Organism: Armatimonas sp.; assembly: GCA_049840835.1. Classification (GTDB taxonomy): domain Bacteria; phylum Armatimonadota; class Armatimonadia; order Armatimonadales; family Armatimonadaceae; genus JANLTX01. Next base: position 171,989 of record JASGJG010000003.1, on the reverse strand, counting down.
GCCCTTCTCTCCGAGTTACCCCACCCGGACTGGCTGCGCACGCCGTGGCTCAGCGGAGCATCGTTCCGGCGTTGCCGCTGGCGCTCTGGAGTGGTGCGGCTCTCCTGGGTGTGGGCGGGTTGCTGCTGCGCCGTACGGAGCGGGAGCCGGAGCGCCCGGCTCAGCGCCGCCGCCCTTTACGCCTGCCCTGGGTTCCTACGGAGGTAGAGGCTGTCTTTCGGAAAGAGAGCGCCTCACTTACTCGGGAACCCTTCTATCGGGGAGGATTGGGACGCCTGGGGCTGACAACGGCAGCTTTAGTGCTAGCAACCCTGACTCCACCGAGTGGTCCCGGCGATTTGCTAGGCTTTGCGGGCACAGCTTTACTTGCCTGGGCGGGCACCTGGACCGCTCAGCTTGCCTGCAATCAGCTCGGGGGTGACTTTACGGCTGGTGCCCTGCTGCTGAGCTTTCCGGCACCACGCTGGCGGCTGGTACTGGGTAAGCAATTTGCACTGGGCGCCTTGCTTCTACCCGTGACTCTGGGCACCCTGCTGCTCTTTGGTGTGGCCGCCAAGCTCCCTGCCCTGCGTGTTGGTCTCTTTATGGGCTATGGCGCCCTCTGGCTGCTGGCGCTGTTGGGATTGGGTGGCCTCTTCTCCGCACTCTGGCCCTATCCTCTGATTCCCCGGCGCGGTGTGGAGCCCTCGGAAGGCAATGCCTCTCTGCTACTCGGGCTGGGCCAGCTTGCTGTGGCGACAGTGGCCATCGCTCTTGCGACAAACCTGCCCTGGGCCTGCCCGCTGCTCTGGGCTGGTTGCCTGCCTCTCTCTGCCCAGCTTCTTCAGCGCCGACAGACAGCCCTCTCCGAGCTACTCGCGGAGTAAATTGAATCTATGGATTGGATGCTGAACGAGCTGGCCTTTGCCGGGCCAGAGCACTTAGATGAGACCTACGTGCCTGGCTACGACCACAAAGCAGGCACAGACCCGACGGAAGATGTCGAGTTTCTACGAGCCCAGGGCCTGAATGCAAGCCACACACTGATTGATTTCGGCGCGGGCACAGGCGCGTTCGCACTGGCGATAGCCCCCTACTGCCAGCGGGTGATAGCTGTCGATGTTTCCCCGGCTATGCTCCAGGTGCTCTCCGCGCAGATAGCCCGGCAGGGTATTTCCAATGTCGAAGTTGTTCAGGCGGGTTTTCTTAGCTATGTGCACATGGGAAATCCAGCGGACTTTATCTACTCTCGCCATGCGCTGCACCACCTGCCAGATTTCTTCAAGGTAGTCGCACTGAAACGAGTGGCGGCAATACTGCGACCGGATGGCACGCTCTTCCTGCGGGATCTGATTATCTCCTGTGAACCCGAGGAAATCGACTCGGTTATCGAAGGCTGGCTGAGCAAGGCAAGCGTCACCCCGGACGTCGGTTGGACACGGGGCGAGTTGGTGACACACCTGCAAGATGAGTACAGTACGTTTTCCTGGCTCTTAGAGCCCATGCTGGAGCATGCCGGATTTACGATTCGGCAGGTGCAGCATGACCCATCTCGGGTTCGCTCCAGCTATCTCTGTGTACGCAACGAATAGCCGCTCAGCGACGAGCATCCAACCCCTTCCAGGAGTAGGTCCAGCCATTTGGCGCGGTGCTTTTCACGCTGAACGTATCGCTGTCTAGAGCGCTTTCCAGGGGATGGCCGTTTTCATCGGCTAAGTAGCGCTCATCCAGCAGTTCCAACTCGTGGAGCGCTTTCAGAGACTCTGGCAGGGTATCGAAGGCGAGCCGATGCGCATAGACCGCACGCCCGATACCGATGCGGATGAAATGGGCTTCGTTGTGCGTCTTGACCTCACGAACAGCGGGCGGGGGCAACTTGAGAGTCCGCAGTAGCTCCACTCCCAGCGAGGTAGCGCCCTCTTGTGCGGTCAATGTAAGCGTGTGCTCGCCTGGGGCTAGCAGAAATGTCCCCAGACAAATATCCGGTGTGTTGTAGCCATGGTGAAACCCGTTGGGCCGGAACGTTATCGGAGCCAGCGTCGGCATGGCATCTATGGTCGCCAGAAAATCCCCCTCGCCTTCGCCCGGAAAACCCATGAGCCGCAGAGAGTGCTTCCCTTCGCCCTCCACGGTAAATGGAATTAGAATCGCATCACCGGGGCTGGCGTTCTCAATGGCGAGTACCGGACGCCCTCCGAACATACCAGTCGTGCTGATGCGAACCCTGGCATTGCCTGTTGTCTTCACCTGGCGAAAAGCGCGTAACAGATGGTGGTTTTTCCAGGGCACACAGCGCTCGGGATAGCCGGGGAGTGGCTCCCAGGGAGCAGGCTCTCCAGTCTGATACCACAGGGCCACACTGGAAAAGAAGTCCGGGCGCTCTAAGTACCAGGCATCTTCGGAGAGCGGCGCGTTGCCCTTGTGCTCCATGGTGACTTTCAAGGACTCAGAGAATCGAACCGGGTCTAGCACGTGCCACCGATAGAGCACGGTAAGATCCCCTCTTCCCACCCCTCGCAGTGCGCCTGACCAAACCAGTGACTGGTGCGGGGCCGCAGGCCCCAGCCATCGTTGAAGTAGTCCTCGGTGCCGGTGCCTTGCAGGCTGGGAATCTCTTCGCCGTCTATGTAGAAGAAATCGTCCCCTTCGCCAAACCAGCCATCTTGCGCCATGGTGACAGAAAGAACGGTGCCCACATAGTGCCCACTGCCTTTCAGATCGGCAAAAAGATAGTCCCGGCCCATGACCGCCGGATACTCCTGCCGGTAGCGCGCATGGAAATACCCTGTGCCCTCTGGGAGAGGTTGCTCTAGCTGCACCCAGTCTACTTGCCAGTAGAGCCCATAGCCACGCTCCGGGTTGTCATTGGTGACCGTAATCCGGGCGGCTTTTGCAAAGGGCATGTGCCAGTAGCAAGTCAGGCTCCCAGTAGGCGAAACCTGCACCACAGCACTCTCTACTACCTCCGGACGCTGCCCCACGGCGAAGAAATCTCCTACCGGTACTTCCACACCTGGCTCCGCGCGATCATCCCAGTAGATTCGCAGAGTCAGTGCGTTCAGCTCGCCCATGCCCCCGGCGTGGCTGGTGAACCAGATATGGTTGATATACCCCGGCCCCTCTAAGACCGGCATTTCTAAGACATCATGAGGCTGGAGATAGGTACTATCGTAGTTCCCATCATTCCAGTTCGGCTGCTCATTGGAGGACACACGGCGACTTCGCCCGACGGGAGGCAGAGCAAGGCTTCCCAGAAGTCCAGAGAAAGCAGGATTCATGGCGCTCCATTCGCGCCGAGCGAGCCTCTTACCTGCCTGCTCAGCGTATCTCGAAGTTTGCCTTGCCTAAATACTCCAGCGAGCACCCTTCCGGGTGCTCCAGGGTATTGGGCAGAAAGACACAGATAGCCGCATCTGCCAGTCGCTTCCCATCGAACTGAGGTAGCCACTGACCTAACCAGGAAGCGCCCAGCAGCAGAGTTGCTATCGGTACAGGCTTTCCGGTTTCCGAGCTGACTGACTCGATACACATAGGATCATAGTTCTCCAGGCCAGTCTCGATAAGGAATGGGGAGTCTATGCCCTCACCATCCTCCGTATAGGATTTATCGATGTAGGCACGCATCTCCTCGAAAGACGAGAAGCGCCCGGTGGAGATAAATACGTGGACTGTCTCCATAGGTTTACTTTGTCCAGTACCCATAGGAATCTGTGCCGCGTGCCAGAATAGGATTCCAGCGCTTGCCGTGGGAGTTGTCTATGGTCTGTTTCACTCGAGTAGGAATATAGCGCAGAGTCAATCCACAGCGCCGCCGACTAGATGTATTGGGCAGGCTTCCGTGAATTAGACAGCCATCGTGCAGAGAGGCCCAGCCCGCTTTCAGCTCCAGGCTAACCGCACTTGCCTCTTCCGGGGGCGTTACCGGCACTTCCTGGTTGATACTCAGCAAGTTTCCAGCTTGCTGCGCCGTGCCGTGCTCTCGAATCCCCTCTATATGGGTGCCGGGGATTGCCTGCATACAACCATTCGCTTCATTCGCATCGTCTATGGCCAGCCATACAGTGACGGCCTGCGCTGGTTCCAGCCCCCAGTAGGTCACATCCTGATGCCAAGCCACGAACTTACTGGCTCCAGCCCCCTCCCCATACTTACAGAAGAAGTGTGTGGCCAATAGAAAAAAGTCCGGTCCCAACACGCTCTCCACAGCATCCAGCACCTTCGGGTGGGTCGCCAGTTCGTAGATAAACGGCTCTGTGGTGTGTCTGTCCAGCAGGCCGATTTGAGCAATTTCTTTACCGACCTGCGTCTCTAAGGCATTGAACTGGGCTCTTACTGTGGCTGCTTCTTCGGAAGTCAGAATTGGCAAAGGCGAGAGATAGCCATTGCGTGCGAAGTTTCTGTGCCCCATTGCCTTGGCTTTATTTTATCGTCTGGAGGTACGGTTTCAGGAACTGGCCAGTGTAGGATTTCTGGCAGGCGGCCACGGTTTCCGGGGTGCCTTCGACTACCAGTTCACCACCATGCTTACCACCATCTGGCCCCAGGTCGATTGCCCAGTCTGCGCACTTGATGATGTCTAAGTGGTGCTCTATGACCAGCACTGTATTCCCGGCGTCTACCAGGCGGTTCAGGCAGTCTAAGAGCTTCTGAATATCTGCCAGATGCAGCCCAGTTGTGGGCTCATCTAAGATATACAGGTTCTTCGCGCCGCGCTTGAGTTTTCCCAGTTCCGTGGCCAGCTTCACCCGCTGTGCCTCACCGCCGGAGAGAATGGTGGCGGGGTGCCCCAGGGCGAGATACCCGAGACCAAGGTCCGCCAACACCTGAAGCTTGTGAGAGATTTTCTTGTATCCGGTAAAGAACGTCGCGCCTTCCTCGATGCTCATAGCCAGCACCTCGGCGATGTTCTTGCCGTTTACCATGACTTCCAGAGTCTCGGCGTTGTAGCGAGTGCCCTTGCAAGACGTGCACTGCGCCTCTACATCCGGCAGGAAGTTCAGGCGGGTCGTAATCGTCCCCTCGCCTGCACAGGTCTCACAGCGCCCGCCTTTCACATTGAAGCTGAACCGGGAAGCCGTATAACCACGCTCTGCGGAGAGCGGCGCGGCGGCGAAGAGATTCCGAATGTCATCATAGAACCCTACATAGGTCGCCGGGTTGGAGCGGGGCGAGCGCCCGATAGGCGCCTGGTCGATTTCAATGACTTCATCGATATGCTGCCAGCCAGTCAGGTCATCGTGGGCGCCAGAGAGAGTACGGGAGTCGTATTTCAGGTGTTTGAGTTTCTTAAAGAGAATCTCATTGATAAGCGTTGACTTGCCCGAGCCAGATGCGCCTGTGATGGCAATCAATACTCCCAGCGGGAAGCTCACTGTCAGGTTCTTGAGGTTGTTCTCGCGTGCCCCTGTTATTGTTAGGGATTCTTTTGCGGGCTTGCGGCGCTCCTGAGGCAGCGCAATCTCTTTGCGTCCACTCAGATAGGCGCCGGTCAGTGAGTCCGGATGAACCAGCAAATCCTCTATGGTGCCCGCCGCGACGACTTCTCCGCCATGCACGCCAGGGCCGGGGCCGATCTCCAGCACATGGTCCGCGGCGCGAATGGTATCGGTATCGTGCTCCACCACAATCACGGTGTTGCCGATGTCCCTCAAACGCCGCAGGGTGCCGATGAGCTTCTCGTTGTCCTTGGGATGTAGCCCGATAGACGGTTCATCTAAGACATAGAGCATTCCCATCAGCTCACTGGCAATCTGCGTGGAAAGCCGAATACGCTGTGACTCTCCACCCGAGAGCGTACCGGAGCGCCGAGAGAGCGAGAGATAGTCCAGCCCGATATCGCAGAGCAGGTCAAGCTGCGCCAGTACAGATGTAAGAATCTGCTCTCCGGCATCCGGGTTGCGTGTCAGCGTGCCTACCGAGCGTAGCTGCGCGGCAGCATCTGCCAGAGTGAGATTGGAGAGCGTGTGGATGTTTGTCTCACCCAGAAAAGTGCGCAATCGAGATGGTTTCAGGCGTACGCCCTGACAGTCCGGGCAGACCGCTTCCGCCATAACCTTGCGGAGCCAGTCCTCGGTGTTCGAATTCGCATCCTGCTTCTGCCGATACCATCGGTACCAGCTATCTATCTGCGTGGCGACTCCCCGGAACTTCTGCTTCGTGCCGATACTACGGTCGTCTCTCCCACCCGGCGGCTGAACAATGGTGATTTCTTCGCCTTTGGTCCCCCAGAAGAGAATCTCTTTGACTTTCTCTGGCAGGTCTCGAAATGGAGTGTCTAAAGAAAATCCGTAGTGTGCGGCAAGGGAATAGATCATGCGCCCATTGCCGTTGTTCTTATCAATATTGTAGGCTTCCTTGATAAAAGCCCCACCTAATAGCGACCGAGACTGATCCGGCACCAGCAGCCCGGTATGTACCCGCAGATAGGTTCCCAGCCCGGAGCAGGTGATACAGGCGCTATCGGCTTCATTGAACGAGAAAAACCAGCCTTCGCGCTCTACAAAAATCAGGCGATGTTCCGAGCAGGCAACGCCCTGATAGAACGCATCTTCCTGCTTCGGGTCTTCCAGGCGCACTCGCACAAAGCCCTCACCCAGTTTTGCCGTCTCGGTCAATGCCGCCGTTAGCTGCTTTTCCTGCGAGCGCTTCACCACGATTCGGTCGGTGACAGCCTCCACGGTGGGTGTGGCTTCATCGGCCAGGTCGTTCTCTTCCGCAAGATCGTGCAGTACGCCATCTACGCGAACACGCCGGACTCCTCGCTCGCGTACCTGAGTAAAGAGATAGTTCCAGTCCTCGCCGTAAACCTTGTTCACAGGAGCATTCAGCTCAACCAGGGTGCCTTCGGGGAGAGAAAGAATCTTCTCGGTGAGCTGGCCCAGCGCCAGAGTGGGTACAGCGTTATCACAGCGCAGGCAGCGGGCATCGCCACAGGTGGCATAGAGCAGGCGCAGATAATCGCCGACATCGGTCATGGTGCCAACCGTGGAACGAGGGTTCTTGACGATGGTTTTCTGCTCGATAGAGATAACCGGTGAGAGCCCGAGAATGCTGTCTACCTTGGGCTTGCTCTGCTGCTGCACGAAGCGCCGGGTCCAGGCGGAGAGCGATTCCATAAAGCGCCGCTGCGCTTCGGCATAGAGCGTATCGAACGCGAGGCTGGACTTGCCTGAGCCCGAGAGTCCGGTGAGCACTACTAACGCATCACGGGGAATCTCCACATCGATTCCCTTGAGGTTGTTCTCGCGCGCTCCGCGAATATAGATCGTGTCTCGCATTGCTTTCTACTTTCTAGAGCACGAAGGATTAAAATCCCTCGCTGTGTATCGCCTTCGGCCCGTCCTGTCGGACGAAGAGGTGCGCTCCTCTACTCCTATTACTGAATGGTTCCCGGAAAGAGCTTCTCATACGGCTCATCGTCCGTGAGGACGCCGACGCAGTCGGATGTAAAGCGAGGGATTTTAATCCTTCGTGCATCTCAATGTGGCGCTACCCGCTGTAGTAATAGCCCGCTTCGTCTACTGTCACGCGGCTGTCTTTCGTTAAGCGCACGGGAATCCCAACGCGCTCCACGATTCCCTTGTCCGCAAGCCAATCACAGGTCAGGTCCATGAAGTTTGCCCCCCAGTGCTGCTTGAAGTAGGCATTCAACTCACGAGTAGAGCGCGGCCCGTCTGCCTCGCTCAGATAGTTCAACAGTGGCGCAAAACAGAGATCGATGCGCTCGGTTACGTAATCATCTTCCGCTTTCCAGGCAGCTTCTACGGCTTCTAGAGTCTTGGGGCCATCGAACACATCGGTGTAGACCGCGTTGAAAAACGCCGGGTTTAGCTTGAGCGCCTGATGAATAACCTCACGCCCCGGACTCTCGCCTGCATTCACAACCTCGACGTTCGCTAGCTGCGTGGCTGCTTGCAATACGTAGTAGGCAGCATAGTGTGGGTCCTTCTTCACCCGCAGCCATTTCTCGGCCTTGGTGAGAGTCGGCAGTACAAAGGTCGCGTTTCGCAGTAGCTGGGCCTGCTTATCGCGTGCACCCATGGGGCCTATATTGTCCCAGAGCAGCGCAATAGAGTCGTCTTTGGAGAACAGTAGGCGACTCCGGTGCATCAGCGAGCTCATAAAGCTGCCCTGAAGGGCACCATCTACCGACTTCTTGAACTCCGACCGACGCGAGAGAGAGGCATGAATAGAGATACCGTCCTCGGTAAGGGTCAGGCTCTCCGGGCGCACCGACTCCTCTACGATTATCGTGAGGTCGATATCGGATTTTTCCCAGACTGAGTCATAGGCCAGGGAGCCATACAGCACGGCAGCCAGAACCGTGCGGTCTTTTTGTAGCTTCTCGGAGAGGCTACTTATGGCAGCTTCGTAACGCTCTTTCTCGCTCACAAACGCCAGTTCGACAAACGAATTTTTGATTCCTTCTAGATTTCCATGAAGGAAGGTTCCGTCATGAAAGTCATCCAGAATCGTAAGCGTCCGTGATACCATGAAAGGCCCAATATGCCTGGTACCGATGCCACACATACTGATACGCGCTCTCTGGCGCTGAGTGTGGCACAACTAGCCGCAGGCGGCATGTGTGAGCTACGTTTCTCCTTAGTCAATCCCTTCGACGATGCGGTGCTCTACGTGAAACTGGCACCAGCATCGAATTGGCTAGGCGTGGCTCCGATTGAAGTAGCGCTGGCTGCCGGAGAGAAGCAGGGCATCCTGGTCACTGCTGATGCGAGCAAAGCTAAAGCAAGTGTGCTGGCGGGTGGCACGCCGACAGGGGCGTTGCAGCTCAGCCTTCAGCGACTCGCTGTGGGGGAGCCCCCCGGCGATGCGCTCATTGAGTCCGTTACAGTACGGCTCCCGGTAGCTATCTGCCCGGCGTGTGATCGCACTCTGGATACGGATCTCTCTGATGGTACACAGCTCCCAGAACTATGCCCCCATTGCTTTGAGCGTTTGAGAGCGTGCCCAGTTTGTGGTGCGCCGAATACCTGGCTGGACCGAGTCTGCCTGGCAGACAACCGACATATTCTCCGAGCCTCGGAAGATTGGCCCACGCTTGGGGGAAGTAGCGGTCATACCAGCTACCGCCCCGAGCGGGCGCTACAGCTAGCTCGGCGCTGGAGCTATCCGAATGTACCGCCTACTCGCCGTGACCAGGCACTGGAGTGGAGCGCTCCGGTAGCCGCCTGGGGCCTGGTAGCCGCCGCTGCCGCCACCAACGATGGCGAGGCGCATGTGTATGCCTTCGATGCGGTCACAGGTGCGCCGCTCTGGGAGCCCTATCCCCTGCCCGACCCGGTGTACCCGGAGCGAGGCGGCGCAGTGCTGGGCGGCGAAGGGCGGCTCTTTGTCGCTACCGTTGAAGGAATCGTAACCTGCCTGGATGCGCTGCGCGGTACTCGTGTATGGGAAAGCGCTGTGAAAGGCAAGGTTCTGGGAGCCCTCACGTATACGGAGCAGGCGCTCTTAGTCCCAATCGGCACGGAGAACGGAGGTGGTCTGGCGCTGCTGGACTTAGAAACGGGAGCGGTTCGTCATAGCATTTCCCTGCGTGGTCTGCCCGATGTCGCTCCTGCTGCCACCGATACCCTGGCAATAGTCCACGACGATTCTGGCGATGTCACCGCCGTAACTCTAACAACCGGAGAAGTCGCCTGGCAGGTAATGACAGGCGCAGGTTTCGATGCCGCCCCGGTAATTCAGAAGGACCAGATTTTCTGCGCGGGGGCAGATGGAATCGTCCGCTGCTTGAATCTGACGGACGGCTCCGAGCTCTGGCAGTTCGCGGTGACCAACGCGCCGCTTACCGGCACACCTGCCGTGAGTGAGAGCCTGCTGCACCTGCCTGCGGGCGATGGGCTACACCTTGTCAGCGCTGCCACAGGCCGCTCCGTGCGCCGCTATGGGTCCCTGCGCCCGCTCCGCTCTGCCCCGGTGGTCCTGGGCGGCGTTATCTTTTACGGCTCCACCGACGGCAATGTGTGGGGAATCGCGCCGGGCAAGACCCCGGAGAAGCTCTATGAAACCGGTACTGTGGGGTCACAAATTATCGCAGCTCCGGCCATGTCAGACGGCGCGATGTTTGTGGTGGCGACCAATGGCTGCCTCTACGCGCTGACTCTCTCCTAGAGAGAGACCTCCCAGCGCCCGGAATAGCTTGCCCCTTTTACTTCCGGACCGGTGTAGTCTTTATAGTAAACAACGCGCGGCAGATCTAGCTCTCCGTAGTGGGTGTACTGGTTGAAATCCCACTCATAGGTCACTTTGCTATCGACACGCTTTACCGCACGAATAAAGCCAGTAGCATCGTGCTCTACCTCCCACACAGAGAGATCTTTTTTCCAGAATGCGCGGAAGCTACGTCCCTTCCGGCTAACAACCTTCAGGTCTTCATTAGCAAGGCGCTGGAGAGTCTTCAATAACATCTCCCCGGCCTGCGCCAACGGCGCCCCCTCTTTTCCTTCCGCCTTTTCTATCTTCGCCTGCCCATCGGCGGTAAAGCGTACACGCAGCCCCTCCGCAGTAAAGACAAGGCTCTTTGCTTTTCGAAGACGCTCGTATTGATGGCGCTCCAGAACCTGCTTGACTACTTCCTCCACAGTGCGTGGCGGTCCCGGAAGAACGGGCGGTGCGGACGGCAGTGGATCCAGAGCCAGAGTAAGCTCGGCGCGCTGCCCACGCACGACCGCTACCTTCCAGAGCGTTCCCCGATAGCCAGGCGCTTCGGCGTAGACCTCTATCAGTTTCGTCGGCTCTGGGCCAAGGTCCAGCTCGTAGACCTCCCCGGTAAACATCCTGCGCTCTACCACGATACGTGTATTCGGAATCGGACGCTTGAACGCTAGCTGAGCTCGCGTATCTATCTTCTGCGTGCGTACATTCGTCTTCGTAGGTGCGGTCCGCGTAGCGACGGTGGGCGCAGGTGAGAGAGAGCGCTGAGTAGGAAAGCCCTGTGCCAGCACGAATCCATCTACCCCGAAGCCCTCGGTGCGGGCAGAGGGCGCCTGATCTGCCTGCTCATTGCGCTTCACCCGATCCGGCACGGATGACTCCAGGTACTTCACGAGCTTTGCGACAGTGACATCGCCCTTTTCATCGGCAGCGCCGCCGCGCAGGGCTTTATCCAGATAGTACGTGAAATACCCCTGCCCCTGATCTTGCCACTCATACGAACACTGTCCCGGTGAGCAGGCATAGAGATGTATGGTAACCCTTTTCTGCGGGTCGGCTGGTACTGTCTTCCACGCCTTCGCCTGCGTGGGTGTCATGATATTGCGATTGGAGATCGTGTTTCTGCCCCGCGCCAGGGGATCGTTACGGCACATATCCCAGGCGATCACTACCGAGCGCGCATTTATTCGGCTCAGCAGCTCTTCGAACTGCGCGGTGGGCAAGAGCGTATCGACCACAGGCAGATTGTTCAGTACGCCCGCATCCGATGGGATAAGATACGCCTTTCCCTCTAGCTCCACTCCATGTCCAGAATAGAGCACATAGACACTATCTCCCGGCTTCACGTTTTGCGCCAGCCGCTGCAGTGCCACGGAGATATTGGACCGAGTTGGCTTACGAGGGCTCTCCGAGGTCAGTATCTCAATGTTGTCTTCCGGGACCTTCAGCCCCTCAATCAACGTTTTCTGCAGCAGCCGGGCATCCGCCGCAGCCGTGCGTAGCGATGCAATGCGCTGGTCATCATACTGATTGACCCCTATGAGCAGTGCCCACTTCTCTGCCTGGCCGTTCTGCCTCTTCATGGTGTGTTATATACCCAGAATGTTGTTTGTTTAACCAGCCAGAACTCGTTCTCTAAGCTTTGGCCCAAACCCTGGAATCTGGGCGGGCAGTGTGCCATTTTTCAGCGCCTCCTGGCACTCCGCCAGGCTTTTTATGCCATGCTCCGCATAGAGCACACGCACCGTCTTCGCGCCCAGCCCGGAAATCGCTGTGAGAGTAAGAACACTTCGTGGCGGTGGCGATTCATACCCCTCCGAAGACTCACGTGCCTTGGCGCAGTCCCCGGTTTCTATCAGCTCCGCCAGAATCCCCTCTACTGTCTTCGCCACGCCGGGCAGTTCTCGCAGACGATTCTGCGCATGTAGCTCTGCAACAGACTCGGAATGCCGCGAAATCGTGTAGGCCAGTTTAGGATAGCGCGCGGCATGGTCCGGTGGATAGCCGCCAACGACTAACAGGTCATGCAGCTCCTTGAGCTTCTCACCGATTTCATCGTTTACCCGCCAGCGTGTCCGCCCTTTTTCATCCGTGTAACTATCCATAACACTATGTCTCCGTTTTGGCTGTTCCACCTGGAATGCTCCGGTCCTGAATACCATCTCCCAGAAGAGAATAAACCATCTCCCTTGAGTGCTCCTTCGTCGCCTCGTCCCTCTTCCCGTTTTCGCTCGTTCCTCGCTGTAAGAGGGATAACACACCTCAGGTGCCGAAAAGGCCGCTGCCCTTTGGCGAAGTGCTTCGCCAGAGGGGAGCCCTTGTACTGTGTGACCAGCGCTGAATTCTCCTCTTCCAGGGAGCTTGCGACCGAGATTGGGAAGAGGGGCAAGGCGAGTGCAACGAGCACTCAGGGGAGATGGCCTCTATAACTGGTCTTCGGTGAGACGATAGAGTCGCCAGTCATCTAGATGGGTGGCGCCGCGGCGCTCATAGAACTTCCAGGCCAGCTCGTTCCAGTCCAAGCACGACCACTCCATGCGCCCGCAGCCTCTTTTTTTGCTTCCGCGCGGACCGCGCCGAATAGCGCTCGCCCTGCCCCTATGCTTCGATGATCAGGATGGACGAAAAGGTCTTCTAAATAAAGCGTGGGTTTCGCCAGAAACGTGGAGTAGGTCTCAAAGGTTACGGCGTATCCGATAACTCCAGTCTCTTCGGTCTCGGCCAATAAGAGCGAGAAGCGCGCCGGAGAGATTTCGAAGGCATCGGTGAGCAGGCGAGTGCGCGCCTCTTCGGTGGGGCGTGGGAGTTGCTCGTAATCTGCCAGCGCATCTACCAGAGAAAGAAACGCGGGGCCATCGGCAGGAGTCGCTGGGCGTATGACGATTTCCATAGGCTGAATTGTGCCACGGAGCACATCTGTATGCCAGCGGCCTTATCGGCTGAGGTAAAATGTAGCTGGCAGACACCGAAGTCTAGCAACGTGACGTCAAACAATTAGTCAGGGAGAAACGGCATGGAAACGGCTTCGGATAGAGGGCGAATCGGTACACAGAGCAAGGCTCTAGAGATTAACTTAGAGCCACGCTGGTACGGAACCTTTGCCGAAATCGGGGCGGGCCAGGAAGTTGTACGCTGGTTTTTTCAGGCAGGTGGCGCATCGGGCACGATAGCGAAATCTATCTCCGCCTACGATATGGCGGTCAGTGATGCGATCTACGGCACCAGTCCACGCTATGTTTCCCGCGAGCGCCTGACCACTATGCTCCAGTATGAGTACGACCTACTCCTGGAGCGCTTGAGCGAGCGGCGCGGTATGGGTACCGCCTTCTTCGCTTTCGCCGATACGGTCGCTGCCGCCAGCTATAAGGGTGGCAAGGAGTGCCATGGCTGGATGGGGGTTCGATTCCAGCCGGAACCAGCCAGCGCCTCTAGCCAGATCATTATCCATGTGCGGATGCTGGATAAAGACCATATCTCCCAGCAAGAGGCCCTGGGCATCATCGGGGTCAACCTGATTCATGGCGCCCTCTATCACTACCAGGAGCCAGATGCGATTCTGCGTGACCTGCTGGACAATTTGGGAGCCGAACGTATCGAAGTCGATATGATCCGCTTCGATGGTCCGGCATTTAACGGCGTAGACCACCGCCTCATGGCGCTGAAACTGGTGCAGCTCAATCTCTCGGATGCGGCCATGTTCTCCGCCGATGGCGAGGTTCTTCAGCCCTCGGAAGCCCTGTATAAGAAGCCAATCTTAGTGGAGCGTGGCTCGTTCCGCCCGGTCACTCATGTCAATGTAGATATGATTCGCTGTGCCCGCCAGCAGTTCGAAACTCTGGTAGAGCCGGGTGAGGAAGATACGATTATCACTCTATTCGAGCTGACCATGAAGAACCTTCTGGCCTCAGGGGAGATTGACTACGCCGACTTCCTGGCGCGAGCCGATGTTCTGGCGGCTACCGGCGCCACTGTGCTTATCTCGGACTACTTTGAGTACTATCGGCTGGCCGCTTATCTACAGCGTTATACCCGCCAGCCTATCGGCATCACCATGGGCATTCCCAGTCTGGCGGAGCTGTTCGATGAGCATTATTACACACACTTAGAAGGCGGCATCTTAGAGTCGTTCGGGCGGCTTTTCAAGAACAACCTGAAGCTCTACATCTATCCGCTCATGGATAAGTCCAGCCGCCAACTCATTACGGTTCCCAAGCTTAAAGTAGCCCCCCACCTGCAGAGTCTTTATGAACATCTGGTAGAAAATGGCAATATCGAGAGCCTGGACTTCTACAACAAAGACTATCTACACATCTTCTCGCGCGATGTGCTGGCCCGAATTCGAGACAACGATCCCTCCTGGGAGCAGATGGTCCCCGATGTTGTAGCCACCCTTATTCGTGAGCGCCACCTATTCGGTTACCGGGGGGAGATGGTATAGTAACGAGGCATGTCGCAAGGTGCAACTATCGAACGATACCTCGACCGGCTCTATGAGGCGGAGCTGCACACTACGTCCCTTGCCCATGCCGAAGAATACTTAGAAGCCCAGGCCACTCGTCGCCAGCAGCAGGCTCTCAGTGCCCTCTCCCAGCTTCCTGCGACCGAGCGTGAACGTCTGACTACGCTTCTGGGCGCTCCAGAAGGAAAACAGCTTCTCTCGGAAAAGCCTGCCGAGGAACTACTCGCCGTTGCCATAGAGCTAAGCGAGTTTCATGCCGATGCAGTCTCTGGCCTGGATGGGGAGCTGAAAGAGCTTGCCGGGCATGCGCGCGATGCGGTGCGCAATGCGGCTCGCCATGCTGGCCGTGAGCGCCAGGATGACCTGAAAGACGCGCACAACCTTCTCACGGCGGCCTTGAAGAATCCTCTTGCCGCCCGCAATCCTGCTCTCTGGTTTGAGATGGGCTGGACTCTCTGGCAGCTCGGTCAGATTGCGGAAGCGGAGGATGCCTTTTACCAGTCGGTTCGACTTGCCTCTGGAGGCAACGAGCGCTTTGTGCGCCATGCGCTCCGGCACTTGGCCTTGCTTCAAGCCGCGCAGGGTAAGGGCGAGGATGCCTATCTGAGTGCACAGCGCTATTTAAGCGCTGATGGTCGTGATCCTCAGCTTTTCTTAGAGGGAGCACGCTATGCGGCTCTGGCTGGGCAGCTTAACGAAGCCGGTAAGCTAGTGGGCAAGGCGCTAGAGGCCGACCCAACCTATATCGGAGCGCTGTTCGCAGAGCCGGACCTGGCCCCGCTGGGTGAGGCACGAATTCAGGCACTGGAGCAGATTACCCGCAATGCTCGTGCAGAGACCCAGCATCAGGCGATGCGCTGGCAGCGCGCGGTGGACCAGCTTCATATCATCGAGGAGCTACTGGGCCGCAAGATTCCACTGCCCGCCGAGCTGATTCCACAGGGCAATATCCCCTTACAAGAGCTGAGCCTCTTTGCCGCACAGCGTATGGCATGGCGCAATAGCCAGCAGGCCGACCTGATTTTAGACGAAGGCCGGAACGTGCTTCAGGATGCCATTAAAGCAGTAGGGGAAGAAGAAGAACGGCTACGGCGACGCATTGACCTGGCCTACTCGGAAAAAAAGCGCTGGGAAACCGAACTGGCAGCTGTGACGGACGATGCGGAGCGCGGTAAATTTTCCCTGCATCCTTACACCTGGGAGAACCCGCTCACTCCCCGCCGGAATGCACAGGCGAAGTACATTCGTGAGGTCTATACCTCGTGTAAAGCCAACCTGGAACAGTCGGCGCGTGTGCTGGTGGAGCAGATGCCCGAGGTAGAAGAGCAGCGCAAAACAGTGCAGGAGCGTATCGCTAAACTACGCGCTACACTGGCCGGACTCGACGCCCCCATATCTACCGTGCTATAATCCGCGCGTGCAACTCCTCGGATTTTCTCGTCGCCGGGCGCTGCTTGCGGCCCTCTCTCTTTCTCTGATGCCCCTTCTGGCTGGCTGCCCCGGTAGTGGCGGCGGCTCCGCAGGCGGCGGTGGCGGAGCAGGTAAGGTATCAGGCGTGCTGCGCTACCCGCTCACAGCCAACCCCACCACGCTGGACCCCGCTCTGGTTCAAGACGGCCCCACGATCGATATGCTCCAGAACATGTATGAGGGTCTGGTGGGCTGGAACGAGAAGAGCGAGGTTGTTCCGCTGATTGCCGAGAAGATGCCGGAGATCAGCGCGGATGGCAAGACCTACACATTCAAGATTCGCGATGGCGTGAAGTTCCATAATGGCCGCGCAGTCACGGCGGACGATGTGGTCTACTCCATCACCCGCTCGCTGAACAAGAACATCAACTCCCCGGTGGCGCTGAACTACCTGAACGATATCGAAGGCGCCGAGGCCTTCGCCAAGGGTCAGGCCACTGAGGTCAAGGGCCTGAAAGCCCCCGATCCCAAGACCGTGGTAATCACCCTGGTTGCGCCGCGCGCCTATTTCCTGGGCAAGCTCACCTATCCTACAGCCTATGTGATTGCCAAAGAAGAAGTGGATAAGGGTGACAAGTCTCCCACCGGCGGCAACACGCTCAATGAGAAGACCGCCATTGGTACCGGCCCTTTCAAGCTCAGCGAGTATGTGCCGCGCTCTAAGGCAGTTCTGGTCGCTAACGATGCCTACTGGCAGGGCAAGCCCAAACTCACCAAGATTGAGCGCCCAGTGATTCTGGATACCAAGACCGCACGTAATCTCTATGATGCTGGTCAGCTGGACTATGTGAACGAGGAAAAGAGCAACTACGAAGCCGATTCTCAGAACCCGGCTCTGAAAGACGAGATCAAGCTCTGGGACCGCGCCGCCACGTTCTACCTGGGTATCAACCAGACCAACTACGCGCCGTTCAAGAACAAGAAGGTCCGCCAGGCATTCGCCCACGCCATTGACAAAGATGCGATTGTAAAGAACGTGCTTCTAGGTGTGAACCAGAAGGCTGAGGGCGTACTACCCAAGGGTATTCCCGGCTTCGACCCGAACCTCAAGGGATTAAACTACGACCCGGCCAAGGCCAAGGCACTTCTGGCCGAAGCAGGCTTCCCCGATGGCAAGGGCTTGCCCCCGCTCACTCTCAGCTTCCGTGAGCAGGTGTCCGACCTGCGCAAGACTGCTGAGGTAGTGAAAGAGCAGCTCGCGCAGATTGGGGTCAATGTGAACCTTCAGGAGATGGAGTGGGCCGCCTACCTGAAGATGAACAATGACAACAAGCATGACTTCTTCCACATGCGCTGGTCGGCGGACTATATCGACGCGCAGAACTTCCTCTCACTATTGCTGGCCACGGGCGCCCCGGAGAACCACACCGGCTACTCCAACCCAGCCTACGATGCGCTGTGCAAGGAAGCGGATGCCTCTACAGACCCCAAGAAACGCCTGGAACTGTATCACAAGGCTGAGGAAATCGTGGTAGACGATGCGCCGTGGGTGCCTCTGTACTTCCAGAAGGATATGGAGCTGATGAAGCCCCACGTGACTGGTATTCGTGACTCGCTCATGGGGCATCTACCGCACATCACCACGGAAATTAAATAGGGCTTTCATGCTCCGGTATATCCTCGGGCGGCTGGCTCTAGCGGTTCCCACTCTGCTCGCTATCTGCGCGCTGGTGTTCTTTTCGTCGTACCTGGCGCCCGGTGACCCGGCGGAGGTAATTCTGGGCGAGAAGGCTACTCCGGAATCGAAAGCACGGCTGCGGGAGCAGATGGGGCTGAATCGCCCGCCTCTGGTGCGCTTCGGCAGCTACGTGGGCAACCTCGTTTTTCACGGGGACCTGGGAAACAGCTATCAGCCTGGCAATGAACCGGTACGCCAGATTATCGCCAGAGGCTTTCCCAACACCGCCCTGCTGGCAACGCTATCCCTGATTACCTCGCTGGTGATTGGCATCCCCCTAGGGATTCTGGCGGCGGTCTGGGCAAACAAACTCCCCGACCGGCTGGCAATGGCTCTGGCTCTGGTCGGCGTGGCCCTGCCCAGCTTTGTGCTGGGTCCAGCACTGGTATTGCTGCTCTCTGTGCGTATGGGCTGGCTACCCGTGATCGGGTTCTCCTTGACTACTGGGCTTACCCAGCCGCAGTTCTTTGTTCTGCCCGTACTGGTGCTGGCCGCACGCTCCGCCGCTCTGATCGCCCGACTGACCCGCTCCGCCATGCTGGATGTGCTGAGTCAGGACTATGTGCGCACCGCCCGTGCCAAGGGCCTCTCTACGGCCACCGTGCTGTTCAAGCATGCGCTGAAGAACGCGTTGCCCCCGATTCTCACGGTCACAGGTACTACATTTGGCTACCTGCTCTCCGGCTCGTTCGTGGTAGAGACGTTCTTTACGATTCCGGGTATCGGCAACGAATCCATTGCCTCTATCATGCGGCGCGATTACCCGGTGGTTCAGGGGCTGGCCCTGCTCATGGCGGCTGGTTTCGTGCTGATTAACCTGGTGGTGGATATCCTCTACGGTGTTATCGATCCGCGTGCTCGTGTGGGTGGCGCTCTGGTGCGGAGGGCGAACGTATGACCACTGCGGTGTATGAAGAAGAGATCCCACCGCCATCCCCCACGTTCTTGGCACGTCTGCGCCGAAACCCCTTGGCCTTCGGCAGCTTGATTGTGCTGGGCCTGATTGTACTGACTGCTCTATTTGCACCACTGCTGGCCCCCTATGGGTTCGAAGCACAAACGCTCTCTGACAAGCTCCTACCGCCTGGCGGCAAGCATCCTCTGGGCACTGATGAGCTGGGCAGAGACACCCTGAGCCGCCTGATGTACGGCGCGCGTATCTCCCTATTGGTCGCGCTGGGCGTAGAAGCCTTTGTGGTCACCATCGGGGTGCTGGTGGGGCTGATTGCGGGCTACTTCGGTGGCTGGCTGGATCAGCTTCTCATGCGCCTCACGGATGTTCTGCTGGCCTTCCCTGATGTGCTATTGGCCATTCTGCTCCTGGGTACGCTCGGTGCGGCGGGCTCCTCGCCTACGCTCTCTATGACTCTGGTGATTCTCTCATTAGGATTCACCGGGTGGCCACCGCTAGCCCGCCTGGTACGCGGGCAGGTGCTCACACTCCGTAAGCGAGAGTTCGTGGAGGCATCGCGCGCTTTAGGAGCCAGCAACCGGCGTATTCTGTGGAATCATATTCTGCCGAACCTGCTCTCCCCACTCATGGTTGCCGTGACTGTGGATATCGCGGGCGTGATTCTGGCGGAGGCCACGCTTTCCTTCTTAGGAATCGGGGTGCAGCGCCCCTTTCCGAGCTGGGGCCGTATGATCAACGATGCCCTGGAGTACTACCGGACCGAGCCGCGTCTGCTGGTTCTGCCCGCGAGCTGCCTTGCCATTACCGTGCTGGCGCTAAACTTCCTCGGCGACGGCCTGCGGGATGCTCTAGATCCACGACGGCGGTAAGTGCCCTCATCCCCCTGCCCCTTCTCCCAACGTCCCTCATTCTTCGCGCCTCTATGGGAGAAGGGGAGAAATTTCCATTCGCCTTTTCGGGTTCCCCTCTCCCATTAGGGCCTGACGAAGGAAGGACTTTGGGAGAGGGGCTAGGGGTGAGGGCTCTCTCTACTCTCCGTAGATCCAGCGGGGGAGTTTATTCTTGATCCAGGGGCGCTCGAAGGCGAGGTGGAAGAGCCACCCGCCTAGCAAAGCTAGCGGAACGAAGAGCACGGGCACCAGCCAGAAGGTCTGCGGCGTGGCAAGCCCGGCTTTGGAGAACGCGCCCACAAAGAGACTGCGCAGGGGAATATGCGCCAGATAGACACTATAGCTGAACACTCCGATGCGGCCTAGCCCACGGAATAGCGCCCATTTCGATAACTCATTATCATAGCGGCGCAGTAACCAGAGCACGAAGGCAAAGGTAAGTCCGGCGCCGAACTGCACCCGGCTGGTAAGCATTAAGCCCCCACCGCCCCACGTGTGCAGGTAGATGAAGGTAATTGTCAGGGCGGCTGCGGTAATCGCCGTCAGCGCCACGCCCCAGCTTTTCGGGTTTCGGGTGAGGTCGTAGAGTATTACCCCCATGCCGAAGAGAGGCCAGAGGTCTAGCGGAAAGAAGCGTAGCTCAGGCTTGAGGACCAGCAAAGTGAGCGCGCCAAGCGTGATCACATGCAGCATTCCCAGCACGCCGCGCCAGCTTAGCCGCCAGATAGGCAGCAGCAGTAGAGCAACGACGGCATAGAAAGCCACTTCGTAGCATAGGGTCCAATAGAGGCCTACCAGCATCTTGGTGCCCAGAGGCACCTGAGTAATGGTCAGATGCGACAGAATCCATTTGGGGTCCATCAGCATCTGCGTGGTTAGTGTGGACTTTTCTATCGGGTCGATCAGGCCAGCGGAGACCAATCCCTGCTGAATGGGTCGAATCAACAGTGCCAGCACTACCGAAGCCAGATAGGCGGGCCAGATGCGGCGCAGGCGGGCCTTGATGAACGCCAGGGGGTCGCCATAGTCCACCAGGTGTTGCACAGCAGCGCCGGCAATACAGTAGCCACTGATAACAAAGAAGAACTGCACTCCCAGAGCGCCGTAGAGCAACACTCCCCAGGGACCGTGGGCCAGGTCCTTGAGCGGCCCGTCTAACAACGGAACGCCCCCATGGAGCGCAACGACAGCGAGAGCAGCTAGACCGCGCCAGGCATCCAGCAGTTTATAGCGGACACGCCGGTTGGCATCGGTAAAGGGAGCATCTCCTTCCAGAATCTCATTCATCGTTACAGGGGCAGGGGCATGTCTGGGATTGGCAGTGGGTAGGGCTTGGGCTATGGCCATGGCAGGTACTCACCTTAAGTATCGGCAGATGGCCCGAGATTCTCTCTCTTTATTGTATTTTTACCGGTTCTTCTACCAGAAAGTGGTGTGAGGCGGTCGGCGCCACAAAAACCAGTAGACTTAACAGCAATCCAACCAGCAAAGCGATAGCAGCGCGCGATGGCGACCAGCTTGCCAGAAGGCGTACCAACAGATATACCCCGTAGACACCCCATGCCGCATACGCCAGTAGCAGCTTGGGGTCTGTTGCCCAGCCGGGAGCCATGCCACCACCCAGAGCGCGCACCAGTCCTGAGAGAATCCCCAGGGTAAGCAGCGGGAAACCGATAGCCGCGAGAGTGAGCGCCGCACGGTCTACCACCATGAGTGGAGGAAGGCGCTGGAGCCACTCTAACGACCGCTTGGACTTCAGCAGGCGCTGCTCGATGAGAAAGAGCGCGCCACAGCAGGAAGCCAGCGCGAACGCCCCCAGCCCGGCCAGAGTGGCTACCACGTGCAGGGAGACCGACTGCTCGTTTAGCATCGGCGATATTGCTTGCTTCGTTGTGGCATCACCAATGCGTCCGGCCATGAAGACCAGCAGAAAGGCCAGCCCCATAGAGATAGCGCCTGCGGCAGTCAGCCGCCAGAGCGCCTGTGCGCCCAGATAGAGTAGCACTAGCAGCCAGGCCAGCAACGAGAGCGACTCCGCTGAGGTAGCAAAGGGGGTCCGGTGCAGCTCGGCGCACCGCAGCCCGATAGCCGCCATGTGCATGACAGCTCCCAACCCCGCCAGTATCCAGCCTGCTGTTCTCAGGCGCGCCTGCTGCAGAAACACAGAAGCCCCCAGCGCTACCGCCGCCAGCAGATAGAACCCCAGAGTCCCCGCCAGCGTCGCGGCACTCACGATTCTCCCCTCCGGTCCTCGTTCAGGGCGAAGACTTCGCGAATCGTATCCAGCTTCTCGGGCTCCTCTTCGGCCCAGGCATGGATACGGCGTGTGGGATCGTGTGCAAGCTTCTGCAACAGGGATTCCCCGAAGGTCTCAATGGCGGCCCGCTGCTCCGGGTCTAAGTCTGGCAGGCGCCGATATAGGCGCTCCAGCTCGGAATCCAGAACCTCACGCTGACGCGCACGAAGCGCGGTTACCAGGGGGGCTGCGGCAAGCTGGGCGCGCCACTTTTCCACAAAGGTCTTCGCTTCCTGAGCAATCAGTGTTCCTGCCTTTACCGCACGGCGCTGGCGCTCGGCGCTCTCAGCATCTACGACCGCTTGAAGATCATCGATATCGTAGAGATAGACATCTTCCAGTTCCCCCACCGACGCCTCGATATCTCTAGGAACGGCGATATCGATGAGAAACAGTGGACGGTGGCGGCGTGCCTTCAGCGTTTCCTCAATCAACGCGCGGGTAACTATCGGGCGCGGCGCAGCGGTAGAGGCGATTACGATATCCGTGCGGAGTAGCTGCGCGGGAAATGCTTCGTAGTCAATGGCTCGCCCACCCAGAGATTCGGCTAAGCGTGCCGCCCGGTCAAACGTTCGGTTCGCCACCAGAATCGTATCGGCTCCGGCGGCTCTTAAGTGGCGCGCGGTCGTCTCGCTCATATCGCCCGCGCCTAGAATCAGAATCCCACGCCCTCGCAGATTGCCATATAGCTGCTCCGCCAACCGTGCCGCCGCATGCCCTACAGAGAACGCACCGCGAGTCAGATCTAGCTCCGTGCGGGCGCGCTTGGACGATTCCAGGGCTTTGTGGAAAAGCGGGTTCAGCACTCCACTGGTGAGCCCAGCCTGAGCTGCGGCACCATAGGCATCCTTCACCTGCCGGGTGATATCGTTCTCCCCCAGCACCATGCTCTCCAAGCCACTGGTCACGCGGAAGAGATGCTCCACTGCCCGGTGCCCGCGTCGCTCCTCGAAATAGCGATTCAGATCAGCAGGCGCATCCGGGTGCAGGCTCTTCAGCAGCTCCACCAGCGCCGCCGAGTCTGCGGCCTCACCTGCCACATAGAGTTCGGTGCGGTTACAGGTAGAGAGCAACACTGCCTCGTTCATCCCCGCCTCTCGTAGCCCGTTCAGGGCATCGTTCAAGCGTCCCGGTGCCGTAAAGGCAACACGCTCCCGAATCTCCACGGGCGCGGTTTTGTGGGATAGTCCCACCATCACGAGAGGCATGGAATCACCTCTAGTAGCTCACCCGCAGTCACAACTAATTAGTATACCTCTTGCCGACGCCCCTCCCAACGCCCTCTATAGATTCAACTGCCAGATACTAAAGTTCAGCATGGCAGCAAAGCTAACCCAGAGTAAGTAAGGTAGAAGCAGAATTCCCGCCAGCTTTCGCACCCGCCAGAAGGTTAACAGAGTTGCCGCCAAGGTCACCCAGAGTCCTGTAATTTCGGCAAACGCCAACCCGGCATTATGCAATCCGAAGAACAGTGGGGTCCAGAGAGCGTTGAGCACCCACTGTGCTACAAACAGCCCTAGAGCTGTACCCTGAGCACGCCATCCACCGCGTTGCCAGACCAGCCAGGCTGCGACGGCCATAAGGGCATAGAGGGTTGTCCATACTGGCCCGAAGACCCAGGCGGGCGGACTCCAGGCAGGCTTGACCAGGGTTGCGTACCAATCACGCGTGGAGAAGAGCACCCCACCCAGTGCTGCAGAAAAACATAACAACAACCAGCCTACGAGAGCCATTGATGGCTTTACGGATACGTGTTGATGGTGTTTGGCTGTCATAGCTGTCTCCTTTAGAATTGTTTTCTTAAAGAGGCTATGTTTCCGAAGGTTGCCGGGTTCCTATGGCGTTATCGAAAGGTGCTCGCCGGTCTCTTGCATGGCGCCTTCGAAATCGCCGGTGCGGAGCTTTTCTAAAAGGGTCTCGCTATTGGCCAGAGCGCGGAGGCGCTCGGTGCGCTCGGCAGGGTCAGCAATTCGCTTTTTGGCTTCGGCGCGGGCTTCAGCCAGTAGCGCTGTCAGCAGCGCCCACTCCGGACCGAACTGGGTGTGCAGCTCTCGCTTCAGGCGCGCGGAGAGGGCCGGGCCTGCCCCCCCTGTGGTGACAGCGAGCAAGAGACTTCCCCGGCGCACGCTGGCCATGGTGGCAAAGTCGCCTTCGTCGGTTTCTTCGCCGGGTGCCGCCAGGTTGAGCAGAACGCCGCGCTGGTGAGCGGCCTGCGCCACGGCATCGTTTACGGCAGGATCATCGGTAGCGGCAACAACTAAGAAAGCACCTTCTAGCTGGGTTTCTTCAAAGGGACCAGTCGTTTCTAGCGAGAGTACGGTGACCTCGGCTCCTGCCTCGCGGAGGGCATCGGCTTTGCGCCGACCGACCGAGCCGCCGCCAACCACGATGCAAGTTTTGCCGTGCAGGTTCAGGGCGACTGGGTAGAGAGACGAAGGCTCCATAAGCCCCCTATTGTACCTTGCCTACTTTTAGCGCGGCAGGTCTATATCTACCCGTGTGCCTTCACCCAGTACGCTGTGAATGTGCAGGTTGCCGCCGTGCGATTCGACAATAGAGCGCGCGATGGCGAGCCCTAACCCGGTACCGCCCATGGTACGAGCACGCGAGGCATCTGCGCGGTAGAAGCGCTCCCCAATCTGAGGCAGGTGCTCCAGCGGAATCCCTTCACCCGTGTCTTCTACACTCAGAACGACGTGCCCGCCTTTATCTATAGCAGACAGGGTAACCTGCCCTACCGATGGGGTGTGGCGCAGAGCGTTGTCTACCAGGTTGGTGAGCAGACGGCGCAGGTGATGCGGGTCAGCCTCTATGGTGATAGGTTCGGCGAGCTGCACAACCACATCTGCCGTATTCTCTCGAAGTTTTGGCGCCTCGCGGGCTAGCTCCTCAAAAAGCGGTCCCAACGCTATCGGTTCTTTTTCGAGATTGAGCTGCCCGGCATCCGAGCGAGCGAGTAGAAGCAAATCTTGCACAATCCGTGTGGTGCGGTCTGCCGCGCCGTCTATCTCTGTCAGAGTCTCACGTTCATCTATGGTGAGTTCTGGATCGGCCAGAGCAAGACTGGTGTTAGCCTTAATGACCGTGAGCGGGGTGCGTAGCTCGTGGCTGGCATCGGCAATGAACTGCTGCTGCCGCACAAAATCCAGCTCCAGGCGCTCCAGCATACGATTGAGAGTCTGTGCCAGGCGAGCGAACTCGTCTTTGCCGGTTACTGGCAGGCGCTTTGAAAGATCGGACGCACTGATTCGCCCCGCTGCTTCCGTGGCTTCTTTAATGGGTCGCAGAGCGCGGTTGGTGAGGAACAGTCCGCCCACAGCAGCCATGAACATGGCGATGGGAATCATAGTAAGCAGAGAGCGCGTAAACTGCGCCACGGCTATATTTGTGGCTTCCAGAGACTCACTTCCCTGAAAAATCAGGGGGCCAATTTCCTTATCTACCCGGTCTTCAGGAACGGCATTAGTATAGTAACGCCGATCTCCCACTGTACTGAAGTAGGGTTTACCCGTCTCAAGAACGTGCTTGATAGCAGCTGGATCACCTGCCGGACGATCCGAATATATATTGATGGCGTTGGGGTTGAAGAGCGGAAAAGCAAAGGCTTCCGGATCATTTTGTGCCTTCCATTTCGCGCGACCTTCTTCAACATTCTCTTTGTTCATACGTGGAGGGCGCTCACGGCGATTGCGTGGTCGGCGCTCCAGTACCCTGTCTACACCCGCCTCTAAGTTCTGTTTAACGTGCTGACGCACGCCTACTCCGAGTACAGTCATTACGACGGTGAAGACAAGAACATTGAGCAATGTAAGGCGGGCACGAACGGTCATGTTGGTTTCCTCAGTACATAGCCGACACCATGAACCGTGTGGATCAGCTTTATCTCGGAATCGGCGTCTATTTTTCGCCGAAGCTGGTTGATATATACATCTACAGTATTCGAGCCGGTTCTCCCCTCATCGTCCCAAACCCGGCTCAGAATCGTTTCACGGGAAAGCGGGCGATCCTCACTACGCACCAGCGCTTCCAGCAAGCTCCACTCGCGCGGCGTTAGCGGTATCTCTACTCCATTGCGAGTCACCCGCCGCGATGTGGTATCTATCTCCAAATCCCGAATCTGTATGATTGAGGTTCGATGCACGCTCTCTCGGCGCAGCAATGCCCGCACACGTGCCAGCAGCTCTTCAAAGGCGAACGGCTTGGGGAGGTAGTCATCAGCACCTACTTCCAGGCCACGTACCCGGTCAGGCACAGCATCGCGGGCGGTTAGCATGAGAATGGGGGTGGTATCGCGGCGAGCGCGCAAACTCCGGCAGATGTCGAACCCATCTCGACCGGGCAGCATCACATCGAGCAGGATAAGTTCCCACTCTTCCATGGTGGCACGCTCTAAGCCCTCGGCTCCATCGTGAATCGCTGTCACGCTGTAACCGGCACGCTCCAGGCCGCGTTTGATTACCGAAGCAATCGCGATCTCATCCTCAATCAGCAATATTCGCACAATTTATATTGTTACACCTTGACGTGAAGAATCTATGAACATGGTAGTTTTATTGCCATGAGAGAGTCGGTTTCCGGAATCAAGCATCCTGCGTTTCGCGATGCACTGGCACTCACGCGCACAGGCGGGCGCGTGGCCACAGGGCGCTATTTAGTCGAAGATGTCAAGCTAGTCATGCAGGCGCTTGCCTCTGATGCCGAGGTTTACGCCGTATTCGCTACCCCAGAATCGCTTGGCAGTGTTGAGACTGCCTGCAATGCGCGCAATGTTCCCCTATATGTTCTCTCTGGCGGCCTGCTTCAGAAACTGGTGGGCACGGGGTATGAGACTGGCAGCAGTGCTATTGCAGTGGTGGGACAACGCCGTGTATCTCCCGAGATGCTGCTTTCTACCTATGGTCTGATTCTCTGCGGTGAGAAGATTCAGGACCCACGCAATGTGGGCGTGCTGATTCGCACGGCAGATGCTATCGGCGCCAGCGGTCTGCTGCTCAGCGAAGACTCCGCCGAACCATGGCAGCGCCAGTCGGTTCGCTCTACGACTGGGAGTATCTTGCGCTTACCTCTTGCTCTGAGCCCGAACCTCCCAGTGGCCTTAACTGCCCTTCGTGAAAAAGGCGCCCATGTCGTTGCCTCCTCCGGCGGGAGCGCCAGCATAGCCTCGGATACTGATCTGACTGTGCGCCCACTGGTACTCATAGTAGGCAACGAGCAAGACGGCATCTCCGAAGGGGTACGTGCTGCCAGCAACACGGTAGTCAAGCTCCCTATGGCCGAGGCTACCGGAGCGGATAGCTACAATGTCACGGTGGCAGCAGGCATGCTGCTCTATGAGGCCATTCGCCAGGCTCCCTGAAGATATAGGCCTCCCACGCCAATATTAATGCTACAAAATTTCTTTTGAAATTAAATTGCGATAATATATCCGAACAACTTCAGGGAGACCCAATTATGCCTGTACGCCCTAATACACCGCTGCCATTGCTTGGCGGCCTGGTTGCCGTTCTTATTGGCGGCGCCACTGCTCTGCATCTTCTCAACAGAACAACTCCTGCCAACGAGCAACCTGCAGCCGCCAATCATACAGAATCAGCGCCACACGCGGGCAATGTGCAGAGCTTCGGTAACAGCCATGTAGAGGCACAGACTACCCGCAGTGGCCAGCTAACACTACTCTTCTATGGCATCAAAGACAAAGACCTGCTGCCAATAGACATAGATCCTCCTATAGAGGCGCAGAGTATTGCTACAGGCGAAGATTCCAGACCGATCGCGCTGACGCCGAAGCCCTACCCTGGCGAGCCGAAAGGAACAGCCTCTCGATTCATTGGCGAGATAGCCGGGTTCCAGCCGGGGCAGACAGGTCTGACTCTGGTTATTCCGTTTCAGGGCAGGAACTACCGGGTGCAGTGGACCGCCACTGCACTCGCGCCGGGCGCTGCCGCAGGAGCAGACACAGCCATGCCTTCGGCACTGGGTTCTGCTGAGGCGCAGAAACTGTTTCTCACTCCAGGCGGGCTCTATACGCAGGCGGATATAGAAGCGAACGGCAGTACCACGGCTACCGCCAGGTACGGTAATCAGATGTCCGCACACAACTCTCACCCGAAGCCCGGCGATGCTATCTGCCCTATCTCGGAGACCGCTGCTAACCCCAAGTTCGCGTGGATTGTTGGAGGGAAGCGCTACACATTCTGCTGCCCACCGTGCATTGAGGAGTTTGTGCGTAAGGCCAAAGAAACTCCTGAAAAAATAAAACAGCCAGAAGCCTACATTCAGCCATGACATCAATATTTGTGGTAGAAACGTAAATACACATGGCTCGTCGCTGGCTGGCTATGGCGTCGGCTCTTATGCTGGCGTGGACCTTTTTCTTAGGTGCTGCACTCACCGTTCGGTGTGCGCCTTCGGCTACCTCCAGCCATGTCTGCGCCTGCGTGATGTGTAAGGGCGGTACTAAAAAAAGCTGCTGCTGTTCTGGGGAGACCAGCCATACTCTCCGCGCCGCATGCGACACTACCGATGCGGAGAACTTGCTTCTGGTCAGCATCCCTGCCAACCTGCCGCCTGTACTTCTGGCTCCGCTGCCGCTCCTGGATACCTCCCGACCTGAAGCTGTAATTACGCCCACTGCTCCTGCTCCTACCCGCGCTCCACTTCCGCCCTATATCCCTCCTCGTTCTCTTTCGTAAGCGCCTCTATACGCTTTCTGCGGTCTCCGTTCGGCACCGTAGAAGCCCTGTCTTACGCTACGAAAGAAAAACCTATGCGTTCTAAAAACGCCTCCACCCGCGTGGCGGGCTTTACGCTCATCGAGCTTCTGGTCGTTATCGCGATCATTGCTATTCTTGCCGCGATTCTGTTTCCGGTCTTTGCACAGGCCAGAGATAAGGCACGCCAGACAAGCTGCCTGTCCAATGTGAAGCAGATTGGTGTAGCCTTCATGATGTATACCCAGGACTACGATGAGTACCTGCCACTGACTACCTACCCGGTCGTCGCCAATAGCTGGACGGACCAGGCACAGCCCTATATCAAGAACCGACAGGTATTTCGTTGTCCCAGTGACAAAAGCCAGAACTGGACCACGCCCCAGGTAACCCCAGCCAGCGTTCTGGACCCGACTCCCCCGGTAGTGCGGCGCGCCTCGTACTTCCTCAATGCCTATATGAGCGGTAGTAGCCAGTGGGGCAACCTAGCCGGGATCAAAAGCCCCGCCAGCGTTATCTATCTGGCAGAAAGCTTAGACGGTGTTACTCGCGATCACTTCCACCCGTTCAATTGGAATGGAAATGTAGAAACCCCCACACCGAATCCCCTCTACAGCGGCTTCATGCACGGGGCTACCTACGACGATCCGAAGAACGAGACAAAAGAGCTAGCGCTTCGTCGGCATGCCGATGGTAGCAACTATGTCTACCTAGATGGGCATGCCAAGTGGAGCAAGTGGAGCCAGGTTTGGTTCCAGCGCCCAGCAGATGGTGTGTGGCAGGGTAGCTTCGACCCCCGCCAGCCATAAGGCGCGTATTCGCCCGGTGGCTATAAGAAGCCACCGGGCGGGGAGAAGCTATCTTTCATGAACACTATCGAAGCACGCGAGCGCGCCCCTGCATCGGTGAAAGCGCTGCTCTGGCGTTTCCATTTTTACGTAGGAGTTCTGGTTGCACCGCTCCTGATACTGACCTCGCTCAGTGGGATTCTCTATGTCTTCGCGCCGCAGATAGAGGAAGTCGCCTATGCACGGCTGCTTCATGTCTCGCCCATCTCGGGCAAACCTGCTCTAGAGCCGGACGCGCAGCTCGCTGCCTTTCGGCAGGCAAACCCACAGGCTCGAGTGAGTGCCTTCACCCCGTCGTTTTCGCCCAAGCGCAGCAGCACCGTGAGTTTCACCAGGGCAAACGGCGAGCCAGGCAGTGAGCACGCCGGACATGAAGGGCATAGCACCCGTGGGGCGGAGAGTGCGCCTGTGTATACGGCCTATCTGAATCCACAAACCGGCGAGACTCTGGGCGTTCTAACGGAAAATGACCGCTTCCAGCTTTTCATAAAGCGGTTCCACAAGACCTATATGGCCGGAGAGAATGGGCGTATTCTCACCGAGCTCGGCACCAGCTGGCTCATGGTTCTGTTGATTACCGGATTCATTCTCTGGTTTCCAAATAAGGCCAGGCGAATCGCTGGAGTATGGACGCCACGCCTGACAGGCGCCTCGCGCCTGCGCTGGCGCGACTTCCACAGCATTTTAGGAATGTATCTGCTGCTGATTACCCTGGTGCTCTGTTTTACCGGGCTAACCTGGTCTCGGTTCTCAGGCAATTGGCGACGTAGCTTCCAGAAGGCTATCGGTCAGGAGAGCGTGTTTCGCTTCACGCCACCGAAGTCCGCGATAACGGGAGACGCCGCGCCTATCTCTCTGGCCCAGGCGGTAAAGGCTGCGGAAACAGCCGGGGCGACTGCCCCCTACAAAATCACACTGCCACAGGGCAAAGTGGGGAGTTACGGCATTCAGACCTTCAATGACCCACCGTTTACCGACTCGCTCACGGTTTTTGTGGACCAGTACAGCGGCAAGGTACTCAATAAGAAAGGCCGAGGAGATACCCCGCCTATAGCTCGTCTTCTGGGCATGGGAGTAGCCTTTCACGAGGGGCGGCTGTTTGGCCTGGCGAACCAGCTTCTTTGTGCACTGGGAGCGGGGTCTATTATCTTCTCGGTGATTTCCGGGCTGGTCATGTGGACGAAGCGCAGCCCTGTGGGTGGATTCAAGGCTCCCAAAGCGATGCCTGATGCGCGAATCCCCCTGGCGCTCTGGCTTGGCTTCGGTGTGCTGGGAATCTTCCTGCCAGTAGCCGCAGCTTCTTTTGTGCTTATCGTCCTGTTTGACCGGCTCGTGCTGCCCCTTCTGACATAGAGGAAGAGCAGCCCTTCTACCCGTCTCTGAGGTACATTGAAACTAATTAGTCATCACAGGAGTAAAACCCCATATGAGAGATCCAAAAAGCAAACTGCCCGGCTTCCTGACCGGTATGAACGCCCGTATCACACCGACTCAGGTCATTCCCGGCAAAGACGCAATGCTGACCCTCACTCTGAACATCCTGCCGGGGTATCACATCTATGCCAATGAACCGGGAGATAAATTTCTGACGGCAACCACCATTACTCCCAAAAAGCAGCCGGGAGTTCTCTTTGGCAAGATAAGCTGGCCCCGCCCTCAGCGTGTCAATAAGGCGATGGTCTACGAAAAGTCGGCCACGATTCGGGTGCCGATTCGTATCGAGCCGGGCGCACGTCCGGGGAATACCGTCGTCGCGCTGGAGATTCATGCCCAGGGGTGTAACGAACAGGACTGCTACCCGCCTGCTCGCTTCACCGTTTCCGCGCCTTTGCGAATTGCTAGCAAGCCGAAATAAGCAGACCACTACGCCGTTTTGGGGACGCAACTACGTCCCTAAACTCTCACCATAAAGAACATGCAACAGACTACCCAACGAGTTCTGGGCTCCGCACTGCGCAAGACCCTTCCCGGACTGGCAGCCCTGTCTTTGCTGCTGACTCTCTTTCTCTGGAACCAGGGAATGTTGAGCGCACAGCCCGAGCGATTGCGCTTAGGCAACCCGGCCCCGGACTTTTCCACCACTGCTCAGGATGGGCGCAACTTCCAGCTCTCGGACTACAAAGGCCGCCCGGTCTTTCTGAACTTTCTGAAAGATGCTACCAGCGCGGACTCTCTGGCTGTGCTCCGCTCGTTTTCGGGGCACCTGGCCCCCTTTGATCGGGCAGGCGCCAAAGTCTTCGGGGTAGTGGCCTCCGGAGATGCCGCTACTCTGCGCGCGGTGCATACTCGTGAGAAGCTGCCCTTTCCTCTGCTATTAGATTCGGGCGGCAAACTGGCGGAGCAATTCGGGCTACAGTCCCACGAAGCCGGAACCGCCGTGGTAGGACCAAAGAGCACCCTGATGTATCGCATCCTGGCTGTGGAGCCGGAGCGCCACGCCCAGACCCTGGTAGAGGTCAGCCGCTGCTGCGTGGATGAGATGATACAGGGCCGCATTCAGAAAGTGGGCCAGAGCGTGGGCGAGTTCTCTCTGCCCAATGCGGTTACCGGGCGTATGACTCCGCTCTTAGGCCCGGCTTCCCAGAAGCCGATAGCCGTGCTATTTCTCTCAGTGAAGTGCCCCTGCTCCAACTCCTATAACGAGCGCCTGAAGCGGGTCTGGGCACGCTACAAAACCCGGGGCGTTCGGTTTGTAGGCGTCTATGCCAACACCGATGAGACCGCCGCAGAAATCGCTGCCCATGCGACTCAGAACGGATTCGATTTCCCCGTGGTGCGTGATGAGCGCGGACTGGGCGTGGCGCATTTCAAGGCAAGCGTAACTCCCGAAGTCTGCGTGCTGGATGGAAGTCATAAGCTACGCTACCGGGGTCGCCCGGATGGAGCGCGAGAAGAGAAAGAAGCCACTACCCACGAGCTGCCTGAGGCGCTAGATGCACTACTGGCGGGCAAGAAACCGCCTGCTCCAACTCCTGCTTTCGGGTGCGCGATAACTCAGTAAGATAAAAACATAGGGCCTCTGCTTTTGCAGAGGCCCTATGTTTTGTTAGTTTTTAGTAGAAGCGGAACTACTTTCTTCTTCGTAGTAGTGCTGCTCATTCAGCACAACGCAGTGTACTTTTTTCCCGGCTGTGGCCCGCAGGTTGAGGAACTCCACAAAGACCGAGAATCCCATGGCGAAGTAGACATAACCTTTGGGCACATGGAAGTGGAATGCCTCACCCAGAAGGGTAGTACCGATGAGCAGCAGGAACGAGAGCGCGAGCATCTTCACGGTGGGGTGCTTCTCTACAAACCGACTGACCGGGTTTACCGTGAGCGCCATGATTCCGCTGGAGATAAGCACCGCCAGAATCATGACTAGCACCTGCTCTTTGGGCACCATACCGATAGCCGTAATAATCGAGTCTAAAGAGAACACGATATTCAGGACCATGATCTGCCCCATAACCGCAGCGAAGGCGGCGGTTTTACCGGCTCCATGCTCCTCTTCCTCAACACCCTCTAGTTTGTGGTGAACTTCCTTGGTAGCCTTGTAGATTAGAAACAATCCACCGACTAGCACCACGATGTCTTGAATCGAGAGAGAGAGGTTCTGCCCCGGCTTACCGGGATCTGGAAACGGAAGCGGGAGAATTCCATGCTCGAAACTCAGCACTATCGGAATCATAAGCAGAAGCACAATACGGGGAATGATGGCCAGCACCATACCGGTCTTGCGCCCTCGCTCCTGCTCTTCCTTGGGCAACTTACCCGACAGGATGGAGATGAAGACGATATTGTCGATACCGAGGACAATCTCCAGCGCTACGAGAGTCAGGAGCCCGATCCAGGCGCCGGGCTGGCTCATCCAGGAAAAGTTTGTGAGGTTTTGTAGAACATTCATCGGCAAAATTGAAGTAGAGGACCCCTGCGGACCTGTTTTTGTTGCACTTCGGTGGCAATACCAAGCTCTTCTAGCAGGCCAGCCACACGCGCCGCGCCGAAGGTGACTTCCTGTGGGGTATGTGAGTCCGACCCGAAGGTCAGACCCACGCCCCGCTCTATCAACAAGCGAAGCATCGTTCGGTTCGGAAACGGTTCGTCTTCGCCCATCTTACGGTACCCGCTGGTATTTATCTCTACCAGGCAGCCACCTTCGGCCACGGCATCAGCGACTCCGGGGTAGTACTTATGGGCGCGCTTGCGGGTGTTCGGCGGCGCATAGGCTTCTACAGCAGTCAGGTGAGAGAGAATGTCGAACAGGCCACTGCAGGCCGCTTTAGCCACTAAAGCATAGTAAGCGGCGAAGACCTCATCGGGGTTGTCGGTAGCCCAGCGGCGACGGTCGAAGATGGACTTCCCCCCGCAGTAGTGTACGGAGCCGAGGGCATAGTCCAGCGAAATGCTGTCTAGAAACCGGGCCAGATCGTCTTCCCGCCCCTCTATCCAGTCCACTTCTAATCCCACAGAGAGCTCCAGTGTGTCCTTATAGAGGCTCTGAAGCGCCCTGGTTTCGTCTAAGTACGCGGGCAGCTCGGCGCGGGCCATGTACGTGCCGGGAAAGGGGTGCTCGCTAGACGACCACCAGGCGGGATTATGATCAGACATACCGAAGCGACGCAGACCTGCTGCCTGCGCCGCTTCGGCATACTCTAAAAGCTCCCCGGTGGCATGCCCACAGCGCCAGTGGTGGCTGTGGTAGTCCATAGGAAGGGGAGAGACAGACACTTACTGTGCGTAAGCCCGGTTGAGGATTCGCACTACGTTGGCGTGAGACATGCCAAGCTGCGAGGCGATTTCTTTGTTGGTCAGCCCACGCACGGCCAGAATACGCACTTCCATATCACGCTGAGCAGTCTCGGCGCGGGTGCGGATTCGGCGATGCCGATGCACCACTGCCTGCGCGGTCCGATACGACGGCAGCGTGAGTAGCCGGGCGATCTCGGTCAGGCTCTTGCCTTCATCCCACAGCTGCAGGATACGCTGCTTCTGATCGGAGAGTACAGCCTGGCGCGGCACCTTGCGGACCACGGCCAGAACCCGGTGCAGGGGCATTTCGAAAAGCTCGGCGATCTCGCGGGCACTGGTGCCTTCTGCCCAGAGATGCTCCATGCGCTTGCGGTCCTGCGCTGGGATATCGTTCAGGCGGCTCACGCGCACCGACTCCACATCGGTGCCTTTCAGGAGCTGCCGGATACGCTCGCGCGAGACCCCCCACTCCTTGCCGATCTGTTCCAGAGACATGCCCGCTTTGCGCTTGGCGATAATCTTGCTCACTCGCGCCTCACGCTGAGCCAATCGCTCCTCGCGGCGGCGCTTCAGTTCGGCAGAGTGCGACGAGCTTCGGATACCGTTCGGCGAAAGCCGACCAGATACCGCGGGGTCTTTGCTGGGGCGCCCCACCCGGCGCAGGGGAACTTGCAGGTCATTGAGTACCTGTCGAATGGTGGTTGGTGCAACAGAGAATGCATTTCCCAGAGGAATAAGAGATTCTCCTGCCTGATAGCGATCTGCGATCTCAGCCTTCTGCTCTGTGGTCAGAGGCTTCCTTTTTTCCGTGTTCATCACGGATGTACAGTGTACCCTATAACTTTGGCAAGAGTTCTGTGAAAATTGCCACCATACCGAAAAACGCGCAGCTTCCCATTACCAGCCATCCGAGCCATTGAAAGAGTCGTGGGGCTTCTACATTTGCCATACCGCTTGCCAGCGAAGAAAGGTCTTCCCAACACGAGCGACAGACCGACTCACCATCAAAATTCCATCCGGCTGGTCGTCCGCACTCGCATCGCGTCGTTGCAATACTCATCACAATCGCCCCTAATTGCAGGGACCGTGCCAATACCCGCCGAATACGGCTCTATGCACATTCTTTTTATCGGTGGTACCGGACTTATATCCACAGCCATCACGCGAAAACTTTTAGAGCGTGGCGAGAAGGTGACCTGCTTCAATCGTGGCAAGAGCGCCAGCCGCCTGCCGGAGCACCCCAATCTCTCGGTGATCGTCGGCGATCGCCATGACAGGGCCGCCTACGAGTCTGCGTTCGACGGGCAGACCTACGATGTCGTTGTGGACATGATCTCGTTCCAGCCGGATGATGCCGAGAGCGACATTCGCGCCTTCACCGGCAAGTGCGGTCACTTTATGCACTGCTCCACGGTCTGCGTGTACTCCGGTCCCCCAGAGACCATACCTACCCCAGAAACCGAGCCGTATCACTCTATCGGGGGTTATGGCAAGAACAAAGCGGCTATCGAGCAGCGGCTCTTAGCAGAGTTCGAAAAAAACAAATTCCCCGCCACGATTCTGCGCCCCAGTCATAGCTACGGCGAAGGCGGTGGTATCCTGCGCCCCTGGGGACCGTGGGACGGTTGGGGCCGATTCATTGACCGCCTGCGTAAGAACAAACCTGTCATTGTCCCCGGTGATGGCACCAACCTCTGGGCCAGTTGCCATGTAGACGATGTGGCCGAGGGCTTCATAGCTCTCATGGGCAAGGAAGCCAGCTTCGGCGAGTGCTACAACATCACCGGCGAAAACAACATGACCTGGAACACCTACCACGAACAAGTTGCCGAGGTAGTCGGTGGCACGTTCCACCCGGTCTACATTCCCACGGATATTCTCTGCGAAGTTGCCCCCACCTGGTCCGGCGGACTCAAAGAAATCTTCGCCTGGACCTCTATCTTCGATAACTCCAAGATCAAAGCCCTGGGTTATCCTGGTCAGAGCATCTCGCTAAAAGAAGGCACAGCCCGCACCCTCGCCTGGATGGAAGCAAACGGCAGAGTCACCGAAGAGAGTGGAGATGGTGGCTATGAAGACAGGCTTATCGAAGCGTGGAGAAAGTCTGTAGGCAGTCTCCCCAAAGTTGAGTAGTCACATCAAGTAGCTCTGATTCCTCTTCTTATCCATTGGTCGTGTGGAGAACGATATACTCGCCTAATCTACGCAGGACCGATCTGGCTAGTAGGCTGGATCGGTCCTGCGGGGACTATTTATGAGCTAGCCTTCCTGGGGAAAGCAGCACGCAGGTCGTTCTCTGCTCTATCTTGCGCTTCCGCGACTGTAGACTTGCCGAACTGCATCAGATACGAAACACTGGGCGTAAAGAAGAACTCTCCTCCAAGCATTTCTACAAACCCACCAAACCCCAGCGCTACTTTCGGGCTCGCGGGATTATCGTAATCTGTAGGCCAGTCATGCTGGAAGGTGCTGGGGGCATTTGGAGGTAGCTGACCGATCAGCGGATCGAGACCCGTGTTCGGCGGCTTGGCGAAAATCGGATTATTCGCCCAAGCCTTCTGCATAAATCCGAACTGATCTGGTATCGTGGCCTGGTAGCATTGGAAGAGTAACCCAACCTCCTCTATTAATGGTGGCACCAGATTGTTTTGGGAATCAATGGTCGTTTCTGCCAGCTCTCCGTCACCATCCGTAAACTCCTTGGGTGCATTGGTGGCCGGGTCCGGAATCAGATTACCGTCACAGTCACGCTTGTTGGTCGTGCGCAGGCCGAACGTAATGCCGCGCCGCGCAATCCGTCGCCCTCGCTCCACCGCATCCGTTTCCGCAATCGTCTCTTCAGGCAGTGGCGGAACGCCGGGAGGAAGCGGCGGCAGATTCGGAAGGAGCACCCGCGCCGTATCTCCGCGCGGGTTCGTTTTGCGAATGTGCCCCTGGAACGGACAGCGCGCTCCCGCGAGATCATTGTGGTAGTTGAAGTTATTGAAGTCACGGAACTGTTGTCCCTGCGCCGAGCCGTTCACCGTGACCGGAATGCCGTTCTCGAAGCGCCCTACCACCAGCGCTCCGGCGCGCTCTTCCGCCGGAGTGCCAGCAAGCCCCAGAGCAACCGCCAGTGCATCTTCCTGCTTTAAAAACCCGGCTACATCCTGCTTGAGCTTCCGAAACACCAGGTACGACCCGTAGCTGTCTGGCTTGTCGGTAAGCGGGTCCGCTATCAGCACCTGCGCGAGTGGAGCAGACGGGTCCCACTCAGAGATGCCGAACCGGACCGCTTCTTCCGCCACGTCCTGCACGAAGAAGAGGGGCTGGCTCACGCCATCTCGGTAGCCGAAATGCTCCAGCGGCTGGTTCCGCTCATCGCGGAGGGCAAGTCCATTCTCTCGATGGTAGCCTGCCAGTATAGCGCGGTTTGCTAGATCCGGGAGGATAATTCCGTCGACCACATCGTCCAGGCGGGTCTTCTGCTCGTCGGCCAGGAGGATGACGGCATGAATATCGTTGCCTGGCTGGTTGAACTCCCAGTTCGCCGGGTTGGGATCGCTCAGCTCGCTCTGGGCGTCTTTCATTCCTCTGCGAAAGAAGCACTGCGTTGTCAAGAGCGGGTGTGGTATCTGGGTTTCCCGGAAGGTGGTTATATCCACCTCGAGGTACTTATAGCCTTCCGCGCTCAGCGAGATTGAGCCGAAGACTCGCCCAGACAGGCCGTTTGCCTTGAACTCCTGCGCCTCCTGCATCTGACGTAGCGCGGAAGTGACATAACGCCGGGTAAAGTCACCGATCCATTGCTTGACTTCTTTTTCTTTTCCTGCGGCGAATCG
Organism: Armatimonas sp.; assembly: GCA_049840835.1. Classification (GTDB taxonomy): domain Bacteria; phylum Armatimonadota; class Armatimonadia; order Armatimonadales; family Armatimonadaceae; genus JANLTX01. The sequence goes on along the minus strand of JASGJG010000003.1, from coordinate 134,021 downwards.
GAGAAACAGGTTGACCGTTCGGCTGCGTCCATGGGATTTCAGAATGTTGCCCTGGAGATTTGCCAGCAGCGGCAAAAACTGAGGATCCGTAGGGTCTATCGGCCCCGGCAGTGTGTTCAGATCTAGTGGCATAAGGAGTCCTTTCGATGGAATTTGGGCGGGCAGTCCTTCTTCTTTTTAGAGCGCCCGCCCGCCTAGACGATCAAGAATCGCCGGTCGTGCTCGCAGGAGCCGTTGTTGCCGCCGGAGTTGGAGCAGGTGTGCCCGTGGCGTACTTCGTCGCGTCCGTCCGGTCGTCATCTGGCAGGAGCATGGCGTCCACGGCATCCACACTGTCCTCAGTAGTCCCTTTCTTCCCCAGCACCAGAACCGTGTAGGCCATGCCCGGATTCAGGTATAGCTGAGGGGCGCGCGCCAGGGAGCGCGTAGGCACAGCCTTGCCGGTGAGGTGGTCGTATACCTCAAGCTTTAGGGAACCGCTGGGAACGATCTGATAGGTCGATGCGTTGCCATAGCTCACATTGCTCGCCCCGGCCAGAGGCACACTCTTTTCGGCACCTGTGGGTGCGGGCGGTGTGGACGTCGTGTAAAGATCGACAGAGTCCAGCCCCGTGGCCTGGTGGACGATGCGTAGCGCGCTTTGTGTGCTGGTCAGCACCGGAAACTCATCTGGTATGGTGCTGAGTCCAGGCCCGGCAGCCGAGCCGCCTGCCTGACCAGCGTCCCCACGGATGATGACCGTATAGCGACGGGCAACATCAAAAGGTCCGGCAACCCCCTGATTCACCAGAGCGTCCGCGCCCGAAGGCGCCACAGTCACTGCCAGCGTGCCAGGCGGTATCGCCTGGTAAGATGTGACGCCTCCAAGAGGTAGATTGGTAGCAGCCAGTGCGGAAGCATTGTCCAACGTGACTGTTACTCCGCCTGCGGCGACCCCCGTCAGTGCGTGCAGGATACGGACCGAGGCGCGTCCTTGCAGTGGCCTACTGGGCTCGCTATCCGTACCGCATCCGCTCATCGCGAGTGTGGCGCCCAAACCAGTAAGAATAACAAGTGCTCTAAGCCGTGCTCCACTAACAGGAGACAGAGCGAAGCCGTATGTTATGCGGGAAATCATGACTTGTCTCCTGAAGACTTGGCTTTCTGGTCGGCAGATGGATCCGCAGGCGCTGGCTCTTTGGGCGGGGTGGCAGCGTTTCCATTGCCACCGCCACCCGCGAAGTTGAGCGCGAACGATAGCGCTACGAAGGCGCCACGGCGGTAGACTTTGCTGGTCTGGGGTCCGCTGGTCTGAAGTGGGGGCTGCCCGACCACGTCGCCACCGCTGAGTCGCTGTACCTTATTGAGGTCCATGCCAACAGTGAGCATGATTCGATTTTTTCGACCCCAGACCAGTGTCGGCCCAATCAGGAGGCGATTAAAGGCTCCTCCACTCGATCCCAGAGGAAGCCCCATGGACAGCCCGATACTCTGCGGCAAGAAGGAGTTCTTCTGAGTGTGAAAGAGGCTGGTGGGGTAAAAGTGAGCGAAGACCACGGTCCCCGGATTTACGGCATCCCCTCCCGGATTTTCCCGAATGACACGCAGTGGAGTAGTGTCGGGGTACCCTGCTGGCGGGCCGACGCTATAGGAGCGGTCGCGCAGCCAGGATTGCGCGATACCGGTACTGAAATCGACCACGAAGCGCTTGTGCACCCGAGCCGCATAGACCGTGGTCTCTTCAATCTCCTTGGGAGGATCACCCGCGCCACCCTCCTCTGGCTCTGTCCCTTCCGCAGCACCTGCCTTCGGCTTGTCGTCCTCCTCGCCGGACGCCTGCGACGTTGCTGGGGGAGACGAGGTAGCGGCGGCTGGTGCCGGAGCTGGGGGCGCCCATGTCACCTGATCCAATCGCTTCTGCAGGGCGTCGAGATTGGTACGGCTTGTTGTGGTTTTGACCCGCACCTCGATCGCATCCGTAGCGTCATCCAGAGTAAATGTCTTCTGGATCATGCCAGGAACGCTGGTGGTATCCATGACCGCCATGGAGAGATCTCGCGCTGCACTCAGGAAGGGTCGAATCTTGTCGACGTAAGCCTTGAAAGTGTCCGCTTCCAGCTGGATGTATTCGTCGAGTTTCGCGATATACGCCTCAGGAGCGTCGGCGCCAGTGGGTGGGATCTCCTTCTCCAAGAGCAGCCAGCGCTTCCAGTCGGTTCATTTTCTGGTGGAGGTCCTGATGGAAAAGGGTCACCAGAGCGATTGCGTTCGCCGCAGGGGCGTCCATTTGTGCGGCGACCGCCTGCAGCCGGGCGAGCTCGTCTGGATTGAAATCGCCAGGGCGATTGAAATTGATGTGGGCAAACTGGTCATACAGCGGGCGGTTCAGATAGAACTGTGCGACTCCAATCGGGGGTTTCTGCGGTGGCTCCCTATCGATAATCACGATAGGAGGAATAGGAGTGCTAGGCGGAAAAAGCTGCGTGCCCGGTTTTATAGGTGGTGGTGGTGTGTTCTGATAGACCTCGGGATCGCCTGCTGCCATCACTCCAAAAAAGGATTGCATCTGTATAGCCACATCCCGGCGGATGCTGATATTATCTCGGCCGCCAGCGATAAGGTTGAAGATATTCCGGGCCTCGTAATAACGCACGGCAAGATAGCGCTGGCGACCAATTTCCTTATAGAAGGCGTTGGTCGCGTCCTGCACATCGGCAAACGCCTTCTGAATCTCCTTCGACCGGGTCGGATTCGCGAGATATAACGCCCCTTTACTCGTCTGCAACTCACGCACCTTTTGGGTGTTTTTGAGCGTGTAACCGGTCAATAGCTCCGTTACAGGAGAGAGACCCAGTATGGAGCTGAACTCCGGCGGCACCGTGGTCGGGGTGAAGGTGAATTGGGCGACTTCGATTTCATACTTCTTACGGAACGTATTGGGATGAAGGATCTGGACTTCGACCTCTGTGCCCGCTCGCAAATCCTTCGGGCCGGTCAGCTTCCGCTCAGCCGCATCATAGGTGTAGACAGCTGGCCCTTTCGCTGGCTTCGGTGTGGGAGCTATTTTCTGTTGTGAAGCTCTCTGAGGCGGTGCCTGCCCCCAGCAGGCGGTTACTGCTGCGCCGATGCATGCGAGCGCGAGACATCCCTTTCCCCCTGATAAAATAAAACGTCTGTATTTAGAACAGACTCGATCTTTGCTGAACACTCTTCTGCTTTTCCTTTCTTCCGGCAATGCGAAAACAAATCCCCCAGCGGCCAATAACGACATTCCTGACTAAATCAAGCACCTATATGCGGATAATCTAATATAAATTCGATATTTTCTAGAAAAAACCATTATATTACTATCATTTTAGTCTTATTCATTCACATAAATCTTCATAAAAGATAATATTCAATCAATATCTTTTTTATACTATATATTTTTCTATTTTCATTTATTTTCTAAATGTTAGAGAGTCACATAGAGGCGGTCTCTAAATTCCCAAGGTGCGGTACACGCATGAGATAGGTCTTCGATTCCACGCTATGCCCAAGTCCCGGTTTCATCATCGCAAAACCAGGACCGGGCAAGACGTCTACGAATGACGCGAGGTACTTTAACTGCCGCTACAGTTCTTTGCCTTGTAGGCATTCAGTAGGGCGATGACAAGCTGAATCCCGATCTTCAGAAGCGGGTTTGTGGGATTTAGCGTGCCCAGGAATACGATCACGATGTCAATAGCGCCGCACAGGCTACTGTTATCAAGTGCACTGGCCTTCGGCATAGACATATCAACGTCGTTGATGATGGATTCGATCTCTTTCTGGGAGATCACGATATCTGCCATTACTGTTTCCTCTATTTCTGTAATGTTAATATGCGAACAGGTTCGCGTATGACGATTGATGCCGCCTCACGATACAAGTTTTCGAGGGGCGAATTGGGAGTAAACCTTTACCCTGGCCTCCTCTCTGGCCTATATGTCTCCACAACAACCTACCGGTGATGTTATGGAGCAGTCACTAAGCCTAACCCGATATCCGACAGATCGATGCCAGCGACAAATCCCTGCGTCGTCGCAGACGCGTTCAGGGCGGTAAGCCAGCGGGGGAGACTCAGGATGCCAGATGTACTGCGAACATGCTCCGCCCAGAGAGCTGCAAGCCCCGCAACGTGAGGTGTCGCCATGCTCGTACCACTAAGGCTTCGCAACCCACCGCCCCGCGCGGCGGAGAGAACGCCCACCCCTGGCCCCGCGACGTTCGCCCCGGTATTGGAGAACGAGGCTACATCGAGGCTGCCCCCTACCTGCTCAAGCGCAGCGACCGAGATAAACCCGTCAGACACAGCAGGCGGACTGACCGCGATCTCGAAATCGGGGCGAACGTCGCGCCGGCTCTCGTTCCCCGCTGCAGCAATCAGGAGCGTCGGCTGAACAAAAGCCGCTTGCGCCCGCACTGTCGCTGCCAGTCGTTCGAAAAGGATAACATTCTGCCGGTAGCCCTCTAGAGCTATGGAAGTCGCCAGTTCCGGTGGTAACCCTTTTTGCTTCTGCAGAGCCGCCTGAAAACCGGGAAAATCGATACCCAGGGACATAGAGATGATATTGGCCCCGTTATCAATCGCCCACTGGATCGCGCTGGCGATCTGTGCGCTGGAACCGCCGCCGCTGCCGAGCACCTTGCCGATCACCGCCTTGGTTACACCCGGTGCTACTCCGATACGGGTGTTATTTACGGAGCGGCCAAAAATAGTCCCTGCACAGTGTGTCCCGTGTCCATGTAGGTCGTCATCTGACTCGGTCGTAAAGTTTCTTCGGACCAGATTGACACCCGCGAATGCGACGTGGTTGGGGTCGATTCCGGTATCCAGTACAGCCACCACAACACCTGCGCCGGTGCGGGGGGATGTATCTGCTCCGACTGCGTGAACACCCCATGCAACGTCACCAGCAGCGGTTGTAACAACGTCCGTCGCTGTTGGCTGGGACTCGACCGGTTCAATCAGTCGCATAGGCATGACGGGTGCGACTGCTAAAACGTCTGAGTCTCGGGTCACGATAGGCAGGTCACGAGGAGCTAAATCTGCCTGCTCGACTACTACGCCACTTGTAACAGAGTCGTTAAAGGAAAATGTTCCTACTGATGGTGAGAACATGTTCCTACTACCAGAACGGGTACTCCTCAGAATGATGTGCTCTTGTTTCATAGTTTCTACTCGCCCTATATAGTTCCTTATTGACCGGACTCCATACCGATTCGTCTGAACTGCCTATATTAAATAGGACACCTGTGGTCGCAAATGTGTCCCTTTCCATGTCAAACGTGGACTCTGGCGTTTCCCTTGGTGGGCAATTTTCGTGGCCACCCTAAGAATTCCGATTCAGTCGGATAAAATCGTGTCAATATAGCTAGTAATCTCAGTTGGAGCGAGCAGGATAGTTATATAAGCAGGTGTATAAATATGAGAGATGAAGCAGAGGAGTATCTGGCGAAGGACGATCAAGATTGTCAAGGCGTTGTCGGCGCAGAGGAAGGGCCTCTGACCATTTCTTTGCTCGGAACCTTTCGGTTAGAGAGGGCCGGGAAGGAGCTGCCTTCGCTTCATTCACGCCGGTGTGAAGAGTTATTAGCCTATCTTGCTCTACGGGGCGGGGCGGCGGTATCACGCCAGGCTCTGGCAGCTATTTTCTGGCCAAACAGCCATCCGACACGTGCGCTGTATAACCTGCGCCGCACGCTATCAGACCTGCGGCAGGCATTGGGTTCCGAGGAGCGACGACTTGAGTGCCCCGATAGTCGTTCCTTACGTATCAACCTGAACGATGCGGAGGTGGATGCCCTGCTCTTTGACCGGGCAATACGTCGCGGTGACACACAGTCACTCATCCAGGCCATTTCGTTGTATCAGGGAACTCTGCTGCCGAGCTGCGCAGAAATCTGGATAACGCCCGAGAGGGTCGCTCGCGAACAGGACTACCTCGTGGCACTGGAACGTCTGACCGAAGACGCCCGCGCCCGACAACAAGGAAGCCAGGCCACGGCCTACCTACGGCGAATCCTGGCGGTGGAACCAGAACGCGAATCCGCGGTGCGCTCACTCCTCGAAATCCTCCATACGACTGGGGACAATGCTACAGCTCTCGCCTTTTACCGCGACTACCGTCTGCGTCTGCACGACACATTAGGACTACAGCCATCTCCGGAAATACGAGCTCTTCAGGAGCGGATCAAAGCGCAAGTGGTACGAGACGGCGATGTCAGCACACGATTAACCGCACCGACTTCCCAGGAGAATATTGGGGCGGTTCATGACATCGAACCCGCCGGGGGGGCGGTTCCGCTCACGTCATGCTGCTACATCGAGCGTGGCACGGACTCTCGTTTCTTCGAGGCATTGTCACGGGGCGACAGTATCGTGTTGGTTAAGGGACCACGCCAAGTTGGGAAGACCTCTCTGTTGGCCCGGGGGTTGCAGCGAGCTCGCAATAGTGGTTTCCGGGTCGTTGTCACCGACTTACAAAAGTTTTCGCCGTCCCAGTTGCAATCGGCGGACAATATCTTACTGGCGTTTGCCCGGCAGATGGCGGCCATGCTGGATCTGGATATTACCCCCGAATCGGCGTGGTCTTCCGAGCGTCCTCCGAATGAGAACTTCGAGCGGTTTCTGCGGCGCTACGTCCTTGGCGAGAATCTGCCCCCCCTCGTATGGGCTTTAGATGAGGTCGACCACCTTTTTCCTTGCTCTTTCGGAGGCGAGATTTTCGGACTGTTCCGATCCTGGCACAATGAGCGCGCCTTGGACCCGGATGGCCCCTGGGGAAAGCTGACCCTGGCTATGGCCTACGCAACCGAAGCTTACCTGTTTATCACGGACCTGAACCAGTCACCATTTAATGTAGGAACCAGGCTCACACTTGAAGACTTTACCGAATCCGAGGTCGCCACCCTAAACCAGAAGTATGGCCAGGTACTGACGAACGTGGAACGGCCTCGCTTTATCCAACTGGTGGGTGGGCACCCCTACCTGGTGCGGCGCGGTCTCCAGGAGCTTGCGACAGGTAAACGGAGCCTCACAGACCTGGAGGAAACAGCCCCTCGTGACAACGGACCCTACAGCGACCATTTGCGGCGCCTGCTGTTTTCGTTGCGACAGGACATGGAACTTGTCAGCGCAATACAAGACCTATTGCGTGGGGGACCGCTTCCCACCCTTGGCGCTTTCTATCGTTTACAGAGTGCCGGACTCTTGCGCGGGGAATCGCCAGAAGCTGCCAGAATCCGATGCGGACTCTATGTTCGCTATCTGGAAAGGCATCTCTGATGAATATTCCCATCCCACCCACCGTTCCTGTCGTTTCCGATCCGATGTCCCGACCCTTTTTTGTGACCGGCGGCACCCTGCCACGGGATGCCCCCTGCTACATCCGGCGCACAGCGGACGATGACCTGTTTGCTGCCTTACAACAGTCGGAGTTCTGCCACGTTCTGACCGCCCGCCAGATGGGGAAGTCTTCCCTCATGGTGCGTACGGCGACCCGGTTGCGCCAGACGGGGGTCACCGTCGCCCTGTTGGACTTGACGGCGATTGGGCAGAATCTAACCACCGTCCAGTGGTATCGTGGGATGCTAGGGCGGCTCGGGCGGCAGCTCCAAATCGAAGATGAGCTGGAAGATCGCTGGGAGACTGGGGCGGAGTTAGGCGGTATGCAACGGTGGACGGAAACGCTCTCCGATGTCTTGTTGGCAAGCTTCACCGGGCCAGTGGTCGTCTTCATTGACGAGATCGACGCGGTTCGCTCCCTACCGTTTTCCACGGATGAGTTCTTCGCCGCCCTACGCGAATGTTACAACCGACGTTCCTATAACCCGGAGTTTAAGCGGCTGACCTTCTGCCTGATGGGTGTCGCAACCCCATCCGAGCTGGTTCAGGATACCCGGCATACCCCGTTCAATATCGGACGCCGGATTGAACTGAATGACTTTTCGCGCGATGAGGTGATGACCCTCGCCCCTGGATTCACGAATCAGGGGAACAGCCCGGCGACAACACAGCGGTTGTTAGAACGAGTCCATTACTGGACAGAGGGGCATCCCTACCTGACCCAGCGACTCTGTCAGTCTGCCCTGGAAGCGAGTATTACCGAAGCGAAGCAGGTGGACGCCCTCTGCGCGGAGCTCTTCTTCGGTCGGGCGTTTCCTAAGCGCGACGATAATATTCTGTTTGTTCAGGACCGGCTACTGCGGGGTAGCTATGATGTGGCGGCTACTCTCGACCTATACCGAAAAGTGTTGTCGGGTAAACGCTGTGTCGCAGGCGAGGACGGCGAATCCGATGCCAACCTGCGCCTGGCAGGCATTGTCCGGACAGATGCGCTCGGCGTGATGAAATCCCGTAACCGCATCTACCGCCACATCTTCAATCGCGCGTGGATTCAGGCACATTTTCCCGATGCGGAGCTCAGAAGGCAAAGAAACGCCTTTCGACAGGGACAATTCCGTGCCTTAACGATCTCTGGAGTGGTGTTTTTAGTCGTGAGTTATTTCGGCTACCGCATGTTCCAATCCGAGCGGCGGACACTCCTCGCGGAGAGCAACCTCCGTCAACAGCTCTTCGTCTCGGACATGAACCTGACTCGGCAATCGCTGGCCGAGAACCACATTGCCCGAGCGGTTCAACTTCTGGCAGATCATCAGAGTGACCCGAAGGAGAGGAATCGCTTCGAGTGGCGCTACCTCTGGTCCCAATGTCACCCCCAGCAGAAATGGTTCCAGGAACCAGCGGGTGGGGCGATAGCATTACGTTTCGCGGCGGATGGAACAGTCTATTCGGTGTCGGAGGCTGACCTTTCGGTCCGTGCCTGGGAACCGGATGGTGACAGACCGCGTGTCAAGTTTCCGGGCTTGCCAGCGAATCTCAAAGGCAGAGGGGGCGTGCCGAAAGTGGCGTTCGCTCCAGACGGTACCCGGCTCGCCCGCTTGCGAGGAAATTCCTGTGAGTTCGTGACACTGGCGAAAGGGGAAGTCCGAAACCTGCCCACTGCTACTGCGGCCCGATTTCTCGCTCTACCCGCGTTTTCCCATGATGGGACTCTACTGGTAACCGGTGATTACGCGGGGATGGTCCGGCTCTGGGATGTGGATACGGGAAACATGCGAAAGATGTACCCGCTCCCAAATCTGAAGGTGGCAGCCGTGGCGCTTTCCCCCGACAACCGCACTCTGGCGATCACCGGGGTCGACGGGCAGGTTGTCCTCTGGGATGTGGATGCCCCCCGGCCAAAGCGGTCGTTCCAAGGACACCTGGGTATGACTCACGCCATCGGCTTTTCCCCGGATGGAAAAGTCCTGGTGACGGGTGGGCGTGATGGAATGGTGCGGATCTGGGATGCCGGGACGGGGCACCTGGTCTCGACGCTCCCCGGCCACACTGCGAATGTGGGAGTCCTCGCCTTCACGAACGGCGGAAATCTGCTGGCGACGGGAAGTGATGACCAGACGGTGCGCCTCTGGCACACCGCTTCGTGGAAAACTGCTGGTGTCATCCGCGGACATCGAGATGCCCTCACGACGCTGGCGTTTTCCCCGGATGGGAAACACTTAGCGACGGCGAGTGACGACGGTGTTACCGCCACCTGGGACATAGATGCCGTCTTGGGCGAGTTCCGTTTTGCTCAGAGCCGTGATGACTACCAGGTTGTCACTGCCATGCCATCGCGGGACGGCATTGCCGTTTACGTGGATACGAAACAGAATCTCCGAGTAAAGAACGCGACTTCGGGTCAGGAGGTTTTCACGCGCCTCCCAACGGAACGTAGTATCGCAGTGCTCAGCGTCTCCCACAAAGGTCGTCGGTTCGTCGTGGTGGACGAGGAGGGGAGTGCAGTGCTGGGGGCATTGTCCTGGCCTGGCACAGTCACTGCTACTCTGCGCCAGATACAGGGGCACGGGAAGCTGGTGACAGTGGCTGCCTTCTCTCCCGACGACCGATATTTCGCCGTGGGCTCGGCCACGGGAACCGTCTGGGTACGGAACGCCGAAACGGGTGAGCTGATCCACCAGTTTACTATCCCGGCTGAAGTCGGTGTTTCGTCTCTGGCTTTCTCTCCGGATGGGACACAACTGGCGGTCGGCGGTTTTAAACAGGGTGTAGTGCATCTTTTGCATGTTCCCTCGGGGAGGACGCATGCCGTTTTGCCTGGGCCTTCCGGGGCAATTGGGGAGATGGCTTTCTCGCCCGATGGGCGCTTCCTGGCGACTGGCGGCTTTGACGCGACGATCCGTATCTTTCCGCTAACAGCTGCCAACCCAACGGCTGAGAGTCGCACTCTGGAGGGGCATGCAGGAAAAGTGTACACGCTGACGTTCAGTCCAGACGGACAGACGCTGGCATCTGGGGGGAAGGACGGCATCACCCGTTTCTGGGATGTAAACACCGCCCACGAAACGATGCGAATCCCCTCCCCTGATATCAGCGATTCAATCGCATCACTCCGCTTCGACCAGGCGGGCGACGTGCTGACAACCGTTTACAAGAACGGTTTGTTGATTCGACGGATGGCATACCCAAAAATACAGGAGGCAAAACAAATTCCGGTCAACTTTGCAGGATTTAGCAAGTAATAATACTAGTCCTGTTTCGTGGTTTGAAACCGCTTATCATTAGACAAGCAAGGAGATGGTTAGATGGATGAAAAAGATCTAGCAGAGGCCAGAGCAAGGGTAAAGGAAAGCCAGGAAGAACTAGAAAAAGCCAGGGCAAGGGTAGAGGAAAGCCAAAAAGAACTGGCAGAGGCAAGGGCAAGGGCAAGGGCAAGCGTTGAAGAAATGGCAATTTTTATTATTATTGCCAAAGCGTTAAACAAAGCTGGCGTTGACCCTACGAAAGATCCAGTTAAGTCAAGCATGGAAGGCGCGGCAACAGAGATCGCGAAACTCACCTGTGAGCGATCCTGTGAGATTGTTCACGAAGGTAACGCAAATGATATCGCCGCTTGTAAAGCGCGCTGCGACGATTAACTGAGCTCGCCCAACTCGGTGATCAGGACAGGACCTTTACAGCTCTTTTGTCCTACTATTATCCGGTATTCGCCTCGGTCTCCTGTTGAAAGACCGAGGCGAATACCTGGTCATGGTTACACTGGGGGCCTTCCTCAAAAATTGCGGCGCCACTCGGCCAATAACAAAGCTGCCTGTGAGTATGCTTCGATGAGCGAATCGTCTTTGTCTCCGGCTCCCGTGGCTATCACCGTGGGGTTCACAGGAGCGGAGACGATACTACCACTCCCATCCCCAAACTCCGGGTTCTCCAGGTATTTCGCAGCCATATCCAGAATCGGCGCGTTTGCATCCGTTGGGGAAGCCACACCTGCCGCCAGAACGGCGATCTGCATCGGATCTTTCCACAGAGAGCGAGCAGCGTTGCGGAAATATTTGGCTGCCCTAACAGGCTCAGCGGGTCGGACTTCCTTTGCGTCATCGAAAAGATCGTGGACAGGGCGAGAAAGGTTGTTGGCGAGAGTAAATGCAGCGGCTCGCCCCGTGTCGATATCACCGAAGTTAACGGCCAGCCATTCTAACTGATGCCGCGTGACCGTGTTCCCAAGGAAAGTCCCCAGGGCGAATGCTCTGCCGACCCCGATTTCGGGCCTCGTGTCCAGGGTAAGCTGCGCAATGTACTGCTCTATCTGCGAGCTTGGGGATCGAACGACTACTACCTGTCGCTCACTCCGGACCATTGACAATGTCCCATCCCAGACTTTCAGCTCTGCCGATACTTCATAGAGCCCCGGTTTGGGGAAGGTATACCCCACGTTCGTATAAAAGACCTGCCCCACCCACTGAATAGTTTCATCCGGCTTAAGTTTGAACGATGAGCGCTCCCCACAACTAACCGCGACGTCACGCACCACCTTCACGGTAGCCTTATCGGTCGAGATGACGGTGAGACGAAGGTCCCCGAGGGCAAGATTCAGCGCGACCGATAGGTTTTTCTCAGAATTGGACGTGTTACGCAGGATGAACCGTGCCGCCACGAACTCGCCCTGGAAAAGGGAGCCGGGGAGCATCAATTTTAATTCCAGGCCACTCGCTATAGGTAGAGGTTTGGTCAATCCCAGTGCGTCGGTCGGTTCCAGCACACCCAGAGCATTCGGGGAATGTCCCCAGGGAAACTGCTTCCATCCCGGTGCGACCTGCGGGTCGGGAGAATGAATCAACGAGGTACGTTGATGTTCCTCGAAACGGAAATCCGCACTACACGGAAATTGGTTACTCACTGAGGACCTGGCTATGATGTCACTCGTCTGATTCATCAGTGTAAAGCCGGTGGGAACGTAGTGGACATCGTCATCAGAGTGAACTATATTGAAGGCATGACTGGTCTCGTGGAGCAGCGTCCGCAACAGGGCTATGGGAACGTTGCCAAGCCGCTCCCCCTGCGCCTGCTGGGTCAGTTTTGGATCTTTCGTAAACCTATTGTCAAAGAAGACGACGAGGCCCTGGCGTTGCGGGGCAGTATCATCGAACATTTTGCCAAATGATTTCAAACCGACTGAGCCGATCAAGACCCAGATAAACCACTGAGCTTCCTTTCCCGGTTCTGGGAGTCCGTTCTTTTTTTGCGCCTCATCCAGATCATCCTCGATAAGTTTCGAAATTTCTGCAAGTGGAGTGGGCCGTATATCAAGATCTATATCCATACTCGCCTCGTCTCGGAAAACCTGGACGTAACTCAGTTCTACGCCCTGGCATGTCGTAACGACAGACGGAAACGGACGCTCCCCTATCCTGTCCGCCACGACCCGGCAACCACGGTGGTATCGGGAGGATTTCGTCACTGCTACCCTGTAGCGAGTGCCGCTTAGTATCATCTCCCCAGTGAGGCGCAGGGTCGGCGAATGGGGCAATCTGTCGTCATGGAACTCCGACGGGGCGGGGCACTCCAGAACCAGCACTCCCATCTGGTTATCCGCGGGGAGGAACTCACGCTCGTAAGGTTCCAGATCTGGAGATGCCGAGTCCCAGATACGCCTATCGAATGCCACTGTCAGCTTCCCACCCGCATAGATCGCACTGGTGGAGCGAAAATACCAGGCGTACTCATCGAATGGGAAGTGAGGATACCAATTGTCTCCAATGACCAGTGGCGTGGGTGTTATTGGCGGTGGGAAACCCGTGTTCGTGTCCAGCTCCTGGGGTGTCCAGCTAACGTAAATGTCTCCGGACATTCGCAGGCGAGCTTCTGTTACCTCAATGCGGAGGGCCCCTCGAATCTCGGCGGGTACCTCCTGCCCATTCATGGGCATCAGTTGCAGATACCAGGAGCCGTTCAGGCTATCTAGCGGAAGGAAGCTCGCCTTGGACTCTGCGGCACCTTCGCTGACAGCACTCTTACTATTTCGCGTAGATTGCAGTGCATCTAGTATCGCAAGCAATCCTGTTTCATCATAAATCAGTGTATCTGGGTCTGTCATCACACACTCCTGCGTTAGACGTGAATCTCACTACTGAGATATTTTGACATTTATCATCCTATTTAACTTTGGATAGGACGGTTTGTTTAAACACTTCCTGGAGCAAATCACTTGCCCCTTACCAAAGTCAAGTCTATCTTTTTTCAGAATCCAGTCTTCGCTTGTACGAAGCGCCACTGATCAGCCCCTTTTGTAGATCCAATCAGCTCTTCGGAACCGACAAGCTTTGATATGCACCCTATTTAGATACATCCAAAGGGTTACTCGACTCCCGATTTCTCGGTTTTTGACTGGAGAGTCAATCATAGGGATATCTCGGCCTTCCAAAGAACTATGCGACTCGAGCAGGTTGTATTCCTTCCTCAGTACTTCTAAATGATAACGGATATCGGTCATATTTCCAATCTTTTATTTAGCTAAAGGTCATCTCTATCGCTTCTAAAGTCCTGGAAATGGAGTACGGCGACTCCAAAGAGGGCGAGATGGCATTGATTAAAGCCTATCGGAATTGCGATAGTTTCTGACAGAGGCACTTCGCAAGACGGACGAGATGCTATCAACGGAAGAACCGAACACCCTCTTATCACCTTCCGCTCTGACACCTTGGCTGTCACGCTGCCCAACTGTATTCCCCACGTATCATGGGGAGTACATAATGTGGAACACATATCTGCAAGTGTGCGCGGAAGTCGCCTGAGGTACGTCTAGCCCCGTGTACATCCCGCCAGACGTTTTGTGCGAGGTGGCTCCGAGTTGGTCCAGAGGCTTGAAGGAGATTTTTGCCTGGACTTCGATTTTCGATAACTCCAAAATCAAGGCTATGGGATATCCCGGTCAGTCTATTTCCCTGAAGGAAGGTTTAACCCGCACTCTGAAATGGATGGAAAACAATGGGAAAGTTAGGGATGAGAGTAGAGATGGAGATTATGAAGATAGGCTCCTTGCAGCATGGTAGAACTCTATGAAGAATCTGCCTAGAGTGGACTCGTAGTTTACACAACTATATGTATTGCCAATTAGAACATCCTGTTGCCTCGTTGCAACGGGGTGTTCTAGCTTTTATTTCTTGCTAAGACTACCTTGGTGCGTCCGCGCGAATCATTCGTATGCCGAAAACGGCAGCAGTTTCATTCCCTTTAGTCGCCTGGAATCGAACCGTAATTTTCTTCTTATCCGCCACCAGAGAAGCGGGAAGTGCTGTTTCCACGTCGAAGAATGAGGCGGCGGTGGCAGCACTGCCGGGACCGCGGCGTGGGATGCTTTGCTCCGCTACCTTTTGCCCCTCCACCAGCACGTCGAAGGTCCGATTGCCAAACTCCTGCGTGGAGTATGTGACGACCAGTGTCATCGGGTGCGACGGGTCTACGGGTAGATCAAACGAGAACCACTTTCGGGCACGCCGTCCCGGTCGCCCCAGCACACGGTCGGGCGTAGTCTCTTCGCCTTGCTGGTTGAAATCACGCTCGGCTTGCATCATGCCTGGCTGGACAAATCCGACCGTCGCTTCTTCCAGCATCCGCTGCTTTTTCTGCGCAGCGACAATCGATGCGGCTTTCTCATCCCATTCTTTCGGCGTGTAGCAGTCCCAATAGGCGGCGTACGTACGCTTATGCAGGCGGTAGAACGGCACGAAGCGAATCTCCTGTACCGCCAGCTCACCGGTCGTCGCGCGCCCGACGCCATCGCTATGAAAACTGACGGGTGTCCTATCCGGCATCGGCTTGAGCCAGTCCAAGGTGGGGCGCTCCGCCACCACCAGAACCGGCGCAGAGACATGTGATTCTTCGCCATGTTGCTGCCCTAAATCGCCAGCCAGCACAAGCGGTCCCCACAATAGCGCGACGCGGCGCGGGTTGTCTGGCAGGGGTTCCTGATGCAGAGCCTTGGGCAAGTTCAGCGTTACCGTGTCGTCACTTTTCCAGGTTCGGGTCAGTTCGATATACGAACCAGGACTGGAGAGGTCCTCAATCGCCTTCCCATTGACTGTGATAGAGAAGCCTTCTCCTGCCCAGCGCGGGCGACGAAGTGCTAAGGTAAGCTTCTTCGGACCTTTGATCGTAAGTCTCAAGGTCGCTGTCTCCCCCTCGGGAAAACTGGTGTCCATCGTCAGGTGCGCGCGGGCTGATTTCCACTCCACCGTCGACGGTACATACAGGTTCACCCAGAGTTTGTCTTTGGACTCATAGTACAAACCGTCCCCGTGCAAAGCGTGGCTTTCCATGCCAGACCCGACGCAACAGGTGAAGTTCTCGAACATATCCTGATACTCGCGCTGCACACCGCGTCCAATCGGTACCATATAGCATGTCTGCCCGCTGGCAGGGTCCATCGAGCCTAAGACATGATTGAACAGGGCACGCTCGTGGAACTCGGCATACTTGATATCAGGGCGAAGCGCGAACAGACTACGGGTCATTTTCAGCATGTTGTAGACATTGCAGCTTTCATCCGTACGTCCGTCGAGTCGGTTGGCAAGCTCATCTGGCGGCCCGAAATACTCATCCTTACCGTGCCCACCTGTGGCGAAGCTATGATGGTCCACGACCGCATCCCAGAAACAGGAAGCAGCTTCGCCATCGGAAGCATCCCCGCGATACTGGTACCGGGCCAGCGACCCGATCAGCTTGGGAACCTGCGTATTGGCGTGCAGACCACCTAATTTATCCTCGCGTCGCGCTAGTGGGTCACGCACAGCCGCATGCTCAAACTTGCTAGAAAGATTCCACCAGCGCAGGTCTCCCGTGTCGGCGTACAAGTCGGCCAGAACCTCGTTCATTCCGCCGAACTCGGTCTGCAGCATTTTCTGAACCTGAGCTTCGTCCAGGTTCGCCAGAATGCTTTCCGCCCAGGCCGCGAACTTTATCTCCAGCTCCAGCGCTTTGCGGTTGCCGGTAAAGCGGTACGCATCGCGCAGACCCGCGTAGATTTTGTGCTCCACATACCACGGTGACCACAGACCATTGAGGTCGAATCCCCCGGACCGGATAATGCCCTGCTTCAACTCCTCGAAGCGCGTTTTGCCATCCACATTTTTGTCGTCCATGAGAGCGCCCAGGTAGCCATCGCTGTCCTGTACCAGAGCCAATTCGGAGACGAGATAATCGGCACGCTGCTTGAAGCGGTCATCACCCGTAGCCGCGTACATCAGGCTGACACCAGATAGGTAGTGCCCGGCGATGTGTCCGGTCAGGTTACGCCCACCGCCATCCCAGCCACCGTACCCCTCCACTTCTGTGGGAAGCTTGGCACGCTTACGGAAGTGCACTAGCATGCGCTCCGGTTCCAATGCAAGCAGATATTTCGCATTCTGGTCCTGCGCTACCTTGAGCGGTCCGCCGGTCAAGCGGACATCGGATAAAGGCAAAGGTCGTGCAACGACTGGAACGGCCTTCTTGATGGGCCGTATCCCTAATTTACTGGTTGGCATGGGCTTCGGTGATGCTTGCGCGTCGGCAGGCGACTGCTGCGTTAGTTCCACCCCGATCAGACCAGCGACACCACAACTATGAACAAAGTACCGACGGGAGATTTGATTGGTGTGTGCCGCATCGCTGCGCAGGTGTGCTGATTCTGACTTTTTACGTGCCAAAGAGATGACTCCTATGCTGTAGCCACGAGGCAATTGGAGGTTCTTATTTTTGCTGCCACTTTCCTTTTATCGCAACCTTTTCTAAAAACCGGATTACCGCCGACTCTTCTCCGGAAAGCCCCTTCTTCTTGCGACCACGAACGGAAGCAGGGCTACCGGCGCAATACGCTTCTAGTACTCGCGGATGCACGTACGACGAACGGCAGACGGCAGGCGTATTTCCCAACATCTCCGCCACTTCCCGGATGACCTTTGCTACCTCACGTTTGCACGCCGAAACAGAAAGATCAGTCGGACATTGGGCAAGAAGCCTGGCTGCTTCTACGGTCGCGGCCCAGGTACGGAAGTCTTTGGCGGAGATATCCAGCCCGCTTATTTCCTTGAGATATACGTTGACATCAGCCGAGCCAATGGGATGCGCTGCCCCCTCGTCGTCGACATAATCGAAGAGGTGGTGCCCTGGTACGTGTTGCAGAGTCCGAACGATACGAGCAGCCTCGGGGTCGCGTAGCGCCAGCTCATGGAACACACCGCTCTTGCCTTTGAAAGCAAAACGTATAGTGGCCCCCTTCACCTTCACATGCGTGTCTTTCAGGGTAGTCAGGCCATACGAATGATTCTCTTTCGCATATTGTGTATTCCCTACCCGGATAAGCGTATGCTCCAGCAAATGCACCACGGTCGCTACCACCTTCTCACGACCCAGGCTGGAGGCTCCCATATCGTCCTCCACTCGGTGGCGTATGGCAGGCAAGGACTGGGCGAACTCAAGCAGATGTGCAAACTTGGCCTTGCCACGCTTCGTGGTCCACTTGGGGTGGTAGCGGTACTGCTTGCGCCCCCTGGCATCATTGCCCACGGCTTGCAGATGCCCCTTCGGATCGGCACAGATCCACACATCGGTATAGGCGGGCGGAATAGCCAGCGACCGTATACGCGCAAGCACTTCGGGATCTTTCACCGCACTACCGGCAGCATCGCGGTACGAAAAGCCCTTTCCGCTCTTAACTCGCCGAATGCCTGGTTCAAGGTCGCTAGAGCGGCGAAGTCGGGAAGAGACGGTTGGCATATCTCTTCTATACTATTTGTCACGCATTGTTTCTTTAGAAAACAGGGATTTCGGTATACTCCTAAACGGTTGCTGTGCCTGACTCCGGACGCTTTCTCCATGCTGTACGACCACAAAACAATCGGTCCAACTCTCTCGGCTGGTATCTTCCTGGGAGAATCGCAGCCACTTATTCGTACAGAGGGACTGGAGCTAACCTGGAGTGTCTACCGCAACCAGTTCGAGATGCCCTGGCATACACATGACATCACAACACTATATGTACATGTTCGTGGCCAGCATACGGATATCTGCGAATCCGGGGAGTTCGATCAGCCAGCTCTCTCAGTGAGCCTGCACCCACGCGAAGTGGCTCATCGCTCACATATTCCCCAACAGTGCATGGCCGGGCTCAATGTCAGCCTCTCCCGCGCCTGGCTAGAGTGCTGCGGACTCTCGGAGGCTCAGATCGGCCACTTCGCGGTGCAGATACATCCATTGCTCTGCCGGTCCGCCCTGTCGCTACTAATTCGCGCCACGGCATCTACAGCGGAATCGAAATCCGATACCAGCGCTGAGATAGAATCGCAGACTCTGGAGATACTGTCGTTTTTCGGCCAGGAATCTCCCACCGAGCGGAGCACTCCGCGCTGGCTGCGGCGTGCAGAGGAGCACCTGCGCGCTACGTATCGCGGACCTATTCGCCTGGCTCATATTGCCAAGGAAGCTGGGGTTCACCCGGTGCATCTGGCACGTACATTCCGCCACTGGCATCACTGCACGGTCCTGGAATTTGTTCATCTGCTGCGCCTGCGCGAGGTGACCGGTCTCCTCTTATATGGTATGCCCGCTGCCCTTGCCGCGCGTGAGGTAGGGTTCGCTGACCAGGCGCATATGATCCGCTCGTTTCGGCGCCAGGCTGGCGTCCCGCCGGGCGCCCTCAAGTCTCTGGCTGTCCTGAGCAAAAGTTAAGAATGTTCAATCTTTGAGCCCTGGCGCTTGGTACCGTAGGTGTTATGACTCGTGCATTTTTTCTTTTTTTATTAGGGTTCCTTGGGTTCGGATTGCCTGCTTGTGCTCAAAGTAGCGCGACCAATACACCTACTTCGGGGTTGCTCTACTGTCCTGCGGTCAGCCGAACCCAGGTTGCATTTGCGCGTGGTAATGAGCTATGGGTCGCGCCGCGTTTAGGCGGAGTCGCCCGCTCACTCGGGATCTATGCCAACGAATACGCGATGCCCCGCTTCAGTCCGGATGGCGGGCGAATCGCCCTGCAAACCCGCATCGATAACTGCTACGAGCTCGCGACGATTCGTGTTTCCGGTGGCCCACTAAAGCGTGTGACCTACTATCCGCGTAACGGGAAGCTCCTGCTGCAGTGGCTCCCCAATGGACGATTGCTGTATGCGACCGAGAGCGCCTTCAGTCGAGTGGAGAGCGCGCTCTTTACTGTACCTGCGACCGGTGGCCTGCCTCAGCCATTGCCATTGACCTACGGCTGCGATGCCGCCTATGATGCCACCGGGCGCTGGCTGGCATATGTGCCGCACTACCGGGATGCCTGGTGGCGTGGGTATCAGGGCGGCGCAGCGGGCGAGCTGTGGGTGCTTGATACCCGAAACGGCAAGTCACGCCGGGTCACGAGCTGGCCGGGCAACGATACTCGCCCCATGTGGCATGGCAATCGCCTCTACTATCTTTCCGATCAGGGCAGAGAGCGAAGGGCAAATCTCTGGGTCTGGGACCGCACCACAGGGCAATCGAAGCAAGTAACCCACTTCAGCAATTTTCCCATTCAGGCCACCTCCATCGGGCCGGGACCCAGTGGGCGCGGCGAGATTGTCTGCTCTAACGGCGGAGACCTGTGGGCGCTCACTCTGGAAAACCAGAAACTGCGCCGCATTCCAGTCACTTTCCCTGGCCCTGCTTCGGTCTCTATACCGCACAAGATAGATGCGGCACGCTGGACTATGCGCCGCGTACTTGCGCCTACTGCTGACCGCTTCGCCATCGAGGCGCGGGGTAATCTCTGGCTCACAGATGTTTCGGGCAAGACCCTTTCCCAGCTCACCCAGACCGATGGAATTGCTGAGCGTGAGCCGGTATGGAGTCCTGATGGGAAACACCTGGCGTACCTATCCGATGCCAGCGGTGAGTCCGAGATACATGTCTACGATTTTGCTGCGAATCGCTCCCGACAACTCACGCATCTGGGCGCTGGCGGGCGCCGTCAGCTCGCCTGGTCACCATCCGGAGAGCATCTGAGTTTTCTGGACCATGCCAATAACCTGTGGATTGTTAGCGCGGCAAATGGGCGCGGTTGGAAGATTGGCTTCGGCGCCAATCCGGTGTGGTCGCCGGATGGCCGCGTGCTGGTCTTCGAGCGCAGCCTGCCGTCGGAGCTGACCCGGCTCTTCGCCTATGAGCTATCGTCGGGGAAAACCTATCCCATCACGTCGGGATTGGTAGATGACAGTCTGGCCGCGTTCGCTCCAGATGGCAAGACCCTCTACTACGCCAGTGTCCGCTTTGGGCAGGGTGCAGTATTCGACCTGATCGACCGCACCCGGACATACCCGGATGCTCAGGTAATGGTGGCAGCTCCCTTCAACACACGTGCGGTGTCGCAATCTGCCGCTGCTACGGAGTCGCGCAGCATGACACTGCCTCTGCCAGGCGGGCGCTTCTGGCAGCTTGCGGCTATTGGCCAGGGCCAGCTGCTCTACCAGCGCAGCGCGATCCGTACCGCACCCACGACCTTTCTCTTCGATACCAACACAGGTAAAGAGACACGCCGTGCCGATCTCGATGGCAACTTTCAGCTCGCTGCTGACGGCGACCATATCTTTGTAGAGGGAGCGAATCGGTTCGGGGGTGTGCGCTCCGGTAAGGTTGAGCAGACCGTCGCTTTTGAGCCGCTGCCCACAACGCTAACCCCACGCAGGGAATGGCGCCAGATATTCGCCGAGATATGGCGGCTGTACCGCGACTATTTCTACGACCCGGCTATGCATGGGCTTGATTGGCTTGCCATTCGGCGTCACTACGAGCCTCTGCTGGAGCGCTGCGCCACGCGCGAGGATGTGAATGTGGTCATTGGCCTGATGCTGAGCGAGCTCAGTGTGGGCCATGTCCTAATGATAGATCCTGGCGATGTAGAGTCACTGTCCTGGCAGCCACCGGGCGCTCTAGGTGCGGACTTCTCCTGGGAGCACGGCGCGCTTCGCTTCACGAAGCTCTATCATGGTAGTGATACCGATTCCCTGGGTAGCGGACCGCTCCGCCCTGGTAGTGGTGCCTCCGTGGGTGACTATCTCCTGCGGATTGAGAACAAGCCCCTCGTACTGGGTACCACGCCCTGGGAATCACTGGTGGGCAGGGTCAATCAACCTACTACTCTCACTATCAGCCGTGTGCCAAATATAGACGCTACCGCGCGCACTATCACGGTCACGCCTATCGGCAGTGAGTCTGACCTGCGCTGGCGAGCCTGGGCTGAGGAGAATCGGCGCAAGGTAGACCGTCTCTCACATGGTCAGATTGGCTATGTCTATATTCCGGACTTCGGCTCCAGCGGCATACGGGAGTTCTACCGGCAGTACTGGGGGCAGGCGAATCGGGCGGCTCTGATCGTCGACGTTCGATGGAATAGCGGCGGCTCGTTTTCCGACACCGTGATCGATGCGCTCAATCGGCCTTTACTCAATGGATTCGTCCAGCGCGATACGCCAACAGCCTACTCTGTACCACTGCGGGGGCATCGTGGTCCCAAGTGCGTGCTCATAAATGGCGTCACTAGCTCCGCGGGGGAGAACTTCGCCTACTACTTCCGCCAGGCAAAGCTGGGCAAGCTCATTGGCACTCGCACCTGGGGTGGCCTTATCGGCACCAATGACGCGTTCCCGCTCATCGACGGCGGAAGCTGGCGTATCCCACAGGCGGCTTTCTTCCAGGATAGTAAGAACTGGATGCCCGAGGGAGTGGGCATCGAACCTGACCTCACCGCCCCGATTGATCCGAGTGACCTATGGAAAGGGGAGGACTCGCAGATCGCTGTTGCCGTCCATGCAATGCTAGGAGCACTCCGGGCCGCCCCGCCTCGGTCTCTACAAGCGCCTCATCCCAGAACTCGCCCCGTGGTAGACTCGACTAAACCGAGAAAGTAACTTTCATGCCCGAGCCTTTGAAGCCTTTTGCCATCTATCACGAACACCAGGATTGGTTCAAGCCCCTCTTCGCCGAGCTGGAGAAACGTGGGATTCCTTATGTTCGCCTGGATGCCAAGCAGAGTTTCTTTGACCCGGCAAGCCAGCGTACAGACCATGATTACTCGCTGATCTTCAACCGCATGAGCCCCTCCGCCTATCTGCGCGGGGCAGGCAATAGCCTGTTCTATACCCGCGATTTCCTGGCGCATTTTGAGCGCCTCGGACTGCGAGTTATCAACGGCGTGGATGCTTATACGATGGAGATCAGCAAAGCGCTACAGCTTGATCTATTGGTCTCTCTCGGCCTGCCCTATCCCAAGGCGCGTGTGATCAATCACCCTGCTATGGTGCCAGCGGCAGCGGAGGGGCTTCGCTTCCCGGTGGTAGTGAAGGCGAATATCGGTGGCAGCGGTGCCGGTATCGTTCGCTATGACTCTCCTGAGGCACTACAGGCAGCGGTCGATGCGGGGAGTATTTCACTCGGTGAGGGCAGCACGGCGCTGGTTCAGGAGTACATTCCGGCGCGAGACGGACATATCACGCGGGTAGAGACCCTGGGTGGGAAGTACCTTTACGGCATCAATGTCTACACCACGGGTGAGAGTTTCAATCTCTGCCCTGCCGATATCTGCCAGACCAACGATGGGAGAGCTCTAACCCGCTCTGCTTGCGCGTTAGACGCCCCGAAGTCGGGGCTACGCGTGGAAGCTTATACGCCACCTGCCGAAGTTATCGAAGCCATAGAGCGAATCGTTCAGGCAGCAAAGATAGATGTAGGCGGAATCGAGTACATGGTAGACGATCGAGATGGCCAGTTGGTCTACTACGATATCAATGCCCTCTCTAACTTTGTGGCCGATGCCCGCCAGGTGATCGGCTTCGATCCCCACGAGCGCCTGGTGGACTTCCTGGTTGCACAGGCAGGAGGCTAGCGCCATGCGCTTCGGATATTGGCTGCCTATCTTTGGCGGATGGCTCCGCAATGTCGATGACGAGAAAATGGAGCCGACCTGGGAGTATGTCTCCCACCTGGCTCAGCGTGCCGAGGCGCTCGGGTTCGACCTCACTCTGGTCGCTGAGCTGAACCTGAACGATATCAAAGGCATCGAGGCACCGGCGCTGGATGCCTGGTCTACGGCGGCGGCTCTGGCAGCCGTGACGAAAAGCCAGGAGATTATGGTGGCGGTTCGGCCCACATTCCACAATCCAGCGCTTCTGGCGAAGCAGGCAGCCAATATCGACCATATCAGCGGCGGGCGCCTTTCGTTAAATGTAGTTTCGTCCTGGTGGGCCGATGAGGCGCGCAAGTACGGGGTTGCTTTTGAGCAGCACAACGATCGCTATGCGCGAACCGAGGAGTGGCTGGAGGTGCTGAATGGAGTATGGAGCCAGGACCACTTCAGTCATAAAGGCTCGCTCTACCAGATAGACGACAATATCCTGCAGCCCAAACCAGTCTCCACGCGCCCACGACCTTTGCTGTATGCGGGCGGAGAATCCGAAGCGGCCAAAGAGCTGATTGCCCGAATCTGTGATGGTTACGTGATGCACGGAGACCCGCCAGCAAAAATCGCGGAGCGAATTGCCGATATGCGAGCACGCCGCGAGCGGCACGGACTCTCGCCACTCTTGTTCGGGGTTTCCGCCTACAGTATCGTGCGGGATACCGAAGCTGAGGCAGAGGAAGAACTACGCCGCATTACCGATGTCCGGCAGTCTGCGGCGGGTTATGAGAACTATCAGCAGTGGCTCAGCGGCACCCAGCTGGAGCAGCATGTTTCGCTGGAAGACTACTCGGTTTCGAATCGGGGGCTACGCTCGGGGTTAGTCGGCACCGGGGAACAGGTGAAAACACAGGTTAAAGCGTTCGAGGAAATCGGTGTGGACTTCCTTCTGCTCCAGTGCAGCCCGCAGTTAGAAGAGATGGAGCGCTTTTCGGCCCACGTGATTTCTTAAGGGTTTACCGTCGAGATGGGGTAATCGGCTGGCGGGCCTTCAGGTCGAATCGCTCCCCTCTGCCCAGGAAATAGAACTTGCCCTTTCCCAAAGCATTGTTGGGAGAAGCCAGGACTTTCTTTGCCGCCGGTAGTGGGCGTGCGTGAATTGCTACGTAGCTTGGCCCTAGTACCTCGAACTGGTCTCCGTGTACCAGAATTGCCGTGGCTTCATCTATCCCGATGCCGAGTAGCTCCGGGTGAGCGTCTATGACTGGAATCAGGTCGAACTGTCGGTTCCGGCGCAGGACATGCTGGTCAATCGCGGTATTCTTCAGGAAGCCGAAACCTACTATGTGGTCGCCTTCCATAAGCTCGTTGCCCTTTGTATCGCCACGGACTAAAAACGAACCTTGAATCGTCGCGCCCGCTGAGCTGCCCGCAATAACGCCGCCGCGCTCCAGTACAGCAGTCAATTCCCGATGCGTGCGGGTATTCAGATAGGAATCCGCCAATCGCCACTGGCGGCCACCGCCCAGCCACACGCCTGTAGCCGTTTTCAGAGGCGCCACGAACTTCTCCGAATCGGCTTCTTTCCGGTCGCGGGTATGGAGCACTGTCACCTCTTTCGCTCCCAGGGATTTCAGTAGCGCCGAGGTTCGGTCGTCCGATATACCTGCGTCTTCGTCCGCAGTCGGAATAATGACGATACGCGCCTCTGTTCCACCGGCCAACTCTACAAATTTCTTCCAGAGATCACCCATAGCGCCCCCACCTACAATTAGGAGCGAGCCCTTGGCCGGTCCTACCGTCTGCGCATGGCTCACAGAGCAGAGAAACAGAGCTACAACCAGCAGGGCGTTTCGTGTTTTCATTCCGGTAGTGTACGATGCATTATGGTCAAAATAGTCTCTCTAGGGCGCTCAGGCCTGAAAGTCAGCAATCTCTGCCTGGGGTGTATGAACTTTGGGGAATCGACCTCCGAGGCAGATGCTCTCACGATTCTCAAAACTGCCTATGAGTCAGGCGTCACGTTCTGGGATACAGCGAATGTCTACGCCGCGGGGCGTAGCGAGGAAATCATGGGCCAGGCGTTCGCCGATCCCTGGCTTCGAGATCAAATAGTCCTGGCAACGAAAGTAAACGGGGCGATGGGTCCAGGAGCAAATGATAGGGGGCTATCTCGGCGGCACCTGCGGGCGGCAGCGGAAGCCAGTCTGCGCCGCCTGAACACGGACTATATCGACCTGTACCAGCTCCATCGCTACGATCCTACTGTTCCGCTCGATGAGACTATCGAGACCCTGGATGCCCTGGTTAAGGAGGGCAAGATTCGCTACTGGGGCACGAGCACGTTCGCTAGCTGGCAGATGTCTGAGGCGCACTGGCGAGCGCAGTGGCACCACCGGGTGGGTCCGGTCAGCGAGCAGGCGCCCTACAATATTCTGGATCGCCGCATAGAAAACGACCGCGCGGGATTCCTGGAACACTCTGGTTGGGGGCTGATTGTGTGGTCACCACTGGCAGGCGGCCAGCTCACGGGCCGATACGGCAGCATCACCTCCACCCCACTCCCCGAAGGCTCCCGCGTCGCGCGAAACCCTATGTGGCGACAGCGCACGAATACAGACGCCGCCGAGGTCGCCCAGCAGTTCGTAATGCTATGCTACGAACATGGTTATGATCCCGCTACCGCCGCTATCGCCTGGACTCTGCACAATCCACTGGTCACTGCCCCTATAGTTGGACCACGCACCCTGAAGCAGTTCACCAGCGTTCTCCCTGCCGCCTCGCTCACTCTATCCGCCGAGTTCCTCAGCGCCGTGGACACTCTGGTTCCTCCCGGCAGTGCAGTAGCGGACTTCCTGAACAATGCAGGCTGGCAGGTGAGCCATCTTCCTGGCCTGGATACATAGGCGAGTAGTCAATTACCTCTCCGAAAGAAAAAGCCGCTTAAAGCGGCTTTTTCTTTTTAATCCAGCTCTGTGTAAGAATAAACCTTACATCAATATAACAATAAATACGTATCATCCTACTGGAACCACCTATTTCCTCACTACATATTCTAGAGAGGACTATAGAACGCGATGGATACCCTCGATAAGAACAAGAAACGTCCCACCCCGGACCGGGGTGGAGCCGTCGATCCCCAGGTAAAAGACCTGGGCAGTGAAGACGAAATCGAAGAGGAGATTGACCGTGACATAGACGAGTCATTTCCGGCCAGCGATCCTCCCGGTTGGGTGCTCGGGTCAGAGAGTGGCTACGGCTCCAAGCATGCCGAAGCTCCAAAACCAAAACCGACCGCAGAAAAAAATAAGTGAAAGGATAGAAAACAATGCGAAGCAATACCAATGGTGGTCTGCCAGCGCGACGCAATCACAATGGCGGAGTGACGTCCCTATGGAATGGGAATAGCGGCTTGTTGTCGCCTTTTATGGCCTCGCCTTTTCAGTTGATGCGGCGTATGCAGGACGATATGGATCGCCTGTTCTCCCAGGCCCTGGGGAGCAGTATCGCTCCGAACATGGACTTCAGCGAGACTGATAGCGAGTTCTGCATAGACGTAGACCTGCCCGGTCTGCCACCTGATAGCGTGGATATACGGGTTCAAGAGGGCATGCTCACCCTGCGCGCCGAGCTTCAAAACCAGGATAGTGGCGCAAAGGAAGAGCCACAGGAGCAGCCATCGCGCCACTATCATACGCGTGAGCGCCGATACGGCTACATCGAGCGGTCGATATCGCTGCCACCGAATGTGGATGAGCAGAATATCCGCGCCGAGTTCAAAAATGGTGTTCTCACCGTATACCTACCGAAGAGCCAGATAGAGCAGGCACAGGGTCGCCGTATCCCTGTTACGGCCTCTGGACGAACGCTAGCCCCCACAGAGTCCAATCCGACTACTGAGGAAACCAACGACGCGCCGGCAGATAAACCCATCAGCTAATAAAGCGGAAACGAAAGGAGCACAGAATGCAAGTCAATATGGTAATGACAAAAGATCCGGAGGTAATCCGCCCGGATGCGAATCTACAGGAAGCCGCAGAGACCATGCACCAGCTAGATATTGGTCCGCTTCCAGTCTGCGATGGTGGAAAGCTGGTCGGTATGCTTACCGACCGCGATATCACCGTGCGCTCTACCGCTCTGGGTAGAGACCCGTTCACCACTCTGGTACGGGACATAATGACCGAAGACAAAGTGCAATTCGTCTACGAAGACCAGGATGTCAACGAGGCGGCGCACATCATGGAAGAGCATCAGATTCGCCGACTCGTGGTACTGGACCGGAATCAGAGCCTGGTCGGTATCGTGTCTCTGGGAGATCTGGCCGTCTCCGGTACCGCCGATAAAGTAACTGCGCAGGCACTGGAGACAATCTCCCAGCCGGAAGACACTCACCCCTAAAAAACAAGGGCACTGGCCTCTATAGTAACTTAATCCAGTTCTTTGGGTTCAGGTTACAATAGGGGCCATGCCTGTTCCGTCTCCTGTGGCCCAGTGGGTCTTTCACCCGTCGCGACTCCGTGATGGGGAGCTGGTGGCCGTCGTTGGCCCCAATCTGAAAGTGTCGGGATTTCCCCGCTTGAAGTCCGGTGGTCTTCAGCTAGAAGGCCCCTGGGATGCCTTCACCTACCCCTGGTATCAATGGGACCGCTGGCCCGAGGTCCCCAAAGGCAACCTCACCATAGATGTCCTGATCGAGCTAACCCCGCAGAAAGACCCGATGGGCCTGGTGGGCTGTACGTTTACTCCGGATACCCCCAATAGTGAGGGACCACGGGGCTGGGTGTTGACCTGGGAACAGGGTGATGTCGTCTTCCAGGTTGCCACCGCGCAGGGCAAGGCGCAAGCGCGCATCAAGAATGTTCCGCTCCGAAAACGTATTGCACTCACTGCCCGCTACGACCAGAAGCAGATCACCCTCTTTTTAGATGGCGTACGAGTAGCTAGCGTTGATGCGGCGCTGGGCACAATGACTTTGAATGGGCGAACTCCCTTTGCCGTAGGCGGCTGGTGGCAAGGAGATAGAACCTATGGTTTCCGGGGCACGGTCCATTCTTATGCGGTCTATGGCACAGCCCTTACGGACGATCAGGTACGCGAGCTTGCCGCCATACGGCTGCCTAAGCTCACCTCGATACCTGCGCCAGTAGAGCCTGCCCAGGCAACGTGGGTAATAGAGCCGACTTTTCAGCAGGTCAGCACCGATACGGCCTGGGTAGTGTGGGAGGTTAGCCGTACGACTCCGGCCAGAGTGCGTTTTGGGACTGAGAACAAGCTCACTCGTGTGCGTTCCAGTCGCCCCAGCCGGGTACACAAGGTCAAGCTCACGGGCCTGACACCGGAGACTCCCTATACCGTGCAGATTGAGGTCGGCGGATTGGTAGCGAAAGCACAGTTCACCACTTTGCCCACTGCGGACAAGCCCGTGCGTGTAGCGATTGTAGGCGACACGCAAGACCACCCGAATATCAACCATCAGGTGGCGCTGGGTATGCGGAGCCATAATCCGGCACTGGGTATCATCGTCGGTGATCTGGTAGGTGCAGGCTGGCAGAAGGACCAGTGGACCGGTGATTTCTTCGCCAGTATGCGCCCCCTCTGGGCCGATGTCCCCCTCTTTCCGATACTGGGCAACCATGACAGAAACGCGCATATCTACTACGATTTAATGGCCCTGCCTCCTACCCTGTATCACTACTCTTTTCGGGCAGGAGCGGCGGAGATATTCACGCTGGATACCGGGCACCCGGTGCAGCCCGGTTCGGTGCAGTACCGCTGGCTAGAGCAAGCACTGGCCCGCTCCACGGCCCGCTGGAAGATCGCGATGCACCACTATCCGCCCTACTCCAGTGACCTGGATGACTACGGTACCGACCTGGGAGATACCGAAACACGGGATCTCTGCACACTCTATGACCGCTACAAGGTGGATATGGTCTTCAGTGGTCACATTCATAGCTATGAGCGATTCCACCCGATTCGAGCGGGCAAGATGGCTAAAGAGGGCACGAACTACTTCGTGGTAGGCGGCGGCGGGGGTGATCTGGAGCAGTTTCTGCCGAACCCGCCCGCGTTCTCTGCAGTCCGTATGAGCGGGCACCACTATACGATTCTGGATATCACTCCCGAGCGCCTCACCCTCCGCGCCTTCACGTTAGATGGCAAGGAGTTCGACCGCTGGGAGAGCGGGATCACAGACAGCCGTATCTCTTAAGGCAATGCCCTCGTCACCACTTCAATACAGGAATCGGACTCAGAGGGTGTGTACGCGCCCTATCGAGGGCAAACGCGACTAACCGGCGGTGAAAACCGCACCGGGGGAACCGCTGGAGAACGGCTGCCAGGTAGGAGCGCTCCAGCGGGCTGGGGAGTGCGAACAGGCAGACATCTAGCCAGTCTGCCTTTCGAAATGGCTCTACCAGGTCGCTATCTCGGCCCCGCCAGGGACGTATCCGATGGTGCTGATCGATGATTTCGTGAACGGTGTCGTTCCAGCCAGGGCGGCCAAGCTCTGTTAGATACTCAGTCGCCCTGAGTTCCGATGGTTCCAGGTAGTCAAACGTGCCATCCAGCCAGATACCGATATCGTGAAAGGCAGCGGCAATCGCTAGCTTCTCCCGCCCTTCCCCGGTTGCCTTCGCCACGGCGACCGCAAAGTTGAAGACACGGTAGACATGGTTTCGGTAGGCCTCGTGGTCCGCACCGAGCGCGGTCCGCCACGAATCTAACAGAGCATCTATCGTGGCGTCCACTTCGATAATGGCCCGGCTGTTCAGCGCTTAGTTACTCGTAGCGCCCAATCGAGCGCATAGTCTGCCACATCTTCCCAGCCCGGCGCACCGGGGAAGTGAGGCCGCCCCATGAACTGATGAAACTCGGTAAGAGTCGTTGCATCGTTGTACTTCTCCGCGTTGTGGCGGCTAGCGTTCGGTGGAACGATATGGTCGTGCTCGAAGGCAATTAACAGCATGGGTGCGCGGTCTGGCTTGTCGAAGGAGACAGTTGTGGCAGCATGGCTATTCAGGCTGGCAAACGCGACTTCGAAGAGAACACGGTTCGCGCAGGGAACGTGATACCGCTCGTAGATCTTATTGGACTCTTCCAGGGAAAGCGTGTTGGTAAAGCCATAGTGGAACTGCTCCGGGCTGAGCGGTGTGGCCTTACCGGGGTTGAACGGGTTACCAAGCACCGGGAGCGTGGCCCAGAGGGTCGAGAGCGGCAGGTCAGGAACACCCTTCACGGTGCCCGCCGCGATACCGATACCCGCCGCCCCCAGGCCCCGATCTAAAAGCAGCTGCATAATGGTTCCGCCAAGGGAGTGCCCGATGATAATGGGCGGAGTATCCAGCTGGCGAATCAGCGCCTCATAGTGATCCGCGATTTGTGTGATGTCCAGCTTTGCAATGGGCGCGGGGTCCTGGTTTAGCTCCTCCACTTCGGCGTCCATACCCGGCCAACCCGGAGTGAGCACATTGTAGCCCTGACTCTCATAGCGAGAAGCCCAATGCTCCCAGCTACGGCGTGTGAGCCAGAGACCGTGGATAAAGACGATGGTTTGCGCAATGTCGCTCATAGTTTTGCTACTCCTTGATAAATGCCAGCAAGTCCTGATGGAACTCAGCTTGCTGTGTGGTGGTGAGGCTGTGGGGACTGCGAGGTCCTCAGAGACATCGGTCTCGGAGAACTGCTTGATACAGTCCAGGGCGCTCTTAATCCCCGCCTGCATCCCCTGAAGCAAGAAGGAGTCTCGCACTCCCTGAGAAGTCTTTGCCCCTTCGCGATTATAGCCGTAAAACACCTCTATCAGCTGCGCCTGGTCCTGGGAAGACGTAACAGCATTCGCACGGAATCGAAACGACCAGGCTCGCAGGTCAAAACGCGGCAACGGCGAACCTTAGTACATGAATGTTGAGGTGCTGATTCGTGGCGCTCGGGTAGTCGATGGCACGGGCAATCCCTGGTTTTATGCCGATGTCGCTTTGAGCGGAGACCGGATTATTGCCATCGCTCCGCCGGGGCATCTAAACGCCGTGGAAGCGGGCGAGGTAATTGAGGCAGCAGGCAAGGTTGTCTGCCCCGGTTTCATTGATATCCAGAGCCACGCACTCATGCCGCTCTACAAGGACGGACGCTCTCTGTCTAAAGTCACCCAGGGTGTCACCACCGAAATCCTGGGAGAGATGTGGACCCCCACGCCTCTGGGTGGCAGGCGTGACACCGCGCAGATTATTGAGCACATGCCCGCTGAGGCAGCGGAGCTGGTGCCAACCTGGCATCGGTTCGCGGACTGGATTTCGTCCTACGAGAAAATCGGCGTCTCGGTCAATGTCGGCTCGTTCGTGGGCGGCGGCTCGGTGCGGGAATGGGCCTGCGGTATGGATGCTGGCGACCCGACATCGGAACAACTGGAGCAGATGCGGCGCATTACCGCAGAGGCCATGGAAGATGGCGCTTTCGGTATCGCGCCTGCACTCATCTATCCGCCCTCGTCGTTCTCGCCTGACTCGGAACTGACCGAATGCGCCCGAGTTGTGGGGCAGTACGGTGGTGTCTATATCGTTCATCTGCGTTCCGAGGGCGACGGTTTCTTAGAGGCTCTGGAGGCGACGATACAGTTGAGCCGGGAGGCGGACTGCCCGGTCGAGATCTACCACCTGAAGGCATCTGGAGAGCGCAACTGGCATAAGATGGAGACCGCTATCGCCCGAATCCATGCCGCCAGAGCGGAAGGGGTAGACATCACGGCAGATATGTACCCCTATGTCGCCAGCGGAACAGGGCTGAATGTGCTCATTCCCCTCTGGGCGTTCGAGGGTGGCAAGCTCATAGAGAACCTGAAAGACCCGACTACCCGCCAGCGTATCCACGATGAGATGATGGCTCCCGGTGGCGCCACAGGAGACTTCGCTGCGGATAGCCGGGGCGATACGGTCGTGCCCCTCGACTTTAAAAAAGAAGAGAACCAGATCTATGTGGGTCAGAAGCTGACACAGATCGCCGAGATGCGGGGCCAGGACTGGGCAGATGCCGCCATAGACCTCCTTCTCTCCGAAGACCAGCGTATCTTCAGCGTGTTCTTCTCCATGAGCGAAGACAACCTGCGGCTCCAACTCCAGCAGCCCTGGGTCAAGATCAGTACCGATGCGGGCGGTTTCGACCCGGCAACTCAAGCGAATCCAACACACCCCAGAGCCTATGGCACCTACACCCGTGTGTTGGGCAAGTACGTTCGCGAGGAGAAAATCTTATCTCTGGAAGAGGCTATTCGAAAGATGACTTCCTCGGTAGCCGACCGCCTGCACCTTAAGGAGCGTGGGCTACTGCGCGAAGGATTCTACGCCGACATAGTACTCTTCAACCCGGAAACAGTCTCCGACCGATCCACGTTCACCGATTCCCGACAGCTCTCCGTGGGAATCGAAGAAGTCTGGGTAAACGGAGTGCGCGTGCTTCAAGGCGGCGTCCATACCGGCGCAAAGCCAGGTCGAACCGTTTACGGCCCAGGGCGCAAATAACCTCTCCCCCCAGCCCCCTCCCTCTTCGGGGGAGGGGGAGACAGAGAAAGCCCCTCTCCTTTAGGAGAGGGGTTGGGGAGAGGTAAAACCCTCCTTGAGGAATAAGAAAAGCAGCAGATGAAAGTCAAGGTCAACAATCCCCTGGAAGATATCGAGTTTCAGGGGCTGGAAGAAGATGGCGATGTTGTCATCATCGCGCGGGCAAACCGCTCTTACCCAACCGGAGGAGACCCGACGGACTATAGAGAGCGTGCTGTCATGCTACTACAGCGTGAAGATAGGAACCGCTTTGCGGCGGAGGGCGGCTTAACGTTCATCGAGCGACTTAAGCAGACGATTCCTATGGTCGTCGACTTGTCGGATGACACGAATCCCCCTCGAATCCTCTACGTACACATGTAAGCCTCTGAAAAGAAATCCTATGAGAGTTATCATCACGGGCGGTGGCGGGTTCCTGGGCCGCCAGCTCTGCCAGAAATTGCTTGACCGCGGAACACTCACCGGAGAGAGCGGCGCTGAGGAGTCTATCGAGGAAATCGTTCTCCTGGATGCCCAGTTTCACCAGCCAGCTATAGCCGGAGTGACGCAGGTTGTGGGTAGTGTGGATTCTCGGGATACCGTTCGAGACGCCATCGGTGGATATCGCAACACCTCGATTTTCCATCTCGCCTCTATGGTGAGCGGCGAGTGTGAGGAGCGCTTCGATGACGCGCTACGAGTCAACCTCGACGGGGGCAGGAACCTCTTTGAGGCAGCACGGGAGCTGGGCAGCAAGACACGGGTAGTCTTTGCCAGCAGCATCGCCTGTTTTGGGGGAGACGCACTGCAAGATCCCTGTACCGACCAGACCAAGCTCACTCCACAGACCACCTACGGAATGACCAAGGCAATCTGCGAGTTGCTCATCAACGACTACTCCCGCAAAGGCTTCTTCGATGGTCGCTCGGCACGCCTCCCCACGGTTATCATTCGCCCTGGCAAGCCGAATGCGGCGGCATCTAGCTGGGCCAGCGGCATGTTTCGCGAGCCGCTGAGTGGCACTGCCTGCTCACTTCCCGTTCATCGGGACCAGCGCCACCCTATGACCGGGTATCGAACCGTCATCGAATCTCTTATCGCTCTTCATGAGCTACCATCCGAAGCGCTAGGGCGTGACCGTGCTATCGGGCTACCCGCTAGGAGTGTCACTCCTCGGCTCGCCGAGCAGGCTCTGCAAGAGGTCGCCCAGGAACAGGGGCTTTCTCTGGGAGCGATTGAGGATACCCCCGATGCACGAATCCAGGGAATCGTGGACCAGTGGCCCGTGGCGGTAGATGGTTCGCGCGCTCTGGCGCTGGGATTTCCTCCCGTTCCCCCGATGCCAACCATCATTCAGCACTATTTAGAAGATTTCGCACCGAAACCTGAGGGAGCTTGAGCGTGGAGAAAAAAGTAGCGCTGGTGACAGGTGCCGGGAGTGGCGTCGGCAAAGCGACAACTCTGGCTCTGCTTCGAGCGGGCTACTCAGTCGTATTGGCCGGGCGACGCAAAGACGCATTGGAGCAAACCGTGACCGAGGCAGGCGAACTTGGAGAGCATGCACTGGTCGTACCCACGGATGTCTGCGATCCCGAAGCGATTCGTACTCTTTTCGCGCAGACGAAAGCTACCTTTGGCCGCCTGGATGTGCTATTCAACAACGCCGGTATTGTGCGCAATGGCCCGCTGGAAGAACTAACTTACGAGCAGTGGCAGTCCGTGGTAGCCACCAACCTCACGGCGGCTTTTCTATGCACACAGGAGGCGTTCAAGCTCATGAAGAGCCAGACACCTCAGGGTGGACGCATTATTAACAACGGCTCGGTCTCAGCTCATGCCCCGCGCCCCAACTCAGCTTCGTACACCGCCACTAAGCACGCCATCACGGGTCTCACCAAATCCACGGCGCTAGATGGACGAAAGTACAATATTGCTTGCGGTCAGATCGATATCGGCAATGCCCTCACCGATAACACAGCCGGAATGGCTCACGGCGCCCTTCAGGCGAACGGCACGGTTGCTATCGAACCTGTGATGGATGTGGACCATGTGGCGCAGTCGGTGCTGCACATGGCCAATCTGCCGTTGGATGCGAATATTTTATTTATGACCGTTATGGCCACCAAAATGCCTCTCGTAGGTCGTGGTTAAACCCATACTCTCGCTTCTCGGAGAAGCGAGAGTATGGGTTTTTCGTAGGGGTTACTGATGTGAAGACCTGCGGCGACGAAGAACGCCCGCGGCTAACGGTAGGGCAGTGAGGCCGAGTAGCGATAGAGTGCCAGGTTCTGGAGCCGTAGCACCAGGGCCGGTGACATTGACCTGGAAGCTTCCGGAGTTGTTGAACCAGCCGCTTCCATCCACGGTACCGAGATAGAAGCGTGTCGCTCCGGTCGGAATATTGAATGTTTGTGTCGAGCCAGTGCCATTTCCCGTCAAACCGTCTCCGATGAAGAAGGTCTGCTTCAATCCGGGTGACAGCGAGCTAAAGGATTGGCCGAGGCCGCCTGCTGAGAAGTCCAGATCGCCGGGTGCTGCAGAGCCATCGGGTTGGTCGTCGTTGAGAAATACGCCTATCAGAGCATTAGCGGGGGCATTGTAGCCACTGATACCGTTCTCAGCACCTTTAACTACATCAAAGCTTCCATCGGCGGGATCGCCCGGTGCACCACCGCCAAAGTCAACGGAGCCAGTAACAGAGAACGTGAGCATCCCTCCGCCCGTAAGATTGAAGCCCGTTACCTGAGTGGGAGATTGCCCTGGTGCGGTGTCGCCACTGGCGGTGCTTCCATCGGGCATTCCGGCAAGAAACGGATTGGCGCTACCCAGTACAGTAAAGCTCAGGGTGGACTGGGCGTGGGCGGCGGTGGCTAAGAACGCGGGTAAGGCCGCGGTGAGGCAAAGCGCAAGGACCTTTGCAGACCGGGCGCCGCTCAGGCGATACGAGACACGATTCATGAGGAACACTCCTGGGCAACCTGTATAGATTGCCGGGAGTATAGAACGCTACCGTCAAAGCACCGTAAAATTTGGGGGCATTCCCAGGCTTTTTTCGTTAGAATAGTCTCTGATGCAGTCTCCCTGGCGTATCGAGCTCCTCGGCTGGCTGCGAGCCGAAAACGACGGCTCTCTGGTAACGCGATTCGCCACCCGTAAGACCGCAGCACTGCTGGCACGACTTGCTCTCTGGCCCCAGCGAACCCACTCCCGAGAAGAACTTGCCGAGCTTCTCTGGCCAGATACCGACTTCGAACTTAGCCGCACTCGCCTCCGGCAGGCATTAACCTCGCTCCGTCATCAGCTGGAACCTCCGGGCGTGACACCCGGAAGCGTGATTATTGCTGACCGAACTCACATCCGGCTCAATCCAGAGGCTATCACTACCGATGTCGCTGAGTTTGAAGCGGCCATTCGTACCGGAAAACAAGAGCGTGCCAGCATGCTCTACCGGGGTGAGTTGCTCCCCGGTTTCTACGAAGACTGGATACTCCTGGAGCGCGAGCGACTTCAAGCATGTTTTGAGGAGATCTCAAATGCCGCGCCAAGAGCGATTCTTTCTGGCGAAACCAGTATTAGCCCAGAGCTTTCTCAAGAGGCTTCTCTACCTGTTCGCCTCCCGCTTCAGTTCACTCGTTTCTTTGGCAGAGAAGAAGAGTGTGAGAAGATCGCTGCTCTTTTTTCAGACCACTCGCTTGTTACGCTGACCGGCCCCGGAGGCTCTGGAAAAACCAGACTCGCTCTGGAAGCCGCCCGAAGAGAAACCGGACATCGGCAGGTCTTATTTGTCAGTCTGGCGGATCTGACAGATGGCGCCCGCCTGACCGAAGCCCTGGCCGAAGGGCTTCGTTTACCCCCGGAAGACGATAGCCCGGCTATGGACCGTGTGGTAGAAGCCCTCTCTCTCCATCCAACCTTGCTAGTACTGGATAATCTGGAGCATCTAGTTCCCTATGCCGCCGCGCTAATTCTCACCTTGCTGACTCGCATACTGACACTCCGCCTTCTGGTCACGTCGCGGCGACGACTGCATGTTGCCGGAGAGCGGGAGCTGCCCGTTCCTCCTCTTCCTATTCCTCCCGGCGGAGCATCGCTTGAAGAGCTAGGGGCGCTGGCCTCAGTTCGGCTTTTTGTCGATCGAGCGCAGGCGATTCGCCCTGATTTCCAGCTCACAGCACGCAACGCGGACGCAATAGGCATGCTATGCCAACGGCTAGAGGGCTTACCGCTGGCACTGGAGCTGGCGGCGGCACGGGCCTCTACCCTATCGCCGAGTCAGATTCTGGAGCGGCTTTCGCATCGGTTCGAACTTCTTGCCACGCGCCGTGCCGATAAAGATGGACGCCACCGCTCTCTCTGGGCAGCGATTTCGTGGAGCGTGGAGCTACTCCCCACAGGATTGCAGCATTTCTGGCGAGCACTGTGTGTGTTTCCAGGGAGCTTCACCCAGGAGGCAGCGGCAGCAGTAACCGGGGAAAAATCTGCCCTGGAATCTCTAACTCAGCTTCGAGAGCGCTCCCTGCTGAGCCTGGAAGAAGGAGAAGACCAGCGACTTCGTTTCCGCCTTGCGGAATCTCTTAGAGAGTTCGCCAGAGAGCAAATCGATGAAGAGGATTGGTCACAGGCAGAGCAGCGACACGCAGCCTTTTTTCTGGGGCTGGCTCGGGAGAGTGAGGAGGCACTGCGAGGGTCGGAGCAAGTAGTGTGGCTCGGACGATTGGCGGAGGAGCAAGAGAACCTTCGGCAGTCGTTTACGGAAGGCGAGCGCCGGGGAGATTCCGAGTATTGCTTAAGCCTTGCTGGGGCACTCTGGGGATTCTGGGAGCGCCGGGGACAGATGCGTGAGGGACAACAGTGGCTGGAACGTGCACTCGCCCTCACTACCCCTGCGTCCTTAGAGGCGCGTTCCAAGGCGCTGAATCGACTGGGCGCTATATTAAACGCGACATGCGACTTCGACCGAGCCATGGAGGTCCACCAGGAAGCGCGAGAGTTGTACCTTCAGCAGGGGGATATCAAGGGAATCGCTCAGGCCTGGAACCGCATCGGGTTCGTGGCCGGACAGCGCGGGCGTGACGAGGAGGCGCGTGAGGCATTCCACGAGGCGCTGGCACTGGAGCGGCAGCTGGGAAATCGGTTCAATATGGCGGCGGCATTGAATGGCCTCGGCATTCTTGCTCAGAATCGCAGTGATCTGGACGATGCCACCTTGCTCTTTACGGAAGCGCTGGAGCTGTTTCAGGCACTGGATAACTCGGGCGGCATTGCGGATACCCTATTCAACCTCGCCTCAATAGAGATTGAGAGGCAGCGCTGGGAAGACGCTCTGGCGCTCCTTGACCGCGCCGGGACTATCTATGAGTCTATGGGAGACGCCTGGAGCCGCTCCTATGTCTCCTTCAGCCAGGGCGTGGTCGCCCGGTATCAGGAGCGCTGGGCCGATGCGGCTCGCCTGCTCACCGAAGCGCTCACTGTTTGCCGAGAAGTGGGCGATCAAAAAAAGATCGCCGATATCCTGTTCCAGCAGGGAGCCCTGGCACAGAGCCTCAACGAACCTGCGGCGCAGCTCTACCAGGAAGCACTGGCTATTTACGAGAGCCTTGGTAATGCTAGTGCAGCAGCTGACTGCCGCCGCACTCTGGCTTCCTTAGTTTGAGAGGTTACTTCTCGGACCGCGTGAAAGCGGAGTCACAGACCCCGGCAAGGCGATGGGCTGCCAGCGCGACTCGCTGGTAGGCGATTCGCAGAGCCTGGGTACGATACTCAGCATCTGGCTGAGGAACATTGTCACTCCCACCCGCTTCGGCAAAGGTGTAGACGAATTGTTGGGAGATAGAGAAGCTTTCGCGCAGCCAGAGATTCTCATCGAGGCTGTCACGAGTCGTCGGGTCAAAACCCGCTAGCAGGCGCGGCGCGGCAGCTTGAATTTTACCAATGGTGGCATTCAGTTCCGTCCAGCCGTTCTGAAGCGTGTTGTAGCGATTCGGATCTGGTCCGCTGCCAAGCAAGCCATCCCAGAAGGCATGGAGATTGCGCGGCTGCGCGGGGCTGCCATCGGTCTTAAAGCGAACGCCATTGCCACCTGCATCGCCCTGTGTCTGATCTGCGGTAAAGCGCCCTGTGGCATGCAGTGGCTGGTGAATGTCTCCCACTAAGTGCGCCAACCAGGAAAGGTAGTAAGCACGGTAGCTAGCCGGCAGAGGAGTAGAGGCGATATTCCCCCGGCAGGTGGGAATGGCTGTCAGAATCGACTCCTCGGCAACCGGAGTCCGAGACTTTCCATCCATGTTGATAGGAATGTCCAGGTAGTGCCAGGTATCGTGCACCTGCAGGTCGGGATACAGGGCGGGAGCAGCAGGGTAAGGCTGAGGCGGCGGATTCCGCTTGTCACCCGGATTGAAGAACTTCACCGAGACACTGGCATCACGGGCATCTTTGATTCGGTCCGGCCAGGTAGCCGCAATAGCGAAGATATACTCCCCGCGTTGGGCATCGGTCACATTGGTGGGTAGCTCGGTGAGCCAGTTCTTGTAATCTGGATGCTGCTTGAGAAGGTCATCTATGGCCGTGCGAGTCGCGGGCTTCATCTCCCGATACGCCATCATCGCGACAATGGCGTGACCAGGCGCCCACCAGGCAGCAGCGGGTCGTACACCGCTAAGAAGAAAGACCGCACAGGCGGCAGTAACCAATACTCCGGCAGTGAAACGCCGCAGGATACGCATGCCGTATTCTACCCTGCTAGGGCCTTGTTTCCTGGAACGCGCTGAGCACCGGCTTACCATCAAACTCAGCGGGAATCGGCACACCCAGTGCATAGAGAGCCGTGGCGGCGCTGTCGTAGGTCATCACCCGGTCCGTGATTTCGAAGTTCTTCTTGATACCCTTGCCCCAGATAATCCAGGGAATCTCTGTATCTTCATCGGAAGCCGTGCCATGAGTCTTGGCATGCCCGCCATGGTCCGCGGTCAGTATCACGATACTGGTCTTCTCGATTCCCGCCTTCTTAATCGCTTTCCGAATAGTCGCTAAGGCTTCATCTTCATCGGCGAACGCCTTGATCTGCTCAGGACTTCCCCAGCCATTGGCATGGCCCGCTCCATCTGAGTCTGCAAAGTGAATGAAGCACAGGTTAGGCTTATCGGACTTGATATAGTCCGCCGCCTGTTGCGCGACGATCTTGCAGGAGTAGCTGGGCATGTTGAACCCATCTAGCGATCCTGGCAGAAAGAGATGTGCGAACTTCTGCTTCCCAGCGAAAATCGCGGTAACCAATTTCTTATCTTGCTTCTTTGCCAGCTGGAAGATGGTCGGTACCGGCACCAGTCCCTTCTCGGGAATCCACTCATTCCACATAATCTTATGCTTCTCTGGACCAACACCGGTCAGCATAGACGTGTGAGAGATGAGGGTAATCGATGGAAAAATCGTGCGCGCGATAAAGGTGCCAGCCCCTTCCTTCTTCATCTTCATGAGAGTGGGCATGTGGCTCTGTTTCATAACGGCAGGCTTACCGCCATCGAAGCTAATGATAAACACATGCTCCGCGATTCGGGGACTAGCCGGAGCAGGGGCACTCTGAGCGACTGCGGGAGACAGCGGGGCAGAGGACACCAGGACAGAGAGGCCAACAAACAGGGCTCCAGAGAGACGAGTAAACGAACGACGATTCATCACGATCAAAGACTCCTGACACAGAAAAGCAAGCGTATGCTCTCTGCAATTGTTAAGAGTTACGGCGCTTTCGACCCTGTCTCCTCCCCAAAATGCGAACTTAAACCACTTCATTTCGCCGGGGAACTTCGATGAAACCGGCTTCAATTACCGGGCCTATAGGCAGAAGGAAGCCGCCTTAATGAAATCACTTTCGGTCTGGAATGACCCTTTACCCCATAGAACCAGCTACCCTGCTCTGGCCGATGAAGCGAACGCCGAGGTCATTATCATTGGCGGGGGCATCACCGGGATAACTGCTGCATATCTACTGACCAAAGCAGGGATAAAGACCATAGTGGTAGAGGGAGGCCAGATTGGTAGCGGAACCACCAACAGCTCCACAGGCAATTTGTACGCTACGGTAGATAACCATCTCTCACGGGTGAAAGAACTCTGGGGGCAGGATGTCGCTACGCAAGTTGCCCGCTCCCGCGCTGAAGCGATAGACAATATAGAGCAGCTTGTTCAGGAGCTAAAGATTGACTGTGATTTTGCTCGCTGCCCGCAATATCTAATTGCCACAGATTCTGCCCAGGAAGACCGCCTGAATCAAGAAAAAGAGGTTCTGGAAGCAGCAGGTCTGGGTGTAAGCTGGGTCGAGGCGATTCCGCTCTCTCTGCCCTTTACGAAAGCCCTTCGCATAGAAAACCAGGCGCAGTTCCATCCCGCCAAATATGTAGAAGGCCTGGCGCAGGCGGCCATAGCAACTAAACTCTGCCGAGTCTTTGAGAATACGCGTGTCATTAGTATGGATGGCAAGCAGCTCACCACCGATCAGGGTCAGATGCGAGGGGATCATATCGTTCTTGCTACGCATACTCCCGCCGGTTTTCACCGATTGCAGACAGAGATGGCTCCCTACCGGGAGTATGGGCTGGCTATGAAGGTCTCCGGAGAGTTCCCCTGCCCACCCGGTATCTTCTGGACCTTAGAAGAGCCAGGTCATTCGATTCGCCGCGTGGACACAGAAGATGGGCCGTACCTCATCGTTATTGGGGAGAAGCATAAAACTGGGCAGCAAAGCAGTGATAAAGACTACTACCGGCTGGTAGAGCTGTTTGCGCGCGCTCATTTTCCGGTGGAGTCGGTGGCTTACAAATGGTCGGCGCAGCACTATCGGTCCGCGGATGAGTTGCCTTACATAGGGCGCTCCGGAGAGTACGCCTATGTGGCTACTGGATTCGCGACCAATGGGCTAGTCTATGGCCATATTGCCGCTTCCACGATCACAGACATGATTCAGGGCAACGACAATGAATACCGGGCGCTCTATGACTCACGCCGGTTCGCTCCACTCCAGTCTGTTAGCTCGTTTCTTCTCGAAAACGCGAATGTGGTGAGTCAGTATGTGAAAGGCTACCTCACTCGCGCAGAAGTCGAATCTGTGGAAAAAATTGGTCCTGGTGAAGGTGCTCTGGTGGAATTCAACGGGAAGAAACACGCCGTATCGAGAGATGAGTCTGGGAACTGGACAGTGCTTTCCCCTGTCTGTACCCATCTGGGCTGCATCGTTCAGTGGAACTCTCTAGAGAAGACCTGGGATTGCCCCTGCCACGGCAGCCGCTTCTGTAGCACCGGCGAAGTGATTGAGGGGCCCGCTATGACTCCCCTGGAGCCACTGGAATACTGGGCTATGGACCCTATGCCGACCCAGTTTTTCCGAACCGAAGAAGAAGCCCCAGTATAGCGCCTCAGTCACTCTGAAAAAATTCCAGGAGTAATCCAGAGGAAAGCTGGTGTATATTGCAATAATCAAAGTAGAGCAAGCCACTTCCTCTCTTTCCTACCTGAAGCTTGCCTCTAAATCTCACCTGTACTTCAGGCAAGGTTAGCACAGAGGATACAGGCGCTCTGGCGGCGGCATGAAAATACACCACCAACCATCCCCAGAAAAGCTGAGGTAAGACGAATTGGCCAGACAGCTTTTTGGCAAACTCTTCT
This sequence comes from Armatimonas sp., assembly GCA_049840835.1. GTDB lineage: Bacteria > Armatimonadota > Armatimonadia > Armatimonadales > Armatimonadaceae > JANLTX01. The sequence continues at coordinate 91,606 of JASGJG010000003.1, read as the reverse complement.
ACGTAGCAGAGCAGGCGACGATTCCACTGGTGGTTTCCCTTACTACTGGTGAAGTTATCTATGCAAACCCGGCGTGTTTTCATCTCTTCGGAGCGGAAAGCCTGGAACAGCTGAAAAGTAAACCCCTGAGTACCCTTTTTAGTGAAGAGAGCAGAGCCCTGCAAGCGGAGCGGCGTAAGATGATTTTGCGAGGGGAGTTCGCCCCACCGGTAGAGCAGCGTATTGTGCGAGTAGATGGTACAAGCGTGCCCGTGGAAACCTTCTCGTCGCCCGTGCGGATAGATGGGCAAATAGGTGCCCTCTCCGTTTTGCGAGATATCACATCCGAAAAAGCAGATAAGGAGCGCATCATCGCACTTCAGGACCAGCTTGTCCAGGGGCTGATCGAGGCCCAGGAAAGAGAGCGCCAGGTACTGGCCTATGAGATTCATGATGGGCTGACTCAGCAGGTACAGGCGGCTTTTGCGCGCTTGCAAGCCTTTGAAGCCTACCGCGAGGAGGCCGACCTAGATGCCTGTCGCCGACTGCTCCGAGATGCGGTCAAAGAATCGCGGCGCCTGGTGAATGGCCTGCACCTGCTTATTGTGGAAGATCTGGGACTTGCCCCCGCTATAGAGCAGCTCGCCAATGAGGAAAAAGAGCGGGCAAACTGGGAGAATGTCTCCCTGACCCACTCCCTCACGGGCTTAGAGCTGCCACAGAACATAGTCGCGACCACCTTTCGTATGGTTCAGGAGGCGCTCACGAACGCCCGCAAGTACGCTAAGGCCCGCAACGTGGAAATCTTTCTATTGATCCAGGAAAACGCTATGGACCTCCGTGTTACCGACGATGGCGTGGGCTTTACGCCAGGAACACTTCCGGTACAGGCGGATCGTGGCGTTGGGCTGCGGGGTATGGCCGAACGTGCCCGCCTGCTAGGGGGCACCTGGAGCGTAATCAGCGCTCCCGGTGAAGGCACCACCATAGCTGCCCGCCTCCCCCTTGCCTCCGAAAAAACAAGCAGTGAGCCAAATATCAAATGAGTGTCTCCCTCCTACTTGCCGATGATCATGCCATCTGGCGTGAAGGCGTGGCCGCCATGCTGCGCCATACGGAGTTCACGATAGTGGGCGAAGCCGCTAACGGTGTCGAAGCGGCTCAGCTTACTGCCAAGCTCACCCCCCAGATTGTTTTACTGGATATCCGCATGGCGGGCGGCGATGGATTAGAAGCGCTGGTTTCTATCAAAGAGGCCAACCCGGATACCCATGTTATTCTTTTGACCACCTATGACAATCCCACCTATATCGCACGTGCCGTTGCGGGGGGAGCGTCTGCCTACCTACACAAAGACCTGGAGCGTAATCAGCTTCTAACGACTCTGCGTTCCGTGGCATCCGGGGAGATTCTTCTTTCCAAAAACGAGCTGGGACGCTCGCTCTCCGCCGTGGGCGAGCAGAGTGCGACTCTGCCCGACCTGGATACCCCCCTGACCCGCCGCGAAGAAGAGGTGCTGGCCCTCATTGCACGGGGCCTTGCCAACAAAGAGATTGCCAAGATTCTCTTTATTGGCGATGGCACGGTCAAAACGCACGTGGAGCGAATCATTGCCAAGCTGGGCGTTGCGGACCGGACTCAGGCGGCTATCTGGGCTCTACAGAATAACTTTGCTGAATTGCAATAAAGCGTTTGCTATAAGCCAGCCCATAATCCGCCATTTGGCAGATGCGACATATTCACTCCTGGGCCATTATAGATAACGTGAGTTTGTCGAGAAGCGGTAAAGATATCCACTGTGATGGCATAGGCTGTGCCAACACTATCCCCTATCCTGTTTCGCCTCGACTCTCCGCTTTGGCAGTGGGCTGGCTTTTTAGCACAGACCGTTACGGGGAGCGCCATCTCTGCCCAAACTGCCAGGCACAGGGCATCAAGCTGCCCACAGCAATAGCAGTAGAGGATATTCAAACCCGATGATTACATCCCATCAGCGTTTTGAAGCGCTAGTACGTGAACACGAAAGCTTTCTCCGACGTAACGCATTGGCTCTGTGCCAGGGCTGCCTGCATGATGCGGATGACTTACTCTCCGAGACTATGCTGGATGGCCTGCGAGCTTTTCCCGGTTTCAAGAACGGTAGCTTCCGACGCTGGATGATCCGTCTGATGACCACGAATCGCATTGATATGGCACGCCGTGCCCGTGTTCGTCAGAGCGACAGCCTTGAAATGCTGATGGATGGCGAAAGCGGTTTCGACGTCGCCGATTCGTCCCCCTCGGTAGAGCGACAGGCGCTGGGTAACCTGCTTTCCGTTGAGCTTCGAAGCGCTATCGCTGCCCTGCCCAAAGATTTCCGCACTGCCCTGGTTCTCAGCGATGTGGAAGGCTACGGCTACGAAGATATCGCCAGTACTTTGGATGTCCCGCTGGGCACTGTTCGCAGCCGAATACATCGTGCACGACATAAAGTTCGTACTTCCCTCGAAAAGCGCGGCATCGCCGCGTAACTCCCTCTGTCTCATCATCTATAGAAATCTCCTGCACCTGAAAGCAGCCCGGTCTCGCGGTAATATAATTGCGAAACTCGGGCTGTCTTTTCAGCCTCCATAACGACAGAGTAACCAAATCGTTCTCTGGAGGAACTACGTTGCGTTTGATACACCGTCGTCTTACCCTTGCGGCTCTGGGGCTGCTCGTCCTGCCCGCCGTCAAAGCCCTGGCACAGGATTCCGTTCCGCTCCCCACTGTTCTCCCCAAGGCCAACTTCATCGGAACCCCTGCTGATCTGGTAGAGAACCCGCATCTGGAGCCTGTCCGCACCAAACCGCGTGGCCTGCCGCAGGTTCCCAAAGGCACGGTCAACCTCGCCCTCAAGCGCCCGGTAACGTCCAGCGCTGTTCCCTTCTCCGGTGAGCTGGCCCAGATTACCGATGGCATCAAAGACGCCAAGCCCGGTAACACCGTCGAGCTGAAGCCCCGCTTCCAGTGGGTGCAGATCGACCTCGGCGCCACCAGCGAGCTTTCCTACATCCTCCTCTGGCACTACCACGAAGTCGCCGTTGTGTTCCGCGATGTCGTCGTTCAGGTCTCCAATGACCCCGAGTTCAAAGAGGGTGTGAAGACCATCTTCAACAACGACTGGGACAATAGCGGCAAGCTCGGCGAAGGTAAGGACATGGAGTATGTGGAGAGCAACGAAGGCAAGCTGATCGCCGCCAACAAGGTCAAGGCACGCTATGTTCGCCTCTACAGCCGTGGCAGCACCTTCACCGACCCGCTGAACCGCTATACTGAGGTCGAGGTCTTCGGGATTCCCGCCGACAAGTAATGCGGCTTCCGCTCTGGGGCGTAGCGCTGGCGATCTTCGCACTGGCGCTGGCGCTACGCCTCCCCAAACTCAACCTGCGCCCTTTCCATGCAGACGAAGCTGTCCACGCGGAAAAATTCCGCCAGATCTGGAAAGAGTGGGACAGGCGAACCTATCGGTACGACCCCAACGAGTTCCACGGTCCTACTATCTACTACGCGGCCTTGCCCTCGGTCCTGGTAAGCGGCCGTAAAACCTTTGCCACACTAGAAGAAGCCGATCTGCGGCGCACTATCGCGATTGCCGGTGCCGCACTCAGTCCACTACTTCTTCTCTTTCGGCGCCGAATCGCACCGGGCGCATTGCTCTGGGCCGGACTTTTTTTAGCCCTCTCCCCATCGCTCGTCTTCTATAGCCGCTACTATATTCAAGAAGTCTTTCTAGTTGGCTTCACTCTGCTCTTTCTAGCTTTTGCCTCTCGTGGGCAGCCCATAGCCGCCGGGCTGGCAGCAGGCGCTATGATTGCCACCAAAGAAACCGCCGTGCTGTCTCTGGGTGCGGCCGTAGTAAGCTGGCTTGCCGTGCGTGGCGGCTTCAAAACCCTTCCCTGGCGCGCCATCGGCATTGGTGCAGGCGTCGCGGTTGTTACGGCTTACATCATCCTCTCCGGGTTATTTACTAGTCCAACAGCTCCGCTGGGCTATTTCCAGACCTTTACTCCCTGGCTAAAGCGGGCAGGAGGAGGAGGGGAAGCCCTGCATGCTCACCCCTGGCTCTACTACCTGCAGAGCTACTTCTGGCAAGTTACGCCCACTCGCCCCATCTGGACCGAAGGCTTTCTGGCGTTGCTCGGCATCGCCGGAGCAGTATTCGGTCGCAAGTCTCCGGAAGTCCGCTTCTTGAGTATCTTCACGATACTACTGACCGTAGGCTATGCAGCCATTCCTTACAAAACTCCCTGGTGCGGATTGAATTTTCTAGCGCCGCTGGCAATCCTAGCGGGTATCGGGGCATACGAACTACTCTCACGGCCTAAGAGCAAAATCATCAAAGCCCTACTGGCACTCCCATTATTGGCAGGCAGTGCGCATCTGGGCTGGTTAGCGTATCAAACCAACTACGTGTACTACACGGACCGCTACAACCCGTATGTCTACTCCCCTACACTGCCAGATGCCCAGAACCTAGCCCGGCGCATCGAGCGAATGGCGTCAACTCATCCAGATGGTGAGCATATAACCATAAAAGTGATCTCGCGAGATGACTACTGCTGGCCTCTGCCCTGGTATCTGCGACGCTTTGAAAAAGTAGGCTACTGGAGTGGAACAGTCCCCGCTGATCCGAATGCGCCGTTAGTTCTGGCCTCTCCCAAGTTTGAGGAGGCACTTACGAAGAAGCTGCCCAACCACGAGATAAAGGGAATGCATGGCCTACGCCTGGGCGTGTTCTATGACCTGTTCGTAGAAAAGAGTCTGTGGGAGTCCTATCGAAAACGCTACGGGGATAGTGTAGACGACGAGGAGTATTAGCTCACTCGTCCGCGGGTTTTCAACCCGCGGTCGGAATGGGCCTACCGGCAGGAATACCCCCAACTACCGGAGAACGATAGACCATGAATAGCGAGGAACTTTCGCGGCGAAGCTTGCTGAGCGGCTTTGTCGCGCTTTCCGGGGCTGCTCTTAGCCCGGTCTTTGGAAAAGAACATGGCGCTGCTGCTCATGACTATGTTGTCGAGCCGGAGCCAGAGTCGCGCGGGAAACGCCAGGGAGCGGCGGAGAGTGTCACAGTCGGATTGATCGGGTGCGGTGGCATGGGCATGTCCGACCTGAAATCCTTCATGGGGCGGCCCAATGTGAATATCGCCGCCGTGTGCGACCCGGACTCCAAACACATGGCGCGAGCCGCGCTCACAGTCGAAGACGCCACGGAGAAAGCTCCGGAGCAGATTAAAGACTTCCGCAAGCTGCTGGAGCGCAAAGACATCGATGCTGTTATCGTCGCCACCCCGGATCACTGGCATGCGCTTCCCACTATTCTGGCCTGCGAAGCTGGGAAAGATGTCTACTGCGAAAAGCCTATCTCGCACGACATCACCGAGGGGCGCCGTATGGTGCAGTTCGCGCAGAAGCACAAGCGTGTGACCCAGATCGGCACCTGGCAGCGCAGCCAGCAGCAGTTCATGGATGCCATTGCTTACGTACGTAGCGGCAAGCTGGGCAAGATTAATATCTGCCGCGCCTGGAAGGTACAGGATCCGAAAGCTGCGGTTATGGGTCCGGGTAAAGGTGGCCCTGTGCCTGCTGAGCTAGACTATGACCTCTGGGTCGGCCCAGCAGAAATGCTCCCCTACCAGGAGAATCGCTGCCACTATAACTTCCGCTGGTACTTCAACTTCGCGGGCGGCATGACCGGAGACTGGGGCGTGCATATGATCGACCCGGTCCTGCTCGGCATGAGCAAGAGTGATGACCTCACGCTGCCCTCCAAAGTTATGAGCCTCGGTGGCAAGTTCTTTACCGGCGAGGACGATAACCGGACCACGCCGGACACAATGGTGACCCTGCTGGAGTTCCCCGGTTGGATGATGCAGTGGGAAGTCCATGTGGGCGGCCAGAAGACCGGCCCGAACGGAAACGCGGCTTCGCCCTTGGTAGGCCGTGACCATGGCTCACTGTTTATTGGCAGTGAAGGCAGCCTGCTGGTAGACCGCAATGGCTGGACCATCTTCGATCCGCTGGGCGTACCGATTGAGAAGCCTGCACCCGGTTCCTATGGCGGCCCTATGAGCGGTTTGAATTCGCATGTGGCCGAATTCCTGGCGTCGGTCAAGTCACGGGGAACAACACGGTCGAATATTGCATCTATGCATCAGACCACCACGGTATGCCACCTGGCGAACCTCTCGTATCAAGCGAAGAGCGTGTTGCACTGGGATGCGGCCAAAGAAGTGGTCACCAACGAAAAATCAGCCATGCAGCTACCCAGCTACCAGCGGAACTACCGCAAGCCCTGGGTACTCCCCAAGGCATAGCAGGTAGTGTGATAGAGCTAACCCCAGACGAGCAGGCGCGCATTGCGCGCCTGCAACTACTTTGTGACTCTCAGATAGAGCCAGGCGCTGAAGAGGTAGACATCCGTGGCTTGGTGCCGCGCGAGAATCTTCAGGCGATTGCGGAGGCAGGGCTTATTGGGGCGGATTTCAGCCCGGCGCTCAAGCACGCGCTCACGGAAACACTCTGTGGAGCATGCGGCTCTACCTGGTTCGTTCTCACACAGCACTTGGGGCAGTGCGAGCGATTGGCTCGCCACGGTGCTCCCCATTTAAAGGCACTGGTGCCTGCTATGTGTGCCGGAAAACACTGGGTAGGGGTCGGCTTTGGGCACCTGCGCCGTCCGCAACCGATGGTCACGGCCACACCTGTTTCTGGTGGCTGGACTCTCACAGGAACGGCTCCGTGGGTCACGGGCTGGCCGATTCTCTCTGGCGTGGTCTACGGTGCCTGGCTACCAGATGGTCAGCACCTCTATGTCTACGCCGACTCTACTCCCTCAGACGCACAGCGCCCCGGCCCTTCTCAGCGCCTCTGTGCGATGAGCGCCACTGAGACCGTGGAAGTGGTTCTTGATAACCTCTTCGTACCCGAGGAGAACTTTCTCTTTCTCTCCAATCGCAAAGTCCTGATGGGTGGAGATGTGGCTGGGGCTGCCGCGAATGTAGCGCCTATGCTGGGAGTAGCAAAAGGAAGCCTCAGGGCTCTGGAGCGCCAGATTCAGAAGAAGCCCCTGGCAGCTCTGATAGATGCACATGCAGCACTCAGCGCAGAACTTGCCCAGTGCCGGGAGACCTGTGCGGCGTGGGCAGCGCTAGGAGCCGCCGCAGGGGACAACGGAGTAGAGGCCCGCGCCTGGGCCATTGACTTAGGAGTTCGTGCGGCGCAGACCAGCTTTGTAGCGGCCTCTGGCGGGGCGAATGCACTCACCCACCCCGCACAGCGCCGGTGCCGGGAGGCTCTGTTCTATAGCCTCTACCAGCAGACCGGCGATATTCTCAGTGCGAGTGCGACTCGGTTGGCGCAGCCCCGCCCGATTCCGATGCCACCGGCGCAGTGATAGCAGGAGCCGCAGTGACCTTTGGGGTTAGCAGACCGAGTGGCTTGAAGCCAAAGGCAACGGTGGCGATAGCCGCCAGCACAGCCGCCATGCGAGCATCGGCGCGTACTGGCTCCGGCGCTCCCTCACCATCTTCGAAGTACATCTTGACCACTAAGTTCAAGTAGTACAGAAGTCCGATAGCGCTGATAAGCAGTCCGGCTACAGCGAGGCCAACGAAGCCTGCCTTGAACGCCCCCAGGAACAGATAGAGCTTTCCTAAGAAGCCAGCCGTCGGCGGAATCCCTGACAGCGAAAGCAGGAAGATAGTCAGCACGCCTGCTGCCAGCGGATGACGTTTCGCCAGACCGGAGAACTGGGAGATCTGCGCCTGCTCTTCCCCATTGCCACCCAGCCAGACCGTCAGTGCAAAAGCGCCTATGTTCATGAGGGTGTAAGCGAAGAGGTAGAACAGCACAGCATCCGCCGCCAGAGCGCCGTCCTTTACACTGCCTGCCAGCACGCCCACTAAGATATAGCCTGCGTGAGCGATAGAGGAGTACGCGAGCATGCGCTTTACGCTGGTCTGCCGGACTGCCATGATGTTACCAACCAGCATGGTCAGTAGCGCCAGAATCCAGAGGGCTACACGGAACAGAGAGGCGCTCTCACCCTGCGCCAGAATCGGCTGCATGAGCCGAATCAGCCCGGCGAATGCGCCGAGTTTGGCGGCGGCAGACATGTAGGCTGCTACTGGAGCGGGTGCGCCTTCGTAGACATCGGGAGCGTAGCTATGGAACGGGGCGATGGCCGCTTTGAAGCCCAGGCCGACGAGAATGAACGCCACGCCAAAGACAAACAGCGGCATGGTCACCAGTGGGTGCGATGTGTTCGCTGTGCGCGTAAGCAGGTCGGAGATCGTGCCTAGATTCGTGAGCGAGTGCCCTACCTGCACCTGCATCTGCGACGCGGCGATGCCAGCGGCACCATAGACCAGCGCAATACCGTAGAGCAGGAACCCAGAGGCAAATGCACCGAGCAGGAAGTACTTTACAGCGGACTCCTCGGAGCGCCAATCTCGCTTGGCGAAGCCAGCCAGAATGTAGAGCGCTACAGAGAGAACTTCCAGCCCGACAAACAGGTTCACCAGGTCGGCAGCCTGCGCCATGATCATGGCACCCGCCGAGGCGAAGAGAATCAGCGCGAAGAACTCACCGCGTGGCAGCTGGCGCTCGGCCAGATACTTCCCAGAAAGCAGAAGGGTCAGCAGGGCCGCGATACAGATAATCAGGTTGACGCCGAGACCGAAGCCATCTATGAGGACCCCACCACCCCAGAACGGCGTGGTGGTAGCGGCGGCATCTAGCTTCGTCTCTGCCGTAGCCGCGACTTCGCCTGCTTGCTTGAGCGCGATGATAGCCCCGCCGAGGACCCCTAGCATGGCGACGGTGCCCGTCATGCGCTTGAGCATGCTGTTCGGGCCGGAAATATCGCAGAGCCACGCTGCAATCGCCGCCGCTACTAGAAAGAGGGGCGCACCAAGGGCGATAGCCCCTGCCTGTAGCGTATCCCAAAGAGCGGCGTCGTTCATTTCGTCTTTTCCATTATGTTAGGAGTGACTGCGGTGTTCAGTGTAACGGCACTCTCCATGGTTACCAGAAGCGGCTGCGGATAGATACCCAGCAGGAAGATAAGCACCACCAGCGGTGCAACCAGCCCGCCCTCACCATCTGCGATATCGCTCAGTGCCTGGTTCTCGGGGCGGGTCGCTACACCGTAGAACACCTTCTGGTACATGCCTAGCATATAGACCGCACTCCAGATAACACCGGTAGTCGCTATCGCAGCCGCCGCCGGGTAGGTGCTGTAGGCGCCCAGTAGAGTCAGGAACTCACCCACAAACCCATTGGTGAGCGGCAGCGCAACCGAGGCCAGGGTGAAGAGCAGGAAGATACGCGAGAACACCGGCATCTGATCCCAGAGTCCACCCAACAGGCGAATCTGCAGCGTACCGCGCCGCTTCTCTAGAAACGCTAGCAGGAAGAAGAGCCCCCCGGCGATGATGCCGTGATTGATCATCTGCGCACAGGCCCCCACCGAGCCCTGTGCGGTTCCGGAGAACAGCCCCAGCACAATGAACCCTAAGTGACTGACCGAGCTGAACGCCATGACCCGCTTGAGATCGCGCTGCACCGCAGCAATCAGTGCAGCGTACACGATACCGATAGCAGCCACCATACAAATCAGGAAGCCGTATTTTGCGCTGGCCACCGGGAAGATTCCCAGGCAGATGCGGAAGAACCCGTAGGTGCCTAGCTTCGCCATAGCGCCACCGACAACAGCAACAACTGGAGTCGGCGTGTCACTATAGGCATCGGCCTGCCAGGTATGCAGGGGGAACATAGGGGTCTTTATGGCGAAGGAGATAGCGAACCCGGCAAAGAGCAGGGTAGCCATCTCGCCGGTAAGCCCCTTCTCCCGTAGCTCCGCCATATCAAAAGTGCCTGCCATGGAATAGACACCGATAATCGATGCCAGCATACAGAGCGCACCAACGACCGAGTAAATCAGGAACTTCTGCGCACTGATGCGGCGGCGCGGACCTCCGAAGATACCTATCAGAAAGTAGACAGGCAACAGACAGGCTTCGAAGAAAAGGTAGAACAGCACCAGATCCAGGGCGCTAAAGGCGCCATTGAGCAGCCCTACCAGCGCCAGAATGCAGCCGTAGTAGACCTTACGCTTCTCATCGGGAATCACCGTCGGGCAGACCAGCGCACCCAATCCCAGAAGACTGGTCAGCACCACCAGCCACTCCACCAGGCCATCTGCCCCAAACCGGAAGTGAACTCCCAGGTCCGGCAACCAGGCCAGGTCGGTGTACTGCACGAAAGCATTCGGGTCGCTATCGGCTCGCACAAACGAGACAAACGACATGAAGAAGGTCAGTACACCAATGACGATAGAAATCGCGCGAGCATGGGCACGATCCGCCAGAGAGATGAACAGCGTTCCCAGCAGCGGAACCAGCACCAGAAGCGGCAGGATAGAGAGTACCTTTGTGTCCATGGCTTACCTCGACAGTCCTATCACGCAGCCAATGGCCACTAGCAAAGCCCCTATCAGCATCGTGAGCGCGTAGGAGCGGACCAGTCCGCTCTGCAGTCCTTTCAGACGCTCCGCAAACCAGCGAATGAGCAGCACCACTCCGTTTACGATGCCATCCGTACCGCGCCGGTCCACCTTGTCGCGCAGGTCTTTTGCCAGGTCCGTACCACCGGTCACAAAGATATCATTGTAGAGCTCATCTACTCGCCACTTGTCGGCGACCAGCTGGAAGAGGGGATTCTTGCGGGTCTCTTCAGTCACATAGTCGCCGCTAGCACGATTCTTATAACCAAAGAGCGCAAACCCACAGACCACCAATCCCAGCACTCCAGAAGCCGCCATGAGCCCCAGAGCCAGCCCACCGCCCTCTTCGCTCTTGGCAGGCGCTGCCAGAGCGGACTCTAACCAGTGCCCCAGCGCATGGATACCGAACGCCTCGGCATTCAAGAAGCCACCTACCACAGAGAGAACAGCAAGCACGGCGAGCGGCAGTGTCATAGACAGCGGAGACTCATGCAGGTGCGAGGCCACATGGTCATCATAGCGACGCTCCCCAGCGAAGGTCTTCACCATCATGCGGGTCATGTAGAACGCGGTCATTCCTGCCGTGATAAACGCTACGACCCAGTAGATGATATTCGCGTGGTAAGCGCCCAGCAGAATCTCATCCTTGCTCCAGAAACCCGCCAGCAGCGGAATACCCGAAATTGCTGCTGTACCGATAGCCATGGTCCAGCCCGTAATCGGCAGCTTCTTCCAGAGCCCACCCATCTTGCGCATGTCTTGCTCGCCGCTCATGGCGTGAATCACCGAGCCGGAGCCAAGGAAGAGTAGGGCCTTGAAGAAGGCGTGAGTCATCACATGGAACATGGCAGCGGTGAACGCCCCCACGCCACACGCTAAGAACATGAAGCCGAGCTGACTGACTGTAGAGTAGGCCAGGACTTTTTTGATATCGTTCTGGGTCAGCGCGATAGACGCCGCGAAGATAGCCGTAAACAGCCCGATAATGGCAACTACGGTCATCGCAGCCGGAGCCGCGACGAACAGCGGACTCATGCGACAGACCAGGAACACACCCGCCGTCACCATCGTAGCGGCGTGGATCAGGGCCGACACCGGAGTTGGACCTTCCATCGCGTCGGGGAGCCACACATGCAGTGGGAACTGGGCGCTCTTACCGCAGGCTCCGACAAAGAGCAACAGCGGAATCAGCACGCTCGGAGCTGCTGTTCCGGCCTTGGTCAGAATTCCCTGAGTGCCGAAGTAGTCCAGCGAGCCATAGCTCCAGTAGAGGGCGAAGAGGGCTATCAGAAATGCGGCGTCACCCACACGGTTGACGATAAACGCTTTCTTACCCGCATCCGTGGCCGATTTCTTTTCGGAGTAGAAGCCGATGAGTAAGTACGAGGCTAAGCCCACACCTTCCCAGCCCACGAAGGTCAGAACCAGGTTCGCTCCCAGTACCAGAATCAGCATGAAGAACACAAACAGATTCAAGTAGGTGAAGTAGCGGCTGTAGTTCTTCTCATGAGACATGTAGCCCATGGAGTAGCCGTGAATCAGCGCACCTACCCCGGTGATGATCAGCAGCATCAGGGAGGTCAACGGATCGGCAGCCAGCTCTAGCTTCAGACCGGCGACCCCTATCCACTCGAACGCGGGCGAGAAGATGCGATGGTCGGGAGCCGTGCCGACCTGGGAGAAGATAGCCAGCGAGCAGGCGAAGGCGGCCCAGATAGCCAGCGTCGCGAGAATCCCGCTAACACGCTTGCCAAGCTGTGGCCCGAAGAGCGCATTGACGATGAACCCTGCCAGTGGCAGCGCCGGAATCACCCAGAGCAGCGGATTGATCGTCACGATTTATCAGCCTCGCAGGACATTGATTTCGTCCACATTGATATTTTCTCGGGAGCGGAAGATTCGAATCAGAATCCCCCAGCCCCACCGCCACTTCGGCAGCGGCTACAGCCATTGCAAACAGGGCAATCATCTGGCCGCCCGCATGACCTAAGTAGCGGCCCAGCGCCACCAGAGTCAGGTTGACCGCGTTCAACATCATCTCGATGCACATGAAGATGACGATAGGATTGCGCTTGGTAAGCACACCGACCACACCGATGAAGAACAGCAGTGCCGCCAGAATCAGATACCAGGAAAGCGGAATCATGCCTTTACCTCCTCACCGATCCCCTTTTTGGCCAACACCACCGCGCCGATAGTGGCTACTAGCAGCAGGATACTGGTGACTTCGAACGGTAGAAGCCAGGGCAGCGCCGGATTGTAGAGTGTGCGCCCGATACCCTCAGGCGTTCCCATAGCCTCCACGCTCACCGGAGTATCCGGCGGGAGCGCCACAGGCTTGATCTCACCAGGAACCGACGTCGCGATAGCCCAGGTCACAATCAGTGCCAGGGAGAGCGCAGCAACCACGGCGGCGGGTACCTGGAGTTTCAGGCGCTCGCGGGCTTTCTCAGGGCTTCCCAGGTTCAGGAGCATGATCACGAACAGGAACAGCACCATGATCGCCCCGGCGTACACAATCACCTGCACAGCAGCCAGGAAGAACGCCGAGAGCAGTAGATAGAGCACCGCCACGCAGAACAGATTAAGCACCAGGAACAGCGCGGAGCGTACCGGGTTCTTGTTCGCTACCACCAGAATCGCCGTCGCCAGCGCCCCGAACGCGAAAGCCGCAAAGAGCAGCCCCGGCCCGGTGAAGAGAGTCTGTAGAAACTCGGTCATTCTAGTCCACCCGCTCCCGGTTCGGGTCGGGCACCAGCAGCATCTCTTTGGTGTAGATCAGCTTCTTGCGGCTATCCTCGGCCAGCTCGTATACGTCCTTCAGCTCGATAGCGCCGGTAGGACAGGACTCCTGGCAGAAGCCACAGTAGATACAGCGGAGCATGTTTATCTCATAGCGAACGGCGTAGCGCTCACCGGGAGAGTACCGGGCATCGTCCGTGTTTTCATCGGCGACGACTAGAATCGCGTTCGCCGGGCATGCCCCCGCGCACAGGGAGCACCCGATGCACTTCTCCATACCATTGTCGTAGCGATTCAGTACATGTCGCCAGCGGGCGCGCACGCCCATGGGTCGCCGGAACTCGGGGTACGAAACCGTGGTCTTCTTCTCTACCAGCTTCGACCCAACAGTGCCCAGCCCCTTGAACGGTGCGACGACCTCGGTGGCTATTTGCTTTACATCTGCCCAGAAATCCGATGCCATAGCTTAAAACTCCACGTTCGCTTCGGTCGGGGTCGCCGTGCTTCCCCGCCGGATCGGAACCAGCGCCCCGGCAGCCGCCTCTTTACGCGCCGCCTCATACTCACCCTTTTTCCAGAGGAAGAGAAGCACCAGACTGACGAGCATAGCCAGCCACCGCAACCAGATGCCCGGTAACAGGGCCGAGAATCGGACGTAGCGCCAGCGAGAGCGCTAAGAAAAAGACATTCATCAGCGCCACGGGCAGCAGGCCCTTCCAGCCCAGCTTCATCAGCATGTCGTAGCGCAAACGGGGGAACGTAGCGCGAACTAAGATAAAGAACGCGGAGAACACGGCCAGTTTACTGAGCAACCAGAACGGTGCCAGGACCACATTGTTCAGGAACGCAGCAACCCCATCGCCAACCAAATACGGTGGGATATAGCCCAGCGGTCCCCATGGGGCTAAGTAGCCGCCGAAGAATAGGGTTACGCAGATGGCGCTTACGATCCACATGTTCGCGTACTCGCCCATGAAGAACATCGCGAACTTGAAGCTGGTGTACTCCGTGTGGAAACCAGCCACAAGCTCAGTCTCCGCTTCCGGAAGGTCGAATGGTGCTCGGTTGGTCTCCGCAATCATGGAGATGGAGTAGACCACACAGGCAATCAGCCCGAACGGGAAAAAGCTGAGCACATGCCAGTTCCAGAACCCGCTGGCCACCACGTCGCTCTTGGCCTGCATCGCTACGATGCCCTGAGTAGACAACGTGCCACTCATGAGAATCACCGCAATAATCGCCAGTCCCATACCCAGCTCGTAGGAAATCACCTGACTGGAGGCGCGCAATCCACCCAGTAGCGAGTACTTGTTATTAGAAGACCACCCCGCCAGAATCACCCCGTAGACTTCGATAGAGGCGACGGCTAGAGCAGCAGAATACCGCCAGAGTCCACTCTAGGGGCGACAGCGCCCCAGTCTCTAGAAGCGTTCCAGGGGAGAACGGTGACCGACATAATCACGGGAGCCAGCGCGACTGCGGGAGCCAGGTAATACAACACCTTATCCACGTTCGTGGGGGTGATGTCTTCCTTGAGCATCAGCTTCATCGCATCGGCGAGAGGCTGGAGCAGTCCGAACGGTCCCACGCGGTTCGGCCCCAAGCGCCCCTGAAGCAGACCGAGCAGACGGCGCTCGCCCCAGACCAGTAGCGGCACCGGAATCAGCCCGAAGACGAGGCCGATAACCAGGCGTAGCACCGAGCGCAGGACCTCATAGCCCCAGGGAATCTGGTCCCCAGACACTGTGAAGAGGTACTGCCAGAACGTGTAGCTATGCTCCATGATATTTCTAACTCGCCGCCTTCTTCTGCCACTCGCGGTAGATATCGCGTGCGCTGAAGTATGGCACCGGTGCGCCAAGCCGCGCGATCAGGTCCGCTAGAATCCGCCAGTCGGCTCGTGCCTCACCGGGCGGATTGATCGCTGCCTGAATCTTCTGGTGGCGCCCTTCGATATTCACGAAGGTACCGTCCTTCTCAGCGAAGCTCGCCGCAGGCAGTACCAGATTGGCTCGCTTCGCGGTCTCGGTCAGGAATAGCTCCTGCACCACGGTAAGTTCTGCCTTCTCTAGCGCCTTCTGCGCCAGCGCCGGGTCATGATACCGCACTGCCGGGTCGGAACCTAAGACATAGAGCAGTTTTACCTGACCATCCACAGCAGCCCGCAGAATGCCCCCCGTATCCAGCCCAGCCTCACCAGGTAGTGCGCCTGCTTCCGGCGCTCCCCAGGAGTTTGAGTCTGGTAGCAGGATATTCAGTTTCGCGCTGGCTTTCTCACACATCAGCTTCGCCAGGTCGTATTCGGCGGCGGTGAGGTTGTGCGGCAGCAGGAGCACAGCTCCCTCGGTCAGCTTCTGCAGCCCTTCGGCCAGAGTCTCTGCTTTAAGCCACGTGTTCTTGCGGCGGCGGACGCCTTTATAGACTCTCAGGTAGACAATCGGCTGATCGTTCGGGAGGTCCATACCGACCGAGATGACGGTCTTGGCGTGTTCCAATTCCGCAATGCTGGACTCCATAGGCCAGAGCGGATAGCTGCCCAGTCTGTGGTCCACATTGGCCGTGCCCAGAATCTCCTGGAACAGCTTTACCAGCAGGAAGTTATCTTCTACAGTAGCGCGGGTAGAGCCGATAGCGGCCAGGGAACCGGCGCCGTGGCTGGCCTTGATGCCCTTCATGCGCTCGGCCAGGGTTCGCAGAGCCTCATCCCAGGAGATTTCCACGAACTCGCCGCGCATGTTTTTCAGCAGTGGTTTGGTGAGGCGCTCTTTGGAGTTCACATAGCTGTGGCCGAACTTACCTTTATCGCAGGTCCACTCTTCGTTCACGGCTTCGTTCGTGCGACCATTGATACGGACTATCTCACCCAACCGATGCCCGATAGCGATGTTGCAACCATTGCCGCAGTTGGAGCACACAGAATCTACCGACTTCAGCTCCCAGGGTCGGCCCTTGAATCGGAACTGACGGCTTGTCAGCGCACCCACCGGGCAGATTTCAATGGTGTTGCCCGAGAAGTTGGAGTCAAAGGTCTTGCCTGCCAGCGGCCCGATCTCCGACGAGCTACCACGATTGATCAAGTCAATCTTGCCATCGCCCGCAATCTCATCCGCGAAGCGGGTACAGCGCATACAGGTAATACAGCGCTCCCGGTCCAGCACCACGTTGTCGGAAATCGGCAGTGCCTTCACATAGTGGCGCTTCAGCTCAATAAACCGGCTGGTGGGCGGCCCGTAGGCAATGGTCATGTTCTGGAGTGGGCACTCCCCACCCCGGTCGCAAATCGGACAGTCCAGCGGGTGGTTTGCCAGCAGGAACTCCAGCACACCATTCTGGGCTTTTTTGACATCGGGCGTGTCGGTCTTGACCACCATGCCCTGCTGTACCTGCAGGTTACAGGTGGTCATGAGCGCGGCACGACGCATGCCGAACTGCTCCAGTTCCACGTTCGCCAGGCACATACGGCACGCGCCCACGCTCTCTAGGCGCGGGTGGTAGCAGAAGTAGGGCACATCCGCGCCCGCATTGAACGCGGCCTCAATTACCTGAGTCCCCTTGGGCACCGACACTTCGACGCCATCGACGGTCAGCGTGACCATCTCCACGCCCGCCGCTTGCGCCGCGGCCGCATCGGCCTTTGCCTTTTCTGCGTCCGCCTTTTCCTGCGGCGTCATATCTCGCTTCACATCTGCCATGTCTATTTGCTTACCAATGCGTTAGTGCTTCGCGCCGATAGGGCCGCCAATGGTGCTGAGGTCGGCCATGGGGTCCACGCCGGTTCGGATATAGCTCAGGTACTCATCGCGGAACAGTCGCAGGCTGGTCATAACTGGCCAGATAGCCCCCTCGCCCAGTGGGCAGAAGCTCTTGCCGCGAATGTTATCGCAGATATCCCAGAGCAAGTCGATATCGCTCTCCTGCCCTGCACCAGAGACAATGCGGTCATACACCTTGCAGAGCCAGTCCAGCCCCTCACGGCAGGGCGTACACTTGCCGCAGGATTCATGGTGGTAGAACTCGGTCAGGCGCTGCGCCAGCGGCACAATCGGGGTTGCTTCATCAAAGACAATCAGCCCGCCCGAACCCAAGCCTAAACAGCCGGAGTTCTGCGGAATGCCTTCGTAGTCAAACGGATAGTCCAGCGGCTCCGGTGGCGCGAAGCCCATAGACGATCCACCCGGAATGTAGGTCTTGAGCTTCTTGCCATCTTTCATGCCGCCCGCAATCTCTAAGACCTCACGGAATGGCGTGCCCAGTACAATCTCATAAACCCCAGGCTTGTTCACATGTCCGGAGATAGAGAACAGCTTGGTACCACGGGAACGGGGCGAGCCATACCCAATCTTGGTGTACTCCGCACCCCCCATCTCGATAATGGGCACCAGGGTGGCGGCGGTCTCTACGTTGTTTACTACGCTCGGGCGATCCCACACACCCTTTACCTGCGGCAGCGGGGCGTATGGCGGCTTCATGCGGGGCATGCCACGCTCACCCATAAGGCTGCTCATTAAGGCGGACTCTTCGCCGCACTCATAGGCCCCGGCTCCGAGGTGCGTATACACATCGAAGTCCATGCCGGAGCCAAGTACGTTCTTGCCTAAGTAGCCCGCTTTGTAGGCCTCGTTTATGGCTTTCTGAACATTCTTCCAAGGGGTCACGTACTCGCCACGGATATAGATGTAGCACTTGGTCGCCCGCAGGGCAATCATGCAGATAAGGCAGCCCTCGATTAAGAGATGCGGCAGGGCATTCATCAGGTCACGGTCTTTGGCCGTGCCCGGTTCGCCTTCATCCGCATTGATAATCAGATAGTGCTCTAAATCGCGGTTTTTCGGTACCGCTGCCCACTTGATATGGGTAGGGAAGCCCGCACCGCCGCGTCCGCGCAGACCGGAGACTCGGACCTCGTCGATAATGGCGTCGGGCTCCATCTTGAGAGCCTTCTTAAAGCTCTCATAGCCGCCATGCTTTACCCAGACATCGAGTTTCTCGATGTCTTTTACGTGCCGGTGCTTGTACAGCAGTTGTGGTTGCTCAGACATCTTAGAAACCCTTCGTCTCCGAAATCTGTCCCTGCGGCGGCTTTTCCACTTCGCTTGGCGCGGACTTTAGCGACTCAATCAGAGCGTCCATCTGGTCATGGGTAACGTCTTCGTAGTAAGTCCCGCCCACCTGCACTACCGGGGCATTACAGCAGGCTCCCAGGCACTCCACACGCGCCAGGGTAAAGACGCCGTCTGTTGTGGTCTCACCGGCATGCACTCCCAGGCGCTTCTCACAGTGCTGAATCAGCTGCTCCGCACCAAGCGCCATGCAGGGCACGTTGTGGCAGATCTCAATCGCATGCCTGCCACGCGGCTCCTTGTTGTACATGGTGTAGAAGGTAGCCACACCCTGTACCTCAGCCTCAGGCAGCTCCAGATGAGCGGCTACTTCTTCCATAGCCGCAGGCGGCAACCAGCCACCATAGACCTCCTGCGCCACCCATAGTGAAGGCAGCAGGGCCGCCTTCTTAGTCGGGTAGCGCGAGATGAGCTCATCTAGCCGCGCTTTTACGTTATCGTCGAACTTACCCATGTTTTTTCGTCAGTTTGGCGATTCGGTCGCCTACCAGCATCTGTAGCGTCTTCTTCCGCCAGCGCCACAGAAACGCCTTCTTCTCACTCTCCGTCAGAAACGGGCACTCAGCTACATACTCCAGATATTTCATTTTCCCTGGAGAGCGTAGCCCGCCCCCATTCCACGGTTTGCGCGGTCCCAGGTAGTGCAGCACGCCCGGCTGGTCTACCAGAGTATGCCGCACTGCTGCAAACTTCGTTTTAAACTCCGACTCCGGCCAGTTGTCGTACAGGTCTATAGTGCCGACCTGTATGTTCCAGCGCCAGTCTAGCTCCTGCCAGTCTCCGCCGAGTGCTATATTCAGGCCATCCTGATCCCAGTAGCGATTGATTTTATAATGCTCCTGCGTGTACGCCAGCACCCGCTCCCGAATTTTTTTCTCTCGCCAGCGTGGCATATCTGCCACCATGATTCCCGCATTGAAGTACGGCCAGTCCGCTTCCAGTCCGTACTGCGCGTAGGTCTCCGGCAATGAGATTTCGTTACCCACAAACCGGGCATTGAAATCGACCACAAACCCCGCCGTTTTCCCCGCCAGGTCAACCGCCCAGAGCTCGCTCAAGTCCCCGGTTACCAGAATGTCTGTATCCAGGTACAGAAGCCGCTCTTGCTCCGGTCCGACAATGTCCTCGGCGCATAGCCGTAAAAACGTCGATGTCGGCAGCCCCAGCGTGCTCAGATTTTTAATTCTCGTCGTATCGGGATAGAGCCAGCGAATGCTCCCATTCCCAAAGTGCGCCGCGACTTTTTCGAGTTTCTTCCGATTCGCTTCTGTGATGCCATCATCAATGGCCAGGAACTCAATGCTCTCTCCAGGCTTCAAGTGCTTCACCGACGAGAACAGCATGACTGCGAAAGGCAGCGCGTAGTTATCATCGCTGGCGCACAGCACGGAGATACTCATAAGCTTAGCGGTCGATATCTCCTAAAACAATGTCGATAGAGCCAATCATGGCCACCACATCGGCTACCATTCGTCCCTCACAGATTCGCGGTAGCCCCTGCAAGTTGTAGAAGCTCGGCCCCTTGATCTTCACTCGGTACGGCTTGTTGGAGCCATCTGAGATCACATAATAGGCCTTCTCACCGCGCGGCCCTTCCACCGCTCCAATCGCCTCACCCACAGGCGGGTGATAACCCTCAGTGTAGAGTTTGAAGTGATGGATCAGTGCCTCCATAGAGGTGTCCAGCTCCTCACGTGGCGGTGGGGCTATCTTGCGGTCGCTGGTACGCACCGGGGCTTTCTCACCCAGTTTGTCTATAGCGCGCCAGGATTGATTACAGAGCGAGAGCGACTGGCGCAGCTCCTCCATACGCACCCGGTAGCGATCAAAGACATCGCCGTACTGGCCCACAGCCACGTCGAACTCGAAGTGCTCGTAGCTAGAGTAGGGGTTGGTCTTGCGCAGGTCTAAGTTGATACCGCTGGCCCTCAGGCTAGGACCAGCCATCCCGGTCGTGATCGCATCTGGCCCGGAAATCACGCCCACGCCACGTGTACGCTCGATCCAGATAGGGTTGTTAGAAAGCAGCCCTTCGTAGAGTGCAATGCGCTCGGGGAAGTAGTCTAAAAACGCCTTGACACGCGCCATCCAGCCCATCGGGGCATCTTTTCGGAGGCCACCGGGGCAGATCCAGCTTGTCTTGGTACGCACGCCAGAGAGATGCTCTTTCAACTCCAGGATTAAATCGCGGTCCTGCCAGGTGTAGAAGAACACACTCATGGCCCCGATGTCTAAGCAGTGGGTGCCCAGCCAGAGCATGTGACTGGCGATGCGCTCCAGCTCGTTCAAGAGCACGCGCATGTACTGGCCCTTGATCGGAATCTCTACATCTAAGAGCTTCTCTACGGCAAGCGAGTATGCCAGGTTGTTGCAGAGGTTCGAGAGATAGTCCTCTCTATCTGTCAGAACCAGAGCCTTATAGTAGCTCAGGTTCTCCATGGTCTTCTCGATACCCGTATGCAGGTAGCCGATATGGGGCGTGCATTTTACGACTGTCTCACCATCTAATTCTAAGACCAGTCGCAGAACACCGTGGGTAGACGGGTGCGACGGCCCCATGTTGATGGTCATGGTTTCCTGGTCGGTCTCCGGGTCGAACATACGCTCGACCTCGATACCGCCGGGCATGGCACGATCTTTGGGGATTTCCAGCTCGGCGCTCATCGTTTTACGCTCTCCTGGTCACGGACATTGTGCGAGAACTCCACTTCCTCGCCGCCGAGTGGGAAGTCCTTGCGCAGGGGGTGCCCTACCCAGTCATCGGGCATAAGAATACGCCGCAAGTCAGGATGATTGTTGAAGGAGATGCCGAACATGTCGTAGATCTCACGCTCCGGCCAGAGCATAGCGGGGTAGACCTCGCCTGCGGAGTCAATCGTCGCGTCGTCTTCACTCACCAGCGCCTTGACCACGATGCGCCGACTGGTCTTAATCGAATAGAGCGAGTAGATAACCTCGAAGCGCGGCTCTCGTCCGAAACCGAGCAGGTCGTTGCCCAGCACATCGGAGACAATATCGTAGGCAGTATTCGCGTCCACCTTGAGCGTCGCCAGGATATCCAGAATACGCTCTTTGCGAACGGTCAGAAAATCCTGCCCACGAAACCGGCGTGCCACTACCACCTCGCCAGCCAGCCCGGCCTTCTTCAGCGCCAGTAGCTCCGGCGAGTCTGCCTCAGCGATATTGCTCTGACCAGTGGTCTTCAGGTCGCTAGTATAGGTCCGCTCCCGAATCGCGAGATCGGAGCCGGAAAGTCCCAGCCGAACATCAACATCTACCATATTACTTTTTCGCCCCCAGTCGGCACTTATCCAGTGCCCTGTCCACGGCGCGCCCTCTATTTACCATGCCGATGCACTTTCTCACAGCACGAAGGTTACTATCGAGGTGCAAGGTAAGACCTCATCGTTTTCTTTAGATTGCTCTTCATGTAGCCCAGGCGCTTTCGAATATTGCTCGGATCCATTACTGCTTCTCGCTCGGCGATCTTTCGAACCGAGGCTAGCTTCTCTGGAGAGTTAAAAACCGGCAGGTTCGTAATCGCGTTCACGGACCAATCAAAGAGCGCATTGGGCGAGAAATACTGCTCCCAGGCCTGGCGCGATTTCAGCCCTCGCGACTCCGCCTGTTCCACATAGCCCTGTAGCAGCTCTGGCACCTGTAGAACATCGCTCTCCGGGATTTTAACAATAATCTCGTCCCAGTTCGGTCCCTCAGGCAAGATAAGTTCATCGGAGAGAATCACGGGCACACAACCCGCCTCCATGACCTCGAATAATCGCACCGACGATGGTGACACGCCCCTTGGACAGAGCGCGAACTTCGTGCGGGCCATGATGGCTTTGTAGACCTTACGTCGCTCGTCGATAGAGACCGAGTTGATCGACATATCCGCGCAGTGCCCATCGGGGTGCTTTAGAGACAGCACAGTATCCCGCAGTGGGTGCGTGGCAGATGTTCCTAAGAAAGAGTACAAAAGGTCTCTATCTTTCATCGGCACCTGAGGAAATTCAAAATCAAAAATCGTATCTGAAATATAGGGAGCCGCTGTCGCCCATCCTAGTGAGCAGTAGTAAGGAGAGGCTGCCGAGTAGATGCCTGGCAAGGCAGGAAACACATTGTCATCATACGAATACGCATAGACTCGGTCTTTGTACTTACTGAATAACTTGGAGCGCTTCAGGTTATCGAAGAACAGTCCGAATGAGTTATGACAGCTGGCCGCCAGTAGAAAATCCGCCGCCTCCGGGGAGTCCACAGCCACGTGTCCGGCTTTCGAAAAACCGGCAACATCTCTCAATTTATTATAAGAGCTGCTGGTGGTTCTCGTATCCAGAGAGAGGTTGTTTTCAATCTCTTCGGGATTAATTAAGTACACGCGCATAGGAGTTCCTCAAAGCTAGCGCTATACGTTCCCCTGGTGGAGATCTTTCAACAGGTCGGCGTCCTTCTTCTGGAAAGCAATATAGTTGGAATAGCTGGCATACTCTCCCCAGTAATCTAAATCGATAGATGAGATTCCGCCTGCGCGGATAATGTAGGTATCGTAGCCGTAGCGCTTTAAGAAATCGATAGCCCCGAAAATCGTAGAGCCTGCGTGAATCCAGTTGATGTTGTATTCAAACTGGACAAAGCGAACTCGCCCCTCTTCCAGAAGTTTCTGACAGCCTTTTATGACATTGAAGTCGTAGCCTTCCGTGTCGATCTTCAGGAAGTCAATCGTCTCACTGGAACCAGCAAACTCCTGGTCTATGGTGATCAGAGGAACGGTGTAGCGCACCACATTGTCGCTGCCATTGAATGTGGTAGCTATAGACGAATGCTCAGTAAACCCGAGGTCTTCTACAAACTCTATCTGGCCGCTGACATCGCCTACCGCGCAGTGCCGCAGGGTCAGGCGTGGGTCGGTCATGGTCTTTTCCAGGTGCTCAAAGCAGCCTTTTCCTGGCTCGTAAAGAAACCCTCGACCTTTGGAGAGAGTCATGAAGTGCTGGGTCCAGCCCCCCATGTTGGCTCCGATATCTATAAAAAGCTTACACTCGGGCGCGATGCGCTCCATAATGGAGAACTCACCGTTTTTGGAAGAGTTACTGCTTTCTCCGCCTAAATAGTAACCAACAACACGGTTCGCCTGATTTCGGACCTTAACACATACTCTGGCCGCAAACCGTGAGCGGGCAAGACTGCGCTGAACTTTGTTTAGAAAACCGTGTATCATGCTTGCCCTTTAAAGACGTTCCCAGCCCTAGAACTAGTAGCGCTCAGAGAAGCGCTCTTTGTCAATTTTCTTCTGCAGTTCCATAACCGCGTGAATCAGCGCATCCGGACTGGGCGGGCAGCCAGGCACGTAGATATCCACGGGTACGATCTGGTCCACACCCTGCACCACGGCGTAGTTGTTGAACACGCCGCCATTGCTGGCGCAGTCACCCATAGCGATCACCCATTTGGGGTCAGGCATCTGATCGTAGACCTGGCGGAGTACCGGGGCCATTTTCTTGCAGACACGCCCGGAGACAATCATTACATCGGCCTGGCGCGGACTGGCGCGGAAGGCTTCCGAGCCGAAGCGAGAGAGGTCGAAGCGGCTGTCGGTCGAGGCCATCATCTCAATAGCGCAGCAGGCTAGCCCGAAGGTGGCGGGCCAGAGCGAGTTTTTTCTTGCCCAGTTGACCAGTTTGTTGAGCGAGGCCGTTACGAACGGCTGATTGGTCTCTACGCTCATGCGAGCGCCTCCTTAATAAATGGCATTGCCATGCGCTTCTGTATCCCCGTTCCCAGGGCTGACAGAGCTACTCCTCCCACTCGAAGCCGCCGCGACGCCAGACGTAGACGTAGCCGACGAAGAGAATGGCAACGAACACTGCCATCTCCAGCAGATTGAAGAGCATGAGGCCACCGCTGGATTTGTAGGTCACAGCCCAGGGGTACAGAAAGACGGTCTCGATATCGAAGAGGATAAAGAGCATCGCTACCAGGTAGAACTTGATAGGGAAGCGCTCCCGCGCCGACCCGATGGGCGTCACACCGCACTCATAGGGGGCAACCTTGGCCGGACTGGGCCGACGAGGTCCTATCAATGCAGAGAGCCCTACAAAAGCAAGAGCGAGGGCAACCGCACCGACGACCATCACCAGAACCGGGATATAGCTGTTGAGCAGCGCGTTGGCAGGCATGGGCAAAACTTTGAGAAGTTTATCACAAAGTGGCTCTTTGAGTCAATCGCGGATAGAATTTTTCGCGATGTTCTCCCGGTTTCGCGAAGACATTAAGACCATTTTTGCCAAGGACCCGGCAGCCCGAAACGTGTGGGAAGTTCTGACCTACGCGGGGCTGTGGGCCGTGTTCTATCACCGTATTGCGCACCGACTCTGGATCTCAAACTTCAAGACAATGGCTCGCATTGTGAGCCAGTACTCGCGAAGCGTAACGGGGATAGAGATCCATCCGGGCGCGACTATCGGGCGGCGTTTCTTTATCGACCATGGCATGGGCGTGGTCATTGGAGAGACCGCCGTGATTGGCGATGATGTGCTGATGTACCACGGCGTAACTCTGGGGGGAACGAGTCTGGAACAGAAGAAACGCCATCCCACTCTGGGCAATGGCGTTCTCATCGGCATGGGTGCAAAAATTATCGGTGACATTGTCATCGGTGATGGTGCGCGCGTGGGCGCCAACGCCGTAGTCACCCGTGATGTTCCTCCCAATGCGACTGCCGTGGGAATCCCGGCGAAAGTCATCAAACAGGATGGGGCGTATATCGACAAGCCCGAACCGGAGCCGCCGCCCCCTGTGATGGACTCCACACTGAACGCTGTAGACCCGCAAGGCGAGGCAATTCGCGGTATACTGTCCGAGTTGACTGCGTTGCGAGAGCGGCTCGCCGCTATCGAAGATAAAAAAGACCCGGTTTAGCCGAAACGCCGGACGGGTATATAGCCTCTAAAGATCGAAGCGCGTAAGCGCGAAAATCTCAGTAGAATCCCTTTTCAGAGAGATTGCCGTGTCCACTTCCGAACCCGATACCTCGAACAATGCCCCCACTTCCTCGCGGGGTCGACGTGCTGCTTTTGTTACGCTGGGTACCCTTATGGGAGTCGGCGTTGTGCTCGGAGGCGCCTATGCCTACTCTACCAAGATAGGCTCGCCTGACAAAATCGCTCCGGGCATCAAGCTCGGTACAGCCGACCTGGGTGGCCTCACCCGTGATGAAGCTCTACAGAAAGCGCGCACCTGGGCGCAGACGGAGCTACAGAACGCGGTTACGTTTACCGCTCCCGCCTCCGGAAAGACCTGGAAGACGCCCCTGGGTAACCTGGGAGGCAAGTTCGATCTGGACAGTGCTATCACCGAAGCCTTCTCGGTTGGCAAAGATGACAACATGTTCGAGAAGATCTACTGGGGTGAGCGTGAGCGCGGTATCACCGTAACCCCCAAGTTCGACCTCGACGAAAAGAAAATCGATGAAGCTCTGGCTCGTATCGCCAAAGAGGTCAACCGAAAGCCAAAGAACGCGCGAGCGAAGATGGACGATAAGACCGGCGCGCTAGTTATCTCTGAGCACGCCGCCAAAGGCCTGACCTTAGACGAAGCCACGACCAAGAAATCGCTCCTGAAAGAAGGCGTGGAATCGCTAGCCGATGGCGCCGAGACCAAGGTTGTCATTCTAGAGACCAAGGCTCCTGTAACGGATGAGCTACTGGGCAAAGTCGGCACGGTTATGGGCGCGTTCTCCAGCTACTACGGCTTCAGCTCTGATGACCGCTGCCACAATATTGCCCACGCGGCTAGCAAGATAAACGGCACGATTCTCGGCCCCGGCGAAGAGTTCTCGTACAACAAAATCGTCGGCCCGCGTGATCCTGGCTATGGCTGGCGCATGGGCCATATGTACGTGAACGGCACCGTAATCGACTCGCTCGGTGGCGGTGTGTGCCAGGTCTCCTCGACCCTGTACAATGCCGCGCTCTTCGCAGACATGAAGATTACGGACCGGCGCTGCCACTCGTCGCGCGTGACCTATCTTCCTGCCGGTCGAGACGCTACGGTTGTCTGGGATTCGCAGGATTTCAAGTTCAAGAACAACACGGAAGGCCCTATCTACATCGGTGCCAAGACCACAGGCGCCAACCTGACCTTCCGCATCTACGGAATCGCAGCACCCAAGCGTAAGATTGAGCGCATCCGAGTACGCGGCGGCTCCAGCCGAAATGGCGGCTCCTACTACACCGCCTCGAAAATCGGCATCGATGAGAACGGCAAGGAATTCACCGAGGCGCTTGGCGATAGCTACTATCAGCCGCTAAAGCCCCGCGAGCACTAGTACCCGCTCTGCAACACTTGAGAGAAGCGCGCCAGCTGGCGCGCTTCTTCTTTTGCCAGCCACATTACCCCGCCACACCAGATCAGTAGAGTAATCGCCGCCACAGGAATGCTAGCCTTCCAGACTCCCCCCAGCACCCCTTGCCCCAACGGGCGGCGTTTCACCAGCGCCCAGATGCCGCCGATAAACTGAGCCAACAGTACGGGTGCAAGAGCTATTAGAATTACAATAGCATTACTGCCCCACCGATTCAAAGACCATAGCAGATCGGAATACCAGGGTTTCGGCTCTGAGTCACCACCCGCAGAATAACAAGGCTGTACTACCCGTTCTACCCAAGCCATAACTGCATCATCCATAGAACCATGCCAGGCGCTACCTATCAGCAACACTAACACCCAAAATACCAATAGAGCCCCGATACGCCCCTTTTTATAAACATCATTACTCTGTGTGAAATATAGTGCACGGGCAAGAACACCGCAACTGAGCGAAGTAATAACAGAGGTCAATAAAAGCAGCCCCCACCATGCCTGTAGGGACATCTGGTGCACATACCCCATAACACTCCAAATATCTCCAATTTGCTCCTGACGCGCCTTACGCTCCTCGGATTTAGCTTTATTTAGAGCTAATCCCTTTTCAAAGGCATATGCCTCCTGCGTATATCCATTCTCACGAAGGAAAATCGGATAGTTTATCAGGCGCTGTTTGGTTGACAGAATCGGTCCCATCCAGACCGGAAGTTGCATTTCCTTTATAGGACTGCTTTTCACGTCAGTACCTATAAGGGGTAGGGGCAATGGGCTTAACTGAGCTATCTCTACATAGCATGGTAAGGGGAATATATCTCTCTGAAGTTGCAGGTCATAAATCCGGCGCAGGTCTTGGCGCAATGCAATGCTTCCTTTTAGATCCCCCTCCATCTGTCGCTTGAGTGCATATGCCATAATCCCACGAAAGAAAAAGCGGAGATTTCCTCCCCACATCCTCTTTGTGCCTGAAGCCAGGTATAGAGGCAGAGTTACCTCAGTCAGCCCCTGTGCTTTATGCGCCCTTAGCTGCTGATACATCCCATTTAGCGCAGCTGCATCGTAGCCCTCAAAGTAGTTTTTTTGTGCGGCTATATGTAGCTCTTTCAGAGCAGCAGCATCTTTGTGTGAAGCAAGTAAGGCAGCGCCACGCAACAAAGTAAAGAAGGAATTTTGTGGGTTATACTGCTCTCCAATAGCACAGAGCCGCAAAACTTCCTCATAAGAAGCATATTTCAGAGGCTCTTGTTCTTCTGACACAGAGGTGGACACTAGGCGTTCCAGATCGGCACGCCGCCAAGTGTATTTCCCGGTGCAGAGCGTATTGAGTTTCCAGGCTGCCTCCATCGCAGGTGTCGTTGCAACTGGTGTGGGAGGAGTCGTAAGACGCTTAATCTCCGCCTCTCCTTGATTCAGCCAGGCCATTTTGAGTTGCTGTCGGGCCAGCCAGCCGGTTTGTGGCGACAGCAATACAAACAGCAGCCCCGTAAGAGCCATAGTGGGTAGAAGGAAGCGGCGTATCATTGCTGCAGAGCCTCCGAAAAACGTGCTAGATGGCTCACTTCCTCCTGCGCCAACCAGACGATGCCACTACACCAAATCATTAGAGTCACGGATGCCACCGGAATGCTGGCTCGCCAAACTCCCCCTAAAATCCCCTGCCCCAGTGGGCGACGTTTGACCAAGGCCCAGATGACGCCAATAAACTGAGCCAGGAATACAGGAGCCAGCAGCCCTACCAACGCCTGCATATTGTTCCAGTAGCTTGCTAACAGCCATCCCCCCTGATCTCTACCTGCAGGTCGCATCGTCTCAACTATCCAGGCAGACAGCGTTTCTTCTGCCGGTCCGTAGCAAACGCTCCCCATGAGTGGCACCAGTATCAGGAATGTAAGCAGTGCCCCGATTCGCCCCTTCCTGGAAACTTCTACTCCTTGAGTAAAAAGAAGCATGCGGGCTAGCATGCCACTGCCCAGGGTAGCGATTACGGAAGCCAAAAGAATAAGGCCCGTCCATCCCCAGTTGCATAGCCCATATACCAGAGATATCGCCTCAGCCTTCTTATCCCCGCGTACTAAGTTAGCCTTAAACTCCGCTTCCTGCGCCCTACTCACCGCATAACTTCTCTCAAAGGCTATCGCCTCACTGGCATAGCCCTGTTCGCGGAGAAAAGCGATATAGCGGTCTGGGCGCTGCTCAATAGGCAAGGTTGGCCCCATCCCTGCACGCAAGCCTCCCGGATTTAATTGCGCTATTATTTCAATGCGTGGGGCTGCATACGGTTCTTTCTGAATCAGAAAATCATAGAGTCGTCGCAGGTCTTGTCGGAGCGCCATAGCCCCTTTCAAGTCACCTATGCTCTGTCGCCGCAAGGCAT
Organism: Armatimonas sp.; assembly: GCA_049840835.1. GTDB lineage: Bacteria > Armatimonadota > Armatimonadia > Armatimonadales > Armatimonadaceae > JANLTX01. Next base: position 62,499 of record JASGJG010000003.1, on the reverse strand, counting down.
GAGCCACCATTCCCTGGTATGCCCCACCCAACATCGACGGCCACATCTTCTGGGCATCCCACACATCTTGCAAAGGTAGCGTATAGCCCGTGATTCCCTGATTCCCTCGCGCCTGCAGTTGCTGATAGACAGAACGAGTAGCATCCGATTCGTAGGTATCAAATCGGGATTTTTCTGTAGCCAGATGCAGCACCTCCAGGGCTTCAGAGTCTCTGTGTAAGCCAAATAGTACCGACCCGCGCATTAGTGGAAAGAAGGCATTCTCCGGGTCAGTTTGCTCTCCGATAGAACAAAGCTTCAGAGCTTCTGCAGCTACAGTAGGATTCATCGGCGTATCGTCCCAAGAATATCCAGTGACTAATTTATGCAGATCAGCACGCAGCCACTCCAATTTTTCTGTACAGAGTGTATTGAGTCTCCATACTGCCTCCATGGCAGGAGTTGTGGCAATAGGCTCCGGCGGAGTGGTTCGCAGTTTGACTTCTTCTTTTCCCTGCCCAAACCAGGCCATCTTGACCTGCACCCGTGCAAGCCAGCTAGTCTGCGGTACAAGCAGGACAAGTATCACCCCTAGAAGGGCTATAGTAGGCAAAAGAAAGCGGCGCATCATTTCCGTCAGACATCCGGCGTATTGGGCGCGTTCTCCTGAGTAATGTAGGCATCTAATCGGGTACGCCACTGATTTTCTTGCTTACCCACCCCCAGCATAAGAGCAGCCCAGAGTATCAGCAGCAGGCTTGCCAGCACGGGGTACACAGAGCGCCTTACTGTGGGAGCTAGCTTTTTGTAGAGCACTCCGGTACGGCGAGCGATGACCGCCATATGTATATCCGGGAACATCATCCCCAGCACCAGAAAGCTGATGGCAGCCCAGCCCAGATTCAACGAACTTTTGGAAGACGCCAGCAGCGTAAGCGCCACACCTATGGTTTCGATTACCATAGCGGAAGCAACCAGGCGCATGGGGTGTATGGGGAGCGCCACTGATGCCCCATTTTTGCGCAGGGTCCCTACTATGGTCATCACAAAAGAGTAGAAAAGCCAGGCCACCAGAAAGAGAAGTAAAGCCTCGCTGACGACGGTATTGACGCTAACAAAGGAATCTTCGATAACACGTCCCCGCTGTACCTTTGCCTGAGCGAACTGCTGCTGGTTCTCTGTGGCAACCTCGGCTAGCTCGGGATGCCCGGCTTTTACGGCCCATGCCTTCCAGTTCTCAGCAATCTGGGCGTCACGCTGCTCCCTGGCAGTCTCTTCCGACGCCCCGGTCTTCAGAAACTCCTTAATCTCTGGCACCCTTATCCCATTGGGACGGTTGGTAGCGATGGCGCAGAGAGCCTCTCCGACAAGAGACCCGATAATCGTCGTAGAATCGCGGCGCATGAGGTGCCCCAGGTTCAAAATATCCTGGCGCATTGCCATGCCTTCTTCAGTATGACCGGTTTTCTCCAGGGCAATCGCTCTTTCTTGCGCCCAGAAGGTCATGTTACGCAGGGGAGCATAGTGGGGATATAGCTCCGCAGCAATAAGCGCAATAGCCGGTGTGATTGGTGTGCGCCCCTGTGCCTGCTCTGTGAGCTGAAGTTTGCCACGAAGAGAGGCAGCCGTATAGTCGTTGTAGTGGGACTTTCTTGCGGCTTCCCGCAGAGAGTCCCAGGCTGCCGTGTCTTGTCGCTGAGTGAGCAGAGCCACGGCTTTCATGGCGGGAAAGAACGCGTTATCCGGATCCAGCTTAGCGCCCGCGACGGCGTTGTCTATAAGCGCCTGCGCTCCAGAAGCATAGAACTTACCAGGCTCTGCCGTGCCCGCTTTATCGGGCTTTGGAAGCCTGATTCCCCGCCCTTCCACCGTTGCCAACCGAACAGCAACAGCACGAATATCGGGGCTACCAGGAAACCGAGATACCAGGGATTGAACACGATTTAGATCGTTACCAGCCGCCGCCAAGGCCAGGGTGGCATTCTGTGGTTTTTGTGCCGCCACCCTCTGCCGATTTGCCTCCAGACCGCCAGTAAGAGCAACAGCTATGCCCCGGACTGGCAGTTGCACCAACCAGGCTGTACCGGGGTGGAGGGCTACCAGAAGTGTACTTGTGGCGGCCACCCACGGCAGAATCTTTCGTGTTCCCATGCGCTCTATAACGGCGCATGGGAATATCGGGTTACGGGCTCTGCTTTACCTCGTGGACATTGTCTTCGCTGGTGCGATCGATGTACTGATGCAGCGGATCTACAATCACCTGCGTGGGTATCTGATCCGTATCTATCGTGATGGTCTGCGTGCCGGTTTTCAGGCGCACGATTTTGTCACCGACGGTCTTGCCGTGCGGCAGGTCATCATCGGTACCAACTCGGAGCGTGACGGGTACGGGTTCATCGAGCGGCGCTTCGGTCTCGTTGCCTACTCCATCCGCATAGTGCTTGGCGGCAGAGATAGTGACCGTGGTTCGCCACTTCTTACCGATCTCCTTGGTGGTGGCCCCAGTCACGCGCAGGTCATAGAGTGTGATTCGCTCGAACAGGTCTGCCAGATAGCCCCGGTCGGCTTCGGGTGTGGCTTCTTTGAGCAACTCATATAGTTCCAGAGAAGTTGTGTAGGGCGGCTCCTGGAAGGCGGTTTTCTGTACGAACTTCTTGAGTACCGCGTTCAGCTTCGCTTCGCCGATGCGCTGGGCCAGGGCATAGAAAACCAGTGCGCCCTTGGGATAGTGAATATACTGCTGGCTCTGCACTTTCAGCAGCGGGTTCTCTTCCTCACGCTCCGAGCCGCGCCCGCGCAGGTAGCGGTCCCGATCGTTATCCATAAAGCTCTCTAGAAACTCGGTGCCATAGTGCGCCTTCAGAGTCATGAGAGCCGAGTACTCCGCCAGGGATTCCGCGAGCATCTCCGAGCCCTCTACATCTGCCCCAAGTACCTGGTGTGCCCACCACTGATGCGCCATTTCATGCGCAGAGACATAGAACGGTACATCCGTAATCTCCGGCTTCTTCGGGTCGACTTTTAGAATGAATCCGATGCTCTCGGAGTAGGGAATGGTATTGGGAAACGATTGCGCGAACTGGGCATAGGCAGGGAATTCTAGAATGCGTGCCTGGCGGAACTGGTAGGGGCTGAAGTTCTTGCTGCAGTAGGTCAGCGCAGCCTTTACCCCATCTATCATGCGCTTTATGTTGTAGGCATGGTCGGGGTGGTAGTAGACCTCCACCGCCACTTTCTTGCCTTCCGGGGAGGTCCAGCTGTCTTTCTGTACCTTGTAGCGCGCCGAGACAAAGGTATAGAAGTTCCGAATGGGCGCGTCCATTTCGTAGCGGAAGCAGCGCCGCCCGGCCTCGTCCCACTCACGCTGCAGGTAGCCCGGTGCAATCGCTATCTGCCCCGGCTCGGTGCGCACGGTGGCGGCGAACTTGATCCAGTCTGCATCGCTGCCCAGGTAGGTATTCTTTCGGGCCTCTAAATCGCTGGCAGGGCGACGGCGCGGGCGTGGTGGCAGTCCCTGCTTGCGCCGCTCGTTTACATCCGAGATCTCTGCATCCTTCTGGTATCCGATAGAGGGGCCGGGCATGGTTAGAAAGGTCCCGTTCGCTACCACGGCGGTTTCCGGGCCATCGTTAGGGAAGCCTCGTCGCTCCTCGGCCAGATCGAAGGTGAATGTGATCTCTTTGCCCGGCGTCAGCGGGGTCTTCAGGCGATAGCCACGCTCCCCCAGCGCTTTATCCTCAAAGAGCAGGTCCGCGCCACCTGCCAGCTCCATCTGATGCACGGTGAGATCTCGATTGAAGTCGACTAGAATCTCCGAGATAGGCTTGGCGGTTTTGTTTTTGAGCGTATAGACACCCTTTACCCGATACTGGCCTTTCTCGGGCCAGAGAGTGACATCCAGGTCCGCCGCCACAATGCGGGGCATGGGTGCCTTTTCCCAACGGGCTTTGTAGGTCTTCTCGTAGGTGACCTGAGACTTCAGCTTGGTCTTTGCGGTCTCGAACCTCTGAAGCACATTCGTGTTGTAGAAAATCCAGCCAGCAGTTGCCAGCACTCCAGCAGCCAGCGGCATCCATAATGGCGAGAGCCGCCCAGTTTGCCAGCGGAGCTTCAGGGCTTCATCTTTGCCGCGCACCCAGAGTTTGCGGGTGAGCAAGAGCAATAGGCAGGAAATCAGCAGCCAGTAGAGGCTGAACCAGAAGACAGGGACGAGAAACGGCCCATAGCCGTTCATATCCGAGTAGGTGATACTGGGGGTTTCGCCAAAGTGCAGCAGGTTATGCTCCACACCGATGGCAGGCAGCACGGCAGTCACCACATAGCTCACAATCATGAGCGTATGCCCCAGGAACTTCTGGTTCACCACGGTATGAATGGTAAAGGCCAATGCAGACAGGCAGAGCAGAGTGGGGTAGCCGATAAACAGAAAGCTCAGATACAGCCCCGGCTCCAGATGCGTGTAGCCTTTGAAAAGCTGCACCAGCATGCCGGATAGCATAACCAGCAGGAGCAGCCCGGCAAGAGTCAGTGCCAGCGCAATAAACTTGGCCGCCATGACCACGGCAGATGGCACCTTCAGGGCATCATGAATGCCATCTAGCTTCAGGGTGCGCTCTCGCCAGACCAGCTCGCCACTGTAGAAAGTGACGATGATCATTAGGAACAGTCCGAAGCTCCCCGCGACCTGCTCCACCATGATTCGGGTAACCGGGTAGACCGCGTTATCGAATATCTCGTCGGCGTTCCACGCGCTGACCACGAGCATCAGCATGCCTGCCAGCACAATAATCAGAAACGGCACACTCCGCACCATGTCTATGGTGTAGAACCGAATCAATGGCCAGAGCGCCCCACCCGAATGTTTTGTGGCTACTGGTGCCAGCCCCCCCAGAGGTGCAGGGCTGACATCGGCTCGTACACGCCGAACCAGAGCCGGACCACGAGCGGCAAACTGGAAGATACGGTAGCCGCCTGTAAGAATCGCTGCTCCTACTCCTACCCAGAGCAGCCGGTTCCAGAGTAGTGCTCCGGCCAGAGGAAGAAGCTGCGCGTTTTTCTCTGCCAGAGACCAGTACCGAGTGACCGCACCGATAGCCGCCAGGCCGAAAGGATCAAAGAGCGCTGCTATAGTGCGGTTATCTAAGGCACGCAGTAGTCCGGAAGACACAGCCCAGCCAACCAGGAGCCCCACCCCGAGCGCGTAGATAGCCAGCAGGCTCCGTGTGATGGCGCCGAAGACAAAGAACAGAGCTGAGATAAGAAAGACATTGGGCAGCAGTATCAGCCAGAATATATTCGCATAGCTTGCCGCTCGAAACGGCATGAGAGTCGCTTTGTCTACCCAGGGCATGGCCGAGCCGATGAGAAGCCCCCATAGCAGGCCTGAGTACACAAATAGAGTGACAATAAACGCGCCGATAAAGCGCCCGAAGTAGTAGGCGAATTTCTTCAATCGGGTCGTGAAAAACAGCTCATGAGCCTGCGCCTCGAAGTCCCGGTAGATAGCGGTCCCCACCAGCGCACTGGCAATGACTGCCCCGAATGCGCCTAAGATGCCCGTTATCTGCCCCAACACAATAGGTGCGTTGGCCTTTGTTTGGCCATCTCCCCCGCTTATCTTGACGGCATCACTGGCCATGAGGCCGAACGCCAGCAGGAACAGAACAAGGAAGAAGACATAGGTAGAGACCTGCCGGAATCGGAACCGCAGTTCAAACCGAAGAATATCGCCCATGGCTTATCCCTCTGCTCGGAAGCGTGTGAAGTAGAAATACGCATCTTCCAGGTCCGCCAGAACAGGTACGAACCCATTCCCCGGCTCACTCTCGGAGTAGATGGTAATCACCGGTTTCCCAGCTACCAGGCGCTGAGACACTATGGGGAAATCTCCTACCAGTTCCGGAAGTGCGACCTTAGGCACGGAGCGACGCCAGAGTTTTCCGCTGATACTGCCAATCACCTCTTCGGGTCCGCCCTCAGCTACCACTCTCCCCTTTGCAATAATCGCCATGCGCTCACAGAGCTCCCGGACATCCTCTACGATATGGGTAGAGAGAATCACTGTCGCTTTCTCGCCAACCTCACTGAGCAGGTTCAGAAACCGATGGCGCTCGGTGGGGTCGAGCCCAGCCGTCGGTTCATCGACAATGATGAGCTCCGGGTTACCTACCAGCGCGACCGCGATCCCGAGGCGCTGCTTCATCCCCCCGGAGTATCCACCCACGTTTTTCTTGCGGGCCTCCCACAGGTTCACCTGCCCAAGCAGGTGTTCCACCACGGCCTTACGCTCCTTCGGATTCCCCAGCCCCTTAAGCGTGGCAAAGTGGTCTAATGTCGCTTCTCCGGAGAGCGTGGGATAGAACCCAAACTCCTGCGGCAGATAGCCCAGGGTCGCCCGAAGTGCATCCGGGTCTTGCAGAATATCTATATTGCCAAAGCGGAGCGTTCCGGTATCGGGCCGCTGCAGGGTAGCAATCGTGCGCATCAACGACGATTTCCCTGCCCCATTCGGTCCCAACAACCCATACAACCCACGCGGAATCGTGAGGCTCACTCCATCCAGCGCCCGTACCCCGTTCGGATAGGTCTTGGTCAGCCCCTCTAACTGAAGCTCCATGCCCTACAGAGACATCTGAATGCGCCCCAAGGTTGCAAAATACGGCCAATGTTGCCCGGTCCTGAAAGGACCGGTCTACGGAAAAGCGCCACACCCAGCCGCCGGGTACCCGGGGCGGCTGGAGAAACATCCCTTCGGGATGGTCGGGCCGGAGGTCCGCTTTATTGGTAGACCGGCCCTTTCAGGACCGGGATTATTGCCTACGCAGGTCTTCTCTCTTCTCTTCCAGAATCCTGACGCATTATGCTTTTCGAGAACTGGTTTCCTCTGGGGTATGGCGCAGGTGGATTGGGCACAGCCCTGAAAGGCGACGACGCTGTGCGCCAGATAGCCATGTATTTAGAAGCGGGTGGCAATGTGTTCGATACCGCGCATTGCTACGCCTGCTGGGAGCCAGATGGTGCTGGGGCCAGCGAGCGAGAGTTGGGGCGCGTACTGAAGCAGCTTGGCGTGCTGGAGACAGCTGTTGTGATGACCAAGGGGGGACATCCTTCACTGGAGCCTCACTATGTCCGCCCGGCGCACTTCCTCAGCCCCGAACAGCTTCAGAAAGACATCACGGAGAGCTGCGAGCGATTGGGCGTGGACTTTCTGCCGGTGTACTTTCTGCACCGAGACGACGGTACAACTCCAGTAGCGGAGATTCTGGAGCCGCTGCAGGATTCCCGGCTGGGTCATCTGGGAGCCAGCAACTGGTCGGTAGCACGTATTCGTGAAGCGAACGAAGCAGCAGCAGCGCGGGGCTGGAAAGGGTTCGCTCTTTCGCAGATTCAGGGAAGTTTAGCGACTCCTACCTGGACTCCTACTGCCGATCCGACCGTGCGCTATCTGACTCAAGAGGAAATCGACTTCGGCCTGCCACTGACGCTATATTCTTCTACAGCGAGTGGCTACTTTGCGGGCAGAGATAGCAACCTCTACCGGAGCCCGGAAAATGAGGCGCGGCGGGAGCGAGCCAAGGAGCTGGCGGAGAAGCGTGGTGCTACTCCCTCGCAGATAGCCTTAGCCTATCTGCGCAGCTTGCTCATATCCACACTTCCGCTGTTCAGCACTAATAGTGAAACGCATCTTCAAGAGTGCCTCGGTGCGGCAAAGCTGACTCTTACGCCTGAGGAAGTGGAGTGGCTACGCGGGGGAACCGAGTAGCTCGCGGGCGTGCTTGACCACGGCTTCGGTGGCCTCCCCGCCCAGCATACGGGCAATCTCGGAGACACGGGTATCGCCTTCTAATCGTGCGACGTGTACCAGGGTGCGTTTGCCTTCGACTCGCTTCTCGATAAAGAAGTGCACATCGCCTCGGGCGGCAATCTGGGGCAGGTGCGTGATGCAGAGAGTCTGCGCACGCCCGGCGAGAGTGTGGAGTTTCTCGGCTAAAATGGTGCCGGTGCGCCCACCAATACCGGAGTCGATTTCATCAAAGACCATGACCGGTGGCGCGATGTTCTTTGCCATGACTGACTTCAGCGCCAACATCAAGCGGGATAGCTCACCACCGGACGCGATCTTCGCTAGAGGGCGTAGTGGTTCCCCAGGGTTGGGAGAGATAAGGAACTCGATAGCATCTGCCCCGGAAGCGCCCGGCTCTTTCGGCTCGATAGAGACAGAAAAACGGGTGGCGGCCATGGCGAGATCTTTCAGCTCAGTCTGAATGGCTTTCGCAAACGGAATCGCGGCCTTCTTGCGAGCCTCTGTGAGCGTGGCACAGCGGCGGGCGAGCTCAGCTTCGGCATCTTTTGTGGCGCGCTCCAGTTGGCTCAGGCGCTCCTCGGCGTTTTCCAGGGTCTCCAGGCGTTCGGAGATCTCGGCGTGATAGGCCAATACTTCGGCCAGCCCTTCGCCGTACTTTCGCTTCAGGGTCTTGAGTGTGTCTAGTCGGGCCTCTATCTCTTCCAGACGGTCCGGCTGAAACTCCACGGAGTCACGGTAGGTGCGAACGTCGCGGGCAGCATCATCGGCGGCGTAGAGGGCGCTCTGAAGAGTTTCCAGGAGACTACTGAGAGAGGGATCTAAGCGGGCGGCGCGCTCTATCTCGGCCACGGCACTGCTGAGGGCCTCGATAGCTCCACCATCCCGCAGGGCGGAATAGGCGCTCTGCGCGGCGGCATGCAGGCGCTCAGCGCTACTCAGCCTGATTTTTTCGGTGGTCAGGTCTTCGTCTTCACCGACTTTCGGGGCGGCGGCTTCGATTTCATCGCGCTGGTAGCTCAACAGGTCCAGAGTACGAGCACGCTCTCGGGCATCGCGCAGCAGGGCTTCCCACTCCCGCCGAGCAGCGCGGGCGGCCTCGAAGGCCTCCAAGACTGTCGCTTTTTTCTTTTGAACGTCTGCCCCGGCCCACAGATCGAGTAAATCCGCATGGCGTTCTACAGCCATAAGCGACTGATGTTCATGCTGGCCGTGAATATCTACCAGAGCATCACCCAGGGTCTTGAGGGTGCCGACGGTAATCGGGCGGCCATTCACTCGGGCCTGGCTCTTCCCGGTAGCAGTCAGCTCCCGGCTGAGAATCAATAAACCGTCTTCCAGCTCTATCCCGGTGGATTCCAGGGCGTGGAGCAGCCGCGGCTCGGGCGCTTCCTCTATCTGGAAAACGGCTTCTACGCGGGCTTTATCGCTCCCATGGCGGACCAGGTCCCCCGTGGCACGCTCCCCAAGCACCATACCCAGGGCATCTAAGAGAATAGACTTTCCTGCACCGGTCTCTCCAGTAAGCAAGTTAAGCCCCGCCCCAAATGGGAGCCGGACTTTCTCTACCAGAGCGAAGTTTTCGACAGCAAGCTCAACAAGCACCGAATAGAAATTCTACCCGGTGCCTGTCGCTTCCTGCAAACAAATGTTTTATCTAGTTACAACGATGTGAAGTTCGGCTTTGCCGCCCGCGGATTTGTAGGTCTTCTCGCCCTGCCCAGCGAGTGTTGCCAGGTCCAGGTTTAGTGTCCACTGATAGAGCATGTCATCCGAGGTCAGGTTGTCATCGTCTTTCAGTGCACCGGTCAAAGAGAGCTGCCCACTGTTCCAGACCCAGTTGCTTCCGTCGCGGTAGGGAGAGTTGGCGGGGGGCAGAATGGTAATGGTCTGCCCGGCCTGGCGCTGATAGTTTTTCGAGTCCTCGCGCTTTATCTGCCATATAAGCTGCCCATTAGCGCGCATTTCCCCGAAGCACTCTACTTTTTTGTCGGTTAGACCAACCAGTTTTGCTGCCTGTCCGTAAGCGCCAGCTACGCCCTCTGTTGCATTGTCACTGGAGTCAGTGACCTTCAGGAACATGCGGATTTTGTAGGCGCTGGCGCTCTGACTGGAGCCAGTGGATGGCGGGCGGGTATTACCCGTAGACCCAGAGCTAGAGCCGGAACTAGCCGGGCGCTCACTCATTCCTTCGCCCTTTTTGGGACGATTATTGCCCGGAAACGGACGCTTAGGAATATCGCCTCCCGGCTGCGCGGTATCCAGTGCGGTCGATTCTGCCCCGGCCATGGTGTCGGCCACAATGATTGCCACAGGCACGTTGTCTTTTACCTCACTCTTTACATAGACGGTGTCGCGGGCATTGAAGGCTTCCGGGTTGGAGTTCTGCATACCTTTGACCCAGCGAGTGTCTTTGCTGAGTCCATAGCGCAGGTCACCACTAAGCTGGAGCACCCGGTTTGTCTGAGAAACGATGCCGCCGCTCTTGATACCCTCATGCCGCTGAAGGAACTTCTGCCAGTTAGTGGAGTCCCACATTTCCCGCAGGCTCCAGACTCCCTGTGACTTCACCAACTCGGCAGTCACGGTCTGGTTCATCGTGTTTATTGCAAAGCTAGTCAGAGTACTGCCGGTCATTCCCTGGTGGAACTGCACTCCCACGGCGCACTTTGCCACAATGGTGCCAAGGTCTGGCACTTCCAGGGTAACGGTAGCATTGTCCCCGAACGTCGTGTTCTTCAGGACTCCCTGCACAATACGGCCCGCCAGAATCTGGTTCTGGCGCTTTTCCTGTCGATTCTGTCGGTTAGCGCGATTTCCCCCCTGCGCGAAAGCGGCTCCCGATAGGCTGATAGCGGCGCTCAGCGCCAATGCGATAATGCTCACTTTTCTCACGAACGACACCCTCCCATGGTGTTGAGAAAAGTCTATGGGATGGGTGTTATCGAAACGTTATCAAGCGATTCCGAGCTTACGAGCGAGGCTCAGAGCATCTGCAGAGAGAGGAAGTTCGGCCTCTTTCGCCGCCAGGCAGTAGGACTCCCAGACTCGACGCGCTTCACCGGGCCTGTGGCGAGCGGATTCGGCAGTAAGAACAGTGAGAGCCGCATCTTCGTCTAGAGGGTCTTCTGTAAGAGCGGCGCGTGCATGAGGCAGTGCGCCATCCGGGTCCCCCAGAGAAAGGCGATGCTCGGCCAGGCGCAGGCGTAGCTCGCGGCGGGCTCGGTGCATGGTCTCACGGGCAGCGTCTGCCCAGTCCTCATACGGAAACTCGGCTAGAAACGCGGCATCCCCCACCCGCTCCAGAGCAGCTAGCCAGAGCAAAGGAGAGTCGCTGGCATGAGCGCGCAGGAACTGCGACCGGTCATCGTCTACAATTCCTGGCAGGACCAACCGTACCGATTCGTGCGTGGTTTCCAGGCAGTCGGCACCGAGCGCCTGCCGTAGATAAGAGCAGTGTGTTCGGTAGCTCTGGCGCGCTTTCTCTATATCGGCTTCTGGCCAGAGCATATCGGCCACTCGCTCCACCGGCACCGGGCGACCTTCTTGGAGCAGTAAGTACGCAAAGAGTGCGCGCGCTTTAGGGCGGGGCCAGCTTGCTTGCTGCCCGTTCCAGATTACCTCTAGAGCTCCGAAGGTGGTCAGGTGCACAGACGTTACGCCCCAGTGAGAGAGAAGGTCACGACAGGCGGCAGCATAGCGTGTGCGGGGCAGTCCGAGGCCCATCAAGCGCACGGCATCGTCTCGCTCCAGGCCTTCCAGAGTTGCTTGCCAGCCATGCGTAAAGAAGGCATCTAGCGCCAGCCCCGCCTCGGTAGCATCGCCAGTACTGAGCGCTAGAAACGCACGAGAGAGCGCTTCATCGAAGGGCATGTGGAGCATAAGCGCGGCATCCCGTGCACTTCGCGCCAGCTCTGCGGCGTGGGTGCGCTTACCGGCCAGTATCAGCGGTCCCACAAAGTGATGCCACTGCGCTCGCTCCAGTGCTTCTGTGGGTGGATGAGTGTCCTCTTCCAGCATCGCCTCATCTCCGGCACGGGCCGCCAGAAACGCCCGTGCCAGGCGCGCGGGCAACTCCTCACTGACCAGAAAAGCCAGTGCCTTACGTGCCTCCTCCAGGGAACCGCTACGTGCGGCAAAAAGCGCCTCGACACACTCAATGTAGCCCAGCACCTGACGTGCCTGCGCCAACTGTGCCAGCTCTCTGGCTTGCTCTAAATGCTCCTGGATATTCGGCAGGCGGCGCATCCAGGCGGCTTCCAGGCGAATTGTGGCAATAGAGGCGCGTACACTATCGGGCACACCACTTTCGTAGAGAGACTGCACACGCTCTAGATCGGCTTCCTGCCCCTCGAAGTCACCTGCCCAGCGGCGCAGGGTAGCTGCCCGGTGCATCAGGGAATTTACGAGAGCCTGCCGTGATCCTGTCTCCTCGGCATGGCGAATCAATGCTGCCTGGTAGCGCTCCGTGCGCCCTAAATCCTGGTAGTAATTAACGGCCATAAGGGCCTGGTGGTAGAGAATTCCGAATCCGGATTGCACTCCCGCGCTATCAAGCCTGCTTTCCAGTTCCTCTCCCAGGGCTGCGGCCTCGGCCAATCGCCCACTTAAACGGAGTAATCGGGCGCGGGCCAGCACCACGCGCAGAGCGCCATCAGTATCTCCCTGGCGCTGGTATTCAGCTTCGGCAAACAACAGGATCCGCTCGGCATCTGGATATTCCCCGCCATCCAGATGTCCATTGGCTCGGCGTAGGGCCAGTAGCGGACGGGTATGCAGAGTCTGTTCCGGCAGGAGGCGCAGCCAGCGCCGAAACGGATGCCTCTCTGCCTGAGCCTCTAACCAGTTGGCAATGGCTTCCCAATCGTCCGCATCCCGCAACAGAGGAAACGCATCCGCCCAGTTGCCTGTAGAGAGGAGCTGACCTCCTACCTTACGACAGAGGCCCTTAAACGCCTCCTCACCTCTCTCTTCCTTGAGGCGCTGTCTCAGGAACTCGGCAAGCAATGGATGGAAAACACGGGTAACCCCATCTTCGGCGCGTATCAGTAAGCGGCGGCGATCCAGGGTACGTAGTAGCTCCGGTGCGATATTATCCGGGCTCAAGCGGGGTAATAAACTTGCCTCTAATGTCTCCTGCCGAATTTCTGTGGGCAGAGTATCCAGCACCTCGGCGGCCAGATAGTCATAGAGTGCGGTATCGCCAGTAGCGAAAGCATCAAGTGCCGTTTGCCCTGCGCTTTCCACATAGGGTGCCGCAAGTACCAGCAGTGCTGCCCAACCATCGGTCACTCGCTCCAGCGCAGCACGTTCCGCCTCGGGAGCCTGGTGCCCCAAAAGGGCTGTGCACAGCTCGCCAAGCTCTTCGCCCCGAAAGGCTAGCTGTTCTGTGCCCACCTCCAGTAATAATCGCCGCACACGCTTGCGCCCCAGGGCAGGCAGATTTGGCTCTACCCGGCTCCCTAGCGCCAGCGCCTCTGCAGGCATTGCATCTATCAGAGTGTCCAGCAGTTTCCGAGCGGCTTCGGAGGTCACGTGCTGACAGTCATCCAATACCAGTGGGCGCGCCTGTAATGCTGCCAGAAGCTCCGGGGTCAGCTGATTCGAGGGGGTTGTTCCTGCCACAGTGGCAAGCAGGGCTAAAAAGAAGGTAGGGTCCTCGGCGGCGGGTGGCAAGGTTACCCAGGCGGCTTGCTTAGTGGCAGCCCATTGTGCCAGTAGGGAGGACTTGCCGTACCCTGCCGGGGCAATAACAAGCAGAGTCTTAGGAGCCTGTGTTAGAAGCTGTGGGCGTGGAACCAGCCCCTCCGTGCCGGGGGCTAGTAAGAGGCGTGCATCTGCAATGGAAGCCGCCTCAGACACTATGATTTAGCGACGGCGACCCCGTGTGCGGCCCACACGACGACGGCGAACCTCAATGTGGTTCTTGAAGAACCGCGTAATCCGGTCCTCCACTCCTGGAGTCAGGCACAGCCAGACAACGCCACAGAGGGCCAGAGCAATAACTTCAAGCCGAAGGCCACCCAGAGCCACCTGGATGTTGTTGAGGAGTATGCGTACGTTGCCGCCGAGCTTCCGATCCAGGACCAGCATGAGCACACAGAGTAGGACAACTCCCAGAACCGCGATACGTCGCCAATCGATAGGCGCGATTCGAGTTCGTCGGCGACGGCTTCGCCGCCGTACCGCAATCATGCGGGGTGCCTGAGGGGGTTTCGTCTCCATTACTTCGCTCATAGCCGGCACCATTATACACGCAATCTGGTATTTATACCTCCAGGTCATCTAACCAGGCACGCAACGCTTCGGTGGCGATACGGGCACTTTCCCGCAGCCGGTGCTCCTCTGCGTTGAGGATAGCCAGTTGATCTTCCTGGGTTTCTAGCTCGGTCAGATAGCGGCGGGCCAGCGGTGTGCCGCGCTCTACCGTATTTAAATTTTGCCGGATACGCTCCTGCTCTGTGTGGATACGACGAATTGTAGTTAGTTTTGTTTCGGCATCTAGCTCTGTTTCCGCGATACTCCGGCGCCGTGAGCTCACTTCTTCCAGTGCTTTTTTCAGTGCGGGGCTTCCGGCCTCCCCTGTTGCCATGACCATAAGCGAGTCCACATCGGTGTTGAATATTTGATACATGGTGGCATCAGTGCGCTCTGTGGCTACGCGTAGTTCAGCCTTACCATTTGCGGGCACGTCTACCCGGAACCGATAGTTATCACGCGTACGTTCGGCGGGCGTATCGGGCACCACAAGCCGCCAATCATGTTGGAAGGGGTACTCCAGCCAGCACCGTGCGAGGCTTATCTGCCTTGCTCACAAAACGGAATAGGGATTCCTCGTGGCGCACGAAGCTGGCGGTCAGCACTCCCTTCTTCACTCGCAGTTTGGTAATGTGCTGCTGCTGAAGTTCCCGAATCCGCTCCCCTTCAATGGCTAAATCCACAGCATAGGTCAACAAGCGCTCATCACCCGGCGGCACATCTTCCATACGCGCATCGCCCGCATAGATGCTGTCATCGAACACGGTCACAGGTCCGGCTTTCAGGTGCAATTTTGTCTTGTTCTTCGGCCAGCACGGCATTGAGCGGGTTTTTGGGTGCGCTATTGCCATCATAAAGGCTCAGCTTCTCCCCTTCGACTCCTTCCGAAACTATAGGAATCATAGCCGCCTGCTGCCGCGGCAGGGTCACGGGTGTAGCGATGTCATACGCGAACAGCTCTCCTTTTGCCTCCCCAGATGCTTGTGCTGGCACAGACTGGCTCATCGCTTCGGCACGAAAGGCTCTCTTAGCCATCGCAGGTGCAGCCACCATCATCGGCGCAGGAGCAGACACTTCCGCCATCATGTCAAACGAGGCCTCGCTCTTTGACATCTCCAGTGCCCCTTCGTGAAGTAGAGGAGTAATCATGGGGCCGGTATCCATGGCGACCACAGGGCGTGGCACATAGAGCGGCTGATAGAGGTCCTGGATAAAGCTCACTGGGCGGCCTGAGATCAGTGAGAGGCCGATTTCATTCCAATCTTCATCAGTGGTGTTTTCCACTAGAGCCCAGCCTTGCAGATAGGGCTTCTTATCGCCCAGCACTAAGCGGTAGCTGACCTTCCAGAGCGGCGCCTCAGTCACATACCCCACTCGCACGATACGAGCTGCTTCTCCCGAAAAACGCAGGGTCAGGGTACGGCGGGCTTCATCGGAGCCACTAGCCAGCACTGTTAGTGCCTCGCGCAGTTCCCGGTCCCGGCGCTCATCAAGCACTTGCACCGTGCGACAGCGCTCCAGCTTTACTGCCACCATGCCCGTCGTGGTCAGGATAGTGAGCACCTCGGATTTCTTGCGAGTCTCCACCCCGATTAGCTGCCCGGTATGGGTATCGCCGCCCCTCTACTTCGACCTTTAGCGGCACACCCCGAAGCTGACGCAGCAGCGTGCCCTGAGTTACGTTGCCCGATACATTTACAGCAAAGCTCGCCAGAGTGCGCTCTATGGGGTCCTGGCTGGGATAGACGGCGGGCTGTACGCTGCCCCCTTCGTCTAAGAGCACCAGCGACTTCAGAACATCCTTTACCTGTGGCGTCCGAAACGTTAAAGGTGTCTCGGCGGCCCCTTCGGGCACTTCGCCCTCATGCAGCACGAACGCCACCCCCGAAGAGAACAGCGTAACAGCGCGAACGGGAAGATTCGTTTCGGTCATAGAGTCAGGTTCGCCACCCGCAGGAATTCCCCTGCCCAGGCGGAGAATAGTCCGCTCGTGAGCGAGCTATTACTGCGCCCAATGCAGCCGAGTGAGTGGGAGCGAGTCGGGGCACTGATTCATGCTTCTACCAACGCCTGGTACCTGAAGAACCGGGGGCAGGAGATCTTTGGCTGTACCCCAGAAGACTGCACTCTGTTTTGCCGTGTCTATGAAGCTCTAGACCCTGGTTGCTGCCTGCTTGCCATAGATGGCGACAATCTGCTCGGCTCCTGCTTCTGGCATCCCCGCACCACGCATATCTCAGTGGGTATCGTAAACGTAGCCCCGGAAGCCTTCGGGCGTGGCGTAGCCAGCGCGCTCTTAAAATCGGTGCTGGCAGAGGCAGAAAAACAAGAGCTACCTGTGCGTCTGGTTTCCTCCGCGCTGAACCTGGATTCGTACTCGCTCTATAACCGCCTGGGATTCGCTCCCCGCGCTGTCTATCAGGACATGATGTTGCCTGCGGGAGCCGCCCTACTTCCACTATCAGAAAGCACCCGAGTCCGCCCCGCGACTCCCGCCGATGTATCCGCCATAGCCGCTTTGGAAACCGAACTTTCCGGCATTTCGCGACAGAAAGACTACGCCTACTTCCTAGAAAACAGTGAGAGTATCTGGGGAGCCTCTGTACTAGAGGGCACGGATGGTTCTCTAGAGGGCTTTCTGGTTTCTGTGAATCACCCCGCCAGCCGCATGCTGGGGCCCGGTGCCTGCCGCACCGAAACAGGCGCTGCTGCTCTAATTCGGGCAGAGCTGGCCCGTTTCGGAGAAAATCAGCCTGTCTTACTGGCCCCTGCTACAGCCACCGAACTGCTCAAGATTCTCTACGGTTGGGGCGCCAAGAACGTGGAGCTACATGTAGGACAGGTGCATGGGACTCATGCCCCAGTTACCGGGGTTGTCATGCCGACGTTTCTGCCAGAGACGGGGTAGCCTGGCAGAAAAATCGTGCTAGGCTACGCAATAACCTGTTTGTGAACCTTGCCCTCTACATCGGTCAGGCGGAAGTCTCGCCCGGCGTAGCGGTAGGTCAGTTTGGTGTGGTCGATTCCCATCAGGTGTAGCATGGTGGCGTGCAGGTCATGGAGGTCCATGGGGTCTTCCTGGGCGAACCAGCCATAGTCATCGGTGGAGCCGTGCACATAGCCACCCTTCACGCCGCCACCGGCCAGCCACATGGTGTAGCCGTGGGGGTTGTGGTCGCGACCATCACCGCCCTGTGCTGTGGGAGTACGTCCGAACTCACCGCCCCAGAGAACCAGGGTGTCTTTTAGTAGACCGCGCGCCTTCAGATCTTTCAGTAAGCCAGCTATCGGCTTATCAACCTCAGCAGCATTCTTCGCGTGGTCATTCTTCAGGTTGCCATGCTGGTCCCACTTGTAGGAGTGAGTTACCTGTACGAACCGAACGCCCGCCTCGGAGAACCGGCGTGCCAGCAGGCACTGCCGCCCAAAGTTATCGGTGGGCTCGGTCCCAATGCCGTACATATCTAAGGTGGCTTTACTCTCCTTGGAGATGTCCATCACCTTCGGGGCATCACGCTGCATGCGGAACGCCAGCTCGAAACTCTCAATGCGAGACTCCAGCTGGGGGTCCACACCCCAGTGGTCCATCTGCTCCTGGTTCATCTGGCCAAGAAGATCTAGCTGCGCCCGCTCAATAGACTCCGGCGCTTCTGATTTCAAGTGCGCAATCTGGGCTTCTTTTGCCTTAATGGCTGCATTGCCGATAGGGGTCCCCTGGTGCGCGGCGGGTAGGAAGGCGCTGGACCAGTTCTGCACGCCACCATGCCCTAGCGTGGGGCAGATAGTGACGAAGTTAGGTAGATTCCGGTTCTCACTGCCCAGGCCGTAGGAAATCCAGCTACCCATAGAAGGACGCACAAACACATCGCTGCCGGTGTGCAGTTTCAGTAGCGCACCACCGTGGGCGGTGTTGGAGCCACACATGGAGCGAATCACGCAAAGGTCATCCGCGCACTGTCCTACTTCTTTAAAGAGGTCCGAGACTTCCAGGCCGCTCTGCCCGTACTTCTTGAACTCCCAGGGAGACTTTAAGAGGTTCCCGGTCTGTGCGAAGACAACACGGGGCCGGGGACCGGAGTATGGCTTGCCATTATCACGAGTTAGCAGCGGTTTGGGGTCGAACGTGTCTACCTGGCTCGGGCCGCCATGCAGAAACACGAAGATAACACGCTTGGCCTTCGGGGTGAAGTTTGGAAAGCCATTGAGCCCCCCCAGCGCGTTCGTGTTGCCTCCAGCAGCGCGGGCTTCTTCCGCCAGTAGCGCTTGTAGGGCGAAGGTTCCAAAACCGGCTCCGGCTTGCCAGAGCAGCTCGCGACGGGTGGTGGGGCGTGAGAATCGGCGGCAGGCGTGAGACATGACAGAAGGATTATATCGGCCTGTAGCGAATCTGCCCCTATGAAAATGCGTACAGCTCTCTTCGCGCTGACTTTTGTTGTACTGGCCGGGTGTAAGCCCGACGCGCCCGCGAACCCAACGTCGGCGGGCACCCCAGAGGCATCCACCACAGGCGGTGGAACCAGCAGCTCCGGTGGCGGTGGCGACAAGGTCAAGATCAGCTTTATTCCCAAGAACACCGGGAATCCGTACTTCGACGGCATCGCGCAGGGTATGAACGATGCCTGCAAAGAAATCGGCTGCGAAGTGAACGTGACTGGCCCGGCGGTAGCAGAGCCCACCAGCCAGATTTCGTTTATCAAGGACGAAGTACAGCGCGGCGCCAAGGTCATTGTGTTGGCCGCGAACAGCAACGATGCGCTGAATGCGACCTTAGATGAAGCCAAGGCCAAGGGCGTGCATATCATCACGGTAGACTCGGACCTGACTGGCAATGAGTCGCACCGTGAAGTCGGCGTGTTTGCGACCGACTTCTCCAAAATGGGCGAGTTCCTGATGGATCTGATCGGCAAGAATATCAACTACGACGGTAAGTTCGCGATTCTCTCCGCTACCACAGATGCCCCCAACCAGAGCGCCTGGATTAAGAGCATCAATGAGATTATCAAGCAGCCCAAGTTCGCCAAGATGCAGTTGGTAGATACCGTCTACGGCGATGACAAAGACCAGAAGAGTTTAACGGAGGCCGAAGGTCTGCTCACCAAACATCCAGATCTGAAGGGTATCCTGGCTCCCACTACTGTGGGTGTTGCCGCTGCTGCCAAGGCAGTAGAAAACCGTAAGGTCTCTGACAAAGTAAAGGTCACTGGCCTGGGAACCCCGAATCAGATGCGCCGCTTTGTGACCGATAGCGTGGTGCCCAACTTCGCCCTCTGGAGCCCCCCGGATATGGGTGTGGTCTGCGCTCATGTGGGTGTGGCACTTGCTAAAGGTGAGGCGAAGGCGGAGAAGGGTGCGAAGATAAAGTGTGGCAAGCTCGGTGAGAAGGAAATCACCGATAAGAACATACTGATTATCGGGCCGCCGATTATCTTCACCAAAGAGAATATCGAGCAGTATAAGTTCTAAACTTCAAAAGCCATCTCCCAAGGGGAGATGGCTTAAAAATTCCCGGCCTGGGTGCGGGTAAACTTTACGAGAATCTATGGATACGGAAATAACACTTCAGCACGGTGACTGGAAAGCGCGCGTGGCACCTCACGGCGCTTCTTTACGGGGAGCATGGTTTCGCGATGACGAGGTACTGACTGCCTACTCTGGTAAAGACAACAAACAGGGCGGACAGGGTGACGTGCTGATTCCATTCCCAGGCCGCATTGGTGGCGCGAAGTACACCTGGGATGGAGTGGAGTACACCTTAGAGGCCAACGATAAAGACGGACCGAACGCGATCCATGGCTTTGTACGAACCGTGGACTGGGAGACGATAGAGCAGACCGCAACTAGCGCAACATTCTCGCTGGACTTCACCGGGGCGCTGGGATACCCGTTTCGCTTTACGGCGCGCATAACCTACAGCGTGGATGATAGCGGGTTAAGCTGCTATTTTGAGGTGCAGAATGGGGATACTGTGGATATCCCTATGGCCGCCGGGTTCCACCCTTACTTCACGACCGGGTCAGAGTCTATAGAAACGGAAGACCTGGAGTTGCCCTTTGAGTCTGTGCTGGAGATGGAGCGTTTCATTCCTACCGGCAAGATTCTGGATTCTGCCAGAGCTGGATTCGACTACTACTCTCCCAGGCCGATTGGCAGTACGGTTTTCAATAGCTGCTTTTTAAAACCAGAGCCGGACTGTGATGGCCTGACCAGTGTGAAAATGCTGGGTAACGGCAAGGTGGTTACGGTCTGGATGGATAAGAGCTTTCCATATGTGGTCATTTACTCCGGGGAGAATTTACCCACGGAACTTCGGCGGCGGTCACTGGCTATAGAGCCTATGGCCTGCGGGTCGGATGCGTTCAACCACCCGGAGTGGGGCCTGGCGCGTCTTGCCCCTGGAGAGACTCTTTCGGGTGCCTGGGGCGTGCGTGCGTCGCTGGTACAATAGCACCGAATTTCTGCCAACTGGTTAAGGAGCCAACTCAATGCCTTTCGATCCGTCGCTGTTCCGCGCCTACGACATCCGGGGAATCTATCCCAGTGTCATTCATGAGGACTTCGCCTATGTCTGCGCGCAGTCGTTCGTGAAGGTCATGGACGCCAAGGTCGTGCTGGTGGGCCGAGACGTGCGAGTATCCGGCGAGTCCATGCAGAATGCCGCGATTCAGGGCTTGCTGGATATGGGCGTGAAGGTTATCGATCTGGGCGTTATCTCCACCGAGATGCTCTACTTTGCTTCTGGGTACTTAGAAGGTGTGGATGGCGGATTCGCCTGTACCGCCTCACACAATCCCCGTGAGTGGAACGGCTTCAAGTTCGTGGGCAAGGCCGGTCAGCCGCTCACCCGTGAAGACAAGCTGGGTGAGATCTACGACGAAATCAAAAAAGAAGAGCGAGTCAAAGTCGAGACTCCTGGCACAGTAGAGAAAATCGACCTGTGCGATGCCTATGCCGAGTACCTGAAGCGCTATGTACCAGAGAACGTGCCGAACCTCACGATTGTGGGCAATGTGAACTTCGGGGCGAACGGACGGTTTGTGGACGCGGCGCTGAGGCATCTGCCGAGCGTGACTATGGTTCGCCTGAACTGGGAGCCGGACGGTACGTTCCCCAAGGGTACGCCCGACCCACTCCTGCCCAGCAACCGCAAAGAGATTACTGCGCGCATTCAGGCGGAGAACGCAGACTTCGGTGTGGCGTGGGATGCAGACGCGGACCGTTGCTTCTTCTATGACGAACAGGGCCGCGCAATTCCGGGCTACTACATCAATGCTTTGCTAATCGAGCACTTCTTAGGAATAGAGCCGGGCGCCAGCTTTGTGATTGAGCCGCGCCAGCTCTGGGCTACCGAAGAAACCGCGGCGAACAATGGTGGCACTACCGTTATCTCCCGAACCGGCCATGGGTTTATCAAGGCTAAGATGCGGGAGAGCGGTGCTATCTTCGGTGGTGAGAACTCCGGCCACTTCTACTACCGCGATTTCTGGAAGTGCGACAATGGCATCATTACGTTCCTGACTGTGCTGGATGTCTTCGCGAAGAAGATAGCGGCAGGTGGCAAGGTCTCCGAGATTCTGGATGACTGGCGTGCCCGCTACCCGGCCTCAGAAGAAATCAACTTCGTGACGGATAAGGCTGCCGATATTATCGAGGGCCTGAAGGGACGCCATGCCGATGCCAACCTCACTACCATAGATGGTGTGAGCCTGGATGCGGGTGATTGGCGCTGTAACCTGCGCATGAGCCAGAACGAGCCAGTTCTGCGCCTGAACGTGGAAGCCAAAACCCCAGCGGGCCTGGAAGAGCACGAAAAAGACCTGGTGGGCTATATCGAGAGCTTCGGGGCTAAAATCCGCGACGATCACTAAACTAGTGGCATAAAAAAAGCCGCGGCCAGAGACTCTGGCCGGGGCTTTTGGTTTCGTCTACGCCTTTTCCGGGGTGAACTTGAAATCAGCGTTCCCCATGGGAGTTTCTGCGTGCATGCCGGTGATCTTGCCGTCCTTGTCACGGATGAGCTTCAGCTTGAAGCCATCGGGCAGCATCTCCCCTTTGAGGATATCGTCGTCTCCGAGCGTCACCTCAATCTCAGGTTGGCCCTCTGCCATAATCATCAGCTTGCCATCTTTGACCTTCATAGTGACTACAGGGATATCAGGAGTCTCGGTCTTGTAGGTACCTGCAGCCTCTTTTATGCGTGCCAACTTCTTATTGTCTGGCTTCGCTTCTTCGGCGGCTGGAGGTTTCACAAAGGTCTTGCGGGTGAAGCCGATCTTGCCCAGGGGGGTATCCGCATCGATTCCGACAACTTTGCCGTCCTTGTCCTTGCGGAGCTTGGCGGTTACGCCCTCGGGGAACTTATCCGAAAGCAGGTTGCCGTCTTTATCGATTTTAATGGGGAAATCCGGCTGACCATCAGAGCGCAGAACAAGCTGGCCTTTTTCGACCGCCATCTCGCCACCCTGAATCGGACTGTCCGGGCTATCCGCCTGGTACTTACCCAGTACATCGGGAATCGCTTCGTCTGCACCAGGAAGCTTCACAAAGGTCTTGCGCACGAACTTCAGAGTGCCTTGATCGGAGGTAGCCTCGCTACCAATGATCTTGCCGTCTTTATCGCGCGTCAGTTTTATCTTCTGAACGCCCTCGATAGGCGGATCCAGTACCAGGATGTCGTCTTTCGTGGACGTTATCACCCGGTCGGGCTGGCCTTCACTTCGGATAAGAAGCTTACCCTTCTCGAGAATAGCCTCTGCCTTCGGAACGCCAAGAGAGGCATCTTCGGCCTCGTAGACTCCCAGCATATCGGGAATCTCTGCCTTCTTTTCCTCTTCTTTTTTGGGTTCCTCTTTACCGGACTGGCGCTTCAGCTCGCCATTACCCTGAGGAGTTTCCGCCTTTATGCCTGTGGCTTTGCCATCTTTGTCACGCTGTATAGTGAACTTGAAGCCAGGCGGCAAAAATGGCGCCGTAAGCTCGTCCTTATCGGTGAGAGTGATAGGAAATGGGGGAAAACCGGTCCCAACAGCCTCCATTGTCAACTCACCATCTTTCAGGGTGAGTATGATGCTGGGAGTGCCGGGCTTTTCTCCTTTGTAGGTACCTATTACGCCTTTCAGGCGCTCTTCTTTGGTCTGAGCCGTAGCAGCAGGTTTACCGCCATCTTGTGCGAAGGCGGCTCCCCCGAGGCTCATCACCCCGAGGAGGCCAGCTGCCAACCATGTTCGTTTGCTCATAGGAGCCCTCCTACTTCTTTGCTGAGAAACGATACTCGGTCGCTGTCTTGTAGGTCTGACCGGGGCGCAGAACTGCCGATGGGAAGTTCTTGTGGTTAATGGAGTCCGGAAAGTGCTGCGTCTCCAGGCAGAGAGCAGTATGCTTCACGTACTTCCAGTTGCCCTTGCCGGTCAGGGTGCCATCTAAGAAGTTACCGGTATAGAACTGGACGCCAGGCTGGTCGGTGTAGACTTCCATCGTACGACCGCTGGCGGCGGAGTGAACCGTGGCGCACTTGACCAGCTTGCCTTTGCCTCCGCCATCGATTACAAAGTTATGGTCATAGCCGGTGGGATTGGACCCGACCTTCTCGCTGCGCTCCCCGATTTTGTGGGGCTTCATAAAGTCAAAGTCGGTCCCGGCTACCGGGGCCAGCTCGCCCGTTGGAATCAGTGTATCGTCTACTGGGGTGTACTTGGAGCAGTTTAGTGTTAAATCATGGTCCAGAATCGTGCCCTTACCCGCCAGGTTGAAGTAGGAATGGTTGGTGAGGTTCAGAATCGTGGCCTTGCCAGCTACTGTAGCGGTGTACTCAATACGAAGCGTATTGTCATCCTTGAGCTGGTAGACAACTTTGGAGGTAAGAGTACCAGGGTAGCCTTCCTCACCATCTGGTGAGGTATAGGTAAGCTGGAGTGTGGGCCCACCCGTGCGGCGCAACTGAACAGCCTTCCAAACCCGCTTATCGAAACCCTTCTTGCCACCGTGCAGATGGTTAGGAGGATTGTTGATAGCGAGCTGGTAGCTTTTACCATCTAGCGTGAACTTACCCTTGGCGATGCGATTCCCGATGCGTCCTACAATGGCGCCGAAATAGGGATGCTCTTTCAGGTAGCCATCTAAGCTAGGGAAACCAAGGACAACATCGCCCTTAGCGCCGCTTTTATCTGGCACATGTAGCTCGGTTACGATAGCGCCGTAGGTCATGATCTTGGCCACCGCGCCTTTGGCGTTGGTCAGAGTGTAGAGGGCGACGCTCTGGCCATCAGGCGTCTTGCCGAAGTTAGATCGAACTATCATGCTAGTTTCTTCCACACCTGCGCTGTGCTTTCCTGCATCACCCTTGACTATGGGTGCGCACAGCGATATGCTCATATGCTACGTTGTTTACTACGCTTAATAAAATCTGGTCGAAGCTTCGTCCGGGCAACGATGTCGAGGGCGGACCTACTCTAGCAGTGCTTCTGGGAACAGATGCGGATGCTCTGACACTCCGATTGGCGGAGCTACACTCCCCTACATCTAACGTAGAGACAGTTCGCTTGCTTCCCGTGCCTCGCGATGAGGATATGCCCACTGAAATCGCTCAGGAAGCCCTCATAGAAGCCGAGCGCAAGCGCCTTGGTCGTGCCGCAGGCAAGCTGAAGGTAACGCCGGTACGCAATCCTTGCGCCTACTTGAATGAACACCTGGGAGAGCATCCGGCGACTCTGATTATCTCTGCACCACTACCCACGGAAGACAAGATCGAGGCGATCCTGGGCAGAGTACTAAAAGATGCGCCGGGCGACATTCTTATAGCTCGGCTACCCTCTGTAGAGGGACTGAATAACATCTTCCAGAACGCTCAGGTCGTGATTCCGGTTGCGAAAGAGGAAGCCCCGTCTGCGGCGTTACTGGGCTGGGCTGCCCAGCTGGGCCACCAGGGCGCACAGATCTTTCTGGCCGGTTTCTTAGAGGTACCGCGCAGCCTGCCCAATGAAGCGGCGATTCCCCCGGATGAACAGGCACTGGAAGCGATTCTGGCCAAAGCGCAGGCGACATTGAAGTCGCTCGGAGTAGAATGCCAGACCAAGATCAAACGCGGCCGCGAACTTTCCGAGGAGCTGCTGCGAAGCTGCTGTGGTGAGAACCGGCGGATTCTTCTGCTGTCAGAAAGTCAAATGGAACTGGTGCCAGAGTTGGGCATACGTGCAACCAGTCCGCTACTCATTTGTCGAAGCGGCAGAGGATAAAAAAACACCCGCGAGCGGTTCGCTTCGCGGGTGAGTCCGTTAGGTGGTAGAAAGGAGATGTCTCTATTATTGGAGAGACCTGACATTCTCTTCAGAGTAGGACATCGCTTTTTTTAACAGGGAGGAAACTGGCGGTGGCTCTGAGCGCATCAGCAAGCAACATCATTGTTATCTGGTATCTAATTGCTTCGGTTTTGAATATCCTGGCATTAGGAGTGCTTGCCTACGCCTTGATTCGAGTTCATACGGCGCTAAGCCAGCTTTCAACTCGGGTGGAACCTCTTCTCAATAAAGCGGATACGATACTTGAACAAGCTAATGACCATCTGGAAAAAGCAGGCACCAGTGCTAGCAGTATCCTGGCTCATGGCGAGAACATTACAGCAACTCTTCAGGCACAAACAGAGAAAACGAGCGCACAGGTCTCTCGAACAATCTATCGTCCTTTCATCAGTGTGAATGCATTGATGAGTGGAGTGGCTGAAGGTGCGAAAACCTATTTAACGTTACAAAAACGTCAGAAACAGAAAGGTTCCTAAACCCATGACTAACAATAAAGGTGACTTCTTCGTCGGATTGCTCATTGGTGGCGCGCTGGGCGCCGCTCTAGCGATTCTCTATGCTCCGCAAAGTGGCGAAGAGACCAGAGAACAGCTAAAGAAAAAAGGCGGCGAGCTGAAGGATAGCGCGGGTGACACTTACGGTAAAGTGCGAGATCGCGCCTCTGAGGCGGGTGGTCAGCTGAAGGAACGAACCTCGAATCTGGCTTCTACCGTACGCGATAAGACGAACGCCATGGTTTCCAGTGTCCGCAGCAAAGCCAGCGATACGTTAGAAGAAGCCGCCGACGCGATTGCCTAATCGCATTTAGCGCATTAAGCATTAGAACCCCGACTGAGAATTCTCAGTCGGGGTTCTATTTTGTTTTTACTTGCCAAATAAACAAAAAGCCCCGCCACATAGTGGCGGAGCTTTAGTAGATAATCTGGGGTTGTGCTATCTTTCCGGGACCTTGTGGTCCAAGTATTGTTGCCGCAGCGGGTCTTAACTACCGTGTTCGGTATGGGAACGGGTGGAACCCCCGCGCCATAAACCCCAGAAACCGTTACCAAATCAGTTCATGAAAGAGGTCTAGATTTGGTTATTTTTAGACAGCCTAACGACATATAAGTTCTTCAAGGGTGAATCAAGTTAGTATTTTGCTTGAGAGTGTTTGACAGTCACCTGACGTCAAGTCAAGTTGACTTTGAACGAGCCTCTTTCACTTTTGCATTGAAAGAGTATTTTGAATCAAGCCCTCGACCGATAGCAACGAGTTCGCTGAATACATTACTGCACTTACACGTCTCGCGCCACAACGGGGTGGTCTACCCCAGGTCTTACTAGCTTATGCTATGAGAAGTCTTATCTTAAGGTGTACTTCGCGCTTAGATGCTTTCAGCGCTTATCACGACCAGACATAGCTACCCAGCGGATGCTCCTGGCGGAACAACTGGTACACCAGAGGTCTGTCCAACCCGGTCCTCTCGTACTAGGGTCAGCTCCCTTCAAACTTCTTACGCCCACCGCGGATAGGGACCGAACTGTCTCACGACGTTCTGAACCCAGCTCGCGTACCGCTTTAATAGGCGAACAGCCTAACCCTTGGGACCGAATCCAGCCCCAGGATGCGACGAGCCGACATCGAGGTGCCAAACCTTGCCGTCGCTGTGAGCGCTTGGGCAAGATAAGCCTGTTATCCCCGGGGTAGCTTCTATCCGATGATCTTTGGCGCACCCATACGCAGCCAAAGGGTCACTAAGCCCTGCTTTCGCAACTGCTCGACCCGTCGGTCTCACAGTAAACCGCCCTTATGCCTTTGTACTCAAAAGCTGGTTTCCAACCAGCCTGAGGGCAGCTTTGGACGCCTCCGTTACCTTTTGGGAGGCGACCGCCCCAGTCAAACTACCCGCCTAACGCGGTCTCCTTGCCGGATCACGGCGCGGGTTAGCTACCCAACATGCCCAGGGTGGTGTTCCATTGGCGTGCGAACACTCCCACCTACGCTCTACAAGACATGCCGGGCAGCAACGTTAAGGTGTAGTAAAGCTCCACGGGGTCTTTCCGTCCTGCGGCGGGTAATGCGCATCTTCACGCATGCTACAATTTCACCGAGTCTCTCGTTGAGACAGCGCTCAAGTCGTTACGCCATTCGTGCGGGTCGGAACTTACCCGACAAGGAATTTCGCTACCTTAGGACCGTTATAGTTACGGCCGCCATTCACCAGTGCTTCGATTCAATGCTTCGCTTGCGCTGACATCTCCTGTTAACATTCTGGCATTGGGCAGGCGTCAGCCCGTATACGTCAGCTTGCGCTTTTGCACAGACCTGTGTTTTTGGTAAACAGTCGCTCGAGCCATTTCACTGCGGCCCGGTTGCCCGGGCACCCCTTCTCCCGAAGTTACGGGGTTAGATTGCCTAGTTCCTTAACGAGAGTTCTCTCGAACACCTTGGTATCCTCTACCTGCCTACCTGTGTCGGTTTGCGGTACGGTTGGAATACATTGTACCTAGTCGGCTTTTCTCGGCCCCAAAGATCTTCTCTGCACTTCACCCCGAAGGGATCCGCTCCGCATTCCAAAAGCATAGGAGAAAATCTTCAAAGCGTCCCCGCTAGTTTAACCTTTGTACCCAGCGACGGAATGTAAACCGTCTATCCATCGACTACGGCTGTCGCCCTCGCCTTAGGACCGGCTGACCTGCAGCGGACGAGCCTGGCTGCAGAAACCTTAGGCTTCCGGTGGACGGGATTCTCACCCGTCTTTTCGCTACTTATGCCTGCATTCTCACTTGTATGCAGTCCACGCCTGCTTCCGCTGACGCTTCAGCCCGCATACAACGCTCCTCTACCAAGACATCCTAAAAGGATGCCTTCCCACGCTTCGGTAAATGGCTTGAGCCCCCTTACATTATCGGCGCAGGAGTACATTCGGCCAGTAAGCTGTTACGCACTCTTTAAATGGTGGCTGCTTCTAAGCCAACATCCTGGCTGTTTACGTACTCCCACATCCTTTTACACTTAGCCATTACTTAGGGACCTTAGCGGTGGGTCTGGGCTGTTTCCCTTTCGACAATGAAGCTTATCCCCCACTGTCTCACTGCCATGCTTAGACCGTCGGCATTCGGAGTTTGATTAATCTCAGTAACCCGGGAAGGCCCATTGACTATTCAGTGCTCTACCTCCGACGGTAAACACATGACGCTGCACCTAAATGCATTTCGAGGAGAACCAGCTATCTCCGCGTTCGATTGGCATTTCACCCCTACCCACAGTTCATCCGAGCACTTTTCAACGTACACCGGTTCGGTCCTCCACGAAGTTTTACCTTCGCTTCAACCTGACCATGGGTAGATCACGCGGTTTCGGGTCTAACGCATGCGACTATAGACCGAAGTCTACGCCATTTTCTGACTCGCTTTCGCTGCGCCTACGGGAATCTATCCCTTAAGCTTGCCACATACGTTAACTCGCAGGCTCATTCTGCAAAAGGCACGCCGTCACCCGTTTCCAGCAAGCTGGACATAGGGCTCCGACTGTTTGTAGGCGACGCGGTTTCAGGAACTATTTCACTCCCCTCCCGGGGTGCTTTTCACCTTTCCCTCACGGTACTTTTGCGCTATCGGTGGCAAAGAGTATTTAGCCTTAGGAGATGGTCCTCCCAGATTCCCGCAGGGTTCCTCGTGTCCCGCGGTACTTGGGTATCAGATAGGCTGCTCACTCTTTTCGTCTACAGGACTTTCACCCCCTATGGTCACATTTTCCAATGTGTTCGACTAAAAGCTTACAATGCCATGACTCTGACCCCGCAACCCCAACACCCGTAGATGTTGGTTTAGGCTATTGCGCGTTCGCTCGCCGCTACTTGCGCAATCACTATTGTTTTCTTTTCGTCCGGCTACTTAGATGTTTCAGTTCACCGGCTGCCCTCTACCCACCCTATTCATTCAGGTGGGAGTGACCAGACATAACTCTGGCCAGGTTACCCCATTCGGAAATCTCTGGATCATAGCTCGATTGCAGCTCCCCAAAGCGTATCGCCGCTTACCGCGTCCTTCTTCGGCTCTTTGCCCCAAGGCATCCACCGCGCGCCCTTTGTAGCTTGAAACAAGTCAAGATCCCGGAAAGAATCTTGACCAACTCTCGTCAAGTGACTGTCTCACTCTCGGATAACAAAACCAACCAGGTTGGTCTTGTTACGCTACAAAAAATCGAGTTGTCTTGCCCGAAGGCAAGTCACTTCGATTCTTGTTTACGCTTGATATATCGCAGACTAATCCCGACCCTCCCCCATGGAAGAGTCAACGGAAAGACACCAACTAGGGATTAGTCCACTTCATTACCCTTGAAGTTTATATGTCGTTATTTAGCTGTCAAAGTACAAACAGGCAAATCTATTGGAGATTCATCCAGCGACCGCTGGAGGCGAAGCTACTAGGAGCTTCCTTGCCTGAGACAACTTCGTTCCTGACCGAAGTCAAGAACGCGGTTGTACATCTTTTATTCTTCTTTCCTACGAGTGGAAAATGGAGGATAGCGGGCTCGAACCGCTGACCTACTGAATGCAAATCAGTCGCTCTCCCAGCTGAGCTAATCCCCCAGGGACACCACAGAAACCTCAAATCGAAACTTGGGGTTTAGTGGGCCTGACTGGACTCGAACCAGTGACCTTTCGGTTATCAGCCGAATGCTCTAACCAGCTGAGCTACAAGCCCAAATACTAACCTGCCAATCCACATCCCCAGAGGGAAGGGAAAGAAGAAGGTTATTACGTTAGTATTCTACAGAGAACCATCTGTGTTAGATGTATCGTCTGTGGAACGCTCTTTGAGTAGTGACAAGTGAACAGTCTTTTTGGACACTGGATCGACCTCGGACAAGAAGGGCGGACTTGATTCCACTATCCGTGGAGTTCGCGCTTCGTCCTCTTCCTTAGAAAGGAGGTGATCCAGCCGCACCTTCCGATACGGCTACCTTGTTACGACTTAGTCCCCCTTACTCCCCACACCTTAGACGGCTCCTTCCTTGCGGTTAGGCCACCGGCTTCGGGTGCAGACAATTCAGGTGACTTGACGGGCGGTGTGTACAAGGCCCGGGAACGTATTCACCGCAGTTTAGCTGACCTGCGGTTACTAGCGATTCCGGCTTCATGCAGGCGAGTTGCAGCCTGCAATCCGAACTGAGGATGGATTTTTGGGATTCGCTTGACCTCGCGGTTTTGCTGCCCTTTGTTGCCACCCATTGTAGCATGTGTGAAGCCCCAGGCGTAAGGGCCATGCCGACTTGACGTCATCCCCACCTTCCTCCCGCTTGCACGGGCAGTTCCGTAAGAGTTCCCGACTTTACGCTGGCAACATACGGTGAGGGTTGCGCTCGTTGCGGGACTTAACCCAACATCTCACGACACGAGCTGACGACAGCCATGCAACACCTGTCTTGTAGCTCCCGAAGGCACCCCCGCCTTTCAGCAGGGTTCTACAGATGTCAAACCTGGGTAAGGTTCTTCGGTTAGTGACGAATTAATCC
Organism: Armatimonas sp.; assembly: GCA_049840835.1. Classification (GTDB taxonomy): domain Bacteria; phylum Armatimonadota; class Armatimonadia; order Armatimonadales; family Armatimonadaceae; genus JANLTX01. Next base: position 31,670 of record JASGJG010000003.1, on the reverse strand, counting down.
ACATGCTCCACCGCTTGTGCGGGCCCCCGTCAATTCCTTTGAGTTTCAACCTTGCGGCCGTACTCCCCAGGCGGAGTGCTTAATGCGTTAGCGACGGCACCCGGGGGGTCGATACCCCGAACACCTAGCACTCATCGTTTACGGCGTGGACTACCGGGGTATCTAATCCCGTTCGCTCCCCACGCTTTCGCACCTCAGCGTCAGTCTTAGGCCAGGTAGTCGCCTTCGCCACCGGTGTTCCTCCTGATATCTACGCATTTCACCGCTACACCAGGAATTCCACTACCCCCTCCCAGACTCAAGTCAACCAGTATCCAGGGCAATGTTCGCGTTGAGCGCTGAACCTTTCACCACAGACTTAATTAACCGCCTACGCGCGCTTTACGCCCAGTAACTTCGGACAACGCTCGCCCCCTACGTATTACCGCGGCTGCTGGCACGTAGTTAGCCGGGGCTTATTCAAGTGGTACCGTCAAAATTCTTCCCACTTAAAAGAAGTTTACAGACCGAGATCCTTCATCCTTCACGCGGCGTCGCTGCATCAGGCTTTCGCCCATTGTGCAAGATTCCTAATTGCTGCCCCCCGTAGGAGTCTGGGCCGTATCTCAGTCCCAATCCGGCTGATCGTCCTCTCAGACCAGCTACCCGTCGAAGGCTTGGTAGGCCATTACCCCACCAACTACCTGATAGGCCGCAAGCCCATCTCAAAGCGAATAAATCCTTTAGTCAGAAAATCATGCGAAAAACTGACCACATGCGGTATTAGCAGCCCTTTCAAGCTGTTGTCCCCCACTTTGAGGCAGGTTGCTTACGTGTTACGCGACCGTTCGCCACTCGAGTGTCCCGAAGGACCTTTCCGTTCGACTTGCATTTCTTAGGCACGCCGCAAGCGTTCGTCCTGAGCCAGGATCAAACTCTCCGAAAAATAATCAACAATCTCAAAACCAAACTGCCACTGGGTAATCCCAGGACATTCAGCGAGATTGGATATTTGGAGAAACTGTGTCAAGAAAGCAAAGCTTAACTTGACTAAAAGCCACACAACAAAATTCTCGAATCCAGAGGATTCAAGAAACCTTGAAGGGGCTTGCCAGTGTCCGATCCGTTAACTCGTCACCACTCAAAGAACATAACACAGAAAACTCAAAGGACCAGATTGACTTGACCTCAGGTCAAATCAAACCAAGCTCTTGAGTGTGCTACATCCCTAAATGGCTTGTAAAACACTAACGTAATAAAAATTGTTAAGGTGGTTTTTTCGAGGTTTTCCTCTCGTTTTCGGGAGGATTCTCTCTCGTTTCCGGCATCTTGGCGCCGGGCACGAAGGACAATATACAGGCACTTCCAGACCCTGTCAAGGCATGTGACCAACCTTTTTTAAAAAATCTTAAAATCCATTTAAAACAGACGCGGACAGACCCAATGAATAAAAATAGCCCCCGATTAAAATCGGGGGCTTGTCAGAGAGCTAGATGGGGCCGCTTCTTAGCGAATGGCCCCAATACGTGCGGGTGGCCAGAAAACGAAGACGGCATGACCGATCACACGGTTCTTATCTAAGCCCTTCCAGAAATGGCTATCCCGCGAGAAATTCCGGTTGTCGCCTAGCATGTAGTACTGCCCCGCCGGAATCTGGCGAGCATCCATGTCATAGCCGGGATCCTCACGAGTATAGGGCTCATCTAATGGCTTTTCATTGATGAGAGTTTGACCAGGGATAAGCTCAATCTTTGCTTCCGGCTGGCCAATCTTGGCCGCCAGCTGCTTCAAGTCCAGGCGCTCTTTCCCATTGAGCTCTACATGGTCGGAGAATAGCTTCACGGAGTCTGTCATAGGCGAGAGCCCCATACGCTGCTTCAGGTAGCCGTGTATACTCTCAAAGCCCTGAACCTGTGGGTTTATCTCTTCGCCATCTATCTTTAAGCGAGCCGCATGGACCTCTATGGTCTCACCCGGCATACCAATAAGCCGCTTGATGAAGTCTTGCTCAGGCCCACCCGTCGCTTCTGGTGGCGCGGCAAAGACGACGACATTCCCACGCTGTGGATCCTGGAACCGATACTGGAACTTGTTTACGATTAGCCGATCCTTGGTGAGCAGTGTGTTCTCCATAGACTCTGATGGTATGTAGAACGCCTGCGCCACGAACGGGCGTATCAGCAAAAAGGCCAGTGCTAACACGAAGTTCACGGTGTCACAGGTCTCGGAAACCGTACGTGCCCAGGGGTCTTTTACCTTGGCGAGAAACAGCCGAATCAGCGTGCAGCCCAGTATCACAGCGACGATGATAACCGGGGATATGTTGGCGAGCTGATCAGTTAGCGGGGTGCTCTGAGGATCCATAATTTGTGGTTGTTAGTGTATCCGATTTCCTATCGAATCGCGCCTATTCGAGCTGGCGGCCAGAAGACTCCAAACGCATGCCCGATAACTCGCCAGCGCTTTAGCGTGCCCCACTCATGGCTATCCGCGCTGAGGTTCCGATTATCTCCCAGCATGTAGAGCTCATCCGGCCCGCACCTGTCTATGCGGTCGTAGTCCGGGTCCTCACGGGTATAGGGCTCACTTAAGGCCTTACCATTAATCAAAGTCTGCCCAGGAATGATCTTCACCTTTGCGCCGGGCTTACCCAACCGGGCTGCTAACTCCGTAGGAGAGACTGACCGAGTGCCATCTATTAGCACGTGATCCGAGAATAGCTTCACGGAGTTGAGCTTCCAATCAAGTTCTAACTTGGTTTTGATGTAGAAGTGCAAGCCTGGATAGCCCTGCGCTGTGGGGTCGACCTCCTCGTCATCTAGCAGAATTCGACCACGCTTTACCTCTATGGTCTCGCCGGGCAGCCCTATGAGGCGTTTTATGTAATCCGCCTCGGGACCATCTTTTGTGGCCTCCGGTGGCGCCGCGAAAACAACAACATTCCCCCGCTGTGGCTCTTGAAAGCGATATTGGAACTTGTTGACCATAATGCGGTCGCCTTTGAGCAGGGTGCTCTCCATAGACTCCGAGGGAATATAGAACGCCTGCGCTACGAACGGCTTGAGGAGCAAAAACCCGAGCGCCAGAACGAAACTCACCGTATCGCTCATCTCGGCTATTCGTAGCGCCCACGGCTCTTTTCGGCGAGCGAGGAAGACCCGCAGCAGCGTAAATCCGAGAATTACGGCGACGATGATAACGGGGGAGAGATTGGCAAGCTGATCCGTCAGTGGCGGCTTTTCGGGCATTCCCTATTCCTGGGCGGAGGGAAGTGAGACTACAAAGCGAGAGCCTATGCCTAGCTCGCTCTGCACAGCCACCGTTCCTCCATGGCTTTCTACGATATGCTTTACGATAGAAAGCCCCAGACCAGTTCCCGAAGTCGCACCGCCCCCTTCGGAAGGGAAAGTCCGCGCTCTATCCGCGCGCCAGAATCGCTCGAAGATACGTGAGACATCTTCGGAGAGCATGCCGATACCTGTATCGGCAACCGTGACCTCTAAATTATTTTTGCACGGCTCGATGCTCACAGTTACATTGCCACCAGGTGAGGTGTACTTAATCGCATTGTCTAGCAGATTAAAGAACACCTGGTCTAGCTCGCCCCTATCCCCATTTACCAATGCCTCGGGTCCGGCCACTATAGATACAGCCACATCCCGCTTTTCCGCATAGGGTCGCAAGCGCTCTTCTACATCTTTCAAGAGCTCACGCAGGTCGAAGCGCACCAACTCAGGGCGGGAAAGCTCGGCACGAGAGAGAAGCAGCAAATCTTCAGAGAGACGGACCAGTCGGTCTACTTCACGAATAATGGTGGAGAGAAATTTCTCAGCGGCCTCAGGGTCGTGCAGCGCCCCCGCCAGTAGTGTCTCCGCATTCAGACGCATAGCCGCTAAGGGAGTGCGTAGCTCATGAGAAACATTGGCCACAAACTCGGTGCGCACGGTACGAAGGTGTGCCAGTTCGGTGCGATCCATAATCGCCAGGAGCACTCGGTTGCCTTCTAGTAAGCTACCGCGCACTCTTAGAAAGCGCTCCGGGCCTAAAGAGAGCCGAATATCTATCTCACGTGGCGCGCCATCACTGCGAACCGCTTCGCAGAGGGTTCCCAGGGTTGCCTCGTGGGTCGTCTCCAGTAGACCGCGCCCTATCAGACTCTCCGGAGTGCGGACCACACCATTGGAGAGTAGTCTTGCGCCGCCGGGGCTCACTGCCACCAGCCGCCCATCGGCATCTACCAGTATGAGAGCGTCGAAAACAATGCCGGCCACCGATTCGAACCAGCTCGGAACTAGGGCTGCCACTTGTACCCCACGCCGCGTACGGTCAGAAGGTGTACTGGCTTGCCCGGCTCCGGCTCGATCTTCTCGCGCAGCCAGCGGATATGGACATCCACTGTCCGATCATCCACAATATTGCCTTCGCCCCAGACCCGGTCCAGCAGCGCCTGACGGTCGAATACACGGCCCGGATGTGCAGTCAGCGCCGCCAGCAGGTCGAACTCCTTACGACTCAGCCTAAGCTGCCCCTCGCCCATGCGGGCTTCGCGCTTTTCGCTATCTACGACTAAATTAAGCGCGGCAGAAGCAAGAGTAGCCCCTTGCATAGTGCCATTGGAGTCGCTGCCAGTAGCAGCGCGGCGCAGCAGAGCTTTAATGCGGGCCATAAGCTCGCGCATGCCAAACGGCTTTACGACGTAATCGTCCGCCCCTAGCTCTAAGCCCTGCACACGGTCACTCTCCGCGATACGAGCCGTCAGCATCAGGATGGGTACTGTGCTGCCACTCTGGCGAATCAGCCGACAGATATCAAACCCGCTCCCCGAAGGTAGCATTACATCTAATAATACTAACTCGGGTTTTTCATCGCGGAAAAGGCGCAGCGCGGCATCAGCGTCGGCAGCGACCAGAGGTTGATAGCCGTTGGCGCGCAGGTTATAGGCAAGCGCCTCGGTCAGTGATGGCTCATCGTCCACCACCAGGATCTTCACACCGGTCATTCCAGGGGTTAGCGTATCGTAAACAAGAGCCCGCACGTGTTAAGGGCCTGTTAAAAGCCCTTTTCTTTAGCGATTCTACCTCTTAATGCGATAGAGCGGCGAAATGACTATACGCCCCTTTACCGAGAGCGACTACCCCGCTCTCACTCGGGTGGCCAATGCCGCCTACCCGGACTATCCAGAGACTCCCGAGGAAGCACGGCACTACGATACTACCCGGCCTGCGAAAGTTCGCTGGGGCAGAGTCCTAGCCGAGAAAGACGGCGATGTGGTTGGCTACGGAATCTGGCGCAACGGCAACGATATGTTCCACCCCCAGAAGTTCGAGCTCGATATCGCCACTCTTCCTGAGCTGCGTGGCGAAGGTATCGGTAAAGCGCTCTACGATGCCTGTGTGGAAGCAACACAGCCTTACGACCCCATTCTCTACCGCACTACGGTTCGTGAAGACTGTGACCGTGGCCTGCGCTTTGTCAGTGATCGTGGCTTTACCGAGGCGATGCGTGAGTGGGAAAGCCGCTTCGATCCTAAGACCTTCGAGCGCTCTGCCTATGCCGATGCCGAAGCCCGTGTGGCCGAGCAGGGCATTCAGATTCAAACGTTGGCAGAGCTCATGAAAACCTCCGACTGGAAAGAGAAACTCTATGAGCTAGACTGCGCGGTAGTCTCTGATATGCCTATGACCGATGTGTACACCAAGCCGGATTTCTCCGACTGGAAAAAACACATGGTGAACAACCCCGGCCTCTGGCCAGAAGGCTACTTCATCGCTCTAGATGGAGATAACTATGTAGGAGAAAGCACTCTCTGGACCCAGCAGTCCGGCCCGGAGCTCTATGTAGGCGCCACGGGTGTGCTTCCCGAATATCGTCGCCGCGGAATCGCACTGGCGCTCAAGGTCCATGCCTGTCAGGCCGCCAAAGAGCGAGGCACTCCCGAACTGAAAACCTGGAACGCTTCTACCAATGTGGGTATGCTCTCCATTAATCAGAAGCTCGGTTTCATGCGCTTCCCTGCCTGGATCAACTTCGAGAAAACAGTATGAACTTTCTGAGTCTAAGTACAGAGACAGAGTACGATCGGTACGCCGATACGTACAATGCCTTCATGCCACCGCCGCCACAAACCGGGGCAGAGATTAAGAGCCGTGATGCCCGCAAGATTCGCCCGCGTGGTCGATTTCTTATAGAGAAAGATGGCAAAGATGTTGGTGTAGCTGGTTTCTCGCAAAGCGAGTTTTGCGCCGAACAGGATCGCTGCTTGATCTGGGCCTACGTGCGTCCGGAGTATCTGGGTCAGGGAATCGCAACCTTTGCTCAGGAGAAGCTCTTTGATCAGGTTACTGCCCTCGGCATGAATATTCTGGAAGCAGGCTGCCGGGAAACCAACCAGGCAGGGCTGGAGTTCCTGGAATCGCAAGGCTTTGCCGAGACTATGCGCGAGTGGGAGAGCATTTTAAACGTCGCCAATTTCGATCCCGCTCTCTTCGCGGGTGCACGTGAACATGTCGAAACTGCTGGACTGCGCCTGACGACCCTGGCCGAGGAAATAAGCCGCCTGGGTCAGCGAGAAGCTTACCTGCGCCTCCACTCGCTAGATGAGGAAGTCGGCCCAGACGTACCTAGCGATGCCCCTGAGATCACGCCGCCGTTTGAAGAGTGGGAGAAGACCTTGCTCTCGGGTCCTAACTTCCGCCCAGATAGCTTCTTTCTGGCCGTAGCGCCCGATGATAGCTACGCCGGAATCTCTATGCTGTTCCATAAGCAAGCCACGAAAGACCTTACTACTGGTCTGACAGGAGTGCGCCGGGCATGGCGGCGGCACGGAGTGGCGCTAGCACTCAAGCTCATGGCTATCGACTACGCCAAGTCTCTGGGCGCGCCGCAGATCTACACGGAGAACGCCACCACGAACGTGGGCATGCTCTCTATCAATCAGAAACTGGGCTTTGTGCGCCAACCCGCAGAGATTCTCTTCAAGCGGACTCTGGCATGACTTTGAGGGACTTCCGCCCGGAGCAAGACTACCCGGCAGCCGCCGAAGTCTTGAGCGCCGCTTATCCCGGTTATCCTTTCAATGCAGAGGGTCTGCGGGCACGCGATGCTCGAGAACCAGAGCATTGCTTGCGGAGACGCTGGATAGCGGAGGTAGACGGGCGGATAGTCGGAGTCGGTAGCTATGGCCAGCGTAGTGATATGTATCAACCGGGGCGCTTTGAAGCGCTTGCCTATGTCTTACCCGAGTACCAGGGTCAGGGCATCGGGCAGGCGCTCTTTCAAACGGTCTATGACACAATAGTAGCCCTGGGAGCCACGGAACTACAGAGCTTCTGCCAGGAAGACAATGCGCGGGCCGTTCGTTTCTTAACCGAGCGCGGCTTTACTGAGATGATGCGAGATGGCCCCGCCTACCTGAATCTGCTTACGTTTGATTCTGAAGCCTGGCCAGAGAGCTCTCCCGCTGGAATTCGCATAGAGAGCTACGAAATCCTGACTCAAAACCCGGATTTTGCGGCGAACCTGTGCACCCTGCAAAACACCATCTTAGCTGATGTTCCACCTATAGGAGTCCGCACTCCACTTACATTAGAAGACTTTATTCGGCAGCGTATGAACGCGCACGATAAGCTTTTCGAAGGTAGCTTCGCAGCAGTTACCGAGAGTGGTGATTTCGTAGGCTGCTCCGAGCTTCGAAAGGCGGCGGATGGTACTCCTGGTCTGGCCTGGGTAGGTCTGACAGGCGTTTTGAGAGAGTGGCGTGGTAAGGGAGTGGCTCTGGCTCTAAAGATGGCTGCGATCCGCTGGGCTAAGGCAGCCGGTTATTCCTCTATTCGCACGGGAAACGCCTCCGATAATATTCCTATACTGAACTTAAACGCTCAACTGGGGTTTCTGCGAGAGCCCTGGCGCATTGTCTTTTTCTGTAAACTATAGGAGTGATTCCGGTGTGCCGACAATCCGAATGGCGCACTGGCATGAGTCAGCTCTCTCTACGAGTTAAAATTTACATTTCCTCGGTTCTTTTAGCAGGTGGCATGGTCTATCTGTGGGCGCTTACTCATGCCCTGACCGAGTACTTAATGTACCTCTGGCTGATTCCTGTGTTCTGCGTACTGGAGCGGCTGACCGATCGAATCCGCCTGCAGATTGGGAGTGGGCCATCTACCAATGTTGCCCGAATCTCTCTGAGTTCTGCCGCCTCACTCTTTGCCCTGCTTATCAATCCTTATCTGGCCCTGCTCTCTTTTCTTGCCAGTGGCTTCTGGAGTGGCTGGCGGTATAAGGTCCCTTTTCACCAGGCAGGGTTCAACACAGCTACCCTCTCTCTTTCCGGACTGGTGGCTCTGTGGACACTGCATTTGCTCAATGCCACCCCCGGCGCTCTTTCCTTATCTCTGTTATGGAGTCCCACCGGTGCGGTTCAGAGTGCGCAGATTCTGGCAGGGCTTCTAGCTGCCACACTGACCTACTTCCTGGTTAACTCCATACTGGTTGCTATCGTGCTAGGCCTGATCAGTCAGCGCTCCCCAGTCGGAGTCTGGCGCAGCCAGTTCCTCTGGACACTGCCAGGCTACCTGGCGTCTGGCTCTATTGCGGCACTGGCTTACATGCTGGTGCGGGTAGCTCAGAGCGCCTGGTGGGTCGCTGTACTTATCGGTATCGTGCTGCTTCCTATCCCGGCGCTGGTAGCGCTGGGCTTTCGCTATCGCCGCCAGTGGGAAGAGGAGAGCACCGCACGTATCAATGAGCAGCAGCGCCATATTGAGGAACTTACCGAGAGCAAAGCCAACTTAGAGAAAATGCACTCCGCTACTGTAGAGGCATTTGCGCTTGCTATAGATGCCAAAGACCAGTACACCCAGGAACATATCCAACGAGTCAAACTGGTCTCCGTGGCTCTGGCACACGAAATGGGTCTTGCCCCGGCGGAGCTACGCGCCATAGAGACCGGCGCAGCGCTCCACGACATTGGCAAGATAGCCATTCCCGAGCATATCTTGAACAAGCCGGGCCGCCTAACTACAGAAGAGTTCACTCTGGTACAGCGACACCCGGAGCTGGGCGCACGGATTCTAGAGCCGGTTCAGTTCCCCGAAGCCGTTGTGGGTGCAGTGCGTAGCCACCACGAAAAATGGGATGGTAGCGGTTACCCGGACAGGCTGGCAGGTGAGGCCATTCCGCTCTCCGGGCGAATTCTGGCCGTGGCGGATGTCTATGACGCCCTGACATCGGACCGCCCCTATCGCCCCGGCTGGACGCATGAGCGCGCCGTAGCGCTGATCGAAAAAGAAACAGGCAAGCACTTCGACCCGGAGATTGTAGTGGCCTTTCTGCGGGTCATGGACGCACAGCCGGATCTGCGAGCGGGTAGCGATGTAGCACGCCAGCAGGCTCGCGAGCGCAGTGTTCTAGCCCGTAAGATAAACCGAGCGTCTCAGGAGTATCTAGCCAGCTTTGAGATCTCGCAGGTACTTTCCACAGCACGGGGTCTCACGGAACTGGAGCAAGCGCTTACCGAGAAACTGCGCGGCATTTTCCGGGCATCGTCCTGCCTGCTAATCTGGGAGGGGGACGATGGGCAGTCCAAGGTACGTAGCGCCGCCGGGGTAAATGCGGCCTATTTCCTGGGGGCGCGTGCCGATAGAGCCTGGGGACCCACTCGGACTGCCATGGAGAGCGGCGAGGCATCTCTGGGCGATTATGACAACGCGGACCTGCTGTTCAATGCGGCAGTCAGTACCTGGGTACCACTTAAGAGCGCACTCATTGCCCCTCTTATCAGTGAAGGTAGAGTCATGGGCACGATCAATCTCTACCACGAGAGTAGTGATGTGTTCGATGAAGAAGACCTGCGTGTGCTTCAGGAGACCGCCAGCCGCATAGCACAGGGCCTACATGTCGCCCTGGAGATGGACAAGATGCGCGAGTCGGTCTATACGGACACACTGACCGGACTCTTCAATGCGCGCTACCTCACTCCTTACTTAGAGCGTGAGATAGAGCGAGCGCAGCAAGAAGTGAAACCCGTTACTGTGCTCATGGTGGATTTAGACCACTTTAAAGCGGTCAATGAGAACTACGACCATGTCACCGGGAACATCGTTCTGGCCGAAGTCAGCCAGCTTCTGCGCTCCTGCCTGCGTGGGGGTGATATGGTCGCCCGGCTAGGCAGCGATGAGTTTGTGGTTGTGCTTCCTGGAACCGATGTCAAAGGAGCTCAAATCGTGGCTCGAAGCCTGAGCCGCACGATGCAGGACTATGCGCCGCGCCTGCCGGATGGCGCTACTCTGCACCTGGGTATTTCCATGGGGTTAGCCTCATTCCCCACCGATGCCCGTGACGCCACGGGCTTGCTACAGTGCGCCGAACAGCGGATTCAAGAAGAGCGCCGTGAGGCCGAGTTGGCCCTGCCGCGCGCCGCCTAAATCCGTCTGTGCTATCATAGACTTGTGAATCGGGTCTTTTTCGTGCTGTTCTCTCTGCTGTGGCTGTGCCTGGCACCAGTGTCGGCACGTCAAGATGCAGACTATGTTCTCGATACCGACGATGTCATCTTAATCGATGTGCAACGTCATACTGATGTCAGCAAGCAGGTGAAGATTCCCGCCGATGGGAAACTGCGCCTGCCCCGCCTGAACAACCCTGTGCTGGTGCGCGGCCTTACCTGCGCCGAGCTGGTTACCAAGCTCACCGACGTACTTCAGTCCGAAGGCAAGCTGCGCCTTCGCCCCGGTCAGGTTCAGGTCAGCCTGCAGGAGAGAAGGCCCCGACGCGTGTACATGCGTGGCAACGCTGTAGGTGGTGCCCAGCTTGACTTGATCAACGGGTGGCGGGTTTCGGAGCTACTTGCTACCGCAGGGCGAACGTTTCAGCCGGACCGTGTGACGGTGATTCTGGCGAACCCCCGCCGCCCCCAGCCGCTGGAAATCAACCTGGCCGCTATTGAGAAAAACCAGGACGGCCCAGAGAATGTGTTGCTTCAAGAAGGCGACACACTCACAGTGAACCTGCCCCGCCCCAAGCGACTCTTTGTAACCGGTACAGGTCTCCCCTTAGGCGAGCACGAGTTGGATGAGCGCTTCGGTCTGCGCCGTGCCTTAATCAAACTTGGTGCTGTCACTCGTGACAACCCCGGCGATCTCAAGAAAGCCGTTCTCAAGCGCAAGAAAGTCCCTGGCGACCCGAACGCCGAGGAAGTGCGCATTCCCGTAGACCTGCTCAAGCTCCTTACAGACGACAGCGTGCCCGAAGTCGCGCTCATGGATCTGGATACGCTGGATATTCCCGCGTCTAACCGCTATGTCTATGCGTATCTAGCGGACCAGCAGGCACGCAAGATTCCACTGCCCGAAGACCGCAAGACTCGCATGTTCGATGTCATGACGATAATCGGGGGCATTCCGGGTCCCTCTAAACGGCCAGTATCTCACTCTGGCGTGGCCTAACCGATGGCAAGCCCCAGCGCATAGAGGTAGATATCAATCGCTTCTTGCAGAAAGGCGACCTCAAGGGCAACCCGGAAATCCTGCCCGAGGATGTTATTGTTATCTCTCCCAACAAACGCGTAGACCCGTTCCAGGCACTGTGGCAGGGAATCGGGGCGGTGCAGGCACTCCAGTTCTTCCGGGGTCTGCGCTTCTAAAGCTAGAAAAGCCGGGTATGTCTACGCCAAGTATTGTGGTGGAGGGAATCTCCAAACGTTTCGAGCTGCAACAGGCGCGCACCGGCAGTTTCCGGGACATTCTGGGGCGGCGACAGGCCGGAGAACAGCGTCCTCAGAAAGATTTCTGGGCCCTCAACGATATCAGCTTCACGGTAGAGCCAGGGCACCCTCTGGCGATTATAGGGCACAATGGCAGCGGCAAGTCCACCATGCTCAAGCTGCTTACGGGCATCTTGAAGCCCACGAAGGGAAATATCTCGGTTCACGGGCGCATTGGGGCGCTTATTGAGGTTGGAGCAGGCTTCCACCCGGACCTGACAGGGCGGGAGAATGTCTATCTCAATGGCTCTATCTTAGGAGCCACTCGCCGCGAAATCGATTCCAAGTTCGACCAGATAGTTATGTTCGCCGGGCTAGAGCGCTTTATAGATACTCCGGTAAAGCGCTACTCCTCGGGTATGTTCATGCGTCTGGGATTCTCCATCGCCGCGCACCTAGAACCTGAGATTCTTCTGATCGATGAAGTCTTAGCCGTCGGCGATGCTCAGTTCCAGAGCCGATGCTTAGGGTTTCTGAAACGCTTTGTAGAAAAAGGCGGATCGGTTGTCTTTGTCAGCCATGCCATGCCTCAGGTGCAGATGCTCTGCGACCGGGTACTCTGGCTGGATCATGGCCAAGCCATGGGATTCGGCGAAGCCGCTCCGCTCATAGAGCAGTATGAAAACCTGGTAGCCGAGCGCGAAGATGCCGAGTTCCACCGCCTCTACCCCGAAGAATGGGCGGAGCGCGAGCGCCAGAAAGAGCGAGCCGAGCGCCTAGGGGAGCTTTTAGAGCGCCGCGATGCCGCCCGTGTCCGTCGTGCCCAGGCACGCGCCGCCCGTAAGACTGAGCAGCTAAGCGAAGGGGAACGATTGCTCGCCGAGCGGGAGCGACTCCGGGAGCTAGAGCAAAACTGGGAAAAGCTCCTGCAACAGAGGCAAGAAGCGGTCTGGCTCAGCAATCCGAGCCGGGGGCGCATCACTGGAGTTCGCCTCTGCGGAGAGGATGGCGTGGAGCGCACGCACTTCCGTGTAGAGGAATCCCTACGTGTAGAGATAGACTACCGGCTGCCGCGTCCCCTGCCGCGCCCTACCTTCTGTGTAGAATTCTTCCGGGAGTCGGATGACCTCCATCTGTTTACGACCAGCAACTACGATCACGGCTTTACCTTCGAGGGATTGGGAATAGAAGGAACCATTACTATGAAGATTCCCTTCTTTACAGTGAATGCCGGGCAGCACTATCTGCGGCTTCGCCTCTATTCCGACTGGAAAGAAAACGACTGGGACAGTGCCCTGGAAGACACCTGGGATAAAGCTCTGACCTTCCAGGTAGATGCCGGTCGGTTTGGCCACGGTCCGGTCTATGTTCCGGTTTGTTGGGAAAGGAAAGCCAGTGCTCGAAAGTAGCGACGAGCGTTTTGATAAGAATCAGTATGGGCGCTTCCGCTGTGAGCACTTGCATCGGTATCAGCTTGCCGCAGCCCTCGCCAGAGGTAAAGATGTGCTCGATATCGCCAGCGGCGAAGGCTATGGCAGCGCCGCACTGGCCCAGGTAGCGCGCTCAGTAGTAGGTGTGGATATCGCGCCGGATGCCGTGGAACATGCCGCTCGCACCTACACCCAACCCAGCCTACGCTTTCTAGAAGGCTCCTGTGATGCCATCCCCCTGTCGGATGCCAGCGTCGATTTAATCGTCAGCTTCGAGACCATAGAGCACCACGACCGACACGAAGAGATGATGGTGGAGTTCCGCCGAATCCTACGTCCTGGTGGCCTCGTGTTACTCTCGTCGCCCAATCGGGATATCTACTCTGCCGACCATGTGAACCCGTTCCATGTGCGTGAGCTGAGCCGGGCAGAGCTCTCGGAGCTGCTGGGCAGGCACTTCGCCCATGTCCAGATAACCGGCCAGCGCTCCTGGTTGGTCTCGCTGGCCTACGGCGAATCTGGTCCGGCGCGACTGACCTCTGAAGGCCCTCTGCCGGAGCCCGAGTATTTTTTGTCTCTGGCCTCGGATACCCCTCTCCCTGATGGGCTTCCAACCGAGATTTTCTTTGACACGACAGACGATGCCATGGAGCGTATGGAGCATCTCTTTACCGAGCAGACCGGGGCCTATAAGAACTTAGAGTCGGAATACACCCGGCAAGAGAAGGCGAATCAGGAAACCAGGCAGGAGCTGACTACTGCTTATCAGCATCTCGAAGGGGAGTACCTGAAGCTGAAAACGGCCCACCAGGAGTTGGCAGGCGTCTATACCCCACTGGAACACTCCTACTTTGCCCTGGAAGAACAGCTCCGTGGCGCACTGGCGCGCATTACCGAGCTGGAGCAGCAGTTAGATGCCGTGCGGCAGACACCTGCGTACAAGATGGGAAAACGCCTCGGCCTAGCTCCTTCTCTGGACAAGGAGCCCCCTGCTTGAGTCGTATCAGCGTCATTATCCCCGCCTACAATGCCGCCAGCTATCTGGAAAGAACCGTTCGCAGCGTATTGTCTCAGACACGTCCGCCCGATGAAATTCTTATTGTAGACGATGGTTCCACAGACGATACTCCCAGAGTAGCCACCAGCTTCGGCCCCAATGTTCGCTATATCCGCCAGGAAAACGCCTACGTGGGTCCGGCGCGCAACAACGGCTTCCGGAACACTACAGGCGAGTACGTGCTCTTTCTGGATGCGGATGATCTTCTGCTGCCCGAGCACCTAGAGACCCTGCTTCAGGCCCTGGAGTCTCACCCGGAAGCGGGGCTGGCGTATTGCCGCTCGCAGACCATCGATTCCGATGACAATGTTGTAGAGCCGCTCTGGGACAAAGAAGACTTTGAGGGGGATGTCTGGAAAAGCCTGGTTACAGGTAACTTTGTGCGCTCGCCCGGCTGTGCCCTCTTCCGCCGAACCGCGCTGGAGAAAGCCGGTCCCTGGGAGAGCAACAAGCGCATGCGCGGCAACGAAGACTGGGACATGCTTCTGCGTGTTGCCGAAACCGCGCCTTTTGTTCGGGTGGAGCGTGCCCTGTTCCAATACCGGGTCCACAGCACCAATATGTCTGGCGATGCTGTCAAGATGCATGTGGGAGCAATCTGGGTTCTGCGCAAGCATCTGCGCCGGAACTGGAATAACCCCATGCGGCGTGCCTGGGTCTGGCAGGTGCACCATGGCTTCACGGTCTACACCACCACAATACTTTTAGGAGAGCAAGCACGCACGGCGGCGCTCTCTGGTGATGCTGCCCGAGCTGCCTCGCTTCTCTGGCGAGGCACCCGCTATCGTCCTCGAACTCTTCTGCTGAGCGGCACGCTCACTAGCGGGCAGCTTCGGACGCGGCATGTGGTGTTCTGGGGAGCCTTCAACTCATTGGGGCTGACCACGCTCTATCGCAACTTCCCTCTGGAGCAGCGCATGGCGCTTCGGCGGATTCTACGTATTCGAGACCCCCTGCCCTTGCCAGAGATCGTACCGTTTGATACGCCTCCTGCACTCCAGCCTGCTCCGAATACCGCTCCACGAGTCAGCGTCGTCATTCCGACCTATAACCACGCCGCCTTTGTGCTGAAGACACTGGATTCGGTCTTCGCCCAGACCTTCACCGATTTCGAGATCATCGTGGTGAACGATGGCTCGCCGGACAACACCGAGGAGCTTCTGAAGCCGCTGGCGGAGGCGGGTAAGCTAACTCTGATTACGCAGCCCAATGCCGGTCAGGGTTCGGCGCGCAATCGGGGAATAGCGGCGGCGCGCGGTGAGTTCGTGGCGCTCTTAGATGATGACGATCTATGGCCAGCCGACAAGCTGGCATGGCAGGTAGCGGCCTTAGAGAAAAACCCACAGGCAGCCGTGGTCTATGGTTTCCCTGACCCTATAGATGACTCCGACCAGCCTGTGGAGCCAAAAGACTGGTACGGCAATCTACTGCCCTGGCCCTGGCAGGCGCCTTCGGGCAACCTCTGGCGTGTGCTCTGCGACCGCTGCTGGCTGGTCTCCCCCGGTCAAGCTGTGGTGCGAAAAAGCGCGTTAGATACCCTGGAAGGCCCCTTCGATACATCACTCAAGGGGACGGATGACTGGGATCTCTGGATTCGGTTGGCTGCGTATTGGGAAATACTCTTTGAAGAGAGAGCGGCGCTCCGCTACCGGCTGCACATGGGCAACGCCTCACAAGACACGCTAAAAATGCGTATGGCCTGTCTGGCGTTCTATGACCGACAGCTGGAGCGCTGGAAAGATAATTCGGAGCGGCATCTATGTCTGGCGCAGTGCCGTGATGCTTTCGTGCGAGCCACACCAGAGTATCTGGCGAGCCAGGTCTTTATCGACCGGGCACGGGGAAGCGGCCAGCTTGCCCTGCGTAAACTGAGCTATATCGCTCGCCATCGGCCCGGCCTGCTTCTGCACAACCGCCTGTGGCGCTTCTATCTGATCACGCTCATGCGCTCCCGTCGTGCCGACAATGCGGCACTGGATCAAGCCTGGGCAGAGCAGCATGGGGCCGGATTGCCGTGAAACGCGCCGTTATTGTTCTTAACTGGAACGGCACAGAAGACACCCTGGCCTGCGTGGCTTCTCTTTCGAGGGAATCTGTCTTTGTGGTCGACAATGGCTCCCGCGCCGAGGAGCTGGCCAACCTGAAAGCTGGGCTCCCTTCCAGCGTTACGCTGATAGAGAGCGAGCGCAACCTGGGGTTCTCCGGCGGCTGTAATCTGGGAGCGAAGCAAGCCAGCGAGGCAGACTATGAGATGCTGGTCTTCGTGAACAACGATGCCCGACTCGCTCCTGGCTGCCTGGACAAACTGGAAGCAGCACTGGAATCTGGCTGGACCGCCGTGAACCCGCTTATCTGGCAGGGAGTGCCTACCGACGGGCGCACGACTCCCTGGTACGAAAAGGGAGGCATCTCTTTAGGAGATTTCATCCTGGCGGACCATATTACGGCTACCGATGCTGACCGCGCTCAGCCTATCTATGAGAGCGATTTAGCCACAGGTTGTGTGTTAGCGATCCGTGCAAAAGACTTCTTCACGCAGGGTGGCTTCGATGAAGGGTTGTTCGCCTACTTTGAAGATGTGGACCTCTCTCTGAAGCTGCGGGGCACAGGTGGGCGCTGTGGCGTGGTGCGCGACGCCGAGGCGTGGCATAAGAGCGGGGCATCGTCGGGGGGGTACGCCTCTCCGCTGATGCTGTTCTATCTCTTTCGAAATGGTCCTATTGTCACCAGCAGGCATGCGAGCCCGGAACAGCTGGCTTGCTACAAGAAAAAAGCGCTATTTCAGTGCTTCGCTGCCGCCGCGAATTTTTCCCATCGCTCCCTGAAGTCTGGCGCGGCGGCGCTTCGGGGTGCCTGGGCCGGGCGAACCGGACATAGAGGTATGGCGCCAGACCCTGTTGCTCCCGGCTGGCTGATTCCTATCGCCTGGCTGAACTTCAATGCCTGGCGTGTGCTACGCCCTCTGTTCCGCAAAACGCCTCCTAAAGGCACACCTGAGCCGGAGCGAGCCCAGTGAAGGTGCTCTTCGTTTTCGGCGGAAGCCCGGAGGATGCGAGTAACCGCTACCGCTGTCAGCAGCTCTGTGAAGCACTTGGCCTCGCCGGACATGAGCCGCAGTGGGCTAGCAGCGACCAGAGCGCGGTTCGTGTGGAGCACGATTTAGTCGTTATCCACCGCCTACCCGGTGGCGCGGCCCAGCGCTGGATAGCCGCAGCTCGAAAAGTGGGTGCCGGAGTCGTGTTCTCCGCCGATGACTTAATCTTCGACGAAGAGTTCGCGGTTCACAAAGGCATTTTGCATACCCATGATCCGCTACAGCGTCGAAGTGCCGCCCGAAGTGTAGCGGGAATGCGCGAAACAATCTCTCAGTCCGATGCGGTGCTGGTAAGTACCGAGTATCTGGCGCGGGAGGCCGCTGTGCTGGGTAAGCCAGCTCTCGTGGTGCGCAATTGCCCCGGCAAAGAGATTCTGCAAGCCTCAGAGCGAGCTCATGCAGCTCGCCAGCGCCGCTTAGCCGCACGCAACGATGACCGGGTGCTCCTGGGCTATCTCTCTGGCTCTGCCACCCATGATGCCGATCTGGCCGATATTGCCGGGCCACTTGCGGAAGCCCTGGCTCGCCATCCGAATGCAAGATTGCTGATAGTGGGCGAGGTAGGCTTGCCCGGCTCTCTACTTCCTTTTGCCGAAGCGGGGCGGATTCAGCGGCATCCCTTTATCGATTGGCGAGCACTGCCGGATCTTTTAGCGACCATAGATATCAATCTGGCTCCCTTGGACCTTACGCGCCCGTTCTGCCATGCCAAGAGCGAGGTCAAGTGGTTAGAGGCTGCCGCCGTTGGTGTGCCGACAGTGGCAAGCGCTGCCGCCGGGCTTTCCGAAACTCTTTCTGATACCGATGGTTGCCTGCTCTGTGGCTCAGATGGGCAGTTCCTAGATACTCTCACCGTGCTCATTGCTGCCCCGGAGCGTCGCCAGCGTCATGGGGATGCTGCCCGTGCCGCACTTACCACACGGGTTGCCGCCGCGCCTGCCGCCGTAGATGCTGCGCTTTGTCCGTTGGCCCGCACCGCCAATGGCTCTGTGGTCGTGCACAAGCCCGGTTCGGAGAAACTATGGAGCCGTATCTGGGCGGCGGAAGCGACCTTTTTTCGGCGCTGGCACTATTTTCGCCGTCACTTCCGGGAAGTCAGCGAGCGCCACGAAAACGGTGCCTGAGAATCAGGTGAGTCGGCTCGCCCAGATACCATCTGGCCCTGTCCAGGCAAGGCTCACAGTCCCCTTCTTCGCGCAGAGCACTGGATCATTGGCCCCTTCTGCCAGAGTCGTTATCACTCCAGTCGGACTCTGCACCCGCAGCTTACCGGGCCGCCCCACCAGCCAGGCGCTCCAGAATCCATCTTTGCCCGCCACGTTCCAGGGCTGCTGACCTACTTCCAGAGCCTGCTCTTTGTGGCCGGGCAGGCAGGTATAGACTGTCCCCTCACGGCGCCAGATACTCTGGATCGCTCCTCGCGCACTAATGGCTATCATGCCACCATCCATAGGGCAGGCATTTAGCGGCCAGAAGCCTACCCCGAGCTTCTGGGCTGCGCTGAAGGTCCTGCCTCTATCTTGCGAATAACAGAGATACATATCTCGGTTTCCCTGCAGCACATTGCGGAATATCACCAGCAGCGCATTTTTTGGGGTAAAGCCAAGTGAGACATGGCAGCACTCGCAGACCGTGCCCGCCGGGGAGCGATAGACACAGGTGTTACGGCTCCAGGTTTTCCCACCATCTCTAGACGTAGACGCGAAGACTGTGGTGCCTTTCTCGCGCAGATCCAACCAGGCGCAGGCAAGCGTGCCATCTGAAGCCACTGCCATGGCGTGCAGTCCCTCCCGCGTGGCACCGGGGATATCGTTTACGGTAGCCGGGCCAGACCAGGTTGCTCCGCCATCATTGGAGCGCCAGGCGAGTAGCTCCCCATCTCGGCCTCCCCCCTGCTGTCCGTAGATGGCAGAGACGACCAGAGTCTTGCCCAGAGCTACCAGGCGTGGTCCCCGGCGCATGCCTAGCGCCAAGTGACCTGCCTGCGCAATCTTTACCGGAGGTGCAAATGCTCCGCTTCTGGGAGATTCTGAGGCCAGGTACAGCATGTCACTGACACCAAAGGCAACATGCATTCGCCCTGTATCATCCAGAGCCACCGATGGCTCCTTCGCTCCTGGTAGCTCCGTAACCCGAATGAGATTCGCCATGAATATCCCCTCCTGAGGCGCTACATTCTACCGAACCGCCAGCGCCAGAAGAGCGTGAACGAGACAGGCGCACTGCCATAAGCGCTTTTCAGTACCGATGGATAGGAATAGAGATCTATAGAAGCCCCTACCCCCTGCTGTCCGTTGGCATCCTGCTTCAGGTTATGCACGCCACCCAGCGAGAGCTTCTGCACTCGATAGGTTCCGGAAGGAACTCCTACCAGTTCATCTTTCTCCGTGCTATCGAACCGCACGAAGTAAACCTGCCGTCCATGAGTCAGCGAGGTTTCTGCCAGAAGAGCGTTCGTGGTCTTATGCCCGGCCTTTTGATTTTGCCCGAACGCAAGCATACTCGCCAGATTGTCTCCATTCTCCGACGCCCGGTTGTGCATAACCGAGACCGTAAGGCGATGCGCGTTCGTATCTGGCTCCAGGCTCTCCGGGGATTTCAAGAACCCATAGGACGCCTGCACACTCAGGTCCTTGGTGGGATTATGGGTGATACGCCCCGCGTAAGAGTTGAACCGAATCGGGTCGATACCGTAGCGGTCCTCATTCGGCTCGCGCCCATTGAATGCCGAGCCTTCCAGCTTCCATTTATCGCCCAGGGTCACACCCGCCGTCGCGACCCCGAACGTAATATGCGTTCCATCGAGCCAGTGGTGGGAAATAGGCGCCGCCGGGTTGTCCCAGGCAGATGGGCGATGTGGAAACGCGGCAGGCCCTATAGCAGGTTCGCCTGCAGGCGCCAGGTAGAGGAAACCGCGCTTCTCTCCCCCTAGAGAGCGGCTGTAGGTGGCCGCCAGCTCCATAATCGCATCGTGTGGGTGCTGGCGGTCCTGTAGTGGCTGGCTATTTGCGGTCTCTCCTGTTTGAAACAGGTTCGGGTAGCCCTTTTTCCCATTGGTGAGGGCATCTAGAGAGAACATCCCTCGCAGGCCCAGTACGTCTCCCTTCTCAGTACGCTTCTGCCCCATGAGCATGTACTGAGTGGCTCCATACGCCTGAGAGTCGCCACGCTTGCCTCCGGCGTCGGTATAGGCTCCAAACGCGGCTCCCATCTGCATAAGCTGCCACTTACCGCTCTGGCTCATACGCCCATACATCGGGCTGGAATCCGGGAGCCAGGTCGTGCCCGAGCCCTCCCGGTTCATCCGCCAGGGACCAAGCGTGCCCAACATCTCCATTCCCATTTCCATAGGCTGCTCGAAAAGCATATCCGGGGTTACTCCCTCGGCAGCGCTATAGCGTCCGTTACCCGCCTTGATGCCTTCCAGGCAGGTCTTACAGACTCCCTTCTTCTCAAAGAGGTTCGCCCCACACCCACAGTTCTTCTCTAAAGCACACTCGGCACAGCCGCCTTTGATACAGCAGGAGTAGCGCCCCTCCTGCGCCAGGATTTTCTTGGCTTCCAGCAGAAGAGCTTCGTAGGTTTTGGTATCCCCTGCCTTTTGCGCCTCAGCGGCTTTCTTCAGAATAGGGTCCGCCTTGCTGGGGCCTTTCGTGGCGCCTGCAGGCGGGTGTGCCAGAGCGGGTGTCAGGAGCCCGAGTAGTAACAGAAGTGCCAGTGCCTGCTTCATTTGCCGCCTCCTATCTTCAATACAAAGGGAAGGGTCACTACCAGCCCGCCACGCTGGAACTGCCCCCAGGCTTTATAGAGCCCCGGCTTCGGGAAGCGGGCATTGAACGCCACAATGCCTTTTCGCGAACGCGCGATACCCGCATCGTCTTCTGCGGGGTGGCTGTGTACTACTGTCTGCCCATCCTGATGAGCAATCATCAGGTGCCCATAGGCCCCCAGATACGGCTCCAGATCGGTAATTGCCTTCCCACTACTGTCCGTGAGTGTGAAGGTCAGGCTGGTGCTACGCCCCACAGGAATCGGAGACTCCGCCGCACTGAATGCCGCTGTGATGCCATCTACTGTGGTCTTCAGGCTGCTAGATGGAACCAGAGGCACCGACCTCGGCACGGCACCACTAACCTTTAGCGTGGTACCCAGAATCTGAGAACCTGCCCCCTGTGGCGCAACATCGGCATAGAGCCGGAACTCGCCCCCGGTGGGAAAAATCAAGGTGTGAACAAACGTGCCATCTGCCTGTTGCTCCGGATGCTCATGAGAGAACCAGGAGAGGTCTTTGCTGGCTACCATCAGGTGGAAGAGCTTGGTGTGAGCGACTTCTATATCTTTCACCAGTGCCTTTGTTTTCGTATTCCGAATGGCGAATAGGAGAGTAACAGGCTTCCCGGCCTCTACCTTCCCTTGCGATTTCACTTCTACAAAAAACGGTTGGGGTGCGGGTTTCTTGCCCTGGCGTGCCTCGGCATCTTGAACGTCTACCAGAAAAGTAGCCAAGATAGGCTTGCTCTCGCCGGGTGGGGTGATACTCAGTGCAATTTGATACTGACCGCCATGTGGGAAGAAGCATTCCAAACCATAGTCACCGGGAACGCCTTCGGTGTGAATCTTGGGGTACTGCGCAGGCATTCCTGCCATCTCCGGCATGGTAATCGTTGCCTTGGTCTGAGCACGAACTACGCCTGTAGCCCCAGAAGCAGGGTCAACGCGCGACGTATCTAATACGCGGAATTCGATATCTATCTGCTCTCCGGCATAGATACCCTCTACCGGCGGGCGCAACGTAATCTGATACTTACCCACGCTTTTCTGAAGTGCCACAGCAGGCGGCGCGGTCTGCGCCTGAACGGGGGCAGTACTCAGCACCGAAAGAACCACCAGCGGCAGTGCTGCGAACACCAATTTTCGAGCGAACATGGAAATAATCTCCTGTAACCAGTTGCTTATACGCAGGCGCGTGTAAGCAGAAACGACGATAAAAGTTCGTTTCAGCCAACAGGAGGCGCACGCCCACTATCAGGTGGACGCGGGAGAGATTGAGGAGTACGTGGTTGTTCCCGGCACGGCGCTTTGGAAAGCGCCAGAAACAGTGGAGCGGGATAGGACAATGCTACAGGAAGCGTAGCACTCATAGTCTTCGGAGCCGTGGGTATTGCCGAAGACTCCGCATCACGCGTGGGTCCGGGTGCAATCTGGCACTCGCACCCACTATCCGGCGTAGAAAACTGCGACTTATTCGCATGCTCTGTAGAAGAGGCAGCCGGGGTGCAGCAGCTACAGCGGGCCTGCGTTTTGCCGGTCATAGGACAGGCGGTAGCAGGCGCCGAAGGAACGGGCGTGGCACAGGCGAGCGCAAGCGCCGGGGTAATCAGATTCCCCAGCAGGCAAAACGCGATTAGCCAGATTGTCGATAGTCGCCGTTTCATAGCTGTCTTTCTTTTTATACCCCCCATAGGTATATTCTGCCATATCAGATGCTGAAACCTTGCCGGAAGTTTCTGGAACTCTAACCCTCCCTCGGGTGTCTTGCAAGTATACCCCCACAGGGTATACTTAAATCATGAACAAAACGCCCGAATCGCGCAAGAAGCTAACATCGCGCCTGAATCGCATCTCCGGCCAGGTGGCGGGTATTCAGCGCATGGTAGAGGAAGACCGCTACTGCGTGGATATCCTGACGCAGATTGCTGCCGTGCGTTCGGCCCTAGATAGCCTGGGTGTGGAGCTTCTGACCGAGCACATCAGCTCCTGCGTGCTGGGTCATGGCACCGAGAGTGAGCATTCCTGCGCCAAACCGATGACCCAGGAGCAGCTTCTAGAAGAAGTCCAGACCGTGCTGGGTCGTTTTTTAAAGTAAGCAAACAAAGAACAGGAGAATCCGAACTATGTCTACGTCTACCTTCACTGCCCCGGAGATCGAGTGCCAGGGCTGCGCAAACTCTATCAAGAAATCGGTGGGGAATGTCCCCGGCGTCCAGAGCGTTGAGGTGGACATCGCTACCAAGCAAGTCTCCGTGGCGCATGATGCATCCACTCCCATGACTGCTATTGCGACGGCTATCGAGAAAGCAGGGTTTACCCCGGTGGCATCATGACCACAGTAACAGAGAAACCTCAGGAGGTTGTAGACCTCGCGGTTCAGGGAATGTTCTGCGCCGCTTGTGCGCGGCGTATAGAGAAGCAGCTCTCGCGTGCGGATGGCGTGGCACAGGCACAAGTCAACTACGCCACCCACCGAGCGCGAGTCAGCTTCGACCCACACGACACCTCTACCGAGAATCTCATCGCTGTGGTGGAAGACACCGGATATGGGGCCGCCCGTATCCAGTCTGCTGAGGAAGCGCTCCTGATTCAGGAGAAGGCACAGGCAAAAGAGGTACGTGACCTCAAGCTGCGCTTCGGTGTATCTGCTACGCTGACTCTGCCGCTCTTAGTTCTTGCTATGAGCCATGGCCGGTTTGAGTTCGCCGGTATGAACTGGGTACAACTGGCCCTGGCTACCCCGGTACTACTTTATGGAGGCGCACCGTTCTTCAAAGGCGCCTGGACTGCTCTGCGGCATAAAGCCGCCGACATGAATACTCTGGTAGCGGTAGGGTCTGGTGCGGCGTACTTCTATTCCACGCTGTCAACGCTGCTACCTAGCACTTTCGCCCACGCCAGCGGGCAACATAACGCCATGCCCGTGGTCTACTTTGAGGCAGCAGCGGCGATTATCGCGTTTCTGCTTTTAGGGAAGCTGCTGGAAGCGCGCGCTAAAGGCAAGACAAGTGAGGCGATAAAGAAGCTTATCGGGCTACAGGCAAAGACCGCACGGGTTGTCCGCGATGGCCAGGAGATGGAAATCCCTGTGGAAGCTGTGGGTATTGGGGACTTAGTCCTGGTACGCCCCGGTGAGAAGATTCCGGTAGATGGCACAGTGGAGAACGGTAGCTCAGCGGTAGATGAGTCTATGCTAACCGGCGAGAGCCTGCCCGTTGCCAAAACCGCCGGTGAGCCAGTGTTCGGAGCCACGCAGAATACCACCGGCGCGCTCCAGATTCGAGCCACCCACGTGGGGTTAGATAGCGCCCTGGCTCAAATCGTCCGCCTGATGAACGAGGCACAGAGCTCCAGGGCACCCATCGCGCGACTAGCCGATACCGTAAGCGGCATCTTTACGCCCATCGTGCTGGCGATTGCTGTTCTTACGTTCGCAGTGTGGTGGTTTGCGGGCCCGGCAGAATCCCGGCTGACCATGGCTTTTGTGAACGCCGTATCCGTGCTGGTAATCGCTTGCCCCTGCGCGCTTGGGCTTGCTACTCCGACAGCCATTCTTGTAGGCACGGGTAAAGGTGCGCAGAGCGGCATCTTAATCAAAGGCGGCGCGGCGCTGGAACAGGCGCACAAAATGAGCGCGATTGTGCTGGATAAAACCGGCACCATCACGGCAGGCAAGCCCGCTCTAACCGACTTCCATACGTTTGGAGAAAGCAAAGACAACGCTCTACAGGGCATCGCCGCTGTCGAGACTTTGAGTGAGCACCCCCTGGCAGGCGCTATTGTGACAGCAGCGAACGAGAAGGGTCTTGCCCTTCCCAAAGCCGACGGGTTCCAGTCGGTATCCGGGCGCGGAGTACGCGCCATTGTAGAAGGCACTGACATACTGATCGGCAATCAGGCGTTCCTCACCGAGAACGACATTGCGGTTGACCAGGCCCAAGAGGCGCTAGACCGACTGGCGATGGAGGGAAAGACTCCTATGTTGGCCGCCAGCGCAGGAAAACTCCTGGCAATCCTGGCTGTGGCCGACCCTATCAAGCCCAGCTCGAAAGACGCCGTACAGCGTCTGAAGCAACTCGGTCTCTCGGTAGTGATGCTGACCGGCGACAACCAGAAGACAGCGGCGGCTATAGCAGCACAGGTGGGTATCGAGCGTGTCGTCGCGGAGGTTTTACCTGAGGGCAAGGTAGCAGAAGTGAAGCGCCTTCAAGACGAAGGCCATATGGTGGGTATGGTGGGCGATGGTATCAACGATGCCCCAGCACTAGCTCAGGCCGAAGTAGGCATCGCTATTGGAACCGGTACCGATATCGCCATGGAAGCCTCGGACATCACCCTGATTCGGGGAGACCTGAGCGGCGTTGCTAGCGCGATTGCGCTGAGTAAGGCGACTATGACCACCATCAAACAGAACCTGTTCTGGGCGTTTATCTACAACCTGATAGGGATTCCGCTGGCGGCAGGGGTGTTCTACCCGTTTACAGGCTGGTTACTCTCGCCCATCTTCGCCAGTGCCGCTATGAGCCTGTCGTCGGTGTCGGTCGTCGTCAATAGCCTGCGCCTCCGGAGTTTCCGGGCGGCGTAGGTTCTACTTCCAATCGATAACGATATTTTCTGGCAGGCGACGGGTAATCTCTTCGCGCAGAAGCTTACCGTTGGGCAATCCGGCCCACCAGCGCACCTGCCGCCCTGCTCCACTTAGCTCATACCAGGCCAGGCTATCGCTGCCGATTACGCGTCCTCGCTCAATATCCGTCCAGCGTAGCCGAGTAGTGCCATTCAGCCCTACCTGGGTAATCCCGCTATCTGAGATTTCGATACGAGCGCCATACATACGCCAGAGTCCCCAGACCCCGATTAGTATCAGAGTGCCTGCAATGCTGTAATCGGTCAGTGCCAAATTTGGCCGGAACTCCATGTCCAATGCACCATAAATCAGGCGAGCACCTGGCTGTAGTATTCCTATGAGTAGAGGAAATAGCAGCACTCCGCGATAGCCGGAGTGAACGTATCGAAAGATCTGAACATCACCTTGAGTTTGTACTGGAACCTCAAGAAACTTTGTAAGATGCGCTGGGAGGTTGGCATCCATCACCTCAGTAAAGGCCCGATAGTGATTTAGGCTGGTGGTTGCATAAAAGACACCGTGCGGCGTTTCAAGGCGCTTTCCGTTCCAGTAACGCTTAATGGCTACAATCTCGTCCCAGCGCGCCTGCCAGGATGCGCAACCTTTTTCCTCTACCCGAAAGCCTTGTTCATTGAAATGCACGCTTCGCGGGCGTTCGGTGCGTATCAGAGTAACCATTCCAACGACACTCAGAGCTAGCATCGGCAAGCAGAGTAGCTCCAGAGTGATGAGCATGGCCCAGCCCCAAACATCTGACGGCCCAGTACTGCCACTGCGTAGCACTTTTTCTCCCGGCATCCAGAGCCCCATCCACCCCATACACAAGCCCATTGTCACAAAGCAACCAACCAACATAGCTTTGATTCCTGGAGACGCTTGCGCCGATGTTGGTGTAGAGCCACCTTTCAGGTTCCGGCTTTCCCACTCGGTTTTCCCAGTAGCGGTCGCACGCTGAGCGACGGCGTTTTTAAGTGCAAAAAAACTTTCCAGATACACATTGAAAGTTAACTTCCTGCCATCCTGAAATAGTACTACGCTTTGGTCTTGCTTATAGTCAGCACCGGTAGCATCGTAGAAATCACTGACTTCTCCCCAGGAAGCGCTCTGCCATTTGTGAAACGCTCCACGCCAGCAAATTTTCTGGGTATCGGCTTCAATTCGTTCACGGCCTACATACAGAGCAAAATAAACCGCCAGGAGCAGTCCTCCGCATCCCATCATCAAAAAGAAAAGCACTCCAGCAGTCGGCATATGCTTTGGGCTAGTAAGTCCCATCCAACTGAGATAGGCACCGCAAAAGCCAAAGATGACAGTTCCGCTCCAGAGCCAGCGGGGTGGTCGTACGACGATTTTCTCGTCCATGCTTTTAATGACCGGGGAGCGGCGGAAAGGTTACCGGTTTTCAGTATCGCAAGCAGGTGGAGCAGTATCTGGTGACTCTTGCTGTTGTGCTGGCAGATTGGCGTCCATAACGCTGCTAAACGCGCGACTATACCAGCGCCCTATAAGCGACCTGAACGTTATTCGGCACCCCAGGTAAAAATGCCCCCCGTGGCACGGGGGGCATTTATAGAGGCAACAGACTACTGCCTCGGGTTCATGTCGCTTTTGGGTGCGGTTCCCCTGGTAGGTTTTGCGAGCGGCTTGATGTAGATATTCTTGAAGCTAGCCACCATACCGGGACCACGGCTGAGTTGGAAGGCGATCGGGCCGCTCTTGAAGCCCCCGGGATCGTCGCCTTCTGCAGTCTTGACACCATTGAGATAGATCGTTATGTGACTCCCGACCATCTTGAAGTAGTAGTGGTTCCAGTCGCCCTGCTTAACCAGCTTGTTCTGAAGGTCCATCGGGCAGTCTAAGATCTTCCTCTGGCGGCGATTCTCATCCCAGAGGCAGCCCCAGGATCCCACGCCCATGTCTACCTGATAGCCGGGTACATCGTCAAACGACCTCGGCTGAATTCGAGCACAGACCCCAGAGTTGTGGCCCACCAGCTTCACATCCACATGCATCTCAAAGTCAGAGTAGTCCATATTGCTGAAGAGATAGTGGTTGTGCGGAGTCCCGCGGAAAGTGGTGCCCACAATCGCGCCGTCTACAGGGTCAGAATCCCAGTAACTTTTCTCCATGTTCCAGTTCACCAAGATACCGGAATTCTTGCCATTAAAGAGTGACGTCCAGCCGCTGGCAACGGGATTGCCGTCCTGCACAACACCATCCGGGCCATCGCCGAAGACGCGGCGCCCGGGGCCGGGGTAGACGGGAGTGTTTGGCTTCGGGGGGTCCACTTTCTTGGGAGGTGTCTGGCTCTTGGGAGGTGTCAGGCTTTTAGGCCTCGTCTCCGCCAGCGGCGCGATCGGTACGCCTGCTTTTTTCGCCTCTGCGGCATCGTCAAATTCCGCAAACGTGAGGTTGTGTAGCTTGTAGTAGTTGCCCCGGTAGTTGAGCTTGAGCTGATCAGTGTGGCAATAAAAGCAATGAACTAACTCTTTATTTGTAAACGGTGGACTCGCCTGGGTGCCTGTCGCCAGGAGAGCAGTCAGCAGTAGTGCCGCAAGAATCGTTGTTAGTTTCATGGCGCCGTTATACCAGAAAGGGGATTACTATGGGTGCCCTGCAATACTGAACAGGATAGTTCCATTCCAGAGCCAGCTAGACGGGCGGGCGCTGATTTCCGGTATCGGAAGAGAGGCAGGAGTGTAGTATCAGTACAACGACTGGAAACAGGTTCTCACGGCCTCTCTGGCGAACTTAATAATAACTATGCCAACCCTGGTACTCATCGACGGCAACTCCCTCCTCTATCGTGGTTTCTTCGCCATGAGGGCACTTACCACCAGCGCGGGGCAACCCACGAACGCGGTGTATGCCTTTACGAACATGGTGCTCTCGCTCATGGAGCAGCACAAACCGCACCTGATGTTCTGCGCCTGGGATCGCCCTGAACCGACGTTCCGGCATGAGCGATTCGCGGATTACAAGGGCACTCGCCAGGAGACACCATCTGACTTAGTGGCACAGGGACCACTGGCGCGGGAGCTATGCCAGGCCTTCGGGATTCCGGCACTGGAAGCGGTGGGATTCGAGGCCGACGACATTATCGGCACCCTTGCCGGGCAGGGCAAAGCGGCTGGCTACGATGTTCTGATTGTCACCGGGGATTTAGATGCGCTCCAGCTCGTAGAGCCCAATGTGCGCGTGACCACTACGGTAAAAGGCGTGACCGACACGGTTATCTACGATGAAGCTGCCGTAGAGGCGCGCTATGGCCTGAAACCAAACCAGTTGGTCGATCTGCGAGCACTACGCGGGGACTCGTCGGATAACATCCCTGGCGTTCCGGGCATCGGGGAGAAAACAGCCGTTAAGCTGCTCCAGACATTCGGGGATGTAGACACGCTGCTCCATAAACTGGATGAGGTCACCCCCAGCAAGGTGCAGTCGGCTCTGGTAGGCGGCACGGAGTCCATGCTCATGAGCCAGGAGCTGGCCCGTATCGACCGGAACGTGCCGCTACCCGAAGTTGCTCTGCCTGCTGCTGACCTGGCCACACCCTATGCGTTTGAGCCGGAGAAAGTGCGTGCCTTCTTTGAGAAGCTAGAGTTCCGCACGCTACTCAAGCGCCTGAATAACATCAGCCGCCCCACTGGAGCTGTAACCAGCACCACAGAAACTGTGGTGCCAGTAGAAGAAGCACCTAAATCGACTGCGATAGCGCAGGCCGTGCCGCTCACGATTCTGGAGGCCCTGCCCGAGAAAATTGAAGACCCGGTGGGTGTCGCATTGCATGTGGGTGAGAACGATACCCTGCACGGCATTGCTCTGGCGTTTTCCGAAGGAACGGTCTACTACTCACCGATAACGCCGTTTTCCCCAACGGAACCTGCAGGCGACCTGGGTGGGCTTTTTGATGATGCCGCACCTGCAGCGTCTCCTTCTCAACCCGAAGGGCTGGACGGAAATGTGAAAGCCCTGCTCGCAAACCCGGCGATTCCTAAGATTACGCACGATGCCCGGTGCGTACTCACGATTCTTGGCAACAAGGGCGTGGAGCTAGAAGGTATCGGATTCGATACCGAACTATCCGCGTATCTCTTAGGCGCGGGTCGGCGTGGCAGCTTCCCAATTCACGAAGTCGCCGCCGACTATGCGGGGCGCGCGGTAGATGCGCCTATCACTCTCAAAAAAGAGCGGGCAGGCTTCGATGATGCGGCATTTTTTGAGCGGGAGAAAGAGCGGGCTCTACGTAGCGCCGAGGCGACTCTGGCCATGCGCGCAGTGCAGGAGCCGCGTCTGGCTGCGGAGAGCCTGACGGATGTCCTTCAGAAGATCGAGCTACCTGTCGCCCCTATTATCTCCGCCATGGAGCAGGCTGGGGTCTGTGTCGATGTCTCTATCTTCGAGAAAATGTCTGCCAGTCTGGGCACGCAGCTTATCGAATTAGAGAAACAGATTCATGCGCTTGCGGGTGAAGCGTTTACGATCAACTCTCCCAAGCAGCTTTCGGTGGTGCTGTTTGAAAAACTTAAGCTGCCTGCCAGCAAGAAAACCACCACGGGCTACTCTACCGATGCCGAGGTCCTGGAGCAGCTTGCGCCAGACCACGAGATTGTCTCGCTGGTGCTGCAATATCGAGAGTTTGCCAAGCTGAAGGGTACGTACACGGATGCCATGCCTGCACTAGTACAGAAAGATGGGCGCATTCATACCACTCTGAATCAGACGGTGGCAGCTACCGGGCGGCTATCGTCCATCAACCCGAACCTGCAGAACATTCCGATTCGGACCCCGGTGGGGCGAGAGATTCGGCGCGCCTTCGTGGCCCCGCCCGGCTGGACCCTGATCTCGGCGGACTACTCGCAGATAGAGCTGCGCCTGTTTGCGCATGTGAGTGAAGATACAGAGCTTTGCGCGGCGTTCGACTCCGGCGAGGATATCCATGTCTACACAGCGAGTAGGGTCTATGGCATCGAGCCGAAAGACGTTACCAAAGACATGCGCCGCGCCGCCAAGACAGTGAACTACGCGGTGCTCTACGGTATCTCGGACTTCGCTCTGGCACGCCAGCTAAAGATTCCCCAAGCGGAAGCGAAGGCGCTGAAGGAGAACTACTTCGCGCGCTTCCCCGCAGTGAAAGAGTACTTAGACGATACGATTGCCTTCGCCCGAGAGAAGGGCTATGTGCAGACGATTCTGGGCCGCAAGCGCTGGATTCCGGATATCCATGCGCGTATCTTTCAGTTCCGTCAGGCCGCTGAGCGAGCGGCGTCGAACATGCCGATTCAGGGCAGCAGCGCGGACATCATGAAGCTGGCCATGATCGATGTCTGGAAGTTCCTGCAGACCGAAAAGCCACAGACCCGCCTGCTACTACAGGTCCACGATGAGCTTCTCTTCGAGGCTCCGTTGGATGAAGTAGCTCAGGTTGGCGCAAGAGTCCAGGAGCTAATGGAGAAAACTTACCCGCTCCGAGTCACGCTGGATGTAGAGGTCAAGACGGGTCATACCTGGGCGGATGTAACACCTGTGGGATAAAACCAACATAAGGAGGCTACTATGGCAGTAGCAAACGTTTCGACGATAGAAGTCAACACCTTTGGTTTTGAACTTCTCCGTAAACTTATTACAGCGTCTCCTGGCCAGAGCCTCGCTATATCTCCCTTTAGCTTGGCGCATTGCTTAATTCTCGCAGCTATGCGCTCCGAGCCAGACGATGCAAAAGTAATCTATCGCTTGCTGAATTGCCACTGGTTTCCTGTAGAGCAGATAGAAAACTGGTTCAGCCAGAGATATCAGCAGTTTTTAGATAGTACCTGTACCAGCATGGCCTCGGCTTGCTGGGCGGATTACGAATTTCCCTCGGAGCCAGACATTGAAAAACGACAACAATTCCTGGGAGCCAGTGAACAGTCATTGAATGTTTCACGAGGGAGCAAGAGCGGTAAAAATATTAACCGTGGTAGGTGCTGTTCGGATTCTATCGTGTTTCCCTATTAACCTTAGCAATACGT
>JASGJG010000002.1:0-66212 GCA_049840835.1 Armatimonas sp. | reverse complement strand
TCTTGTGTGTACTTGGTTGGTGGTGTTTGCTAAGGTTAATGGGAACACAATGAGATCCAAACAGCACCTGATAACTCTCATCCGGCGTGGTGAACGCGGGGAACTTGCCAGAGGCGGCCCAGTCGAACTTGCCGGAGTCAATGATAATCCCACCAATGCTGGTGCCGTGGCCCCCTATGAACTTGGTAGTGGAGTGAACGACCACATCGGCTCCATGCGCAATGGGATTCACCAGAGCAGGCGACGGTGTGGTGTTATCCACCATGAGCGGGATGCTATTCGCGTGGGCGATCTCCGCTACAGCGGCAATGTCCAGGGTATCCAGCCTCGGGTTACCCATCGTCTCCGCAAAGAGGAGCCGGGTGTTGTCTTGAATAGCTGCCGCGAAGTTGGCGGGATCAGAAGGGTCCACGAAAGTGGTGGTGATACCCAGCTTGGGTAGCGTGTGCTTGAACAGCGAATAGGTGCCACCATACAATGAGGTGGAGCTGACGATATGATCGCCCGCGTTCAGGATATTCAGAATCGCCAGGGTCTCAGCGGCCTGCCCGCTCGCGGTCGCCAACGCCCCAATACCACCCTCTAAAAGCGCCAGACGCTTCTCCAGCACATCGGTGGTGGGGTTCATGAGGCGGGTGTAGATATTGCCGAACTCTTTTAGCGCAAAGAGGTTCGCGGCGTGGTCAGCATCACGGAAGTTATAGCTAGTGGTCTGATAGAGAGGAACCGCACGTGCGCCAGTGGTGGGATCGGGTGTCTGTCCTCCGTGGACAGCGAGTGTGTCGAAGCCTAGTTTCGTTTCGTCGAGTGCCATAGTACCGGTCATTGTAGCGGCGCGTACTCAGACAGTCAAGGAAATCCTATCGAAATAGTAGAGTTTTAAACTATAGAAATCCCCTGCCCGGCTTATACCGGGCAGAGCTTAGTGCCCCTGCTTATTCCAGCTTTGCTGGGGCAGGGGTATTAGTTACTGGCGCTGGTTCTTCCCCCGTCCCGCGAATGCGGAACAAGACGGGGGCGAAAGCGCGAAGCGCGCTTCGGGGGCAGTTCGATTTTGGGTTACGCTATGCCGTTTTCATCATCTCCATGCCGCGCATGGTGCCGGTGCTGGAGGCGAACTTGTCGGCTTCGATACCGAAACGTTGCAGGATGTTCACGAACAGATTCGGCAGTGGGTAGTTACGCTCCCGGTCGAAGCCGAGGTGCTGGCCGTGGCGGAAACCGCCACCAGCAAACAGGACTGGCAGGTTAGTGGTCACGTGGGTGTTCGCGTTGCCCATATTGCTGCCGTAGAGAATCATGGTGCGGTCCAGCAGGTTCTCGCTGCCCTCTTGCTGTGCCTTCAGGCCACCGAAAAGCCCGGCCAGGAGCTTCATGTGCTCACGGTCGATTAGCTCCAGTTGCCCCATCTTCTCCGGGCTTTTGCCGTGATGAGAGAGGTTGTGATAGCCATCGGAAACGGCTTTGCCTTCCACCAGAATCGCCGGCGAGCTGACGCTATCCAGCATGAGCGTGATGTTTCGGGTGGAGTCGGTGGCGAAGGCGAGCTGCGCCATTTCGTACATCAGGCGCGTTTTGTCCATGTACTCGCGGGGATCTTTTGGGTCCACGGGTTGCGCGACTTTGACAACGGGGCGAGGCTTTTTCTCCCACTCAGCGGCCTGTACTAAGCGGCGCTCCAGGTCACGCACTCCGGTGAAGTACTGATCCAGGCGCTCTTTGTCTTTCGCCCCAACATTACGGTTGAGCTGGCTTACCTGGTCACCAATCGTATCCATTACGCTCATGCCCAGCGCCAGGCTACGGGCCTGCGCCTGTACTTCGGCGGGAGTGCCCCCCATGAACAGTTTCTTGAAGACCTCAGAGGGCTTTTCTTCTGGTGGAATCAGCACACCGCCCGCCGTACAGGAGAGGCTGCGCCCATAGCCATTGACACCCAGGGTCAATGAGGGGAACCGGGTCAGGTTGCCGATACGCTCCGCTACGTACTGGTCCAGCGAGATCGTGTTTCGGAACCCACCACTGGAGGGATGCGGGGCAGCGGTCAGGAAGCAGATATCGGCGGGATGTCCCCCATCAACATCTGGATGCCACACGCCGCTCATCACCGTGAAGTCAGAGCGAAAGCCACTCAAGTGCTCCAGATAGGGAGAGAGCGTATAGCCACGCCCAACCTGATCGACAGCCGGGAAGAACTTCTCTGGGAGTACCCCCAGATTGTTACAGATACCCAGGAATCGACGCGGAACGGTGGGTTGAGCATCTGCGCCACGGGCAAAGGCAGGTTGCATGGCTTCCAGAAAGGGCAGGCCCAGTAGCACGCCGGCTCCGCGCAGGAAGTGCCGCCGGGAGAGGGCGCGCTGAGTGCTGATGTGAACGTTTTTCATGATTTCACTTGTTCCGGAACAACTCGCTGGCGATGATGCCTTTAAGGATTGACTTTACCCCATACCCGGTGGGCTGGGCACGATCTAGAATGACTTCGATTTTCGCCCGGTCACCGAAGCCCACAGGCGCGCCGGTGGCATAGGTAGCGAGCTGGCGTGCCAGGTTACGTGCGACCCCTCGTTCGTCGCTGGCGAGCAGGCGCTTCATCTCACGGATATCGGCGAACTTGCGGCCATCGGGTAGCACGCCAGACGGATCTACGGGCTGTGCGGCGTGAAAGTAAAACGGCTGACCGTTCTTCCCAAAACCAGTGACCTCGGGTTTCCCGTCTTTTTCGGAGTACCCGATAGCCCGATAGTGGTCCCGCCAGCCGCCAAAGACATCGAAGTTCTCCAGGGCAAAGCCAGGTGGGTCTATCTTAGCGTGGCAGGAGCTACAGGTAGCCTGCGTGCGGTGCTTGGCAAGCTGATCCCGAATAGTAGTGGCGCCACGAATATCCGGCTCCACGGCAGGCACTGAGGGAGGCGGAGGCGGCACGGGCTGCCCCAGAATTCGCTCGGTAATCCAGGCGCCACGTACTACGGGCGATGTATTTGTGCCATTGGCGGTCACTTTCAGCACACTGGCCTGGGTCAGCAGTCCCCCACGCACCGAGTCTTTCGGCAGAGACACGCGGCGGATTTTTGAGCCTTCCACACCGGGCAACTGGTAAAGCGTCGCCAGGATATTGTTGACAGTCACAAAGTCGGAAGACACGATGTTACGTGCGGGCAGGTTACTGCGTATCAGCTCGGTGAAGAACGCATGGGTCTCTTCTACCGAGGACTCTACTAAATAATCGTCCAGGTAGTAGTCGTTGTAGAGCGTTTCGTCTGGCGAGGCGTCGTTTACTTTTCGCAGGTCCAGCCAGTAGTCTAAGAATCCCTCTACAAACTGGGCCGCGCGTGGGTCGGCGAGCATGCGGTCGGCCTGCTGTCCCACCACAGTCGGGTCTTTGAGTTTGCCCTGGCTTGCCAGCGTACGCAGAGTGCTATCTGGCTCCGAGTTCCACAGGAAGTACGAGAGCCGGGAGGCCAGCGCGTAGTCATCTAGCGGACCGGGCTTTTCTTCTAGCGTAACAAAGGCAGGTGAGCAGAGCACGCCAGAGTAGGTGGAGAGCAGTGCCTCAGTGAAGCTGGCTCCCAGCCCACGCAGCTTTTGAAAAAGCTTCTGGAAGGCAAGTATGTCTGCCTCGGAGGCAGGTTGACGCAGGGTGCGCTGCATGAAATTCCGAATCAGTCGGGGACCATCTAAATCAGGATCATTGGGAATGATTTCCAAAATGCCTCCCTCTCCCGCCTGTATCGGCAGGTCACCGGAAAGCAATTTCTGGCCGCGGGTTGGCCAGGCGGAGTAGATAGGTCCTTCGACCTCTAGCCACTGGAAAGCGACTCCCGGCTGCCCCACTTTCGTCGCCAGCGGGTTGTGCCAGCCATACGCTTTGCGCTTGGGATCGTCTATCGGTGGGCGGGAGCGGAAGAATCGGGCAGCATCCGGCGCAATGGTCTCCCCTTTGAGTAGTTCCACCTCCACTTCACTCGTGGTAGATTCCGGGCCCATATCTACCGTTCCGAGCTTACGCAGAAGTTGAGCAGGTCCAGCGGCATAGAGGCTGACCGGCTCCAGGGTCTTTCCCTTAGAGATCACATTGCGGTTCGCCTGCCACCAGCGCCGTTCATCGCCTGGTCCAGCCCAGAAGGAGTGCCCACGCACTCTCAGCCTGTAGCGCCCGGCAACAGGAGCGCGGAACTGATCAAAGTGGGGCTGAATCGGCTCGTAGGAGCTGGCGACTACACCAAGGGCTTCTTTTTCTCGCGTGGCTGGGTCTTTCTCCCCCACCGTCATGGGGCCCTTTTTCGTGAGCACAGGCATGTCGGCCTCATCGCCCAGAATCGGGAATGTGGCGCGGGCCGTGGCATCCGAATACGCGAAGCCCGCTTCCACCAACCCCACAAAGGAGCCTTGCTGCCGCGCATAGTAGCGCTTCGTAGTGGTCTCGTTGCGCTTGACTCCCTCGGCCATGACCTCATGCAAGGCGTAGTTGGCGGCGGCCATGTAGCGGCTCATCTGCACATGAGAGATATCCAACGCATCACCAACTTTGTTGAAGCGTGCCATGGTGCCATCTTCCGGCAGCATGACCCGGATTTGCAGCCAGGGAGCGTCTAAGACATCGCGCAGGGTGTTCTCGTACTCATACCGGTTCATGCGCCGCCAGGTAGAGCGTCCCTCGCTCTGTACTTTTGCGGCAGCAGTGGTATTGAGCGGCTGGGTAATAGCTGCCAGGAAATCTTTGCGAGCCGCCGGGCTGACTGCAGGATAGCCCTTCGGAGGCATCTCCCCTGCCTGCACGCGGTCGTGGACCTTGACCCATAGGCCGAAGTTGGCGGCGTTTTTGGGGTCAAAGGCGGCTGTAGCGAGGTCTAGCCCGCCACTGGCGTTCTGTTTACTGTGGCAGGGAACGCAGTTCTGCGTGAGAAACTTTTGCGTGGAGGCAGGCAATCCAGAGGGCGTTTTGGTGGCCCGAGCGGTGCCTTGCGCACTGCCATATCCCAGCGAGGCAACAAGTAGTAGCAGACTGCCTCCCCCGGCTAGCCACCACCTACCTCGTAATAATCTATGCTCTTTACCAGAGACGCTCCTGAGCGATGTGAAATCTCCCATGATTCTCCTCTTTAGTATATCGGAGTAACCGTTTGTTTCGTGCATTTTGAGAATCTATGGAGAAACCGTCTCCAAGTCCCTCATTAGCCTAATCCCATCCCGATTGCCTCGCCCTGGAATACCTTAATCTTCCAGGCCACCTCCCCTATTTAACCTCCCTCTTGAGTGCTCCTTCGTCGCCTCGTCTCCCTCCGGCTTATCCTCACTTCGTTCGGGCGAAGGGAGAAAATCACCTCCGGTGCAAAGCTTAGCGCCTACCTGTGGCGGAGCGTCTAAACCAGAATGCCTGTCCCCCCTCCCCCAACAGAGTCGGGGAGGGGGTAGTGCGAAGCACTGGGGGAGGGCAACGAGTGTACCACCACAGGAAAACCTTTAAGCAGAGGGAGACGAAAGGCCGACAGGACGCTTCAAGAGGGAGGTCATTCCTGACGGAATGTCGGAAAACACCCCTTTTTGGGGATCTTCCGTAGGGAAGAAGATTTGTACAGAGGTTTCTTTAAAACACCCTTTTTCCGACATTCCGTCAGGAAGTCTCTATCCATCCTTCAGCTCCTTCCCTGCCTGGGGCCACGTGCTTATAAACCGCCCCGAAGAAGGGAGAGCGAATTTCGCTGGAGAACTCTCTGAGCAAGACTATGAGTGAGAGCGTGCGATTCTGGGGGAAGGCGCTGGCGGTGCGCCCACGAGTGATTGTGACCTGGATAGAAGAAGAGCGCACGGTTTCCTGCCCTGGCTATATCGCGGTGGTGGAAGGGACGCTGGACGGGGAAACGACCACGTTCACGGTGGCTATCGGTCCGGCAACCTATGAGAAGCGCCCCTTTGGCATCGGGGCGATAGTGCGCGGCGAGGCGCAGCGGGTGCCTGAGGGTGGCCTGCCGGATGTGCCCGCCGATCTCTACCGGGTCACAATACTGCGGCTTATAGACCCTGGCACCCCGGATCACACCGCCCCACCGCGCTCGGATAGCCCGTTACCCTCGGATGAGGTTCCGGATGCGCCCCGCCGTGGCCTGGCGGCGGAGAATGTGAAAAAAGGCGGTCCCTGCCGTACCTGCCCGTATGCCGTGCTGGCGTGTGTGGTGAAGCTATCCGACCCGCGCCAGCCCCCACGCTCCGGTAAATGGACCCGCTTGCCTGCCTGTATCGGCCCGGAAGACTGTCCGCACTACCAGAGCGCGGAATAGTCCCCAGATATCCCCCGAATTTAGCGTTTGAGTGCCTGGCACGAAAATCGTGCGGCTCGAGGGCGGCAGCGAAGCTGCATTTACATGGCGCTTCGCGCCCGCCAAGCCTCCTTCGGAGGCACTGCAGGTAAGAGCGTAAATGGTTTCTGGGTACTGGCAGGCCCCTCTCATCCACTAACCCTCTCCCCCCACGGAGTCGGGGAGGGGGTGCTGGAGCGAGGAACGAGCGCAGGCGGGGGAGGGCCATTCCCCCATCCTTCAGGGCATCGCTGTCGTCTGGCTCTTTCGGCGCGGCACCTGGCTTACAACACGGGTGTAGCCCTACTCTTTAGCGATTCTTGCGGTGTGCACGCAGGAGGTTCAGGATGCGCAGGCCATCGCTTTCTGTAGCGTCGTTGCTCGGAATGCGGAACGGAAAGGCGTTGCCGATTGCCGTGAGAAGCGTAAGCATCCCCACCATCGGGAGCCAGTTGGCGAGAAAGGAGCGCACAGGCACATTCAGCCAGGTTGCCAGAGCGCCCACCGCCGGATAGGTGAGAAGGTTGAACGCAATGCCGCTGAGTGCGACGAAAAGCTCCTTTCCCAGAGTCGGCGTGCCTTTCCCGTGGGTATACCGAACGTAGCCGAGGAACCAGTTCCAGCGCCACTCGGCGCGCGTCCTCAGGTTTCCAACACGACGAAGCAGGAGCGCACCAGCAGCAAACTCCTGCCAGCGAAACCCGCAGAGTTTGACTGCCACAAGGTGTCCCAACTCATGCACCGTCACGACCAGCCACAGTGCGCCAAGGTAGCCCGATACTTCGATCAGGTAGCCGATCTCCCTTGGAGTCATCGCAGGGTTAGAGCGCCCCGAGCCGCCGTTTCGACGGGTCGAGAGATGGGATAGCGGCCAGTAGACGCTGGGTGTAGGGAACTTCGGGGCGCTCGAAGATCTGGTCTACTGTTCCCTTCTCTACAATCTTGCCCTTCTCCATCACACAGACTTCATCGGAGAGGTACTTGACCACGTCTAAGTCATGCGTGATGAACAGATAGGTCAGTCCTTTCTCGCGCTGCAACCGACGCAGCAGGTTCAGCACCTGGCTCTGTACACTCACATCCAGCGCACTTGTAGGCTCATCTAACACGATGAAGCTGGGCTCTACCGAGAGAGCACGGGCTACCGCGATGCGTTGGCGCTGCCCCCCGGAGAACTCATGCGGGTAGCGCTCTATTGCGTTCTCCGGGAGGCCGACCTGTGAGAGAAGCTGAGCGGCAACTCCCAGTCGGGTAGCTTCTGTGCCATGCAGGTTATGAATGCGCATGCCCTCTGTGAGGGTCTCACCCACTGTAAAGCGCGCGTTCAGGCTCGCATAGGGGTCCTGAAACACGACCTGCATTCGGCGGCGCAGCGAGAGCGCGTCGGCACGGTTCAGATTGGTAACAGGTCTGCCTTCAAACTCCACGGTGCCACTGGTGGTATCTAAGAGCCCGAGCAGCATGAGGCCCACAGTCGATTTTCCGGAGCCGGACTCCCCTACCAGCGCCAGGGTCTTTCCCTTGTCGATAGAGAAGCTGACATCATCGACCGCGGTCTTGAAGCTCTTCTTACCAAGAAGCCCTGTGCGCAGCGGGAACTGCTTCACCAGATTCGTGACCTTGAGAATAGCTTCAGACATCGGCCACATCTCCTCCAGGGGCAGTCGTCATCAGATGGCAGCGCACTCCCTTGATCACAGGCGGCGGCGTATCGCATGCGGCGAAGCGCTTCTTGCAGCGGTCGGCGAAGCGGCAGCCTGTGGGCCAGTTAGCCGCATCCGGCACGATTCCTTCCAGAGTCTCCAGATCTTTGCCGCGTGGGTTGCGAGCAGGCAGGCTGGCGAAGAGCCCCTGAGTATACGGGTGGTCCGGCGCGGTGAACAGCTTCTCGGTCGTCGCTTCTTCCACGACCTGACCCGCGTACATCACGCTCACATCGTCTGCAATCTC
This sequence comes from Armatimonas sp., assembly GCA_049840835.1. Lineage (GTDB taxonomy): Bacteria > Armatimonadota > Armatimonadia > Armatimonadales > Armatimonadaceae > JANLTX01. The sequence goes on along the minus strand of JASGJG010000002.1, from coordinate 57,966 downwards.
ACTCACGATACCGAGGTTATGGGTAATCATGAGCACGGCCATTCCCATCTCTTGCTGAAGATCGCGCAGCAACTTGAGAATCTGGGCCTGCACCGTCACGTCTAGCGCGGTGGTAGGCTCATCGGCGATCAAGAGCTTGGGGTTGTTGGCAAGCGCGATAGCAATCATCACGCGCTGGCGCATTCCCCCGGAAAGCTCATGCGGATACTGGCGCAGGGTCTGGCGCGGATCGGTCATGCCCACACGGCTCAGCAGGTCCTCGGCGCGAGCGATAGCGGTCGCCTGATCCTTGCCATGAATGGTCATGGCCTCGGCTATCTGAGACCCGATGGTGAAGGTCGGGTTCAGGCTGGTCATGGGCTCCTGGAAGATCATGGCAATGTCCTTGCCACGCACCTGGCGCATCTCGCTCCAGGTCAGGTCCAGCAGGTCGCGCCCCTCAAAGACTATTCGTCCGCCGTCTATATAGCCCGCAGGCTCCGGCACCAGCTGCAGAATCGAGAGTGCGGTCATAGACTTGCCGCACCCGGACTCTCCCACAATCGCGCGGGTCTTGCCGCGCTCCAGCGTAAAGTTCGCCCCATCGACCGCCTTGACAATCCCGCGGGATGTACGGAAGTAGGTCTTGAGGTTTTCTATCGACAGTAAAACGTCGCTCAAAATCAGCTCCTCAGCCTCGGGTCAATCGCATCGCGCAGGGCATCTCCCAGCAGGTTGAACGCCAGCACGATTCCAAACATGGCGCCAGAAGCGGCTGCCAGGTTCCACCAGAGGATAGGCTCACGGGCCAGCTCATCGCGCGCGGCGTTGATCATGTTGCCCCAGCTGCCGACAGTGTCTGGCACACCGATACCCAGGTAGGCCAGCACGGCCTCGGAGAGGATCATGCCGGAGATACCCAGTGTCGTGAAGATGATTACGGTAGGCAGCAGGTTCGGCAGGATATGCCGGGTCAGGATGCCGAAGGTAGAGACCCCCAGCGCCCGCGCCCCCCGCACATACTCCCGCTCCCGGTGCCGCAGGGTTTCCCCACGAATCTGGCGGCAGAGTCCGACCCAGCGTGCCATACCCAGCGCGATACAGATTTGTACCGTTCCCTTGCCGAGCACCATCACGAAGGCGATCTGCAGCAGAATAGACGGAATGGAGCTGATTACCGTATAGAGGTAGGTAATCAGGTCATCTACCCACTTATAGCGCCCGCCAGCGTAGAACCCGGAGAGCAGGCCCATGATGATGCCCACGGGAATGGTGAGCAGGCTGGTAAGACCACCGATAACGAACGCGGTGCGAGCGCCTTTCAGGGTCCGATAGAACACATCATCGCCCTTGCCGTCGGTACCCCAGATATGCTTTCTCTTTAGAGGCTTGGGAAAGGCCTCGCCCACGGTCTTATCACCCATAGGAGGCGAGTAGTAGCGCTCCGGCTCTTTATACGCCATGACATCCAGAACAGTGACACGATCCTGAGTCTTAGCGTCGTACCAGCCGATGGAGTCGGAGAACGCAATCAGGCCATAGAGACCGATGATAATCAGGGCGGTCATGCCCATCGGGCGACGGCGGATGCGGCGATAGGCTTCGGACCAGATCGGCTGTTTCAAGGCACGATAGAGAGTGAACGCCAGCGCGCCGACGACGCCCAGCGGCATCAGATTATAAAGCAGATGCTGAAGAACGGGATGGTTATCGAACCAGATTTCGAGAGGCACAAAGGGGTCTATCATCTCTTATCCCAGCCTCACTCTCGGGTCAACGATGGCATAGGCGATATCCGTAAGAATCAGCCCGATGATGTAGAGCAGAGTTCCCAGAAACACCATAGCCCGCACCACGGAGAAATCGTTCGCGTTAATGGCGTCTACCAGGTAGTTGCCCAGCCCCGGAATTCCGAAAAAGCTCTCTAAGATCAGGCTACCCATAATCAGACTGGGGAGCACGGCTACCGTGTTGGTCAGAATCGGAATCAGGGCGTTTTTCAAGACATGCTTGAGAAGTACCAGCGGTTCCGGTACTCCTTTGGCACGGGCGGTGCGCACATAGTCCAGATTGGTCTCTTCCAGCAGGAACGTGCGATACAGGCGAATTTCCGTCGCCAGGCCCGCTACCACTCCAATGACGGTCGGAATGATGATGTACTTGAAAATCCCCTGGTCCTCATCGAAGCCCCAGGTAGGCCCAAGCTTCAGCAGCTTGCAGAACACAAACTGGAACCCGATGATGTAGACGATATAGACGATACTCATGGAAATGACACAGAGAATCGTCGTCACCCCGTCTACATACGTGCCCCGGAAATACGCGGCAATCGCGGCAAAGATAATGGCAAAGATAACCGTGCCGATAAAGCTCGTGCTGGCAATTGCAAAGCTCGGCAGCGCTCCCTTGGCGATACGGTCTTTTATGTCTTCCTTAGTCGCATCGCTCTGACCGAACCGGAAGAGCATCATATCCACGGTGCTCTTCCGGAGCTGCTCCTGCCACGGCTTATCGTAACCATGGTCCTTGATCCAGCTCTGTATCTGCTTCTGGGTAGGAGCGCGCGCGCTTAGATTCCGCCGGGCGATGACCTCCGGGGTCGCTGTTCGAAAGAACAGAAACCACGTGATCACCAGCACCCCGATCAGAGTCGGTATGGCATAGAGAACTCGCCGAATAATGAAATTGAGCACGCGGGTTTAGCTTCCTCCCCCCTGGCGTAGCTTGCGATTCACTCGCTGCTGTACTACCTTGGCGGCGGGAACCAGTCCCAGCCCTAGCAGCACGAACACCAGAGCTACCGGTATCCAGATAGGTTTATTCCACTCGGCCTGCTTGCGCGCGCGGTCCTGGAAATCCACGCGGCGATACTGCGCCATATCGTTGGCAATCGGATGTGCCATAGTGTTCTTGAGCCAGTCATAGCTCAGGCCCATGCTCAGCGAGTGATAGATCGGAATCCAGGGGCAGTCTTCCACCTCGATAGCGCGCATCTTATCGATAATTGCGCGGCGCTCCGGGCCATCGTTCATGATGCGCATCTGCTCGAAGAGCTTGTCGTACTCCGCGTTCTTGTAGCTAGCCGCGTTCGGGCCGGGCTTCTTGTTGGGTCCGTAGAGCAGGAAGACAAAGTTCTCCGGGTCCGGGTAGTCCGCGAACCACCCGTAGAAGATGAACTGGTGCTGCCCTTTCAGGAGGCGCTCCTGGAACTGGTTCGCATTCGTGCTGCGCGACTCGACCTTGATACCGATACGCTCTATCTGGCGCTGTAGCAGAGCCACCTGCTGCATTCCGATAGCGGTGGTGGCAGAGTTATCGTAGCCCAGTACCAGCTTCCTGCCAGTCTTCGGGTCGTTTCCATCTGGATAGCCCGCCTCAGCGAGGAGCTGCTTGGCCTTCTCGATATTGACTTCCCGATACGGGTTCTTGAACTTCTCGTCGTTACCGAACACGCCGGGCGGAATCATCCACTCTGCTTTTTGTCCATTGCCCTGGATAATGAGCTGGATGAACTCATCGGCATCGATAGCCATGGAGATAGCCTGGCGCAGTTTGCGCTTCTGCGGGGTGTAGCCACCGAAGGTCTCATCTTCCATGTTGAAGGCGCAATAATAAACATTGACCTGCGGGTCACGTCGGAGCGTGATGCCGCGCGCCTTCATCTCATCGCTCAGGCCACCGTTGTTGGCAACCACTTGCTGGTAGTTATTGTTATTAACACCAGCGCTGTCCAGATAGCCTTGCAGGAACAGATTCCAGGCGGATGTGCTCTCCTTAACGATAGAGAACACGACTTTATCCGCCAGTGGAAGCTGCTTACCCGCATCCAGTAGCCAGCCGTTCTTTTCGGCCTCCGCTACCCAACCGTTCTTGATATCCTCGGGGGTGATGCCCTCTTTCGTGGGATAGTACGCCTTGAACCGGTTCGGGTTGACAGTCAGTTCCACGCGCTGCTTGGGCTCATAGCGCGACATCATATACGGGCCAGAACCGACCGGATGGCGGGTATACTCGTCGCCGTACTTCTCCACCGCCTCCCGCGCCTGCGGGGTGGTGAAGTGCATGGCCATAAGATACTTAAGCTGCGGATAGGCCTGATTGAGCTTGATGACCACCGTGTAGGGATCCGCCGGGTCTACTGTTACACCGGGCAGGATGGCATCGTAGTTCTTCGCCCGAGCGGCTTCGTCTTTGGCTTCTAAGGCATCGGCAAAGACCTTGGAGTACTCTTTCCAGCCGAGCACCTTATCCTCGAAGAACGAAGCCACCGGGCAGTTGTTCTTCGGGTCGCACATGCGTTTGAAGCTGTAGACCACATCGTTGGCCGTGATCGCGCGCCCCTTGCCGCCGGGGAAGCACGGGTCGTCCTGGAAGCGCAGATCTTTGCGGAACGTGAAGCGCCACTCCTCGCCGCCGGGTACCGCCTTGCGAACCGGCTCGCTGGCCCCGATATTGAGGGTGATGGCGAACGGTCGCTTTATGGGGTGGTAGTTGTAGAAGCTGGGATAGATGACATCGCAGACATACGCTTCATCGACAGTGTACGAGAAGGTGGGGTCCAGCGATTTGGGGTCTTCGCCGAGAGTTCGATAGAGCACATTGCCCTGAGACTCTCCGGCGGGATAGGGATTATTATTGCATCCGGTCAGCGCAAGTGCAGCCAGCCCAAGGAACGCGGCGCACAGTTGGCCTATCTTCATATTGCCCATGATTATAACCAAGACGCAGAATATTGCAGCTTATGTGACATTTTTTTTTAGACCGGCCCATGCAATCAGCCCCCAGGCGGTCAAAAAGCAGACTCCCCCGCCCGGAGTGATGGCACCGAGCCACTTGAGAGCACCTGTTTCTCGGAGGCTTGTGATAGCGAGCAGGTAAAGGCTTCCGGAGAAAAGGACCATCCCCAGCGCCAGCAGTGCTCCGATCCATTCCACAAGTTTCTTGGGAAACTTCTCCGCTACTACCCCAACGTAGAGCAATGCCATGGCGTGAAACATATGGTACTGCACCCCGGTCCGCCACACTTCGAGATAGTGCGCCTCTATATGAAAGCGCTCTTGAAGAGCATGCGCCCCAAAGGCTCCCATGGCGACCGCCAGAAACGCATTGCAAAGCACCCGCAGAGACAAACCGTACCCCGCTCATTGGCTCATCATATCGTATGGGTGTTCCAGGAACCTGGTATGCCAAACGGTGGTACAATTAAGACAGTACCAATGGCCGGGAAAACCCGGCCATACGTTTGTCAGGAGAAGAATATCGTGAGTACAACCCCTTCCTTCGATGCAAGCAAGGACTTCGATGTAGTGGTTATCGGTGGCGGTCCAGGAGGCTATCCTGCTGCTAAGCGCGCGGCTCAGTTAGGCGCCCGTGTTGCGATTGTCGAGGCCGACAATTTAGGCGGCACCTGTTTGAACTGGGGCTGTATTCCAACCAAGACCATGATTGCCTCAGTCTCAGCGCTTCATACACTGAAGACTGCCAAAGACTTCGGCCTCTCCTGCGACAATGTAAGCGTCGATTTCACCGCGCTCATGGACCGCAAAGACAAAATCGTCGGTCAGTTGGTTAGCGGTATCGGGTTCCTGATGGGCAACGTGAAAGTGCCCGGCCCAGATGGCAAGCCAGTCAAGAAGGTTGTGAAGGTCTACAACGGCTACGGCTCTATCAAAGACAAAAACACCGTCGAGATTAAGAACGCTGAAGGCGCTGTAGAGACCATCACTACAGCCAATATTATTGTGGCTACTGGCTCTGTACCCACCAAACTCCCGATTCCCGGTATCGACAGTGCCGATGTATGGTTCCCCAACAGCGAGGTCAAGGCCCGAAAGGCTGCCGGTACGCTGGCAGCAGGCCCGATCTGGACCAGCAACGAGGCAGTAAGTGCCAAAGAGATTCCTGGCGAGCTGGTGATTGTGGGCGGTGGCGTGATTGGTGTGGAGTTCGCCTACACCTACCACGGCCTGGGTTCCAAGGTCACCGTGCTGGAGTTCCTGCCACGCATCATTGCTACCATGGACGAAGACATGTCTAAGGAGCTTGCCCGCACCATGGGCAAGGCTGGTATCACCATCAAGACCGGCACCGGTGTGACCAAAGTCGAAGACGGAGCCAATGGCAAGAAGGTCGTCAGCTTCAAAGATGCCGACGGTAAAGAAGGCACCCTAGAGGCTGATGTGGTCCTGGTTGCCACGGGCCGCACCCCGTACACCACGGGTCTGGGTCTGGAAGGCGTGGGCATCACACTCGGCTCGCCGAAGGGCCGCGTCGCTATCCCGGTAAACGATGTCATGCAGACCAGTGTCCCGAACATCTACGCCATCGGTGATGTGGTTGGCTCTGGTCTAGCCCACACCGCTAAGGCGGAGGGTGAAGTCGCTGCCGAGGTCATCTGCGGCCACAAGGCCACGATGAGCTACAAGGCGATTCCGAGCTGTATCTACACCGAACCGGAAGTGGCGGGCGTGGGCCTGACCGAGGCACAGGCTAAAGAGAAGGGCTACGATGTCAAGACCGGGCGCTTCGACTTCCGTACTCTCGCCAAGGCCATGGCCATCAATGAGAAGGATGGTTTCGTGAAGGTTGTGGCAGATGCCAAGTACGGCGAGATTCTCGGCGTCCATATCATTGGCCCACACGCTACCGACCTGATTATGGAAGCGGTTGTCAGCATCCAGCTCGAAAACACCGTCGAGGAGCTGATGAAGACCATCCACGCGCACCCGTCCCTGGCGGAAGCCCTCGGCGAAGCCAACGCCGACGTTCTTGGTCTGGCTATAGACAAGGGCTAAGCCCACACTCTAATTACCTAACCAGAGGGCCGAGGCAATATTGCCTCGGCCCTCTGTTTTTTGCAGGGAATCCCTATTACTAGAGCGCAACATAGCGTATGCAATGGGAACCGGTTCTGCCGGGAGTATGGCGCTTTCGAGATAGCTGCAACGTCTACGCCGTGCAGGGCACCGAGGGACTGGTACTCATCAATGCGGGCACAGGCGCCTGGCTGAGCTCTATGAGTGAGCTGCCTGCCCCACCATCAGCCCTGCTCTGTACTCACTACTTTCGAGACCATAGCGCAGGAGCGGCAAAAGCGGCATGCGCCGGAATTCCCATCTACGCCCCGGAGTACGAACGTGCCGTCTTCACTGACCCGGCGCAGCACTTTCGACAGCGCGAGACCTACATCATCTACGACAACCTGTGGGACCTCTACACTCCTATAGAGCCAATTCCCCTGGCCGGAGTGATGCAGGACTACGACGTGAAGACTCTGGGCGGACTTTCTATAGAAGCCATTCCTCTACCCGGCGCAACGATAAGCCAGACCGGCTATGGTGTCACCCTACCCGATGGGAGGCGTGTTGTCTTTTGTGGAGAAGCGATTCACTCACCCGGAAAGCTGCCGAGAGTGGCTCCGCTTCAGTACAACTATAACGATCTCTCGGGTGCGTATCAATGCGCCTTCTCTGTAGAGCGGCTAAGAGAGTGGAAGCCAGATGCCCTACTGCCCAGTCTGGGAACTCCGATTCTCTTCCATACCGAAGAAGCGCTACTGGCGCTGAAAGCAAATCTGCACGCCGCGCTTACCATTCGCTCCTATAGCTCAGAGGCACTCCAAGCTCTGGAGGAGGAACCTCTGGTTCGAGTCACAGACCATGTCTGGCTGGATGCTCGCTCTATGTCGAACACCTGGTATGTGATCAGCGACTCCGGCAAGGCGCTCGCTATCGACTACGGCTATCACAGCGCTACCTGCCACTGGTCGGGCTATGCCAAACCCGAGCGGCGCCGTGCGCTCCTGCACGGCCTGACCGCGCTGAAGAAACAGTTCGGTATCGAAAAGCTAGACACTGTGCTGGTCTCCCACTTCCACGATGACCATGTGTGTGGCATCCCCGTGCTCCAGAGATTGCACAACACCCAGTGCAGGGCCGCCGAAAACTTCGCGGACCTGCTGGAGCACCCGGAAGCACATTGCTTCCCCTGCACCTGGCCCGTGCCTATAAGAGTGGACCAACGCCTGCCGCTAGATGCACCATTTACCTGGGAAGAGTACACGTTCCACCTGCACCCTATGAGCGGACACACCCGGTTCGCGGCTCTTATCGGATTCGAAGTGGATGGAGTCCGCTTCGCACATACAGGGGACCAGTATTTCTTCAACAACGGCGTGGAGCAGTTTGAGAAGAATGGCCGCAGCCAGAACCATGTCTATCGCAACGGCGCCCTATTAGATGGCTACGCCCAGAGCGGGCGCTGGATGTTAGACTGGCGGCCCGAGATTGTACTACAGGGCCACCAGCCGCCCATGCATACATCGGAAGCTTTCTTTCAGCAGATTGCCGACTGGGACAGGGACTACGCTGAGCTGCACCGCCGCCTGATGCCCCTGGAGGACTACGAATCGCACTTTGATTTAGATAGCTGGGGTGGCTGGATCTGGCCTTATCGCACGCACCTGCCAACCTCGGGTCCGTTCTCGGTCACTGTCACTGTGCGCAACCCATTACCCGAAGTAGCTACCCTCACGGTCCAGCTAGTCGGTCCTGAAGGCTGGAGTGGCGAAGGCGCGACTTTAAATGCGGAGGCGCACGCCGAAGTTGCCTGCACACTCACCCTGGCACCGCCTGCTGGTATCACCTGCCGCCGCCAGCCCTTCGCGGTGGAACTGACGGCAAACGGACAGCCCTTCGGCCAGGTAGCCGAAGCCCTTATCACTATTGGAAATACGGAGTTCTAACAACATGCCGACTCTCCCTGAGAGCGTTTCAGTACCTTCTTTTGTCGGTGAAGGACGAATTGAGACAACCACTCGCACAGTGCCCACGCCAGGCCCCGGCCAGCTCCTGCTGCAGGTACGTGCCAATGCGCTCTGCGGCTCGGAGCGTGGACAGTTCTATGGTGGTACGAAGGTGGTTCCCGGCCATGAAGCGGCTGGTGTAGTTGTCGCTATTGGTGAAGGTACAAGCACCCCCATCGGTACTCCTGGCGTGGTGTTCCTGATGGACTTCTGCGGCGAGTGTCGCTCTTGCAAGCTAGGCTACACCAACCAGTGCCTTCAGAAGCGAGCCGATATGGGCTTCAATCGCGATGGCGGCTATGGTGTCTACGAACTGGTTTCCGAGAACATTTTCTTTCCCGTACCGGAATCACTCTCCCTCACGGAAGCCACATTACTCTTAGATGTCATGGGAACCGGCGGGCACGCTATCAAGCGCGCCCAGCGAGTACGCCCGGATATCGAATCCGTGCTGATTACCGGGGCTGGGCCTATCGGGCTGGGATTACTGGTGATGGCGAAGCTGCTTCTGGGAAAAGACGTTCCCGTACTTCTCTCCGACCCCATGCCTTACCGCCTGGAACTGGCCGAGAAGCTGGGTGGTCTGCCGATTCTGCTGACCGAGACCAGCCTGGCCGAAGGGCTGGCCTATCATGGCATTCCTCGTCCTGATATCGCCATAGATGCTGCGGGCCGAAAGACAGTACGCGAAGAGTGCCTTAGCCTCTTGGCTCCCCGTGGCGTGTGGGTCGGCGTGGCCCACGGCGAGGGGGTCTGCCTGGAAAGTGTCTCCCGCGAGTTCATTCCGCGTGAGCTAACTCTCATTGCTAGCGAGTACTTCGCCTATCAGGAGCTTCCCGAAAATCTGTCTCTTCTCTTGGCCAACCGGGACTATCTGGCTCCGATTCTCACCCACAGATTTGGTGTGGCCGACATTCAGCATGCCTTCGAGTTGTTCTTCAAAGGCGAAACAGGAAAGGTGATTATCGAACAGTGAGCCTTATGCTGATACCCTCTGGACATGCCCCCCTGCTCGGCGAAGCACTTGCCCCCCTGCCCCCCAGTAATGGGGGGTTCCTATGGGGTTTCGCTCTACGAGCGCTCTTAGCCGCCCAAGGCGGCATTGGTGTGGATAACGATAGCCCTCGCGATAAGAGAGATAGCGCTGCGAAGCGGCTCAAAAGAACCTACTGCATAGGAACCCCCTATTACTGGGGGGCAGGGGGGCAAATATGAATACCCCTAAAGTGCGTATCGCGCTTATCGGCACAGGTGGCTGGGCGCGACAACATGCGCGCATTTTCTCTCTGCATCCTGAAGTGGAGTTCTGCGGCGTGCAGGGGCGCAACCCGGAGCGCACCCAGGCACGAGCGGGAGAGTATGGCACCCGGCCCTACACCGATCTCAGTGAGATGTTGGAGAAAGAGAAGCCGGATTTAGTGGCTATCTGCCTTCCCAACCAGCATCACTTCGATGCCACGCTCCAGGTAATCGAGTCTGGCTTCCCCCTCTTTGTGGAAAAGCCGCTGGTCTTTGAGCAGGCACAGGCCACGGCTCTCTTAGATGCAGCCAAAAAGCGCGATTTGTTCTTCGCTATCAATTTCAACCATCGGTACGCTCGCCCTGTGGTGATGGCGAAACAGGCGATTACAGCAGGCGAGTGTGGAGAGCTGGTCTTTGCTACCTGGCGCTTCGGGGGCGAGGGAGTGAGCCGCCATCCGCATGCCAATCTGATTGAGACCCAGTGTCACGCGTTCGATATGTTGGAGCACCTCTGCGGTCCTATTGCCTCAGTCATGGCGGAGATGACCGATAAGACAGGCAAGGGTTTCTCTACGCTGGCGCTCTCCCTGAAGTTTGCGAACGGCGCGGTGGGAAGCCTGATGGGAAGCTATGATTCGTCGTATGCCTACCCGGATACGCACCGGGTGGAGATAAACGGCACGAAGGGGCGCCTAGTTATAGAAGATACGGTGCGCCAGTACCAGTTCCAGAAGGTCGGCGATGAAACCGCGCAGGTCTGGCAGGCGGGGTACTTCAACGACCGAGATCGGGAGTTCCACCGCACCTTCGATATCCACTTTGAAGAGCTGCTCCGCGCTTTTCGGGCCGGAGAGCCCCCCGATTCCCGTTCAGGCAGGACAGCGGGCGCTAGACCTGGCATTCGCCGCGATTGAGTCCTATGAAACCGGCCAGCGGGTTTCGGTCGTTTAACCTCGTGCGCTACGGGCGTGGCCTTCTAGCCCCTCGAATGTGGCGATGGTAGCGGCAGGGTCAGACAGCGCGGCAGCGGCCACGCTGTTTACCCAGATGACGCTCTGCTTCTTTACGAAATCATCCACGTTGAGCGGCGAGGCATAGCGGGCGCAGCCACCGGTGGGCAAGGTGTGACTGGGACCGAACATATAGTCTCCCAGAGCAGCACGGCTGTTGGGACCGAGTAGAATCGCTCCAGCGTTCTCAACTTGGGGAAGTATGGTCCACGGTTCAGAAGTCAGGATATGTAGATGCTCCGGCGCGAAATCGTTCACCACACGAATGGCATCGGCAAGACTTTCCGTGACCACACCGAAGCTGTGGGTGAGACTCTGCCTCACGATATCGGCGCGGGGCAGGTCCTGGAGCTGACTCTCTATAGCTGCCTGTACCGCTTCCAGGGCCATACGTGATGGAGTAACCAGTAGTGCTCTGTTCGCCGGGTCGTGCTCTATCTGGCAGATGGTCTCCAGCGCGACATCATGGGGGTTCGTGGTGTCATCGAACAGCACGCCGACCTCGCTGGGACCGGCTAGCATCTCGATTCCCACCGTGCCGAATACGAGCTTCTTGGCCAGATTCGCGTAGATATTTCCCGGCCCGACAATTTTATCCACGGCGCGCACGCTCTTTGTGCCATAGGCCAGTGCTCCGATAGCCTGCGCCCCACCCATGGCGTAGACCTCGGTGAATCCGGCCAGCTTTGCGGCGGCAAGAGTCGCATCGGGTGGGAATCCAGTCTCTTTAGAGGGTGGCGTGGTGAGTGCAACTTGCTTGACTCCGGCCACCAGCGCGGGAATTCCGGCCATGAGTACGGTCGAAGGATAGGCTGCTCTCCCGCCTGGCACATAGACTCCCACGCGCTTCAGCGGAACGATGCGTTGGCCCAGTGCTTCACCGGGCTGTGAGAAATCCATCCAGCTCTGGCGCAACTGCTTTTGGTGAAACGTGCGAATCCGCTCTGCTGCGGCCTGAAGTGCGCCCCAGAGTGGCGTCTGTGCCACGCGCTCCGCCGCAGCGTCAATCGCTTCAGCAGGCACTTGCAGAACCGTCGCCTCGGAATAATCGAAGCGCCGGGTTAGCTCCAGCACAGCTTCATCGCCACGCAAGCGGACATCGGCCAATATGTCGGCCACTATTTTTTCGGCGGCATCGGTGTCTTCGTGAAGGCGATCTACGAAGGCAACATTCGAGTCGGTCACACTCTCCGGGCTGGCTCAGGTCAAACAGGCGCATGCGGTAGTTTACCGCGCGGTCTAAGTGAGGTCGTATCGCATCCAGCAATAGAAGTGTGCAGGCACCCCGGATACCGGGTCGATTCCCACAGAGAACCCCTTCCAGGAGACTAGCCAGACAAGCTGCCATGCTCCCCGAGGAAAACTGGTTCGCGCCACATTGCGCAGGCGATTGGCAGCGATATCCGGGGTGATTCGCTCTTCACCCGGTGCCCAGGTCAGTACTGCCGGACCCGCAGGCGCTTCTTTGGGGCCACGAGCTTTACGTACCAGCTCTTGCGCTTGCTTTAGCGCCGCCTGTGCCGAGACCCGGATAGGAGGAGCCACTGCTCCCTGAAGTCTACGGATACTGTCAGCAGCGAAGCATGGCTGTCCACTCTTAGAATCGAACTGAACCTTGTATGTCAGACCGAATCGCTCTTTCTGATAGATCGGGTAGCCACCCGGTCCCGGACGCTCCCAGACAATTTCCTTTTCGGTACAGACAGTCAGGCGCGCATCAGAAGGAAGCTGCAGGTTATGAGCTAGACGCTTCGCTCGCTCCTTTTGCCGTGGGGTTGTCGGAGCGTTTTCCGAGGAGGCAAGCAGGGTAACCGAGAGTCGTCTCAGAGACATCACCCGCCCATTTGCCACCACAAGTTCCCAGTCAGGCCAGCGTACCGCATACGCGCCTACAGGGATCGGAGTCACGGTAGGCGCTCCTGAAGGAGCACGAAGTTCTAGCGCTTTGAAATAGTCGGTCGCCAACCGAACAGCATCCCTTTCGTTCATGCTGTATTGGATACAGAAAAAAACAATATATTCATAATATTTTTGTCGCGCCGGGAACTATCTTTTGCCCTCCAAACGCAGTTGCTCCAGAGACGCATGAACTGCGGCTCGACTCGAAACCGAAAAACAGAATACTGCCAAACAGCGGCACGAAATCCCAGGCGGCTCAAGCACAGCAACGTCGTCTCGTGCCGTATAGCCCGGACCTGAAACCTCCCACTCGTCAGGTCCGGGCTCCTTTTTTTAACAGAGGGCACATCTATAGATGTGCCCTCTGTTCTTTGCTTATTTGTGCTTTCGCCGAAGGATGTAAAGTCTACTCGTATCAAAGAAGCAGTGAAACTTGAACCAAAGAGAGAAACTGGGGAACTAATGACGCGGAGATTGATACGAATGACCAAGCGTAAAGCACTGGTACTGAGCCTGCTGGGTATAGCGGCTCTGGGAGCGACCGCTGCACTCACACGGCAGCGCGGCTCTACCGCAGTGGCTTCCTCTGCGGACCCGAATCAGCCAGATGGACTGATCTTCCGACTCAGCGAGGGTAAGGCCCCAGCAGATAGCGTAGCGGCAGCGATTCCCGCTCCCGCCGAAAAGCTTTCCGATGCCGAAGCAGAGCAGCTTCTTTCTCGGATTCCGCTGCCCAAAGCCCAGCCGGGTGATGTGGTTGACTTCGCACTTCGCGAAAGCTCCCTGCCTGCGCCGCGTGCAGGTAAGACAGTGCCTACCGCATTTCCGCCACCACCAACGGAATTAACCAAGCCAGTCGTAGAGACCGGGCCTCTGACCGTGCGGCGGATGAGCCCGGAAGGCGACGTGCCGGTTGCAGACCGTATTTCTATTACGTTCTCCCAGCCTATGGTCCCGGTTACCAGTCAGGAGGAAGCAGCAGCGAATGTACCCGTGAAGCTTTCCCCGGAAGCTCCGGGGGTCACTGGCGCTGGCTGGGCACGCAGACTCTGGTGTTCGATATGGGCCAGGGCAAGCGCCTGCCCGCCGCTACAGAGTACACGTTGACTGTTCCTGCCGGAATCAAGTCGCAGAGTGGCAACGCTCTGGCAGCCGAGCAGAAGCTGACAATGCGCACCCCCACGGTTCAGCTCATTCGCCGCTTCCCTGAAGGTGGTGAAGCACAACCGCTTCAGCCGGTTATCTGGCTTGGATTCGACCAGGCCATTGACCCTGATGCCGTGGCGAAGACCGTAAAGCTAGTCGGAAATGGCAAGACCTTCGCGGTGCGCATGGCAACTGTGGCGGAGCGTAATAGCTCTGTCTATCGCTACTGGGGCAGTGATCTTCCCCGTGAGCGAATGCTGGCCCTGCGCCCGGTACGAGCCCCTGCCCGGCGCCATGGGCTTCGAGGTACAGGTCGGTCCGGGTACACCCAGCGCAGAAGGTCCTCGCAAAACCGATTCGGTGCAGAGTTTCGGCTTCAATACCTATGGCCCGCTGAAAAAGACCGATGCGCGCTGTAGCTGGTCATCCGACGAGGTATGCCGCCCGGAATCCCCCTGGCAGGTCTACTTCTCCAACCCGCTGGATGCGGAGAGCTTCGACCCGAGCTGGATCAAGATAGAGCCTGCCGCTCCTGGCGTGGAGCCTATGGTGCAAGGCAGCACTCTGATACTTCAAGGGCTCAAAAAAGGCCGTACAACCTACCGCGTAACAATCAACAAAGCGCTCAAAGATGTCTTCGGGCAGACACTGGCCAACGATGAAACCGCGCAGTTTGTAGTGAAGGAGTCACTCCCCTACCTGCAGTGTGGCGCCAATGGTTTCTTTGTCGCGGACCCACTGGGTGGGGCTGGTCTACCATTTAAAAGTGTCAACGTTCCCTATGCGCGCCTGAAAGTCTACTCGGTTTCCCAGACAGATTGGCCGGAGTGGCTGAAGTGGCAGAACGGCGGTCCGCGCCGTGGTAACCCGCCGGGGCGGCTTGTCTCGGAAGAGAATGTCGAGCTGAAGCACCCGAGCGATGAGTGGGCGGATACCGAGATTCCGCTGAAAAAGTGGCTCCCCAATGGCCGTGGCAACCTGGTGATTACCTGGGAATCGCCCCTGCGCCGCAAGGGCTACAACAATCAGCTAGAGGAGCCGGATCGTGGGGCGCTGTGGATTCAGGCCACCAAAATTGGTCTCTCCGCCCATGCCGATAACACGGACCTCTACGGGTGGGCCACCAACCTCGCCGATGGTAAGCCGCTGAGCGGTGTGGCTGTCAGCCTGGTAGGTGGCGGTCAGAGTGCACAGACAGATGCCGGTGGTCTGGCGCATCTGACTCTGAACGACCAGCCAGGTAAGCGCCTGTTGGCCCGCAAAGGCGATGACGAAGTGTTCCTGCCCGCCACGTTCTGGGAGTATCAGGGCGATAGCACCTGGCGTAAGTACTCCTATGGCTCATCGCTGCGGTGGTTTGTGTTCGATGATCGCAAGCTCTACAAACCTGGTGAGACCGTAAAAATCAAGGGCTGGATTCGCCGTGGCAGTGAGGGCAAGACCGGCGACCTGTCTCTACCCACCGATGTCAAGAACGTGGACTGGATCCTGCGCGATAGCCGTGGCAACGAAGTCGGCAAAGGTCAGTCCGTGGTGAATGCCTGGGGTGGGTTCGACCTCTCGCTCACGCTCGGTAAAACCATGAACCTGGGCCAGGCCAACGTTCAGTTGAATACATCGGCGGGTGGTGCGAACCATACGTTCGATGTGCAGGAGTTCCGCCGACCGGAGTTCGAGGTCTCGGCCAAGAACGATAGCGCCGGTCCGCATGTGATCGGTGGTGCCGGGGCGGAGCTTTCCGTCAGCGGCAAGTACTATGCGGGCGGCCCACTGCCAGGAGCCAAGACTACCTGGACCGTGTCTGCCACTCCTGGCCAGCTACTCCCCACCCAATCATAGCGACCTCACCTTCGGTAAATGGACTCCATGGTGGAGCGCGCCGGGCGGAGGCTTCGACGATGACTTCGGGGGCTTCGGTGGGCTGCGAGGCGGTTTCGGCAGGCGCCCCTACCGCCCCGGTATGCCGAACAACGATGGTGTGAAGACCTTTGAAGGCATCACCGATGGCGGCGGTATCCACCGACTGCACATCGATCTGGACAGCGTGAAGCCTGCACGCCCCTACTCGCTCAGCGCCAACGCAACGATGATGGATGTGAACCGCCAGGCCTGGGCCGCAGGCACATCCGTGCTCGTGCACCCCTCGGAGCGGTATGTGGGACTGCGTGCTAAGAAACTCTTTGTGCAGAAGGGTCAGCCCCTGGAGATTGAGTTCCTTACCTGCGATATCGACGGTAAGGTAGCCGCTGGCGTGCCTGTAAACTTCGTCGCCTCGCGCAAGGAGTACAAGTGGGACCGTGGGCGCTATAAGGAAGTCACGGTCGAAAAGCAGGAGTGGTCCGGCACCAGCCAGCAAAGACAAGACCACCACACGCTTCACCCCGAAGTCGGGCGGACAGTGGACGGTACTGGCAACGGTTCGGGATACCAAAGAGCGCCCGAATGAGACTGAAATGACTCTCTGGGTCACGGGCGGTAAGCCCCAGCCCAGCCGAGACCTGAGCCAGCAGGCAGTCACCCTGATACCCAGCAAGAAAGAGTACCAGCCCGGCGAGACTGCTGAGGTACTGGCCCAGCTACCGTTCTTCCCTGCCGAGGGACTGATTACGGTACGCCGCCAGGGTATCGTCAGTGTTCAGCGGGTCACGATTAAGGACTCCACCTACACCATCTCGGTCCCGATTCAGGATGCGCAGGTACCCAATCTCTATGTACAGCTAGACATCGTGGGTGCCGCCGCACGGACTATGGCGGATGGCACGGAGATTAAAAACGCACCTAAGCGCCCGGCATTCGCTACCGGGCAAATGAGCCTGAGCGTGTCTACGGCTAAGCGCAAGCTATTAGTTACCGCTACTCCCACCGAGGGCAAGCTGGAGCCGGGCGGTACCACACAGGTCGTGGTCAGCGTAAAGGACAGCGATGGTCGACCTGTTTCCGGTGGCGAGGCCGCTGTAGTGGTAGTCGATGAGTCCGTACTGGCGTTGGCTGGCTGGAGCCTGGGAGACCCCATCGCCGCCTTCTACCCTATGCGTGGTCCGAACGCGAACGACTGGCATCTGCGCAGCTATGTCCGTCTCTCCGATCCCGACAAACTGGAGAGAGATAAGCGCCCCACAAGCACATTGACCGCGAATCGGCGGCTAGGCGCTTCAGGCGCCGCTCCCGGCGGGCCTGGCGGTTTCGGCGGTGGCGGGCGCGGGGGTGCAGCATTCGGCGGAATGATGGCGGATATGGCCGCCGCTCCTGCGATGATGCCCATGGCGAAGTCGGCGCTGCGAGAGAGCCGAAGCGAATCGTTTGACTTTGCTAAGAAGAAAGATTCAGCTTTTGATCGCGATGGGGACGAAAGCAAGACTACTGCCCCGGATGGCTCGCCGATTCGTATTCGAGAGAACTTCGATGCGCTAGCCGTCTTCGCAGCCAGTGTGAAGACGGATACGGACGGTACCGCAAAGGTTGAGGTGAAGCTCCCCGATAACCTCACGCGCTACCGTGTCATCGCGGTGGCGGTAGAGGGCGATAAGCGAGTGGGTACTGGCGAGAACAATCTCACGGCACGCCTGCCGCTCATGGCTCGCCCGTCGGCGCCGCGCTTCTTGAACTTTGGCGATAAGTTTGAGCTGCCAGTAGTCATTCAGAACCAGACGGATGCCACCATGGTGGTAAATGTCGCCGTACGCGCTACCAACGCCACACTCACCGATGGCAAAGGCCGCCGCGTAACGGTAGCAGCTAATGACCGCGTGGAGGTTCGCTTCCCCACCGAAGCGGCAAAACCTGGAACCGCTCGGTTCCAGGTAGCGGCCAGCGGTGGCGGTAAGTCCGATGCCGCGGAGGTCTCCCTGCCGGTCTGGACCCCGGCGACCACGGAAGCCTTTGCGACCTACGGAGTAATTGACAGTGGTGCGATAGCGCAACCGGTAAAAGCCCCGGCGGATGTTCAGCCCGGCTTCGGCGGCCTGGAGGTCACTACCACGTCTACGGCACTCCAGGAGCTCACGGATGCCTATATCTACTTAGCACAGTATCCCTATGGCTGTGCCGAGCAGATTAGCTCCCGTGTGCTGACTTCGGCAGCGCTGAAGGACGTGCTGGCGGCGTTCAAAGCCCCCGGCATGCCCGCCCCAGACGAGCTAAACGCCGCTATGGCCCGCGATCTGGCGCGGCTGGGTGAGCTTCAAAACGATGATGGTAGCTACGGCTTCTGGATTCGTGGCGAGCGCCCCTGGCCGTATCTGGGCGTACATGCGGCGCATGCGTTCGTGCGGGCACGGCAGAAGGACTTCAAGGTGCCGGATGACGCCTGGAACCGCTCCATGTCCTACATCAAGGACATTGAGAACAAGTTCCCGTCGGACTATCCCGAATCGTGCAAGCGCCATATCCGCGCCTATGCCATCTATGTCCGCCACCTGGCAGGTGATACGGATAAAGCCAAGGCTCGTCAGCTTCTGAGCGAAGATACCCTGGACCGACTCGGACCTGAGATCGTCGGCTGGATGCTGAACGTGCTAACCGGGGACGATGCCTCTGCCGCAAAGCTCTCCGAGATGCGCAAGTGGCTGAACAACAAGGCCACCGAAACAGCGGGCGCCGCGCACTTCTCGTTCTCGTATGGCGATGGTGCATACTTCATCCTGGCATCCGACCGGCGCGCAGACGGCATCATCTTAGATGCCCTGATCGCCGATCAGCCGAACTCGGACCTGATTCCCAAGCTGGTACGCGGTCTGCTGGATGGTCGCAAGCAAGGCGCCTGGGGCAACACGCAGGAGAACTGCTTCATCCTGCTGGCCCTGGATCGCTACTTCCGCAAGTTCGAAGGGGTCACGCCGGACTTCGTGGCCCGCATCTGGCTCGGCGACAAGTTCGCAGGGGAAGGCACGTTCAAGGGCCGCACTACAGACCGAGTGGCCACTAACGTACCTATGAAGTATCTACTGGATCAGCCGGGCGGTGCCTCGAACCTGGTGCTCGGTAAGGAAGGCGCAGGCAGACTCTACTACCGCATCGGTATGAAGTACGCTCCCAAGAGCCTGCAGCTCGCCCCGGCGGACTATGGCTTCTCCGTAGGCCGTACCTACGAAGCCATTGACAAACCAACCGATGTCCGCCGAGACCCGGATGGCACCTGGGTGGTAAAAGCAGGCGCCAAGGTCCGGGTCAAGGTCAGCATGGTCGCTACCACACGCCGCTACCACGTGGCGCTGGTAGACCCGCTGCCTGCTGGTTTCGAGGCTCTGAACCCGGAGCTACGTGGCACCGACCCGGTGAACAGCGAGCCTACCGGCAACAGCCGCTATGGCTATGGCTGGTGGTCCTGGTGGCACTGGTACGAGCACACGAACCTCCGCGATGAGCGAGCGGAAGCATTCACCTCCTACCTATGGGAGGGTGCCTACGAGTTCACCTATGTCTGCCGCGCTACCACACCAGGCACCTTCGTGGTGCCGCCCACCAAGGCAGAGGAGATGTACGCTCCCGAGACCTTCGGGCGTAGCGCCAGCGACAAAGTCCGCGTGGAGTAGGAGACACGAAAAAGCCCGCTGTCGGATTCCGACAGCGGGCTTTTTTACACCACATTTGACATTACAGAAGGAGAAGTGAAACTACTTCAGTATTCAGTGATGACCATGACTCAACACAGAAGTCCAGACAATTTCTTCTCCTAGGAGCAATGCAAGCGCCTGAGCTTCCTTAACTCCTCAAGATAGCTTTCAGCTACCTTTTAGAGTTTTTATGTGCTCTAAAATTTCCATTGCCCCTCTTAGTCCTTCTGTATCTTCTGTCAATGAAAGAATGTCAATACTCTTCAAACATGCACTGAATGCCTTTTCAATATCATTATAATCCTCATAACAAATGGCAATATGCATCCATGTATGACCTATATGTATGTAATCTCTATATATTTCCGCACATTTAATCGATTCTAAGCATAATTCAATAGCCTTTTCCACATCACCCTTTTCTCGATATACATTAGCAATATTAACAATGATTCTATATTTTTCAAAAACGTCATTTCGCTCGTTAAATACCTCATAGCATTTTTTATATACCTCTAATGATTCATCCCATTTTTTCATTCCTACATATACTATCCCCAAATTAGCTAATAAGATTGCTTCCGTTTTCATATCTCCTAAGATTCTGCTTTTTTGTAACTCAGTATTAAGTATCTCTTGAGCCTTATCAAATTCTTTAGCTTTCACATATACTGCAGATAGATTTGTATTAGCATTCGTCAATCCTTCATCATTATGATAAACTGTACAAATTCTTGTTGACTCTTTTAAAGAGCTCACTGCCTTTTTATAATCTCCGATTAAATCTGCGCATATACCAATATTGTTTAAATTTAATGCCAGTGAATTAAAATCATTTAAGTCTTCATTTATAGACATACTATTTTCAAAACACAACACTGCATCACTCCATCGACCTTGGTATCGAAATACCTCACCAAGATTACTTAGTGCAAATGATTCCCAAACTCTATTTTTATAGAATCGAGAGTATTCAACTGCATCTGACAATATTTTCCGTGATAAATCCCAGTTGTTCATCTTCAGATGAAAAATTCCAATATCGCACATTGATTTCAACATTAAATCCACCCATTGTCCTCTGTTTGCTTCGTCCAATCGCTGAATTACAATCGTCTTAGCCAAATCATAATTTTCTCTGCTTATGCTAAACAATTCATGATAAAAACCAAACATCAGTAATGCATTTTGCACATTACTCAACAAGAGATAATTTCTTGAATTATATTCTGCATAGTTCTGACGGCAATACAAAATCGTCTTAATCTCGTATCGCATAAAAAACACATACTCTCTGTACAAAAGAATATTTTTATCTTCGCCAAGGAATGAATCTATTTTACGGATGAAGTAATTAACAATCTTGTCTTTATACTTATCTTTTGAATGTTGTGTCAAATTCCCCCACATATATTCTCTAAATAACGAAACTAAAAACCAACGATTATCTTCATTCACGTGAATAACAGAACGATCTTTCCAATCCGAGAGGTCAGCTTTCGATACATCACATATTTCTATAACAGAGTCAGTATTGAAATCATAAGGGAAAATGCACAATGTTACAAATCGTTTACGTTCTTTCTTGGGCAGCAAATTGAGCGACCATTGAAAACACGCTCCAATTTTTTTGTGACGTTCTTCTACTGCCTCACGCTTGCTATACTCTATTAGAGATACATTGAGGGAATCAGCCAGAGCATTTAGCCATTCACTCTCTGGTTTCCCAGTTGCTCGCAATTCCACTTTTTTCTCGCGCCGCCAGCGCTCTACATTTGCCGCAACCATCTGTATCGCCAACGGTAACCCATCAGTGATGTGCAGGATCTTAAGAAATGCTTCCCGTTCGGATTCTTTTAGTTCTGAAATGTTTCTTAACGGACTTTCGACTGGAACCCACTTACTAAAGAGGATAGCGGCCTCGGATTCCATGAAATCCTCTTTAGGTAATAGTGGCAATGTGAGAGTGGAAACCTGCCAATTTTCTACCCCCGTTGAAAGCGGGAATGTATTACGACTTGTTACGAGACATTTAATTCCGCTAGCTGCTAGATTTGCGACACCGCGAACCGTATTAATGTTTTCCACTGTCTCAAAGTTATCCAGAATCAATAGCGCACGAACGCCTATCTTTTTTATAAATTCATGTAGTTGAATAGCTTCATTAACATTCTCTGCTCCCAAAGACAGAGCAATTTCTCCGTATATCTGCTGTACCTCAACCTTCTCCACTGAAGACTTATCTGGCCTGAATGCTTCGAACGACACTTTCCAGACTAGATCAAAATGGTCAAAAAGTCTGCGGGCTACCTCTTCGGCAAGGCGTGTCTTTCCAATTCCACCAGTTCCCCATAAACAATAAACCCACGGCAAGGTATCTGAGAGTGCCCAATTTTGAACTTTCGTTAATTCCGACTCGCGCCCAACAAAGGCATCTGACGAATGGTAAGAAATATTAGATTTGGACGCACGGCTTTCCTCAAAAGGGCGAGGAGCGACCTCCTGACGCTTCAGAGAAACTAAAGTCAATGCCTTTGCCACAACATGAGCAGCATTAGTTGCTGCACGTTCCTGTCGCCTATTCTTATTTAAAGATTTATTTCCGTCTGCCCAATCGCAAATACCTTTGACCAGAATCCAGTCAACACCAGCACTATGACAGGCGACGTAGAGCCCTGCACCTTCCATTTCTCCACCAATTGCTTCAGGTTCTCGTGCCAGTAGGCCCTCACGAAAGTCGAGATTATCTATCAATTTTTCACCACTCAACACCAAGCCAACCTGCAATCTTGGCCCTGGCTCACGACGAGCCTCCAATATACGGAAAGGCTGCAAAAGCCAACTTGAACAATCTACTTTTGAGCCACGATAAAATATATTTCCCACTTCATTAATCTTCTGTGGCTCATAAAGATAAAGATGTCCTGAAACAAGTACATCACCAATTTTCTGCTTTCGAGGATTCACTCCAAAAGCTATCCCAACCATGATGACACACCCTGGCGACAGATCACGAATGCCTTGACTAATGGCCTGACTAGCAGCTCCGAGACCGACAGTCCCCATCTCACATTGCATATGGACAATGGATGAATTGTTTATGATGCCCAGATATTGATATATCTGCTTGTCAAATTGTAAAATCTCCGGCTCTATTTCACCATTAATTTTTTTTATTGCTGCTAGAAGAGTACGTGTCTCAACAGGTGTTACAGTCACCAAAAGAACATCAGTTTGCGGCGGCATGACAAAGTATAGCACGCACCAAATATGCTAAAAAAACACAGCCGGGACGGTAGTGATGTCCCAGCTGTGTTTAAATTTAATGTTACTTACTGCCCGAAGACGTTCCAGGCGGTAGATAGTGGAGCGTCGTTATTATCCCAGACCACGCCCGTGGGCCAATTTACCTTGCTGTTCTTGCCATTCATCCACTTGGCATGACCATCAGCATAAGTGATGTTCAGGCCACCATTGTGCCGCGCCTCAGGAACGAAGCGGGTATCCGCCTGTGGAGAACCGAACGGCCAGATACGGTCTACTTCACCGAATACTTCCCCAAAAACAAGGCAATCTGCCGGGGCTCCCACAGCAGCCTGGGAAATCGGTGGGTTGCGGGCTAGCCAGTAGTTATAGGCGTAGCCACGGCGGAAACCACGGGTATCGCGAGAAGGCCCCTTGCTGGGGCACTGGTAGAACGGCACCTTGGCAGTAAACAGATCCGGGCGGGTACTTGCTAGGGCTGCGTTTACCTGTGCAGCCAGGTTCGTATCCCCCATCTTGATGTAGGGAATCAGGTCCACAGTCCAGTCACGAGCGGGTGGGCCGCCCGTAAAAACCATACAGAACGTCTCATCGTAGTCCTGCAGGTACATCATCAGAGCAGTGCCGAACTGCTTGGTATTGGAGAGGCAGGAAGTCTGACGCGCTTTTTCTCTCGCCTGCGCGAAGACGGGGAAGAGAATGGCGGCAAGAATCGCAATGATGGCAATCACCACCAGAAGCTCAATCAACGTAAACGCACGACGCCCAGTTGTCGTGCCGGAAGGGGATGGCATTATAGTTATCCTCCAGTGGATAAAGCCCCGGAACCACCCGGGAGATGGCTTACTGTAGCAGAATCGTCTCCCACTGTCAACCTAGTAGTTTATTTGCCAGGCATCACTAACCAACTAATGTAGCTTACAATTCGATAACTATTAACCTGGCTACAATAAATCAATTACCTGCTATTTTAGATCACCTGGAAAATGCACTTCTTGATCGCCCCAGCATGTTTGCAGGTAGTCAATCTGTGTTGCATGGCCTTCTAGATGATAGGCGGGAATGGTCATGAAAAAGGTAAACGGTGTCTGCCCCTGTGGCGTAGCCGTGAAGGACTCGACCTGCTCCAGTGTCAGGGCATCCAGTGCCGCAACCGTGTCTGCGATCCCCTTTCGGAGCATGGTCTCTGCCTGTTCCACAGTAATAATGCTGTTTATGGCTGACTCAATCGGGCCAAGGAACTCGTCCGCACTGGCTGGAAACGCACCCACTTTGAGGATAGCGGCAAAGCCCCCGCTGTAACCCGCGCAGTGCGCCGCAATCTGCAGTGCACTCTTAGCCGTTGGGGTCGGACTCCAGGTCAGTTTGTCCGCTGGAATAAAGCTGAGCGTGTGGAGAAAATAGTCCATAGCCTGTGTTGCTCGCTCCTTGCACCGCGTAATCCTGTCATCCATTCTTTTTCGCCTTCCTGTTTTCGAAGTAATTCAGGGGCAGTACTCTACCCGTAGCCTACAATCCGGAACGTCGTTTATGGAGGGTATACGGACAGCGCTATAATGCCCTCATGCCACGAGCCACCACCACGCCGCTGTGGGTAGAGAATGCAGCCGAGCCAGATACCCATGTTGCCTTTCGTGCCCTATTTACCCTACCCAGAGACACTGAGGTCGAAGTCCGATTACTGGGCGCCTCCTGGTTCACAGCCTGGTTAGATGGAGAGGTTTTCGCCGAAGGTCCTGCGCGTTTTCCTCTGACTCACCCGGAGTACCAGCCTCATACGATTCGCCTGAAAGCCGGGCAGCATGTGCTGGCGGTACAGGCACAGCACTGGGGGGTTACCACACGGCTCCTGGAGAATCCGCCTCCGTTTGTCTGGGCAGCTATTGTTACACCCGATGGTACAGAGCTCCCCTTGCGCTGGAAAGCCACTCGCCTGGATAGTTACTCCCGCACACGCCGACGTATCAATGCCCAGCTCGGTTGGTCGGAGTGGGTCGATACCCGCGGTATTCCTGCGAACTGGCATGAGGCAACCTTCGATGACTCTGACTGGCCAGAGCCGATTCCAGCCCGCGTTTCCCTGGGGCCGATAAAGCCGCTCTCCGCCTCTCCTGCCCACATGGAGCGACTGAAGCTGAAAATCGCAGCGCGCGGCAAGCTGGCGGAGAACTTCGGGTATGAGCCAGATAACCCACAGGCCAGGTTCTTCCTGCGCGACCTCTCCCCCACTCTGGTTCCGGCACAAGGAGTCTGGCGACGCTACGACCTGGGCCGCGTAAGGCTCTGCCGCCCCAGACTGGCGCTGGATGTACCCGCCGGAACAATCATCGAGTGGGCGCAGAGCGAAAGCCTGTCTCATGGGCGGGTGAATCCCTGGATTACCCTTTCGGCCAGTGATTCCTGCGCCCTCACGCACACGGTAGCACGCGGCGGTGTGCAGGAGTTCTTTCCCACGCAGCCGCTCGGCGGGCGCTGGCTGGAAGTGCATGTGCTCGCCCCCCCGGAGAGCGTAAAGTTCCTCAAAGAAGAGGCCATGGAGCGCACCTACTTTGGCCCAACTCTTGGCTCGCTCCAGACTGGGGATGCCCTCTTAGACAAAATCTGGCACACGGGCGTAGAGACCCTGCGTGCCTGCGCCGAAGACGCGGTTATTGATAACCCCACTCGTGAGCGCGGTCAGTGGGCAGGCGATGTTGTCTCGGTAGGATTAGATATAGCCGGTGTAGCGTTCGATGATCTAAGAGTATTCGCACGGGGATTGGCACAGTGTACTTACAGCGCCCGTGCTGATGGGCTGGTCTCTGGTATGTGCCCCGGCAAAGACATCTATCTCTCTACCTATGCCGCTCAGTGGGTCTCTGCCTGCCTGCGGTATTTAGAGCGCACTGGCGACAAAGCCCTCTTAGAGCAACTGTTCCCCGCCGCCGAGCGCAACATTGGAGCGTTCGAGGCTCGGCGAACACCAGAAGGTGTTGACTCTGGCCTGGCCTGGGCGTTTGTAGACTGGGGCTATGTAGCCAACTCCGGTCCCTCGGATATGGGGCTGAACCTGCACTATCTGACTGCTCTGGAAGACATGATCCGCTGGTGCCAGCTTTTGAACGTGCCGGATGCGCGCTATAAGAAATCGGCCGCTGAGGTCCGTGCCACGATTCAGCGTTACTTTGCCCGCGAGCCCGCCTGGGAAAAGCGCGGCTTTCATCGAACTGCGCTAGCCCTGCGCTCCGGGTTCTTCACAGGGACTGAGGAAAAAGATGCTATCAGCGCCATCAAAGCGCATATCTTGCGGTGCTTTCCGAACGATAAGACCGCTCCCCGCCTCTCGGACCCTGGCGCGGCCAATCCTCGGCTGATAACTCCGTACTTCGCTCACTTCGCGTTCCCGGCATTGATTGAGCGCGGCGAGCTGCCATTTGTGCTGAACCAGTACCGCAAGTGCTGGGGCTGGGCACTTACAGTGGAAGATGGCACCTGGCTGGAGGTCTTCGACCCACGCTGGAGCCACTGCCACCAGTGGGCAGGTTGCCCCACCTGGCAGCTCAGTGAGGCGTTACTGGGCCTGCATCCCCGCTTCGATTGGGGAAAGAATCACTTCGTCCTTACCCCACAAAAGTTGAGCGGGCTGAAGCGTGTTTCCGGTACCTACCCGGCTCAGGGAGGCAAAATAAAAATTCAGCGTGAGGGTGCCCGCTATCAGCTAACAACCGATGTGGGAATAACTCTCCATAAAATCGATGGCCCACTGACAATAGCGCCGGGCACCCGGCTGACTCTCTGAAGCCCTTAGAGGGCTTCTATAGCCTTCAGAAACGCTCGTGCAAGCACCATGTGCCCTACGGGGCCGGGGTGGATTCTATCCCAGGCGACAGCGGTGCCATGGGTATGAGCTAGAACTTCATCAAAGGCTGCCTGCGTATCTACAAATTGTGCATCATAGATAACCGAGAGAGAGCGCACAGCATCGGCGTATTCCCGCATACGGGCGCGAAAGGGGTCCGCAGGGTTGTTCTCTACGACAAAGGGAGTCATGAGCACCAGCCCGCTAAGCTGAGGGCGTACACGGCGTAGCAGCCCTTCCAGGGTGGCTCGGTAGTCCTCCAGGGTCACGGCACGCTCAGGAGCTAGTGGAGAGTCGAACTGGCGCCAGACATCGTTGATACCAATCATCACGGAGAGCCAGTGGGGCTTGAGGGCTATTACATCCGTGTCCCACCGCGCGGCGAGATCGCGTACAGTATTGCCGCTAGTACCAACATTACGTACCCGAATCTTTCGCTCCGGATGTGCAGCCCCCAGATGCGCAGCGACATAGCGCACATAGCCATCGCCTATCTCGCCCCAGTTCCAGGGGTTTGCCTCGCCGACGGGATAGCCCCGACCACAATCCGTAATCGAATCACCGACGAAAAGCAGATTCGCACCCGCATTGACTTTCATGTGCAAATCGTTCGCCGGTAGAGGAGCGATTCCCTGCTGAGGTTACGGCGTACCCGATGGCACCACGCTACTGACTTTAGCCTCTGGCTCTTTAACCACTATCAGGCTCAGAAGAAATCCCAGTGTCAGGATACTTGCCGCCAGATAGAAAATAAAGTGGTGGTGGGTATCTACAGTGTATAGGGGCGAAGATAATACAGACCCTAGCATGGCGCCTACACCCTGTGCCATACGTGCGGCACCGATCATACCACCCCGTTCAGCCTCTGGTGCGAGCGATGCGACAAAGGCCATATAGGCGGGAAACGCCATCACAAAGCCCACACCCAGTAGCGTTCCTAAAACGATAAGCATGGTGGGAATCGGGGAAAATAAAATCCCCCAGAGAGCCACAGCGCAGAGCGCAGTACCCAATCGAATCGTGCGGGTCTTGCCCCATGTATCGGACAGGTGCCCCAATGGAGTTGCGGCGAGCCCGATCAACACTGCTGGACCAAGCATAAGGTTGCCGAAGTCATCTTCATCGATGTGGAACCGCTGAATGAAGTAAGACTGCATATACGGCGCAATCAACCCGATGGAGATGAAGATCAGGAAGATCAGCCCCAGAAGCCAGGGACAGGTCTTCAAAGCGGTCTTCAGGCCTACCAGAGAGACTCCTGCTCCTGGAGCGTGTTCGGCTTCCGCTTCGGTGATATGGTGTTGCTCTACCTTACGTGGCGCGACAAAATAGGAGAGCAGTGAGGTTGCCGCAAAACAGCCTGCCGCGAAGAAAAACGCAGGCAGGTAGTGCAAGGGATCCTCTGGAGTATGCGAGGCTCCCAGGGTCTTATTCATCCAGCCGCCTACTTTTACGGCCAGAGGAATCGACGCCATATAGGCCATGGTAATGAAGGTATTGGCTCGTGCCTGCCTTGCGGGCGATACCCTATCTCCTACAGCAGCGTAGACGTTTGGCCAGAGCGCTGCTGCTCCAAGTCCATCTAAAGCGCGCAGCAGTAGTACCAGCGCAACGACTCCCCAGGCCATTGCCCCACCGGGATTCCGAAGCTGGCTAGTCGCCAGACAGGTGAGTATAGAGACGCAGGTACCCAGTACCATGAGCCGTCGGCGGCCCAGGCGGTCTGCCAGGGTCCCCATTGGGGAGTTTGCGAGAGCCTCTATCAGATAGTACGTCGCCAGCGCGATGCCAGGCAGGTTCGGCAGCTGCAGACCATGCTCTAAAAAAAGCGGGAGATTCGAGATATTGACGATAACAAAGCCCAGCTCGGCCAGAAACGAGATGGCACATAGGGCAAAAAGAAATAACCCTTCCGGAGTTTTTGGCCGATTCATAGTTCGTAAAGCGTAACACGGGTCGTGTTCCTACGCCATAGGTCCGAAGTCGGAGATTTCGTTCCCGGTAGTGGGACGATAGTGCTATTACCGGGGATCGTCGGTCTGAACTGTATCCTCCAGCGGCTCTTCCTTTGGGCCGTGGCGCATCGCAATCCAGGAACCAACTACCACAATTCCAATAAAGACCACCCAGAAAAGCCACTTGGGCATCTCCGGAAATCCCGATTTCCACAGGTGCCCTGCGGAGAACCCCAGTTTCACCCCGGCCCAAGCCACCAGCCCGTAGGCGGTATGGTCTAAGTCCGGGTAGCGGCGCAGCAAGCGGATAAACGCAGCAGCGGTAAGCCGCAGAGCAATCACCCCTATCAGTCCGCCGACGTACACCACCCACAGTTTTTCGGGATGATGCGCGGTGTCTACCAGCGCCACAGCTACCAGAATGGAGTCTACGGCGAACACCACATCCGTCAGACCCACTAAGAGAATCGTACGCCCATAGCTGAGTGGTTTCTTGCCAGAGGTTACGCTGTCTTCGTCGCCCTCTCCCTCCCGACGGCTCAAGAAGTGCTTCACGGCCAGGAAGATGAGGTAGGTTGCTCCGAGACCACAGAGCCACCAGAGCTTTATCAGAATCGCAGCCAGCAAGATACCCACTGCGCGTAGACCAAAGGCCATCATTAGCCCCAGGCTCAGTGCGCTTTGCTGTTGCTTGTGCGGGAGATGCCGTACCAGAAGAGCCAGAACCAGTGCGTTATCCGCAGAGAGTAACCCTTCAAGAAGTGCCAGCATACCGACTACAAGCAGGTCGGAGGAGGCGAATGTCTGTGGTACCAAGATTACTCTTCAGTATACCCGCTCTGTAAAGTCCCCCCTGTTTGCCCTGGTACAGTGATGGGGGTAGAATGGCCGCGTGCCTCAGGTAGAGATAAAAGGCTGGCGAAACGGCCTGCTCATTGTGGTGCCGCCGGAGTCGCCGTGGGACAGCCTGACCACCACTCTGGCCGCCCGCTTGGATGAAGCCAACGCCCGCTCGTTCTGGAAAGGTTCCCAGGCGGTGCTGGACTTCGGCTCACGTATTGTGACTCAAGACCGCCTCACGGAACTGGTAGATCGCTTAAAAGAAGAGTACGGACTGGTCCCCACCGCGGTAGTTTCCACGGAAGAAGTGACCCGCCGGGTAGCCGATAAGCTCGTGCTTACCACCTACGAAACGCTCCCGGCGATTCAGAAGCCCGGTCAGAGCGCCGAGGTGAGCCGTGCCCCCCTGGTTGAGGCAGTCGGTAACAACGCGCGCTATGTAGTGCAAACGGTGCGCTCCGGACAGCGTATCGAGCATGATGGACACCTGGCTATCATAGGGGATGTGAACCCCGGCGGCGAGGTGCTGGCAGCGGGAGACATCGTGATTTTTGGAAACCTGCGAGGGCTGGCACACGCGGGTTGTTATGGCGATGAGACCGCCCGAATAGTGGCTCTCGCCCTGAAGCCACCGCAGCTCCGAATCGCGACAAAGATCGCACGCGCTCCGGATACTGAGAAGGGTAATCGGGAGCTGCGCCCGGAAGTAGCTCGTATTGAAGACGGGGAAATACAGGTTTTTCCGTTATAATGACGGTTCAAATTGGAAACAGAGGGTAGTTCTTTGGCAGACAAACTGAGAGTGATCGTCATCACCTCCGGCAAAGGCGGCGTTGGGAAGACGACCACCACGGCCAACCTGGGAATGGCGCTAGCGAACATGGGCGAGAAGGTAGCGCTCGTGGACGCAGATATCGGGCTTCGTAATCTGGACCTGGCTCTGGGCCTGGAAAACCGCATCGTCTATGACATCGTCGATGTGGTAGAAGGCCGCGCTGAGGTCCGCAAAGCCCTGATTAAAGACAAGCGCAACGCCTCGCTAGCACTGCTCCCGGCTGCCCAGACCCGCGATAAGTCTGCGGTAAGCCCGGATCAGATGCGTGAGGTCATTGCCTCTATTGGCGAGGAAGGCTACACGTTCGTACTGGTGGACTGCCCCGCCGGTATCGAGCAAGGCTTTAAAAACGCGGTAGCTGGCGCCAATGAAGCGGTTGTAGTGGCGAACCCCGAGATGAGCAGCGTGCGTGATGCCGACCGTATTATCGGACTGCTAGAGGCCGAGGGTCTGAACAATCCCATGTTGATTGTGAACCGCCTGCGCCCCGCTATGGTTAAGCAGGGTGAGATGCTGGCGGTGGAAGATGTTCAGGAAGTCCTGGGGAACTCGGTCAAACTCGTGGGCATAGTTCCTGATGATGAGACCATTGTGACCAGCACCAACCGGGGTGAACCGGCTTCTATGTCGGAGAATTCCAAAGCCGGTCAATCGTTCCGCGATATCGCGCGGCGACTTAAGGGAGAAGACGTCCCGTTTATGAATCTGGACGATGATCCGAATGGCGGTGGCTTCTTCTCGCGCCTGAAAAAACTATTTGGAGGATAAGCGATGGCGTCTCTACTGGAACGACTATTTGGCGGCAAAGAGAAGTCGGGGTCGGTAGCCAAAGACCGACTCAAACTTGTCCTCATGCACGACCGGGCCGACATTCCGGCCCCTATGATGGAAGCTATGCGCCGCGACCTGCTGGCAGTCCTCTCGAAATATATCGACATCGATGAGAGCGACCTGGATGTGCAGTTGGAGAAAGCGGATGGTGAGGTCGTACTGGTCACCAACATTCCTATCCGCCGCGTGCGTACGGACCGCCAGGATAACACGAATACTAAGTGAAAACTAAGTGAAAACCCGGCTTTTCGACTCTGACACTCCGGTCAGCGAGATTGCGCTCGGCTGCTGGCAGCTCGGCGGTGACTGGGGCGCGATGTCCGACGACGAAGCGCGCACTATTCTTCGCACCGCTTACGAAAACGGTGTGACGTTCTATGACACCGCCAACGTTTACGGTGGTGGCGTGAGCGAGCAACGCATAGGCGCGTGGCTCCGGGAAGACAAGCCCGCAGGCGTATTTGTGGCTACCAAACTCGGACGCACAGGCCCGTGGGCCGAGACTCTCACCCCTCAGGCTATCCGCACGGCCACAGAGCAATCGTTGAAGAACCTGGGCGTAGACACGCTGGACCTTACTCAGCTCCACTGCATCCCCACGGAGACTCTGCGCATCGGTGAAGTCTTCGATACTCTCCAAGAGCTGAAAGCAGAGGGTAAGATTCGGCACTTCGGCGCTAGTGTAGAGACTGTCGAAGAAGGCCAGATCTGCCTCACTCAGCCGGGGCTATCCTCGCTCCAGGTCATTCTCAATATCTTCCGCCAGGCGCCACTGGCTACCCTGCTCCCCGCTGCACAGAAGATGAATGTGGCGATTCTGGTGCGCCTGCCGCTCGCCAGCGGCTTGCTCTCCGGCAAGTTCACCAAAGACACCACCTTCGCCCCTCAGGACCATCGAACTTATAATCGAGATGGCGCGGCGTTCCATGTAGGTGAGACATTCGGAGGTCTTCCGTTTGAAACTGGTGTCGAGCTAGCTGACTCTCTGAAGCCCTATGTACCCGAAGGACTGACCATGGCCCAGTGGGCACAGCGCTGGTGCTTAGATCAACCCGGCGTCACCGCACTACTAACTGGAGCGACTCGTCCGGCCCAGGTTCGTGAGAACACTGCCGTAAGCACTTTGCCTCCATTATCCGAAGACACGCTTGCCGAGCTTCGCCAGTTCTACACGGACCAGGTAGCTCCCCATATTCGCGGCGCGATGTAGGTCCCTTTCAGGCCATCTCCCTTGAAGCGCGCTTCGCGCTTTCGTCCCTCTTCCCAATCTTGCTTCGCTGGAAGAGGGATAACTCACCTCATCTGCCAAAAAGAGCACACAACTTTGGCAAAGCGCTCGACAAGTAGGCAGGGGAAAGGTCCCCGAGGATACTGTTTTGGGAACTATCGCTGACTTGCATCTGGTAAAGTAGCGACATGTCCAAAGCATTTCTTGCTGTTATCCCTTTTGCTATTTTTCTGGCAGGCTGCCCCTCGGAAAAGCCAGCCGAACAGCCCACTCCTGGGAGCAGCCTCAACG
Source organism: Armatimonas sp. (assembly GCA_049840835.1). Classification (GTDB taxonomy): domain Bacteria; phylum Armatimonadota; class Armatimonadia; order Armatimonadales; family Armatimonadaceae; genus JANLTX01. The sequence goes on along the minus strand of JASGJG010000002.1, from coordinate 25,253 downwards.
CGGAGCCCAGTGTGGTCACTGTTGCCACCCCAGAAGCGACTAAAACTGTCGAAGCAGGCACTCCTACCCCTGACGCAAAGCCTATCGATGGTGCTAAGCCCGCGGAAGGAACGAAGCCAGCCGAGAGTATGAAACCGGCAGGACCAGAAGCTCCCGCGCAGGCCTGGTCTACCAAACTCGGCCCCAAAGCAGTAAAGAAAGAAGATGGTCTTCAGTACGAAGATCTGAAGGTCGGCACCGGCAAAGAGTGTCCCGTCGGAGCCAGTGTTACTGTCCACTACACAGGCTGGCTTACCAATGGCACCAAATTTGATAGCTCTGTAGACCGTGGCCAACCCGCCAGCTTCTCTCTGGACCAGGTCGTAAAGGGCTGGGGCGAGGGTATTCCTGGCATGAAAATCGGCGGCAAGCGCAAGCTGGTCATTCCCCCCGCGCTGGGCTACGGCGAGGGCGGAACACCGGATGGAACGATTCCACCAAACTCGACTCTAGTTTTTGAAGTGGAGCTTCTGGAGATTCAGTAACTTTTCCGGGTGTAGCGGGTCCGTCGCTATGAGAGGTAAGGAGAGCGTGTCATGGCGAAGGTGAAGATAGGATGCGGTTGGTATGTGCTGGCAGTGTTAGGCGTCAGCATCTGGGCAGCGAATAAGTGGGCGCCGAACCATGTCGCGAAAGCGAAGGCAGCTATTGTTGCCAAGCTTCCGAAGATGCCCTGGAGCCGCTCTGCTTCACCTTCGCCAGTTCCTACCCCTCAACTAGCGACACCCGCTCCTACCCCGGAAAACGCCACCCCATCACCAGAACCCACATCTGAGCCCACTCCCCCCCCCTCTCAGGAGACCCCGGCGCCTCTGCCGGACTCTGCGGGAGGCGATACAGAGGCGAATGTCACCACAGAGGATGTACGTGTCGGTGGTGGGAAAGAGGCGAAACTGGGCCAGACCGTGCGTATTCGTTGCGCCCGGTTAGGAGATGGCGGTGAGTCCCTGGGTGGTTCCTCGGACTTCCTGTTCATGCTCGGCGCCGATGAAGTGGCACCCGGTTTAGACAAAGCTGTGTTGGGAATGAAATCCGGTGGTAAACGCAAGGCGACTATACCTGCCGATGCCGCAAAGGGTCTTCTGCCCCCTGGCGTGGACGCGGAAGGCGGCTCTCTTTCCATCGAAATCGAACTCGCCGAGGTGTTGTAAGAGCCTGGCACGAAAATCGTGCGGCTAGAGAGCACTGCGTGCTGAGCCTCCTTCGGAGGCGAGACCCGTATATACGGATTTCTGGATTCCCCGCTTCGAAGAAGCGTTGGCCGAAGAATGAGGCCCTGGAGCCGCACGATTTTCGTGCTGGGCCAATCTGCGTTGTGCTTCCCTGTAAATTTCTTCCCTATGCCTGTACTACTGAGCGACTACGACTATGAGCTGCCGGATGAACGGATAGCACAGACCCCGGTGGAGCCTCGGGACTCTGCAAGGCTGCTCTGTGTAGACCGGGCAACCGGTAGTCTCACAGATCGTGTCTTCCGGGAGTTGCCGACCCTGCTGAGTCCAGGTGATCTGCTGGTCCTCAATGAAACTCGGGTCAGTGCGGTGCGACTCTTTGGTACTCTGCCCAGCGGAGGCGAGCTAGAGGCTCTGTTGCTTCGGCCAGCAATTGAAAAAGGCGAGAATGTATACGAAGCCCTGGTGCGCCCTGGTAAGAAAGTACGCGAAGGGGTGTGCTTACACTTTGCCGATGCTGGATTAGAGGCGGAAAGTATAGGGGTTACCGAGAGTGGCGGGCGTTTTCTAAGGTTCTTTGGGGACGATGTAGCTGCCTCTCTGGAGCGCACCGGGCGTGTGCCATTGCCGCCGTATATCACCGAGACACTGACTAACCCGGAGCGCTATCAGACCGTGTATGCAAAGACTCCCGGCTCGGCGGCGGCGCCCACGGCAGGGCTACACTTCACTCCCGCTCTGCTGGACCAGGTACAGAGTATGGGAGTCTATATCGCGCGGGTGCGGCTTGATGTAGGACTGGGAACGTTTCGACCAGTCCGCGTGGACGATGTTACCCAGCATGTGATGCACTCCGAAACGTTCGCTGTTTCCGCAGAAGCTGCCGAAGCCGTGAATGCCTGTAAAGGCCGCGTGATAGCCGTGGGAACCACAAGTCTGCGGGCATTGGAAAGCGCGGCGCTTCAGGCCGAGCCGGGCAAGCGCGTAGCCGTGTGCGACGGTGCGACGGATATTTTCATCTATCCCGGACACGAATTCAAAGCGGTAGATGGGCTCATAACAAATTTTCATCAGCCGCATTCCACACTTCTTCTGCTGGTAGGCGCTCTTTTAGGGCGCGAATTGATTAAGAATGCGTATAATAGAGCACTGGCGAATGACTACCGCTTCTTGAGCTTTGGCGACGCCATGTTCATTTTCTGAAGGATGCACTTCTATGCCGGGACCTCTGGACCGGGAAAAAAAATTCATTGAGCAGCGACAGCGTGGGATAGAAACGCCCTCGGTGGATCGAGGCGCTCCAGAGCGCCCGGCACCAGGTGTGGATCGCAATATCCGTTACAGGGTTGTCAACGGTGTTACGATAGCGGTCCCTCTGGATGGTGACATAGCCAGTGTTGTAGAGGCTATTAGCGCCCCGGTTCGGCCTGTCTTCAAGATTCCGCCCCCACCCCCCAAGCGCCCTGAGGAAGTCGTCGCTCCACACCTCCCTTCTGCACGCCCGGAAAGCGATGGAGAGGCTGCCGCGCTCTGGGAATCATTGCCCCGCCATGTACAGATTCTGGCCAGCCTGGCTGCGGAGGCTGGAGAGCCCACCGGGGAGCGAACTTTCGAAGAGACACGCCCACAGCTCCTTTCGCGCTTGCTAGACCCGGCATTGACCCTGGAAGAAACGGCGCGCTTACTGGATGTCTGCCCGGCCACGGTGCGGCGCTACACTAACCGGGGACAGCTTCCGCATACGCGCACCATAGGGCAACAGCGCCGTTTTCGACTCTCGGAAGTGTTGGCGTTCTTAGAGATGCGCGCCGACCGTGCCGCCGATGGTTGAAGCGGGCTGGCTGATCCATGAACCCCCTGGGCGACGATTGGGCGCAGCAGTTGTTTTGAAGAGCTTGCACCTGCGCCTTGGGGGAATGCTTCTAGGTGGCATCGTCTCTGGGGTCTTCAAGGGAATCCCGGATTTCTGGGTACACTCGGTCGGCATGAAGGCTCCTATAGACGTGGCGTTCTGTGATAAAAATGGGCGCGTGCTGAAAATCATGACACTCCAACCCAATCGAGTCAGTCCGCCAGTATTGGGCACAAAAATGATCTGGGAGGCTGCTGTGGGCGGCTTTACCGGGGTGACTAAGGGAGATACGCTCCGGTGCGCGTAGGGCTTTTTACAGAAGCCTATGACCCGATAATCAATGGGGTCACTACTTCGGTAAAGATTCTGGCCACAGAGCTGATTGCCTGTGGGCATACTCCGGTCATTGTGGCACCAGGTGTCTCTGGCTTTACGGATTCCGCCAAGCCAGGTATGGAAGTACTGCGCCTGCCCTCATTTCGTTCGATCTTCAATAAAGAGTATCCGTTCGCCTGGCCTCCTGTCGGGCCGATGCTCCCTGAGCTAGCGAAACTGGAGCTGGATTTAGTCCATACCCAGCAGCCATTCGGCATGGGCTTCCATGGCAGAAGGGTGGCGCAGCGGCAAAATATCCCGCTGGTGTCCACCTTCCATACTCTCTACCATGAGTATACGCACTATTTCCCGGTGCTGCCCCGCCCCACTCTACGCCAGATACTCTCGAATCACTTGCGGCGCTACTACACAAGCTGCGATGCCGTAATTGTACCGTCGCAGGCGGCAGGAGATAGGTTGCTGGCAATTGGAGTGCCATCCGAGCGGCTTACGGTTGTGCCGACCGGTATTCCGGCCCCCCCCGCCGTGCTGCCTGCCGCCGTGGCGGAAGCCCGGCGCCGGTTGCGCCTGGACAATGGTCTGCCCGTGGTGCTCTATGTGGGCCGCCTGGCACGGGAAAAGAACCTGGAGCTACTGATAGATGCCTTCGAGCCGCTGGCTGGCAGGGCAATCCTGGTAATTGTGGGCAGCGGCCCACACCGCACTGCCTGTGAACAGCGGGTGCGCTCTCTGGGATTAGAGAGCTGGGTGCGCTTTCCCGGCTTTTTGCCGCGCGGGGAGCTTTCTCCTATCTATGCCACGGCGAGTGTGTTCGCGTTTCCGTCGGGCACAGACACTCAGGGGGTAGTACTCTCTGAGGCTCAGAGCCACGGCGTGCCATGTGTGATAGTAAACATGGGTGGCGGTCCTGAGTTCGTGCGCGATGGTATCGATGCCTTAGTGGTGCCGGATAGAGTGGAACCGTTCCGTGCGGCCATAGAAGCATTAGTGTTCGCCCCTGGTCGGCTTCGAGCGTTCTCCATTGCCGCTCGTGAGTCACCATTGCGCCCCACTCCGGAAGGAATGGCCCGCCAGATCATCGAAATTTATCAGGAAACCCGGCGCCAGCGCCGGACGCAGGATGCAGCAGAAGGGAGTCTGTAAACATGTCTAGCATCAGTGACATTGAAGGTATCGGTCCGGCCTATGCCGAGAAGCTGAAGGCCGCGGGTGTGGATACGGTGGAGGAGCTTTTAGAGAAGGGGGCTAGCCCGGCAGGTCGCTCTTCGCTGGAAAACGCAACAGGAATCGCCCATGGGCTTATCCTGAAATGGGTAAACCATGCGGATCTATTCCGCATTAAAGGGGTTGCAGGTCAGTACGCCGAGCTCCTGGAAGCCGCTGGTGTAGATACGGTGGCGGAGTTGGCCACACGCAACGCAACCAATCTGGCAGCCAAGCTAGAGGAAGTGAACGGTGAGAAAAATCTCACCAATCGTGTGCCCTCGGAGTCCGAGGTAGAGAAGTGGGTGACCGAGGCCAAAGCGTTACCTCGTGTCGTTACCTACTAATAGGCATGATAGAATGAGATCGACGGAAGTTAGGGCAGGCACAGGGGCCTGGCACTTTCGAGGACACAGACGTCCGCGTACCGGTGGACCCGGCCACGCATGTTTGCCCAACTTCCGCGGTTTCCCTTGAGCGTTTTTACCGTTCACTGCCTGGCTTCCGGGTCCAGCGCAAACGCCTTCCTGGTGACCTGCCCCGATGGCGGCATTCTCATTGATGCCGGGCTGGGTATGCGTACATTGCGCCGCTACATCGAAGAGCGCGGCATTCCCCCAGAGAAACTGGCGGGTATCTGTGTTACCCACGAACACCACGACCATAGTGTCGGCGCCATTCCCTATGCCTGCCGCTGGAAAGTACCGGTCATCGGCACCGAAGGCACCCTCACGGCCCTCCAGCTTCAAGATGCAGCCCGCCGCGAGCCCCTGCATACCATCATTCCCAGAGATGGTGAGCTTACCATCGGACCGTTCACTGTCCGCTCCTTCCCCTACCAGCCACGATGCCGCCGAGCCCTGCGGCTTCCGTATCGGCTGGGGGGATAATGCCGTCGCCGTCGCCACCGACACAGGCTATGTCACCCCATCCTGGCGCGATGCCTGTGAGGGCTGCCAGCTCCTGGTAGTAGAAGCCAACCACGATATCCACAAGCTCCGCTTCGGCCCCTACCCGGAACATCTGAAGCGCCGAATCTTGGCCAGCACCGGCCACCTATCGAACAATGCTGCCGCCGACTTAGTGCTGGACCACACCGACGCTCATGGCCCGGTGACTATCTGGTTCGCGCACCTCTCCGAAGTCAATAACACTCCCGGCACAGTCAACGCTTACTGGGCACGCCGCTGGAAAGAAGCGGGCTTCAAAGCCAGCCCCGCCGCCGTAGAGATCGCCCTACGCGATACCCCCTCCCTGGTCTGGCAAGCAGGTCAGCGCGCCATACAGCAGTCTCTGTTCTAATGTTCTAACCAGATAGCAAGTCATGAGAAAACTACCTTACACCAAGATACTTTTCTATTCGATAGGCATCTATTTCCTGGTCGGCGTTGGAGCATTTCTTATAAATCTAAATGCTTTTCAATGGATAGAATTTACCAAAACACCAGAAGCCATAGTTTACAGAAAAGTCTTCAACATGCCCCATTTTCATCCAATACACGAAGAGAATTTCTTAATAAAAACGAGAGCAGAAACGCTCTATCTAAGTTTCCCCAAACGATTAAAAAACGTAGACATACACCGCAACCGAATCGTCTTCACAGATTCAGCTAACATCAAGCACATTGTTGACTTCTAATATCTAGACCTCGTTCCCATCCTGTCCTACAGAATTCTTATATCCCATCCAAAGATCTTGGGCATGAAATCGCTCCCTAAAATCCTACTGCTCATTATGATTTTATGGGGGCTATACCAACTCGCAGATATGGCTGTCAAGGAGCAGTCTCACAGAGAGCGAGCACGGATGCTTCAAGCTTCCGGGCAAAACGACGACTCGGCAAAGTAGCTCTTTTATCCCCTATTGACACGGCTCATTTTCGGAGATATATTAAGGATAATAAATATCCTTAATTAAAACACGAAACGGAGTACCTCCATGTCAGAGCAAGCAACCCGAACCCAGCGGTTCGATTTTTCGGCCCAGTCCAAGAAGCAATACGAGCAGCTTTTTGGGCTCTCCCGCGCGGTCAAGCAGACCTCGGAGCTAGACGCCGGTCTGCTGCACCTGGTAGACATTCGCGCCTCCCTGATCAATGGATGCGCCTTCTGCCTGGATATGCATGTGAAAGAAGCTAGAGCCCACGGCGAGCGCGAGCTACGCATCTACCATGTACCTATCTGGGAAGAGTCCACACTGTTCACGCCGAAAGAGCGAGCCGCGTTTCGCTGGACGGAAATAGTCACCCGAGTCTCTGAGGCAGGAGTCTCAGAGGAAGACTATGCGCAGGCGCGAGAGCACTTCAGTGAGAAAGAATTATCTGACCTCACTTTTGCCGTAGCGACTATCAACACATGGAATCGCCTCGCAATTGCGAGCGGCAGTGTTCCAGGTTCTATGGATAAAGCCTACGGTCTCGATAAAGCTGGTCTAAACTAGCAATGTAATGAACCTCAGAAACCAGGTGGAGTGGGCGCTGCACTGCTGCTCCACCATGATCGATCTGCCGGATGGCGAGTATCTCTCTACCAAAGCTCTGGCTGAGTTCCATGGAGTCCCCAAGGAATATCTCTCCAAGGCGCTACAGAGCCTCTCCCAAAATGGCGTGATTACCGGTATCCTCGGGCCAAGTGGCGGCTATCGCCTGGCCCGAGCGCCGGAAGAGATTACGTTTCTGGATATAGTAGAAGCCATAGAAGGTAAGCGCTCCACCTTTCAGTGCACGGAGATTCGCCAGAACAACCCCTGCCTGCTTCGCCAGAGCAATAGCAGCAGTGGTCCCTGTGCCGTAGCTCGCATTATGTGGGAGGCCGATGAAGCCTGGCGCTCTCGATTGCGCAGTGTCACTCTCCGAGACCTCGCCGGAACCTTATCTGTAGATATTCCTCTGGAGCTTCTGACGAAAAGCCGCGAGTGGCTCCTGCAGCATTGAGCGCATACAACCATGAAGCGATTCATAAAACACAGGCAATTTGTTTGTCTCTTTATGCTGGGAGCTCTACTGCTCTTTGCAAAGCTCTATTACGTAAGAGTCCCCGCGGATAAAGAATTCGAGGGAGCTGTCTTTAGAAATCTCTGGGGCGAATACAGAGTCTACTCCAGAAGCGGCGAGTTCCTGATGAACGCTAATGACGACTCCCCTATCCCACTCACCTCAAGCAGGTAGCCGATGATAAGTCGGGAGATAGTTCTCCGCTCCCGATAACAAAGGCTAGTCGCTAGTCTCTCTTTTGCCAGCAGTAGCTGCGTATCGCCCGGCCAGTCCCAGAAGAATCCGGTAGCGGAGTGTGTTGCCAGCTCCGCGCGTACGTCTGCCTCGAACTGCGCTCTTCGTTCACCAAACAGATGTGGGGCGGCAAACGAGGTAGAGAAGTAGTTGGCCAGTACGCCATTGACATCCTGAACCAGACTATCCTGGCCGGAACAGTAAACGCGGCGCAGGTTCTGAAATCCGGCGCTCCGTAGTATATCTTCGTGCTGCTCCGGCAAAGACGGTATGGTGCCCTGCCCGGCGCGCCGCTCCGTGCCAAGATAGCGCTCGATAATCGCTCGAATCGCCTCATGGGGAATCAGCGGGTAACCAGGTCCTTCGGGTTGCGGCCTGTCCGAGTGCGCATGCGTAATCAGTGCCAGAGTCCCGCCTGGCTCCAGATTTGCATAAACCATGGCGGCCACGCGCTCCCGGTCGGTCCAGTGAAATGATTGCCCAAAGGCTACTAAGCGTAGCGGATCAAGATTCAGTGTCTCTATGTCTTCTGCCAGCGCCCTTATCCAGCGAATACCAGGGACCCCTTGTCGCCCTGCCAGCAACTCCGCTTCATGGAGCATTTCGGCATCCGGGTCGATTCCAATCGCTTCCTGGAAATATGGCGCGAGCGGAACAGTGAGCACGCCGGGACCGCAGCCTACATCCAAGAACCGCCCTGTGCTATCTAAGCCTAGCTCCGCAGCCAGAGTCGCTACCCAGTCTCTAGAGTAAGCAGGTCGCCCGGTCAGGTAATAGGGTGCCGCTCCCTGGTAGAGCGTAAGATCGTAGGGCACTGTGGGCGGTCTCCTTCCACGGAAAGATTTTTCTTTACGCGGCGAAGAAACTTGCTAGCCGCGTATCCAATACTACAGAATCGCTGGGCAGCATTCTATAAGAGAGCGGATTATGAAATCACCAAAGATAGGTGCAGTAGCCCTTATCACTATGGCCACAGTGCTTGGATTGGTCTCCATTCCTCAGAGCATGGCACAGGTGCCAGATAATACAACTGTGGTTTCCCGCTCTCTTTCTATTGCGATAGATAAGACTATAGAGCCTGGTGTCGCATCTCCTCCCTTTCAACGACAGGGGAAAAAGTACTCCCTGCTCCAGGCAGAGAAGATTACGTTTCATCGTGGAGAGGACTCGCACCTCACGGCAAAACTGCGTCTCTCGGTTCTGGCATGGACCAAAGCGGAATACCAGATTGTCACCACTGTTCTTGGCGCCTGGGGCGAGCCACTTTGCACGGCAACGCATAGGGAGCGCGTGCAGTACATCATGCTGGGCAGGTCTCCCATGATTCAGCGCGAGATCCCACTGGATTTTGGTGACTCTCCAAAGCTATCCAGAGCCGCTTTCTTCCGCATTACGATTCGAGAAATAGCAGAGCCAACTCTTACTGGTAACGCCACGAAGTAGCTCCAGGAAGGTTTTACCAGTCCGAGCGTCGAACTGCGGCTGTCGTGAGACTCTTTCGCTTCGCCGCTGAAGATGGCCCCAGGCTCGGTTTAGAGCTGGATGGCGCCCTCTATGATGCTACTGCCCTGGTACCCGATGTACTGGGCTCGCTTTCTAGCTGGCTTCGCCACGACCACCCCCTGCTGGTGATTCGCCTGGCCGCCGAGCGCGCCCGCACTTCGACTCCCCTTTCCAGTGATGTAGAGCTACTGGCACCCGTGGATACGCAGGAAGTCTGGGCCTCTGGCGTGACCTATGAGCGTAGCAAAGTAGCGCGTATGGAGGAGTCTGAAGGCGGAGGCGATTTCTACGACAAGGTCTATGTCGCCGACCGCCCGGAGCTGTTTTTCAAGTCGGCGGCATGGCGTGTGGTTCCGCCTGGCGGAAAAGTACGCATTCGCAAAGACTCTACCTGGGATGTGCCCGAGCCGGAGATGACTCTGGTGATCAGCTCCAGTGGTGAGGTGGTCGGCATAACAGCAGGCAATGATATGTCTAGCCGCTCCATTGAGGGCGAGAACCCACTCTATCTGCCTCAGGCCAAGACCTACGATGGTTCCTGTGCCCTCTCCCCCATGATTCGGCTACTGGATGAAAACCTGGACCTGGCCGCGCTGACGATTACCCTGACGATTCGGCGCGGAGGCAGCGTTGGCTTTACCGCGGAGACTAGCACCGCCAAGATGCGTCGCACTGCTGCAGAACTTGCTGGATTCCTCTTCCGTGAGACCAGCTTCCCGGATGGCGCTCTCCTTATGACGGGCACCGGTATCGTGCCGCCGGACTCCTTCACCCTTCAGAGTGGGGATGAAGTCACGATAGAGATTTCCGGGGTAGCAACTCTGGTCAATGTGGTGGAGTAGCGGCTTTTTCCAGAGCGATACGAGCCGAGGCGACCGTCGCTCCATCGCCAGTCTCCAGCACCTTTAGCTCGATCTTCCAGCCGTCATCGTCGATCAACGAGGGCACCAGCACGAGATCAGCCCCGGAGTTTCGTGCCGCCGATGCGATTCCCGCCGGCTTTGTCAACAGATCCGTATCGGCCTTGAAGCGCCTCAGGAACTCGGTCTCGTCGGAGCCATCCTGCAAGGTCAGCAGGGTTAGCGAGGTCGCCTGCCGCCCAATAAGCCGCTTGGTATAGTCACGCAGTTCTGGGGTGCCGGGCGCCCCGGAATCCATAAGTAGCGGAGTTACCGCAAGCCGTTGCGCTTCCCCATTGGCGGATTGAGGCATGCGCTTGAGCAGCGCCGCTACTGCCCGGTTCAGTGCCGTGCGAGCCGCCTGATCCTTCGCCTCCGGGATAGAAATAATCTCCGGGCGCTCGCCGGGCTTCAGAGTGAGTTTCGCATCGCCCCACACACAACCTGCCGCTCTGTTGACCCGGTAGCCTTTCTGCGGAAAATTCGGCAGCTGCACTGCAAGCTTAAGTTGCTCCACATTCCGAACGTCTATAGACACTTTCTGAGGAACCTTTACCTTGAAAGCATCTCCCCCCTGCGCCAGAACATCGGAGAGTTGTGAGCGTATCGCCGGGCTGGAGTAGACCCGCTTGCCATCGGCATAAACCTCAAAGAAACAGTAGCTCTGACCGAGCGCCGCTTCCGTATTGTCGCGCCCGATCAGTGCTTCAAAGGTCTCGTAGCGTTTGTCCAATGAGAATGTGATGGCAGAGTAGCGCGCCAGTACGCTGGCATGAAACGCAATCTCTGTGCTGAGACCGTGCTTTACCACCGTATTGCCAAACGTGGCATCTGTCTTCCGGTAGGGTGTAAAACCCTCCATCTTTGTGGTCAGATTACTCAGGAGGCTATCTAAATAGACCACCTTATCTGCAGGCGGCTCCTGAGGAGCCAGAAACGCCAACAACAGCGCAGGCACTAACCACACAGACATCGCACACCTCCGGTTCGGACGGTGCTACTCGGTACTGCTAATAATCGAGCACAAGCGGGAGCGCTCTTCCGCGCCGACCTCAAGCTCCAACTCTGTCAGCAGTGCTGCAAGTAGCTTCTCTACGGAACCATCATAGTATGTGCCGAGCACCTTGCGCAAGGCGGCTTTTGCAGCCGTGTTACGTGGGCGTATAGGCTTATAGACAAAACGCCCCTCTTTTTCATCGTGCTTAAGATGCCCTTTCTGCTCCAGGATACGCAGAAAGGTACGAACAGCGGAGTTGGAAAGCTCATCGGGCATTCCGGAGACCACATCCATAGCGGTGACTCCTCGGTCTTGCCGGTAGACGATCTCCATAATCTGTTGCTCCCGCGGCGATAGATAGACCTCTTTTTCCGACTTTTTACGAGTACGTGCCATGTGTTAAGTATGGCGCACAACGACACCGATTGTCAATAGCCAATCAAAAGCAAACTTGGCAGGGTATTATATTTCACAGTGTCCCGCCGCTCTGATACGATTCTCTCCGGCCCGATAGGTCCCGGTGTTTTAGCCATAGCAGCCCCTTCGGTAATCACAATGCTGGTGAATACCGCCAATGGGTTCTTAGACTCTTTTTTTGTAGGAAGTCTCGGTCCGCATGCTCTTGCCGCTGTTGGCGTGGGCATGAACCTGAGCTTTCTGCTGATGTCGGCTGCCATGGCAGTCACCGTGGGTACCACAGCGATTGTGGCGCGTGCTGTTGGGGAAGATGACATAGATCAGGCCCGAGATGCCACCCGGCGCTCTATCACGCTCATCATCCTCATCGCTCTTGCCGCCGCACTCCCCATGATTCTGCTGCGCAAACCGATCATGCACCTGGAAGGGCTTGATGCGGAGACCCTGCCATTAGCGGCAGACTATCTGCTAGTCACGCTTCTCGGCATGCCGTTCCAGTTTGTGATGCTCACTCTGGCAGCCGCCTACCGGGGTATCGGGGATACCATCCGCCCGTTCTATGTGACCTTAGGGGCTTGCCTGGTGCACGCGCTGTTCAACTGGCTGCTCATCTTCGGCAACCTGGGATTCCCCAAGCTGGGTCTGACAGGCGGCGCGATAGCCATGGCACTCTCCCAGCTCGCCGCCATGGTGCTGTTCTTCGCCCTCCTACCCCGAACCCGATTAGGGGCGCTCTGGGGCGGCGACTGGCGGCTAGACTCTGCCTGGGCCAAGCGCCTCTGCGCCATCGGTCTCCCCGCTGCGGGTCAGCAAGTTCTGCGAGTGGGCTCCATGACCCTGTTCCAGACCCTGGTAGGCCGCTTTGGAGCAGGAAGTGCTGCTATTGCTGCGCTTTCCATCGGTCTGCGCAGTGAATCGCTCGCCTTCATGCCCGGCTTCGGCTATTCCATAGCCTCCAGCGCTTTTGTGGGCCAGAATCTGGGCGCTAATCAGCCGGAGCGCGCCCGGCGCGGCGCGTGGATCGCCACCTATCAGGCGATGGCGGTCATGAGCTTCATGGGGCTGATTTTCTACACCTTCGCTGAGCCGTTTGTCCGCCTTTTCGTGCGTGAGGGGCGTCCAGATGAAGTCCAGAAGACAGTAGAGCTTGCCGTGGCTTACTTGCGTATCGCCGCTATCTCCGAACCCTTCCTGGCGCTTGGCATGGTGCTCACGGGCGCCCTCCAGGGTGCCGGGGAGACCAAATCCCCCACCTACATCACCGCTATCACCATGGTGGTTTTCCGCCTGCCCATGGCCTGGCTGCTACTGCATCTCTTCGGGGTACACGGCGCATGGTGGGCCATGAGTATCTCTACCATAATCCAGGGCCTGGCGGTTGTCTGGCTTTTCCGGCGTGGAACCTGGCTAACCACCAGAGTTTGATAGTGGCTTGCTGAGTATCACGCTCGTGTAGACCTTACTCTGCCACTTCACGCTGCCTACCAACTCATAACCAAGCCTCTGATAAAACTCTATGAGATGGGTTGCTTCTTCGGCAGTATCCAGTGCCAGATACGCATACCCATCCGACTGCGCCCTCTCTTCGGCAACCTGCAAGAGCGCTCTGCCAATACCCTGCCCTTGCATCCCCGGCTCCACCGCGAACTGCTGCGCTCCTGCAACATCCGGGCGAGCATAGTACGTACACGAATCAGCGGGGTTTGTTGGAGTAACCACAATGGTCCCGACAAGCCTGTTATCCAGAACAGCCACGAAGCAGACTCCCTCGCCCACCCGTTCCGCCGTCACTTCTACCGACTGATCCACTGCCGTGTAGTTCAGCCCCATTGCTCCTAACCGGGCATAGGCTCTATGCAGAAGCTCCGTTAGCTCCTCCAGCGAGTCCGTCTCTTCCCAACACCGGATTACCATTTTGCCCTAATATCGAAGCACTCATTAAACTTGACCGCCAGTGCTCTGGGATCAGAAAAGCCTACAGCATATCCCCACGCCTCTAAAGCAAATACGAATCCTTGAAGCGACTTTTCTATAGTAATTAGATTTCTTCGATATTCCTGAAAGCTTAAATCTACTTCTTTCTTAGTATTGCCATTTATGTGAAGTATAGTAACAGAGTTGGCCTTTTTTGTTAGTTCGGATTCGGGATCGTGTCCACACCAGGGTGTCTCCCCAGTGTCGAAAAAACTCTCCCATCCTCGCCAGGACTCCAGCCCGCAACAGCATCCGGGAAAGGCTATAAGTTCCTCATCTGCATATACACCTACTCCACCAGGAAGTACCAGAACTTCTGCTGCCACCACATCCGCCAGGCTTTCTTTCCGGTGATAAGCCATCAGGAGCGCCATTACAGCGCCGATTTCCGGCAGACTAAGGTGCTCAGAAATGGGTAAGAAAAAGCCCTTATTAAAATTAGCTGTTTCCCAGGGATGCTCCCCGGCAAAGGAGAGCATCTCAACAACTGGCTTCAGTGAAATCACGGAAGCACTTTACTCAACCACGGAGAAATCGGTGCGTTTTCGCTTGACCAGAACAGTATCGTGGTTCTCGGATTCTTTCGTTTCCGGATAGTCCGTGTTGTAGTGTAGGCCGCGGCTCTCCTTGCGCTGCTGGGCGCTTCGGATAATGAGCTGCGCCGTGAGGTAGAGATTGCGTAGCTCCAGCAGGTCTTCGGTGGGGCGGCAGGTGGCGTAGAGCATGTCTACTTCATCCGCAATCACCTGTAGCGCTATCTCCGCTTGTTTCAGGCGCTGGTCGGTTCGCACGATTCCCACAAACCGGGTCATGGTGGTTTGAATGCGGTTCTTCAGCGCCTCGGTATCGGCGGTGCGAACCCGGCCCAGATATGGGCGGAACGGTGGCACGTGGTCGGGCAGAGGCGGAGTCTGGTCTTTACCCTCTAAGAATAGGGTGGCAGCGCGGTTGGAGAACACGAGCCCCTCTAAGAGTGAGTTAGAGGCCAGGCGATTCGCGCCATGGACGCCGGTGCAGGTAACCTCGCCGCTGGCATAGAGCCGGGGCAGGCTGGTGCGGCCCCAGAGGTCGGTAATCACGCCGCCACATTGATAGTGGGCAGCAGGAACCACGGGAATCGGCTCGCGGGTCATGTCGATGCCATAGCTCAGGCAGCGGGCATAGATGTTCGGGAAGCGATGCTGAATCTCTTCGGCAGAGATGTGTGTGCTATCCAAGAACATACAGGGTTCCCCCTGCTTCTTGCACTCGGCATCTATGGCGCGAGCCACGATATCTCGGGGAGCCAGGTTGCCGCGTGGGTCGTAGTCTTCCATGAACGCTCGACCCGCTTTGTCACGTAGAATCCCCCCTTCGCCGCGCACGGCCTCGGAGATCAGGAAGCTACGGGCTGCCGGGTGGTAGAGCGTGGTGGGATGGAACTGCACGAACTCCATGTTCGCCACCTGCGCCCCAGCACGGAACCCCATGGCGAATCCATCGCCTGTGGCAATGGCGGGGTTGGTGGTGTGGGTGTATACGTTTCCAGAGCCCCCCGTGGCTAGCAGCACAGCGCGGCGAGCCAGGTAGGTCTCTATCTCACCACTGTTGGTATCCAGAGCATAGACACCGCAGACAGTATCGTCATCATCGGCGGACTTGGCGAAGTCAATGGCAAAGTGATGCTCGAAAACAGTGATAGAGGGATGCTTGTGAATCTGGGAAAGTAGCGCTCGCTCGATTTCCCGCCCGGTGAGGTCAGCGGCGTAAAGGATACGGCGGCGCGAGTGCCCCCCTTCACGAGTGAGCGCAGGCTCGTTTGTGCCTTCTTCTTTGGTGAAGTTGGTACCGAAATCGATTAGCTCACGGATGCGCTCGGGGCCTTCGATTACAAGGACTTCGACAGCTTCTCGCTTGCAGAGTCCTGCTCCGGCAATGAGGGTATCTTCGATGTGCAGTT
Source organism: Armatimonas sp. (assembly GCA_049840835.1). Lineage (GTDB taxonomy): Bacteria > Armatimonadota > Armatimonadia > Armatimonadales > Armatimonadaceae > JANLTX01. Next base: position 9,695 of record JASGJG010000002.1, on the reverse strand, counting down.
CGAAGTTGTCATCGGGGGCCATGACCCCGGCAATGCCGCCCTGTGCCCAGTTGGTATTGGAGTCAGAACGGTCTTTTTTTGTGATGAGCGCCACGGTGCCGACTGCCGCCACATCTAAGGCGAAGGTCAGCCCGGCGATACCACTTCCCAGTACAACGAAATCGTATTCCACGCGGGAATTACCTCTCCCCAACCCCTCCCCTAAAGGGAAGGGACTCTCGGAAATCTCTCTCCCCCTCCCTCTTCAGGGGAGGGGGTCGGCGAAGCCGGGGGGAGAGGTAGGTAAGTTACTTACTCGCTCTTGGCGTCGATGTAGCTGACAGCATCGCCAACTTTGGCGATCTTTTCAGCATCTTCATCGGGGATTTCGATGTCGAATTCCTCTTCCAGGCCCATCACGAGCTCTACAACGTCCAGCGAGTCCGCACCCAGATCATCTACGAAAGATGCTTCCAGGGTCACTTCTTTCTCGTCCACCTCAAGCTGCTCCACGACAACTTTTTTAACGCGATCGAATGTAGTCATGTCTTTTTCTTCTCCTGCAAACTAACGGGGTCTCAGACGGTTAAGCCGCCATCGACGGTGATTACCTGCCCCGTGATGTACGACGCCGCGTCCGATGCTAAGAACGCGACCACAGCGCCTACGTCGTCTATAGACCCGAATCGTCCCAGCGGAATGCGCTTCAGAAGTTCCTCACGCGCATCGCCCTGAGCAAAGTCGGTCATCTGCGTTTCAATGAAGCCTGGTGCGACCGCGTTCACCGTGATGCCACGGCTCGCCAGCTCCTTCGCCACAGACTTTGTCAGGCCGATCATCCCGGCCTTACTTGCCGAGTAGTTCGCCTGACCGGGGCTTCCTACCTGCCCATTTATGGAAGTAATATTGATGATTCGGCCAGATTTTTGCTTGAGCATAATCTTGGCCGCTGTGCGGGTACACAGAAACGCCCCTTTCAGGTTCGCATCCAGCACTGCATCCCAATCATCCTCGCTCATTCGGAGCAACAGGGTATCGCGGGTTAGACCGGCATTGTTCACCAGCACATCTACCCGCCCCCACTCCGATTTCACTTTTTCAAAAAGCGCTTCCACGCTGGCGCCATCGGCGACATCGGCCTGAATCGCCATCGCCTCACGCCCCAGTTCACGGACAGCCTCAGCCACAGCTTCGGCATCCGCAATATTGGTACGCGCGGTCACGGCAATGTCACAGCCCGCTTTTGCCAGCGCCAGCGCGATTCCCCGCCCGATACCACGGCCACCCCGACCTGCTCCAGTGACTATTGCTTTCATAGCACGCTCTCTGCAGAAACCGTGGGAATCTCGCCGTTGATTTTCTTATTTAGCCCCGCCAGCACGGTTCCGCTACCACACTCAATAAACTGCTCCACGCCCAGCGCTATCAGCGCCTCAATACACTCGATCCAGCGCACCTGGCCCGGCACCTGTGCCACCAGATTGGCCTTGATCTCGTCGGTGGCGGTCTCTTCTGCCGCTGTGACATTAGCGATTACAGGAATGGTAGGTACAGAGAGAGGAGCATCAGTCAGCGCAGCTTCTAAGGGCGCGCAGGCGGACTGCATGAGCGGAGAGTGAAACGCACCGGAGACGGCAAGAGCAATCACGCGCTTGGCGCCCGCTTCCTTCAGCGCAGCGCTGGCAGCTTCGACCGCGGCGGCTTCGCCGGAAATCACAACCTGGCCGGGGCAGTTCAAATTCGCGGGTACTATGATGCCAGGTGTGGCTCCACAAACAGACGCCACGGCAGCCGGGTCCAGACCGAGCACAGCGGCCATGGCACCAGGGTTGGCTTTGGCGGCTTCGGCCATGGCTTCAGCGCGCACCCGCACCAGTGCCATGCCTGTGGGAATGTCGAATACACCAGCCGCGTATAGCGCAGCGTACTCACCGATTGAGTGCCCGGCCACAGCAACTGGCTCTACCCCGCTTGCCTTTACAGCTTCATAGGCGGCTACGCTTACAGCGAAAAGAGCAGGTTGGGTCCAGCGGGTTTCTTTGAGAGTTTCCTCTGGTCCTTCGAAACAAAGGGTCAGCAGACCAGGGCAGGCGGCTTCGCAGGTATCCAATGCGACACGGGCGGCGGGGTTGCTCTCATAGAGCGCTTTCCCCATGCCTACACTCTGCGCGCCCTGGCCGGGAAAGACAAAGGCGGATTTCATGAGGTGGTTTCCCCTGAATCCGCTACCGCTGCTGGCAGGTTGCCCCACTTGATCACATTGGCTCCCCAGGTAAGCCCGGCGCCAAACCCAACGGATACGATAATGTCCCCTGGTTTTAGCAGCCCGGATTTCCAGGCCTCATACATGGCAATAGGAATACTGGCGGCACTGGTGTTGCCGTACTTCTCTACATTCACGAAGACCTTTTCCGGCGGAAGGTTCATGCGCTTAGCCGCTGCTTCGATAATGCGGATATTTGCCTGGTGTGGCACGAACAGGTCCACCTGCTCCGGTGTGATCCCTGCTTTATCCAGAGCCTGCACAGCAGCCTCACCCATGATCTCCACAGCGAATCGGTAGACATCCTTGCCCTCCATATAGAGGTAGGGGCTGCCCTTGGGGTCGCGCGTGCCCGCGCCGGGCACGTAGAGCTTGCAGGCACCTCGGCCATCAGCACCAGTAACTGAGGACAGAACACCATCACCAGGCTCGCAGGGAGTCATGACGATTGCACCGGCTCCATCGCCGAACAGCACGCAGGTATTGCGGTCGGTCCAGTCCACAATCCGGGTCATGGTTTCCGCGCCGATAACCAGGACGTTTTTGTAGCGCCCGGTAGCAAGATACTGATGCGCGGCATCTACCGCGTAGGCAAAACCCGCGCAGGCGGCAGAGAGGTCGTAGGCAGCGGCGTTCCAGGCACCAAGTTTCTCTTGAACCCAGGTAGCCGTGGCGGGGAGGGCATTGGTATCGCCGGTACAGGTGGCGACCAGAAGCAGGTCAACGTCTTCGGGATTCAGCCCGGCGACGGCCATAGCTTCTCGGGCCGCACCCGTGGCGAAGTCTCCCGTGGACTCGTTTTCAGCGGCAACACGACGCTCACGGATTCCAGTGCGAGAGAAAATCCATTCGTCGCTGGTTTCGACGATTTTTTCTAAGTCAGAGTTGGTGAGGATTTTCTCGGGAACGCACATCCCGATGCCCGAAATTCCCGCTCCACGCAGGGATGGATTCACGCCACTCGCCCTTCCAATACTGATTTTACGGCGCTCACATAACCGGAGCGAGCGGTGCGCGCGGCAACCAGCAGTGCAGTCTCTGTAGCGCGGGCATTGGAACGGCCATGGGCAATGATAGAAACGCCATTGATTCCCAGCAAGGGCGCGCCGCCGTATTCCGCCCAGTCTACACGGCGCCGTACTTCGGCGGCGGCTTCCGCCGCTTCCGGGTATTGCTCCATGATGCTCAAACAGAGTGTGCCCATACCTTCGGCCGTCTTCAGGCAGACATTGCCCGCAAAGCCATCGCACACGGCAACATCCGCATAGTTTTCAAAGAGGGTGTTTCCCTCCACATTGCCGATGAAGTTCACGGGGAGCGCTTGAATCAGCGGGCGAGCACGCTTGACCAGATCATCGCCCTTTCCCTCTTCCTCGCCATTGGAAAGCAGTGCAACCCGAGGCGATTTCACCCCGAGGACCGTCTCCATATAGACAGAGCCCAGAAGGGCAAAGTCAGCAAGATGTGAGGGCTGGCAGTCCACGTTGGCACCACCATCGACGACCATCGTCGCCGAATCCATCCTGACGCGGCATGAAGGTGGCAATGGGCGGGCGACTGATCTCGGGCAGGCGCTCGATAATCATCATGGCGGCTACAAGGCAAGCGCCGGTGTTGCCCGCCGACATCGTGGCGTGCGCTTTTCCGCTCTTAACGAGCTTGGCACAAACAACGATAGAGGAGTCGGGCTTCTTGCGCACGGATTCGAGCGGATGCTCATCCATGCCAATAACCTGCGACGCCTCTACGATGCTCAGGCGTGGATGCTCTTCGATGCCCGCCGCCTTCAGGCAGCCGCGAATCACTTCCGGATCCCCGACAAGCTGCAGCCCGGTATCGGCGGCATCAGGAGAATCAGAGTTAAGGAAACGAACGGCCCCGGCGACGATTTGCTGGGGAGCGTAGTCGCCCCCCATAGCATCGACAGCGATTGTCAGCGCATCAGACAACGGCGACGAAACCTATTCGGCGCTGGCGGATTCGGTCTTGGGCGTGAACCACTGGCGGCCGTTGTAGTAGCCACAACCGGCGCAGATGTGGTGCGAACGCGCCATCTCGTTGCAGCGCTTGCAGTAGGTCAGGGTCGGGGGGGTCAGCTTGTAGTGCGTCCGGCGCTTGGCCTGACGGGTGCTGGAATGTCTTCGCTTGGGCAGTGGCATCTTAGAACAGTACCGTTTCGGTTTAGAATTCTTTGCGGCGCACAAAGGGCGCCGCACAAACTTGGGGTTATATCACCGAATCGGTGGTTTCGCTACTTTTTCGCAGAAGTTCACCCAGGCGACTTAGCGGGCCACTAGGGACTGCATCGGGCTCCCCTTCCCGCTGTACCTTGGAGAGATTCGGGCAATCGTCTCCACAGGTAGAGGTCAATGGCGCAGCTACCAGTAGAATCTGGCGCAATAGCTCTCCCAGGTTCAACACATTCCCGGAGATAACTGGCGCTTCCGGATTCTCGTTGTCCACCGCCTCAATTTCATCGTTATGGCGACCATGGAACCCCGTGATCAGGTCATAGCTTTCTTCTAGCTCGGCCTCTACCGGCTCCACACAGGGACGTAAGCAGCGCACACACTCGGTGGTGAGTTGCGTGGAGACATTCCCTCGCAGAAGCCAGCGTAGCCCCCGCGTTGGTCAGCGTAATCTTGCCCGCTATCGGCGTGGCAGCATTCAGTTCCGGCTCATAGTCTGCAGGCAGTGCGAAACGATGCACGTACTGCATCCCAATATTGCGGACCAGTTCAGTAATATCGAGCAGCGTCTCCTCCGGGCCGGGAACACCATTGGAAGCCGCATGAGGCTTACCCGCCGGTCGTTTCTGATTTTTCGGTGTAGCGGCGCGAACGCCGCCCTCCAGAGGCAGGTCGTCCGCGCCCGTATGATAGGCAAATCGGGACATACTTCCACTCTATCACGCAAGCCCTTGTTTTTGCTTAAAATCGCCACCCCTTGACAATTTCTGATGTTCTACATATACTCAAATTTGAGTATATTATGAGCGTTCGACTCTTCATTCTTGGCCTGGCGATGCATGGGGATACCCACGGCTATGAAATCAAAGAAACCGCAAAGCGCTGGGGAGTGGAGCGTTGGGCCAAGTTCGGCCTTTCGGTCTGTCTACCACGCTCTCGGCAAGCTAGAAGAAGAAAAACTCTTAGAGGAAGTCGGTGTGCACCAGGATGGTAACCGCCCACCCCGCTATGTCTATCGCATCACCGAAGCAGGAAAGGCTGCCTTCTACGCACTGCTTCCGCGAAACCTGCCAGACCGCGGAAACCGAGTCACGAGATATAGACATGGCTCTGGCCTTTATTCACTACCTGCCCCCACAGGAGCGCGTAACCCTACTCACCCAACGCTTAGAAGCCCTGCAACCCCGCTATGACTCTTTAATAAAAAGCGCCACCCAACTCAAAGACGACCACTCCCTACTCCCCTGGGTCGCTCAAGGGGTACAGCATAGCCTGGGCAGAGTGGCCTTTGAGAGAGAGTGGATGCGCACTGTCATTGCCAGCGTTGCTGACTGGCCTACCGCCTCCGAAAGTAAGAAACCCCAATGAATCCACAGACGCCATCCCCTATGCCCTTTGAAACTCGCGCGAGTGAGCGCCTGATCTTCAAACCAGACACAACTTTGGAAATCATCAACAACAATGGCCGTATCGAACTGGTCGGCTGGGACCGCCCGGACGGAGCTGTGGAGCTTCAGACTCGCGCCAACGAGCAAGAAAAACTCCGCTGGGTCTCTTCGAAACTCACGCCCACGCGCAACGGCTACCGGCTGGAAATCATCGAAAAATATCCACCAGTAGATGCGTATGACTACCGCCGCGATGGCCCAGGAAACCGCTTCTGGCCCGCTCTGACTACCCTTACTGTGAGAGTGCCGCGCAACCTCACCGTGAAAGTACAGAGCCACAACGCTGACCTGGCACTAACCAATCTAATCGGCGCGCTAAATACACTACTTTCAACGGCACTCTAGATTTTGCCCTGGCGAAAGACTCCAATCAGCGAATCTCTGCACACACGTTCAATGGGAAGCTAATCCTGCCCGAGCCTGCGTTTGCCTGGCAGGGCGAGCGGCGCCAGGAAGCTAGCGCCCGATTCGGTCAGGGAACGCAAACGGCTCGCTTAGACTCGTTCAACGGCACGGTGCGCGTGAAATGAGGGATCTAACCCTACGAAATGGCTGCTGGTGGAATCGGCGCGGCTTCCGCACCGAAACCGTGCATTGTGTAGGTGGGCTCCTGACCCGAAAGCGCCCCAATGTCCCTACACAAACGATTGATCTAGCAAGTGGCTATGTTGTTCCCCCGCTGGGTGATGCCCACTGCCATCACTTCGAGAACTCAGGCACTATCGGTAAGCTGGTACAGACCTATCTTACTGACGGTGTCTTCTACGCACAGACCACCGGAAACTCCGCGAAGGGGCGACGTGATCCGAATGTGGCACTAAGAGTGAATCGCTCAGACTCAATGGATGTCACCTGGGCAGACGCAACACTAACCAGTACCCTGGGCCATCCTTTCTTTGTGTACGAAGCTCTTGCCACTGGCATCTACCAGGCAGGCGCCCCTACCCCGGAGAAGCTGGCAGCGCTGAAGACCAGCCGTCTAGCGGAAGGCAACGCCTATTTCTTCGCCGATGATTCCGCCATGTTAGCGCGGGTATGGACACAGATAGAGCAGCGGCGCCCGGATTTCCTGAAGGTAGTGCTCTCTCGCTCCGAGCGCCACGAGGAGAACTTTGCCAAACAAATCCCCGGTGGGCATGGACTGAACCCTGTGCTACTGCCAGAAGTGGTTCAGCGCGCTCACAAAGCAGGTCTGCGGGTCTGGTTGCACGTAGATACGGCAGCAGACTTTCATGCCGGAGTGCAAGCAGGAATAGATGGATTCGCGCATCTGCCCGGCTATGGCATGGGTAGCGAAGCCGCCGAGTCGTTTCTGATAGCCGAGTCAGATGCTCGTGAAGCCGGGCGGCGTGGCATTTATGTAAACCCTACTGCCGCCAAGGCACCGGACTATGCCCCAGACCCGAAGGCACTGGAATTTGTGAAGCAGACCCAGCGCCGCAATATCATGCTACTAAAGAAGCATGGGGTGCGCTTCACGATTGGTTATGACAGCTATGGCACTGGCCCTTGGCCTGAAGCCATGTATCTGGCCGCGCTAGGCGTTTTCTCCCTACCGGAGCTATTACATGCCTGGTGGACCGATACACCGCAAGCAATCTTCCCTGGCAGGCGCATCAGCTGGTTGAAAGAAGGCTACGAAGCCAGCTTCCTGGTAGTCAAGCGCAACCCTATGGAGCGACTAGAGAATCTAAGAGAAATCACCTTTCGAGTCAAGCAGGGCAACTTTTTACCTACAAGCATACTGGGAACTCAAACATAGGTTGGCTCGTATTAGAAAATGTATAACTGTTCTTTTCATTAAGAAATCCTGAAAATAGTGAGGTTTTCAGGTTAAGCCTTCCTATCTTGCACGGTAAAACTTGGGCGGGTATAATGGGCCACCTTGGTGCTTCGGCGGGAGAGTCATCGGGCCTGTCTTTGGGAGGGGTGTAACACCCCCGGAACGCGCTTGGACTTCGCGGAGGAAGCCTCGCCGGCTGCCATCGTCTTATACAAAATTACTCCGAGAAGCCCACTTTCGTTCAGGCTCAACACCGGAAGGGACAGGTAAAACCAATCATGGCCGTGGCACGCAAGACGCTCATTGAGCATCTGTTAGACAAGCAACTGATTACCCCGGCGCAGGCTGAAGAGGCGCGAGCCGCCGGACCAGACCCGCGCAAGTTTCTGATTGACAAAGGTTATGCTGTGGAGGTCGATGTCTATGAGGCATGGGCCAAACAGGAAGGCGTTCCGTTTGTCGATCTCAATAAACACAAGCCCGAGCCGAGCGCTATCAATGTAGTGCCGGTGCATGTGGTGAAGAAGCACAATGCCATGCCGGTTCGCAAGGATGGGAACCGTCTGTTCGTGGCGATGATCAATCCCAAGGATATCGTGGCGATTGATGAGCTTCGAATGCAGTCTCGCCTCATGGTGCAACCCATGGCGAGCGCCCCTAGTGACATCATGGCGGCCATTAAGGGGAACTACGCCGATGTCGTTGCCCCTGCCTCCAACCCAAATACCATGACCCCCGCAGCCGATACGGGCGGTGGTATGCGGGCTGCCCTGCAAGCTATGCAGGAGCTTGGTCCGGCAACGGGCACCGACGCGGACGACGAAGATGGCGGCTCTATGGCTGAGCAAGCTCCAGTTATCCGAATGGTGAATGCCGTTATGGTGCAGGCCATCGACTCGGGCGCCTCGGATATCCATATCGAGCCGGGCCGTCGAAACGTGCGTGTGCGGTTCCGCGTGGATGGTGTTCTGCGCGAAGTGATGGCGGTGCCGAAGCACATCCAGCCTCCTATGATCGCCCGCTGTAAGATTATGGCGGACATGAACATCGCCGAGCGGCGTGTTCCTCAGGACGGTCGTATCGGTCTGCGCCACAACAACAAAGACTATGACATGCGTGTGAGCTGTCTTCCCTCTCAGTTCGGAGAGAAGATCGTTATGCGTATTCTGGATAAAGCCACCACGCAGATCGGTCTGGGACGCTTAGGCTTCCGCGCCAGCCTCCAGCAGGATATCGAGGTCATTACCGACCAGCCCAACGGTATGTTTATCGTGACGGGGCCGACCGGTTCTGGTAAGACGACGACCCTGTACTCAATCCTGAACCGCCTGAACACCATTGAGACCAATATCCTGACCGCCGAGGACCCGGTGGAGTACGAGCTGGCCGGTGTTACCCAGGTGGGTATGAACCCCAAGGCGGGGCTGACCTTCGCCTCAGCCCTGAGAAGCTTCCTGCGCCAGGACCCGGACATCATCATGGTTGGTGAGATGCGAGACCTGGAAACCGCCTCCATCGGTATCGAGTCGGCGCTTACGGGCCACCTTGTTCTCTCCACGCTGCACACGAACGATGCCGCATCGGCTACCCTGCGTCTGGCGGATATGGGAGTCGAGCGCTTTCTTATTTCGGCGACTCTTGTGGGTATTCTCGCCCAACGTCTTGCTCGTACCAACTGCAAGAACTGCCGAGAGCCCTACACGGTCAAGGCGCATACTCTGCGCAGCTTCGGCCTGTTCGCCAAGGACAACGCAGAGATTCTGGCCGACTATGGTATCGATCAAGACAACCCGGAAGCAGATGTCACCATCTATCGGGGTCGTGGCTGCGAGGCCTGCGGCGATACCGGCTTCAAGGGTCGTACCGGTGTGCATGAGCTGCTGAAGATGACCGACGAGATTCGTGACCTGGTGGTACGCACCGCACCACTGACTGACATCTACGGTGCCGCTCGTCGAGGCGGTCTGCGTGAGATGCGTGAGGACGGTCTGTTCAAGATTCTCAACGGTGACACGACACCGAAGGAACTCGCC
>JASGJG010000001.1:0-379873 GCA_049840835.1 Armatimonas sp. | reverse complement strand
TGACCTCCCCCTCCCCCGCCCCCACCCCTCACCCACTCCGCCCCCCCCCCCCCCCCCCCCCCACCCCTCCCTCCCTCCCTCCCTCCCTCCCTCCCTCCCTCCCTCACCTGCCCGCCACCACGCCCACCCACGCCACCATCAAACACCCATCTTGCTATTCAGCACCGGCCTGCTCCCACATTGCGCACAGGGTCATCCAGCATCTCAATAAGTCTCGAGATGACCTGCTCGGAGAGTGGTGCCAGAGCTTCCAGTCCCTCAACTCCCCGTTGACGCTGCCACTCATCATCGCTGTCCAGGAATTCCAGTGCTTCCGGCACAGTGGTTGGTAGAATCCAGGCCATATAGATTACTATCTATCTAACACCAATAATTACTAACTACTTCAAATAGATTTGCTGAAGCTTTTTCAGCAGCTCAGAAACGCTTTTATAAGCGAGCACGGGACGCGGGTTTGCTCCACCCCACTCATGCAGAGCCTTCTTTTTGCCATCCCACTCTATCTCCAGAGTAGTGGGATAACAAAAACCTGTCATCTTCCCCTCTCGCGGCAAAGAACCCGGAACTTCGAACTACGCTCTGGAGCACGGTGAGGTCTCGTGCAGAGAGAGTGGCGGTTTTATCCTTTGTCGGCTTCTGTGGCGGCAGGCTCTGCTGAATAGTAGGCTTGCCATCTTTCCAGAAAGACTTTGTCTCCTGAATCCGAATCTTATTACCTACTATCGAGAGGTGCCGAGTTCCGCCGGTATCGGAGTACGACTGGTCTATCCGAAATCCCATCTTGGCCTCCGCTCTTCCTTACCGCTTCTTGTCTTGCTTCTGTTCCTCGAAAAGCTCCGCCATGCGAAGATAAGGGTCTCTGGGTTCTGCGCTTCTTCTTCGCGGAGTTCGGCATCCAGGCGACGAATGGCGCGCAGCTTCATCACTGCCTGCCAGCCCAGGTAGCCGATAATGGGGAGCCCCACTATCCATACAATCGCCCGAAGTACTTCGTAACTCATGGCATCGTCACCGTTGTCCGTGCAGCTATAGCTATTATAGCCGCAGCCCATACAGCTTGCTTTATCTCAGTCATCTTCCGCTCTAAGAGACCATCTCCCCTGAGTGTCGCTTCGCTCCCTCGCCCCTCTTCCCGTTTTCGCTCCGCCGCGAAGCGGCATTGTAATGCCGCTTCGCGGCTCGCTGGAAGAGGGGAAAATCAGCGCCTACCAATACTACAGAGGCTTTCCCTTGGCGGAGCGCCTTGCCAAAGGAAGGTGGTCTTTTGGGCACTTGAGGTGAGTTATCCCTCTTCCCCCCGAAGTATGAGGGGTCTTTTGGGAAGAGGGACGAAGCTCACGCAGTGAGCATTCAAGGGAGATGGCTTCTAAAGTCTTACTCTACGCTTTCGAGGGCTCCCTGAAGCGCGGGAGCTAGCTGTTTCTTGCGCGAGACGATCTCGCCCAGGTCGAACTCCCCCTCGGAGATACGCTTGAACGGCAGCGAATCTAAGAAACGGCGATCACCCTGGCAGAGCATAACGGATGCGGATCGGACGCGACATCGGTGACCATTAGACCGATGCAGCGCCAGGCCTTCACGGACCCGGCGAACCGCGATGCCGTCGATCAGCAAGTCGCGGCGCGCGGGCAGCTCCTCCAGGCCCATGACTTCGATCTGCGCAATAGCCACCAGCGGCTGCCGCCATGATGTAGGTCTTGCGGTCGGCGTCCACGGAATCTCTCGGGGTCGCGCGGGCAGAGAGGCCCGGCGCGGCGCCGAGCAGCTCTTTTCCATAGAGTGCTACGTCTATCTGGCAGATGCCGCCCAGCCAGGCAGCGATTGCCTCATCGCGCGGGGTGGACGTGGGCGAGCGAAAGACCAGGGTATCGGAGAGAATCCCGGAGAGTAGCATGCCCGCTATGGAGCGTGGGGGACGGATACGGGCATCCCGCATACGCTCGGCCACGAGAGTAGATGTAGAGCCTACCGGGTCCACGCAGAACGGAATGGGCAGGGCACTGGGTGGATTGCCGAGCCGATGGTGGTCCAGAACTCCCACAATCTCCGCTTCGTCTGCGCCCGGTACGGCCTGGGTTAGCTCGTTGTGGTCCACCAGGAATAGCCGGGCGCGGGGCGGGTTGAGCAGGCGGCGCTGAGAGACCAGACCTACATAGGCCCCACCATCATCTACCACCACGAACTGATTGCCCTCAGCGTGTAGAATGGCGGCTTTGTGGTCGGAGAGGCGATCCCGGCTGCGAAAGAGTGGGCGGACTTCGGCGATTGCGCCGCAGTTCGGCAGGGTATCGTCTAACCCGATCTGCTGGCGGGCGAACGCGCGGGCGAGCGGGAGCGGCGCCACCACTCCCTGCGGACGCGCTCCGGCACCTAAAACGGGCACGACCACCTGAGACTCATCGGCCATGATGGTCAGGGCATCTTCTAGCGGAGAGTCCGGGCCGACCGTGGGGCGCTCTTCCACGACATGCCCGAACGTGGGCGCAACGCCGGAGAGCAGCGCGGCGATGACTGCTCGAAGCGCTCCAGGGCATAACGCGCCTGGTCACCGGGAGGACCGCAGCGAGCGGCAACGGCATGCTCGGGACCCGTCTGCTTCAGCAGCCAGGCATAGCCAAGAGCGGCAGCAATCGCATCGGTATCGGGGCGTTGGTGACCAACCACATAGAGGCTGTCGGGGGTCCAGTCGGGACGTTCAGGAAGGGGCACGACTGAATTATACCGAGGCGGCGCTAAACGCCACGCTCTCCGGGCAAAGAATCGACATCCCACCGTCTACCGGGATTATGGCTCCGTTCACAAAGCTGGCTGCCTCCGAGGCCAGGAACAGAGCGACCTCCGCGACTTCACGAACATGCCCGCAGCGGCCCAGGGGATACGACGCATGGAAAATCTTCTGCGTGCGCTCATCGTAGGTCTCTTTCCAGACCTGCTCTCCCTTGACCATGATATGCCCCGGCGCTATGGCGTTGACTCGGACTCCATCCCGCCCCAGGTCCGCCGCCAGCGCCCGTGTCAGCCCGGAAACAGCGGCTTTGGAGGCCGAGTACGCAATTCGGTCCGCCAGTGGTTGCTCAGCTACCAGTGATGACATGTTCACAATCGCGCCTTTGGTGGCTTTGAGATGCGGCAGCGCTGCCTGGCAGAGCAAGAACTGCGCTCGGAAATTCACGGCCTGAATCGTATCGAACAGCTCTATGGGGGTTGCTTCCAGTGTGGTCCCGCGCTGGTCAGCGGCATTGTTCACCAGGACATCCAGCTTTCCGAACCGGGCAATGACTTCGTCTAGTAGCCGCGCAGGGAATTCGGTCTGGGTTAAGTCTCCGGGCACTGCCAGCGCCTCACTACCCAATAACGCTGCTGTTTCGGCTAGCTCCGCCTCACGAAAATCACTGACCGCAACTCGTGCCCCTGCCTCGGCGAATGCCTGCGCGATTCCTTGCCCGATACCATAGGCCGCCCCACTGACCAGAACAACCTTCCCAGAAAAGTCCATGGGATTAGTTTAGCCACAAAAGCGATTTTGCCTGCTCGCTCAACCTACTAGGGTTTTCAATAGCGCCTCATGCCGCTCCCGAGCCGCAGCGTAGATATCGTGCCGGGCGGCATTCGGAGTAACAGTTTCTGCTATGGCGGGGGTCGGTGCGTCTTGCACAGTGCCCAGCCCCAGTCGCTCTCTGGCCCAGAGCGCAGCGCCGCGGGCCGAGCCTTCGTCTTCCGCGCAGAGTAGAAGTGGCTCACCCAGCACATCGGCGAGAATCTGTGGCCACACAGGGCTCTTCTTCAGCGCCGCTCCAGTTGCGATAAGCGATGCCCTTGGAGCCAGCGGACGCAGTAAGTCCCGCACAGAAGCGAACCGATACGCCACGGCCTCTAAGTGCGCCCGTGCGATGTCTTCGGGAGTCGTGGAACCAGACAGCCCGATGATTGCTCCGAAGAGGTCATCACGCCAGAGCGGGGCACGCTCGCCGGAGAGAAACGGCAGCACGGTCAGGCCGTGGGCATCGGGCTCGGCATTGTCGGCAAGCTCGCCCAGGTTCAGGGTCTTCTCCAGCCAGGCCCACAGCGAGCCACCATTGGTGAGTCCACCCCCGAGTGCGAACCAGTCCGAGGCTAGCTGATATCGCCAGAGCCCTTCCGGGCGCACCGGCATTCCCGTCCCACGTTGTCCAAAGGCGCGCAGAGCGCCGCTGGTGCCTATCATCAGGGCCAGCCGATCCGGATGTACCCCACCCGCACCTGCGCTGGAGGCCGCTCCATCTCCGATAGCCGGAAACCAGGGATAGTCCTCTTCTAGCCGAGAATCGCCCACGGGGAATAGCAGTGGCTCCCACTCCGGCAGCCAGCGCTGCTGAGTCTGGTCCCATAGCCCGGAGGCCGAGGCCATAGAGGGGGACTCTTGCAGTCCTTCGAACTCGAAGAAGGGTTGCCCATTACATAGCCCGGCGGGGACACAAAGCGATGGAAGCGGGCAAAGACCTCGGGTCGGGTTTCCTGAAGCCAGGTAAGCCGCCCATAGAGATAGCTGGAGTGCCAGGGGATATCTGGTTATGCCGGGGAGATCGGGGCGTTCCCCTTTTAGCCGCGCGACCTGGGGAGCGCTTCCGGTATCTGTCCAGAGCAGCACGGTGGTCTGCGCGTTCCCCTTGTCATCGATACCGACTGCGGAGTGCCAGATCACACTGAGGCCCGCTCCCAGAATCCGAGTACCCGCCGGTGCTTTGCCAGAACCTCTATCACACACTCGCGAACCTCTTTAACCAGCGCATCCGGATTAAGAGTCGCGCCACCATCTGGGGTCAGGGTCGGAGCGTGCTGGCGCTGGGCGAAAATGCCCGGAACCGGTGCAGCATCGGCGGCATAGTACAACACGGCGCGAGTAGAACTGGTATCCTAAATCGACAGCGAGGAGCGTATCCATCGCCCGATTGTATCGCTCGCCAAAATATTGGCTGGCAACAGTTGGTAACAGTGCTGGCGCGCTTTGACAGTGCGAGATTCCCGTCTGTACAATTCTTCTGCGCCTCGCATCCAGCGGGGCTCATGTGGAGGAAGTTGATTTAAGATGAGGAAAGTACTCGCACTCAGCGCCCTGCTTGCTATCGGTGCTACGATGCTCGCAGGTTGCCCCAAAACCCAGGAAGCCGCTCAACAGGCTGCAAACGCTGGCGCAGACGCTGCTTCCAGCGCAGGTAAAGCTGCCGCAGGCGCGGCTCAGGGCGCCGCGAACAGCGCCGCCGATGCTGGCAAAGCTGCCGGTGCCGCCGCCGATAACGCCGGTGCGGCTGCAATGAATGGTATGGCGAACGCTGCCAAGGGAGTCACTGGCGCGCTCGATACGGCCAAGATCAAAGGTGCCATTGTTGCGGATGCCGCACTCAATGACCCGGCGAACGAAATCAATGTGGATGTGACCGATAAGGCCGTCTTTCTGAAGGGCCATGTGAAGAACAACGACCTGAAGAAGAAGGCTGGTGAGATTGCGACCAAACAGGTCAAAGAAGCTGGCAGCTCCCTTGAAGTCAAAAACACGCTGCTGGTGAAATAGGAGTAGGAGAAGGCTATGCCCTATACCATTGAAGGAACCGGAATCGATGGCATTCCCGAGCCGATCTTAGGCGAAGGTACAACGTTCGTGCCGCTCGCCAATGTCTCTCAGGCCCTCGGCGGCTACGCGAACTACGATCATGAATCGAAGATTGCGAACATCGAGCTGGGTGACTATAAGGTTGCGGTTCAGGCAGACAACCCGGAAGTGAATATCAGCGGACAGCTTGTAAGCCTTCAGGCGGCCCCCTTTATCGATCAGGACACCATGTGGGTGCCGGTGCGCCTGTTCCAGACCCTGGGCTACACCATGAATGTGGACGGCGACGAAGTCACTCTCGCCAGCGCCTAGCGTTCTCCTTCTCTCTGCCTCTTCCGGTGGGGAGAAGGAGAATTCATTTTTTCTTCAGATTCCCTGTGTATGCTGTGGAATAGGAGGGGTTTTCCCATGATGATTCGACGATTTGCGGCACCGCTTATCGCGCTGTCTGCTCTTATCGCCACTGCTGCGTTCGCGCAGGATCCCGGTCAGCCGCCCGCCGCTGGGCGTCAGGGCCGTGGCCAGGGTGGTGGCCGTGGTCAGGGTGGCGGCGGTCGCTTCGGCGGCGGCATGTTCGGTATGAACCAGGAAGTCAGCCTTGCTTCCGCTCCGGTTGGCGCGCTCACTACTGCGCTCAAGCTGACCGATACCCAGAAGACCCAGATCGGTGAGATTCAGCAGGCGCTCCGCGAGCAGATGCAGCAGCAGATGCGCGATGCCTTCCAGGGTGGCGGTGGCGGCTTCGGCGGCGACCCGGCTGCTCGCCAGGAAGCCATGCAGCAGATGCAGGACAAGTCCAAGGCGGCTGACAAGAAAGCCTCTACCGCTGTAGAAGCCCTTCTGACCGATGAACAGAAGACCGCATGGCCTGATGTCAAGAAGAAATGGGATGTCTTCCAGAAGGCCGGTCTGAACATCGAGCTGGGCGAGTCGCTCAAGCTGACCGATGATCAGATGAAGGCCCTGGCCGACTATGCCAAGAACCGCCCGCAGGGTGGCCCCGGTGGCGGTGGTCGCCGCGCTTTCTAGGTCCTAGAACACAAAGCAAGACCCCCTCCAGGTACCTGGAGGGGGTTTCTTTCTTCGCTACTTCCAGTTGCCGCGGGTGAAGTCCGGGAAGACGATGGCAGAGCCGCCCTTCTTAACAGACAGCTCCGAGAGCGGGAAGGGTGCGGACCAGGCAGCGGCATCGTACACATCCATCTGCGGAGGCACGCCCTGCTTCATGCACTCGATCAGCGAGTAGCTCATGAGGTAGTCCATACCGCCATGCCCACCCAGCTTGCGCGCCGTGTCGCCTTCCTTCTTCCAGAGCGGGTGCTCCCACTGCTCCTTCATGGTGTCTAATGCGCGCCACTCATCGTTGCCCCACTCATCCAGGTAGATACGCGCCGGATAGTCGGAGAACGCGCCTTTCGTTCCCTGAATCAGGTTCAGGCGGGAGTACGGGCGCGGAGTCACCACCGTATGCTGCAGCATGATCGTGCGGCCCAGCACTGTGCGAATGATGCTGGTGTTCATGTCCCCGCAGACATACTTCTCGGCACGCTTGGGGTTGCCTGCTGGTATGGTTTTGTCGCGATAGGCGGTCAGGCTGGCCTCTTTCGAGCTCAGCGAGACAATACGCTCGAACCGGTCGCCCTTATGGATATCCATGTACTTCGCCACCGGCCCCAGCCCGTGCGTTGGATAGAGATTCGCATCGCGCTTCTTATGCGGCTCTCGTCGCCACAGCCCTTCGGAGGCATCGGCGAGAAGCAAACTGCGCAGGTCATGAATATAGGCCGCCTCACCGTGGGTCAGATCCCCCAGTAGCCCGGCTTTCACCATCTGGAGCACCATCAGCTCCGAAGCGCCGTAGCAGCAGTTTTCGAGCTGGATACAGTGCTTGCGGGTCTTCTCCGAGGTATCCACCAGTTTCCAGCAATCTTTCAGCGTGTTGGCTGCCGGAACTTCCACGGCGGCATGATGCCCATGCTCCATGGCACTCACGGCTATCGGCACGTGCCAGTCCCAGGGAGTCGCATTGTAGACCAGGTCTAGATCGGTGCGCGCGCAGAGCTTCTCAAAGATGGTTTCGGTGCCCGTATACAGCTCCGGGCGCGGCTGCCCTGCTCGCTCCACCCGTGTGGCCGCTCGGTCCGCGTTCTCTTTTCGCAGATCGCAGATGGCCTTGATCTCCACACCGGGAATGTTCAGCAAGTCGTTCAGCAGGCCGGAACCACGCCCACCAACCCCCACAAAGCCGATACGCACTTTCTCATGGCGCTCAAACGGAACGCCTTTCATTGTCTTCACCGGGGCCGCAGCGCTCGCCGTCTCCGCGATGCCCAACCCTGCCGCACCTGTCAATAGCTCTCGTCGCTTCATGGTGTAGCCCGTTCGCCATCTCAAAGAAAGGTTCCTGCTCGGATAGCAAAGGCTTGCTTACAATCACAGAGATAATCAGTTACCCACACGTTACAATGCCAGTGATGCCCCTGCTCTACTACTGGACCCCGGAGAACTACCGCCGTGATCTGGATATGGGAGCTGGTTTCCATCTGAATCAATCTAACGAATTGCTGCATTCCGTTGAAATCGGAGATAGTCTTTGGGCATTCACCCGAAATCGAGCAGGGCGCTATGTACTTGCCGCCGAGTTAGTAGTCAAAGCGAAGACGAAAAACCCGCCGAATTTTCACTACGGCCCCTATCGTATCTGGGGAGATTTAAGTCGATCCCGTTATTTTCTGGCAGACGAAAACGCTCCTAGTATCGAACAGGTAATCCGCTCACTCAGCGTCCGTGCAAATGCAGCTCGATTAGGCCAATCGTTTCAGGGACACGCGGCAGTCCGTACAATGACGCAGGCAGACCATCAGGTATTAGCAGCATTAGCACAGTCTCTTGCCTATGAGCCACGGGCAAGGCTTTTTCCTGAGGAACGGCTTGAAGCTCTGCTTCTTTCGGACGATGAGAGTGCGGTGGAGCAATTGTTGAAAGAAGAACCTGGCGGCATAGCGGAAACTCGAGCTGCCTACCTCTACAAACAAGCCCCTACCCGTAATCGCAATCTTGTAAAAGAGCTTCAGGGAATCTATAGCGGAAAATGCCAGCTCTGTGGCTGGAATCCTATTGATGAGTATGGGCACTGGCTTTGCCAGGGCCATCATATTCACTGGCTGAGTCGGGGTGGTCCCGACGACCTGAAGAACCTGCTACTGGTGTGCCCGAACCATCACAGTGCAATTCATGCTTGCGATGCCCAATTGGACTTTGAAGACTTCACCTTCGACTTCGGCAAACAACCCTTAAGAGTCACTATGGATTACCACATTTTCGCCGCCTGTCCGTAGAGAAGGATAGGCTTACTTAGCTCAGGCTGCGTTCCACAACATAAACAGGCAGGAACGGTCTGTTCCCAGAGCGAACAGGAAAGCATCATGACCTGGCGCGGCGTTGCCCTGGGGCTTATCGGGGCGATCTTCGTCTCTATCTTTCAAGTCGTTACCAAGGTCATTCCTCAAAACGTCGCGCTCAACTTCGGGTCGGTACTCACTCTCTTCTCCGGCGTAGTCTTCTGGCTCTTTCTAGTCGCTGTGGGCAACGCGGTCTTAAAGCGTACTGCCCCTAAAATCGCCTTACGGCCCGCCGAGATAGGCGTGTGTTATGCCCTGTCTACGGTGGCTGCCTCTATCGCCGCTCAGGATGAAGCCCAGTTTCTGCTGCCCATGTACGTGTATCCCTGGCGGCAGACTCAGGCGGACCTCATGGGGCCGTTTCGGCAGTACCTCCCCACCTGGATGGCGCCCAGTGACCCGAAAATCGTGGAGCCCTACTATCTGGGGCATGAGAGCTTCTGGACTCCGGAGCGGCTGGCGGCCTGGGCGACTCCCCTGCTCTGCTGGCTGGCCTGGCTTATGGCGCTAGGCGCGACCATGTGGGCGTGGAACGTATTACTACGCCGTCGCTGGGTGGAGCACGACCGCTTGAGCTTCCCCTGCCTGCAGCTCCCCTTAGAGATATGTAAGTCGGGCGGGTTCGGCGGGCTGGCAGGCGGCAAGCTGTTCTGGCTAGGGTTCACCATAGCGGCGGTTATCGAATCGCTGAACGTGATTCACAACCGTTTCCCCAATGTTCCTGCGATAGTACTGGACTGGCAGGCAAACGATGTTCTAGAAAGCCTGCCCTCGCCCTGGAAGGCGCTGGCGCCTATGTATCTCACCTGGAGCACCTTGCACCTGGGTATCTGCTATCTGATTCCTGTGGATATCTTGTTCAGCTCCTGGTTTTTCTTCGTGCTGCGCAAAGCCTGCGAGGTTATCGGATACGCGCAGGGCTGGAGGGAATTGGGCTGGGATGCCAAAGGTTTCCCCTACACCCGCGCGCAATCTGCCGGAGCCTGGGCAGCGCTGTTTTTCCTCTTAGTCTGGGCCGAGCGTAAGCGCCTGAAACTCGCCTTCGATGCCGCCCTCTCCTTTGGTCCCCTCGATAAGAGTATGGAGGACGATTCCGGGGAGTGCGCCAGCTACCGGGTGGCGGGGCGAGTGCTGATTCTGGGCACGATGTTCTTGCTCTGGTGGAGCGTGCAGTCCGGCATGTCGATAGGCATCGCCATTGCATTCTATGCGTTCTTCTGGATTCTAAACGTGACGATGACCCGAGTCTATGCCCAGGTCGGGCCACCGTTTCTGGAGCTATTCTACTTAGACCCACAGAAAACCCTGACCACCGTGTTCGGCACTATCGGGCAACAGCCGGGACCGCTGACTCAGTTCTCCCTGATGTACTGGATCAACCGCGACCACCGGGGGCAGCTTATGGGGCATCAGCTGGCCGCCATGAAAGTCGGCCAGGAGTCCGGCGTGTCCCTTAGAAAGCTTGGTCCCTGGCTCTTAGTCGCGTTCTTTGTGGGCGCGACTACGTGCCTGCTGACCTATCTGCACTGGGTCTATCGAGTCGGCGAGGACCAGTTCGCCAGTGGTGGTTGGCGCGAGGCAGCCTCGGGATTAGCGGTTAGCCGAGTACGCGAATGGGTCTACGCCCCGAAAGGTCCACAGACCACCGAGATAGGCTTTATGGGCATCGGGGCCGGGCTTGCCTGGCTGCTCTCCAAAGTCAACTTCGCGTTTCCCGGCACGCCGTTTCACCCTATCGGCTACGCACTCGCCGTATGCTTTGCCGTGGAGTACAACTGGCCCGCGTTTTTCCTGATGTGGCTGATAAAGGGCCTGATACTTCGCTATGGTGGTCTCGGTCTCTATATCCGCTTCGTCCCCGCCGCACTGGGCGTGACTCTGGGCGGTTTTGTGGTCCCGGTCCTCTGGAGCTTCATCTCCTGGGCTATGGGCTGGTATGCGTAGGCTTTGGACCATCTCCCCTGAGTGCCCACTTCGTGGGCCTCGCCCCTCTTCCCGTTATCGCTCGTTCCTCGCTGGAAGAGGGGAAATCAGCGCTTACCAAGAGTACATTGGCCTGCCTCTGGCGAAGCGCTCTGCCAAAGTGTCTGACGCTTTTCGGCAGTTGAGGTGAGTTATCCCTCTTCCCCCCGAAGAATGAGGGGTCTGATGGGAAGAGGGACGAAGCTCACGCAGTGAGCATTCAAGGGAGATGGTCTACGCCTAGTTACCGCAGTTGCAGCAGTCTCCGCAGCCATCACAACAACAGCCACCGTCGCAGCAGTTACAGCCATCGCAGCTGCAGCAATCGCTGCAGCTACTACAGTCGCAGTTGCAGTGACAGCAGCTCCCATCACAGTTGTGGCAACAGTTACAACCACTGCTACAATCGCAGCAGTCACAACAGTCACAGGCGCAGTCGGCACCATCACAGCAACAGTCGCAGAAATCATCGTCCTGACAGCCGAAGCAGTTCCCCCAGCGCCGGGCACGGCGCACGATGGCCGGGGCTGCCGGGTCATCGGGAATGGCGCCATCGTCCATGGTCAGCGCCCCGCCGGTAGCAGAGGCCACGCTGGTACGCAAGCGCCCGGCGAAGAGCGTGCGTTTCTCTCCGGGGATTGGCAGAGCGTTCAGAGCGGCGAGCGCATCGGAGAGCAGCTGGCGCAGGTAGGCGCGGGTTTCTGCTACCGTCGCTCCGGCGGCTTCCAGGGCGTTGAAATCACCTTTCTTCGCGTCTTCCGCACGGTCGTTCAGCGCATCGATGGTGTAGACCAGTCGCCCGAACGCTTCCCCCAAGGCACCCAGTGTGGCAGCGCTATCGGGAGCGACTACGGTGGCTCCGTGCGAGAATACCAGCCGGGTGGCATTGCCGGTAGGCGTGGCGTAGTAGGCCAGTGCCTGCCCTCGCTCCCGCTCAATCTCCGCCTGCCGGGTCTGCAGAGCAAAGAGGTCATCCGTAGGAACGTTCCAGGCAGCCAGTCGGGCGCGGGCGCGGTGAAAGGGGCGATTCAGTGCCAGTCTTACCGTATGCCAGAGCTTGGAGGCATCAGCGATTTTGTCGCGCACGGCGAACTCGGCCAGGGCGACATTGGCTGTGGCGGCATAGGCCAGCGCGGGGGGAATCTGCCCGGTGCTGGGCAGCGAGGCGCAGCGGCGCGGGGTGTAGGCGGGCGCCCAGTCTGGCTCTGGGGAGAGTGCCAGCAGCAGCTCGCCTAGAAAGGCAGCATCGTGGCTCAGCAGCAGGCGCGTAGACTGCCCATAGAGTCGCCCCATGGTCTTACAGGTGCCGCAGTAGGCCCGTGCCCGCTCATAGCGGGCCTCTGTCTTTCGGGCGCAGCCGCCCGCTTTCATCAGCCCAAACATATCCTGAAGACCTGCCTTTCTACATTAGGTTGCGTTTCTCTACGATTCCCAGGAATCTGCGCCCAAAAGCTTGCGCCCCAGTGGGGTGAGTATGGAGGGTGTACTCTGCAGCTCGCGCTCCCGGCTTTTCAGCGCTTCGGGAATGTCTTTCTCCCAGAAGTGGGGCGCGCGAACTCCTTGCCAGCAAGCGACTCTATCCACAGCAGCTTCTTCGGTGCCTGCGGGATACATAGTGAGGTATTGGGCAAAGCGCGGCAGATTGCCTTTATTGTGCCCATTTCCGTGCGCCAATGTTCGGTCCCAGATAACCAGGTCCCCTTGCTTTGCGGGTATCGGCACCACGGACTTGCCTTCCGGGAGCGTATCTAGGGCAGGGTGCATGGGGTTTCGGTCTGCGGGCTGAGTTGGTATCCAGTCTTTGAGGTTTTGCCCATGGAAGCCGGGCACGCACTGGAAACCACCCATACTCGCATCCGTGTCTCGCAGCACCAGCACGCCCTGCACGAAAAAAGTCCAGGTGGCGGGATCGGTGGATGTATCCATGTCCCAGTGTAGAAAGCCCCGGTCTTCGAACTCCGGGTGGTTCGGGTCGCTGGGCACTTTCATGCTGGTGCGGTCCATGCTGACCCAGAGTTTTTCTGTACCGTAGAGTCTGGCAAAAGCGGCATGCACTGCCGGGTCCTGCCGGATATCCCAGAGCGACTGCATCTGGTGAATGTGCGCCAGGCCGCTTCTACCACGTTTGCCTTGATACCAGCTCTCCCGGTCACCATCCGTCATCTCTAAGAAGGCGTGGATATCGGAGACAACGGCCTCACACTTCTCTTTCGAGACGATTCCTTCTACAACAACGTAGCCGTTTTCCTCGAAAAACGTCTGATCCACATTGGTCATAAATCGGATTGTAACAGAGATATAATAGAGAATCGTAAGCCGGTAAAAAAGAGTTTTCCGCTTTAACAAAACGGCCCTCAGTGGCGATACCATAGCCGGAATTGACACTGGGACCGACGGTATTTTTTGCCGCTCGGTCTATATGGCTTTGTGGAGGCGAGCGGCATGGTGGCAGAAACTTTTCCCAGTACTGGGGACGAAAAAACGGACGAGGACCCGGTCCTACTCTCGGAAACCGCCGATCTCCTGGCGGAAGAGGAACACCGGTTTGGCAAGCGGACAGTAGAGGTCCGGGCCAGCGGTGTATCGGTCTTCGATGAAGCCGGAGTGCGCCTGCTGCTCGTACCCATGGCGGAGATTAAAACAGCGCGCACCGAGCCTCTGGTAGGCGGCGCTCGCCTGGAACTAACGACCACTACCGGGATACTGGCGATTGCCGCTTTCACTTCTGCTGTAGCAGCGCGATTCTCCGAACTCGCACGCGGCATCGAGCAGCTTGCCAAGGGTGAGGAGCTAGCCGTCTCGCTGAAGCGACAGAAGACTCGCTGTGACCGCTGCGGACGCTTGCTACCCGAACCCGACGGACGCTGCCCCGCCTGCGTGAAGCGCGCGGCGGTACTGATGCGCATCCTGAAGTACCTGGCTCCCTACAAGTCCAAGGCAGTCATGGTCGTGGCTTCGTCGCTGCTGATAGCGGCCGTCGCCACGTTCCTGAACCCATTCCTGATTCGCAAGCTGACGGATGAAGTTCTCAATGTGGCGCAGAAGCCCGATATGGCTACCGGGGGCGCTATGCTGGCCTGGATCGTGGGCGGCATGGTAGCGGCGCAGGCGGCTAACTCGCTCTGTATCGCCTGGAAGGGCCACAACGTCGCCTTTCTTTCAGGAAATATTGCAAAAGACCTGAGAGCCGATATCTACCGGGCGCTGGAGTTCCTACAGCTAGGGTTCTTCGACAAACGGCAGATGGGCGCCATTATCTCCAGAGTCACCCAGGACACCGACCGGGTGTGGGGCTTCCTGGTAGACGGGCTTCCCTACGTGCTCACCGGGCTGTTCACCCTGTTCAGTGGACTTATCAGCGGCCTCTTCCTCTCCTGGAAGATCATGCTGGCCATTCTGGTGCCGGTGCCAATAGTCGCTGTCAGCGGCGCCATGCTCTGGAAACCGATGTCTCTGCTGTTCCACAAGATCGGACAGAAGTGGGGCCGGTTCCACACGCATCTCAATGAATCCCTGAATGGTATCCGAGTCGTGAAAGCCTTTGCCCGGGAAGATGGCGAGTGGGGCAAGTTCACGCAGCGCAACAACGATCTGGCGCAGGCGGGTATCACGGTAGACCGCCGCTGGTACAAATTCGATGCCACCATGCAGTTTGTGATCGGCTCCGGCGCGCTCATCAACTGGGCCTATGGCGGCTACCTGGTGTTAAAAGGCGAGCTGACGTTCGGAACGCTCATGGCTATGCAGATCCTGCTCTGGCAGGTCTATGGCCCGCTCCAGTGGTTCGGGCAGATCAACCAGTGGTTTTCGCGGGCCATGGCAGGCGCCGAGCGTGTGTTCGAAGTTATCGATGCCCAGCCGGAAACCTACACAAAACCCGACTCCATCAAACTGGACAAAGTAGAAGGCCGCGTGACCTTCGAGGGCGTGCGCTTCGGCTACGATAAGTCCAACCCGGTGCTGAAAGACCTGGATATCGATGTCAAAGCCGGAGAGATGATCGGCCTGGTGGGTAAGAGCGGCGCGGGCAAGTCTACCACAGTGAACCTGCTCTGCCGCTTCTACGAAGCCGACGCCGGACGCTTGCTCTTAGATGGTGTAGACGTGCGCGACCTGGACCTCCAGGACCTGCGCCGCCATATCGGAATCGTGCTCCAAGAACCGTTTCTGTTCAACGGCACCATCGCGGAGAACATCGCCTACGGTAAGCCAGATGCGTCGTTCGAGGAAATCGTAGAAGCGGCCCGTGCCGCCTGCGCGCATGAGTTCATTGTGCAGAAGCCCGATGGCTACGATACCAGCGTGGGAGAGAAAGGCGCCAAGCTCTCTGGTGGTGAGCGCCAGCGTGTCTCTATCGCCCGCGCGATTCTGCACAACCCACGGATTCTGATCTTAGACGAAGCGACCAGCTCGGTAGACGTGGAGACGGAGAAGAAAATCCAGCAGGCTATTGGAAACCTTACTAAGGACCGAACCACCTTCGCCATCGCGCACCGGCTCTCGACGCTCCGAAACGCGGACCGCTTGATCGTCTTAGAAAAAGGCAAGATTATCGAGATGGGTACGCACGCGGAGCTTATGGAGAAACAGGGTGCGTTCTACAAGCTGGTGGAAACCCAGCAGCAGACCAGCCAGGCCATCGCCGAAACCGTAGCGTATACAGAAGGGTAATAGCACAGAGTGGGACTCTACAACGATAACTCGAACATCAATCGCTTTGAGTGGAAGTTCACCTACCAGGCTTCGGAGCTTCTGGAAGCGGTCCGAAAGAAGTATCGTGAGTTCCATAGCAAAGAGAAAGAAGCCCGCGCGAAGCTAGCCGAGCTCATGGTGGATATGAATGTCACGCAGTCTGACACTCGTATCGCCGAGCTTCGGCGAGAGATTGAAAGCGCCGGATTGGAGCGGGAAAGATGCGCTGCCTGGGTGCATGAGTTCTCGCGCAATCCGGAGCGGGAGTTCTACCTGCGCCTGGGCGATGTGACCTATTTCGACCTCGCCGCCGAACCGGAGCTATCCAAGTGAGCAACATCATGGATACCCCATCTGTAGAGGGGGTAGAAAACGCGGAAATAACCCTGATGCTCCGGCAGCTGGAGCAGGTACCCGGCGAGTACATCCGCATGCTGGGTGATGTCAGTGCAGAAGAGCTTGTCTGGCAGCCTTTTGAGGCAGGGCACAGTATCGCGGCACTTCTGGTGCATATCGCAGAAGTCGAAGCCTTCTGGCTGCATTGTGTGGGATGTGGCCAGCCCTATCAAGACATGGAAGACGAGGTACTGGGCGCAGAGATAGACCAGGGCAACGTGCGCTGGCCTATACCTCCACCGGGGAGACCACTCTCTTACTACCTGGAGCTGCTGGAGACCACCCGGGCACGGACCAAGGAGCTGCTTTCCACCTGTGAGGGGCCGGATGTCGTCGCCACACGGGAAGATGGGCGGAGCTTCACTATGCGCTGGCTGCTCACTCATGTCATTTTGCACTCGTCCTACCACTGGGGGCAAACGGTGCTACTCCTGCTCCAACAGCGCAAAGGCCAGATGTAAGAGCTGTGGCGGAAGTCGTTCCCTTTGGCGGAAACTATGACGCACTGGCAAAGCTGGTCGGCACACCCGCAGACAAGCTACTGGCAGATGATCTGGCGGAAGCCGAGCGTATGCCCACGCGCTGGTTCACACAGAAGAATGGCGAGCTAGTTGCCGCCGCAGCGCTGACTCCCTGGCCGAATGGCGAGTACTGGGTGGAGTTCTTTGGGGAATGGGATGACATTGGCGCAGTCCAACTTCTGGAAGCGGCAGTAGCCGAAGCCCAGCAGCGCGGCATCCCAGAAATCTGGGTAGGCTCCGCCAGCGAAAAGGGCAACGCCTGGAATACAGCCCAGGGCTTTCAGAAACGCCGAGAGGTCGCGCTCCAACGCTGCCAGCTTCCCGAGTTGGACCTGGTGACGATTACTGCGCCTGTGCCCGAAGGATTGAGGCTGGCCTCTCTGGCCGACTTAGCGGAGGACTCGGAGCGAGATCGAAAAGTCTACAAGCTGGAACAGAAGCTTCACCAGCAGATACCCGGCTCGGAGAACTGGAACTGGAGCTTTGAAGACTTCTGGCACAACAACATGGGCTCCGAAGCCTACGATCCGAACCTGTATCTGGTGCTGATAGACCAGACCAGCGGCGACTATGTAGGGCTGCACCGTATCTGGCTCAACCCAGAGGAGCCACGTATCGGAATGACCGCAGTGCTACCCGAATGGCGCAGATGTGGTGGAGCGCTTGCCATGAAAACCGAAGGAATGCGCAGGCTTGTCGCACGCGGCTTTGCCACAGTGCGCACCGAAAACGATAGTGATAACGAGCCGATTCTGCGCTTGAACGCTCGCTTAGGATTTACTCCCTCAGAAGAGATTTCGAGCTTCTGGTCGCTGGCTCTGGAAGAGACACCATGAACCCCACAGAATTAAAATTGTTCTACCACCCCCAGGGCACGCTCCGCTTGACAGTGGGCGACGAGAAATCCTACCCAAAGGTCTCCCTGTATCAGTCCGCACCACTTAGCAAGCCTGGTGAGTTTCTCTCTTTGCTAGATAGCAAGAGCGAGGAAATCGCTCTAGTGCGCCGCTTAGACGAGCTGACTCCCGAGAGCCGCGCAGTGGCCGAGCAGGAGCTGCGCCGCCGCTATCTCACAGCAAAGATAAAGGCAATTACAGGTATGAAGCAGGAGTTCGGCGTGACCTACTGGCACGTGGAGACCGACCGGGGGCCGCGCGATTTCGTGGTGCAGAGCCTCTCCGAGAGCTGCGCCTGGCTCTCCGACAGCCATATCCTGATTACCGATGTGGATGGCTGCCGGTTCGAGGTCGAAGATCGCACCGCTCTAGATGATTCTTCTCGGCGATTCCTAGAGCAGGTTCTGTGATCTTTCGCCGTATTGCAGAAGCAGAACTTCCCGCTCTACTGGACCTGCGGGTTCAAGCGGCGCGCTGGCTCTGGGACAAAGGCATACCTCAATGGCATCCGGATGGTTTCACCCTGGAAAACACTTACGAAGACTTCGAGCGTCATCGGCTCTATAGCCTCTGGGACGGCGAGACACTGGTGGGTTCCTTTCGCCTTCAAGACAGCGACCCGGTTCTCTGGCCCGAAGCCCAGCCCGGCGAGGCGCTGTACCTGCACACGCTGGTAGTGGCGCGCGAACGGGCAGGTACCGGCATAGGAGACCATCTGCTAGACCAGGCCTTTGCTATCGCGGCGGCAGAGGGGTATCCCTACCTGCGCCTGGATTGCTACGCGGGAAATGCAGCCTTACGCGGATACTACGAAGCCCGTGGATTCGCTTTTCACAGCGAACTCGCCGAGGAAACCTGGACAGTAGCCCGCTTTGAGAAAGCAACCCGATGACCGACAACGAATTTCTGGAAGCCTTTGAAGCGACGACTCTACCGCGTCAGCTCTGGACCCACGCTGCCCATGTGCGCATGGGGTACTTGATGTTCCAGAAATACGGTAGCACCGAAGCCCCCACCCATATCTCCACAGGAATCCGACGTTACAACGAAGCCAAGGGCAATCCCACGGGTTACCACGAAACCATCACAGCGGCGTTCTGTCGCCTGATTGCCAGCCGTTTCGACAGCGCATCGACCTGGGATCTATTTCAAGCGACTCATCCCGATCTGCTTCAACCCGGCGTGCTGGAGCGCTACTACACTCGCGAACTTCTCTTTTCCCCCGAAGCACGAGCGGGATTTGTAGACCCTAATGTAGAGCCGCTGCCCTGACCCGCGAAGCGTAGCATACGCTTGGGGAAGGTGCTAAATCGCTGCTGTGTAAGTAATCGTCAGTAGCCCTGGTGTGGGTTTGTCGCCTGGGGCGGTCACGGAGAACCGATACTCACCGGTAGAGGGAGCGTTCAGGCGGATATCGGGGCCGCGTCCGCCGCGCCCTCGGGAGGAAGTGGCGATGATACGACCGTCGGAGTCGCGTAGCTCCAGTCGCACACTGCCTTTGCCACTGGTATGGCTTATAGCGGCGCTGAGTGGAGTGCCTTTGGCAGCGATAACTCGCACGGAGCGGACTAGCTGGCCCAGTTTCCCGGTGTCTAAGTCATCGTCGAACTCGTAGACCTGGGTTGTAGCGTGCTGGCGTGGAGTCAGCTTCGCGGGCTTCAAACCTTCCGGGGCTAGCAAGCGCCAGCCGCCAGAGGGAAGGGTGAGTTGTAGCGTCCCCTTCTTATCGGTACGCAGATGGAGGAGCGAGCCATCTACCGATACCAGGTTTCGGTTCCGCCAGCCGGTAGGAATGGTCAATTTCTGGTCTATCGCGCCGGGCCGCACAAAGACCGCCACCAAGCCCCCTTCGCGCTCGATAGCCAGAGTATCTTTCGTGGCCAGAAGAACCTTCTCTTTGCGGTTCATCGCGTACCCGTTGTGCACTCCTACCAGGGTTCGTAGGGTTTCCGGCAAAGCGGCATCCACTGGGGAGAAGTAGTCCTGATGGAAGATGCTTGGCTGCCCGCTCATGGCCATAAGAATGGCGTAGGGAAGCAGGCGCTTATCTTTAGGAATCGGGTCGTAGCGATCTACATCGTGGTTACTCACAAAGGTCACCGCTCGCTCCCGGTCGGCAAAGCGCCGGGATAGCAAGTCGCGCATGTCGAAGTCGGGCTTGGTGACCATGTCTTTGAGCGCATAGAACAGCCCGAAATCGAAGAGCTTCATCTGGTTGTGGGTCTTCTGCTGAAAGGTCGAAAGAAGCTGCGGGTTCGTGTCCCAGAACTCACCTACCTGCCAGAATCCGGCTCCCCCGGCGATTTTCGAGAACTCGTCTAAAAACTCTGGTTCCATGAGTTTCACGGCGTCTAACCGGAAACCATCTACTCCAGATTGTGCCTTGAACCAGCTTCCCCAGCGTAGCAAGTTGTTCCAGACATACTTGTTCTCGGCTTCGAAGCAGTAGTCCGAGCCAAAGTCCGGGTGATGGTAAGGCTGGTCGTGGTTGGGGTGTATTGCGGATGGGTGGAAGTGCTTATAGTTCCGCTGAAATCGCCCGGTGCCGGGTACACCAGTCGCTCCTTTGGGGAGAAATCCGGTCCAGGAGCGCAGGTTGGTGGTTTTCGGGTCGTAGCCGGGCGGCAGATGGTCCGTGGGGACTTTGGTATCGTCACTGATATCGTCCCAGTTCAGCTTCTCCATCTCCGGGTTCGCCTCGGCTCTATCTGCCCCGCCCGTATGGTTCAGCACAACATCAGAGATAACGCTCAGGCCATTCGAATGCGCCACGGCCACATAGCGCAGGTACTGGTCTTTTGCCCCAAAGTGCGTGGCCACGGTGCCGCGTTGATCTTTAGAGCCGAGGTCATAGAGGTCATACGGGTCATAGCCCATAGAGACTGCGCCGGAGCCGCCTTTGGTAGGCACCGGGTGCCAGCGCCCCCAGACTCCCAGCTTCTTCAGCTCGGCCAATTGCTCCCGCGCCTGTATCCACCAGGAGTTCTCTACCGTGAAATCAGGAGTGGGATAGTAGAAATGCTGAAAGAGCACCTGCGCTCTTGCCGTACTACCTCGCCACAGGCAGACAAGGCCCGCTGTCAGAAATCGTCGCATGCGTCATTGTATCGGTCCCGGCCGTGAAACGGCCGGTCTAAAAGGCGCTATGGCGTGCCCTGCTGCATCAGGAAGTAGAGAAAGGTGATCAATCCCAATCCTCCCACAGTGCCGGAGATTATCGAACCTGCGAAATGCAGGCGCCGGAATCTTTCTTCATCGCGATCCCGGTAATAGAAGTAAAAGTGCAGATAGGCGCCAACGCATAGTAGCGTAATTCCTGCCGCTATCGCACCCGGCCCTGTTAGAAGATACCGACTTCCCCTCCGGCCCAGCATAATCTCCTGCCGGAATAAACAAACAGCGCCATAGATTGCAAATCCTATCGAGGTGACAATGCCATAACCTAAGCGCTCTCCAGCATTCTCTTCCCGTAAGCTCATGCTCATAGCAGAGCAGACACACCAGTTAAAATTGGGTTGCGAGGCGGGACGATATACTGACCTCTAACTATGAAGTTCGAGACGCTTGTGATTCATGCCGGACAGGGACCAGATCCGGCCTACGGGGCGGTAATGCTCCCCATCTATCAAACATCCACCTTTGCGTTCCAGGACTACAACCAGCCTGGCAAGTTCGACTACACCCGCAGCGGTAACCCCACCCGTGCGGCGCTAGAAGAGTGCATGGCAGCCCTGGAAAACGGTACCCGCGGCTTTGCGTTCGCCACGGGTATGGCGGCCAGCGCAACCCTGCTCAGCCTGTTCAACATGGGCGACCATGTTATTGTCCACGATGACCTCTACGGTGGCACCTATCGCCTGCTGGCTTCCATACTGGCGCCCAAAGGCATTTCAGTAGAGTTTGTCAACCTGCGTGACTTAGACGCATTGCAAGCCGCTATCAAGCCCAATACGCGCGGTATCTGGACGGAGACGCCCACGAACCCACTGATGAACCTGCTGGACCTGAAAGCGATCGCCGATATCGCGAAATCGCACAAGGACATCATCACGTTCTGCGATAACACGTTCCTCTCGCCCTACTTCCAGAAGCCGCTGGACCTTGGCATTGATGTGGTCATGCACTCCACCACCAAGTACCTGAACGGTCACTCCGATGTCGTCGGTGGCGGCGCTATCGTAAAAGACGAAGAGCTGGGCAACCGTATTTTCCAGCTTCAGAACGGTATGGGCACGGGCCAGTCTCCGTTTGATTGCTTCTTAGTCATGAGGGGTATCAAGACCCTTCCCGTACGTATGGAGCGCCACAACGAAAACGCTCTGGCGATTGCAAAATGGCTGGAAGCGCACCCGAAGGTCACCCAGGTCCTGCACCCCGGTCTGACCTCGCACCCGCAGCATGAGCTGGCCCAGAAGCAGATGACTGGCTACGGTGGCACGTTCTCGTTCCGCGTGACCGATGGTGAGGTCGCGAAAAAGCTCTTAACTAGCGTGAAGCTGCATGTACTGGCCGAGTCACTCGGTGGCGTGGAAAGCCTGATAGAACAGCCCTGGACCATGACCCATCTCTCTATGCCGGAAGATGTGCGCCGCAAGCTCACGCTCACTGAGGATTTAATCCGTATCAGTGTGGGTATCGAGCACGTAGACGACCTGATTACCGACTTAGAGCAGGCACTGGCCTAGTTCGCCTCTTTAACCCCCTCCCCTAGGGGAGGGGGTAAGAGCCTCGCTTTAGGGGAGGGGTTTCGGGAAGGGTGCTTCAGCTTCTTTTTTGGCAGCGAACCGCTTCAGGGTCATTAGGGCCAGCAGTGAAGAGCAGAGCATCAGCCCTGCTGCTGTGTAGAGGCCAGGAGCAAATGCGCCACCGCTTCGGTTTTTCAGTTCCCCCATCAGAGTCGGACCAATAAACCCGCCCAGGTTTCCCACGGAGTTGATAAAGGCCAGTCCTCCAGCGGCAGCTCCTGCTCCCATGAGGTTTGTGGTCACTGCCCAGTACGACCCGGCAGCGATCCGCTCTCCCAGAGCCGTAATCGAGAGCGCCAGAATTACCCCGATGGCGTTGGGCATGAAGATACAGATTAAGAAGCCCAGCCCGGCAATGGCATAGCCTATGACCACGTGCCCCCGGCGCTGCCCGGTTCGGTCGGAGTGGTACGACGCCAGCGACATGGCCGCCGCACCGACAATCGCGGGGATGGTCAGGATAGTGGATATAAACGAATCCGACCAGGCACCACCGCTCCGTATTTTTACCAGCTGTGGCCCGAAGAACCCGATTGCATTTCCCGCAGTCGAGTTAATGATAAAGATCAAACACAGATAGACAATGCGCGGGTCGGTGATCGCCACCTTCCAGCTCATGTGGTTCATGCGGGGCTGCGTCGCCGCATCGTGCTCCAGCCGGTCGGACAGCCACTTTTTCTCATCTTGAGTAAGCCAGGTGGCGTGGTTGGGCGTATCCGGCAGAAACTTCAGCACAGCGGCACTTAGCAGCACCGAAGGAATTCCCTCTAGTAAGAAGAGCCACTGCCAGCCCGCCAGGCCATGCCAGCCGTTCAACTTCAGCAACACGCCCCCGAGCGGACCACCGAATAGTCCCAGAATGGCGCTGAGTGCCAGGAACCGGGCTATGACCTGCGCCCGCAGGGAAGCGGGTACCCAGTAGGTTAAGTAGAGCAAGACACCGGGGTAGAATCCGGCCTCGGCGAGCCCGAGCAAGAAGCGCATGGAGTAGAAGCTGACCGGGGTCTTGACGAACATCATGCCTGCGGAGATAAGCCCCCAGGTAATCATGATGCGCGCAATCCAGAGGCGCGCACCGACCCGCTCCATAATCAGATTGGAGGGCACCTCGAAGATAAAGTACCCAATAAAGAAGATGCCCGCCCCGAGTCCATAGACCCTATCGCTGAAGTCCAAGTCCTTCTGCATGGTGAGGGCAGCAATGCTCACATTCCCTCTATCCAGCAGGCAGAACACATAGAGAATCGCGAGGAAGGGAATCAGCCGCGCCATCATCTTGCTGATAACAGCACGCTCTAACACCTTTGAGTCTGGTACATCCGGGTCCGCCATGGACACCTCTTTCTCGTTCGCTTCTTGCAAACTAGTGCTAACTTGGTCCTGAGAGCCTCTTTCTCCTCCAAGAACGACATTATTATAAACCGGTTGCGCTTGCCAGAGTTAGGGTAGGCCAGCCATAAACCCCGTGCTACTAGCGCAACTCTTGATAATGCTCACACGTTTCTAAAGGCATATGTGGGGCGATATCAAAGATGTAAGGCTGCTCTATCTGAAGGGCTTTCTATTCCTGCTGACCGGGCTGCTCTCCGGCGCGGGGATTCTGTTTATCACAGAGGAAGCGCTCTGGAAGCGTGCGGCATTGCTAGGTATCTGTATCTGGGCGTGGCAGCGCTGGTACTATTTTCTCTTCTATGTGATTGAAAAGTACACCGACCCTGGTTACAAATTCGCCGGGGTGGGTTCGTTTCTGACCTACCTATGGAAGCGCCGCCAGGGAGACTCTTTTAAGAACGAATAATCTCAGGCGATATACTCCATTAATCAGTCATGAGCGACGAAGTCATTGTAGAAGAGAGCGGGCGTTACCCGTTTCGAGAGATAGAGAAGACCTGGCAGGCCCGCTGGCGCGAGGCAAAGGTACATAAAGCGGAGGATAACTCCACCCGCCCCAAGCACTATGTGCTGGTCATGTTCCCGTATCCATCAGGAAGTGGACTGCATGTGGGGCACTGCAAAAACTACGTGCCGGGCGATGTCGTAGCGCGTTTCAAGGCCATGCGCGGCTTTAATGTACTCAACCCCATGGGCTGGGATGCATTCGGGCAGCCCGCCGAGCAGGATGCGATTAAGAACAACAAGAACCCGCGCCAGGTGGTGCCAGAGCTGGCCGCCACCTACAAAGCGCAGTTGGATATCCTGGGCGTTTCCTATGACTGGGACCGCGAGATAAATACCACCAGCCCGGAGTACTATCGTTGGAACCAGTGGATTTTCCTGAAGCTGTACGAGAACGGCCTGGCCTATCGCGACTTTGCTCCGGTGAACTGGTGCGACAACGACAAGACTGTCCTGGCCAACGAAGAGGTAGTAGACGGTAAATGCTGGCGCTGCAACGGCCCGGTGACCAAGAAGCCGCTGGCGCAGTGGAAGTTCCGCATCACGGCCTACGCGGATAAGTTGCTGGAAGGACTGGACCGTATCGACTGGGCGGAGGGAGTCAAGACTGCAGCAGCGCGAATGGATTGGCCGCAGCGAAGGCGCGGAGGTCGATTTCAAGGTAGGCAGCGATACGATTACCGTCTTCACCACACGCCCGGATACCCTGTGGGGCGCCACCTTTATGGTGCTGTCGCCGGAACATCCCTTAGTCGCCAAGATCACCACGCCGGAGCGACGTGAGGCAGTCGAGAACTATATCGACGAAGCGGCGAGTAAGTCGGACGAAGACCGCACAGCGGAGGGGAAGGAGAAAACCGGGGTCTTTACCGGAGCCTATGCCACGAATCCGGTGAATGGCAAGCAGATTCCTATCTGGATTGCCGACTATGTGCTCATGGGCTACGGCACAGGCGCGATCATGGCCGTACCCGCGCACGACCAACGTGACTTCGAGTTCGCCCGCAAGTTCAGCCTGCCGATTGTGCTGGTCTATGCCGAGCCAGATACACCCAATGAAGAAGACCTGACCGAAGCCTTCGCGACCGGCGGCACGTTCCGCGCTACGCTGCACTCACCGTTCTCCGGGGAGCCGCAGGATAAGAGTGTTATCGTTCCCAAGGTGGTGGCATGGTTGGAGGCGCAGGGCACCGGGCGTGGCAAGATTCAGTACCGCCTGCGCGACTGGCTGATCTCTCGCCAGCGCTACTGGGGCACGCCGATTCCGATTATCCACTGCCCTATCTGCGGCATCGTGCCGGTACCGGAAGACAACCTGCCTGTAGTGCTGCCGGATATCGAGGAGTACAAGCCCGGTCCGGATGGCCGCTCGCCGCTCTCCACCGTGCCGGAGTTCGTGAATTGCTTCTGCCCCAAGTGCGGCGGCACGGCAGAGCGCGAGACCGACACCATGGCGGGCGCCATGGACTCGTCGTGGTACTTCCTGCGCTTCACCGACCCGCATAACGACAAGGCGCCGTTCGATACGAACATCGCGAACTACTGGATGCCGATAGATACCTATATCGGCGGGCGAGAGCACGCGGTAGGACACCTGCTGTACTGTCGTTTCTTCACCCACTTCCTGCACGATCTGGGACTGTGCGCCGCCGATGAGCCTGCCGCCGCTCTGCGTAACCAGGGCATGCTGAACGCTTATACGCCCGTGGTACAAACCAACGATGGCCCCAAGGCAGTAAAGCCCGAGGAATTCGTTCACTACCCCCGCGAGGAATGGATCGCCCGCTTCGACACGGACCGCAAGCCGATTCCTGCCGAGCGCTATGTGGAGATAGACGGCGTAAAGACGACCGAGCCTATCGAAATCACCTTCGCCTGGCTGAAGATGAGCAAGTCGAAGCGCACTGCTGTCACGCCTGATGAGATGGCTGAGAAGTACGGCGCGGATGCGCTGCGCCTGTATATCCTATTCGAAGCCCCATTTGAAGCAGATATTCAGTGGTCCGAAGAGCGCATGAACGGCACGTTCCGGTTCCTGGGGCGCGTGTGGGACATAGTCACCAGCATTGTCGAAGCCCCGCCCGCACCGGGAACGCATGAGACTCTGCCTGGTGCCGTAGCAGGCGACCTGCCCGATAACTGGGCGCCCATGCCAGAAGAGGATGTGCGTGGCCTGCGCCGCAAGACCCATCAGACTATTGCGAAAGTAACGGACGACCTGGAGAACTTCCGATTCAATACCTCGGTCTCCGCGCTGATGATTCTGACCGATACCCTGCGCAAGTTCGTAAACGCAGGCGGCTCCGGCCACCCTGCCGCACGCGAAGCTGCCGAAGCGCTGACCTTGCTGCTGGCACCACTGGCGCCGCACATTGCGGAGGAGCTGTGGGCACGCCTGGGTGGGGAACCGTTCCTGTATCGCACCGAATGGCCCGCCTCCAACCCCGAACTGGCCGCAAACGACGAAGTAACGGTAGTCATTCAGATAAACGGCAAACTGCGCGATAAGCTCGTGATGCCTGCCGCTGCGGACAAGACCGACCTGGAAAACGCGGCCTTGAACAGCGAGAAGATCATCAGCGATCTGACCGGTCTCACGGTTCGCAAGATTATCACGGTACCCGGCAAACTGGTCAATATCGTCGCGAACTAGCCAGTTTAGCCAACAGAGTAAGAGCGGGAGGTAACTCCCGCTCTTACAACAAAACGAGTCCCTGACGAAAACGGGCAGCTAAAGCAGTCCGTTGTTAGGGCAAGCACCCTGAAGGGCGCTACCATCCCTCTCTTTAGGGGGCTTTAGCCTCCTTGCCGCAACAGCGGGTTCCTTCAGGGACCCGAGGCGTTACTCTACCTGCACCTTCTCATAAAACAAGACAGCGCCAGCCGATATCGACTGGTGCTGTCTTGCTACTTTAAAACAGGCTATTTTGCTTTGGTCAGGGTATCCGCTACGAATTTTGCGGCATCATCGTGCAACTGCTTTCGCGATGACTTCTCGATATACATCATATGCCCTGCCGGATAGTAGGCGTAGGAGACATGAGAGCGTGCCTCCTTATCGAGTCCCATATGATTCACGGTGAAGTGAGTCGCGTTCATAGGGCACGCCAGGTCGTAGTAGCCACAGCAGTAGAGCACACGGAAGTGGGGATTGCGCAGGAGCAGGCGGCTGAGGTTGGACGCAGTTTCCGCATATCCCCCTTCTGGCTCATGCCAGGGACGAACGCTGCCACTGGGGAGATAGGTCATATCCGTTTTGATCCCCAGATCATTGAACAGATAATCGTTGATCGAACTGATGAAGGGAGGTTTCACTGCTTCATCACTCGGGTCGCCCGAGGAACGCTGCCCGTTTCGCTCTTCCTCTTTTCCCACAAGACGACCATCGTAGCGCCCTATCGTCAGCCCTTCGTCGCGAAGCAGCTCGCGGAAGAAAGCGAACTCACCTATTTTGAGGTTTGCCCGCAGACAGTACTGCTTGCTGAGTCCCAGATACATAGCGAGCTGGCCCGCAATCTTATCTTTCTGAGCGTCCGATAGGCTGTCACCCAGCTGCAGGGCAGGACCATAAACGGTATCCGTCCACTCTGTGGCCTCCTTTACCAGAGAGGCAGCATCCTTGTATTTAGTGTGCGAGATCTTGTTGTGATACCAGGCGCAAGCGGCCATAGAGGGAAGGAATCCGATATAGGTCGCATCATTTCCGCGCATACCATCCAGGGTCAGAAAGTTGCTGGTACCAGAGATGCTGATAAAACCGTTCACCCCCACGCCCGCATTGAAGAGACTGGCGGAAAGGCCAGACCCACGGATACCACCGTAGCTCTCGCCCGCAATGAATACCGGCGAGCGCCAGCGCTTATGCTCTTTCAGCCATCCTTGCACAAAGGCGGTAAACGCCGCGATATCCTCGTTCACACCAAAGTACTTGGTTCCCAGATCTCTCCTGGCAAGGCGACTGAACCCTGTGGCAGGCGCGTCGATGCAGACGACATCCGTAAAGTCGAGCCAGCTCTCCTGGTTATCGACGGCGGTGTAAGGAGGAGCAGGGAGAGAGCCATCGTCTTTCATCGGAGCACGCTTGGGGCCAAGGCCCCCCATATGCAGCCAGAGCGTCGCGCTTCCCGGTCCCCCGTTGAAGGCGAATGTCACAGGACGCTGGGATGGGTCCGCTCCATCCTTGACATAGGACACATAGAACATCCGGCACTCGACTTCGCCCGTCTCACTTCGGATCGGGATCTGTGCCGCCGTAGCGGTATAGGGAATTGCCGTGCCATTCAGAGTGATCGTGTGCTTAGTAGTGGAAGGTGCTAGTTCGATGGCACCAGGCGAAGTGCTAGCTCCCGTCTGCGCGGCACCGGCTTCCGGTTGTCCTGACAGTTGCCCTGGTTGGCGATTACGCTGCCCACCCGGTTGCTGAGGAGCACCGGGGGTTCCCTGACACCAGCCAAGAGATGCTGCAGCGAGAAGTAAATAGATAAGGATTAGTGGGCGCATGGTTGGGGTCTATACTACTATAATTGCCACCACATGGTCAAGCAGTGGCAGAGCTATTCCGGCTCGCCAAAGAAAGCATAACCCAGTAGCGCTAGAGCGCCTGCCAAACATCCCCAGCCCAGCGCCATCGCAACCTTGCCTGCGCTATGGCTATGGTGAGAGCAGCTTTTCGCGTTTGCCTGCACACGGAAAATCAGCACGGCAAGCGCAATCAGGGCCAGGGCTACGATGATAAGAGTAAGCCTCATAGATTCCTGACCGCACTACCAAGAGCTCAGTGAATTAGTTCCATGCCCCTGCCCCCAGTAATAGGGGGTTCCCGGCAAACCCTCCCCCGGCTCGTGCCTCGCCACCCCCTCCCCGACTTCGTGGGGGGAGAGGGTTAGCAGATTAGCGGCACCGATGCCGCCTCTGGTGGCTAAAGCTACCCGAAGGGCATACTTCGTAGGCCCCCCCTATTACTTGGGGGCAGGGCGGAAGCGCACAACAGGTTAGAATAGGAGCTATGCAGTTAGAGACACGGCGCATCGAGGGTTGGGTAGTGAATATCCACTCAGGGTTCTCCCCAGAGGAACAGGCAGCATTCAAGCAGGCTATGGACTTATTGACAGCGCAGCTTAAGACCATTCGTAAAAAAGTGCCAGTGCGCCCTTTAAAAGAGCTTCAAAAAGTGCCTATCTGGATATCGCCGCGCTACCCAAACATCCAGGAGCGAGCGGAGTATCACCCTGGTGCGCAGTGGCTGAAAGACAACGGACGCGACCCGGCCATGGCGAAAGCGGTGGAGATAACCAATGTGCGTATCTTTGAGCTTGAGACCCGGCGCATGCCGCTCTTTGTGCTGCATGAGCTGGCGCACGCCTACCATGACCAGGTGCTGACCAATGATGACCCGCGCCTGCTGGCAGCCTATGAGCACGCCCGGAAAAGTGGTGTGTACGACAATGTTCTCCGGCGCGATGGCAAAGGCAACGAGCGCCGAGAGCGTGCCTACGCCATGACCAACGTGCAGGAGTATTTTGCGGAAGGTACAGAGGGCTTCTTCGGAGCGAACGACTTCTACCCATTTACCCGAGCCGAGCTACAGAAGCACGACCCGGAGCTGTACGCGCTACTTGTGCAAATCTGGCGCTGAGAGAGTTGCTTTTACGCCAGCCTGAGCGGCAGCGTTTGTCACTATCCCTTCGTAGTTATAAATGTTTACAAAGCGGCAGGCGCGGAAGGAGAGCGTTTTTGTCAGCGCCTCCTGCCAGCCTTCAGCAGTCTGCGCAAAGGTGAGCCACTCGGCGGCGCACCACTCCCCAGTGCCCACAGCTTTCGGCATGTCGCCTGCATCGGCTGGGGCGGTGTTGTAGAGGCTCCAGCCGGGGGTTGCGCCGGGCACGCAGGCTACCTGGTGACTGACATGCTTTTCCCACGGCGCGAACTGCCCGCCGGAGTGGGTGAATATCTGGCGCTGGGAAAAACCGGCTTCACGGGCCAGGGTTACTAAGAAGCGCAAGTAGTCCGCAGCGATGGCTTCATGGTCAGCGCGGGTGGGTGCGCCGGAGCCGGGGCGCCCCATGGTGGCGCGGGCGGCCCAGCCGAGCGGTACCAGGCCACCATGAAGGTCTCTGGTCATATCCAGGCCCTGAGTAGGGTCTTCCGACTCCGGGCGCAGGCGCAGACGGTTGCCATCAGGGTAATGGAACGCGTTGATTCCTACTGATGTCTCCCAACCGACTTTGACACCGGGAAAGAGATCCGGGCGTCGCTTCACGGCAGCGAAGAGAATCTTCATAAGTGGGCGCAGGACTTCCTGGCTAGCCTTACGGAATCTGGGAGCAGCTACAATTCGGGGCAGGTAGCACGCGAATCTGGCGGCCCCAGTTGCGCCAGCAGAGTGCCACAGCATCTCGTGGCTCCGGGCCAGTCCATTCCACGTTTTCGGCGTTGCTGTAGGAAAAACTGGGAGCGTGCTTATCGAACCAGTTCCAGAGATCGGGGCGAGCATCCCACCAGTTTTGGGTATCCAGCGCAATCAGGGTCGGTGTATTGGTCTTCTCAGCCAGCGCGAGCAATCGCCGCAGTGTCTCGGTGAGCGTTTCCGGCGAGCCATTGAGCCCGGAGAGAATGAACGAGACACCGACTCTCGCAGAGCCACCTGCCCAGGTAAGTGGCTCGGTGAATAGGGCTTCACTTAGCCCTGCCGGGCGATTCTGGTCCCAGGAATGCCCCGGTGCACGGTTGAGGTAGATAGTCCCGACTTTCGTATCCATCGGGATCTATTGCGCCGAGGTGTGGCGTTATGCCTGCCGAAAAAAAGGACGCGGCTTTTGGCCGCGCCCCTAGTGTAACCCAGAGGGTTTACCTTTCTGTCAATCTTTGCTGGTGTTGGAGGCCATGCTCTGTCGCCCTACCACCTTGTGCAATGTGCTGTTGTTTTCCGCCGGTGCATTCGCAACCAGATACCACTCTTTGGCATCCCCCTGTCCTAACCCGACACCTTTGGGCAGGCGCTTGGGATCATTGGTGAGCATCAGGGTCGCTTTTCCAAGCCGCTGTAGCGTTTCATCTGTAGCAGTCCCGTTTTCCATGCTTGTTCGAATGGCCTCGCCGGGGAAGTAGAGCACTCCGATAAAGCCGCGTTGCGCGTCCAACCCCAACCCACCGAAATGCAGACCGCTCTCGCTGAGCATCATATTGCGCTGTGGTGCAGGCAGGCTGTCCAGGAACCGCCAGATTGGGCGCAGGTTCTCGCCTCGCAGGTAGGTCCACTCATCCAGCCCCCAGAGTGCCTGCGCTCCTTCGGCCATGCCGCTGCTGTCTAACTGGAAATCGGTCAGGCGGGATATCTCCCGAAGCTCTTCGGGGAAAGCTCTTTCTTCTCCTGGCGAATGCTTGCCCAGCGATCCATGAGGCGGTTGGGCACTTCTTTGAGCCGCATGTTGAAGAAGTCGGTACTGCGGAAACTCAGGAAGCCCTCTTTCTCCTCCCAGCGCAAGCGGGTAGCATCGCAGGCTTTGTTCAACACATCGAAGAGAGGTGCAGGTGTCTTGCCCCAGAGCTTTTGCGGCTCATAAAGCCGGGTGAAGTAATCCCCGATAACGTCTTTGCCCGTGGCTTT
Organism: Armatimonas sp.; assembly: GCA_049840835.1. Lineage (GTDB taxonomy): Bacteria > Armatimonadota > Armatimonadia > Armatimonadales > Armatimonadaceae > JANLTX01. The sequence goes on along the minus strand of JASGJG010000001.1, from coordinate 348,171 downwards.
ATGAATCGCTTCCAGCAGGTCAGCCGTGGTGAGTTTGCGTTTCTCCTGCCAGGCAGGCAGCACAGAGCTGGTCTTGAAGCGTGGGTCCGCTCCCAGGGTTGCGTTCGCCTTCGCGTTCTCGGGGCTGGCAGCAGAAGGGCTGATACCGGTTGCCAGTACAGAACCGCTGGAACTGGAGCTGCTTCCATTGCCAAACCCGGTCTGGCCTACCAGCTCGAACTGGCCTAGCTCGGAGCGCTCCAGCGCCAGCCCGGCAGTAGGAAGCATGCCCGGCACTTCATCCGGGGTACTCCCTTGGCGTTCTTGGCAAACTCGCTCTCTCGGTCGTTGGTGAGGGAGGTGCTGTCTCCATTGATAAATGCGTGTCCACGCAACGACTTCAGCACGGAATCGCGCATACCGGCAGGCAGACCCAGTGCCCCCCCGGGACCACCCCCATCTCCTTGAAACGAGAGGCGCTTACCGGCAAGAAGAGCATCCCGCTCCTCGGAGGAAAGGCTGTTATAGAGCTGTGCCGGTCCCCAGCCTAGCCCACCCAGCAGCTTCAGGCGCTCTTTCTTTTTCGGATCAATCGCACCTTCCGCCTGAGCGCGGGCATCCTCAGGGGAAAGCCCCAGCAGGTCCTTATAGGCTTCCATCTCGCGGTCCAGAGCAAGCAGGGCTTCATTGCGGTCTTTGTTGCGTAGCTCTTCTTCCAGGATACGGACCTTGAGCGGCTCGGTGAGCTTGTAGCGCCACTTATCTTCGTCGCCGCTACGCTCCCAGGTGAAGCCGAACAGCCGGGTTACCTGGCGCATGATGTCACGCAGGGGGCGGTCTTTACAGAAGATGGTTATCTTTTCATCGCCAACAGAGCGGGTCGCGGTGATTTCAATGCCGGTCTCTTTGGAAATCTGCTCGCACAGGTCGGCAAACGAGATGCGTTTTCTGCCCAGAGTAAGTTTGTGCTGCAACCGGGCATCGACGACTGACTTCTCTTGCTCATAGCGAGCCAGTGCCTCGGCCATAGCTGCCGGAGAGTTCGTAGCTACCTGCGGAGCGGGAATGGAAACAAAGTCATCTCCCTTCGTTGCACCACCCACCGACGCCAGAAACGGTTTTGCATCCTGCTTGAGCAGCGCACTCATACGGTGCGCGTAGCCCTCGAACCCGTCGCCATTCAAAAACGCTCGGTCATCCTGTGTAGGTCTCGATGTTTTCGCTGTAGGCAAGAACTTCTTACCAGGCTTGCGGGCAATCCGGGGAGTTGCCGTCGTATCTACAACTCGCGAGGGCGCCATTACAGTAGCCGCTTGCTGGGGCGCAGGGGTAGCACTTACCGAGGCGACCTGCGGGATAGATCGCGAGGCAGGTTTTATCCTGGGCGCATAAGTGGCTTCAGATGCTGGTGTACTGGCGGAGTTTCCAGTAGTGGCGACCTGTGCAGGCGCCTTCTGCGTTTGTCGGGAATATGCCCAAAAGCCCAGAGGCAGCGCTACAGCAAGCGCGGCTACAGCGGCTGGGCGCCAGGCGAGTGAGTTCTGAGCAGGAGTCGTAGAGACTCGGGAAAACACACTGTGCTCAAAATCGATATGGACAGCGGGTGCCGCCAGCCCTTCCAAGTGCCCTGTGAGGCTGGCCAGCTCCCGAGCGGCGCGCTGGCAATGGGGACACTGCGCAATATGGTGAGCCAGCGGCGAGTCTGGCGCAGGATGCTCTCCGGAGAGAGCGAGGGCGCTCAGACGACGCTCATAGAGCCAGCAGGTCAGACGCATCTAAAAATCCTCCGGGCGCAGGCGGCGGCGCAGCAGGCGAAGCCCCTGTGCCAGCCGACCCTGCACGGTCGTTTCTTTCAAATCTAAGGCGAGCGCGATTTCTTTGTAGCTCAATCCGGATGCATAGAAAAGCAGCACCGGTACTCGTATGCCTTCCGGCAGAGAGCCTATAGCGCTTCTGAGGCGCAGGCGGCGGTCTGCATCCAGCGCCAACCCTTCCGGGGTGGGCAGGTTGGTCTCCCAGCGCTCATCTAAAGGTTCTGCCTGCCGCACTTTCCGGCGGCGGGCCGCATCTTCACACTGGTGTCGCACTAGCTGCATGAGCCAGGGCCCGAACCGCTCGGCCCTGCGTAGCCCACCCAGTCCGCTCAGCGCTTTAATAAAGGCTTCCTGGGCAGCATCTTCGGCGGCATCTGAATCTCGCAAACGAGTGATGGCGTAGGCGAGCGCCACGCGTCGGTAGCGGCCCAGCAGAGTTGCGCAAGCGTCTTGATTGCCGCTTCGCGCTAACTCCACCAGGGCTACCAGCTCGTCTGTATCCCCTGTCATCTCTCGTGTTGCTACGGTAAACATTGCCGTCCTGCCCTATAGACGCACTACTCTAACACTTCCAAACAAGAATTTTTAGTCGCTTCACTATTGCTTCACGGTTGAAGCGCATAGTAGAGCCACTAGTTACTAGTAAGGAGGCAGAGAGATGTTTCAAGGACGACCCAGCAACGAGCGCACGGTTCCTACCCCGACCGAAGGAGGCATTGTCTGGTTCGGCTCCCTAAAGGCCGGACTGGCGGAGGCGAAGCGAACGAATCGCCCGGTGTTGCTGCTCTCAGCGGCGCCACAGTGCCATGGCATTCCCGGTATCTGGTGACCAGGCAAGCAAGAGATGGATAGGAGTCTCCTGTCCCACAAACCAGTCATAGATGCCTCGCGGAGCATTATCTGTATCCGGCTGGCGACCTATGAAAATAAAGAAGAGACGCAGTACTTAGAGAAAGTCTTTCGAGGGCGCGCAGGCACGCTGGAAAACACAGTCTTTGCAATGCTCTCTCCCAAAGCGGACCGCTATCTCGCCCGACCGGGGCGTTCGCCGGAGTGGACCTTCTCTAGCCCAGAGGATATGGCGCGTGGCCTGAAAGAAATAGCGGCACGCTATCCCCCAACTGGGGAACAGGAGGCGCTCCCCGCTATGGAGAACCTGCGGCTGGCATTGGATGTAGCCGCCTGCGACTCGATGCCGCTGATAGTGGCCACCAGTGCCGATGCTGCCAAACGGGTAGAGCTGAACAAGCTGCTGGCACGCCTGGCCTGGAATTCCCGGCTGCGCGGCAAGTATGCCTATAGCCCTGCCGCTACCCCGGCAGAGCTACGCGCTGTCAAACTGCCGGAAACGGAGGGGATTGTTCTGGTAATGCCGCATACCTATGGCCTTACCGGGCTGGTAACGCAGCGCTGGCCACTCAGCACAGATGCGGCTACGCTGGTTGCGACTCTGGAGCGCCTGCGGCCTACTCTGGCATTTACAGGTAAGGTGCCACGCACGCACATGGATGGTGGCTGGCGGGGGGGCTTTTCCTGGCAGACTCTGATGCCGGTTACCGATCCGGGCTAAAAAAACAAACCTTCACTTCAACTAGTTGAAGTGAAGGTTTGCTCTGTATTCTGGGAAAAGTGGACGGTACAGGATTTGAACCTGTGACCTTCTCCGTGTCAAGGAGACGCGCTACCACTGCGCCAACCGTCCGAGGCAAGCGTGATTCTATCACGCCCTGAATAGAGTGGCAAGGCTTTGTCCCTCATCCCCCTGCCCCTTCTCCCATAATCAAGCCCACTTCGTGGGTGGGAGAAGGGGAGCAAGAACCTTACTGCCTTTTACCCTCTCCCACTCGCGTAGCGAGCTGGAACATGGGAGAGGGTGGCGCGAAGCGCCGGGTGAGGGACCTCCCTATAGCGCGACGTTACCAGAGCCTACGGCAGATGGGGTGATGACACGTAGTTCCGGGTCGGAGGCAGTTACTGTGGCATCGTCGCTTTCGGTGAGGAGAGCAATACGGACCCCTACTCCCTGTGCTCGAAGCTCATCTACAAACTGCTGACGTGGGGTGTCCCAATCGATGAAGACACAGATAACTGTGGTGAGCTTTCCCAGGTCTTCCGTCAGGCGGGGGGCTATCTGGCTCAGCGGCTCCGTGGCTACCGGTTCCACCAGCGCCAGCTCGTCTAGAATCTGCTCCCGATAAGCAAGGCCGCGTCCGGCGGTCAGGTGCACCAGCTTAGGACCAGCAGCGAAGATATCAACGACATAGTCTCGTGCGGCCAGGGCATCCGAGAGCGCGGCGCACACGGCAACCGCTCGCTCCAGGGTTTCCAGGCGTGCCTTGTCATTGGGTTTTGGCACATGGGTGTCTAAGATAACGCCCACGCGGAGAAAGAACTCCTCGCGCCACTCTCGGACAATCAAACCGCCATTCTCGGCGCCGGAGTGCCGAGCGGTAGAGCGCCAGTCGATATCTCTCAGGCTGTCCCCCTCACGCCAGGGGCGATTGCCCGCGTACTCAAACGAATCCCCACTCTGAGTGGCCGTGAGAATCCCTCCCGGTTGCCAGCGCCGCCCGGTCGGAAGATTCAGGGTGGCAAGGGGCTGATAGGCAGGGTGGATGATTAGCTTGCTGGTCTCGCGAAGGACACGGTAGGCGTTCACCAGTCCAAACGGGGCATCGCTCATGAGCCGCCAGCCGGGGAGGGTGTACACGCCACGCTTCTTACAGAGTAGCTTTGTGGTTACAGAGACATGCCTATTGGCTTCTAAAGTCCCGGCAGGGGCGCCCTCTTCGTCCAGAGCATCTATGGCTACGGGCAAGCCCCAGGCAGCGATATGCAGGTCGCGCTCGGTGCGGCCTGTACCGGTGAGAGTAAGAGTGACCGGAATCGTGCTGCCCGCTACCGTTCGGTCCACATGGCTCACTTTCAATTGAGCGCGCGGGGCACGAAAGAGCGCAGGCACACAGGGAAGCCAGAGTAGGGCGGCGTAGATCGTGACGATAAACGTCTGGATATACAGCGAAAAATAAAGGCCGAAGAATAGCAGCGCGACGATGGAAAAGCCCATCATCCAGCGACCGGAGCGGGTGAGCCGATGATGCCAAATCTTCCAGCACCAGCGGTAGAGAGGCCCCTGATAGCGAGCCTGCGGGTGCTGGCGAACGTCTTTTGTGCCCGGAAACCCGGTCAGTTCAATGGGAGATCGAAGCCCGGCTTTCTGGGCTAACTTCTCAGTACGCGCCACGAGCCAGGATAACCGCTGGCAGGGTTTTTAGCAAGAGCGTAATGTCCAGCCAGAGGTTGCGCTCACGAATGTAGCGCAAGTCCATCTCCACCTGCTGGGGAAAAGGGATGTTAGCACGCCCTTCTACCTGCCAGAAACAGGTCAGGCCAGGGATCACAGCCAGGCGCTGGCGCTCATAGTCGTTGTACTGAGCCACTTCCACGGGGAGAGCAGGGCGGGGACCTACCAGGCTCATATCGCCCTTCAGGACCGACCAGAACTGAGGAAGCTCGTCTAAGGAGTACTTGCGGAGAAGGATACCGACAGGAGTGATGCGCGGATCGTTTTTGATCTTGAAGGTGACACCTTCGCCACCATGCTGATTGTTACAGAGAAGCTCCCGTCGTCGTCGCTCGGCATCGGTTACCATGGAGCGGAACTTGGGGAACCAGAACTCGTCACCGTCTTTGCCGACTCGCTTCTGCCAGAAGAGAACCGGGCCACCATCAGTGAGTTTTATGGCGAGAGCAATCAGGACGCACAGGGGGAAGATTGCGGTCAGCGCACAGAAAGCAAGAACCACATCTAGCACGCGCTTGGCTGCCAGATAAGCGCCCCGCTCCGACGAGCGCTCGCTTACGCGGCGACTCACTGCGGCACGCTCCATGTAGACAGGTTGATCCCGGTCTGTTGTACCCAGCATGTTCCTTACTCTAATCCAACCGTTCTCCGACATCTGGACACTGGCACGCTGTGACTTTGTCGGATAAGCCACATGCCAGGGCCACAGTGCCACAGGAATACATTATGCCACGTTTCGATGAATTCCAACAGGTTTATTTTTCACACCAACTTTTTGAATGTGCTAAGCGATAGTTAAAACAGTGAATTTTGATGCCACGACGCTTGCGATGTTTGTCCTTGCGGTCGTTGGAGGGGGCGCCCTCCTGCTGGCCGTATTATTAGGGATTCGCAAGAAATCCGGGTAGAGTGTGCTATGCAGTCCTTTTCGCTGCGGTTAGGAAATGGCCTGAGGCCGAAGAAAGCGCTTTCAGAGAGCGCTCTCCTAACACGCGCCCGACAAGGAGATAGAGAAGCGTTCGATGCGCTAATCTGCCTGCATGAGCAAGCTCTGCGTTACTTTCTGCTACGGCAGCAAGTAGGCGAGCTCCTGGAGGATGTTCTCCAGGAGACTCTGCTTGCCGCCTGGGTGGCATTACCTGGCTTTGAGCCCCGTGTGCGTTTCAAGACCTGGCTCTACCGAATCGCCCGCAATAAAGCGATAGATGCCCATCGGCGCGCCCCTAACTCCGTCTCTCTAGAGGAGCTCTCGGTACCAGGAAGCGATCAGTGGGCTACCATAGAGCGGGCCCTCTGGGTGCGCGAGCTTTTAGACGAGCTGCCCGAAGTACAACGGCAGATTTTAGAGCTATATTATTTTGAGGAACTGACTCTGGAAGAAACCGCACTGGTATTGGACCGCAATGTAAATACAGTGAAGTATCACTTCTATCAGGCGCATACACGAGCGCTCCATGCCCTGGAAAAGGAGGGCAGACCACTATGACTCCGCACTCCTGTTCCTGCTCCGATTCCGACCTGCTCTTAGCGGCTCATCGGGCGCTGCCCCTGCCCGCTCTGCTGCGAGTCCAGTTCCATCTCCTGCGCTGCCCTGCCTGCCGGGAGCGCTATCGCAAGTTCAGCGCTGTCTCACTGCACCTTGCCAGTGCGATGGCTCCACATTCGGCGCCCCCCAATCCCTACGCATCGATACAGATGTGGGGAGCAGCGCTGCTCTGCACGCTCGCTCTTTCCGTTGCCGCTTGGAGCGCCCATGCCTCTCTGGTCCAGCCTGATATTAGCCTCTGTGTACACACGCCATTGTCGGCAAGCGTGGTGCATGTACCGGCAAGCAAGGACCACTGCGTCGATCCGGAGATCGAGTTCAAAAAACGCACCGCAAAATAAGGTACGATGGCTGGGTGAAACCCCTGCCGCGTGACTTTTTCGAGCAGCCTACTCTGGTAGTGGCTCGAAAGCTCTTAGGCAAGATCTTGCAGGGTGGTTCGGAGCCTCTGCGCATTGTGGAGACCGAGGCGTACTGCGTAGATGATCCCGCCTGCCATGCGTTTCGTGGGAAATCACGCGCCAATGCCAGCATGTTCGGCCCGCCGGGGCATGCCTATGTGCATATTAACTACGGTATCCACCACTGTCTGAATGTAGTTTGTCAGCCCGAAGGCGTGGCAGAGGCGGTACTTATCCGCGCTGTAGACTACGAGGGGGCCGAACGCACGCTCTGGGCGGGGCCGGGTCGCTTAGGCAAAGCTCTTGGCCTGCGCAAGGAAACCCACGACGGTATCGACCTGCTGGACACGAACAGTCCACTCTGGTTATCCGAGGGCGAAGATGTGCCCGACGAGGCCGTAACCACGACCACGCGTATCGGTATCACCAAGGGGGCGGACTATCCCTGGCGCTTCTACATTACGGATTCCAGGCTGGTGAGCCGGAAGTGACCTCCACCCTGCTGCCTGCTCTGATAGGCGCCCCAGTCATCGCTCTCGCCGCATGGCGCGTGCGGGCACTGACTCCCTCTGGCGCCATAGCTGCCGCCGCCGTGGGGTTCTGCCACCTGGCCTTTGGTGGCTGGAGCGCCGCAGCGGCTCTGCTCACCTTCTTCGGCACCTCGACCGTGCTTTCCAAGCTCGGCAAGCGCAAGAAAGACGCCCTGGGCTTTGAGAAGACCAGCCAGCGCGATGCCTGGCAGGTCCTCGCCAATGGTGGCGTGGCTTCACTATGCGCCCTTTTCGGCCAGCCCATTGCGCTATTAGGCGCCCTAGCCGTGGCCTGCGCGGATACCTGGGCTACTGAGGTCGGTGCACTCTACGGCGGCACTCCTCGGAAAATCACCACGCTACGCTCTGTACGCCCCGGTGAATCCGGCGGAGTCTCCACACTAGGTACTCTTGCCGCTCTAGCAGGTGCTGGACTACTCTCTGCCTTTGCCGGACAGACGTGGCTTGCCGTGCTCATCGGTGGCTTCCTTGGCTGCCTCTTAGACTCCCTCTTAGGCGCAACATTGCAGGTGCAGTGGAAGGATGAAACCGGCCAGCTTGTAGAAACACGCCACGGAGCCCCTGTGCGTGGCTTGAGTTTTATGAACAACGATGCCGTGAACGCCCTGACGACGCTCTGTGGGGCGCTTATTGCCGGAGGACTGGCCCGGTGGATGTAGCCCCTATCCCTCGCTGGCGGAAGCTCGCGCTGGTCTTCGTGATGTTCCTGATTACCGGCAGCTTCGGGTTCATTCAGCCGTTCCAGCCGCTCTGGTTCACGGTTTCTGGAATCTCGCGGAGCCAGATTGGCTTTATTACCGGGCTCGCGACTGCCACAGCGCTGATTGTTCAGCCAATCCTTGGGAAAATATCCGACCGCATCGATGCTCGTCGCCCCCTGATGCTGGTGGCGGCACTGATTGCCTGTGCCGCGTATCTGGCTTACGGATATGTGCAGAACCTCTGGGCCTTCCTGGGGCTTGCCATTCTTGCTAGCAATGGGTTTGCCTACCTAAACGCCGTTGGTGGAGTGCTGGTGGGTCGCCTGGCGGCTGCCGGGCAGGGGGGCGCGGGCTATGCTCGCTACCGGGTCTGGGGCAGTGTGGGGTATGTGGTTATCGCTATGGGCTCCGGCCTGCTGATACGGCCTGATCCGCATATGACCCGCGCGGACCTGGCCCCTATCTTCACCTACGGTCCCTGGATTTTCTTTGTGATTGCCCTGATGGCGCTGCTGGTACCCGATCCCAAACGCCCGCCCGCGCCGCCGAAGTCTGTGGATAGCGATACTCCGAAGAAGCCCCCGAACCTGGCGAACTTAGACCGATTCCTGCTCGCCTTCGGGCTCTATACATTCGCGCTCTATGGCGCCACCGGATTCCTGGCTATCTACATGCGGCAGCTAGGCGCCACGCCCCGGCAGGTCACCTGGATGTTCGCCGCGGGGGTTGTGTGCGAGGTTCTGGTGATGTCTCAGGTGGGACGCTGGACCGATCAGCATGGGCGCAAGCCCGCTCTGGCACTGGGTTTTATTCTTATGCCCCTGCGCCTGCTGCTCTATATCCCCGCACTGGGTCCGGCCTGGGTAATCGCGGTGCAGTCTCTGCACGGCTTGAACTTCGGTATTGTGGGCGCGGTGGGCGTAGCGCTGGTAAACGATGTGGCCGACGATACGAACCGTGGCTCACTTCAGGCACGCCTGGGAGCCACAGCGGGCTTATCGTCCGCCTTAGGCCAGCTGGTCTGTGGTTGGCTCTCGCAGAGCTACTCTATTGCGGTCATGTTCGCCGTAATGTCCGCCGTCGGATTCGTTGCGGCGTTTCTCCTACTCACGCGAGTTAAAGAAACACTGCCACAGCGTTAATGCCCCCTATCCCCGTCTATTCCGCCATTCGGCGGGACGGAGGGACCAGATAGGGATTCTTTAGTCTAAGCCGCTTCGCGGCATTGCTGTCGCTGATGATAGGCTGTTCGTTCGCAAAAGCAAATGCCGCCTCTGGCGGCTAAAAGCAGCCCGCAGGGCATACGGAATCTGGTTCCTCCGTCCCGCCGAATGGCGGAATAGACGGGGGGATAGGGGGCATGCAAGTGTGCTCTCCTACCCCGTTCCACACTCGATACGGGCGCTGTCTAAGATCTGGCGGGTCTGGCGGGCGGCGAGCATGTCTGTCCATCCGGCGGGCTTTACGAGGCGCAGGCCGGGCAGGACTCCGTCGCGGGCGAGGTCGGCGATGGCATCTTCCAGAGTGGTCAGGAAGGCAGACAGGCGGCGGGGTGGCGCATGGATGCCCGCCATGGCCAGCAGGCGTGGCAGCTCGATAGAGGCGGCGCCGTTGGCATTGCTCATGGCACAGGTGAGGCAGAATCCCAGCAGAATCTGGTACTTCTGGCGTACCGGATGATAACGCAGCAGCGCCGACGATACTTCCGCCGAGCGCTCGGGGTCGCCCAGCCAGGCATGGACCTCTCGGCCTAAATGGTAGCGGAATCGCACCACGCTCTCACTGCCGTTGTCACTGATAGATTCCAGGGCTTCCAGGGAGATAAGGCGGCTGAGGGCAAGGCCTTGCAGCTCGCCCATAGCTTGCGCCTTGGGGAGTGTGATGCGCGAAAGGAAATACACATCCCGACCACGGGCAATCAGGTCATCCCGGTGATAGCCACCTTTCGGGGTCTCCGTGCGCCCCTGAAAGCGCAGCAGGTCGGAGGCCCAGACATCCAGGTAGGTCTCGGCGGGGGCATCCCCCATGCGCTCACGCCAGAGAGCGGCGAGCGCCAGAAATGTCTGAGCCGTGGCCGGACCGTGGCGGGTCACTTGCCGAATGGCCTGGTCCGGACCGAAACCTAAAACATCGTCGTACTCCACACGCAGGGTAGTGCGGGCAGTCTGCGCCTGAAGCGCATTACCGTCTGCGGAAGACTCCCAGGCATCCGGCAAAAAGAGAAGAGCCAGAGCATCACGCGCGGTGAGCGGGGTAGGGACGGTTATGGTTGCTGGTGGCCGGGCGCGCATACGTGGGCCGGTTCGGACCGGTACGGGAGGACGCTCTACAAGAGCGCGACGGGCCTCTACCCAGCGACTGAGAGCATCCGCGACTTCGGGGGGAAGCGCCAGATTGGCCTCACCCGCGCCTACGGTAGAGTAGAACTTCGCAAAGGCGTCTCGGGCGGCTTTCTCCGCGGCATCGGCTTCCAGCTCCAGTGTATCTGTCATGCATCCCATCCTAAGTAGGCACGTAGCTCTCTCAACTGCTTACGGGCGAACTGCGCAGTCTCCACTTCGTCGTCCAGGCGCGGTGCAGAAGTATCGTGCAGCGCATCCAGGCGAATCCCTGCGCAAGCCGCTGTTGCCATAGACCAGAGCCGCCGCACCGTCTCTAAATTGTAACCGCCACCTCCGGTAACCACAATCGGCTTGTCTGCCCCCAGCTCTAACAGCCTCGTGAAAGCCTTAAGCCATCCCTGTGTACTGAGAGCCAGGTGCGCCAGAGGATCGCCTACATGAGCATCCGCCCCGGTTTGCAGCACAAGGGCATCCGGCTGGAACCGAGAGAGCGCTTCGGGCACGATGGCCTCGAACGCATCCAACCAGACAGCATCACCTGTGGCCGGTGCGAACGGAATATTGATCGCCGTGCCCTCGGCTCCTTCACCACCGACCTCGCTCACATAGCCGCTTACCCGTGGGAAAAGCCACTCGGGAGACTCGTGCAAGGAAATCGTAAGGGTATCTGGATCGTCCCAGAAAAGGAACTGGACCCCGTCGCCGTGGTGCACGTCTATGTCGATATAGGCAACTTTCTGATATCCCGCATCACGAAGCGCCAGTACCGCCAGAGCTAAATCATTAAACGTACAGAACCCACTGGCGCGGTCGGCATGAGCGTGATGCAGCCCACCGGCTACATTGAACGCAATCTCGAACTCACCGGAGGTCACCAGCTGGGCCGCATCGATACTCCCTCCGGCATAGAGCCGCGACGATGGCCAGATATCGGGAAACGCAGGAGTATCACCCGGTCCCAGCCCGAAATCGCGTAGATACCGCGCCCCTGGTTCACGCGAGGCGTGCTCTACCGCATCTAGATATGGCCCGGTGTGCACTCGCTTCAGCAGCTCTAAATCTGCTGGCGTGGGCATGCGCTCCGCCACCGGACCACCAGCGGACTCTAACACCCCATGGTCTTTCAGGGTGTCGTGCACCATCCTCAGCCGACGCTGCTGCAGGGGGTGTGAGGAGCCCAAATTGTAGGCAAGAAACTCATCGGTATAGAGAAACGCCGTGCGTCGCGCCATGCCTGATTGTACAACGCCCTCGCTTTCCCTTGCCGCTTCACTCCCTGCCCTGAACCTCCCAGTTAAAGATTCTTGTTTGTGTTATACTAACACTATGAAATCCACTGCTACCCAAGTTCCCCCTCTGCTGCTGGCACTTGCCATTGGAGATGCGTATGGCGCAGGCTTTGAGTTCGTGCCGCGTGAGGAAGTGGAAAAGGACAACACAGCTTGGCGCTACCGCAAGAAATCGAGTAATGGAACTCGCCCCGGCTTCTATACCGATGATACACAGATGAGCCTGGCTCTTGCGGAAGTACTGGCAGAGGATCGCCCCTGGACTTCGCGCACACTGGCGGATCGCTTTGTGACGGTCTACCACCGAGACCCGCACCCCGGCTATGCGCGCGGTTTCGAGTCGATTCTGAAGAAGTGTAAAAACGGAGATGATTTCCTGCGCCTGATTCGCCCGGATAGCATCCGAAACGGTGCTGCCATGCGCTCTCTTCCGCTGGGTATCCTACCCACAGTAGCAAAGGTCAAAGAGTACGCACGGATACAGGCCAGCCTGACCCACAATACGGAAGTGGGCATAGCGTCGTCGCAGGCCATCGGGCTAATGGCGCACTACGGTCTGCGGCAAGAGGGGAAGCTGACTGACTTGATCCCCTTCCTAACCCACCAGGTACCCAGTATCGACTGGCAAACTCCCTGGAGCGGCCCGGTGCCCGTGGACGGCCTTGCCACTGTCCGTGCTGTAGCTACCCTGCTCACCGCCCATCGTTCTCTGCACGAGCTGCTTCGGGCCTCCGTTGGCCTCACCGGAGATACCGATACTGTAGCTTCTCTCACCCTGGGCGCCGCCGTCTGCTTCCCCGAGTACCGTCGTAACCTCTCTCCGGCGCTCATCAACCGCCTGGAAGACAGTCGCTATGGCCGTCGGTACCTGGTGCAACTGAACAAGAAACTCTTCCACTGAGTTATCAGGACGTTAGACCTACTTAATCTGAGCACTAGTCCTATAGACGTTCGGGGGACCTATGGCGAAACTGGTCCTATGTTAAAACAGATTCGCCTCTTTGCAATGGCGGGCATGCTGCTAACCGCCTTCCAATTAGGAATCGTGCTCTGGGTCATATTCATGGAGGGCTGGACCTTCTGGATGCTTCCCGGTCTGGCGATGTTTGGGGTGCAGGGCTGGATCTACTGGCGTCTGTGGCATCTGCGGCGCTGGGCGGCTATCGCGGGAATTATTGTTGCCGCCTGGTTCAGCCTGAGTATGCTTCCCTATCCACCAGTAATGCTTGCGCTCCTCTGTATTACGGCCTACATCGGGTTTCTCATCTGGCTGGCCTGGCCGCGCCTGTCATCGGAGATATAGCGGCGCGGACTTTATTGGTCCACGCCGTATCCTCCAGTGCTACCAACACCACGGAGAAGCCGAAGCGCTCCCCTTGCAGGCTCACAATATCCTCATTGTCCACATGCAGGTCGATACCAAACCCATGTTTTCCAGGACGGTAAACGTCCGGCTATGGGCACTTTGTGCCGTGGCAGGAAAGCATATAACCTCGCCACAGGCGACGGCGGAGGAACGACGCCCATTGCCGGACCATATCGGTCCTGGTAGATACCGTCACGGTAACCGAAGCCGCTTGTTAGCCGCAGCCACGGCCTCTAGTTGCCCACGCCGGGTGTTGGTGGCCGTTACCGTGTAATCATCCTGATAGGGAAAATCGTATACCCATAGCGCCGAGAGCGGAATCTTCAGTCGCTTAATTCCGTCTAGCATCGCTGTGAAGCGTTTGTCAGACTCTGGTGTAGGTGCGCCGGGGACGCCGAACTCCCCTAAGAACAGCGGCTTTCTTGCCTGCCGTGCCACAGCCTGCGCATCTGCGACCCGGTCGAAGTCCTCGTAGGCATGGATCGTTAGTGTGCCAAGCGGGTTCGGGTTATCGGCAAGCAGCATCTCTGCCTGCTGCCCAGGGTCATCTTGCTTCCAGCTTTTCTCATGGAGCTGGTGCCAGGCAGAAGGACGAGGCAGAGCATTGCCAGAGACAATCAGACGCTGCTTATCGTAGCGCCGCACTTCATTCCCAAATGCCTTCAACGCTGTGCGGATATCATCATGAGTAAGCTCATCGCGCTCCGTACGGGTGGATGGTGTGCCCCGGTCCACAGCGATTTGTGGGCGATGCTCCGCAGCGTTGGGTAGATCGGCAGGCAGATTATATTCATTCCCGAACTCCCAAGCCCACAATGCCTTAGAGTCCCTGAAACGCGTGACGACCTCCTGGGTATAGCGGTGCATGCGGGTATGAGTGCGGCTCTTCGTGTCTCCCCACGCCGAGCAGGGTTCTCCAGCCAGATCGGGCACGGTAGACATATTCCAGAACAGCGACGGTATCAGCCCGATACCCCGCGCCTCAGCAGCTTTTACGAATCGCTCCAACCGGGCAAAATGCGCCTTTGGACTCACCTCATAAAGCGTCTGTTCGACTGGCCAGAACCCGCAGGCCATGAACCGGATAAAGGGAATGCCGCGCTCTGCCAGGGCATCGAAGCCAGCCTCAAACGAGGTATCTTTCTCATTCAGCAAGTGCCGCTGAAAGGCATCGAAGTAGTTCACCCCGATGCCTCGGTATGGTTTTCCGTGTAATAGCAGCGCACCATCGCGCCCAACAGTCAACATAGTGTTGAAATCAGCTAGTCGGACTTATAGCCGCCCCAGCCCCCTTCTTCTACGATGGCGATAAATCCATATCGTCGCGTCTTTGTCAGCATGCCATCGTTGCCGAATTCGGTGGCCTGAAAGCCCCAGTCCTCTCTAGGCAGCAGCTCCCATCGCCGCGAGTCGAACTCAATACGAGTGAGACTTCCTTCCTTCGCATACCATTCTTTATGAAAGGGCCGATTCAGAAAAGCGAGCACGCCTCCAATCAGGCAGAGTAACGCCAGCAGAGAGAGTGATATCTTACGGAGCATTATGCTGCTACCTCACAGCCTGTTACTTTTCACTTCAGAGGCCTGGCTCTTCATATAGCGCGACCGCGATGAATCCGATTCGCCATACGCGCAACCGCTCATCATTGCCAGCATAGGCACAGAACACCAGGTCTTCCGATGAAAATCCCCACTTCTCGCGTGGCAGCAGCCTCCAGGATCTCTCGTATGTGTCTGTGTGAGACCTGCCTGTCGACGTTACATAGGTACGCTTCCACTTTCCAGGCAGGAAGGCAAGCGCCCCTGCTGCGACGACCAAAAGGCATATAGCTGCAATCAGTAAAAGTATCTTTCGTAGCATCTTACAGCTTCTTGCTGGTTGTTTAGTGGCTAAAGAGTCCTCATGGTTTCACTTTTGATGCCTGCTGCTCTGGCTCTGGCAAGTGGACAGCGAGTGTCCAGCGGTCTTCCGTAAGGCTAACAAATCCAAACCGCCTGATGTACTTACCATATGCCTCCCTACCCCCTTCGGGAATACTCTCCGTAAAATGAACACTCCATTGGGAAAAAGGCAGAATCTTCCAGTAGCGTTTATAGGTTTCTTGCCTGAACCCACCCTCCAGCTGGGAATATTGATACTTTTCTAGAGGCCGAAAAGCAATCGCCCCTACAACACCAACCAGAGCCAGTAATAGGAAGCCTATCAGTAGCGTTTTCTTGAACATTTTATTATCTCCTGCTGGCTGTTTAGTCTTCCTACAACCAGTATTACTTCACCTGGCGTCTAAAATCGAATTATTTTAACTGGGGGGAATTTTACGTGCTCGGCTTTTTTAACACCCATAATCACCAAATCTTCTACCAGTGCCACTGGTCCCAGTCGCCGCTCCGTAGTCTGATCACCACTGATGCCGTCCATCAGGCAGCCCATGCTGCCTTCAAACCCAAATCCCCATCGAGAGACTGGCAGGAGAATCCAGTGGCGCTGATGCGTTTTGCTAACGAAATGGGTAGCCGTTTCTGAGGACTGGTGCTCGTTTATAGGTGGAAACGCCAGCGCTCCCACAGCAACGGTCAGAGCACTTAACAAGACAAAAGCCAATATTGCTTTCCAAAGCATTAAGTTACCTCTCTGCTTTCATTTCTTTCCTACTTACTGTCTGGTCATATTCAGTAAGGCCGACAAAGCCAAATCGCCTGGTGCGGATACTGCCACCTTCATAAGCACCTCGGATAGCCGTTTTCACAGGAGTTACTCCCCACGCCTCAGGAGGAAGAATCTCCCAATAACGCCTGTGAGTTTCTTTGATATTCCACTCATAATGGCGTGAGGTTTTATGTGTCTCCAAAGGTGGAAAAGTGACTGCCCCCACAACAACTCCTAGAGCACTTAGCAGAAAAATAAGTAAGACAGTTTTTCGGAGCATGGTGTCCCTCTCCTCTCACTGGCTCTTTAGTATCAAAGTATTCTGTTTGGGTTCACTACTTCTTGTATATTGGGTCCAGTGGTCTTCTCTAAGGCCAATAAAGCCGAATCTCCTGGTATACCAACCGCCTCCCCCGCTACCACCATCAGCAATAGTCTCAATCGGAGTAAATCCCCATACCGAAATAGGAAGAACCTTCCAATAGCGTTTGTATGTTTTCTCGACAAGAAGACCTTCTTGTTGTGAGGTTTGGCGTTTTTCTATCGGAGGAAAGGCAACAGCGCCTACGGCAACGACGAGGCCGCTTAATACGAAGAATACCATAGCAGCTTTTCGGAGCATTATTTCACCTCTGTGAGCAGGTAGCTCAGCCTTCTGCGCCTGAGAAACCTTACCCGAAGTAGTAAAACTAGGTTTCGTATGAGTATACGATAGTTCAAACAGGTCCGTTCCAGGACCATCGTGCTAGTGCGAGCCCTTCAGGAACGTGATCTGCGGATTTCGGATAAGCGGACATTCTCTGGGTCGCCCACCGAAAGTAGGCATTGAGTGTGTCTCGTAAGCGTGGATCCTGGGAGAGACCGGTATCCTCCAGGGCCAGTGCGAAGCAGGCTATGGCGCACTCGTCCATCTCCTGGTGCTCGCCGTTCCCTGCGTGCATTCGAGTTACGCTGGATTCACTGCCCATGGATTCGGTGTAGTCACAGGGTCCGCCCAGTGCCTCAGCCCAGTATGCCGCTAATCGCTCCGAATGCTGAGGGTGAAAGCCATGCGAGAAGGCGTGACTTACCACCGGGTCAGCCATGCACCGGATATGCCAGGCGTGTGCCAGGTCGATAAAGGCTTGCTTCCCGCCTGCGGCCTCATAAATCGTTTGCTCCATAAACTTCCTCACTAACGGCTTTACGCCAAAAGCGGAAGGGTTTTCCTGCTGAAACGACCAACAGACAGGGGAGAGCGAGGTAGCCCTTCCATGAAACCCGAAGAACTCCCCCATACGCCGGAAATAACTCCCTATCGTGATGGGCGAGTGGCAGCGATCTCCCTGCAGTTCGATGACAGCATGAACAGCCAGATTCAGAACGCCATCCCGCTTCTGGCAAAGTACAAAGCCTTCGCTACTTTTTTCATCTGCCCCGGCACGGGTCATTACAAACCGAATGCGAAAGTCTGGGAAAGCGATGTTCTCCGAGCAGGGCACGAGATCGGTAACCACACGCTTAACCATAAAGGGGCGAACAGTGTCAGCGAAGCGGAGAGCGAGATAAAGGGCTGTTCGGAGATTCTGACTCGCATCTATGGCAATCGCCCGCGCCTGCTACCTTTTGCTACACCAGGCGGGGTTCCCTGGAAGCTCACAGCGGACGAGCTAGAGCAAATCCTTGTGAAGTATCGACTCTTTGCGACACCAAGACGTGAGTTCTTTGACGATGCTAACGGCAATCCCGACCCCTGCGCTATTCCGAAAAAGGCTCTTGCCAATCGCTCCTGGATTCAGTTTGGCATGCATGGCACGGGTGGGGAATGGCTCAGCACGAGCGTTGCCAATCTAACGCGCATCCTGGATTTTCTGACAGCAAACCAGACCGACATCTGGACCGCTCCCACAGGCACCATTCATCAGTATGTCACTCAGCGCAGCGCCGCCGAACCGCTTCAGCTCACTCAGACAAGTAGTTCCGCTTTCACCCTGGCTCTGAAGTGCGATCCTAAAAAGCTGCCTACCTACGGCCTGCCCTTTACCACGCTCTATACCGCCCCCTTGACCATTCGTGTACGTGTCCCTGCTTCCTGGAAACGCTTCCAGATAGTGCAGGGCAAAACCAAACCCGCAACGCCCACACCAACGCAGCAAATATCTGGCGAAACAATAGCGCAGTTCGATGTGCTACCCAATCGCGGTGCGGTGCGGATTACGAAGGGATAACCGCCAGTGTACAAGGGATTTCAGTCCCTTATGCATCGCTCAGTCTTCAAACAGGACTGTCAGGGGCAGGGAGAATCCAGGGAGTAGCTCTTCGCCATCGAACGTGTCGTTTTCCCCCAAGGCGATAGGTTCTCTGTCGGGCCGATAGACAGTGAGAATCTTCCGAGCCGGGTTTAGCTCCAGCACCATAGAGACTCCGGCATCCAGCCACTCTTTTACTTTTTCGGCTACTTCGCGGGGTCTATCGCTGGGGGAGCGAGTTTCCAGCACAAGATCGGGCACAGCGCGAACGTAGCCACCACCGCGCGAAAAAGTCAAACGAGCCTTGGTAATAAAGGCAAAATCGGGCGCCAGAACCGTATCTGGGTCACGCGCAACCAGGAAACCTGTTTCTGCCGCGAAGCAATCTCCAAGCCCTTTTGAGTAGATATAGATACTAATATGAGCACTCAGCCAGGCAGTCATTGCGCCGTGATTATCGCCAGTAGGCATCTTTGACTCTTTCAGCTCTCCACGAACCAGTTCATAGCGTTCTCCATCCGGCATGGAGAATAACTCCTCGGCAGTGACTAGAGTGGGGAATTTGTACGCAACAGCCATTATCTACTCCCGAAGTTTTCCTGTGATTTGCCAGCCTTCTTCTTCGACAATACCAATAAATCCGAAACGTCGCACTCCGGAACCACAGCCTCCTGATGGACCACATCCCATTTCCTTTGGAGGATTCGGTTCTAATCCCCAGTCTGTAGGGGGAAGTAGCTCCCAGTGTCTTTTATAGTATTTTTCAAACTCTGGCCTATGACTAAGACGTATAAAGCCATGCTCATTTTTGTTGGGAAAGACGATAGCAAGTGCAGCCACAGTCAGAACATGGAGCGCTATAAATACCAAAAGGAGCTTTCGAAACATTGGCTCACCTCAAAGATTTTCTGGACTGGCTGCTTTATCTTGGCCAGTATTGACCGGCACATTGTTCAGTTTATTTATACTCTGACTATCTGTTATGCTGATAAACCCGAAACGATAAAAATGCTCTTTCTGGCCACCAGATTCGTCACAGCATCCACTTCGCTCAGGAGGGTCGAGATTGAATCCCCAGTAAGCGAAAGGCAACAGCTTCCACTCACGTTTATGGTATTGAACCGCCCTGGCACCGTTGACCTCCAATAAAGTACGCTGGTTCATCTGGGGGAAGGCTATGGCAAGCGCAGATATGGCCAGAGCACTGAGCGCCAGTAATGCCAGAAATAGCTTCCGAAACAAAACGCACCTCCCCCCAATGAAAATACCCCCTTTGCAGGGGGCATACTTGATTAGTCGCTGATTTTGAGGACCGACATGAAGGCTTCTTGTGGAATCTCTACCGAGCCGATCTGCTTCATGCGCTTCTTGCCTTCCTTCTGCTTTTCCAGCAGCTTGCGCTTACGGGTGATGTCACCACCGTAGCACTTGGCGATCACGTTTTTGCGCAGGGCAGACACGCGCTCGGCGGCGATAATTTTGCCGCCTATAGCCGCCTGTAGCTTGATCTCGAACTGCTGGCGGGGCAGGATTTCCTTGAGCTTTTCGACCAGCATCTTGCCGCGATTGTAAGCCTTATCGCGGTGCGTGATGAAGCTGAGCGAGTCCACGTTGTCTGTATTCACCAGCACATCGACTTTCACCAGAGAGCTGGGCTGGTACTCGGAAAGCTCGTAATCGAAGCTGGCGTAGCCCTTGGTACGAGACTTGAGCTGGTCGAAGAAGTCCATCACGATCTCAGCCAGGGGGAGTTCGTAGTAGAGCATCACGCGGCCCGGTGCGGGGTAGTCCGAGCGGGTCTGGATACCACGGCGATCTCGGCCCATATCCATCACGGCACCTACATAGTCCGTGGGAACGATAATAGCGGCAGAGACATACGGCTCTTCCACATGCTCAATGAGCGTGGTATCGGGCCAGTTCGCCGGGTTGTCTATCGTCTCCATCGTGCCATCGGTTTTGTACACGTGGTAGACCACGCTGGGAGCAGTAGCGAGCAAAGAGAGGTTGAACTCACGCTCTAAGCGCTCCTGCACGATCTCCATGTGCAGTAGGCCCAGGAAGCCGCAACGGAACCCGAAGCCCATAGCCGCGGAGCTTTCTGCCTCAAAGCTGAGCGCAGCATCATTGAGCTGCATCTTGGCCAACGAGTCTCGGAGCTTGGGGAAGTCCGAGCTATCAATGGGGTAGAGACCGCAGAAGACCATGGGCTTGGCAGGTCGGTAGCCAGGCAGCGCTTCTACGGTTTTGCCTTCACGACCCGCAACGGTAACCGTGTCACCCACACGGCAGTCGGTCACAGACTTGATGGCGGCATGTAGGTAACCCGTCTGACCGGCGCGTAGCTCGGCAATCGGCTTCATGCCAGGGGTAAAGACGCCAACCTCGCTGACCGGGAACTCTTTACCAGTGGCAATGAAGCGAATCTTATCGCCCGCCTTCAGCGTACCGTCTACCAGTCGCACATAGGCCACTACGCCTAAGTAACCATCGTAGTGACTGTCAAAGACCAGGGCACGCAGGAGTTCGTTCGGGTCGCCGGTTGGCGGCGGCACCTTCTTCACCACGGCCTCTAGAATCTCAGGGACTCCGATACCTTCTTTGGCGCTACAGGGAATCGCCTCGGTGGCATCAATAGCCAATACGCTCTCGATCTCCTCAGCCACTCGCTCCGGATCGGCGGCAGGCAGGTCGATCTTGTTGATAACCGGGATAATCTCTAAGTTGGCGTTCATCGCCAGGTTGGCGTTCGCCAGGGTTTGCGCTTCCACGCCCTGCGCGGCGTCTACCACTAAGAGCGCTCCTTCGCAGGCGTTCAGCGAGCGCGAGACTTCGTAGGTGAAGTCCACGTGACCGGGCGTGTCAATTAGATTGAGTTCGTACTCCAGCCCATCGGCAGCGATATAGGGCATTCGTACGGCGGCCATCTTGATGGTAATGCCCCGCTCACGCTCGATATCCATCTTGTCGAGGATCTGTTCCTGCATGTCTCGCTTCTCGACCGTGTTGGTGACTTCCAGCAGGCGGTCAGCAAGAGTGGACTTTCCGTGGTCCACGTGCGCGATGATGCAGAAATTACGAATACGATCCTGGGGGACTGCCATAACCCTCTATTGTATCGTGTGTCTTTTCGAGGTGTTGATAAATTCCGGTTAGCGAGTTACCGAATTTGCCCGAAGTACATGAGGGATTGAAATCCCTCGAAATCATACCGAGCGACGGTCGCGATATTCCTCACTTGGAGAGACACTATTTATCGCAAGAGCCTGCTCTTCAGAAGAGAGATGGCATGCATTGTCAGGAAGTGAGTTTTCCATACAGGCCCCTATCCAGGGCCAGTTACCTACCACGGCTGCTACTAAAAGCAAAAATCCGGCCATGGTCATGCTGGAATCGTGGGTCATGAAATACCCCGCGAGCAGTAAAATTCCTCCTGTCATGAGGCAGAAAATCCGTGTTAGGGTGTGATAGGCAATTAACCGCAAAGAAATAAGAAATCCACATAGTGCCCAGGAAAAGCATTCAAACATCACGTGGATTCCCTGACCCACCTGTCCTCCTATACTAGGATCATCATCGAAAATACTTTTGTTATGCGGCGCCAGGAAAAAGCTCAAAATAGCCATGGCAAGCCCCACAAACAGGGCAAGCCAATTTCTAGAGGCTGCTAATCGGGTGAGAAAAAGCAGGCTCCCACAAAAGAGAACTGCTCCTGCCATAAAGCTCAACCCACCCTCTAATATGCTAACCTGAGTAGAGGTAAAGAGTGGCAGCATAGCGAGGGTGCCGCCAGCTACTCCGAGGCCGATGGCGCCGAATTTCGGCATAAGCTTTCCTGAGCGGAGCGGCTTCATCTTCTACTTGAAGTGTATCGCTGTCCCCCGCAGAACAACAGCGAAAACCGCCTAAGATATCTCAGGCGGCTTTTACCTATGGAGCTATATCGCTCTACTGCCTTAGCCTGCGGGAATCGACGATGAGCGCGATGCGGGCACGGTTGTTGTCGCCCTTTACACCTTCCGACGTCAGGCGCTTCCCGGCGCTACCACTGATGTCTCCTGAAACCGTGTCACTGAACAGGGAGAGGGAGAACTCTAGCTTCTTCTTACCCACGGTGGGATTGATATCGCAAACCTCGGAGATCTTAGAATCTTCATCGAACAGATCGTAGACGATATCGATTTTATTGCGCCCGGCATCTACGAACTTGATCGACCACCAGAACGGCGCGATGGTGGACTTGTTTATCTGCATGGCTTCCACAAACACCTGCCCGTCTATAGTTACCTGCCCTAAAAAGTCGGGGGTGCCAGCCATATCCATCTTTGCCTCCAAAAGCCCCACAGGTAGCTCCTCAATGGAAGAGGTACGCACCCGGACCGCCATCTTGTTGAGTGGACGTGATGGCATGGAGGGCACGGGGGTCGCAGGTGGAGTGTTCCCATGTAGATTATTCGTGAGAGCCTGATGCCACTTATCGTTTTTAAAGTGCTCTACAAAAATAGAGTCGATTCCACTGGCCCAGGCGACGGTAAAGTCATACCACTCCGCCTTACTGCCGCTCCCCTTGCCTTTCCAGTGCCCATCGTTACCATCTGAGGCGACCCACTCCGAGACCTTGTAAGCCGCAACACGGTCTAACTTGAGCATTGCCGAATTGATCGTGCCCAGAGAAAGCTTCTTTGCCTGTGCCCAGACCGCAGGGTCTACGGCAGAAACCCATTTTTCTATGGCCGAGACCCACTGTACTGAAGCGCTGTAGGCGTACACATAAGCCTCATCCCACCGGGGCCGGCAGTAGGAATCGTGGTTCATACCCACTGAGTAGTTACCGTGATTGGTGGAAAGAACCGGGCTACTGTTGGGATAGGTTCCGGTCACCAGTTTGGTTGCCGTAAGCGGCGGTGGTACATCGAACCAGGTTCGGGTGGAGTAGGCATCGCTAAAAGTAGAGTGTGTCTCTACCCAGTTAGAGTGCGTATAGAAATCCTGAACCGCATGAAGGCTCATTCCGGTGAGGGCAACCACCTGCATGGGATTTTTCGCTTTTGCCGCGTCTTCCACCGCTTTCTTCGTATTCACCGTAAGGCGGCCCCAGTAGTTGCGTACCTTAGTGGTCGTGTTCAGGTTGTCGAAGTGCAGTTTCGAGAGATCCGCTTCTAGATCTTTCCGGGTGGGATTGTTGCTGTAGTAGTCCACCAGCCAGTTCTCTACCTGGGCTACTTGAATGGCGTCTTCGCTCATGCCAAGCTCTTTCAGCGCCTCACGGGTGAGGTCATAGTGATGCCCGGTATCGAAAGCATGTGCCCCACTGGTTGCGCTCAAAACCCCCAGAACCGCCAGAAATGCCCCATTGAGTTTCATTGTTCCGTACTCCTCATGGTCCCATTTTTGCGTGGAGTTGGGGACGGAAACGGGGACAAGACACCAGAAGATTCGGGGACAAGCACAGTTTATCCATCTCCCTAACAGCCATCTCCCCTGAGTGCTCCTTCGTCGCCTCGCCCCTCTTCCCCGTTTTCGCTCGTTCCTCGCTGGAAGAGGGGAATTCAGCACCTACCAACAGTACAGAGGCTTCCCTCCGGCGATGCGCTTCGCCAGAGACGAGATTCTGTATTGGCGGTAAGCGGTGTGTTATCCCTCTTCCCCCTGAGGTACGAAGGGCGGGTACCCTCTGGGTGTGGGAAGAGGGACGAAGCTCACGAAGTGAGCATTCAAGGGAGATGGCCTCAGCAGTTCTATGCCAGCACCACTTTTTCGGGCCAGGGTTCGCGCTGGCAGGCATCCCAGAGATCATCGATATAGCTGATGGAGAAAAGTTGCTGTACCCGGTGCATCCAGACGGAGCCCAGTTCGGTGACTCGCCAGGTGCTTCCTTCGCGACGGAGCATACCGGTCAGGCGAAGCGCCCAGAACAGCAAAGGGAACTCGCGGGCGCTGTCTGTGGCGGTGACATGCATGCAGTAGAGCTGCCAGTACAGAGCGTGCGCTCGCTCGAAGCGGCGGCTGGTTTCCAACACCAGTGCCGGGCGCGGGTGGGGCTGGGCAGCGTACTCGCTGACCGAGAATGTATTGAACCAGAACACACCCCCTACCTTGGAACCTGCTCCTGCCCCGAAGCCCACATAGTCTTCATGAGTTACAGTAGAGTAAGGAGCCACGCCGGGCCGGGAGAAGTTCCACGGCGATGTGCGCACCAGCCCGGCGGCCAGGCAAGTATCGTTGAAGCGTTTCTGCGCCCGCAGTCTGGGGCGGTCGCCATAAACCTGGAAATTACTGTGCGCCACTCGCTTCCCAATAGGTGTATGTACAAAGGTAAAGAGCTGATAGGCAGAAAGCTGGTCTACGCCGAGAGCCAGACAGCGGCGGGCATCTTCGGCGGTCTCCTCTTCGTCCTGACCGGGAATCGAGAAGATAAGATTCACATCCACGCACTCGAAGCCCATCGCTTTGGCATCACGGATGGCTTGCTCGGCCTGCTCCGGGGTATAGGCCCGTGCCAGTTTCTTGAGCAAATCTGGGCGGAAGGTCTCTATACCCAGACTCACGCGGGTGACTCCCAGTGCACGAAGCTGCCCCAGTAGCTCAGGAGTGGCGTTCTGTGGGTGTACTTCCACGCCAATCTCCGCATCTGGGGTCAGCAGCGGGCGCAGTTTCTCTATACTGGCCTCGATCAGGTCCATGGTTTCGGTGGGGGTTCCTCCACCGAAGTAGAGTGATGTTGCCTGTGCCCGCTCAGGCTGCGCTAAGTAGGTATCTAGCTCCTGCATCAGGGCTTCGCCGTAGGTTTTGTGGAGCTGAGCTTCATAGCGGGTCTTCACATAGGGACAGTGCGGACAGATTTGCTTACAAAACGGTAGATGCACATAGAGATGTGGACTGGTGCCAGTGGGCATTCCGGCATCCGGAGCGGGCGCGCGGAAGACCATGGGCCACCCTTTCGCCCCTACCAGGGTTTTGTAGAGCGTTCCCCGCAGCCACCGCGCCGCACGAGTATGGCGGAGCTTCTGGTAGTCAATCGGCATATCCAGCGATGCTGGGGTAGGCGCGTCTTTGAGAACGGGCAGCTCCTGTCGGGTCGAGATCATCGTCGCTTCTCCTTATGGGGATAGTAACGGAGGAGTACCGCCCAAGTTGTGGGGCTTTCGACTCAAACTGCACCGGGACTTTAGACCTGCCCGCAAAAGCGCCAGAGTGAAATTACTGGTAAAAGTGTTTCGCTTTTTATGCCAGGCATACGTATTTGTGAGAAATCCGCATACTATTAAATTGTTAATGGTGTCCTCCTTGGTCCGCGAGAGCAACCGCAGGCTAAAGACGATGCGATTGAACACCCAAACACCCCTAAAACCCCCGGTCCCTCCGGGGGTCTTTTTTCGATGCTTCTACCCTATTCGGACCTCTCTAGTAACCCTGACAGGGACAGCATCAGAAGCAGAAAGGCACAAATTAGGTGAGGCACAAAGAAAATAATATAGTCACCAAGCATAATATTGTCACGCAGCTCCTGCCTACATTCTAGATAATAACCAAGAAAAATAGTGACGAATAATAGGGCACTCAATATCCCGGACAGTTTACCTATGAAACGTGTAAATTCCCTGCCTCCCCAGAAGCGATAAACGCCTAGAAAAAGAAGAGCACTGAGGAATGCCCATAACCATAAATGATTCGTGCCCATTATTATTCTAGGGTGAGGCGAACAACGTATCAACGTACTGCAGATGCTCCGATCATGGGGAATATACTCATGCAAGAATTTTACAAGTTCGTTACGGCCTACAGTTAGGTCGTATCCACTCACCATAGCTAATACAGCGACACAGAATGCCTTGCTCCAGCCTTTGCAACAAGAGAGTTCCATAGCACTATTTTATCTCTGGAAATTGCTCTCTTTAAGCACCGTTTCCTCGTCCACCCAGAGAACAATCTCGCCAACACAGACATCGCAGCTGGCAAGCTGGGCATGAGGAAATTCTGGGTCTAGAGTCTGCCGCAGATGATGTTGAAGCCATCGAAAATAAGAGAGAAGCCCTTTCCCTCCATTACTGAGGGGCAGAGGGAGATGCTGGGTTGACGAGGCCGTGGCGGACGGCGAGGAGGGTGGCCTGGGTGCGGTCGGCGACATCCAGCTTGCTGAGCACGATGCTCACATAGCCTTTGACTGTGCCGATGGTCAGACCGAGCTTGGCGGCGATTTCCTTGTTCGCATTGCCCTCGGCAAGCAGCTTCAGCACATCGCGCTCTCGGTCGGTGAGAGAGTCCAGCGGCGACGTAGACGGTTCGACGGCGGCACGGGCCAGATGTGCCTGTGCCACCGGGTGCAGTGTGGGGCGCCCCTGCGCGGCGGCGCGAATGGCATTGAGTAAATCCTGACGAAGTAGGTCCTTGAGCAGATAGCCTGTGGCCCCTGCCTGGAGCGCCTCGCGCACATGGGTGCCTTCTGCCGAGCTGGTGAGAATGAGGATGCGGGCGGTGCTTCCCGCAGTTTTCAGACGGCGCGTGACCTCGACCCCGTTGGTATCCGGCAAGAAGAGGTCCAGGAGGACTACATCGGGAGCGAGAGACTGGGTGAGCGATACGGCTTCACTGCCCCGGCTGGCCTGCCCCACAATAGAGATGTCTTCGGCTTCAGAGAGCAGGAGCGAGAGGCCCTCGCGCACCATCTCATGATCGTCTACAATCAGCAGCCGAATGGGATTCATGGTTGCTCTTTCGCCTCCACAGGGACGGTTACCTCTATCGCAGTCCCCTTCTGAGGCATGGAGCGCACTTTCAGCGTGCCGCCAACTTTTGCCGCGCGCTCCGTCATGCTGGAGAGGCCCATGCCACTGCCACTCGGAGCCACACGAGGACTGCCAGGAGTGAAGCCTATGCCATCATCGATGACATTCATGCGGGTCGCTCCAGCGCGAGTAGTCGCTAGGCGAACCACCATCTGGCTGGCCAGGGCATGCTTGCGGGCGTTCGCAATCGCTTCCTGTGCGATTCGGTAGAGGGCGTGCTCCACCGCGAAGGCGGCGCGGCGATAGCGCCGGGTATCCAGGGTCAATGCGGGTCCACCGTCACCCTGAAGGGCCTCTAAGTGCAGTGCCAGCGCCGTGACCAGGCCCTGAGACTCCAGCGCTTCGCGACCGGTGGGTCGTGGTGTGGGCGGGCGTAGCTCAGCCAAGAGTGCGCGCATCTCCGCCAGGGCAGTCTGGCTGAGTTCCACTAAGCGCGTGGTGCGGCGCTCGCCTTCTTCCGGGTCGCGTTTCCAGGCGGCTCCGGCGGTCTGCGCAATCAGGGTCATGGAGAAGAGAAGCTGTGTGACCGAGTCATGCAGGTCACGCGCGATACGCTGGCGTTCCTCGAAGATAGCCATCTGCCGACTCTGCGCCCCCAGGCGCTCCTGCTGGAACCGGGAGTCTAAGGCGCTGGCAAGTTGAGCCGCCGTAATCTCGAACCGATGCAGCTCGTCCTCTTCCCACACATGCACTTTCTCATGACTCAGAATCACATGGCCCAGGCGGGTGCGGCCACGGGTATGCAGAGGAATCAGTGCCAGGGCGGGTCTGCCGGACTCTTTTTGAATCTCCCGCAGGAGCTTGTTGGCACGCGAATCGGTGTGCACATTCGCCATGGCAACGGTCTGACCACCTTCAAGGAGGTCATCAATGACATCGCGAACGTGAGGATGCCGATGGCGGCGCAGGTCTAAGCCCGTATCCGGTGACCAGCGGCCCAGGAGAATAATCCCGGTGGGCTCTGATTGCTCATCGGTGCGCTCATAGCGGGTAATGGTGCAGGCATGCCGCCCCCCACCTGCAACCTGCATAAGATAGGCGGCCACCACTTCATCTACACTCACGGCGGCGCTCAGCTTGGCGCTGGCTTCGTACATGAGCTGGGTCTCGGCCAGAGCGCGCTCGGCGGACTCGAACAGGCGAGCGTTCTCTATAGCAATCGCCGCGTGGCGAGCCAGAAGGGTGAGGGTCTCTACATCGTCGTCGGTGAAGCGCCGCTTACTCCGTGAGGCGTCCGTGCCGATACCGAACACCCCGATCAGCTTCTCGCGCCAGAGAATCGGAATACCGATAACCGCATTCTCACTCAGTGTGGGCTGTGTGGGGGCATCCACTTCGCCATAGCGCCCCAGCACCAGCGGCTCCCCCGTAGCCAGCACGGTACCGGCCAGACCCACCCCACGCGGCATCTCGGCACCCAGTTCGCTCTCGGGCATGTTCCAAGTGGCCTCGGTGTGCACTAAATCGCGGCGCTCATCCACCAGCCCTATCGTGCCGTTGTCGGCTCCTATCAGGCTACAGGCATGCCGGACTATCTGGGTGAGCAGAGGGCGCAGGTGCAGTTCGCTGGAGATGGACTCGACAATGGTACGGAGGCTCTCCTGCCGCTGAATCAGCAGCGCCGTGGTTTCCATAGTGGGTGTTAGTGTACCGCTGGCTTTTCCGAATGCCCCCTACCAAAAGTTAGGAGCAAGGGGTCAAATCTGTCGCAGTAGCTCGGAAAACAGGGGGACGGCTTCGCCCTGTAGACAGCGCATCTGGGGCACGAAGAGGGTGGCGATATAGAACGGATGATTCTGGAGCTCCAGAATGCGGGGCTCGTGTTGCTCATCTGTTCCCGTTACCCGGAATCCGGCGGTATCGAGTTGCTCCACAAAGTCAGGGTGGATACCGAATCGGCAGTGGAAACTCTCGGAAATCGGGGAGCTACCGTAGACTTCCCAGGCTCTGCTTCCTTCCACCAGGGAGACACTGCGAACCTGCCCCACCAGTGAGCAGGAGAGGTAGTCAATCAGAAGCGCATCCTCGCCTGCCGCATACTCCGCGTGCCCGGTGTCTGGCCGCCCAAGCACATTGTGCGCGAACTCCAGCGCCATGTGCTGGAACCCGCCACAGGTTCCCAGGGTTGGTTTTCCAGACTCCCGTATCGCCGTAATGCTCTGGAGTCCTTTGGCCAGATCTTTATAGGGACCGCCGGGACCGCACACAAACGCATCATACGAGCTGAGGTCGTGAATCCTATCGGTGCCCAGCCAGCTTACCTCTATATAGCGCTCCATATCGTGGGCTGCTTCCTGGAGGGCACGGTCGGTGGCGATGTGCGTGGGCTTCTGCTCGTCGTAGTCGCCCAGAACACCAATTCGAGCCGGATTCATACTGACAGACAGTATACGCGGGAGCGGCTGGAAACAGTTGTCACGGATGGATGAAACGCTACGCCTTTTCCGTTGTCCGATGCATAAATCGGGAGGACGCCGCGCTATGTCTCTATTCTTTTTCCGCTACTGCCTGCTTGTCACCATGCCGCTCTATGGGCTGCTCAGCGCCCCCCCGAAAAAGGCCCCCGCTCCTGCTCCTACGCGCTCGGTGGCGAAGCAGACGATAAAAACAGTCAAAGTGGTTCCTCCTAAAGCCACCACTGTGAAAGCGGCTCCGCCCGTGAAACTGGCCGTCGCGAAAGCTACCCCTGCCGATGCTGCCAAAAGCGCGGCGGCAATTCAGGCAGCGCTGGTCTTCCCCGAAAGCAAAAACGGTGGTGCGGGCACCTGGGAAAACGCCATGGTGGAGGTGGTTGCAAGCGGGCGTGGACGTATCGACTATGAGAAGGGCTTCGCGCGCGCCGTCGGGCTGGGCGCGCTGCCGCCCCCGAGCCTGACCCGCTCTCGCGCACAGGATGCCTTAGACGCTCGGGATGCCGCCTTAGCCGACGCTCTCCGCACTCTGGGCATGGCGGTGCAGCAGGTCCGAGTCGATGCGAAGACCCGAGTGAGCAACTACACCCTGAAGTCGGATGATATTCGAGTGAAGGTCAGCGCGGTCGTCAAGGGTGCTGATGTCGTGGAAGAGACCTTCCTGAAAGAGTCCGGTATCTGGCGCGTCATCGTGCAGACTCCCCTCACTGGTGCGGGCTCCGTAGCCGAAGCCGTCGGTACAGCGAGCCTGACTCCCGCCGTGATACCTGCTTCCACACCCACCCCAACTCCAGCGCCTACCCCGGAACCTGATCCGTATGCGCCAGGCGCACCGGCTCCTGCGGGCTGCGAGTACACAGGACTGATTATCGACTGCCGGGGACTGGGCGTGATTCCGTGCCGCGCCCCCAAGCTACGCGATGGTCGGGGCGCGGAGGTCTACGGCACCATGCAGATAGACCCGGATTTCGTGGATGAGTTCGGAATCGTGAGCTACCCCCGCAACATGGGAGATGCTCGTCGCTCCGGGAGCCGCGCGGGGAACCGCCCGTTGATCATCCGTGCGCGCCGCGCCGGAGCCGATAGAACCTGCCCGGTGCTCTCAGAATCCGATGCCCGCTTCATCTTAGATGCGAACTCCCGCGACCACTTCTTAGAGCGCACCGCTGTGATGTTCGTGGTGGACTGACACTACTGCGCAGCGAATTCAGGACCTAAGCCCTACAGGATACTTGTCTGCCCGTGACTATAATTCAGTCATCACACCGGTCAGAGAGGATGGGGTTATGGAAACGGCGTTGCGGACATTCGGTTGGCTCGGGGCGATTCTAGCGATAGGCATCGGCGTACTCGGCATACTGATTATGCTCAGCCTGGGTGGGCATATCGACCCTGTCTTCTGCCTCTATGTACTGGGGCTATTTCTAGCCAGTGTTCGCCTGATTTCCTTGCGCCGCTGGGGTGCGGTTGTCTTGTGCGCCTATGGACTCTGGATGATCAAAGACAGCCTCTATTCTGGCCTGAAGCTCTGGAGTGTGGCCTGGATTGCGTTTTCAGTGACGTTGACGATTCTCACGATTCGCGGCTGGCGCACCCTGCGCCCCGGTCTATAGAAAAAGGAAACACGATTTTATGGGCTGGTCTCTGGGTATCGATGGAAAAGTGGTCGATGACCTGTGCAACTTCGGCGGCTGGAGCGAGATAAAAACGCTTGTGGCCCAAACTGAGTGCACGCTGCCAGAGCTGGCTCAATTTGCGCAAAAAGGCATCAGCGGTAGCCCCACCATGCTTCACAAAGAGATAGTCCGATTCCTGGAGCGCGATGATCTACCGGATTGGGTGGAAGACGTTCTCCAGCGGTTGGCAGACAACATAGAGAAGCATCCTGACGCGGAGGCAGTCTATGTCTCGGATGGCGTTAATCAAGACGAAGGTTTCGAGGAATCCAAGCCTGAGTAGGTAACAGGAGGCTATACTGCCCTGGTGTATCTCAGGAGAAGGTTTCCACATAGTACCAATTCTCCCCCTTCTTCTTTATCAAGTTGAGGGTGAAGGATTGGGATTTGTCTCTGGCGTTAAGATTCACATTGATCGTGTCGCCGTTGTTGACATCTTTGTACTCTCGTTTGTCGAAGAGATAGCCGCAAGCCCAGCCAGAATAGTCGATATAGCTGGGAAAAAAGAGGGCCTTGCCATCTTTGCCGTAGCGTAGTAAATAGGCCTTGCCATCGCAAGATAATTCTGAGGCGGACGTGGTCTCTATATTGCCTGCTGTCGTGCCCTGTTGGAGAATGCGGGTCGCTTCGGCGTTGTAGGTTTGATAACGGAAGGGATCGGTGTTGCTTTTTATCCAATAGATATAGAGGCCTATGAGGCTTATCAAGCATATGGCTCCTGCGAAAAGGGCTTTCCTCATCATGGCAATCTCCAACTAGGGTAAAAGAGGCGGTCACCCCGGTGACCGCCTCCCCCTATTTTACAGCTTTACAGCGCGTTACTTATCTGTTTTGCCGCGGCCCTGAACGGCTTTGCGACGGAGGAAGACGGGCATACCGGCAGGCGCTGCGGTTTCATCGCTACGGTAGGCTTCCTCCGCTACCGGGGCCAGTCGGTCTTGCAGGCGGCTCGATGTGTAAAGCGCTTCCTTGCGGGCCATAGCCTCATCGCGGCGTAGAAGCTCCTCTAGTTCCGCTACGCTCTCGCCAATCCAGGCATGCTCCCGACCCAGTGCTTTTAGTTCCGCCAGTGCCTGCTCCGCACCCTGTCGGTCCCCACTGCTCAATCGGCTACGGAACGCTAGCAGGAGTCGCGCACTCAGTGCCTCAGCCTGTCGGCGACCAACCAGCGCATCGGCAGGCAGTAGCGCAAGCCCTGTGGTGTTGAGCACGGGAAGCTCCAGAAGGGCGGGAGCGGTCGTAAACGTAGCGCCGCCGACTGCCTTGCCCGATACACTAACAGAGAGTAGAGCGTGTGAACCTACGGGTTTCGCGCTGTAGTGCAGCCGTACCAGCAGCCACGCCTCCGCGCCGAAGGCCAGGTCGGAGAGCGGAATCGGGGCATCGGCCCGCACGTTCTCTTTGGAGAGAATCTCTACAATCACGCCAGGGCCGGGCACGAGTGTGGCGTGTAATCCGGTGCTATGCAATGCCTCGGTCAGCTCCAGCTCCTCTAAAAACGCGTCATAGAGGTCTTTGGCGCTCTGGCCATAGTAGTGCTGCCCCTGCCCTGCTTTCGCCATACCGACCATGAGGTCTTCGTTGAAGCTGTGGCCCAGGCCAATGGTCGTGGTGCTGATGCCCGCCGCGGTCAGCTCCCGGCATTGGGCGAAAATTGCCTGTGGGTCTACGATGCCTTCGTTCGCCTGACCATCTGAGAGTAGAACCACACGGGAGAGTGCACCGCCCTCGGACTGTGCTGCTAGCTCCTGCGCGCCCTGGAGCCAGCCACCGTGCAGGTTGGTGTTGCCACTGGCTTCGATGCCCTCGATAGCACTTAGCAGCCGCCCCGCTGGCGCTACCGGCACGAGTGAACTGAGAGTATGGACGCTGTCACTGAACGAGACTATGGCGGCTTTATCGCGCACACCAAGCCGTTCGACGATTTTCTGGGCGCATTTCTTGGCCTCGATAATAGGGGCACCGCTCATAGAGCTGGATCGGTCTAGCACCAGTGCCAAATGAATCGGAGGGCGCTCGCGGCGCTCAGTCTTCTCCGGCATGGGTGGAGACTGAACACGCAGGAGCACATCCAGCGTGCCCCCGGCGGCATCGATGCCTGCTTTCTTTGGGGTGAGTGTAATCAAGGGTGAGCTCATCTATTTCTTTCCTTTGCTTGTTGAATTTATTCGGAGACTTCCCTCTCCAGAGCGGCGCGAAAGAGCGTGGTAGCGCTCTCCACGTCATCTGGAGTGAGATTGTTGAGAGAGTCCTGGTGGAGAGCGATCTCGCACCAGGGAGTGAGCGTGATATGAACGCGTACCTCGCGCTCACTCACGGCGGTAGACTCTTCCGCGACATAGAGTTCGTCCGCGGAGGCTTCCGCGATCTGCGCCTGCTCCTCCAGGCGGGCGGCTCGAACGGCCTGTCGCTCCTTAAGCGCCTCCCCACCAGGAGCAGGCAACGGAATCACAGGCCGCGCCAGGCTCTTTTGCTGCACTGGCGCCGCTGAAGCCGGTGCGGGTGGCGCTTCGGCACTCTTTCGGAAACGGGCAATAAGCTGCTGAGCGCGGGTAGGCATAGCGGCTCCCGCAACAGCGGAGGCAGGCGCTATGACCTCCCGCTGTGGCAGCAGAGCAAGAAGCTCACTGTCACTTAACTCCTCCAAGTACGAGGCTACTTTGGCGAGCGGCCAACCGTCTTCTAAAAGTGCGCGGGCGGCCAGGAACTGCAGGGCCTGCCGCTGCCCGAACAATGCCTCTCTGCCCTCACGCTGTGGCTTCAGCAACACACCAGACGACACATAGAATCGAATCAGCCGCTCGCTGGGTAGCGGCTCCGGGGAGAGTGCATACCGGGGCAGTGCCAGAATCAGCGCCTCTGCAAGCTGGGCGGCAGTCCCAGTCCAGTCTCCTGGTAGTGGCGGTATTTCTGATGGACTCGATTCTAACATTGATTTATGTTGACATCATATACTGTCACAATAAACTTGTCAAGGGTCGCCAGGTATTCTAAAAAAGCATGGTAGGCTTAGCATGAAAAAGGGGGCACGAAAAGCCCGTAAAGGCGGGGCGATAATGGCCTTCGTTCCTGGTGGCAAGTTTATTCTGGGAAAGGCGAAACATGAGGTCACGCTTCCTGGTTTCTGGATGGACACCACTCCTGTGACCGTAGCGCAGTACAAGACCTACTGCCTGGCGATTGGCAAGAAAATGCCGGAGGCGCCTGATTGGGGCTGGCACGATGACCATCCCATGGTGAATGCGACCTGGAATGATGCCCAGGCTTATGCGAGTTGGGCAGGTGGGCGCCTGCCAACCTCCGAGGAATTTGAGTACGCGGCTCGTGATGGGGGAATGAGTATCACGTATCCGTGGGGAGAGACGTTCGATACGAGTAAGGTGTGGTGCAGCGTCAGGAAATACGGCGATGCGGGTAAAACGGCTCCTGTGAAGCGCTCGATCCGCATCTTCACGAACTCTCTGGGGCTATCAGATATAGGGGGCAATGTATGGCAGTGGTGCAGCGATGGGCCGGATAGCGCCACTCGCTTCCCCTGCGGCGGGTCCTGGTACTGCTATGAATCAGATTACTTTCGTTGTACGCACCGAGGCAAACTCAATCCATCCGATGCAAGTTCCGATGGAGGCTTTCGCCTGGTCCAGGCAGCAACGCCACAAGTCAGGCACCGGAACCCATAGAAACTCTGGCATCTAGCTCTTTCCGTTCCATACGCTACGTAGTCATGGCATGAATAGCCGCTTCCAGGTACTGAGGAACCGTGGCAGTCAGACAGGCCCAGAGCAGGTGATCCTCGGTGGCTTCTGAGCTTAATTCCTGTTGAACTATCTTGCGGAGAGCGACAGTGAACGCCAGGGATCGCCCCTTTGCCTGAATTGCGGCCAGAATACGCCGTTGCGCTTTCACATCATCGCCGAGGCTGTCTGCCACATGCCTCTGTGTGACTCGGACATAGGTAAATCCATCGCGCGGTCCGCTTGCCGTGGGTTCCTCTATTGGCTCTACAATCAGTTCTTTGTCCCAATGCTTTTTGGCTTGCTCCAGGTTCTCAAACGTTTCGTTGGCATAGGCATCCCCGGCGTAATAGGTTCGGAACCAGGTATGGCCTTCTACCACCCTGAGATATTCCCTGTATAGCTGGTCTTCGTTAGGCATTTACTCATCCTACCGCTGGGCTTCCCCTTGACACTGTTCGACACTTGTCGTATAACACTTCGACAAGCATTCGACAAGTGTCGAACAGGAGGTTCTTATGGGGCGCAAACCAGGGCTGGGTGCGGCGGAATCCGAGGTGCTTCGCTATGTTGCAGAGCATCAACCTATCAGTGGGCGCGAGGTTGCGGAGCATTTCATGGCGCAACGCGGCCTTACTAAGACCACGATTCTCAATGTTCTGGAGCGCCTGCGCGAGAAAGGGTTTCTGAAGCGTGACCTCCACGAAGGTATCTATCGCTACACCCCCACAGAGAATCAGGCTACGGTACTCAGCAAGCTGGTAGGAGACTTTGTGGAATCGATACTGGGTGGTTCCCTGGAGCCTTTCGCGGCCTATATCGCGGAGAAAGAGGAGATTACAGACGCGGAGCTGGCTCGTTTGAAAGAGATTGTGCGGAAGCTGGAGGAGAACCGATGAGCACTCTTCTGCTATCCGCACTCTGGCGAGCCAGTATTGCCGGTGGCATCGCCCTGCTGATTGTAGGAGCGCTCTGCCTTCTGCTCCCCCGACTTCCCGCAAGCTGGCGCTGCAACCTCTGGCGGCTCGCGTTTCTCAAAGCCCTGGCAACCCTATTCGTGGTCGGAAGCGTTTCTGTGCCGATTCTCCCGCATAGCACCCCTTCGGCTCCCTTACGCCAGAAAGTCGCGGAGGGCGCAGCTTCACCAAAGGTACCTGTGCCAGTGACCTCGTCTCTGCCGAAAGCCCTACCTGTAGCTACCAAGCCAGCACCAATAGCAGTATCGGAGCGAGTGGCGATTACGAATCCCCTAGCGGCACCTATATCTGCTGCTCCCCCAGTCTGGAAGCCGCTGATAGTAGCCCTCTATCTGCTCGGGGTGTTTGGTGGACTGGCGCGCATTCTATGGGCTGGGTTCACGGTGCGGGGGCTGGTGCGCCGGGCACAGGTGATAGAGCATCCGGCTCTGGCCGAGCTGTCCACACGTTTGAAACTTCACCGCACGCCGCGCCTAGCCCGCTCTACTCGAGGTGCCCAGCCCGATTCTGGTGCCAGGAACGATTCTCCTGCTGCAGGAGCCGGATGCCTCGGACCGCTTACTGGTGGCCCATGAGCTGGCACACTTGCGGCGTGGCGATCTGGCCTGGGAGTGGATTGGGGTGCTCACACAGACTATCTTCTGGTTCCACCCGCTGGTCTGGCTAGCACGCCGGGAAGAGCGCCTGGCCCGTGAGGAAGCCGCAGACGCTCTTGCCCTGCTAGCGGCTGCCGCGCCGCCCGCCGACTATGCCCGTGCCCTGCTAGAGGCATCGCTGAAACGCAGTGGTTCTACCCCGCTTCTGGGAGTAGGTGTCTTCGAGAAAGGCTCCCGGCTGCGCCGCCGCCTGGAAGCGATAGCTCAGCCATGCCTACCACGGCGCAAGCTCCTGCTCCTCGGAGTTTTCGCAGCTGTGGTAGCGAGTATGGCGTTTGTTCCCTGGCGTGCTGTTGCTCGCCAGCGCCCGGTGTCACAGAGCCACCCCACTGCTACCACTCCTGCCGATCCGGTGCTTCCATTGCGTGGGGTAATGTCAGGCCTCGTTCTCAGTCCCTCGGGCAAGCCGGTCTCTGGCGCAGAGATCGCCTGGGTGGTGCCTTACTCCCCCAAGCCGGTCATTCTCGCGAAGACAACGACAGACACACGCGGTGAGTTCGTCTTTAAGCAGGTGCCTGGCCCCGCTACTGCAGAACCCCTGCAGCAACGCTGGCGGAGGAACCTGGATGGCTGGGTTATGGTGAAGGCCTCCGGCCTGGGCATGAGTGTCCGGCGCGTTCGTTTCGAGAATCGTGCGTTTACCGTTCGGCTATCCCCACCCCAGACCTACACGGCATCGTTCCGTGATGCCGCAGGCAAGCCTGTAGTTGGTCTCTCAGTCTGGTGTAATGGGCTCGCTAATAAGCACAAGTTCTTCCCCTTGAAATGGCTGGGATACGTAGGCAAGACCGATGCGCGCGGCGAGTTCCGGGTAGCAGGGATGCCACAGAACGACAAGATCTGGTTCGAGTTCGACAAGAGCCGATGGCGCGAGGTGCAACGGGAAGATTCCGAGGACGAAACCCATTCGGCATTCACCCTAGACACTGGCTACACTGTGGAAGGCTACCTGCGCAATCCGGATGGTCGCCCGGTTACCCACACCTGGATCACCACGCGGTTACACCGGCAAGTCGATACCTATTCCAATGCCCAGGGATACTTCAAGCTAGAGGGAATGGAGGCGGGCCAGACTCCCCTGGAAATCCAGCTGAATCGCACAGGCGACTTTGTGGCGCCCCACAAAATCCTTGTGTCGATTCCGACATCCCAGCGGGTCGTGCGCCATGACATTACGCTGATCCCTGCAGCCAAAATCATTGGCCGAGTGACCGACACCCAGGGAAACCCCTTGAAGTCGCTTACCATCCGTAGCGGCGGCAATCTTGGCTACACCTATCCGGATGGGCACTACGAGCTTTCCGTACCGGAAGGCGAGGTGCGCGTGAGTGTCGAAAACCGCCCCGCTAAGACCGTTCGCACCACACGGGGGAAGCCAACGACACTGGACTTCCGTTTCTCCCCCATGGATTTCACCACCATTACTGGTGAGGTTCTCGATAAGCGCGGGGAGCCAGCTTCGGGCATCTCCCTGGACATCGGTAGAGAAGGCTCCGCTGTTACGGATAATCAAGGGCGCTTTCGCTGGCAGTCCCAGGGAACCGAAACCGGCAAGATAGCTGTCTTTGCCCACCAGGGGAGCGAAGGCGCCTTTGCCGAGGTGGCGCCCGGCGGTGAGAAGCGGCTAACCCTGCGACTATCCGAAAAGGGCGTGGGGCATCTCACCGGGCGAGTTACGGATGCTGCGGGTAAGCCAATACGCAATGTCTCTCTCTCGGTTTCTCTGAAAACCAGACCCAGTACTATGATGCAGAGAAACCAGCTCGACTCTCAGGGCAACTTCCGAATCCCAGTGCCCCCCGGAGCGCAGTGTCGCATGAATCTTCAGGCGAAAGGCTATGGACTCCGCAGCCTGCCAACGCTGTCTTTTAGTGCAAAGAACTGGAACGGTATTGCGTTGAACGGAGCCGAGACGAAAGAGCTGGGCCAGATAATGCTCAGGCGAGGCGACGCCACCCTCACCGGTAAGCTCCTGACCCCGGCAGGTAAGATTGCTTCCCAGGCCACAGTGATTCTGTTCGTAGGAGATAGCCTCTGGTCAGAAAGAACGGATACCACCGGGCACTTTGCGATTCCCGGTGTAGTGAAAAGTGCCTCAGGAATCCTTATGGTTCTGAGCACTCAGGGACATTGGGTGCGAAAAAACGTGGCTACCGGAGACTTGGGCACGGTCCGGCTGAGCGACAAAGACAGCGAAACTAAACTGCCAGGCACGTAAAGGGAGAGACAAACATAGGGTCGGCGCACAGACCTCGTGCGCCGACCCTTTTTACTACTCGTTGTGGACGTTGATAGCGCCCGCAGAGTTGAGAGTCTGTGCCACGGCGGGCGCTCTCTCGTCCGAAGCGCGAACCACCAGAAGTGCGTTCCCGCTCTGCACGGCTTCGTTGTAGCGCTGGGCATCTACCTCGGGCACGCCTACGCTGGTCAGCGCGCCAATGAGTCCGCCTACCAGGGCACCGGTACCGGCGCCTAAAAGCGTACCCAGGAACCAGCCAGCACTCGCAATCCAGCCAAGGCCGGGTATAGCCAGGCCGGTCAGGCCAACCAGGAATCCGATACCGGCGCCCCATTTGGCGCCCTGCGCGGCATCCTGGCCTACCGTAGTGTCATCGGTTCGCTCGGTAACTGGAGCGTAGCGGCCACCTTCGTTGTTGGCCACCAGGCTAATATCGTCCCAGGGAACCCCTGCGGCGGTCAGGGCCTGCGAGGCGCGCTCCGCCTCATCTGTCGTGCTGTAAGCTCCTACAACTGTCTGCATTCGTCTTATTGCCTTTCTCTCTGGTTGCCAGATACGGCCCACCTAGCTCAATGTCTCATCTACCCACGGGTGCAGCCTGAGCCGCAGGCGCTACAGCCCGCTGTGTGTACGCGCGGTAGGCAAAGAAGCTGACAAGCAGCAGAGCCAGTGCGATCAGCACCAGCAGCCAGGGGGACGGCGCGACCCTATCCGGTCGGGGATAGATCTTCGCATTGGATGAGGGTGGGGTATCAGACATCTCACAACCCCGTAGGCGGATTTGTTTGGCACGGTTTTCAGAGGTATCCCTGAAATTTGTCAGAAATGTGGAGCCGGGCACTGTCCGGGTAACCCCTATTCCTCTACCTATGGCAGAAGGAAACGGTAGGCCTGGTACAAAACCTGGCGTATGGAGCTAAGCAAACTCGCGCTGTCCCTACTATTGGGTGTCACCCTGGTAACAGGCGTGCGGGCACAGCTGCCGCCACAGATACCGATAGAAGCGATACTGGCTCCGTGGGAGCCCCTGCGCTACGACCCGGCGGAGAAAG
Organism: Armatimonas sp.; assembly: GCA_049840835.1. Classification (GTDB taxonomy): domain Bacteria; phylum Armatimonadota; class Armatimonadia; order Armatimonadales; family Armatimonadaceae; genus JANLTX01. The sequence goes on along the minus strand of JASGJG010000001.1, from coordinate 308,473 downwards.
GACCTCTACTGGTAGTACGCCCCTTCTTGCAGAGCCGACCTGCCAGCAATAGCCTGACCGGGTACACCGATGCGTTTCATGGCCGCCTGGTAGTCTCTGGGAATCTGACGGTTATTGCCCCGCGAGAGCGTGTGGTGCTCAACACCAAGCCCGGCCCACCGAATCTTTTTGCGAACATGCCAGCACCAGAGCGCCTGAAGCTGTTTCTGGGAACCTGCAGCGAGGCGCAGTGGAAAGCACTCGGCAGTGGTGGGCTGGGTCTGCGCGATGTCACCGACGAACAAAAAGCCCTCTTTCAGTCTCTGCTGCCGGTAGATCCCCGGCTTGAGGAAGCAGAGCTGGTGCCGGGTGACCAGCCGGGCAGCTTCCAGCATGAGAACGCAAAAGAGACTCCCATAGCATCTGAGTCGTTAAAGCTGACTCTAGGGTTGCGCAGCCAGTACTTCTTCTTCGAGCAAGGCAAGAGAGAAACTACCGTCAGCAGCGGCTCGGACCCGGCATTGAAGGCGGGGAAAATCACTCGCCTGGTGTCTCGGTTCGAGAGCAGGCAAGAAGGCGGCGCTTTCGGCAGAGAAATCTTCCTGCGCCAACCCAATCTTCCGAAACCCAGTGCCCTGAACTATGAGGCACTGGGGCAATCGGTCTCGCTGGAAGGGTGTGGCACTCTGAGCGAGGCTCTGAAACGCGTGAGCGAAGCCACGGGTGTAGAGCTACATGCGGATGCCCGAATCATGCCATTGCCGCTATATATCCGGGTTGCACCGGGGCAGACAGTGGCGGCAGGCAACTTGCTGAAAGGGCTGGCCGCAGGAGTCTGTGGCACGTATCGGCAGCTGGCTCCGAATGTGTTTCTCCTGACCGATGACATCGAGGGTATCGGGAGCCGCTGGGTCCGAATCGCGCGCTGGGGGGAGGACGCTGATACGGAGCGGCGGGAGCTTCTGGAGAAAGCGACAAACCAGAAGCGTAACTTCGATCCCACGACCCTGATCAGCTACCGTACCGATGATCCTCTTTCTCTGCCAACAGCGCTTCAGGACAAGCTCAAGGCGACCTGGCGACAGGGCGGGTACTCCCTGACTCTCTCTACTCAGGACCTTCCGAGTGCCCTTCAGCAAGATATTCAGGACCGCATGCAGTACTGGAAAGACAGCGGGCGCTCCATGGACGATGCACGGCTGGAGCTTCGCGGCGCGCCCCGAATTGGCTGGTTGCTACCATCCGGGCAATATATCGAGGAGCTTACTGGTGGACTTTCTAATGGGCTCGGGGACACTATGATTCGTGACTTCGCTCCCCGCCCGACTGCCCCGGAATCCGCTCCTATCAAGCCTGCCGCCGCGCCTACAACAGCGCTCCCCACCGTGGCCCGGCGCTTCGTCGCGCTGAAACTCGCTACACCGCAGGAGGCGAAGCGAGCGGTAGTAGAGGCAAAGCGCCTGGGGCTCACCGATCTCTACGTGCAGCTAACGCCTGCCGCAACGGATTTAGCGCCACTCAAGGCGGCCATAGCCCAGGGAAAGCTCAACGGAATCGCGGTAGGGGTTCTGGTGTCTCTCCTGCGCGATGAAGCAGCGGGTCGCCCTGAGCAGACCATTACTTTGGAAACAGGCGAAACATTTGCGGACGGCACCATGGAGAGTGTCTATGTGAAGCGGCACCCCGAGTACCGTAGCTGGATGGAAACCCGAGCAAACGCCTATCGTGGCTGGCGCTCCCCCGGTCCGCAAGACGAAGCGCACCAGGAGGCGTTCCTCCGCAAGCTCGCTGCACTGCCCGACCTGAGCGGAATCGCACTGAAGCATACGGGTGGCCCCGGCTTTGCGGGCGAAAAGCGCGGTGGCGACGGTATCGACTTCGGCGGTGAGCTGGGCTTCACCCCGGAGCGGCGGCTGGCGTTTTTGCGCAAAGAAGGCTATGACCCCATTGATATTGGGCAGTACAGCTATGCCCTTCAGAAGAACCCGGATCTACCGTTCTTTCCGTCTGCCTATGACAATGTGGGCCTCAAACGCTGGCTGGCATTCCGCCAGGAAGAGACCGCCGCTCGCCTGATACACCTGCACGGCGCTATCCGGCAGGTAAACCCGAAGCTGGCCCTCTTTATCAGTGACCGGGTCAGTGACTACACCGATGCCAACACCAATTGGTTCGGTTCGTGGGATATTGCAAATCGCCTCCCAGATAACCCCGTGTTCGCTGTGCGCTCTGAAGCCATGGATGCAGCCCGAAAATCGTCGCGGAGTATCTTCTTATTGGACCACCGACAGTCCAAAGGCGATCCCCAGAAGTTTGCTGCCTCACTGGAGCGTATGGGAAACAAAGCGCTGGTCGAAAAATGGAACGGAATCTGGGTGGATTTAGGCAATCTCAGTGCGTCAGATGCGCTTTCCCTGCTTTCGACCGGTCAATCCCGTTAGCAGCACCGATTTCCAGCCTTATTCGCAACTACAGACTACAAATCCTTCAATATTCGGCTAATTTCTTTAGGAAAATGAAATATAAAACCACTGCATAATATCTCATAATAGACCTTTTTGCAAAAGCAGTTACATGTAATCTGCAGTAGGCAATAGCGATTCCAAACATAAGACTATGGAGTCAACGCCGATGCCGAATCAAAACGTTCCCGCCCCAAGGCTTAGCGCCTCTATGGAGGAGGGAATGAGTCTGATGCCGTTTCAGCTGTGGCTCTCGCTCAGTGCCCTATGTGTGTTGTTTGTGCTGGCGCTCTATTGGAAAGTAAAGCGCGCGAACTCTGCTATCCGGCGAAGATAAAGGGGTTCTTATTCTTATGACTTGCGCGTATCGCTCTTATCCTCATTATTGTTGCCCTGTGGCTCGCTATACACATTGTAGTACGGGGTGAGTGGCTGCATTTCCCGCTGGTGCTCCGGCTGATCCGGCAGATCGTAGTCCTTGTACTCGGTCGGATCTTCTGTATCGATAGCGGTCAGCGGACGCTCAAACGCGTACCCACCCGTCTCCGGGTTGGGAAGATGGGTATTGATAGCATCGTGAGGATGATCGGTATAGCTGTCGCCATCGATCTTATCTATCGCGCCTACAGCTACCCCACCCGCCAGAGTTCCGGCAACCGCACCGATGACTGCGCCCGCCAGTGTTCCCGCAGGCCCGAGGACCGAGCCCGCCACACCGCCCGCTATCGTGCTGCCGATACCCGCCATGCGGGCTCCCTTCAGAGCATCCGTTTCCCCATCCGGGTTCACGTGCTGCCGGTCTCCCGTTTCATTGGCAGGCTCAAGCTTGTCGTCTCTGTAGTTGATGTTGTTGTCTTCCATTTCTCTCACCTGCTTCCTTAGATATTTTGATTGCTTTCGTGTGATCTCAATTTATGTGACACTTATACGAGGTTATGTATAGCCAGGTTTCGTAAAATCAAAGAAATAAATTCAATTTATCTATTACTTATCTTATTATTATAGTTGTCCTGAACGGCCAGGACCCAACCTGCGACTCCAGCGAGCGCAACCCCTATAACCATACCCGCGTTCCCCCACCAGGAACCCGACATCGAGCCTACGAAGCCACCTATCAGAGCGCCCAGAATCATGGCGATGAAAGTACCGATATTGAACCAACTTCTGGTACCTGTGCTTTTATCGTTCGTTCTCATGATGCTATTCGTACGAGCGCCTCTACCGGGTGGTTTCCAAAGAATCACTGCAGGCAGCAGGAACCTGCTAGTGGGCATGGGTCTACAGTCAGAGAGGAGCCCCCTGCCTTATGACACTTGCTGAAAATCCGGAGAAAGTTGGCTTTTCTGCCGAACGACTGAAGCGCATAGATGAGATGCTGCTCCGCCATATTCGGGAGCATCGGCTCATGGGGAGCGTGACTCTGGTAGCACGCCAAGGCCAGCCAGTCCACTTCGCCGCAAACGGCTTCCAGGATGCCGAGACGAAGCAGCCTATGACGATAAACACGCGCTTCCGTCTGGCCTCCTCTAGCAAGCCCATTACCGCCGCAGCTGTGCTATTGCTGGTAGAAGAAGGCCTGGTTCGCCTCTCCGACCCGGTTGCCAGGTTCCTCCCCGAGTTCGCGGAAAGCAAGGTAGCCGTAGAGCGCCACGGCAGTATAGAGCTCGTACCCGCCGAGCGACCTATTACCGTACACGACCTGCTCACGCATACAGGGGGTCTGGCCAGCGATGGCCTCGGTGCGAAGCAAGTACCCCCTGAGAACCTGGAGCCGCATGGCCAAGACACCCTTGCTACCTACGCGAAGCGTCTGGCCAAAGTCCCGCTGGACTTCCCGCCCGGCTCGCAGTGGCGCTACAGCGGAATAGCAGGCTTTGATGTACTGGCCCACATCATCGAAATCGCTTCTGGGCAGTCTTTCGATGCCTTTCTGCACGAGCGAATCTTCGCGCCCCTGGGTATGTCCGACACCACCTTTGTCCATCAGCCAGAAGACGATGGGGACGATATAGCCTCTGTCTATCGGCAAAGCGATAAAGCCGGCAAGAAGATGCAAAAGATAGAATCTGGCCTGCGCTTCCCAAAGGGCTACTACTCTGGCGCGGGCGGGCTTATCTCCACCGCCCCAGACTTCTTCCGGTTCTTGCAGCTACTGGCAAATGGCGGCGAGCTAGAGGGCACACGCTTGCTAAGTCCACGCACGGTAGAGCTACTCTCGGCTAACCATGTCGGAGCGCTCTACCGCGAGGGTCTCGGTTTCGGGCTGGGTGTGGAAGTGGTGCTAGACTCCGCGCGGGCCGATACGTTTCGCTCCGTGGGCAGCCACACCTGGTACGGCGCATTCGGCACCTATGCCTGGGTAGACCCGAAAGAGCAGCTAGTCAGCATCCTCCTCCAGCAATCTCCCCTGACCTCTATGGTTGAGGGAATCTTGCGCGATTTCGAAACCGCCGTGATGCAAGCTCTGGTAGTGCTATCCTGATTGAATAAAACTAGCCCACGCGGCATCTAAGTGTGCCAGGAGAGTTTCCCATGACCCGTAGGATTCTGACCGGCCTTGTTATTGCCGCTGCTTTCGCCCTGCCTGCCCTTGCTGCCTCGGTCTCGACCCCGGTCACTCCGAAGAACATTGGCACGCACCTGGTGGGTTTTACTATCACTACCGCGCCTCAGGGAAAAGACACCCGGTTCGAAATCACGGTCACGCGCAAAGACTCCTTTGACCCTCTTCGGTTCGCCAAACCTATGGGCGGCGAGCTAGTCCGCGTGGAGCAAACTCCGAATAGCTTCGGTTTCACCGGGGTTCGCAATGTAAAGAAAGAAAGCCTGGGCGATAATAAAATTCGCTTTCGCTTTACGGCCACTCCCACCGAGGTCAAACACCTCAGCTTCGAGATAGGCTTCCCAAACTACGCCATGTTCGATGGCAAGCTCCAGTGGATGCCCTCCGCCAACTTCTACTATCTGCACCTGAGAGACTTCGCCCGACGATAGTATAAAGAGTACAGCGCACTTACTTCACGCGATTCCACTGCACGGGTTTGCCTGCCATATTGGCTGTCCAATGAGAGAGGTCAGGGGCCATAACGGCGGAAATATGGACTTTACCCAGAGCTGGCAGGTCGTCGGAGGTTAGATCCATGCCCTTTTTATCCGAGCTCCAATGAAACGCATCGTGTCCTTCTATATTTCCATTTGCCTTGAGTACCTGTCCTACACCTGTACCATCCGCCTCGAAAGTTCGTAACTCATGCGAACCGTCTTCATTTATTTGTGCGCACTCCCAGGTTCCCACATAGGAAGCAGGGGTGCCTGGTTTCGGCGCAGGGGTAGTCCCTACGATTGGGGGGGGAGTAGCTTCCTTAGGTTTCTTGACAACAGGGGTAGATACTGAGACTGGCTCCGCCGTAGCTTTCTTAGCTTCCTGGGCAATAGGGGGAGGGTTTTGAGTACAGCCTGCCAGTACTATCAGGGCGCTTAAAATCAGTATCGCTTTCATCGCGGCCCTATTGTATCAAGCGACATCTCATCGTAGGGCGCCGAGAGCTACCCAGACACGCTCCAAAAGCTAGCGTGCGCCGTCAACCCCAGCTTTCGTGTGACAGCCAGAGAAGCTGCGTTAGTGCGGGCCGCGCTGTAAAGGGGAATCCTGCCCGTTGTACGAACCGCGGTAGCCCACGCAGCGGTCACCCGTGAGCCGAATCCACGACCGCGAAAGGCGGCAGAAGTCTCCAGACCTGCAGCAGCGGCTGTGTCGGATCTCCGAGCACAGAAGCACACACTCACCGGATAGCCATCCTCCACCACAGCCAGCATCGGTGCACGACCTGCGGCTATCTCACCCGGCTCCCAGCCCTGAAAATGACGTTCCAGCCAGTGCTCGTCTTCTACCAGAACAACATCCGTAGCCAATGGCAGTATTTCTGGGAAGGTAAACGCCAGTCCATCGTAGCTGACCTGCCCTCCAAGCAGGTCCAAATATCGGACCGCGTGCTTTGGAGCCGCCTGGAAATCCCCTGTCAGTGGCTCCTCCTGTATAAGAGCCCTAATCTGTTCGGCCAGTTCATCGGGCACATCATCCCGCACCGCCCAGGCATAGTCAGTAGCGCTTCGGATAACACACAACAACGGGCCATGATTGGCGTAAGGCTCCCGCGTAGACACAATGCGTCCCTGCGCATCTAAAACAAACCCGGTCTCAAGCTCCAGTTTCGGAGTTATCAAGAAAGCATCCTCATTATTCCTAACCCAAGTTTAACGCCTTATAGACATCAGGAAAAGCTTTGTGCCAGGATAGTCAAGAGGGAGATTGAAGCCACTTGGGTGCCGGGCACTCGCTTTCTAGGGCAGTGAGGAAGGCATTGGCTACGAACTCTGTAACGTTGGGTATCCCCTGACTCTGGCATACCTGAATGCCAGGCTTTCTGTCGGAATAGACGTCAATTATCCGATGCGCCGGGTCGTATTCGAGAGGCACGCTCTGGATGTCCTTTCCTTCAAAGAGATACTTTCGTGCGAACATGACGCATAGGGAACAGGTAAGAAGGCATCCCGAAGTCTCTCTGCGTTGTACAGGTGCCAACTTAATGCCTCCGACCTCAAAGGGCATCTCGTCATCCAGTTTCTGCCACTCTGCGGGATCCGGCATCTCTGCGCAGCCACATATCTCAACCAGGGTTACTAATGCGCCAAAGGTATGCCGTCGCCGTCTGCCACCATCTAAAGTCCATGCGGCAAATGGCGTAAAGGCTTCCTGTAAGAAGCGCAGAAGCACACGGCCATGCACCTGATGGCGCTCCCCTGAATCAGGATAGAGAACCTGCAAACCCACCAGAGCCACTTCTGAGCGAAAGGCGAATTCAGAAATCCAGATTTCCTTGGCGTACATGCCCTGGGTCATGCAGAACTTTCGACTCTCCGCGGCCCAGTTAGGTACGCCCAGGCCGAGTAAGCGCTCTGTAGACTCACGCAGCCCCGTCCAGGAAGTGGCGTAATGGTCCAGATAGTCCAGTGGGTTTATTGCCTGCTGCCATTGCTCGCTCTCCTCCGGGGTCATTGTTGGTCGTTGTAACACAGTTGTCCTCACGGCGGGTATAGTCTCAGCATTGAGCCCATGCGATTGAAACGGAAGACCTTTGTGAAGCTATTCGGCGCGGCAGCACTCGGGGGAGCCGCCTACCCCATCTATGGAGAGTCGAAAATCGACAGGAAAGCCCTGGTAGGGCGCCATAGAATCCTCCTCACCAAACGCGACCCGCTGACCCCGCTCACAGTGGGCAACGGCGAGTTCGGCTTCACAGCGGATATCACCGGCCTGCAAACGTTCCCTGAGGCGCACCAGGGTGGCATGCTGCTGCAGACCATGGCGCAGTGGTCATTGCACGAGACACCAGATAGCCATAACTACAAACTCTCCGATACGTTCAACAACTACGATAGTTATGGGCGCTCCGTGCCCTACCCAAGCGGCGATGAAGCAGGTGGGGGTTTCGGAGACGACTCACCTGCGGCGCAATGGCTCAACCGCAACCCGCACCGCTTTGATCTAGGCCGAATCAGCCTGATATTGCCGCAGAGTGGTGAGCAGGCACTGAAGATAGAGGACCTGACCGATACCCGCCAGGATCTGAACCTGTGGACGGGGCTTCTTACCAGTCAGTTCCGAGTAGGTGGGCAGCAGGTTTCGGTAGAGACCGTGGCGCACCCAAAACTCAACCTGCTGGCCGTGCGCATCACCTCGCCATTGGTTGCAAGCGGCCAGCTTGGCGTGAAGCTCCACTTCCCCTATGCCTCCTCGGACTGGCGCTCCGCCTCCGATTGGGGTCAGCCGGACCGACATACTACGGTGAGCAGTATTGGTGAGAAAGAGAGTTCGGAGGTTACCTTTGCCCGCCAGCTAGACGGCACTACAAAGTACACGGCGCAGACAGTCGCTTCTTCGAATACGGCCTTTACAACGCTGGGGAAGCATGAGTGCCAATGGAAGGCGACCGGGCAATCTACCCTTACGTTTGTGATTGCTTTCTCGCCGGAGAACAGCAAAGGCACACCTGACAAACTGCCTTCGTTTGAGCAAGTACGTCGGTCTGCAGCGCGACACTGGGCAGGTTTCTGGTCGAAGGGGGGCGCTATCGACCTATCCGACAGCACCGATTCGCGCTGGAAGGAACTGGAGCGGCGCATAGTCCTCTCGCAGTACCAGACCGCTATTAACAGTGCAGGCTCTCTGCCGCCACAAGAAACAGGGCTGGTGCAGAATAGCTGGCATGGCAAGTTCCACCTAGAGATGCACTGGTGGCACGCGGCGCATTTCCCGCTCTGGGGTCGTACAGACCTGCTGATGCGCAGCATGGACTACTACCGCCGAATCCTACCCGTTGCGCAGGAGACTGCCCGGCGTATCGGGTGCCGTGGGGCTCGCTGGCCCAAGTGCGTGGGGCCGGAGGGACGGGAGAGCCCGAACCGTATCAACCCGTTTCTTACCTGGCAGCAGCCGCATCCCATTCACTTCGCGGAGCTGCTCTACCAGGCGCGCCCCACGAAGCAGACACTGACGTTCTTTAAAGACATTGTGCTGGAGAGCGCGGAGTTCATAGCGACGTTTCCGCACTGGAATTCACAGCGAAACTGCTACGAGCTAGGGCCGCCGATAGTGGCGCCTTATGAGAACAACTATCCGGATCGAAAAGTGTCGAAGAACCCGGCGTTCGATTTAGCCTACTGGTGCTGGGCGCTGGGTATCGCGCAGCAGTGGCGGGAGCGGTTAGGTATGCCCCGCTCGAAAGAGTGGGACCATGTGCGGGAGAATCTGGCCCCGCTGCCGGTGAAGGAGCGTATATACCGCGAGATTGAGGAGCTTGATGCCGGGCAGAGCGGGCACCCTACTATGGTCGGAGCATTGGGCGTGGTCCCTGAGACACCTCTGGTAAACCACGCCACTATGGGCCACACGCTGGACTTCGTCATTAACAAGTGGCCGAAAGACGACACCTGGGGCTGGGACTACCCCATGATGGCTATGGCCGCCGCCCGACTGGGTCGCCCTGATCAGGCAATCGAGGCGCTGCTTATGGACTCACCCAAGAATCGATATTTGGCGAATGGGCATAACTACCAGATATCTATTCTGCCGCTCTACCTGCCCGGCAATGGTGGCCTTCTCTTCGCGGTGGCTCTTATGGCTGCCGGATGGAAGGGCGCTCCCAATGGGAACGCCCCCGGTTTTCCCTCACCAGAGAAAGGCTGGGCTGTTCGCTGGGAGGGTCTGTTGCCTGCACTCTAGTAACTAGGGCTGTGCGGTGTAGATTCGCCCCCGTGAGCCGTGCCAATCACCATCCAGATGCTCCAGTGGGCGCTCTATGGCGGTGCGCCCCTGGGGTGTGAAGGAGAGCCATTGCTCGTTCTTACCCAGCCGGCGCATAAGGACGTAGCCGATATCGCTATTGGGACTGGTGGGATAGGTGTACTCGCCTTCCGCGCCGTATACCTCAAGCATCTCGGCGAAGGCTTTGGGATCGTCGGTCTTCCAGGTCACGGCATCTTTCGTTGCACCTACTAGCTCACCGCCCACTTGGAACAGAGAGAGATTCCAGTCGCTGCTGTTGGGATAGTCCGGGTGATCGAACTTACCGAAAGACTCAACGGCGCAAGAGCCATCCTTGGCAATGGCCTGCTGAATCTTATCGGTAATCTCGTTCGAGCCGACCACGGCATAGATGTCATCGTGGTCGCTATCGGTTCTAAAGGTCGTTTTCATGAGTTGGTCTCCTTTAGAACTATTCTGTATTCCTCGTCAGGTTCCCATAAGACTGCCCTTACTCTCAAGAGTAAGGGCAGTCTTGGGCTTACTGTTGAATGACAGATTTGAAGCGCTCGTTCATGCGGTCAAAGGCTTCCTGCTGCTCTTTCAGGGTCTGGCGGCGACGAGCCAGACCGTCTTTCACCGCTGCATCTATCATGGCCCCATCGCTCCCTTCGCGGGGTTTGGTGCCACTGGGGCGATAAGAGTTCCACATAGCCATCATGGTGGGAAGCTCTTTCATGAAGTCCGCCTTCGGAGCCATGACCGCCGACGAGTAGAGTTGCCAGTAAGGCAGAGTCTGGTCGCCTCCATCTATCAGAGCGCTGAAGTAGCCCAGTGATATGACGCGCTTGCCTTTTGACTCCATTTCATAAAGGAAATACGCCGCCGGGACACCAGGTGCGGGGGAGGGAGCCGGGCGGCTGCGCAGGCTGATCAGGCGGGTGCCATTTTTCGCCAGCACGGCCTGAAGCGCGCCTGCCAGGTCACCATCCTGACCCATAGGACCATTGTAGGGAATCCCCTGGTTGTTCGCGGGGTGGTCGGGCCGCCCTATCACGAACGCCATACCCATGATGACCTTCTGGCCGGCGGGGCCATCCACAAACACTGTGCCCCGGTAAGAGCCGTCGATTTTCCAGCCAGCTGGCATCCCGATCGTGCCCGTGCCATCCGGGAACTCTTTGGTGGTTAGCTTCGGGGCGGGCGCTTGCGCGGCGGGCTTGGCGGGCGCCTTTGGCTTCGCCTTGCCCCCTTGCGCCGCTGCCAGTGTCGTCATCCCTACAGTCGCCAGTGCCAGAGCGATACTTACGCGAACTCGATTCTTGATACTCACTGAAATAGGTATCCTTTCCTGTTGCCCACATCGTATCCAACCTGCGTGAGGCAAACGTGAGGTAGGTAGAATCGAGCTTGCTACGACGGTGATTTACATAGAAATGCGGTGCGCCCCACGAGCGGGCGGCGGGGCAGCAAGGGCTTCCTCCCAGCGCCGTGCCCACTCCGTGTAGCTGCTGCAGACACTGGCTGGTTTCTCAGGGCTGCGAGCCACGAACTCAGGATGGAACGGGCGACCGGTCGGCAGGCCATTGGGCTGATAGCGCAGATCCAGGCTCCAGCGCGTGGTATCGGTACTATTCGGAGTCGAGCGATGTGGCGTGCAGCGGTGCATGAACACGATACCGCCCTTCTTGACCGCGCCGCGAATAGCCTGACTATCGGGCAGAACCGCCGGATCGATAGTGGCGCCACCGCCGCCTGCAATATGGCGCAGCACGCCCTGCTTCCAGACATCGGGCAGGATCTCCATGCAGCCATTCTCTACCGTCGCGTCTACCAGGGGAATCCAGCAGGTGATAATCGGCGTATCGTCTGCCTCCTCCCAGGTCACGGCGGCATCCTGATGCCACGGCACATTGAAGTAGCTGGACGAACTATCGTCGGTTACTTTCCCACGAATGTGCTGAATGGGATTAATCGTCAGCTCATTCGTATCCAGAAGCTGACTCACGGCATCCAGCAGGTTGTTGTTGTGCAGAAACGTGAAGAACTCGGGCAGGCGAGCGTTCATCACGTCCATTCCCTTCTCGATATCCCGGTTCTGCTCACGCAGCCGGGCGAAGCGTTTCTCAAAGGGAAGCTCGCGCGCAAGGTCGGAGATGCCTAGCTCAATGGCACGTTCGTCGAGCCAGCGCGTGTAACCATCGATAACGGGTTGGAGATCTTCAGAAGTCAGCACGCCTTCGGCCAACAACACACCATCATGGTGGAACTGCGCCACCTGAGCCGCAGATAAAGAAGCCATGCCCTAAGTGTACCAGAGCTACAGGTCCGCGCGAAGATAGGGATTTCCGGGAGCACGCAACACTAGCATTCCCGTGGCACGGCATTCCCATTGCCACTTTCCCAGTTGCTGGCATACTGTATCCAGCACTTTCCAGAGCGGTCCTGTTAGAATAGAGAGATTCTTTATAGGCGTGTTTATGGGCGTATCGCATACAGAATTGATCTGGTATCGTTCCAGCAAGTATTTCAATAACCGGGGCATATCGAACTCCTGACCCGGTACGGAGATAGCTTTATTCATCAGCTCTAGCTGAATCGCTTGCTTTCGCCGGACGAAATCTTTCTCAACATGGTAATCCAGAAAATATAACGCTGGTAGCTTTTCGTCATCTTCAGGATTGACACTCTGGCCTACCTTGGCAAGTTCTCTTTTTCTTGCTTCATGATTATCAACCGTAAAAAAGAACTGCCCATTTTCTAGCTCTACATTGATGCCATACTCGCTATAGCGCGAACTATCCTCGGTTGACTTACTTGTCTTAATAGTGATTTTAGCTCTGTCGATTTTCGAGAAATCCACTCTTCCTCCATTAGAATCGAAGAGAGCCTGCATGGTGTTTTGCAGGGATTTCTTCGCGGAATCAGGGAGATCGGACAACCGGAAGGGGGTACCGTCAATGACTGAGCTGCGGGTGTTCCCAGATAGCGAATCAAGAAACCGAATAAACTCAACGGCTTCCTTGTTTCTCTCTTTCCTGCCCGGTAGAAGATTCGTTCTTTGTTCCTCGTAAAAGCCCTCATAGGAACCCAGTTCATAATCTATGAAATTAGCAGTTCCCTTCTTTAAACGACGCCACTCACACTGAGTCAGCGCCCCGACAGAATCCACGACTTCGTAAACAGGGACATTTTCATAAAAAGAGCATAGGAACCATAAATCCAGATATCCCGAAGTTCTGAATTTCGCATTGATCTGATTCGAGTGAGTACTAAATAACTTCTGTATCGTTTTTGTCTTTACGTCCCTATGACTGACAGCTATTCGCAAGCGTTTGTCTTCTGCTTTCAGCAGAGTGCCATAGGTCGAATATAAGCCCGTTTTTTCGAATATCTCCCTGGAACGATACATAAGAAGCCCTCCTACATCTGGTCTAACTCGGCAAGTTTCAGGCGCACACTGAGGATATAGGGAGCTTCTCCCTCGGCCCAGTGTCCGTAGGTAGTCGCGACAATCGTACTATCGCGCAGTATCACCACACCGGGATAGGCGCAGTCCCAGGCGTGCTGGTTGTCTTTTAGGCGCACGTGGTACTGGCCATCTCGGTTTTGCAGAATATCGTCGTAGGTTCCTACCCAGGCTACCCAGTCGCCTTTGGTTGGCGAGTTTGCCGCCATATCGCGGAAGCTGATGAAGAGCCTGCCATCTGGCGTATAGACCGGAGTATGGCGGTCGCCGGTAAGCGTGGTGGGTAGCTCGCGTGGCTTTGTCCAGGTCACGCCTTCGTCGTTGGAGAAAATCACATGGGAGTTCTTCACGCGCCTGTTCTCGCGCAGAAGAACGGCTAGCTGCTTGCCATCTGGAGAACGCAGCGCGCCGGGTTCGCAGAGATGCAAATCGGACAGGTGAGCGACTACAGTGGGATTGGACCAGGTAACCCCACCATCTGCCGAGCGCACCGAGTAGACATGGAACCGCCCGGTGGTCTTGCCGGAGTTGGCATAGTACCGACCATCATCATGGAAGAACGCCAGGTAGTCTCCGTTCTTCAGCCGAATCATACTCCCCATAGGCACGATGCCGCCGTAGTCTCCGATAGGGGAAAGTTCACTCCAGGTCTGGCCTTCGTCTTCGGAGACAGCCTGCCGAATAGGGTAGAGGCCACAGAGGAGCAAAATCCGCTTCTTGCCAGTTTTATCTCTGGTGCGAAAGAGGGTCGGGCATTCCTGGCTAGTGGCCCAGTTAGGCGGTGTGGGCAAGCGCTCAGACCAGGTCTTACCACCATCGGTACTCCGCTTGTAGACAATCGGTCCCTTGCCGTGGCCTTTGGGATAGACAGCGAGAATGGTCTTTCTATCGTCTAAGAGCACGCAAGTTACATGCCCCAGATACTGCCCTGGCTCTCGGTCTACGACAATCTGCCGCTTCGTCTCACCGTCGAGGTCCAGCCACTTCATGCGGCCAATCTACCACAAGAACTAGTCAAAACAGCCAGAGCCGGGCATGAGGGAATCGAGTGATAAGAGTTTCTAGCTCCCCGGTCACTAAGAGCGCCGTGGAGAGTGCCTCTGCCTCCGTGGCAGAGGCAGTTTGTACCACAGCAAGCCGTGCGGCATCTATGGGTAGCCCCGTGGCAGGGTCGTATACATGCGCTCGCTCCAGTGTGCCGGACACGGAGAGAGCGCTGCCCTGCAAAGGAATCGTAAGGTCGGTGCCCGCGATGGCGATAGGCCAGGTCTCTGGCCCCAGCCCGATAATGCTGCTGGTGCCCCCATGAAGTAAAGCACTGGTCACGCCAGCCTCTACCAGAAGTTCAGCGGCCCGCTCCAGCGCCCAGCCCTTTGCCAATCCGCCAGGGTCTAAGCGTGTGGTGGAGGTAGGCAGGCGAACTTCATTGCCCTCCAGGGTAAACCCGGCGCCACCTGAAGTCGCCGTAATATCGAACGCACCACCCGTGGCCTCGGTCAGCCTCTGTGCCTGTGACAGGAAAACAGCGGTTGTCCCGCTGACGGATATCGGGCGGGTGAACCCGTCTGTGTTTACCCGATAGAGGTCGCTGGTCGGTGAAAACGGGCTGAAGTAGCTGCTCCACACGGGTGATTTCATCTAGCGCTTCTTCGCCCGCACCACGCAACCGAGAAGCATCCTCGCCGCGTAGCAGTAGTTCGAATCGCACCCGCATCGCCTCACGCGCCAGCCGGACTTCACTCATTAACCTGCAAAAATAACAGCGATTCGCTCGGAGCGCCAGACCGAAATTTATACCAGGATGCGGGCCAAGATCGTAGCACTGGTTGTTCTATTCGCGCTAGCGCTGAGTGCACGGGCGGAGTTTTCCGCCGCGAGTATCACTCGAACCGGGCGGGTCACTATGGCTACGGTTCGCTGGAGTGGAGAGAGGGCCGACCTACCGCCAGCTGCTATTGTAGAAGAGGTACTGGAGGGACCGTGGAATCTCTCAGAGAGTGCTCTACCAGACGATGCGACTCTGGTAAGCCATATAGCAGGCTCTACCCGTGCTACTCTACGTGCCCTGACGGTCATCGAAAAACCGGGGCAGGTGATTACTCGCAAGCTGGCACTGCCACTGGGGACACACTATCGCATGCGGATTCTGCTCCCTTTTGTCTCCGGCTGTGATACCCGCTATGACTTCCATCTACCAGAAGGAGTTCGAGGAGGTGCACGCGAGTTCTCTGTTCGCCTAGCAGATGGTCTGTCTTTATGCGAAACAAAAATGTTCGGGCAACGGGGCGCACCTACTGGGATTCGCTACGCTCCAGCGGCACTTGCAGATGGGCAGCTGATTCGCTTCGTTACTCGTGCGACCGATGAGCAAGGGTGCACGTTTACCGATGAAGACTGGTTCCTGGTCTATCAGCGCGGCGGCCAGGCCCGCGGGTTCTCTCTACCTCTGCTGGCAGGAGCGGGCGAGGGCAGAGACAGCGAAGCCGTGCCAGAGAATGGTGTGCGTGACCTCTTTCTGCGTCAGCTTCGGGAAGCCACCACGCTCACATTCGCCCTGCATGGCTCTCCGAATGCCGTGGCTCCTACTCTGAGCCTGAGCGATCCGCAAAAAGTCACCGCCGCGGAGATGGCGCTGCAGAGCGAGCGACGCGGGTGGCGCCCTCCCCTCCAGCTGGTCTTCGCGGACTCTTGCTCTACGCTTGCTGAGGGCGCGCGGGCAATTCCCACCGCACTGGGTATTCAAGACAGTACGCCGGGCCGAGCCTATGTAGGCTTCGATGCACCTGCCGTGGTAGATGGTCACTGCGCCCGCCTGTTCTGGGAAACACTGCGCGCAGGCAAGACCGTGCGAGAAGCCGTAGCGGAAGCGCAACGTTACTACGACGCTCACAATGTGTTGGACGGCAAGACCTATCCCGCCATCCTGCGTATCGTCGGAGATCCAGAAGCCCGCTTGAATCGCCTGAAAGCCACCAATAGCAATGCGGCTGGCTGGTGGGAGCTAGTTACAGCTTCGTCAGAGCCAGCGCGATAGCGTCCTCCAGGGAAAGCGCCTTGCCGCTCTCATGGGCAACTTCGAATGTTTCAGGATCCAGTGCGGCCTGCGCATCGGATATTTGCTTTGCCCGCTTTTCGAGCATATCCGGGGAGCGCGATAGCCCTATGTGCTGATAAAGCGCATCGGTGGCTCCCATCAGAACTGCGACTCCCTGTGCATCACTCTGTGCAGCGCAGACAGACACAACAGCACTCAACCAGGAAGCTAGCCCTGGCAGGCTCTCCGAACCACGCCAGGCATTGAAGCACTCCAGGAGATAGGTTTTCGCCTGCACAATCTCTCCACGGCGCAGCATCAGATCACTTAGAGCACGCAAATTGATTGCCGCACCACGCAGGTCGCCAATCTCGCGCCGTAGCGTCAGGCCCTCTTCCGTATACACCTGAGCGGTTCTGTCATCCCCTTGTATCAGAGCCAGATATCCCAGGTTATCCAGAGTTGCCGCCACTCCCTGTCTATCTCCGAGCTCCCGATGGACTGCTATCGACTCCTCAAACATCGTCTTCGCTCTATCCAGCTCGCCTTTACGACCATGCACCACACCCAGGTTACCCAGCACGAGCGCAACATTGTGTTTTTCATGCGTGTGTTTTTGATATAGTTCGATAGCTCGTTCCATACAGTCCTGAGCTGCTGCCAATTCACCTCGGTCACTATGCAAAACGCCCAGACTGTTATAGGCAGTCGCTGTATCTTTCACCTCATCACCAAGAGCGATGACCTTTTCGTAACACTCCTGAGCCAGGGCAAAGCTTCCTTGATATTGATACACAACGCCTAGCTGGCTCAGTACGATGGCGATAAGGTTGAGTTCGCCTAGCTGCTCTGCTAAAGCGAGAGCCTCAGTGAGGCTGGCATGTGCTGCCGGATAGTCCCCCTGGAAACGCTGAAGGATTCCCAGTGTCTGCAGCCCTCTTGCTCGTAACTTCACTGAGAATGCCTCTGCACCCACAACTAGCAGACTTTCTAGCTGTGCCTGACCCTCGCGCAGTTGTCCCCGCAGAATCCAATGGCTACGTAAATGAATAGCAAGATCCAATGCCTGCTCATCTCGTTTCCACTCCATGGCAGCCCAAATGTTGTCATACTCTGTTACTTGCTTTTGCCACTTGGAGAGATTGCCATTATTACCGTGATTTGGCGCCTCTTCATCTAGAGCAGCAAGCCATGTACAGTAATAATCTCGGTGCCGCTCTCGCACCGTTTCGCTCTCACCAGTCTCCTTAAGGTGCTCGTGGGCGTACTGCCGCACTGTCTCCAGTAGCCGATAGCGTGTCTGATGCTCATCTGGTTCTACAGTGACCAGGGATTTATCGGTCAGGTTGGTGAGATGGTCTAAGATTTCCCAGTCTTCGTTTTGGTCACTCTGGCAGACAGACTCAGCGGCTTCCAGACTCCAGCCACCAGAGAACACACTCAGTCGACACAGTAGGTCTTTCTCTTGCTGAGTGAGTAAATCATAGCTCCAGTCTATTAAGGCTCGGAGTGTCTGCTGTCTGGGGAGTGCTGTGCGAGAACCACCCGTGAGTAATCGGAACCGGTCGTCTAAGCGAGCGTTTATCTCTTCCACACCCAGCGAGCGCGTTCGTGCCGCTGCCAGTTCAATGGCCAACGGAATACCATCTAATCGCGCACAGAACTGAGCCACTGTGGGGGCATTCGCACCAGTAAGGACAAACTCCGGGCGATGCATTTCGATACGATCCAGGAGTAAGCGAACCGAATCTAATACCGCCAGGTCCTCAACGCGCACTGACTCAAATGGGGGGCTAGGCAACGAGAGAGGGGGCACTCTGTAGTTCTGTTCTCCTTGTACTCCCAGACCCTCACGACTTGTAGCTAGAATAGTCAGTTGAGCACACCCGGCGAGCAATCTATCCACCAAAATCGCGACAGCTTCCACAAGATGTTCGCAGTTATCCAGCAGAAGCAGCAAGCGGCGAGGCTTTAGATAAGTAAGCAGAGACTCTGTGGTCGTATGCCCTGGCTCTTCTTTGACTTCCAAAACACCAGCAAGAGCACGCGGCAACCGCTCCGGGTCAGTAAGGGCAGCCAGTTCCACCAGCCAGATACCATCGGGATAACTCGCCAGCGCCTCTATTGCAGCTTGTTGCGATAGCCGGGTCTTACCACAACCACCAGCCCCGGTTAGAGTAAGCAATCGTGTGCTCTTCAGCAGAGCAGCAATGTCCTTTTTTCTTGCTCTCGCCCAATGAAGGTAGTGCGTTGACTGGGTAGATTATGCGGATAGAGGGGTAAGGATCGTAGCGGGGGAAAATCACCAGGAAGCTGCCAGATTCGCTCAGGCTCTGGTAAGTCTTTGAGCCGGTGTAAGCCAAGCTCTATAAAATCCGGAGATTCCCCTAGTAGCTCCAGAGTCGCTTGAGAAAGTAGAGTTTGACCGCCATGACCAGCAGCTAATAGCCGTGCCACTCGATTGAGCGGTGGGCCAAAGTAGTCCCCATCACGATGCTCCGCAATACCAGAGTGCAAAGCCATGCGAACCTTGATGGTTAGTGGCTCTGGCCAATCCTCGGTAGCAAGCTCTTCTTGTGCAGCACGGGCGGCGGCAAGACCAGCCTTAGCAGTAGGAAATACGGCGCAAAAGGCGTCTCCTACTGTCTTAAAAATTGAGCCGCCCTGATTTTCTATAGCCTGGCGTAATAAGGCATCGTGCTGTTGCAACGCCACTCGCATGGCTTCGGGATGCGCCTCCCAGATACGAGTGCTGCTCTCTATATCGGTAAAGAGAAAGGTCACCACACTTGTGGGGAGAGGCATGGGAAATTATACCTGTGTAATAGCTTACAGTTTCTCCAGAGCTAACACGATTGCCTCATCGTAGGAGAGCGATTTTCCGCGCTTACAGGCAGCCTCAAACGCCTCTGGAGATAATGCTGCCTGCACTTCTGCCCATTCCTTCTCTTGCTGTTCCACAGCATCAGGAGTAGGTAATAGCCCGATGTGTTCTTTGAGCGTATCGGCAGCAACCATCAGCGTCGCGGCTCCCTGGGCATCGTTCTGTGCGATACAAAGACTTGCAATACCATAGAGCCAGTCTGTGAGTGCGGGCAGGCTTTCCGAGCCTCGCCAGGCATCCAGGCTTTCGCGGCAGCATTGTTTCACTACTTCCAGCTCGTCACGCCGTAGAGCGATCTTCGCCAGAGTCTGCAAGCTTACAAAGGTGCCGCGATGATCACCGATCTCTCGGCGAAGCGTCAGACTTTCTTCGGCATACTTTTGGGCGGCGGTGTCCTCTTTCTGTACCGTGGCCAGCTTTGCCAGATTATCCAGTGTTCTGGCGCTACCCTGTCTGTCTCCCACTTTCCTTTGAACCACCAGCGACTCTTCGAACATCGCTTGCGCTTTATCTAGCTCCTCTTTCCGAGCATAGACAATCGCCAGATTACCCAGCACCAGGGCAATATTGTTTTCTTTTTCAGACTCCCGGTATAGGGTAAGCGCCCGCTCCAGGCAGGTCTGAGCGGCTTCGAGTTCCCCCGCTCGGTATGCAACAGACCAAGACTGTTAGATGTGTTCGCCACCTCCAGAAAATCTTTTATCTCTTCTCCGAGAACAATGGCCTTCTCATAGAACTCTTGCGCTTTTACGAAGTCACCCTGATATTGCCGCACAATACCTAGCTGACTTAGCGTGCTTGCCGTAAGTGCTGGTTCGTCTAGTTCTTCCAGTAAAGTAAGCGCCTCCGTCAGACAGGTGTACGCCTTCGGGTAGTTGCCTTGAAAACGGAGTAGTGCTCCCAGACCCAGCCGTCCTTTCGCGCGTAACTTAGCTGAGAACCTCTCCTCACCAGTTGTCAGCAAGCTCTCAAGCTGGGCCTGCCCTTCCCGCAGATAGCCCCGTAGAACCCAGTAACGTCTGAGAATAATGGCAATCTCTAATGCTGTTTCGTCTCGTTTCCACTCCAGAGCCGCCCATAGATTTTCATACTCGGCGGCTATCTGCTGCCACCAGGGTTGCTCTCCTTCCGGGCTCTTCTTATTCCATGCCTCTTCCAGAAGTGTGAGAAATGCATGGTAGTAGTCCCGATGCCTGTCCCTAACGAATTCGCTCTGCCCGCTTTCCAGAAGGCGATCCAGCGCATACTGTCGCACCGTTTCCAGGAAGCGGTAGCGCATACGTCCCTCAATAGGTTCTACAATGACCAGGGATTTGTCGGTAAGGCTAGTGAGATGGTCTAGAATCTCCCAGTCTTCATTGAGTTCACTCTGACACACAGACTCTGCAGCCTCTAGAGTCCAGCCACCTGAGAATACAGACAATCGGCACAGAAGGTCTTTCTCTTGTTGGATGAGCAGATCGTAGCTCCAGTCAATTAAGGCACGGAGGGTTTGTTGACGAGGCAGGGCGGCACGAGAGCCGCCAGTCAGGAGCCGAAAGCGATCATCCAGGCGCGTATTGATTTCCTCAACAGTTAAAGAGCGTGAGCGAGCCGCTGCCAGTTCAATGGCTAGCGGAATCCCATCTAGTCGAGCACAGAGCTGAGCTACCTTAGGAGCGCTGGAGTCCGTCAAGGAAAACTCAGGACGGTGCACTTCGATACGGTCTAGCAAAAGGCGTACTGACTCGAACGTGGCGATATCCGTCGCGCGTACAGCAGTAAACGGGGGGCGTGGCAGCGACAGAGGCGGAATGCGATAGTTCCGCTCCCCTGGCAACCCTAGTCCTTCGCGGCTGGTGGCCAGTATGGTTAGTTGTGGACACCCGGAGAGTAGTTCTTCCGCCAGCATGGCTACTGACTCTATCAGATGCTCGCAGTTATCGAGAAGCAGAAGAAGTCGGCGAGTCTTCAAAAACGCCAATAGCGATTCTGTCGGGGTGCGCCCCGGTTCTTCTTTGATTTCTAAAACACTGGCAATGGCGCGTGGCAACCGCTCCAGATCGGTAAGGGCGGCAAGCTCCACCTGCCAGACACCATCCGGGAATCGCTCCAGAGCGCTTATAGCAACCTGTTGGGCTAGCCGGGTCTTGCCACAACCACCCGAGCCGGTAAGAGTCAGCAGGTGGGTGCCAGCCAGCAGTTCTAATAAAGCTCCCGTTTCCTGTTCCCGCCCTATGAAAGTCGTGCGCTGTACAGGCAGGTTATGCGGATAGAGCGGCAGGGAGTGCAGGGGTGGGAACTCGCCTGGTAGCTGCCAGACTCGCTCGGGTTCCGGCAGGTCTTTCAGTCGGTGTAGACCAAGCTCTATAAAATCCGGAGATTCCCCTAGTAGCTCCAGAGTCGCTTGAGAAAGTAGAGTCTGCCCTCCATGCCCTGCGGACAGCAGGCGCGCTACTCGGTTCAGGGGTGGGCCAAAATAGTCCCCATCACGATGCTCCGCAATACCAGAGTGCAAAGCCATACGCACTCGAAGCATCGTAATCGGCTCTGGCCACCCCTCCGTCTCCAGTGACTTCTGGATATGGCGAGCCGCAATCAGCCCGGCTTGTGCTGTTGGGAATGCTGCGCAAAACGCATCTCCCATGGTTTTGAAGACAGTGCCGCCATTGCCTTCTATGGCCTGGCGGAGAAGAAGGTCATGGCGCTGTAGTGCCACTCGCATAGCTTCGGGATGTGCTTCCCAGAGCCGGGTACTGCCTTCGATATCCGTGAAAAGGAACGTTACCATATTCGCGGGAAGAGACATCGTTGCTAATTTGCCTCTATCTAAAGATTTTCCAGCGCCAGGGCAATAGCGTCGTTCTGAGAGAGAGCCTTGCCACTTTCATAAGCCGCCTCGAACGCCTCTGGGGCCAGCGCCGCCTGTGCTTGAGCCAGATACTTCGCCCTGGCCTCCACCGAATCAGGAGACTGTGACTGTCCGATGCGCTCCCCAAGTGCATCGGCGGCGGCCTGTAATGTAGCCATCCCCAGAGCATCGTTCTGTGTCATACAGAGAGCAGCCATGGATTCAAGCCAATCCGTGAGTACGGGCAGGCTTTCTGAACCTCGCCAGACATCCAGGCTTTCCCGATAGTAGTTCTTTGCCTGCTCTAGCTCGCTACGCCGCCTAGCGACATCTCCCAGAGAGCGCAGACTGATACATACTCCACTTCTGTCACCGATCTCACGGCAAAGCGTGAGGCTTTCTTCGGCATACACCTGAGCGGCCAAAAGATCCTCTTGTAAGAGGGCCAGCCCTGTCAGATTATCCAGCATCAGGCAGATACGTACTCTATCGCCTATCCCCCGATGAACCTCCAGCGACTCCTCAAAGATAGCGCGCGCTTTATCCAACTCGCCTTTACGGGCATAGACCATTCCCAGGTTACCCAGCACGAGCGCAACGAAGCGTTCTCCATTACTCATCTTACGAAAGAGTTCCAGAGCTTGCTCCAGACAGGTCTGAGCTTCTGCCAGTTCTCCCCGCTCTGTATGCAGCAGGCCGAGGCTGTTATACGGGGTCGCGATATCTACAGGCACTTCCGCCTTTTCGCCTAGAGCTATTGCTCTTTCGTAGAACTCCTTGGCGAGTGGGAAATTCCCCTGGTACTGAAGCACGATTCCTAGCTGGCTCAGTACGCTCGTAGTCAGCTCAGGCTCATCTTGCCCCTCCAGCAGTACCAGAGCTTCTGTCAGGCTGGCATGCGCCGCTGGATAATTGCCCTGAAAGCGCTGCAGGGTTCCCAGCATTTGCAGCCCACTGGCCCGTGACCTGGTAGAGAAAGTCTCCGCACCAGCCTTGAGCAAGCTTTCTAGCTGTGCCTGCCCTTCTCGCAGATATCCTCGAAGAACCCAGTAGCTGCGCAGATGGATAGCAAGGTTCAATGCCTCCTGATCTCGCTTCCACTCCAGAGCGCTCCAGATGTTATCGTACTCCGTCGTTATCTGTTGCCATTTGGAAGGCATGCCCTCAGGGATACTCTTAGGCTTTTCCTTATTCAGAGCATCGATAAACGCCAGGTAGTAGCTTCGGTGCCTCTCTCGCACCACCTCACCTTCTCCCAATTCCAACAGGCGATCCAGCGCATATTGTCGTACGGTCTCTAGTAGCCGATAGCGCGTGGGTCCCTCCCCAAGCTCTACAACGACCAGGGACTTATCCGTCAGGCTGGTGAGATGGTCTAAGATTTCCCAATCTTCATTGAGCTCGCTCTGGCAGACGGATTCCGCTGCCTCCAGAGTCCAGCCACCTGAGAACACACTCAGGCGACACAGTAGATCTTTCTCAGCTTCTGTAAGCAGGTCATAACTCCAGTCAATCAAGGCCCGAAGCGTCTGTTGACGAGGTAGGGCTGTCCGAGAGCCACCCGTAAGCAATCGGAATCGGTCGTCTAAGCGAGCGTTTATCTCTTCGACTGCCAGAGAGCGCGTTCGGGCCGCCGCCAATTCTATAGCCAAAGGAATGCCATCTAGCCGAGAGCATAGCTGCGCGACTGCAGGCACGTTTGCAGGGCTAAGCGTAAGTCCGGGGCGATGCGCACCGATACGATCCAGTAACAGACGCACAGATTCGGAAGCAGCAAACTCATCTATACGTGTTGCCTCGAAAGGAGGGCGTGGTAGTGAAAGAGGAGGAACACGGTAGTTGCGTTCACCCTGCACCCCCAGCCCTTCACGACTGGTAGCCAGTATGGTTAGTTGCGGACACCCGGAGAGCAATTCGTCTGCGAGTACTGCAACGCTTTCCACAAGATGCTCACAATTATCCAATAGCAGCAGCAAACGGCGCAGTTTCAAAGAAGTAATCAGGGACTTTATGGGACTACATTCGGGGTCCTCTTTCACCTCCAGAATTTTTGCGATGGCACGGGGCAAACGCTCCGAATCGGTAAGGGCAGCCAGCTCTATCTGCCACACACCATCTGGGAATCGCTCCAGGGCGCCTATGGCAACTTGCTGCGCCAACCGGGTCTTGCCACAACCACCCGAGCCGGTAAGAGTAAGTAAGCGAGTCTGCTCTAATAGTCCTAATAGAGTGGCTTTTTCCTGTTCTCGCCCAATAAAGGTCGTTCGCTCCGGCGGTAGATTATGGGGGTAGAGTGGCAGGGAGCGTAGCGGCGGGAACTCACCGGATAGTTGCCAGATATTCTCAGGCTCTGGTAAGTCTTTGAGCCGGTGTAAGCCAAGCTCTATAAAATCCGGCGATTCCCCTAGAAGTTCCAGGGTCGCTTGAGAAAGTAGAGTTTGACCGCCATGACCAGCAGCCAGTAATCGCGCTACTCGGTTTAGGGGTGGGCCGAAGTAGTCCCCATCTCTATGCTCCGCGATACCCGAATGCAAAGCCATACGAACTTTGAGAACACTAATCGGCTCAGGCCACTCTTCTGCCTCTAAAGCTGCCTGTGCTCCACGAGCGGCATTCAGTCCGGCGTCTGCTGTGGGGAATGCAGCACAAAAGGCGTCACCTATCGTCTTGAAGACTGTACCACCGTTGCCTTCTATGGCCTGGCGCAACAGGACATCATGCTGCTGCAAGGCAACACGCATGGCTTCGGGGTGTGCTTCCCAGAGACGAGTGCTGCCCTCTATATCGGTAAAGAGAAAGGTCACCACACTTGTGGGGAGAGGCATGGGAAATTATAACCCGTAACATTGTCTTGACAGCGAGCGATGGACGCGAGATAGTAAGTAGGCCGGGTATGCGGCAGTGGTGCCGTGTAGCGGTGAAAGGCGGTGACCATTATGGGTGATAAATCCCCGAAGGCCGTCCACAAACAGGCGGTCCAGAAGCAGACCAAGGCTAGCTCCGAGCAACGGAAAAAGCCCGAAGCGGAGACAATCCGTATGTCTGCCCGCGCTGAAAGAAAGTAGCGCTTAG
Source organism: Armatimonas sp. (assembly GCA_049840835.1). Taxonomy (GTDB): domain Bacteria; phylum Armatimonadota; class Armatimonadia; order Armatimonadales; family Armatimonadaceae; genus JANLTX01. Next base: position 283,440 of record JASGJG010000001.1, on the reverse strand, counting down.
CCCTCAGCTCATAAGAGCTGGGGGCTTTGCTTTTTTATCGGCAGGGTTTCTTGCTCTGTTCGTGGTAAAAGAAAATTCATGAAGCTACTGCCGATTCAGTACGAGCCGATTCTGCGCGCCGCGCTCACCGAGGACATTGGAGCGGGCGATGTGACCACGCTGCTCACAGTGCCAGAAGACGCCACAGCCTCAGCACGGGTGCTAGTAAAGGCTGAGGGCGTCTTGGCGGGATTGGAAGTGGGGTTGCGGACGTTCACTCTGCTGGACCCGGACGTTAAAATCAACCTTTCCGGGGAAGATGGTCAGCGAGTTACCCATGGCGTCGTGGTAGCGACGATCAGTGGGCGTGCCCAGAGCCTGCTTACTGCAGAGCGAGTCTGTCTGAATGTGATGCAGCGCATGTCTGGCATCGCCACTATGGCGGCCCGATTCACGGATGCCGTGGTGGGCACGAACGCCAGGATTATTGATACCCGCAAGACCACGCCCCTACTCCGCCATTTAGAAAAATACGCCGTTCGCTGTGGTGGCGCACACAACCATCGCTGGGGCCTTGCCGATGGCGTTGTAATAAAGGATAACCATCTGGCAGCCGGAGGCGGAGTCGCTGCCTGCGTGAGCCGCGCAAAAGAGCACGCCCCGCATACGCTCAAGGTAGAGGTAGAGTGCAAGACCCTGGCTCAGGTAGAAGAGGCTGTAGCCGCAGGCGCGGACTTGCTCCTCTTAGACAACATGCCTCTGGAGACTCTGCGCACCGCTGTAGGAATCATTGGTGGCCGCGCAAAGACTGAGGCGAGCGGGGGCGTAAACCTCCAGACTGTGCGCCTGATTGCTGAGACTGGTGTGGATCTCATCTCTGTCGGTGCACTTACTCACTCCGCCCCATCGCTAGATATCTCCTTAGACTTCGATGAGTAGGTTCGACTGGCAGCCCACCACCCGCATTGTGTGCGAGATCGGTGGGCTTGCCCGGCTGGGTGAGCTAGCCCATCCCTATGGCACGAAAGCTCTGGTAGTCAGCGACCCCGGCGTAGTAGCCGCAGGTCATGCCGCCCGTGCGCAAACCATTCTCACCGAAGCAGGTATCGAAAGCACTCTGTTCTACGATACCCACGAAAACCCCACAGATGAGGATGTCGCTCGTTGCGGTACGGCGCTTCAGACATGTACTCCTGATCTGCTAATCGCTATCGGCGGCGGTAGCGCCATTGACACAGTAAAGGCAGCGAATCTAGTTCGTGGAGAGCCATTCCTGCCGCTAATCGCTGTGCCCACCACGGCAGGCACGGGCAGCGAGGTCCAGCGGCATGCGCTGCTCTCAGACCCGAAAACGCATGTCAAGAAAGCCATAGGCGCTGTAGGTCTGGAGCCGAAGATTGCGCTGCTAGATGCGGAGTTGACTCTGACCTGCCCACCACGTGTAACGGCGCTGGCGGGTATGGACGCGCTGACCCATGCCATAGAGTCTCAGGTGAGTCGCACGGCAAACTCACTCTCACGAATATTCTCTGTAGAGGCGTTTCGTTTGCTGAACCCGGCGCTGGAGCGTGTGTTCACAAACCCCACAGATTTAGAGGCACGGGCAGATGTGCTTCTTGGGGCGTGTTGGGCAGGGCTTGCTATTGAGAACTCCATGCTCGGTGCGGCGCATGCTTCGGCGAACCCGCTTACGGCACAGCTCGGTATTGTGCATGGTCAGGCAGTGAGCCTGATGTTGCCTCATGTGATCCGCTTCAACGCGGCGCACGCAGACTACGCATCCTTTGGTGGGGCCGAGACGCTAACCGCACGCTTTATAGAATTGTTGGGGCTGGCAGGAATGGCGACTACCCTTGCCGAATGGCCAGTCAACGACGCTATTATCACGGCGCTGGCTGAAGATGCGGCGAAGCAACGAACGGGGCTATTCAATCCACGCCCGTTGACCGAAGCAGACTTCGCCGCTCTGTACCAAGCTGCCACTGAACCCCAGACATGAAAGTCTGGGTCTTAGGGCTTCGCCACAAAGTCGCTCCGCGACATAACAATCTTACATTGGTGTTCTGATACGTCCGAAGGACATTGTGGGACGTAGCCCCCTGAGCCACAGACTTTCATGTCTGGGGTTCTCTCCGGGAAACACCGGGAGGTAAGAGCATGGACTGGATGCACTGGCGTGGGCCGCGCTACAACGGCTCGACGGATGAGAAGAAGCTGCCGGTTAGCTTTTCGCCGACGAAAGGTGTGGCCTGGGTTACGAGTTTGCCCGGCCCCTCTGCGGCTACCCCTATTGTCTGTAAAGACGCTGTTTTCACTACTGCCGCTGACTTCGATAAGCAGCAGCTCCTGGCTATCTGCTTAGATAGAAAAACCGGGAAGGAGCGCTGGCGCAGTGCGGTTGGCTCCGGGCACAAGCCCGGTGGCGACGGCACGCCAGTGCAGCTCGATGAGCGCGGTCATTACGCCCAGCCCTCCCCTGTGACCGATGGTAAGCGCGTCTTTTTCTTTTACGGCAATGGTGACCTGGTCTCTTTCGACTTCACCGGGCGAAAAATCTGGCAGCGCAATCTTCAGAAAGAGCTGGGTGATTTCGCGTTTCAGTGGACCTTCAGCTCCACCCCGCTGCTTCTAGGTGAGAAGCTCTACCTGCAGATTTTGCAGCGCAATCAGCCGGTCGGAGCGCGTGGCAAGGAAAAGCCGGAATCGTTCTTGCTCTGTATCAATGGCGATGATGGCCGGGAGCTATGGCGGGCTGCACGGCCCAGCAACGCGATCATGGAGTCCAGGGAATCCTACGCGTCGCCGATTCCGCTGACCACGGAGGACAAGAAGACTCGCTTACTGATTGCGGGCGGCGATGTGCTGAGCTGCCATGAAGTGGAAACCGGGAAGGAGCTCTGGCGCTCTGGTACCTGGAACGAGTCCCACCGAGAGGCTTTCTGGCGGCTGGTGCCTTCCCCCGTAGCGGGCGATGGTATCGCGCTGGTCTGTGCCCCCAAGCGTGCCCCGGTCTATGCCATGAAGCTCTCCGATGGCACCAGTGCCTGGAAGAGCGAAGACCGCAGCCCGGTGACCAGCGATGTGCCTACCCCGGCGTTCTCCGAAGGCAAGTTCTACGTGCTCAGCGATGTCCGCAAGTCTATCTCTTGCGTGGAAGCGAAGACGGGAAAAATCGTCTGGAGCGTGACTCCCCCCGGTCGGCAGATGTGCTGGGCCTCGCCCACGGTCGCCGATGGCAAGCTTTACTTGATGAACCTGAACGGCGATGTGTTCGTGCTGGACGTCAGCGACGGCAAAGTCCTGGCGGAAAACGCCATGGACACCGAAGGAGCGGATATCCGCTCCTCAATTGCCGCCGCGCAGGGCAGTCTTTTTATTCGAACCCGCGACAAGCTCTACTGTATAGGCGGGTAGCCCGTTATACGGGTGGACCGACTAGCAGGCTCTTGTTCCACCCCTGCGGGAAGAAGTGCCGGATGAATTGCTCGGAGGCATAACGGTCGGTCATTCCTGCAATGTAGTCTAAGACCGCCTGAGCTCGCATAGTGACGTCCATGGAGGAGTCCGCGCGCCCGGCGGGCATGAGCTCCGGGAACTCCATGTAATGCCGGAAAAGCTGCTTTAACAAACTGCTGCCCTTGGCTAGCTGCGCCTTCGCCACGGACTTCTGGATATACACATTGGCGAACATGAAGTCTTTCAGGCGGTTGCTGATACCCAGCACCGGCTCACTCATGGTTACGTAGGGCTTCCCAGCGGAGGCGTCTATCACGTTCTGCACCATGGTGGTGATACGATCACCGTGAGTGCGTCCCAGCCCATCTAAGACCTCAGAAGGCAGATCCTGTAGGCGAAGCAGCCCCGCGCGCACGGCGTCATCTATGTCTGCGTTGATGTAAGCGATTCGGTCGCAGATACGCACGCACATCGCTTCCAGAGGCGGGTCTTCCGGATCGCGTACCACTTCAGAGTCATCGTGGAGGTCAGCCTTCCCCTTGGAGTGGCCTACGATACCGCGCCGTACTTCGTGGGTCAGGTTCAGGCCCTGCCCGTTCTTTTCCAGTACGTCGACTACTCTCAGACTCTGCTCATAGTGCCGGAAGCGTGCATCTGGCACGTACTCACGAATAACCTCATCCAGCGCTTCTTCGCCTTCATGGCCAAAAGGGGGATGCCCCAGGTCATGGGCCAGTGCAATCGCCTCGGCCAGGTCTTCGTTGAGCTGGAGGGCACGGGCGGCAGTTCGGGAGATCTGCGCCACTTCCAGGGTATGGGTCAGACGCGTGCGATAGTGGTCCTCTTCCGGGTCTAAGAACACCTGGGTCTTGTGTTTCAGCCGCCGGAAGGCTTTGGAGTGTAGTACCCGGTCTCGGTCCCGCTGGAAGCAGGTCCGCATGGTGTCGTCGGGTTCAGGTCGTGGTCGCCCTACGGAGTCCGCCGCTTTCGTGGCAAACTCAGAGAGATACTCTCGCTCCCACTGCTCTGTCCGCTCCCGAATGGTCATTTTTGTTACTTCCTGTAAATTATACCTGCGCTTCGATCTCAAACAATCGTGTTACCCACGCGATGAATGCCTGAGCCGCGCCAGCCTTTGCATCAAAGTATGCTGGAGATCGTAGCACCGTTTCAGGTGGTTTGCCGGGTTGCTCCTACCAGGCGAGCCAGGTATGGAGTCGAGCTTTGTCTCGCCAGGTATTTGAGTCCTTAGCCTTTTTCGGCAGATTCTCTACACATTCTTCAGCATAAGGCCAGTTTAGGTCGCTTTCCGGCACTAACAAACGAAGAAAAGCCTCCATGGCACCAGCCATAGTATTGTCCGGCATAAGCCAGACGCCAGCCTGAATTCCATTTGGCCCCTCAAAAACAGCCCCATCAGTGGCAAGATTTTTCGGCGGCTTACAGCCACATTCTCGCAGTCGGTCTCGGACAGATGCCCATCTGGCGTTTATGTCTGTATCCGTATCAGCCACGATTCCCAAATATCGGAGTCGTGAATCTTCAAAAATGACAGGTAACTCTTTACGAAGCTTTTGATATCCTTCACCATCTTGGATTCGGATTTTATAGTCCATGCCATATATACGAAGAAGCGATTGGGTAATTTTTACGTCATCCGGCCCTTCTACCAGAAGTAGAGTTTCAGGCGGCCCATTAATTGTCTCAGGAAATGGCATTACCGAACTTCAAGCCCGCGCCGTGTCATGACTCCCAAATCCTCCTCATCAAAATTCGTGGCGATGATGCCTCCATCATGATTAGCCAGACGAATCAACATACCTGAGTTTGGATCGCTATCACTAGAGGCTATTTCTTGAAATGCTTCAATACATTCTCTACTATGTGTTGTGCATATTATCTGAATATTATATTTCGCAGAAATTGTTAGTAGAAATCTAAAAACATCCCTTAAGACAGAATAATGAATACCATTGTCTATTTCATCAATTAGGCAAATTCCATTTTGACATGATGTAAGTGATGTGGCAATATGAAAAATTCTATGCGCCCCATCACCAAAATTCCGCAAGGGTACAGGTGCGTCAATGTTCTCAAGTTTAACATATGGCCTCCTCAAAGCCTCATAATTACTATTTCTAAAACCAATCCTCTCTATACCAGGTATAAAATTTTTCATATAACGAATCACAACACTCTCCTTACCTGTTAAGGATATTTCATCCCATATAGAATCAATCGATGATCCAACAGGGCTAAACAAACGAATAAACTGAATAGAATCCAATAATTTTATTTCACGAGTCTCATAATTTGTTAAAAAATCTTCAATTTTAAGAATACCATCTATTTTACCTTCAGATGAGACAGCTATATAAAATTCAGGATTTGGCTTTGCATTCAAAATCTTTTCTTCTTCATGAAATATATTTTCTGAAAATATTGAGAAAGTCACTTTATTATTTGACGTTTTCACATAGAATTCTCCAATTCCGTCGAATATCCTATTATAGAATATATTATTAACATAAGGAAAGAAATTCTTCTCGTATTTCAGTTCAGATTTAAGTGTGTCAGAATTTGGCGGAAGAAAGCCAGGAATTTCTTGTCTATATGAAAGAATGCTTCGTAAAGCCTGCAGTTTGTTCTGCCGACAGGCTACATAGATAGCTTCTAGCAAGGTAGATTTGCCTACATTATTCTTTCCCGTGATGAGATTAACTCTTCCGAGTTTGGGAATAACCAAATGCCGAAAACAGCGAAAATTCTCGATTTCTAAAGAATCGAGGAGAAGGCCAGATTCTGTAGAGTTCGCTGTCTCGGGGGTCGCAGGTTCCAGGGTGGCAATATCGCTCATGAGGGTAATCCTCCCTCTGAATTATAGGTTATTCTGATAGGGGCTGCTCAGGACCGTGCATCAGCAGTGCCCCACCAGCGCTCGGGTAGGGTGATACGTACGCCTTCGGCATCGCGAAGCTGGGGGGCAGGAGCAAAGAAGCCGCTCTCTAGAAAAAGCACCAGCGCGCCACGGTCTGGATCGTAGTGAGCGCCACGAAGTCGAACATCAGGAGGAAGCGGCGGGGCATCGCCTTCGGAACCCAGAAGCTTTAAGACATCGGCAGGGCGCAGGAAATAGGCTTCCCAACGCGCTTCCGGAGGCGGAGGAATGGCATCGAAATCGGTGGACTGCAGTGAAGAGGGTGCAGGCGTAATGCTATCGGCGACCTCGACTATCAGCTCGTTCCAGGAGCCACGCCAGCCATCGCGACTCTTACTGACTGAGACTGGTTCGAACCAGTCACTGGCCAGCACCAGCACAAAACTTTCCCGCGCTTCATCATAATACGCATCCTCTATTTTTACGTCTGGAGGAAGGTGCGGCGATGGCAGAGACTCACCCGGTCGGCTGCGTTCTTTCAACAAAACGAGCAGGTCAGCGGGTTTGATAAGCATCATCAGCCAGCGGCGGGTCATGGGCGAAATTATACCAGGATTCCAGCCGGAGTGGTCTTAGAAAAATGGGAAAAGAGAGCAATAGGCCCGCACAAGGCGGGCCTATTTTTGCTGCGAAAGAGACTACAGTTCGACCTTGGCTTTGCCGCCCTGAAGGGCGAAGCGCAGCACAGTTCCGCTGGGTAGCTCGGTGTCTTCAGCGTCTAAACTGAAACGCGCCACGACTGTGTTCGGGCTGGGCGCGGTGGTGATAATGTCACGCAGAGTCGAGAAGTCCGAGCCATCGAACGTAATATTGCTAATCTCTACCGGAGCAGAGAGCGCATAGACATTAGTGCTGCCTTCACGGGTATAGGTCAGCGGCCCGGCTAGTGAAGCCGATGTCTCTACTGCACGGGTCTCGCTGTCGGACACACGAATCCTTAGCTCCAGGTTGCGGAGCGTAAAGGTAGCCGGGAAGGGCTTGCCTTCGGGCATGGTCACTGTCACCTTCTCGTTCAGGCTCTGGCGGAGCTTCAACCGGCGGAGCTTACTCTTCTGCGGCAGGTCCCTATCGGCAAAAGTCGCGGTCTTGGAAACATTGCCGGAGATAACAGCGCGCCCGGTACCGACGGTGGTATCTACCGTGGTGCCATCTAGCGCGGCCAGGTTATCGATATCGGGAATCAGGGAGTTCACGGCGCCACAGCCAGAAAGAGCAAAGGTAGCTACGGCGGCTGCGCCAAAGAGCGAGTATTTCATGGCTAATATTATTTCCCAATTAGCGAATAACTTTACACATAGATGTCTCCAATGGAGTATGCAACGACAGATATTTAGCATTGGAGCCGTGCTCGCCGCTACCAGTGCGTGGGCACAGGGAGCCCTGCCCGTAAAGGAAGTCACCGTTTTCAAGGATGGTCACGCGTTCGTGCTGGCAGAAGGAAGGCTTCCCGTCAAAGACGGCGTCGCCGTTTTAGATGAGCTACCGATGCCAGTTTTAGGCACGTTCTGGCCCTACGCCAGTGGTGGCGCAAGCTTAGTCAGTGTTACTGCGGGTCTGAAAACCGTGCCGGGAGAGCGCAATGCGGCGAGCCTGGCCGAGCTTCTAGCCCAGAACATAGGGAAATCTCTGACCATTAAAGAGCACGATGGGGAAGCCTATCAGGCGACGCTTCTCTCTATTACCGCCAACTTGATTCTGCTCCAGACCGAAAAGGGAGCCAAGGCCATAGACCTGGGGCGCATTCGCGAAGTGACCTTCCCAGATGGGTTCAAAAAAACGGTGGATGAGGCCACGCAGAAGCCCCGGCTGAGCCTACGGCTCACTAATACGTCGGGAGACACCGCCAACGTGGGCGTGATGTACCTGCAGAAAGGGCTCCGCTGGATTCCCGGCTACAAAATCGATCTGGACGGCGCGGGCAACGCCCGTGTAAAGATGCAGGCGACCTTGATCAACGAGCTGACCGACCTGAAGAACACCAATATGAACCTGGTTGTGGGCGTGCCCAGTTTCGCGTTCAAGGACACCACAGACCCCATTGCGATTCAGCAGGCGATAGCGCCGCTCTCTCCCTACTTCCGGGCAGACGCGCGCACCAGCAATGCGCTTGCCATGGGGCAAATGGCCCGTATGAGTGAGCGTGCCGCCTATGCCCCTGCCGATGAAGGTCCGGGCGGTGCGAATATCCCCGAAGTGACGGGAGCGGATGACAACGAAGACCTGTTCGTGTTCTCGCTGAAGAATGTTACTCTTGCCAAAGGGGAGCGCATGGTGCTACCTATTACGGAGTTCACGATTCCGTATAAGAATGTCTACACGCTGGAACTTCGGCCCAGCCCCACTCGAAATGCGGCGGGGGATTATGACACATCGTCGCTGAACGCCGAGCTGATGCGCCTGGCAGCAGCCCCCAAGGCACAGCACCAGATTCGCCTGACCAATACCTCCGCCTATCCGCTGACCACTGGCCCGGCGCTGATTCTGCGCAACGGCAATGTAGTAGCCCAGGGTCTCTCTACCTTCACCAGCAAGGGCGGCTGGTCCGACATCTCCCTTACCGATGCGCCGGATATCTCTGTCAAGCGAACGGATAAAGAGACCGGGCGCACTCCGGCGGAGCGAAAATCCGATGGTTACGACTACCAGAAGGTAAGTATGGCCGGTCATATCGAGCTCTGCAACTTCCGCAAGGAACCTGTGGAGATCGAAGTGGTGCGCTATGTACTGGGCAAGATAGAGACCACCAAGTTAGATGGTGTTATCTCCGCCCTGGACCCCCTGGCTGATGATAACGTCCCTGGCTGGCTGGGTAGCTATGGCGGCTTCGACCGTATTCGCTTTACGGGTCTCGGGAAGATTGCCTGGAAGACCACCCTGCCCCCCGGCGGCAAGACCTGCGTGAACCTGGACTATACCTGGCACTACTTCACCCGGTAGAAATTTCTACAAGGCGGCACAAGGGCAACCTTGTGCCGCCTTATTGTTTGCGTGGACTGTGGGAGCGGAGAGGCGTACAATAAACGCCAGATGCCCGTCGATTTGCCTCTTAACCGCTACCTTCTCTCCCCGACGGATTTCTCTCAGCAGCTACGCCTAGGGCGCTGTGAGCGCTACCTGCGTCTGCGTATGGTGGAGCGGGAGCATGGGCGTGGATTTCTTACCGAAGCAGGAGCATACCCCCAGGAGCCATCTGCGCTGCTCTCCGAAGATGGCGATGATTTCGAAGGCCAGATTATCGCCGCGCTCCGAGAAACCCGAACTGTGCTGCCCAGTATCGATGCCGCGCGGTCAGCGCTCTCTCCAGGCCAGAGCGCTCTTATCTTTCAGCCCCGCTTAGAAGCCCGGTTAGGCCGCTGGAACATACGGGGCGATGCGGACATTATTGAGCTTTTCTGCGACGCTAAAGGAGTGCTGTCTGCTCATATCATCGATGTCAAATCCAGCGAAGGGGCGCGAGTAGAACACCGACTGCAAGTGGCGTTCTATGCTGCTCTCTTAGAGGCGGTGCACGGTATCCCTGCTCCTAGGCTAGCGATTCTGCACCGGGGAGAGTCGACGGATGGTTGGCCCGCCACGCTCGCTACGGTCACGGACCCTGCTGCCTATCGCGCCGAGGTAGACGCGCTGGTGCAGGGAGAGCATGCCCTGGCGGACCGACTGGCAGATGCGCCTTTCGAGAACCTCTTCTTCGCGCTGGAAAGCAAGTGTGATGGCTGTCGCTACGGAGAACTCTGCCAGAAGACAGCCCGAGAAGAGAAAGACCTTTCTATAGTCCCCTATCTCTCGGCGCGAGATAAGCGAGCGTTGCTGAGCGCGGGTATTCGTTCCGCCGAGGCCCTGGCCAATTTGAAAGATCTGGACGGTGAGGCACTGACCACGCCGCAAGCCAGTATAGAAACCGTCCGAAGGCTGGCTTCAACCAGCGCGGGGCCACGGTTAGACGAGCTGATTCTCCGTGCCAGGCGGGCTGTAGAGCTACCCACCCTGACCACGATTCCAGGTCTGGGGCACTCCACATTGCCACATACCAGTCCGGAGCTGCACCCGAACCTGGTAACGGTATTTCTAGACCTCCAGAGCGATCCTGGCCTCAAGCGCGCCTATCTCGCCGCCTCGCGCGTGATCACCTACGAAGAAGGTGCTCCCGTGCGTAGCGAAAACATAGTGGAGCTACTGGAGCGACCTCCAGCCACGGACGACGATGAGCGTGCCCTGCTAACCCGCTGGACCGCGCGAACTCTGGAAGCCGTTGCGCGATTGGCAGCCCCAGATGCCGATGGTAACCTGAAGGTCCCGCTGCATCTAGTCTTCTTCGACCCGGCAGGAGAGAGCGCGCTTCTGGACACTCTGGCCCGGCACTTAGAAGCGCTCACCGAGACCACGCCCGCGCTGTACGACCTGCTCACTCAGCCCGCCGCCTACGACTCGCCGTCTATCTCCTTCCTTACCAATGAAATTCGGGAGCGGCGCAACTGGCCTCTGCTCTGCCCGTCGCTGCACAATGTAGCCAGCTATCTCAAGTTCGACTGGGGAGAGCTAAAGGAGCAATTCAAGGCCGGCGTTTTCGATGGCGGACCGAATCGCCCACGCCACTCCAGCCGGTTGCCCGGTGAATACTCCCGCGCGACCTTGGGTACTCTGCCCGCCAACGATGCGCGCTTCGACCCGTTTCGCGGAGTCTCCCGTGCTGACTTGCTGGCTTTTGCGGCGAAGCGCATGGAGGCAATGGCGCATGTAGCCGATGCCCTGCCCAAGAACGAACGGGCTTCCAAAACTCCCTTCGATCTGGCAAAGCTGCTCACCCCGGAACCACGAGCACATACTCTGGCAGATGCCCTGGCCGAGTTCCTGACCCTGGAGCGCCATACATTTCTGACAGGCTGGCGAGATGCCCGCCAGCTAGCCCCGGAGCGTCGTGCTCTGCGCGGCGAAACTCTGCTGGTGCGTTATAGCCCAGAAGACAACACCCCGGAAACCGTGGAAGCACTGGCGGAGTGTATGCGCCGTAAGCCTCTGCAAGATGCCTGGCGGGCCGAGAATCCTGGCAAGCGCCTCACAGGAGCGCTGAAAGAAGAGCTGGGCTGGTCTCTAGATGGCCTGAGCATCACTCTGCGCCTGGACCTCACGGAAGTCGATGCCGAGTTCCCCTCCTTGCTTGGTCTTCTGGACTTGAAGGAGGGCGACTCGGTGGTTCTATCGCCGCGCTGGAGTGTAGACGAGCGCCTGCCCGAAGAGGAGCGTGTGCCTTTCACTCCCACCCCCAAACAGCTTCTCTACGCTACTCGCGCCCGCCTGGAGCGTGTACCCACTATTGAAAACCCAACGGTATCGCTGACCTTCGACCGTGGCTTCGGCTCGCTGGCTGGCTTCACGTTTGGGGCCATGGCGCGTCCCCTTGCTGCTGATACTCTCTACACTCTGGACCCCTCGCCAGATGACTTATTCGGCTACTGGCACCACAAGGTTATCGAGGCTCTAAAAGCACTGGAGGCCAACGGAGAGACAAACAAGCACAGTCTGTATGCCTGGCTAAGAGGGAGTGCTCAGAGCGATGCCTGCGAGCGCGCCGGGGGCACACTCGCAGGCTCGCTGCCGCCCCCGCCTGTTCCGGCTACGCCGGGGCAGGGGAAAGGAGAAGAGTTACAGCTGGGTCTCTTTTCTGAATCCCCCGTCCCGCTGCAGGCGGAAATAGACGGGGGCGTAAGCGAAGCGCACGGGGGCACATCGGAAACTACTCCTGGTTCCCTTCTCCTGGGCCTGGAGGCATTTCATGCTGCCGGACATTTCCATGACTTTGAAGAGAGCAAGCGGGCTTACATTGGCGGACATTTTGACGAAAAAATACTGCTGGTACAGGGGCCACCGGGCACGGGCAAGAGCTACGCCAGTGCGTTTGCGATTCTGGCACGACTTCAAGATGCGCTGGAGCATGGCGTACCCTGCCGGGTGTTTCTTTCCTGCAAGACTCACTCTGCCACGGATGTGCTGCTGCGTGAGGTCAGTGAGGCTATAGAGACACTGACTCGGTTGCGCCAGAAAGATTCGGTGCTCTGGGAGGCACATTTCCGGCCTGAATTGCTGGAAATTCCGCTCATTCGCCTGGAGCGCGGGCAGGGTAGTGAGGCGCAGGAGCGGATTCGTGGAGAGCGCTATGCCGTGGTGGCAGGCACGCCGGGGGGAGTCTATCGTCTGGTGAAAGATGCCGGGCTGACCGGCACGAATCTCTGTGACTGGCTTGTACTGGACGAAGCCAGCCAGATGTCTCTTCCAGAAGCGCTCATGGCAGCTCTGCCTCTCACGCCGCAGGGCAAGCTGATTGTTGTCGGTGACCCGCGCCAGATGCCGCCGATTGTACAGCGCGACTGGAGCCAGGAACGTGGCCGAACGTTTCAGACACACCCGGTCTATCGATCACTATATGAGACTCTCTCCGAGAGAGGTGTGCCCACTATCGCGTTTTCCGAGAGCTTCCGGTTGCACAAAACACTTGCCCGGTTCCTGCGCGATGAAATCTATATCCATGATGGCATCGACTACCGCTCGCGCCGAACGTCTACGCTTACTCCCAAGATGCTATTCGACCCGCTGGCCGCTGCCGCCCTCGCGCCGGACTGCCCACTGGTAGTTATTGTGCATGGAGAATCCGCCAGCCAGACCCGCAACCTCACGGAAGAGCAGCTTCTTGGTCCGATTCTGACCGCCCTAATCGAAGAGCACCAGCTAGACGGTAAAACTGGGTTCGGTGTGGTCGTTCCCCACCGAGCGCAGCGTGCCGGATTGCGCGCCGCGTATCCATTCTTAGAGGGTGGCGTGGATACTGTGGAGCGCTACCAGGGCGATGAGCGCGATGCGATTCTTATCAGCGCTGTGGAAAGTGACCCGGAGTTTTTGCAAGCCTCAGCGGCGTTTCTCTTAGACCCGCGCCGTCTGAATGTGGCGCTCAGCCGTGCCAAGAAGAAACTGATTCTGGTCGCTGCGCGCACTATCTTTGACTTGCTCCCCACTGATGATGCTCTGTTCACTCATGCACAGTTCTGGAAGAACTTGCTGCGCCGTGCCTGCCCGGAAAAGCTCTGGGAAGGTGACTGGGAGGGAACGCCTATCACCGTATGGGGCGGAAAATCCGAATGAAGACGTTTCTCACTGCTATTGCTGCTTTTCTGCTGACGGGTAGCGCCTTTGCTCAGGCTACCGCTACGCCGGAACCGGCGGAAGCGCCCCGACACCCCAAAGGCGCGATTGTAGTTGGTGGCCCGCTATTTGCCGCGGATAAGTCCTTACTGCCTAAGAAAGCACATAGCTCGGTGTTCAATACCCTGGGAGATGGGAAGTTTCTTGTCGCCGGACTGGGCCTTCTCTACTTAAGTGGCAGTAAAGACTCGGCGCGACGCGCAGGCACGGCATTGGTCAATACGGGCCTTGCCACCGTAGCTCTGAAATCTCTCTTCGGACGAGAGCGTCCCGATGAGTCCGATGGCGACACCGTCTTTCGCCCTCTGCGCGCCACTGATGCCTCGTTTCCTTCGGGGCATACATCCGCCTCGTTTGCTGTGGCTCACAGCCTGGCTCAGGGCCGCCCCCAGAACGTCTGGCTCTATGGATTGGCAACTATGGTGGGGGTCTCACGGGTACGCGCCCGGCGGCACTTTCCTACAGATGTTATTGCTGGAGCGCTGCTGGGTATCGGAAGTGCAGAAGCGACCCGCCGGGGTGGTGGATCGCTTCTCTTCGTGCGTCTCTAATTCTCTTAGTGCGGGAAGGCGCGTACTGTAATTTTGTTTCGTATTTCGGGAAAGAGGAAGGGCTTGACCTGGTGCGCCACCATAGAGAACACTCGCGAGAACTTTTCGTTCCTGGCATCTACAGTGACAGTGCCAGTGAGGCTGGCAGGCAGAGCTACATTCTCTTGACCAATACTCTGAAAAAGCTTTCGAAGGGCCGCTTCAGCTGGCATCTTACTTACCTGAAACGTGATGAGCTTGTTCCAGTCCTTTTCACGTTTGTTTGTGAGTTCTGACTTTCGCATCAGCTCCAGGGTAATGGATTTCCCTCCTGATCCCCCGCGAGAGCTGGAAGCATACTCCATCCATTCCTTATTCGGCTGTACGTAGTAATAGTTCGGCCCTGAGATAAAGTCTATCTTGCAGTGCCCCTGCGCATCTGTCCGAATCTGGCGTAGTTTCCCTGGCGTCTCGTGAATGAGGACAATTCCCGCCAGTGGTTTTCGGGTCATGTAGTCTGTTACAACAACACTCGCCTGAGATGCTCTATCAGCATTGCACCAGGATATCTGCCCCCCGCCACCACTATGATGCTGGCCTGGTAGCTCCTGGAAAACAGCCTCTTTGTCCAAACCGGCAAGCCGATACAGGTGCGTTTTAGTATCAAACTGCCCACGCTCGGGTGCTTTCACGATATGCAGCACGTCTCCCTCCCAAATGGGAAAGGCTATCGGAGTGGCCTGGAGACAGATTTCCTTAAGGGTATTTTCGAAAAAGCGTAGATGCTCAGGGGCTTTTACCGAGCCGCTAATACCGGAATCTATAACTATTTTTGTCTGGCCAACTTGCTGGCAGAGGTCCTTTACGAGCTCCACTAGAGGATGTGGCTGGGAGTCCACCTTAACCAGCCCCATTTTTCGCCGCATCAAGGCGAAATCGCGCTTACCAGCTTCGCGTCGCGCTAGCAGGTAGCGTTTTCGGGCAGCCGCTTGTCGTTCTCTTTCCGGAGTGAGTTTGGCATCAACAACGAATTTTGCGTACTCGCCTTCTTTTAGGGAAACGACTAGAGCCCCGTTCTTCACTTGCCATTTACCTGCCCCCGAATGAGACAGGATTCGATAGCTGGTGATGTGCTCATTGGCCACAAAGCGTGACTCGCCAGGAGGCACTCGCAACCTCATAGTGCTGTCTGTTATTGCCCCCGTACGCTGCAGTACAGGTTCTTGCGGGCGTAGAGCAGCGTAAAAGGATGAGTCCTTAAACTGCAAGTCAATACGCGCGCCTATCTTAAGCGGGATAGCTGGTAGTGTAACCGTCTGACCGGGTACCCCCGACACTTCGATCGTTTTCTGCGCGAAGCCCGATTCGAACTCTGGTCGGAAAAGCACGGAATAAGGTCGCTTTCCTATTCGGGAGAGGGTGAATCGTCCTTGAGCATCCGTGGTGGTTGTGTCCCCATAATCCAGAGCCACAGGAATCGCCTTACTCGAACCATCGCGGATGGCATGCCACCATACCTGAACTCCTGCAACGGGCTTTCCTGCGGAATTCACTACCTGGCCTGATACCTTTCCGACAGGCGGTAAGGGAGCAAGGGCATACTCCATTCCCGTCGCCTTCCCGAAATTTGTGGCGGCGAACCAGGCAGCAGGCCGAATTTGTGGGCAAATCTGCTTCAGTACAAACTGACAATCCCGACTTCTTACGGAAAGACTGATATTGCCGCTAAGCGCCGGAGCTACAGTAATGGTGTAGCGAGATTGTCGGGATACTTCGGCGATCACTTCCTTGAGCGGGCGGTTCTTTACGGAGAGGGTCACCACGCCACGAATATCACTGTGCACAATACGCCTACTTGGGGCGGCAGGGACGGGAGTGGACATTGGCGGCTTCTTTGCATAGCCAACCAGCGCTGTGCCAACCAGGAGTGTTGTCAGTGTCGACAGAGCAATGCCTACTTTTCCTCGTGCGGAGAGGGGAATGGAGAGCGGTGCAGATAGTAAGTGTTTGATTCTCTGCCCTACCCGTGAACGCCCGGATGCCATGCTTGCAGCAGGCATAGGGCAACGTGTGGCAGGTAGCTCTGAGAGCGAAAGAAGAAGCCTGGCATAGGCCTGGCGGTTGGATAGCTGTGCCAGTGCTACCTCATCACAGGCTTGCTCCGCCAGAAGCTCTTGCCGACGTGCTATCCAATGCATCAGTGGGTGGAACCATAGCATGGCACGCAGTAGTTGCGTGAGCAGGCTCCAGGCTAAATCACGCCGATTATAGTGTGCCAGCTCGTGGGCCAGTGCCATATTCAGGGCTTCCTGGCTCTCTCGCAACAGTCCGTTTACCGGCAAGTACAGCACCGGCCTGGCACACCCAGCCAGCAGGGGAGTGGCAAGCGCGCCACTCTCCCGTAGCTCAACTGGGTAAGCCATTTCCAGACGCATTGGCTGACTGCTGCGCCGCAAGCGGGCCAGCAGAAAGTGCCCAACGACTAGCTGCCCCAGGCCGATAAGTAATCCTGAGCCCCAGACAATAAGAGCCCCTATTTGCCAGGAAATCTCTGGCAAAGCAATGGTGGGATTGACAGGGCCTAGAGGAGCAGAGATTGGCGGGCTTTTCTCTTTCGAAGATTTCTCCTCTGTAGGAGAAATATATGCGGATTCTTGCCAGGCGGTCTCTTCTTCCGGCATCATACTCACCTGTGGCGCTGGTGCAGGAATCGAGGTTATTGGCCGGACAGGCGAAGGTAGTGCAGCGGCAATGGCGCAGAGTACAAGGCCAGCTAGTGAGGCTCGCAGTGCCGCACAGGCTGCCGCCGGACCACGCCGCTGTAGAAGGGCTGCTCCCAGCAACCCGGCCAGCAGAAGCAGTGTGGCTCCACTTAAAAATCGAATCAGAAAAAGCTCCATAGGTGACTACCTCAGTTTCAGGAATCTTCGCTCTGGTCAATAAGAGCGCGAAGCTGTTCGCGCTCGGATTTGGAGAGGGTTTCTTTCTCCAGAAAGTGCGCCACCAGGCCATAGACCGACCCACCGAACACACGGCGCAGCAGGTCATCTGCGGCAGCTTCGGTGGCTTGTTCCTGGGGCAGAAGCGCAAAAAAAAGAAAGACCCGCCCTTCTTCACGGTGGCCAACCGCGTTCTTGGCTTCCAGCTTGCGCAGGAGAGTCTGTACAGTGCTATGAGCCATAAGAGCGGCTTCGGGTTCGGCGTTTAATGCCTCGGTAATCTGACGGACCGGAATTGCGCCCAGTCGCCAGAGTATCTTTAGAATCCGAAGCTCCTGGCGACCCAGGCGTGGGGGTCGGCTAGAGCTCTCGCTATCGTTTACCATGGTAGATTATCGTTTACCATAGTAAATGAAATCTGTCAAAGAAAAAGTCCTTCTGCATAGTGCGCAGAAGGACTGCTGGCGCATCGGAGTCCAAGCATCAGGGCCCAGACAGCAGGTTCGCCAAAGTCTAACAAGAAATCTCGTGCATGGAACATAGGTATCTTGCGAAACTCCGGTTCCATTATTTTTCAAATAATTTTATTTCCAGGTAAATATTACAGATCTTGTTCCTTATTATCTAACTTTAAGATAGATAAATAAGAATCTAATTCTAAGTGTTAGGAATTAACACTTTGTTCTATCACTTCCTGTATTACGATAAAAACGAAAGGACTTCGTGAAGAAGTCCTTTCGTGAGATTTTAACTCTCCATGATTGGCTTTTGAAAACGCTCCAGCGTGCCCTGAACCGCCTCAAGAAGCTCCGCAATAAGAAATGGTTTTGTGAGGAAGGTAGTGACTCCTGCGGCAATAGCCTGCTCGATAGTTTCCATGTCTTGATGACCACTGATCATCAGGATAGGCATCGGACGAATCGCAGTGATCTGGCGACAGGCTTCGATTCCACTCATACGCGGCATTTCCAGGTCAATCACCAGAAAATCTGGCTCTAGCTCCAGCACAGCCCCGATTGCTTTCTCTCCGTCTGAGACTACCCCCACGATTTCATAGCCAGCCCTCTCTAAAGTCCGGCTAATGAACTTCATCGTCACTCCATCATCCTCAGCGATAAGGCATCCGGTTCTCTCTCCCAGCATCCTTGTTGCATCTCCTTCGAATCCATCAATTTACTACCCAGATACCGTTTACATATTTGTTTAATTTTTAGTTCCATATTTAATTCTATTTTTGTATTTTAGTGAATTTATTCATAATTCTGGAACAATATATTCCTCTATATGCGTCAAAATTATTTTTATATCTCTTCACATAACAATTATTTTTATCAATTACATGGAACCTAAAAAGAGAAACAGCATATAGGCGACATGAGCAGAGGAGGCAAAAAAGAAAACCCGGAGGGGCATAGTTGCCCCTCCGGGTTGTCAGCAGTACTCTTAGGCTCTAACTGGTTCTAAAGTAAGCCATCAGAATGGATCCATAGTGTAGGGAATGAAGCTAATTTCTAGCTTCTGAATTTCTACCATTCCCGTGTCCGCACCTACTCCATATACTTTCCAGCCGGCAGGAGGTAAAGGATAGTAATAGTTCCGCCCCTTAATAAGGTGTACTATGCAACGCCCCCTGGAATCTGTTATGTCCTTACTAACCCTATCATGCGTCTCATGGGCGATAATGATCCCTTTGGCTGGCTTCCCACTCTGCTGATAGGTTACCGTAACTTGAGCTTGCTCCCTGGAAAAAGCGTCGTGATGGGCAATTCCCTCGTGGTTTTCCCCTGTGCTATAAACGTCCTTTTCTTCCAAGTAAATCTCGCCTTTAGGATGTCCCAATAACCGGTAAAGTCCGGTCCTTTGATCAAATTTCCCTGGCTCTGGGGCGGGCACAATACGAAGCCCTCCTCCTTTCCATATAGGATAAGCCATAGGCGTCGCTTGCTTACAAACCTGCTGAAGCAGCTCTTCGAAACTTCCCGATACAAAGGAGCTTACGATGCCGCCGATGCCAGGCTCAATCACTACCTTTGCCTGGCCAGCTTGCTTACAGAGTTCCCTGACTACCTCACGAAACGGCATAGGCGCAGAAGATATCTTAACGTGCTTATTTCTCTGGTTTAGACTATCCTCTTCTTCAAACTTTTTTCGTAACTGCAAACGCTCCAAATCATTTGAGGTAATACGACCTTGTTTCCTAGCCGGCATGGCCTACTCTCCAGTATTAGTAATTGCCAATATTTTACACTACAGATTACATAAGGAATATCGTAAAAAACCCTCCCGATGAATTTCACCGGGAGGGTTTTCGGTCTTTGAACCTAGGCTACGAACTGACGCATCAGATCAGGAGCCGCGGTGTCGAATCCGACGATGTCGAGCATGCCCGCATCGTTTGGATCGGCGATGGTGAATCCATTGGATACCATGCCCGCTATAATCAGCTTTGCCGGAATGCCCATCTGATCGCGGTACTGCTGCAGCGCCTGGACCGGGTGTACCAAGCCATGCCATGTCTCGGAGTCCGTGTAGACTACAAAGACATCTGCCTTTACCCGGTTCTTCAGCGCCCAAAGCATCGGCTGCGCGCAGTCTGTGCCCCCAAACGACAGGTTGCTGATGCGGCGCACCACATCATCCAGCCGCTGGCGGGGGCTGATGGACAGTTCGGTGAGGTTGGTCTGGAACGCTACCATGCGGTAGTCGCTCTCCGTCTTTGCCGTCACCAGAGCCATAGCCGCCGAGGCATCCCTCGGGGTCAGGCCTGGCACGCCGCCGATCATGCCCATACCCATAGACCCAGAGACATCGAGAGCCAGCACGTAGCGCTTGCCCGTCGGCTCCACGTTGTCGAAGCTCTTGTAGAACGCGCTATCTAGCGCATCAACAATCTTGCCCACCGGGCTCCAGGTGTGCTGACCGCGCACGCCCTTACCGCTCTCGTAGGTCTTGAGCGCCGAGAGCACGGCTACTGGGTGCACGCGCGCCTTGCGGAGCGCGCTCTCATCGGTCAGGCGGTCCAGAGCAATACCCAGCGCATCCCAATCCTCGAAGAGGCCCACACGGGTCATGGTCGCCAGGTTGCGCAGAAGCGCTGTGAGCGGCATCCCGCTCTCCAGCAGTGCCTCCCACACCACGCGCTCATTCAAGAACTGCGTAGGAATCGCCTCACGTGGCAGCTTCGACTCTCGAATCAGAGCTGCCAGTTCCTTCGCATTCGTGCTGACCTTGGCCTTCTCGAACGCATGCACCATGGCCGGAGCCTGATCCGTCAGCGTGTGCTGAGTCACCCAGTGGTAGAGCGCCTTGCGGCTCTCAGACTCTGGCTTCGGGTGGGCCAGACGCAGCAGGTCACGGTGGCTCCAGCCATCGCGCTGCTGGTACTTCACTGCCTGGTAGGCCAGCGCGTCCGTATCCTTGTCCGTGTACCAGTCGGCCACGGCGCGGCGCAGACCACGGCCCCAGCCGCGCATGCCATCTACGAACTGCGCAAAGTGGAAAAGGTGCGTGCCCGTGCGGCAGACCGTCGGCAGGGCAGCCAGAGCCGCCTTACGCGTCTTCTCATCGCCCTCGGCAGCAGCAATCGCCAGTGCAAAGATAGCCGGATCGTTCTTTGGAGCGCGCCCGGCATCTGAGATAGCGGCTACGGTCTTCACCAAGCGCTCGCCATCTGCCTTCACGCACTTCTGTACAATCGTTGCGTTCTGAAGTGTCAGTTCACGCTCGGTGGCGTAGTACGAGCCCCCCTCAGACCCCAGAATCAGGAAGCGCTCCAGGCGCTCCCAGTCTCCCAGGGCAAAGCTGTAGCCACCCGCGGAGTTGGGTACCTGCGCCGAGCCCGGAATCGGCTGATTCTGTGGGGTCACCTTTCGGTTGAGTGTGTTCTTCAAGTAACGCATCGTCGTGTTTCTCCTTTTTAATCGATACAGAGGTGACAGGATTTGAACCCACAACCGTCGGATTTGGAATCCGCTGCGCTACCATTGCGCCACACCTCTAGATATTCTTTTTGTCTTAATAGAAGCGGAGGGAATCGAACCCGCGACCTCACCCTTATCAGGGGTGTGCTCTGACCAACTGAGCTACGCTTCTAAATTTTTTCAGGGGTAATGGGATTTGAACCCACGACGGCAAGGTTGCGATAACCATCACTGGCGGCCCGGATACCGGACAAGTAAGCGCGACGAGTTTGCCTTGTGCTCTACCACTGAGCTACACCCCTGATATTCCATTCTCTAAATCTTCTATGGAAGCGGAGGGATTCGAACCCTCGACCTGGCGAGTTACAATCGATAACCATCATTCTGCGGCCCGAAAGTCACCCTCCAGGCAAAGGACGAAGACGGAATTTTTCCCGCTCTACCCACTGAGCTACGCTCCCATTTGTTCAGGATAGGCAAAGGTTGTCTACCGAAGGAGCATCTGCTCCATCGAGGGAACGATAACGGTAAACATCGGCCCATCCCTCTATATCCAAGTATATTCCAGCGCGGGTGGTCGGATTCGAACCAGATTTGCCAGATAACCCTCTTGCTACGGCCCGAAGTTTGAGGCTCCAGGCAAAGAGCGCAAAACGGAAAATTGCCGCCCCACCGCGCTTTGGAGACGCTGTGGCTTGGCCCACCCGCAAGACAGAGAATCAGACAAGGATTGCCACAGGAAACTGCAGGGTTGTATTTCGCATACCGCGATCCCTTGCAAAAATGACGGTAACCCGTGAACGTCGGCCCGATTCTCAAACACACTAACTGCCGAGGCGGCAAGGATTCGCACCTTGCGACCTATGGATTAACGATAACCCTACTCAAGCGGCCCGGATACCGGACAAGAGGACGAGAGGATATTCCATTGCTCTACTACTGAGCTACGCCTCGATATGTAATTCTTAGAGTAGTCGCGGCGACCCGGATTCGCACCAGGCACGTCCTTTTGGACACCGGCTCCCTAGATAACCCTCCTCTGTCGGCCCGGAACTCCGGACAAGTGGGCGAAAAGGGGGAACCGCTCTTTCGAGCAACCGGCGAGTCTCCTATTTCCTCCACGCCGCGATGTGCGTCTGGTTCCATATCGCAACAAAGAACCAGTTTGCTCAAACATGTTTAAGATTAAACACTCCAGGGAATATTCACACCCATGAGAGTCAAAACCCTATCTATTCTCGGAGGTATCGCTCTGCTGAGCGCGCTGGCAGGCGCTCCAGCCTATGCCTACGAAGAAGACACCCACTTCACCATGACCTATGTTCAGTGCCGTATGGCTGGCTTCACAGACGCAGAAGCGCTGGTAGTCGCCAGCTATGACCAGGGCATGGACGATTCCTCTGGCACGGTCGCCAATGGCGGAGTGGGTGGAATCATTCCCAATGTGGCCGAGGAACATTTGTGGCACTCCATTCCGCAAAATGGCACCGCAGCCGAAGTCTTAGCGCGCAAACAGGTCCTCTGGAATCAGGCTATCAGTGAGCAGGATCCGCAGAAAAAACTCCAGCGCCTAGGCGTGTTCTTTCACTACCAGCAGGACACCTGGGCGCACCGGCACCATGAGAACAGCCACCCCACGAACTTTAGCCCCTACTCCGTTCCCTTCGGGCATGCCCCCGATGGACACCAGCCGGACCGCCCACCGTTCGATCCGGTCTGTGCGCTGCGCTGCCTGGAGGATGGTATCGGCTATGCGAAAAGCTTTCTGACGACCTCGCTGAAACGCACTCCGAATGCCGCTTTCGCCTCTTATAGCCCTGCCAGTGGACAGCAAGACTCCGGGTGGAAGGATGACCGCAAAGGGAAATACTTCCACCAGATTGCGCTGGATAACTCAACTCCGGCTCGGGGCTTGCTTACGGGCTTGATTCGTGCGCAGATAGGGGCGTATAGCTCGTCTCTGGACCTTTTCTTTCCCGGACGCTTCACTGCCGATGAAGCGAACTACGGCAAGGTACGCATTGCTCTCCAGCAAGTGCTGAATGGAGCCACCAATCTGGTAGGCCCGATCACGATTCCTACAAGCCGCCAGAAGATAACCACCCTGACCACGGCTCAGCTTGCCGGGGCCAATATCGGTTCCACGAACTACACAGTGAAGGTATACACCGGAGACAAATTCCTGGCTGGAACCGACTCCAACATCTTCCTGGCGATTCAGGGAGCAACTGGGAAAATCAATGAAGTCCGCCTGAACCCGCTTATCTCTGGAAACGCCTTTGAGCGCAATCAGACAGATACCATTACTCTCAAAGGTTTCCCGGCAATCGGAGAGATTCAGAGCATAACCATTCGTAGCGATGATTCCTACCCCGGCTCCGACTGGTATCTGGGCTGGGTGGAGATCAGCGGCCCGAATATCGCCACGAAGCGCTTCACCCTGAACGACTGGATTCAGAAGGGTAAACTCACCCGCACTCTGCACTAGCCCCTAGCTATATCACAGTATTCCCTGGCGCTCAGAGAGCGCCAGGGTTCTTTTTGGGCAGGAATAATATCTTCTACGACGAACGAGTACCTGTTCTTTACATCGGAGGTAGCAGCGAATTATGTCTAAGATGGCACAGCATGAACTTCAGTGTCCTCACTGCGGCTCGAAACAAAAGATGACTATATGGGAATCTATCAACGTCACACTTGATCCAGAGCTAAAGAAAAAGCTATTTTCGGGCAATATAAATATCTTCGATTGCAATATCTGTGACAAGAAAACTATTGTAGACTCACCGCTTCTCTATCACGATATGCAAATGCGCTTTTGTGTTTCTTATTACCCACCTGAGATATTAGAGTCAGAGAATTTGAATCAACATTTCAAAGAAGATGGCACCCTGAATATACCCGCAGCTTTTTTGTCAGGTGAAGCAGGGGATTATATGACCAAACCACATATAGTGTTTAGCCTGGGCGAGATGATGCATTATGTACTTTTTCGCGATGTGATTGCTCAACAAAAAAACTCATAAGTGAGCTTAAATCATAGCCTGCTGCTTCACAGCGAGGTAGCGGGCCACCAGCTCGGCGGAAAGCTCTTTCGGCTCTGCATCTACCACTAACACTCCCTGGCGCTCCAGTAATGCCAGGGTTTTTCTTCGCTCGGCCAGAGTTTCTGAAGCTACGGCTTTTTCAAAGACATGCTCGATTTTGTTGGGGAACTGGCGGGCCTGCTCGGAGAGCAAGGGGTCACGCACGGTCACGCAGCAGACCAAGTGCGCTCGGTTTAAATGCGCAATCTCTGAGAGCAGCACGGCAGAGGTCTCCGGGTCGGCGAGGTCGGTAAAGAGCACGATCAAGCTGCGCTTACGCCAGCGGGCGGCCAGATGCCGAAACGCCACACGATAGTCGGACTCTACCGGGTCGGCGTGAGTGGCGTACAGGGCATGCAGCAGGTGCGTGGTCTGTGACTTGCCTTTATGTGGGGGTACCCAGGTCCGAGCTTCATCATCGAAAAGCAATAGACCTATCCTATCGTCGGCATTGACCACCACGTGGGCCAGCAGCATCGCGGCGTTGATCACGGTATCCAGCTTCTGCACGTGGCCGATTTCCTGGCGCATGAGTCGGCCTTTGTCAATCAGTAGCAGGACATCTTGAGCACGCTCGGCTTCAAAAGTACGTGCTGTGGCTTTGCCACGCCGGGCGGTCGCTTTCCAGTCGATAACCCGGAATTCATCATCGGGAGTGTAGTCGCGCAGGGAGCTGAACTCACGCCCACCACCGGTCAGGCGCAGGCGGCGCACTCCCATCCGTGCCCGCTGGGTGCGCCGCAGGTTTAGCTCGTACTCTCCGATTTGCTTGATATTGGGAAAGACTGCAACCGGAGCCGCGCCATCTTTGAGTTTCCCTTGCCGAATCACTAGCCCCAATGGCCCTACGATGCGGGCGTAGATATCGCCGAACCGAAAATTGCCCCGCGCAGGTGGGGTCAGCGAGTAGGTCAGCGTAAACTCTCCGCGCGGCTTTAGAGCCAACTCTTTCTGCCGGACTCCGGTTAGAGCGAACTCTGGCGGCGGTTCATCGCGTAAAACAACCCGTAATGCATGGTTTGTGGAGTTTCGTAACCGAACCTCAACTTCGTTTTGAGTAGCTACAGAGAGTACGTCGTCGGTTATGCGGCTTGCTTCCAGTGCGTCAATAGGTTTCGGGCAGCGGAGGAAGTCAATAACGGCTAATGTAGCCAGCGCAAGGTTCCAGAGAGCGGTCAGGGTTCCTAGAGGCGGCAGCGCATAGGCTCCCAGTAGCGGCAATACACCCAGGGATAGTAACCAGAGGAAACGAGAGGTGACCAGCATCTTTGGAAACCGGGCTATTGTATCGGTACAATGGACTATCGTGCGAACTTTACGGTGGATGCTGGCGCTGTGGGCGCTGTGGATTCTGGGGATGAGCCCGACTCATGCTCAGGATACCGATCTTGGCGAGGCAGGCGACGCGGTTCATGCTATGCAGACCACCTCGCCAAAAAATTTGCTTCTGGTCTTAGACGTCTCCGGCTCCATGAGAAAGGACCGGATGCTGGCCCGCACCCGCGAAGCCATCTATACCCTGCTGAACGAAGGTGCTCAAAAAGGCGATAGAGTCGCCCTGTTCACCTTCGGTTCTGGCTACAAGAAAGTCTTTGATGAGACCCTGCAGAGCGAGTCCGACAAAAAGAGCCTTTTCGCGCAGGTGCCCACGCAGCCGGAGAATGGTGCTGGCACCAATATCCGCAAGCCCCACCATGAAGCTCTGAAGCTGGCAGAGGGCGCGGAGCCGAAGCCTTCGTATATTGTGCTGCTCACGGACTCGTTCAACGATGAACCGAAGCCGGAAGACCCGGAGCGCGTGACCTACCTGAAGTACTACATTCCGGGTGGGCGGCTGGATAAGTATCCCAAGACTACGGAGAACGCTGACTATGAGCGACTTCTGCTGAAGTATAAGGACCATACGTTTGGCGTGGGTATCGGCTTAGATGAGAATGGGCGCCCCAAGGAGCGCTTGCCCAAGGATGCCCCTACTCCTGCCCCTGTTGTTGAGACCACGCCACCGCCGATACCGAACTCCGAAAAGCCAGATGGTCCCCCAGTCGCTGCCATTATAGGCGGGCTGGCCGTGCTCGCTCTGGGAGCGGGGGCATACTTCTTCTTGAACCCCAAGCCTATGCCGTTGCGTGTCGCGCTTTCCTCGGGGGGCAGTCCGAAAGATTTTCAGCTCAAAGGTAATGTGGGTGTGCGGCTCGGCGGTGAGGGTGCTGCGGCCTCTTTCGACGCCTACCCACTGGCTGGCACAAAAGATCCGGTAGGGAAACTCACGGGTGCACGCGGGCAGCTTATGCTCTACCCGCAACCAAATGCCGCCGCAAGAGTCTTTATCAACGGAGTGCCGTTAGACAAACCCACCGTCGTACGCTATGGCGATGAGATTCGGGTGAGTCTGACAGACAAAGAGATACGGCTCAAGCTCATAGACCCGGCCAAGAGTTTCTGAAAAACATGATTAAGACTCGACTTTTCGTAACGCTGCTCGCCATGCTGGCGATGGTTCTGCCCGTCTTTGCGCAGGCTCCCACCCTCAAAGAAGCTTCTGAGCCGCAGTTCAAGCTCCAGAGCGACTATGAGCCAGGCAAACCCTACTCTCTGCGCCTGGAGTACACCGATAAAGACGGTGACCGAATCAAGAGCGCCCAGTTCATCAACGAAACCCCGACCCGTGTTTCCTTCGACTTTAAGTCTATGGAAGGAACCATGGAGAACGGCGCTACGCTTATCTGGGCTATCAATGGCTTTGAGAAGGGCGCGCACAGCGGCTACTTCGAGGTAAAGACTGCTACGGGTAAAACCACGCGCTACCCGGAAGATGCGGCCAAGTTCTACACGTTCTCGGTATCGTCGGTGAGCGATAAGTGGCTCAAGGCGGGCATCGGTATTCTGGTCTGCCTCCTGGCGATTCCCTTTCTCTTCTACTTAATTGCGCGCTCTGTGAATAAACAGGGCAATCCCTCCAGCGCGGCCCGACTGGGAATCATTCTCGGCATTATCGGAGCCACGGCGGTCTTCCTGGTCACGTTCTTCGGCACCTACGACTGGATGGTGCTGGGACTGGGCGGAATCGCGGCGCTGACCATTATTATTATCGTGATGACTCGTCGCTAATTGGTATCGAGGAGCTTTTTGTATGGATATCCGCCCCACGGACCTTGGTTCAAAGCGCTGCGCGCAGCTTGTTCTGGGGCGGGTTGCTCCCTATGTCAGTCGTTCGGGCGCAGCGCAGTTTCCCCGCTCTACAGTAACCCCCACGTCTATTGGAGCATTGGGCCGCTACTGGCTCAAGGGTTTGGATGTAGATGAGGAAACCGGCGCGGCGCTTCTTGCGGCTACACGCGGGTTCACCGGTGGAATCGTAGGTGGCTTCGCGGGCGGATTCGGCGGCGGATTCGGCGGCCCGGCTATTGGTATGCTGGCAGGCGGCCTGGCAGGCCGGGGCAATGATAGCACTGTCATGCTGATTCTGGGCTCGGTCTTCGCCGTGGCTGGTGTTGGTGGTATCTTCGCGGGCCTGACGGCTCCCCGGGCGTATCTGAAGCGCTGGGCAAGTACGCCACTGAGCGAGGGTGAGATAGATGCCCTACTCCATGAAACCAGCGATGCTTTAGAGAAAGCCTATCTCGGGCTGGTGCGCGAGGCGGTGCGAATTCAAGGCGCTCCGGAAAAAGCAGCAGATGAAGTCCGTTCCGCAATAAAAACCGTTGGTGAAGCCATAGCATCTCTGCCACCACTGCCGGTAATGGATGGCGACCTACCCGATGCCGATGCACTCCGTGCCGACGCTGCGGCGCTACACAAAAAAGCGCTTGCTGAAGCGGACCCCGTTGTCTCCGAGTCTCTGGAGCGCCGGGCAGATGCGCTAGCACGGCAAGCAGATGCTCTGGGACACTCGCAGCTCGGTCTCCGACGCGCGGCAGCCTTGCGTGAGGAGCTTTCCGCGCAGATCGAAGCCTTACGGCTCGGCCTGAGTGCCTACTACACCGCAGGACATACTGATGAAACCGCGCTGACCCAGCTGGCGACCTCCGCACGCGCTGTGGCGGGCGAGGCGACCTCGCTGGCACGTGCGACAGCGGAACTGGACGCTGGCCCACAGTTAGTCCAGGCAGGCCGCCGATGAAACTTCTGCCCGGTGACCTCAGCCCGGAGCTGGGCGCAGAGCTTGTCGCCCGGCGTGTAGCGGCAAGCGTAGGAAGCTCCCGAACCCATGGCCGCCGAGCCATGATGAACCAGACTGGCCCGGCTTTCGGTCCTTTCCAGGGATTTCTGAAGCGCAGCACCGGCATGACAGAGCCTGCCGCTACCCTGACTATGGACAGGGTTGGGCAATCCTTCTCTACTTTTGGCACGGTGCTCTCTTGCGCCTGGGGTGGCGCTCTGGGAATGATGGGGCTGTCCGCAATGCCCCACGGTCTCTCCACTGTCGCTGTAGTGGTTCCGGTACTGGCAGCCGTGGGTATCACCCTTGGGCAGCTTCCGCCGCGCTTTCTGCTGAGCCGCGACTGCAAGGCTCCCCTGCAGGAAGCGGAGTTAGATGCCCTGCTGGCCGCTGCCAATGACCCGCTGGAGCGCGCCTATTTCCAGTTGATAAAGGACACCCTGCGTCAGAGCAACCTGAGCGAGTCTGCGGAAAATGAGCTTCGTAGCGCCCTGCGTGCCCTGGGTGACGCTATGGAGCAGCTACCCTCTGCTGCGCCAGAGAGTGCTGCCGTTGCTCCAGAAACCCTGCAGGCAGAGGCGAAAGCGCTACGCGAAAAGGGAATGCAGGAGTCAGATCAGACTGTTTCCGACTCTCTGATTCGCCAGGCAGATGCCCGCGAGCGCTCCGCAAATGCAATTTCCCGCTCCCAGCAGACTCTGCGGCGCAACGCAGTGCTGCGTGATGAGCTAGTGGCACAGACCGAAGCCCTGAGAATCGGCTTAGCTGTACAGAGTACAGAACAGAGTGGCATTGGCGAGCTGGCGAACCTGGCCGAGTCTGCGCGGCGCGTGGCTGCCGAAGCTACCTCTCTGGCAGATGCCCGTAACGAGCTGGATTCCGCCCCGCAAAAGGTACGATTGGGTTAAGTATGGATCTTTTCCCGTATGACCTGCGTGCCCGGCACCATACGCAGACGGTATATGCAAGAGCGATGGCGGGCTATGGCCAGCCCGGCGTCAGCACGCCTGCGGAGCCGCCTCCACCAAAATTGGGTTTTCTGGGACGCATCTGGGCGAAAGGGAGCGGATTGACCGAGGCACAGGCGGCCCGTGTGAATCCTGCCGCCTCCACACATACGCAGGCTTCAACCTGGCTAACAGGCGGCCTGGGTAGCTTCTTCTCGGGCATGGTTTTCCTGATACTTTGCAAGAAGAGTGGGCTGGACCCGGCTATCGGGTGGGCAAGCTGGACCGCGGCAACCGCAGGGCTCTTCGCGCTGGGAGCCGGTCCTTTTGCTCAGGCAGCTTTCAAAGACCTGAACCGGAAACCACTGAGTGTGAGCGAGATCGACGCGCTGGTAGAGAAATCAGAAGACGATTTAGAGCGAACGTTTCTGGGGCTGGTGCGCGATGCGATTCGCACAAACTTGCCGGATCCACCCGCCTCCGAGGTTCGCAAAAGTATCTCCGCGCTCGCTGAGGCGCTGGACTCTCTGCCGGAAGTCGCCCCCTCTGCCGTGGATACGGATAATCTACGTGCGGAGGCCGACTCTATAGATGCTCAGGCACTCGCGGAGACAGATCGAGTGACCAGTGATTCGTTCACCCGGCGCGCGGATGCCTTACGCCGCCGCGCCGAGTCTGCGGAGCGCACTGCTCTTGCTGGGAAGCGCACAGCAGCCTTGAAAGCTGAGATTCAGGCTCAGATAGAGGCCCTGCGCGAAGGACTCGCCGCGCTGAGCGTGGATACCGCACGCTCCTCCCTGGCGGACCTATCCCATATGGCGGAGAACGTTCGGCGTGTAGCCGCAGAGGCAGTCAGTTCCATAGATGCAGAAAACGAAGTGGACCGTATCTCTCCTCGCCCGGTCGTGGTAGAGTCAGAGACACCACAACAGCAGGTACTCCGCCGATGAACCTCACTCCCGCCGACCTGGGCACAGGATTTGAAAGCACGCTCATCAATCGTCGCCGTGAAATACGGACCATGAGCCCCGCCGAGAAAATCGGAATGATCAGTACCGCCGTGGTGGGTGCCGGAACCTTTAGCGTCGGGGCGCTCTCTCAGGCCACTATAGTTGCTGCCGTTGGTGGGGTGATGATAGCGCTGGGAGCCGGTTTTCTGCACAATGATTGGCGAGGTCGCCGCCAACTGACAACCGCCCCAGTCACGGACGATGAAATAGAGTTCATTCGGCCCGCCTCACAGAAAGCGTTCGACATTCCCGCTCCGGTAGCGTTTCTGGCAAGTCTTATTGGTCGCCCGCTACCTATGCCCAAAGTCAGCGATGGACTGGAAGAAGCGTTTGTAAAGCTAGCGCAACAGATGCGGGAGCTAGAGGTCAGTGAAGAAAGCACGGCCAACGAGCTACGCCGCACCCTGAAAGCTCTGGGCGACGCCGTTAGTGACCTGCCCGCTCCTGCCGAGCTGCCCGACATCGATGTGGCGGACCTGGTAGTGGATGCCGAGACTCTTCTCATACGTGCCCGGCGTGAAAAAGACGAAGTCATTGCTTCCTCGCTACAACGGCAGGCGGAGGCCACGGTGCGGCGTGCTCGGGCTACCACGGACGCTCTGAAACTCGCCCGCCGCACCCGCACACTCCGGCAAGAAGTGCTGGCCCAGATAGAGGGTTGTCGTGCGGCCCTGCCTGCGCTGGCACGCACCAGCGGAGCTGCCAGTAGCCTGGGTATAGGGAGATTCTCTGCCCTAGCCGAGCAAGTGCAGGGAGTGGCTCGCGAAGCCGCCTCTGTAGCGGCCGCTCAAGAAGAGCTGGCCCAGGCAGTCGGTGTAGGCACCTACACCACTACCGAACCAGAGCAGCAAACCTTACGGCTGGGCCGGTAGCGTCACGCTACGTCGATACTGTAACCGATTCCCTGGAAACGGCCCCGGCGCGACGATGCTATTCGGCGGCAATGAAGTGTCGGTCTTTAAAATGTCTTCTCCCACAGTCACTGTTGTCTCCAAGGGAGCGTCTATCTGCAGCACAAATCCGGTGGGCGGGGGCGCTAAGAATCGCAGAGCCAGTTTCCCGTCTATCAGTGGCAGCAGTTTGCCATCTAAGATAGCGCTGGAAACCTTTGTCTTCGTAAAGGCGCTCAGCTCGAATCCACTGCGAGCCGGAGCCAGCGTCAGCTTGCCCGGCACTACCGTGGCTTTAGGTGTTGCCGGAGCGCTTTGCTCTTTGGAATCCGCGACCACACGTGGATAGCGCTCACTGGTACGGAATCCCAGCCAACCGACCAGTATACAGAGAGCGCCTACCCCAGCCAATAGATAGAGCCCGCGCGGCTTCAGCCCTTCCAGTACCGGGAGCAGTGGCAGCAATCCTAACCCCACTAGACCACCCAACAGTGGCGGCAGCGAGAAGCCTAATAGCAGCGCCAGCCCATGCCAGACCGGGGTTAGCAATACCACCGTTGGAACACTGGCCGCTATTGCCAATACCGGATGGGGGCGTAGTAGCTGCCCTAGAGTAGCCAAAAGCAACGGCCAGAGGAACAGATAGCTAGCTCCTGGTAGCCATAGAGTAGTCGCCAGCAGAAGCAGTACCCACCAGAGCAGCGCTCCCAGAGTCGGTGGCTTTGCAGACTGTTTTCGTAGTGCGATTCCCAGTGGAACCAGCGCCGCAGCCAGTGACAATAAGAAGAGTGCGGCTTCTAGCCAGCGGGCGCCATAGGGGTCACGCCAGGGAGCCCCGGCGCGGAGTGGCCCTATCAGAAACCCGAAGCACACCGCTACAACCGCACCATTCAGAAGCGCCAGCGGCCCCAGCCCGATACCGATTAGCCAGCTGCGCCAGAACTTTTCCTCGCGCCGAGTAGAGAGTATCGCCCAGAGGTAAGCCGCCAATCCCAGCGCCGTCAGTGGCCAGACCAGAGACTCGGGATAGCGAACCAGAAGCCGACTGAAGAGATCGAAGTAGATAGCATCGCCCTTGTTCTCTGTAACTGTACCGGGAAGCAGCCGGGCCAGAGCCAGGGCGTAGTCTCCCTGATGCTGCACACTTCGCGCGTCTAAACGCTCCGGGGTATCCAGCGCTGTGTGATAGTGACTCCAGCTTTCGGCAAACGCGAAGTTTAGCCCGGTCTTTCCCGCACGCTTGAAGACAGATAGATCTGTATCGTTGGGCAGGGTTTTGTAGAGCGCGTACATGAGCGAAGTTGCCAGTGGGCGTGGGGTATGCGCCAGAGCCTCAATTAATGGGGCATTATCTTTCCCCGTCTCAAACATAAAGACCGGACCGCTGCCGCCGCGCGCCTCGAAGTTCAGCACCAGAGGAAAATCCTCTAGCTCCTGGGCATCGTCTACAAATCCTTCGGCTCCGAGCAGCCCATATTCTTCCGCATCGGTAATCAGAAATAGTACATCGCGGCGTGGTTTCTCTAATGCAAGAGCGCGTGCCGTCTCCAGGAGCACGGAGACTCCTGCCATATCATCGCCAGCCCCCGGTCCGGTGGGGTGAGAGTCATAGTGAGCACAGAGCATCAACCCCGGCCCTTTTTCCTGCCCAGGCAACCGCGCCAGAATATTCTGTGCCTCAACTACACGTACTTCTTTGGAAAACTTCTGGACCACGCGCACTTTTTGTGTACGTACTGTCAGCCCAAGCGCTTGAAAGCGCTTGATCAGCTCCTTGCGAACGTGGGTGTGCTCTGGAGTACCCGGTGGATGCGGCGCCCGTGCCAGGTCACGTACATGGGTCATAGCCCTCTCCGCAGAGAACTCACTCTCTGGGGCACTGGTAGGCGCTGCCAACGGTGGATCCATAGAAAGAACCGTGAGCGCTAATAGCAGCAGGAGTGCTAGCGGCCCATAGTACGGTTTCATTCCGCTATTGTACGCGGCAAAATCTTAATCTGTGCAGCCTGTACCCTCTTGTATACTTCAGTATGCGAGACATACTAGTATTACTTGGTGCACTTACTTTTTTGTCTTTGCCCGTATATGCTCAGAATCTCGGGGATGAACCTCCGAAGCTTGCTGAAGAGCTACCGAAGCTAAATTGGGATGCTGCCCCAAAAGGGCCTTTGCTCCTAGTAGACGCAACATCTATCTCTCTGACTTCGCCTTCCCCTGTATCCGGTTCCTGGACACCGCAGGGATTGGCGGCTGCCTCCGGCCTGAAAAGCGCCTCGGTAGGTGGGCTCACTGTCTGGGTGCCGACGATGATGCGGACCTTCCCCGCTCCTACCCGCCAACCCGATGCAACAGAGCTTATTCCTTTCCGCGAGCGACGCCTGCGCCTGCTTGTCTCTCTGAAGGAATCACAGCGCAAAGCCCTGTTCTCCGAGCGAGGATTGGGTATGGAGGACATCAATCCGGACCAGGCGCGCATGCTTCTATCGTCGCTGCCGGATCCGATAGAGTTGAACCCTTATACTCCTGCTCTTAGAGCTGGATTCGTATTTCGGCCACGGCAAATCTCTGGAGACGAACGAGCTGCGATTCGCCTGCGCGTAGTGCGCTCTCCTCGAACTCGCCTGGTCTTTCAGGTGCCGGAGCTTCAAAAAGAAGAGGGTCCGCTTATCGTCCTTTCTTCCGAACCAGATCTGTCTATTCTTTACAACACTCCCAAACAGCCAACCGACACTGTGCTGGGTTCCTCTCTGGTGCGCGATGTGCCGAACCAACCCAAGGCCTCGGAGTTGAACTACGCGGCCCCAGAGTTAGATGCTCCTCTTTCCTTGCAAGGAGCAAAGACAGTAGGCGACCTGGTAGCGCGGGCGGCGAAACTAGCTAACGCTGAGTTGTATGTAGACCCAAGACTAGCTCGGTATAGCGTGCACTCCGTGGGCGCCTCGGCGCGAGTGGGAGATGTTCTGCAGGCTCTTGCCTATGCCCTTACCGGAACGTTTCGGAGGGTGGAGGGGCAGGCCTGGGTCCTTACTGTGGATAAGGAACCGATTCTGGCTCGCCTGGCACGGCGACAGGCATGGGCCGCTCCCGCGCTTGCCGAAGCCAGCAAACTGAAGGAGAAGCGAATCTCCTGGGCGCTACCGGAGGTTCTCTCCGTGGGAAGCCTGAGCGGTATATCCGCCGGTAAAAAGCCTCTGGCGCAGCTTCCACCCGATGTTCGATCACAGGTCGAAGCCTTTCGCAACCGCTACGACAGCCCTGATTACTCCGCGAGCTTCAACAAAATCAAACTTACTGCCGAGAGCTTTACGCCGGATACTGTACAGATAGAAGCACCACTGGTGGGAGAGCTGATTCTCCCTGATGGCACACTTGTGCGCGATGCGACACTGAGGCAAATTGTTTCTGACCTGGACCCAGAACAGGTGGAAGACGAGCCTCCGCCCCCACCAAAACAAGTAGCTCTAAAGCGCCCTCCCATATTGCTTTTACAGGCCGACACTCAGGAGACAGCTAGGCGTCTGGTTCGGCTCGCGGCGGAGCGCCATCTGCCTAACCTGTGGCTGGCAATGCCGCTTTCCGCCGATATTGCCACCGAGAAAGCGATTCTCTCTGCCGCCCTGGCAGAGGGAAAGACAAAGAAAGTAACCGTGGGTGCCCTGCTACACCTGCTCGCGGCCACTCCGAATCCAGAAGCGATGGATAGAGACGAGCGCCTGACCGGTGGGCGTGAACCCGACCAACCATCCCCCTATCTTCCTAAGACCGCTTTCGAGTGGCTTGCCCCGGATGCACCGGGAGTAACCGCGAAAGTACGCGCACGGATAAACGAGTTGGCGGGTCTACCAGGGCTGGCAGGACTTGCCCTTGTTGACACCGCTCCGCCAGGGTACTCCCCCAAACCCTCCTTCTTCTCCAACTCCACCCGCTATGACTTCGGGGGGCGACCGGGGAATCGGTTGGCATTCCTGCGGCGCACCGGGGCAGACCCGCTTGATCTGGATAGGGGCATCCTTTTTGGACCGTTCCATATAGGGGTTGTGGTTCCGGGTGTCTCTCTGCTCGCTCCCAATGCCCATGGGCCTGGGGTGACCGTCGGTCCGAATAGTATCCATGTGGCCACCGCAGCCACCGACGAAGGCAAGCGGCTTATGAAAGACTGGCAGCAGTTTCTGGGCGCCCGAATAGACACCCTGCGTCAGGGACTTTTTCCCGTGGTGCGATCCCACTCGGCAGCTCTGCCTCTGTGGATAGAGCAGCCGGCTGTGGGTGACTTATTGAGTCTGGCAGTCTGGGACAAAGCCAATCAATCGTTTTCCACGCCTGCTCCCCAGGCGCGGACGATGCGCTATATAATCTGTGCTCCCGGACAGTATCTCTCTTCCTGGCGCCCCACTCCCGATGGCGCCGAGGCCTTGGCACGCACCGTATTTACGCAGGCCGATGGTGTTGAGCAGGTTCTTCTGGATCTGCAGGCAATTCCGTTGGAAGACGTTTCTCGCTGGCTGGAAGGAGTTAGCTTTCCCGCTGCTCCTTAGAGAAAGTAGGAGTGTATTTCCTGGTATACTCGCCTATGCGGCATGCCATAGTACTATTCGTCGCCTTCACCTTACTGCCCTTAAACGCTCAGGCCCAGAAGCTCTCCGATGAGTTACCGAAACTGCGCTGGGATACGGCAAAGCGAGGCCCGCTGCTTATTGTCGATACTCTAGCGACAGCGATTAAATCCCCTCAAGCGGACTCCTGGACCCCCGAGGACCTGACTGCCTCCTCAGATCTAAAAAGTGCTAAAGCAGGACGCTTAACGGTCTGGGTGCCGCAGACGATGCGCCTTTTTCCGGAACCGACACGGAAGCCCGATATGGCAGCAGGCTCTCCCCTTTGGAGAACGGCGCCTGCGCCTTCTGGCCTCGCTGAAAGAGTCTCAGCAAAAAGCGCTTTTCTCCGAGCAGGGGCTGGGACTTCCGGACCTCAACCTGGATCAACAGCGGCTATTCCTTGCCTCATTACCCACGCCGCTGGGATTGGATACACGGGCGATTCTAATTCCTGGAGCTGGGCAGCCGCCCCAGCCACCTGTACTCTCGGATAGTGACCGCAATGCCGTTCGCCTGCGTGTAGTACGTACGCCTACTGTCCGGCTCATCCTCCAGGAGCCTGCCCTACAAAAAGCAAGAGGAGAGGCAGTAACTCTACCGTCTGAAACGTTCTGGTCGGTAGCCTACTACCAGCAGAACCCGGATAACAACACTCTGCTGGGTTCCGTGCTTTACCGCGATGTACCGAATCAGCTTAAACGCTCGGATTTGAACTATGGCGCATCGGAGCTAAACGCTTCCCTTTCGCCAGAGAGTGCAAAAAACGTAGGAGAGCTCATAGCGCTGGCGGCAAAGCGCACAGGAGTAGAGCTCTATGTAGACCCACGGCTTGCTCTGTATAGGGTCCATTTCCTGGGTACTTCCGCACGCGCTGGAGATGTTTTACAGGGACTGGCCTATGCCCTCACCGGCACCTTCCGCCGCATAGAAGGCGGTCCCTGGGTGCTTACGGGCGATCTGGAGCCAGTAAGCGTTCGCCTAGCTCAAAGACAAAAATGGGTAGATTCCGCCATTTCAGAAGTAGGCGACATCACATCTACGCGCATTAGCTGGACACTTCCGGAAGCTCCCTCAGTAGGAAGTCTGGCAGGCAAGACGGAAGGCCGCTATTCGGTATCTCAACTCCCGCCAGAGATTCGTGCCTTAGTCGATCAACGGCGGAAGGGATTTAGCCCGGAAGATACCACTACCACCGCTAATGGAATTTCCATAACCTCCATAAATACCTCTTTCAGTATCAATGGGGTACCCGTCACTGCGAATAGTTTTGTGCCTGATGCCGTACAGATAAGCACTCCCCTAGAAGGTCAACTGCTTCTGCCCAATGGGGCAGCAGTACGTGATGGCAGACTGACCCAGATTATCCAATCGGCAACACAGGGCGCGAACAGTTCCACACCAGTCTTTCCAAAACAAATCGCTCTGAAACGCGCGCCTTCGCTGCTACTGAGAGTGGACACTCCGGAGTCTGCCCGCCGCGCTGTTCAGCTAGCGGCGACACACCATATCCCTGAGCTCTGGCTAGCACTGCCTCTTGCTACCAATAGCGCCTCAGAAAAAGCCCTACTTACGGCAGCTCTGGCCGAAGGAAAAACACAAAAGGTTGCCGTTGGTGCGCTGGTGCATTTACTGACTACGTCACCCGACTCCCAGGCACCCGACCGAGATGAGCGCCTGACAGGAGGACGCCAACCTGCACAATCCCCCTCACACTTGCAAGGGACCTCGCTGGAATGGATCGCTCCCGATGCACCAGGGGTCACCGAAAAACTCCGTACCCGCCTGAGCACTCTAGCCACCCTGGAGGGTCTGGCTGGATTGGCGGTGGTAGAAACCGCCCCAATGGGCTACTACAGTAAGCTTCCGGCGCGCTATGAATCTGCTCGAGAGGACTTGGCGGACGGCCAGGAAATCGGCTGGCGTTTCTACGGCAGACAGGTGCCGACCCACTTGACCTCGATGCAGGCCTACTTTATGGCCCCTTCTTTTCCAGTGGTGAACTTTCGGGTATCTCTCTGGTAGCTCCCAACGCACATGGACCAGGTATTCGGGTCATGCCCAACGGCCCTATCAACCTTGGCATCGCGCCAGACGAAGGGAGACGGTTGCAGAAAGACTGGCAGAAGTTTCTGGAGGCCAAAGTAAACGCCCTTCTGCCTGAGCTGTTTACGAACCTACGGGCTCGCTCAGCCATGCTGCCTCTCTGGATAGAGCAGCCAGGTTCTGGTTCCGGGAACCTTACAGTTTGGGACCGCCCTATTCCGCAACCCGCCGGAGCAGCGACCTCCCCCGCACGGACGATGCACTATGTTTCCTGTACACCTGGCCAGTTTCTTCAAACTCCACTGTGGCTTGGGCTACCCGCCACCCCGGATGGTCCAGAAGCACTGGCCCGTGCTGTGTTCTCACAGAGCAGAGACGCCGATCGCTTTTTGCTAGACCTGAAAGCCATTCCGCTCGATGATGTTCCTCGCTGGTTAGAGGGTGTCACTTTTCCCGCGAACTAGCGCAGGTACAGAAACTCGCTGCTGTTAAAGAGCGCCCAGCAGAGCCCTTCCAGGCTATCTTGCTTTACGAATGTAGTTGCCTCTGTGCGTTCCTTCTCTGAGGGAGAGCGACCCAGCACGCGACGATACGCAGTCGCTACCGGGTCAGAGGTGCCTCCTATTGCTTCCGCCAGCATATGGGCCTGCCGCAGTATAAACGGTGCGTTCATCAGTTCCAGCGCCTGAAGTGGGGTCACGGTCTGAGTACGGCGTGGAGTGCGCGTGGAAGGGTCGGGGCAGTCTAAGGCTTCCAGTAGCGGTGGGCGGGCGGACTGTACTTGAATGCGGTAGATGGAGCGCTTTCGGAACTCCGGTGCATCGGAATCGATCAGATTGTAGAAGTAGGAGTTATCAATCACCAGTTTGAACGGGCGGAACCCAGGTCCGCCACGCGCCGTATTCAACCGTCCACTGGTAAAGAGAATATCGTCTCGAATAGCCTCCGCCTCTAGCCGACGGGGAGCGAAGCGCCAGAGCAGGCGGTCGTCGGCGTCTTTCGCCAGCCCCTCTTTCGTAGCTGCCGACGCCTGCTTATAGGCCCGCGAGAGTACGATGCGCTTGTGGAGCTTTTTGATACTCCAACCGTCTTTCATAAACGTCGCTGCTAGCCAGTCCAGGAGCTCAGGATGACTGGGAGTCTCCCCCACAGCACCGAAGTCACTGGACGTTCCTACAATTCCCCGCCCGAAGTGCCCCTGCCAGACCCGGTTCACCATGACCCGTGCGGTAAGCGGGTTCTTTGCATCGCTTAGCCAGCGAGCCAACTGAGTCCGCCGCTCGACATCCGTCGCTGTCGCGGGTAGCGAGAAATCACCTGGTAGTGCGGAGAGCGCGCCCGGTGTCACCGGCTCCTTCGGGCTTTCCACATCGCCGCGTGCCAGCACAAAGCCGGGCTCTGGCGCACGCGGGGTACAGGCATAGACCTGCGCGGGTGTTGCTGTGGCAACGAGGAGATTGGCTCGCTCGGCTTTGAGTTTCCGGCGTTCGGCACGTTCCGGCTCGGTCAGAGCTGCTTCAATCGTCTTCTCATCGAGTGCAGCCACGCCAGCAGCATACGAAGCGGCGACTTCTTCCGCGCTCAGGGCTCGGTCGTAGACCCGCGCTTCTTCCAGCTCGCCGGTTAGAAACGCGTTCCCGCCTCCGGTATGGCGCATTCCCAGTAGCAGCTTCGCATTTCCCGCAGTGAACTTCAGTGGCCCCTCGGTTGCGTAACTCTCCCCGTAGGGCACGCCATTTCGGTAGAGCTGAATACGCCCATTCGCCTCGTATACGGCAGCGACATGAATCAGAGCATCGGGTGCGGCGCTCTCCACAGGCGCATTGAGGCTTCGGCTCCTGCGAAAATTATCGCTGCCCGTGGCCCATTTACCTGGATCTCGCTCTCCATAGACTATGGCGTCGAACATGGTGCCATCGGGTAGCTCCACGGAGATAACGCCACCACCTCGCTGAGTGCGATTGGGTAGAGCTACCCAGGCTTCGAGAGTCTTCGCGCCTAGAGCAAGGGGCAGGGCATCCGTAGCGGCAAACGCGCCAGACTTCGGTAGTTTGAGCCGCCCGGCAGCTATTTGTGCACCGCCTTCCATATGCAAAGGCAGACCACGCACGCTATCTTTCGGCCCCTCATCGAAGCTCCAGCGGAGAGTTGGTGCAGGGCCAAACTTCTGCTGTCCCGGCAGGGTAATACGCTTCCTCGCTGCCTCATCCAGCGTCGTTAGCTGCGCCTCTACGACTCGCAAGCGCTTTTCGGCGGGGCTGGGTAAGGGGCGAGTACCATGGCGCACACCGGAGAGAGCGGCTCGAAACCGATAGTAGTCTTTTGTAGGAATGGGGTCGAACTTGTGGTCGTGGCAGCGCGCGCACTGCACACTGAGGCCCAGGAACGCCTGCCCCACCGTGCCGATAAGTTCCTCTAGCTCTTCTTCCCGAGTGCGGGCACGAGCTAAGGCGCTGGCCTGAGTTTGGCCAACTTCATCCCAGGGCGCACCGACCAGGAAACCCGTGGCAGTAATCGCACTGGCATTGTCCGGGTAGAGTACATCT
The DNA here is from genome assembly GCA_049840835.1 of Armatimonas sp. Lineage (GTDB taxonomy): Bacteria > Armatimonadota > Armatimonadia > Armatimonadales > Armatimonadaceae > JANLTX01. Next base: position 243,211 of record JASGJG010000001.1, on the reverse strand, counting down.
CCGGCGACCTGCTGTCGAACGAACTCATCATAAGGCAGGTCAGAGTTCAGAGCATTGATGACCCAATCCCGATAGCGCCAGGAATGCTCCCGGAGCTGGTCGCGCTCGAAGCCGTGGCTCTCTCCGAACCGAGCTACATCTAGCCAGTGCCGCGCCCAGCGCTCGCCATAAGCGGGGGATGCTAATAGGGCATCGACTCGCTTCTCATAGGCATTCGGAGACTTGTCTGCTAGAAACGCGGCGGTTTCTTCAGGTGTGGGTGGCAACCCGGTGAGGTCCAGAGCCACGCGGCGTAAGAGAGTGCGTTTATCTGCCTCCGGCGAAAAGCTAAGCCCTTTCGCTTTCAAGCCTGCTTCAATAAAGCCATCCAGAGTAGCTGCGGGAGCGGGGGGTGGCACTGGACGTAGCGACCACCAGGTAGCTCCCGAGCCAGACTTGACCCAGGCGGCAAACCGGGCTTTTTCTGCGGGGGGAAGCGGCGCGCCCGGAGGCATCTTCCCTGCCTCCACTTGCTTCACGATACGCCCGAGCATGGCGGGTGCGGGTGCCACGCTGAGGTCCAGCCCACCAGAGTGCGTATTCGCATTATGGCAAGGCAGGCACTTCGTCTTAACTATCGGGGCAACCTCGGTGGGAATACCAGGCGGTGCCGCAAGAGCGAGCCCCAATACTACAAGACTGGAGAGACCACTAAGCCAGAAGCGCATTAACCACCGTTCCATGGACATCCGTCAGGCGACGGCGAATACCGTTGTGGTAATAGGTCAGCTGCTTGTGGTCGATTCCAAGCAATTGGAGAATCGTCGCATTGAGGTCGTACACCTCTACTGGATTCTCTACCGCGTTGTAGCCCACTTCATCGCTAGTGCCGTAGTGCAGGCCCTTCTTCACGCCTGCCCCAGCCATCCATATAGTAAAGGCATGTGGGTGATGGTCTCGCCCGCGCGTGCCGACTCCCTGGGTAAACGGAGTGCGCCCGAACTCGGTGGCGCAGACCACCAGTGTGTCGTCGAGTAGCCCGCGCTGTTTCAGGTCGGTCAGCAGCCCGGCCAGTGGCTTGTCTAAATTCTCTGCCTGGCGGGTGTGGTTATCCACCATATCCTCGTGCCCATCCCAGTTGATGCGCGGTGAGCCACCGAAGGCTCCGCCATGGAATAGCTGTACAAACCGCACACCCCGCTCCACCAGTCGCCGTGCCAGCAGGCAGTTGCGTCCGAAACCGGCGGTCGTCTCCCGGTCCAGCCCATAGAGCGCCTTCGTAGCCTCGCTCTCTTTCTCGATTCCAGCAGCCTCCGGGATACTGACCTGCATGCGGGCAGCCAGCTCATAGGAGCGAATACGGGCAGAGAGTGTGCTGTCTCCGGGGTGCGCTGCTTCATCCTCTCGGTTGAGTTTCTGTAGAAACGCCAGACGCCCCGCGAGCTTCTTCTGTGCCTCGGGGTCTGCGGGGAAAAGCTCAGGAATCAGATCGCCTTTTGTTTGAAACGCGACCCCTTGATGGGAGGCTGGCAGAAACCCACTGGTCCAGTTGATCGGCCCACCCGCAGGCAACCCGCGCGGATCGGGGAGCACTACAAACGAGGGTAGATTCTCATTCAGCGAACCCAGCCCGTAGCTGAGCCATGCCCCTAAGCAGGGGAACCCGTTCATGGTGAAACCGGTGTTAAAGAAAAACGTGGCGGGGGTGTGATTACTGCTCTTAGAGACCATGGAGTGGATAAAGGTCATGTCATCCACATGCTCAGCAATATTGGGGAGTAAGCTGCTAACCCAGGCCCCGCTCTGCCCATGCTGGCGGAACTCAAAGGGGCTTCCCATGAGCTTTCCGGGCTGCGCAAAGAATGTATCCAACTTGCCTTTGCCGGTCAGCTCTTGCCCCTCACGCTTCTTCAGCTCTGGCTTGTAGTCAAAGGTGTCTATGTGGCTGACACCCCCACAACAGAAGACAAAGATAACGCGCTTTGCCTTTCCCACAGGCGCTGCCGCCAATGCTTCGGACTGCAGCAAATACGGCAGAGCAACCGCACTCAGCCCCGCTCCGGCCTGTAGCAAAAACCCCCGTCGGTCCATGACCTCAAGGTAACACAAAAAATCATCCGTCTGCAACAGGAACTGAGCTTTTCTCGCTTAAACTATTCCAGGGGGTAATGATGCGATTTATGCCTGGGAACAAATCCGGTGCGTCTCTGGAATCAGAGCTAACTCAGTTTTTTGGAGAAGATGTCGGCAATTTGCCTATAGTAAGCCGCTCCTATTCTATGGTGGACCTACCCAACCTGGAACGAGCTATTACAGGATATGCCGAAAAGACCAGTGCTAGCTATCGAGCCATTGGCTATATCTCTGAGCAGAGCTTTTTTTATAACGAGTTACGGGCTCTCTTCAGTACCAAGGCTACAGTTACTGCGCCCGATTACCGTGAAGTAGATATTGATGTCAACAGCCAGATGCGCTGCGTGGAGAACGGAATCCACCTTATTAAAGATTCAGTAGGTCTTATAGCAGCGCACGTGCGCTCTGACCGGATGACACACGGGCTGGAGATGGAGGTACTGACTACCTCACCAGAGCTTGCGAGTGACTTCCTGGAGAAAGTCCGTGTTGCGATTGCCGAAGCGAATGTCTATCGTGGCAAAGCGCTCTCTCTGGAATGCGACGCTCGGATGCCGGGTCGCTCCGGTTTCTCTGCTCTCCGTTTCCATCGATTTCCCAGGGTGGAGCGTGAAGAGATTATTCTGCCAGCAGCCACTCTGGAGATGCTGGAGCGCAATACTGTTCGCTACTTCCAGAATGTCGCTCTTCTGCGACAAAGTGGACGGGCACTCAAGCGCGGTCTACTGCTCCATGGCAAGCCAGGCACTGGCAAGACCTACACGGCAAAGTGGCTGGCGCAAGCCCTGCCCAATGTTACGACCATTCTTATCTCTGCTGACCAGCTTGGCTTGATAAAGGAGTGCTGTCAGCTTGCCCGCCTACTGGCTCCGGCCCTGGTGATTCTGGAAGACGTAGACCTGATTGCAGGTGAGCGTGATGAAAAGCGACATCCAGCCTATCAGATAACGCTACACCAGCTCATGAACGAGATGGACGGTCTTTCCAGCAACCTGGAAGTTCTGTTTTTACTCACAACCAACCGCCCCGAGGTGATTGAGTCCGCGATTGCCGCACGCCCTGGGCGTATCGATCAGGCGATAGAGTTCCCCTTGCCGGACGCCGAGTGCCGACAGCGCTTGCTCTCGTTTTATAGCAAGGGGCTGACCCTGAGTCTGAAAGAGCCAGGCCAGGTCGTGGAACGAACCGCAGGCGCAAGCCCTGCGTTTATTCAGGAGCTGATTCGCAAAGCCGCTATGATTGCCGCAGAGCAGGGCGATGTTACTGACGGCGTTATTCAAGTCTCCGATTCACACATGGACATAGCCCTCCGAGAGATGGTCTATGGCGGCGGAGCGCTGACACGAAGCCTTCTGGGCTTCTCGTCGCAAGAATCGGAGACCGTGAATATTGAGCGTGAGTCTGTCTAAACGTGTAGCTCGGCTTCTTGCTCTGCCATGACGGAGGCGAGAGCGACACAGTTTCGCCCCAGGGCTTTCGCCTGATAGAGCGCCTTGTCTGCCGCTGAGATAAGCGCCGCTTCATCTTCTGTGGCGACCTGCAAGACGGACACTCCGATACTGACAGTTATCGCTCGCTCCGACCAGGGGCCCGCCTCTATGGCAGCGCGAATTCGCTCGGCAAGCTCCAGTGCGCCCTGACTGCTGGTTTCAGGCAAGATAAGAGCAAACTCTTCTCCGCCATAACGCGCCACCATATCGCTGGTGCGGCACTGGCCCTGGAGCTTTGCTCCTACAGCTTTCAGGACCGAGTCACCCGCTGGATGCCCGAAGCAGTCATTGAACTGCTTGAAGTAGTCCACATCTAGCAGTAGCAGAGCCAGCGGATGGTCATAACGGCGTGAGCGGGCGAACTCTTTGGAGAGTTTCTCCTGAAACGTCCTATGGTTCTTCAGTCCAGTAAGCCCATCTATGGTGGCCAGAGCAGAAAGGCGCTCGTTCGCTTCCTGAATCTGGTCCATCTGCTCTTGAATCTGTAGCTGCGCCTCTTTCTCGGTTGTAACATCCATGAGCGTCCCGCGGAGCAGACAGGGTCGCCCATCTCCATCACGAAAGAGCTCACTGAGAACACGAGCGTAGCGCAACTCCCCATTCGGCAAGACTATGCGGAATTCTATTTCTTCTTCCAGAGCGGTTCTAGCATGGCTGCGCACCCTCTCTCGGTCCTCGGGGTGTACATAATTCAGAGATTCTTCAAAAGAGGGGGCACGGCTGTCTTTCCCTCTCGGTTCCAGTCCATAGATACGGTACATCTCATCAGACCAGTGACCCTGAAAGGTTTTCAGATCTAGCTCCCAGGAACCGATATGGGCTAGCGCCTGAGCACGATTCAAGTTCGCCTCGCTAACTAAAATCCGGCTCTCCGCTAGCTTACGATCATGAACGTCCATCATGGTGCCGCGGATTCCTAGAGGTTCCCCTTGCTCATCGAAGAAGAACTGTGACCGATTGTGAATCCACCGATAGGAGCCATCTCTCCGCCGAACGCGAGTGTCGTACTCATAGGGCAGCCGTAGTCGCAATGCTTCCTTCCTCTGCTCTAGAAGTTGCTGATAGTCCTCAGGATCAAAATACGAAACAGCTTCCTCATATGTAGGAGGTCCTAGTTCCGGCTCTCTTTGCAAGATGGAGAAGATTCCCTTAGACCAGTTGATCTGATTGGTTGCCAGGTGGTATTCGAAACTCCCCAGCTGAGCAATCTGTTGCGCTTCATCCAACTGGGCTTCACTCTCCTGGAGCGCTTTCTCGGCCCGTTTCTTATCCGTAATGTCCCGGAAGTAGATGGCTATGCCCTGCGCAGAGGGGTAGGCCCTGACATCATTCCAGGTCTGATTGAGGGGATTGAATGCCTCGAAAGCCACGGCCTCATTTTTGTGCATGGCGCGGCGGTACTGTCGGTACCAGGTGGCACCAATGGCTTCCGGGTATTCCTGCCACGCACTCTTTCCAACGAGCTCTTCCTGGGAGCGCCCAATGAGCCGCTCCGCCTCTTTATTCACAGAGACAAAGCGCCACTGCCTATCCAGAACCATGAAGGCATCGGTAATGCTGGATAGGATACTGTTGGTCCACTCATGAGCCTGGGCCAGATTTGCTTCAACGCGTTTTTGCTCCGTGACATCCCGCAGGGTGACGACTACAGAATACGAGTCTAGTGAGCTATTACCCAATACTGTGACATCCCATTGTGGAATCGGGCAGGAGTTTACCCAGAGCCAGGTAGATTCCCCATCAGCAGGCCGGATTTCTAACAAAGAGCTAGTACGAGGTTGAAAGAGCGTTTTTTGCAGCTCTACCATGGTCATAGCTGAGGACTGCGTATCCCCCTCATGCCATATGGCCTCCGCTTTTTCACACCCTGTAATCTGCTTTTTGGCAAGCCCGAGTATTTCTTCGACACGGGTGTTTGAGTAGGCAATATGTCCGTCTCTGTCTATCAGCAGAAAGCCTTCCTGCATCACGTTCAGAGCAGAGAAAAAAAGCTGTTCTATGGCCTCTTTCTGGCGAACCTGCTTTCTCATTTCCAGCAGGCAAACGACCTGCCTTGCCAGGGCCTGAAGCCCTTTTAACTGAGCCTCTGTCAGCGTTCGTGGCATCCTATCGACAACACAGAGTGTTCCTAGAGCGTAGCCCTCGGGTGTAATCAGCGGAACACCCGCGTAGAACCGAATATAGGGGTCGCCTGTTACCATAGGATGATGAACAAAGCGTGGGTCTTCCAGAGCATCCGGAATAATCATGGGAGTACTCGGAGTCTGGATGGCATAGGCACAAAAAGAGACAGAGAGTGGAGTCTCTGAGCCCTCAATACCAATACAGGATTTGAACCATTGCCTGGAATCGTCTAACAGGGTAATCACACATATAGGGACGTCGCATAGAATCGCCGCCAACTGAGTGATATCGTCGTAGCCCTGCTCGGGTGGAGTGTCGAGAATATGGTAGGCAGCAAGCGCTGCCAGCCGATTGCTATCTGTGAGCGTGGAGGATGCCATACAAACCGCTTTTCCAGTGCTCTCTTTTCCGCAGAATAGACAGCACGAGGGGAAATTATGAAATTGACTTGCGAGACGCGGTCCGTACAATTATGGGTAGAATCTGGATTTTACAGGAGAGTATTTCGAGAGGAAAACACCTATTATTTACCGGCAGCGGGCTAGAAAACAGAGTGCGTAACCCTTAGGCCACTCTATGTGTCTGATGTAGCGTGGACGCTTTTCGTGGAATCGGGCTAGTGCTGAGCCGCCCGCGCCTGTGGCCGCTGTGTATGGCCCCAACTCTGGCAGGGCTGGGGTTGTATGTGCTGGCTGCCTGGTGGTTGCTCACCCATCCACCCGCTGCGTTTACCGAATGGCAGGAGTCTATTGCTTTTCTGAATGCGCTGGGGCAAGTTTTCTACGTCTTGCTCGTGCTGGTCGGGTTGGCGCTACTCTCTGTGGTTGTAATGAGCGCCTTTATCGGGGTGATCTTCGACCCGCTCTCCCGCGAAGTGGAGCGAGAAGTTTCGGGCGAGTTCCCCCCGGCGTGTCCTTATCCCTGGAAGACACTTTTTGCCGATTCGCTTCAGCGCCTTGGCTTCAATGCACTGCTCGGACTACTTGCCTTCGGGCTGGGCTTTATCCCTGTAGTCGGTACTATCGCCGCCGTCGCTATTGCTGGTGTCATTGGCTTGCTGGACTATAGTTCTGTGGGCTATCTACGCCGGGGCAAGCTCTTCCCGGTGCAACGCAGGGAGATGTTTGCCCGGTTGGATCGCCCTTCTGTTCTCTTCGGGTTGGTTGTCGGGTTGGCCGCGCTGGTGCCCGGTTTGGGACTTTTACTCGGTCCCGGTTTCATTGCAGGGGGCACGCTACTGGCGCGGCGCAAGCTGACACAATAAGACTATATTTAGCACAACCCAACCGTGGAAATCTGAAATAGCCGGGTTAAAATGACTATGTGAGCCTAACCCGAGAGCTAAATTATTACATTGAGAAGGTCCGGACGCTGCATATTTCTATGCGCGATGGACTGCTTCAGGCCATTCGCGAGCAGGCCAGCGAGGCGCTCTCCTCGGTAGCCGATGTGCGCGGTGGCGACACGATTTATACTATTGACGCCCACGCCGATGAAATCCTGCACGCCTTCTGCACCGAGTGGGCCAAGGAAATCGGACCGCTGGCACTGATTGCCGAAGGTATCGAAGGCGCGGGCTGGCATGTCTTCCCCGAGGGGGCGAAGGAAGAGGACGCCAGCTTTCTGATGATGGTGGACCCCATAGACGGGACCCGCAACATCATGTACGACAAGCGGAGCGCCTGGATTCTAACCGGTATAGCTCCCAACAAGGGCCGCGAAACCACTCTGGCAGACATTGAGGCTGCCGTGATGACCGAGCTACCCACTACTCGGCACCGTGTGGGAGACATTCTCTGGGCCACTAAGGGCAGCGGCGCCCACCGGGATACTCAGGACCTGGCTACAGGCGAGATTACCTCTGTTCCCCTGCGCCCCTCACAGTCGCCCAACTTGGCGCATGGTTTCGCCTCTATCGCCAAGTTCTTCCCCCGGCCAAGGCGGCCACGGCGGCGTTTGAAGAGGAGCTTCTGGCGCGCGTGATGCCCGATGACGCGGGAGAGAACCCACTTGTGTTCGATGATGAGTACATCTCCACGGGCGGACAGATCTACGAGCTCTTAGTCGGTCATGACCGGTTCCTGGCCGACCTGCGCCCTATCTTCTTTGAGAAGCTGGGCCTACCCAAGAAACTTGTCTGCCATCCGTATGACATCTGTGTGGAGCTAATCGCTCGTGAAGCAGGCGTGTTTATAACCGACGAGAAGGGCCAGCCGCTCTCTGCCCCGCTGGATATTCGCGCCGATGTGGCCTGGTGCGGCTATGCCAACGCCACTCTAAAAAACATCATTGAGCCGGAGCTTCTGGCTCTGCTGAGGAAGCTATGAAAACCGTTCGCAAGGCTGTTGTTACCGCAGCAGGTCGTGGAACACGGCAGTTCCCCGCGACTCGTGCTCTCCAGAAAGAGCTGATGCCTCTGGTCGACAGAGACGGCATCTCCAAGCCCACTATTCAGATTATCTTCGAAGAGTGCCTGGAAAGCGGCATCGAAGACATCTGCGTGATTGTAGAAAAGGGTGTTGGCGAAGAGCGCTTTCGAGAGCACTTCTCGAAACTCGCTCAAGATGAGCTAGCCAGTTTCAAGGGTAAAGAATGGGCGATCAAGCAGGCGGAAATGCTGGAGCGTATTTCTGAAAGCATCACCTATGTGGAACAGCCCTCACCGGAGGGCTATGGCCATGCGGTGTTTCAGGCCAAGGAGTTCGTGGGCGATGAACCGTTCCTTCTGCTGCTGGGCGACCATGTCTATATCTCTGGCACCGAGACCCGTTGCGCCCGCCAGGTAATCGATACCTACGCTCTTGTGCAGTGCGCCGTGAGCGCCGTGCAGCAGACCCCAGATGATGATTTGCATCTCTTCGGTACAGTCGCGGGAAATCGACTCGGCACAGGTGCACCGCCGACCTACGCTGTGGAGAAAATTGTAGAGAAGCCCAGTATCGAGTTCGCGGCAGAGCACCTGCAAACCCCCGGTGTAAAGCGCGGCTACTATCTGTGCTTCTTCGGCATGCATGTCTTCCCGCCCGCCATCTTTGATTGCCTGGAAGAGCACATTGTGAACAACTGGCGTGAGAAGGGTGAGATTCAGCTTACCAGCAGCCAGGAGCTTCTGCGCACCCGTGAGCGCTACGTGGCCGTGGAAACTGTGGGCCAGCGCCTGGATATGGGTGTGCCTGCAGGCTACATAGAAACCCAGATGGCTCTCGCCCTCTCCGGCGTGGATCGCGAAGAGACTCTGGCAACCCTGCTGCGCCACGTGGCCAAGTCCGCCGGGGCACACCCCTTCCAGGGTATCTAACGTAGCCCGGTCAGAGTAGAGGTCATTTCGTAGGTAATACCTTCGTGGGCGGAGAGTAGGGAGCCAAGCATCATTTCGTTGATGTGGCGGCCCCACTCCACGTTCATAAGCGGGTCCCTGTCCTCTTTAATGCAGTCGATCAGGTGCCGGGTAGATTCGTGGTAATAATTGAAGGCACCCGGTGGTGGAATCGGCCAGGGCGCTCTGCCGTAGGTCCGCCCATCCGAGATATGGTGCCAGCCGTTCTCATCCGTCTCCAGCCTCAGGTCTTTGCGGGTGGTATAGAGCGAGGCGGCGTGGCCCGTACCTCCGAGCACTAAATTGCCTTCGGTGCCGAAGATACGGAAGCCACCGTTGTTTACGCCCGGCGGCATGGGGTGCATGGCACGGGCAATGTGGAAGGCACCAATGCAGCCGTTATCCATTTCATACAGGCTGAAGCTGTTGTCTTCAGCCTCCATCTGTACAGGCTGAGTCTTCGGCAGGTCCACGACCACGCGCCAGTAGTTGGCGTCCTCTGGATCGGTTACGCTTTCTAAGAACGTATCGTACTCGTCCTCAGGCACGATATGGCGATCCGGGATGGAGATTTTCGCCATGCCAGAGACTTTCTTGCAGGAGCCGAGTACTGAGGCTATCTGTACAGGAGCGTAGGGAAAGTCTAGGAGCATTCCCCCAGAGTCTTTCGCGTAAAACGCTCCTACCCCATAGGGATTGCCTCCCAGAGAAGGGTGCGGACCGTTCGCTACCCCCGGCATCCAGGTAAACCAGTATGGATTGCCCAGCGCTCCTTCTAGCACTAGTTGTCGAATACGCTGATAGTGCGGCTCCAGAGCGGTACTGCTGCTTGGCTCTATCAGGGCCTTTACGCCGTGCTTCCGCACAGCATCTACTATGGCGTTGGTATCAGCCATAGTCAGAGCCATGGGCTTTTGTAGCAGGAAGTGGAGATTGCGTTCGGCTGCTGCCAGCGCGAACTTAGCATGAGTACCCGGTCCGGTCAGGATAAAGACCGCATCTAGCTCAGCCTTTTCCAGCATAGCAAAGTAGTCTGTGTATTGCTGCTTGGCACCGAAAAGCCGCTGGCAGGCTGCGGTACGCCGAGAATTGGTATCACAGACAGCCACCAGCTCTATGTCGCTTTGCCGCAGAATATAGGGCAGGTAGTACGCTGTTGCCACCACTCCGCACCCAACCACGCCAATCCTGACTTTCTCGAAAGACATAAAAGGCTATTTCAGAATGTCTTTCGACTTTCCTTTGTCCGATGCCAGAACAGACAAAACAGGCATGGTGTTCGTGAACGACACCATGCCTGTTTTTATTTTTTGAATTCAGCGCTCTTGCTTACCGAGGCGGCGCAAGAGGACAGAGAGCGTATCCTGTTCCTCTTCGGTGAGGACAGAGACTAGCTGTACAACCGCTTCCACATGGGGAGGAAACGCTTGCCGGATAAGTGCCTCACCATCTTCGGTGAGATGCACATAGATAACCCGGCGGTCGGTAGTGCTACGCTCCCGGCGGGCCAGGTTCATCTTTTCCAGATTGTCTACAACCACAGTGAGGTTGTTGGCGCTCTTAAGATGTTTATTGGCCAGCTCGGAGAGAGTTAGAGGTCCTAGATGCCACAGGGCTTCCAGGACACCAAACTGAGTGACGGTAAGGCCCAACTCCTGAACGGAGGAGAGGGCATGGGAGGCAATAGAGTCTGCAGCACGCAGCAGCTTGATGTAGATGTCAAGCGCGCGTCGCTCAGCTTCAGACCCCTGGTAATGCGTCGGCACGGATGAGAAACCTACTGTTCGAGATACCATATAAGATACCGATTTAGCAACATTTGCGCAACCGCAACTATTGCCCTTCCACAGACGCCCCACCTATTCAAACTGTTCCAATTAATTTCCGAGGCAAAAAATTTACCACCCGAGAGACTCTCGGGTGGTAAATTTTCCCTAACTAGGCAGCCTTCTTTTCCGACTCTTTTGGCTCCTTCGGTTTGGCAGCCTCAGTCACTTCGGTGAGTTTCCCCAGCGCCGACTCTACCAGCCCGCGTACCGAATCCGGCAGATTCGATGCTACACCATCTAAGAGAGTACCGACCTGTTGGCCCCTGAGAAACGAGTCGCTGATCTTTTTCACGGACTCCGGATCGCCCCAGACGGTCATATTGGCGCTCGAGAGTGCCTGGCCCATGGCCTGTGCTGCTGCTACGCGTGAGTCTTTCTCGGCCTCGATAACAGCCTTGGCTATTTCGACCTGTACAGAGACACTGGCATGGGCGCTCTTGGCTTCCAGCTCGGCCTGAAGCACCTCTACCCGTTGCCGCTCGATGATAACCCGCTCGGCCTCTACAATAACCGGCACCATTTGCGCGGCTTTATCACCCGCAGCAGCCAGCTCCTTGGCTTCTTTTTCGGCTTTCGCTTTCAAGAGCATGGCCTCCGCCATTTTCACGGCGGCTATTTGATCTGCTTCTGCCGATTTCTGCCGGGCATAGGCATCTGCATCGGACTTGGCAGCTTGCTCCAGCTTGAGCCGCTCGGCCTCGGTCTCCTTCTGGATAATCTCCTGGCGCTTGCGCCGCTCAGACTCGGCAACCACGCGGGTGGTCTCTACCGCCTGCGCGGCGGCCTCTCGGGCGTTCTCCGCGGCCAGCTTCTCGGCTTCGGCCTTGGCGCGAGCCTGCTCGGCGGCAGCAATCGCAGCGGCGCGCTCCTGCTCTCGCACAGACACTTCTTTTTCGCGCTCTACACCTGCTACCTGAGAGACTTTCTCTTTCTCCTGGTTGGCTAGCTCTACCGCCTTCTGTTTTTCGACTTCGGCAACTTGAATCGCCTGCTCAGAAGCCGCTTTGGCAACTTCGGCTTTTCGCCGCTCTTCGGCTTCGGTGGACTCGGCGGACTGGCGGGCCTTGGCCTCGGCTATCTTGCGCTCGGCATCTGCCTGAGCAATGGCTTCTGCGGCGGCGCGCTGTGCGGCAGCCTGAGCTATCTGCTTGTTCTTCTCGGCCTCAGCACGGGCATTGGCCTCTTCTACTTCGCGTTCGGCGATGTACTTGGCCGCCGCGACATCCTGCTCTTTCTTCTGTCGCTGTGCGGTGCGTTCAATATCGTTGCGCCGGACACTCTCCTCGGCTACCATCTGCGAGATGGTGCGTGCACCCTGAGCATCGAACACGTTCTGGTCGGGTCTCAGGCTTTCTAGAGGCGCCTGGTCCAGGTTGGAGATAGTTACTGACTCCAGTGTCAGGCCGTTGGCGGCGAGGTCATGGGTCACCATTTCCTGCACCCTGGCCGCGAACTCATTGCGGCGGGTATTCAGGTCGTTCAGGGTCTGTTGCGCCGCAACGGTGCGGAGCGCGGAGACCAGCTTTTCCTGAACCAGGTCTTGAATGGCATGGGTGCCAGTAAAGGCATCCGGCAGAGTAGAGGCCGCTGTTTGAATCGCCTCTGTTTCTTTAGCGACTCGCACAAAGAACGCCGCTTTCACATCCACACGCAGGAAGTCTGAGGTAATCAGCGCTTCGGTGCCCTTTCGCTCGACTTCTAGCTTCAGGGTACGCAGGGGGACTCGCTTTACCTGGTGGACAATAGGCCAGACCATGGCGCCACCATCTATCAACACTTTCGCTCCCCCGCCACCAGTTCGCACGAAGGCTTCATCGGGGCGGGTGCGTACATAGAGCTTGGAGTACACAGCCAGGGTCGCACAGATTGCGGCGGTGATAGCGCCAAAGGTCAGCAGCACCATCTGCGCAATACGGTCAATCGGGGCGAAGAAGGGCCCAACCATCATCGCCACTCCCACCAGTACACCGGCAATCAGCCCTCCAGCCAATCCCGTGTTCTCTTTCATTGTTAGTCCTCCTTACTTAGTTTTTAAAAACACTCTCCGGGCGACGTACGGTGAAGACCTGCCGCTCGGTGTCATAATCGACGACAGTGATTCTGGCGCCTTCCGGGATGTCGTCGTCTCCCGTGAAGGTTCGGCAATCGAGCTGGCGCAGGTTTTTCAATCGGTCATAGAGCCGCGCCGTGCCCGATGTAGCAGTAATGGGGTAGATAGCCACTCCTTCGCAGCCAATTAGCTCATGCCGAGCCACGGAGTGAGTCTCTGTAGCTGGGGCCAGCCGAGCCAGCCCTTTTGCGAGATACCGTGTACCCACTGTGGTAACTACGGTAGCCAGCCCTAGGGAAAACCAGACCCGCTCTATGCCCCAGGCTAGGTTGCCCAGTAACCCGACCACAGCAAAGAGCAGTAAAAAGCTCAAGCCCACCAGAGAGAGCGGAGCAGCACCGACTCCCATCCACTCTAGAAAGGAAACATGACCATCGCCATTGTGATCCAGGTCGGACCCACCATCGTGGTCCATTTCCAGAGCATGGTCTGTGTCAGCATCGTGCTCTCCTCCCACACCAACCACAGCCGAGAGCGCAATCAGGATTCCAAGCCCCAGTGGAACCAGAAAAATGAGCCACTCCCAGCGCAACAGATTCATTGGCGTCCTCCTTTCTTAGTTCTTGTCTAAGAGACCCTTAACTAGCCATTTTGTTGCGCGGTACAATGGGACGCATGCCGTCGCCCCCGTATTTGAAGCAGATTTTTGAACGTGAACGCTCTCGTGGCTTTTCGAACCTGAGAGGTCTCTCTCTTACCGGGCGAATCCCCGTTCCGGGCGAGTGGCTCAACCAGGCGCTACGCGAGGGTAAGCCCGAAGACGATGCATCACCGGTAAAAGGCATCGCCCTGGCGATCCAAGACACTACGCGGGGTACCTTGTTGGTCTCCCTGGAGCAGTGGCCTCTGCCCAAGCTGATTGAGATTCCCTTTATCTGGGATCCGAAGGTAGAGACAGGCGTGCCCGGCGGCCCTATTTTGCGTCTGACCCACGAAGCCACCGGCCTGCTCGGAACCGCGATCCCGTTGATCGTCGGCTCGCTAAAAAATAGTGGCATACGCGCGGAGGGTCGGCATGTGAACATAGCGCTTGGCACGCTACTGAAAGAACAGGGCCTTGACGAGCTGATGGGATTCATTACCCGATTGGAGCTTCGCGGCGCGCGCGGTGTACTCTGGGTAGATTTCGCGCTATCCCTTCCGGAGAAGAAGATTTAAAACATGAAAGAGCTGATTGAGAAAGCCTTAGCGGGCGGATTACAGGAGCTGGCGGGTCTGGAGCTGAGCGGCACGATACCGATTGGCCAGGACCTTATCAATGAGGTCATTACGGAAACTCTGGAACATGGCGTGCCGGAACGGTCCCCGGATCGCCCCCAGGTAGACGCCAATGCCCTGATTCCCTATGTGAAGCGAGCCAGAGTCAGCGCGGAAAATGGCAGGCTGACCCTGCAGTTCGAAATAAAAATCGACGACCACCAGAGCCATTCCTAGCTAAGCACCAATAACAAAAGCCCCCACATTTGCGGGGGCTTTTTGCTGCGATAGCCTACCTTACTTGAGGTCGGCCAGCTTGACAGTCTGAACAATTCGCGCGGCCACCTTGTAGGGGTCGGCGGCAGAGTTCGGTCGGCGATCTTCCAGCCAGCCCTTCCAGCCCTTCTGAACCGCACCGATGGGGATACGGATAGAAGCGCCACGGTCAGAGATGCCGTAAGAGAACTTGTCGATAGACTGGGTCTCGTGCTTACCGGTCAGACGCATGTGGTTATCGGGGCCATAGACCTCGATATGGGCAGCGATAATCTCTGGTGGCGCGAAGGCGGAGCAGATCTTATCGAAGACAGACTTGTCTCCCGCAGTGCGCAGGGCGGTGTTGGAGAAATTGGCGTGCATACCACTACCGTTCCAGTCCGTATCGCCTAGCGGCTTGCAGTGCCAGTTCACCCAGACATCGTGCTCCTCGCCGATGCGCTCTAGCAGGTAGCGAGCCACCCAGATCTGGTCGCCGGCTTCCTTGGCCCCCTTGGAGAAGATCTGGAACTCCCACTGGCCTGTGGCGACCTCGGCGTTGATACCCTCAACGTTCAGGCCAGCCTGCAGGCACTGCTCCAGATGCTCCTCAACAATGGTGCGGCCAAAGGCATTACGCGCACCCACGGAGCAGTAGTAAGGCCCCTGAGGAGCCGGGTAGCCGCGCTCGGGGAAGCCGAGGGGCTTGTTGCTCGCGCCATCGTACAGGAAGTACTCCTGCTCGAAGCCGAACCAGAAATCGTTATCGTCGTCGTCAATAGTTGCGCGGCCATTAGACCGGTGCGGCATACCATACGCATCCAGAACCTCGCACATAACAAGATAGGCGGGGGTGCCCAGCTTGGAGCGCTCGGGATCGGGGCAGATGAAGACCGGCTTGAGCTGACAGTCCGACGAGCCACCGGGAGCCTGCTCGGTCGAGGAGCCATCGAAGCTCCACATCTCGCAGTCTTCCAGCTTGCCCGAAAAATCCGACTCAATCTTCGTCTTGCTGCGCAGGCTCTGCATCGGCTGATAGCCGTCTAGCCAGATATATTCCAGTTTCGCTTTCGCCATATTCGTCCTTTCGCGTCCGCCTCCATGCGGCCCGAAACAACGGCGCAACAGTGCACCGGCCCGAGAGGAATTGTAGCCGACGCAAACCCACCTGTCAAGGAAAAGACCCCGCCAAAAGCGAGGTCTTTTTCCAAAATGTTTCCAAGGGTCACTAGGGGCAGGCGACATCCTCAGAATCGAAGTTCGGACCACCCGGAATTCCATGGTAATCGTTGTACGGATCGGTCGCCGTACTGGTCGTATTTGCCGGGTTTTCCAGCGCCTGCCCCTTCACTGGCGCGGTGATTCCTGCACGCCAGCCATAGACCGGCGTTCCTATCGGGCGGCCATTGACAACAGCCGTGGTGAGCTGTCCAGGCGCAGGGTTGGTGCCATAGCGGAACCACTTGGAGTGCCCATCGGAGAAATTGATGTTCGAGCCATCGTTGTGGCGTCCGTCTGCCAGGAAGTTGAAGGCCTGCAGTTTGGTGGCCGCATTCGTATCATTACGATGCGTACCATCGAAGAACATAATCGTCTCCGCGGGGAAACCTGCCGCCGCCAGCGATACTGCGGCGGTATAGCCGGGCTTAATCAATGGCAGACCGCCGCCGCCACAGAGGTTTTCGCCGAACAGACCGAAGTTCGGTACATAGCCCACATAGCGGAAACCGCCCGACCATAGCGGGCCTAAGCGACTGTACCAGTCCAGGCCGGGCTTGTAGCTGGGGCAGTTAAAGATGTCTACGTTTTTGATGTACGGCTGAAGCAGATCATAGACGGTGATCACGGCCACCCCGCCAGCGGGCAGCGAGACCGGGTTTGTGACCGCAGCCGGGCGTAGACCGACATAGGCGGCCTGTGGGAAGACTTCATCGTAGTCCTGCACGTACATCAGAGTCGCGGTGGCGAGCTGCTTGGTGTTGGAGAGGCAGCTTGTCTGTCGGGCTTTTTCTCGCGCCTGTGCGAAAACCGGGAACAGAATCGCCGCAAGGATCGCGATGATCGCGATGACAACCAGAAGCTCGATTAAAGTAAAGCCCGCTGTGCGGGTAAATGCCGCTGAGCGGTTGAAAGCCGGGCAAGAGCGAGGCATTTCAGGAAACTCCTTCGTTGGATGGTAAGGTACCGTCCTTAGAGCCCCCTCGTGAATTCTGGTTAAGGGAAGGGGCCTTCTTACTCCTATAGGACGAAGCCCCCACCGATTGGGTTCCTTAACCCCCTGTTAACCTCGCATATCCATGCCACCATCACAGGTCAGCGTAACCCCGGTTACGAAGCATGCGAGCTCCGAAAGCAGGAACGCTGTACACCCCGCCACATCTTCTGGCAGCCCGATTCGCCCCAGCACAAAGTTCTTGGCCACTTCTTCACGGCCCAGCGCATCCAGGCTAGCTGCCGCCATATCGGTCTCGGTCCAGGCAGGGGCCACACAGTTCACCCGAATCTTATCTTTGCCCAACTCGCGGGCCATGGAGCGCATAAAGAGAATCTGCGCGCCCTTGCTGGTGGCATAGGCAGAAAACACATCGCTGCCCCGCTGCCCTGCTGTAGATGTGTAGATAACAATAGACCCACCGCCACTTGTTCTCATGTGCGGTGCACAGGCCTGAGTGGTCAAAAAGGTCCCCGTGACATTGATACGCATGGTGCGGTCCCAGAACGCCAGGTCCATCTCATCAATGGCCTTGCCCTCAAAGATGCCCGCCGAAATCACGCACCCGGTAAGCGGTCCCAGTTTTGCGACGGCCTCCCCAACGACTCGCTTCGCCACGCCGTCCTCGGAAACATCACCCTGGAACGCCGCCGCGCGTCCGCCTGCGGCTAGAATCTCGTCTACAGTCTCCTGTGCCGCTGCTGAGTTAGAGAGGTAGTTCACGCTCACGGCAGCCCCACAGCTCCCTAAAAGCTTGGCTGCCGCCGCCCCGATGCCGCGCGAGCCACCCGCGATGAAAACATGCTGATTGGAAAGGTCTATCATAGTGTGAAAAAAGCCCCGGCTTTCCGGGGCTTTCGCTTTCTGAGGGACGTATCCCTTCTTGACTAGTCGTAGGCTCCGCGATTGTGCTCACCCATCAGGCGGCGCTGGCGTGGGGTGGCGTTTGCGAGAATATGCGGCGCGAACTGCCACTCTAGAAACGGGCTGTACTGCGGTGCTATGAATCGATGCGAGTAGTGGTTCTGAATCAGGTAGCGAGTCTGATCCGATTTATTCTCGCTGCCGGTATGCCAGATCTCGGAGCGGAAGAAGAGCACATCGCCCGCTTTGCAGAGCACGGGCTCCAGCTTGCGGCCCTTGTACTCAGGATCTTTGTCCGCACCCCAGACCTTGGCCTTGCCGGACTTGTGGCTGCCAGGAATCACATAGGTGGGGCAGAGATCTTCATCGATATCGTTCAGATAGAAGTGGGCGGTGCACAGATAGATAGGCATGCGCCAGTTAGGATCCAGGTCGGTGATGTTCTCGGGGTACTCCACGAATACACGGTCGGTATGGGGGGACCAGCCATTATGGCCGGGATGCGAGCGCCAGGCGCTCTGCCCGATGATATGGCACTGCTCGCCCATGGTCTTCTCGGCCAGCGTAATCACCGGTTCGCGATCCAGAAGGTCCAGGAAGATTTTCTCGCGGTTGAAGACACACTTGTAGTGGTCGGTCTTACCCTGACCATCCCAGTGGAAAGGCACAAGGCGGTCGATAGCGTCTTTGTAGGCCTGTACTTCCTCTGCGTTTAGAACGCCGGGAATGAGTGCGAAACCATCTTCATGGAGCGCCTCGGTCATCGCGTCGGTGGCATCCTGGGAGAATGTCTGCTGTTTATAGGTAATTTCCTTCAATGGAAAGCCTCGCTTTTGGTTGTAGAATTAGCCTGCATGGTACCGACGGTTATGAGGCCAGGGAAAGAACGAAACCGGCACAAGCAGGAACCCCACCGGCATAACCACGACTTTGCGACGCTCCGGGCGGGGCGAGCTGGTACCGGGGCGGACTATTTACCGCTCACTATCTGGTCCGATGTAGCAACTCAGATAGAGGGCCGAACCAATGTGCACTCTGACTTCTGGGCACTCTATCTGGTGCGGCGCGGGCGCGGTGTACACCGGGTAGAGGGGCGTGCCTTCTCGGTAGCCCGTGGCGATGTCTATGTGATGCGCCCCGGCATGGCGCATAACTACGAAGGCGGCGACAGCCTGCTGTTAGATGCCATCCACTTCCAGCTTTCTTTGTTCGATGAGAACACCAATACGGTTCTCGCGGCAACCCCTGGCTTCTCGGCACTCATGGCGGAAGATGGCCCCGTAGGGCGCTGGCTGCGCCTGACCCCTGGGGCCTTGACCGAGATAGAGAGCATCATTGAGGAGCTACGCAGGGAGTGGGATCTGGGTACCCCGGAAGCCGCTCTTCTGGTCCGTGCCCACTTCTTGCGCTTGCTGGTCACGCTGGCCAGGCGGCACGCGGGGCGCCTGTTTACCGAGCCAGATGCCCGCCCCGGTCATGAGCGCATTATCGCGGAGGCGGTGCGGCGCCTGGATACGGATTTTGCGGAGCCGATGCGTATTGAGCGCTTAGCTACAGAGGTTGGACTCTCCCCGGACCGCTTCACCGAGGTGTTCTCAGCGCTCATGGGGCGCACTCCGCGGGACTATCTGCGCCATGTGCGATTGGAGCACGCCTGCCGCCTGCTGCTCTCCACCGACCACACCGTAGCCCATATCGCTCAGGCATCTGGGTTCGCCGATGCCGCCCATCTCACGCGCACGCTTCGTCAGGAGCGCGGTCAGACTCCTACCGAGCTGCGCCGCCAGACATAACTTCATGCCCACGAACACCACCTATCGCGCCGAGCGCGATGTTCCCTACTGCCAGATCGACGGAAAGACACTTATCCTGAACGCATGGCTGCCTGAGGGCACCAAGGCGCCAACGGCTGCTGTGGTTGATATACATGGCGGCTGGTTTATTGGGGGCGGACCCGCAGGTGGCGTGCCGGACTATATCGCTCGGCGGCAGAGCCCGAATGGGGACGGAGTCGCTTTCTTTTCGATTCAATATCGGCTCGGTGGCAATGGGGGCGGCTTTCCGGAGTGCATTCGAGACTGCCGGAACGCGATTCGATTCTTGCGAAAGAACGCGGCCCGGTTCCATATCGATCCGAAGCGAATTGGTGTGCAGGGAGAGTCAGCGGGCGGTCATTTGAGCCTGATGGTAGCTATGGTCCCTGAAAACTTCCCCGATGGTGGGCCAATCCCGGAGCTAAAAGGCGTTTCCGCAAAAGTCAGCGGTTCGTTTAGCTGGATTCCCCCGAGCGACTTTCCGCGCTTCTGGGATCAGGGACCAGACGATGTGATTCGGCAGGGCGATGGCTCAATAACCTACCGCCCCTGGGATGACCAGAAGTACCCGAACGATGCCCGCCCACACCTGCGGGCGCTCTTCCACGGAGTCGGTGCAGAGACTCCGAAGCAGCGCGAACTCTATCGGCTCATGTCGCCTATCGGGCATGTTCGCCGCGATGTACCACCAGTGCTTATCTGTGACGGGGCGCATGACCCCATTGTGCCTGGCTGTATGGGGAAAGACCTCTATCTGGCGCTACAGAGGGCAGGCTCAAAGCCCGCTTACTGGGTCTCCGATGGTGGGCATAGCTTTCCTGGCGGCCCTGGGTTCGGCAAAGTATTAGATGATTTCTGGACCCGCTGCCTGACACTCAAAATGCTGCCGTAACCAGATTCCGGTTTTACGCGTTAGAGGGAGCATGAGCCAAGAGAAACGCTTCACGCGCGGAGAACGCGCCCTGATAAGCTTCGGAATCCTGGTCCCCACGCTGGTGCTGGCCTGGGTAGGGGTAGATCGCAAACTCAATACTGTTCCTGACTTTGTGCCACCACCGCAGAGCATTCCCGCGCCGAACGCCATGGAGACACTTCGGAGTGCCTACAACCTGCGGGTAAACACCTGGGAGAAACCGAAAACACGTTTCGAGGATACCCTCAAGATGCCGCTGGCGGAGCGCCAGAAGAACCTGGCTGCCAATGAGAAGGTTATAACCCGTGTTCGCGAGGCACTGAACCAGAGCTATGCCACTCCGATTGACTGGCATAACCCGATGGCACAGACCTTTCCGCAGTATGCGGAACACAGAGAGCTGGCCCGCCAGCTGGCCCTTGCCTCAGCAACCTATGCTGAGATGGGCAATCGTAAAGAGGCGATTCGGTGCGCATTGGATGCCATTGAAATGGGCATCATGGTTGGCGGCGATGGTCCCATAATTGGATACCTGGTTGGCACAGCCTGTGAGACTATAGGGCGTAAGGCTCTCTGGGATCAGCTAGACGCGCTCACCCCAGAAGAAGCGGGTGAGGCTTTGACTCGCCTGGAAAGTCTGGAGAAGCGGCGTAATCCCTCTAGGAAATTCCTGACTGTCGAGCGAGCCTATGCGCAGAAGATTATCTCCGATTTGGCTCACCGTACGATAAAACCCGCTGATTTCGTTACCCCTACCAATGGGAATACCGAAAACGGGGCTGAGCAGGGCAAACTGATGCTAGCTCTGGCGCTCACCGATAAGGGGAAAGCCTGGAAAGCAAGCGGTCAGTACTACGACACTCTAGAAGACTACTGGAGCCGCCCTTATACACGCGGCGTAATGCCGCAGCCTCCCGGAGATACTATCAATCAGATTCTGGCTCCGGTGTTCGAGCAGGCCTACTTCAATACCACCCGCAACCTCACAGACTCTGCTCTGCTTCGTGGTTGCCTAAAGATCAAGGCGCAGAGCATTCCGGCAAGTTTCGATGCCCCGGCAGACCCCTTTAACCAGAACCAGCCACTGCACTACGAAAAGAAGTCGGATGGTTATCGGCTCTGGAGCGTGGGGCCAGACGGGAAAGATAACGGCGGAAGCCCGATTCCCGCTAAGAATAACAACTCCCATGTCTATGAGGCTACTCAAGATGGGGATGTAGTTGCAAGAATAAATACATTTTAGCAGGAATTCCCGGTCTTTCACCCGAAGAAGCATGTAATTCCAAAGGCAGGAGTATCGTTAGCACTGGAAGGTGGCTTGCCACCTTCTCCCTGCTGTGTTTCGCAGCAGTCGCCGTGAAGCTGACTTCACACCACCGGACGCTGTCTCGACTCAGAGCCGCGGGGTTCAATCGCGGCCCTGGACAGGCGCTGATTCGACACGTCCACCCATCCAGGGCCGCGATTGAACCCCGCGGCTCCTACAGTGGCCACCGCCGGTCCCTGGGGAGATAGTAGCGAAATACTGCCTTTGGAATTTCTTGTGCGATTTCCAACAAGGACTTTCCGGATTCCCCGAAGAAATCCGAGTGGGAAACTCGACGGGGAGACAATCCCCTTCGGGAAAACTTCAGAGGGTGGATACATCGTTAGCACGGGAGGCAGCTTGCTGCCACCCACACGCTGTGTTTCGCAGCGGTTGCCGTGAAGCTGATTTCACGCCACCGGATGTCGTCTCGACTCAGAGCCGGACGGACAAGTAGTGTACCGTCGATAGCGCTGATCCGACACGTCCACCACCGACGGTACACTACTTGTCCGTCCGGCTCCTACAGTGGCCGTCACCGGTCCTCGGGGAGATAGTAGCGACAAAAATAGCTACCCTCTGAAGGTACTTCCCCAGTTCGGTGAGAGCTATGCCCAACGACGCCCTTCCTACTCCCGATGCTATCCGCACCCTTCCGCTGAAATATGGAAGCTGGCGGACTCTGAAATCTCTCTACAAGCAATTAGAAGCAAACCCTAGCGAAGATATTTCCCGCCTAGGAGCGCTCATTGCCCGCCTAGATGCCGCGCAGGCCGATCCCTATGCCACCCCAGAAGCGCTGAAGTTCAAGAACGCACGCTACCTGCCCATTCTCGAAACCGCAGATGGTCGGCTTCTCTGGGGCCTGGGAGGCGATGGCTGGCGAGACCGAAACCTTCAGGTCTATCAGCTAGATGCGGAGCGCCTGAAAACAGAGCGCTTAGCCTCAAAAGATATAGGGGCGGAAGTCAAGCAGATTGTCCCTCTGGGTTCTTACTGTATTGCCGGGCAGTCAGATAAAACCGGTACCTGGCTCATAACCTGGAAAGTCTCTGGCAAAGATGTAACGCGAGTTGCTGCAGAGAAAGTAGACGCGCCGGAGCTAAAAGCGGTTGTACGAAGCGGTTCGCTTCTCTGCGTTCTTACAGGTGGCAAAAGCCCAGAGTTGCTGGTCTATACCCTCTCAGAGGGTGGCGTACTGACCCGCCAGTCTGCGCTGAGCCTGGATAGTGGCGCGAATTTATGGAGCGCCGTAGGTGGAGTTATTGTTCACCAGAGTGGTCGTGGTCTCTCCCTAAAGGGCCTTCCCCGCGCTGAGGGAATCTCGTTTATCGATCTTTCCGATCCGGCCCGGCCCAAACAGAGCAACACTATTACTATCAAGCCCGAGGCTGCTATTGGAGGTGATGGCTTTATTGCTGTGTTGCCGGAATCCAACCGGTGGGAGCGTACCTGCCATGTCTATTCCTATAGCGGTGACACTCTGACAGAGACTGGCAAGTGCACCCTGGACTATATCAGTGGTGAGGTCAAAGCAATCACCCTGGGACGACGTGCTATCTTCGCGACTTCCTATAACAGCCGATGTGTCTTCGTGGATGACAAAGGCGTACCCAAGATAGAGCGCTGGCGTATCGGTCCTGAGGGAGCGGTCTGTACCGGCAACGGCTTGATTGTCTGTACCGGTAACTGGCAGGGAGGGCGCGTGTGGCAACAGCCTCTCGCTTCTCAGGAAGCACGCCCGGTTCAGTTGGGCGCCGCTCCCAGCGGTCCAACGATTGGCTACATGAAGCGCCGCACCCGGCGCTTGCTGAAAACTCTGGCCAAGACTGGTCGCACCGCCTATGTGGAGCTGGCTCATGCCACGCTGAAAGCCTCGGATGGGTTCGACCTGAATCACAACTGGGCGCTGGCAGAGGTTATTTACGGTGGCGGCGGACGGCTGCGACAGGCGCACCACGGGCGTGGTGTGGTCTCACTAACTCCTGGTCCAAGCCTCAATCTGCGTCGTCGCGAGGAGCTCTGTCCAGAAGCCTGGGATGCTCGCCCGGAGCTTTCCGAGAGCATCTACACCGATCCGAAAGCCGGTTGGGGCGCCCGTGAAATGGTAGCTCGCCAGCTTCGCGTCGCCAAGCGCAAGCTTCCCTCCGTGCCAGATGCCGCGCTGATAGCCGACCTGGCCTCACCATCTGCCTTGCTTCAGGCGCTGGCCGTGCGAGTAGCGATTCAAAAAGTGCAGAATGGCACAGCGCTCTCTTCCGCACTTCTGGGCCATGTGTGGTTCCGTGCTGGGCGGGCGAATCGGGCAAAACTGGAGCCTGGCATAGCCAGCACCAAGAACCCCGCCGAGTTCTGCAAAGCCCTGGCCTCTCACCTGAGCGAGACGCCGACCTCTGCCCGTGAGCGAGCCGCTCTAGCGCTTCTGGCAGAGCGCTTCCCTGAGGTCGCGGGGCCGCAGATGCAATCAGGCTGGCTTGTGATGCTGCTGGATGGCGGCGGCGCTCTTAGAGAACTGGCCTTGGCCCGCCTTAGAACCCTCAAGCATGGCGAAGTCGAAGACTGGCTCTCGGATCTGGAAGGTGTCAAGAACGTAGAGGCGCGTGAAGCGGCCCTGGATGTCCTCGCTGAGGTAATGCGCAAAGGAGGCAACTCCAATGTCTGGTGGTGGCAGTGGAAGCTGATTAACAACGATAACAATGGCGCTTTCACGCGGGCGGCCTGGTGGCGTTTCCTGGCGGTGCATAAAGTCGCCGCCGAAGCTGCCCCTATAGTCTGGCGCGCGCTTCTAAGCGCGAATGTGCTCACAAGTTCCCTGGAAACTGCCATGACCTCGCCACACGCACTGGCACTACTGGCGAAGTACATTCCCAATGAGGAATTCCAGCAGGCACTGCAGGAGCGCCCCTTCTTAGTGGCGGCTTTAGATGCCAAAACGTTCAAGAGCCTGAGCCAGACCTTGTCACTTGATGTAGTGCTCCGATTGAGTGCGGCAGCCAGCGATGCAAGCTGGGGGCGCTTGCGCCGCGGGCTTTTGCAGAACCTGGTGGAAGGTATTCGCCTGCTACCTTTCTGGGAAGCCGTAGAACGCGCCTTACCAGAAGCGGGCGGCGAAGTCCTGGAAGCCCGCTTGTTGAATGACGACGAGTTCGCAAACACACTACTCGGTCTGACAGACGGCGAGGTGCTGCTGGGTATCCGAGCCGTCGCCTTCGGTCCGCTCCTGGGTCGCTGGGCTGAGCGGCACCAGGAGATGATTGGTGAGAGCGATAGCCTGCGCCTTCTCGCGGCTACGCATTCCCTCAGCGAAATTCGTGCTATCGGAGTTGCCGAGGTCGCTAAGCGCCCACTCACTATGCCGTTCGCGCTGCACTTATTAGAGTCCGAAGTACCGGATGCGATCAAGCTCGGCGCGGGCTACTTCGATAACCTGCCCCCTGGTGGTCTGGACGAGTATGGCGCGGCGCTGGCGCTCTGCGACAGTCCGGCCCGCTCCGTACGTGCCCGGGGCCGGGAGTTTGTGACAGCGCGACAGGCAACTCTGCCCGCCGAACAGATACTGACCTCCCTGCTGGAGCACGACGACCCCGAGATGCAGGACTTCGTGGCGGAGACCGGTGCGGAAATCGATGCGCCTGCCTTCGATGCTGCTGTACTCAAAACCCGACGCCGAGCACGCCGAGCTAAGGAGAAAATCAAAGCGCGGCAAGAAGCTCGCCCGACCATGGACACTGCCGCCCTGCTCGTACTTGCCCGGCAGAAGACTTCGCCGAAAGATGCCGAGTGGGCGCTGAGCCAACTAGTTAAGCGCGCCCTTGCCGGAGAAGTCATCGACGGAATGGAGATAGCTCAATGAACGTCACACAAGCCTATGCCAAACCATCCAGCGCCACCTGGGATAATTCTGGCCTGAAGATGTCTGTCTCCGCCGAGCTACACCGCCCCGGCGTGCAGCTTAGCGCACAGATCAAGGACAGCAGGGCCTATGCCAGGGTCATGCTGGCGCTCTATGCCACTGTGACCAGTGATCTGCGCCGCAAAGAGAAAGACCACACGGCCTACCAGAACTGGGTGCAGGCACGCTACTTAGAAGAGCTACAAGCCGAGCGCGGCGAGTTTCTAAAGCGCGTGCCTGGCCTCATGGATCGCCGTGATGCCCTTCGGAAGACTCTGAAGGATTTGGACCGAGATATTCAGCCCCTGGAGCGCAAGACCGAAACTTCGGATTTTTATCAAAAGCGTGGGGAGTACTTCGCCTGGCTTCATAAAAACGACTCAGACGCCTGGTGGGTCTTAGACCCGGTGGTTTCCGTGCACCCGGATGCTGTGGTCTTCGAGGTCTTCTCTATCGATGAGTCCAGCTATGGCCGCGTGACGGTGCCCTTTGAAAAGCTAGATACATTTGGCGAGACTGTCTTCGGTACCACCAATGTGGATTACTCCCGTGCGCTGGCCGATGAGATTCGGCGCGTGCGCAGCTATCGCCCAGCATTTCTCAATGTAGGTTCGGGCGGCGTGTCTATAGCGACGGGTGCGGGCGAGCGCTACGAAAAGAAAATCGACCTGCCCCCACCTGGATTCGCGGCTTCCTCCAGGTACAGTCCGCCGCCACGTTTCCCGGCACCGATGTCACGCTCTCGCCAGATACCCTAGCTGACGTGCTGGCCGTGCTGGAAGGGCAGCGAGAGAAAGAAAGCCCTCGCTCGCTGAAGTTTATTCTGGAGCCGGGTGAGTATCCCAAAGTCATCGTGGAGCCGTGGGGAATAGAGATCAAAGAGCACACCCACCGCTGGCAGGGTAGCGCGGCGCAGGAAATCCGCCTGTGGGGCCGCCGCCGCCTGATGACCTTGATCGACCTGCTTCCCCACGCCGACCGGGTAGATGTTCGATTACTCGGCACCGGCATGCCATCCTATTGGTCCGTCACGCTGCAGGGCCATCGGTTCGATTTAGGTATCTCCGGGTGGACCAAAAACGACTGGTCCGCCGCCGCTCGCTTCGATGTACTCGCCGCTGTAGGTGGTGCCAGTGAAGGTGATGTCGCGGCTGCCGCCGAGGTTTTAGAAAAGCGTCTGGCGCTTACCCCCGAAGAACTTTTCAGCTCCTCCGACCTATCCCGAGAGGCCGCGACCGCTGCGCTTCAGCGCCTCTGTCGCCAGGGTCGCGCGATGTTCGACCTGCCCACTAACCGCTACCGTTGGCGCCAGCTCCTCCCATTCCCCGCACCCGAAGAGGACGATGAAAGCCAGCCGTCTCGCCTGGCTGCCCGTATCGTGAACTCTGGCGGCGTAACGTTCCTGAAACCCGGCGAAGAGGAGGATGAAGATGGTGGCGGGTTCTTCGGAGCCCCCGGCGAAGGCATCACCCGACTTCGTGCTTCGGTGCGAGGGGGCGAGAGCAAGCGTGAGCGCAAGTTCATCGTCACTCTGGACCTGGATGCCGATGGCCGCGCCAAGTTCGCCTCCTGCACCTGCGCCTTCTTCCGCCGCGAGAAACTGCGCAAAGGCCCCTGCGCCCATATTGTCGCGGCTATCGCCCTGGCAAGCCGCGACCTTATCGGCGCGAAAGCGACTGCCACAGGGGCATCGGGCAAGACCGTAGACTTCACCGGGCAGACCTTTGTGTTCACAGGAGCACTCACCCTCTTCACCCGTGAGCAAGCCGAGTCTATCGTGGAGCAGCTGGGCGGAAAAGCCTCCGGCAGCGTGAGCAAGAACACCACCTACCTGGTAGCAGGGGACAAAGCGGGAAGCAAGCTAGCCAAAGCCAACGAGCTGGGCGTGCCCGTGCTCACCGAACAGCAGTTCCTGGATATGAAAGAAGGCAAGGCGTGATGACGAATCTGGCTCCTGTTTCCAGGACGGTAAACGTCCGGCTATGTGGCGGACAAGCCCGCCGTGGCCTGCGGCCAAATCAGGCCAAACCCCTCCTGCAGGGAGACGGCACGAAGTGCCTATAGCCGGACGTTTACCGTCCTGGCACGAATCGGCACGGGCTCGATATTTATTGGAGACATCGCATGACCGGAGATCAGAAAAAGCGTATGGGCGAGCTGGGCAAGTCCGGGTTCATCCGAGAAGAGATGACCCGGCTGGGCTACTGGCCACCATCCCCAGAAAAAGCCGCCGAGTATGCCGAGATAGAAGCTACGTTGAAGCCGCTCTATGAAGAGCGCGCCAAATTCAGCCGTGAGCTACGCCAGATTGAAAAAGAAATCAGCGAGGGCGGCGATGTACCGCGCCTGCTGGCTGAGATTCGGCGCAAGCGTATCGAGCGTGTGCGTGCTGAGCGTACAGAGAAAGCCAAAGTTCGCGCCGCTGAGCGCCAGAAGAAGAAAGAAGCAGATGCCGCCTGGCGCAAGAAAAGCCTGCCACACTTGGGCGTCGGTGTCTCCGGCGGCCTGAGCGGCACTACCAGCGATGCCGAAGCGCTGCAGAAGCGTGGACTGCCTATCGTAAACACTCCTGAGGAGCTGGCAACTGCTATTGGCCTGCCCCCCGAGAAGCTGGCCTGGCTGAGCTATCAGAGCCGCGCGGATAAAACCGGGCACTACTCCCGTTTTACGATTCCTAAGAAAAAGGGGGGGCTACGGGTGCTTTCGTCGCCCAAACGCACCCTGCGGGTGGCGCAGAGCTGGATTCTCAAAGAGATCTTAGAAACGCTCACGCCGCACCAGGCGGCAATGGCGTTTGCGCCCGGTTGCTCCGTGCAGAAAAACGCCGCGCCCCATGTAGACAAGGCTGTGGTAGTCAAGACAGACCTGAAAGACTTCTTCCCCAGCGTGACCTGGCGACGCGTGAAAGGGATGTTCGAGAAGCTGGGCTATGGCGAGAGCGTGGCCACCCTGCTGGCCCTGCTCTGCACCGACTCTCCACGCGTTTGTATTACTTTCGATGGCGAGCGCAAGTTCGTCGCTGTGGGTGAGCGTGCCACGCCACAGGGTGCCTGTACATCGCCAGCGCTGACGAACTGGCTCTGCCTGGGGCTGGATGCGCGCATCGAAGGCGCCGCGAAAAGCCTGGGGTTTGTCTACACCCGCTACGCCGACGACCTGACCTTCTCTCACGAAAAGCCGGATGCTCCTGTGGGCGCATTGCTCACGCTGGTTCGCAAGATCGTTACAGAGGAGAACCTCGTTATCAACGAAGACAAAACCCAGGTACTTCGCACTCGCCAGCGCCAGAGCGTAACAGGCCTGGTCGTAAACCAGGGTTTCGAAGGACAGGCTCGTGTCTCTCGTGAGGACCTTCGTAAATTCCGGGCGTTCATGCATCATTGCCGAACTGAGGGACCGGATGCCATGAGCGCGAAGATAGGCCGTGATTCCATGGCCTATGCCCGTGGCTATATCGCCTGGATTCGCTCCACGCGGCCTGAGGAGGCCGAGAAAATCCAGCGCCAGAACCCGTTTGTGTAAACATAACCATGACTGACCTCCTCCCCCCTCCCTGGGTACGCTATCCGAACTCAGATCCCTTTGAGATTCGCTGGCGAATGGGCGAAGGAGAGTCCTACCTGATGGACTACTGGGAAGCTATGGAGCCTCTCGAGGAAAATCAGAAGCTGGCCTATTTCCGAAACTATCTCCCCATTCCTGGGGAGTGGCTTCCGTGGGTGGCTTCTGCCTTCCGCGATTTTTCGGACCAGGAGGAGTATGGGGCATTGTCTCCAGAGGAGAGCGAAGCCGCTCTTCGCTCTCCCAACAGCTTCGCCGGAATTCGCTGGCTCGCCGAAAATCAGCTTTGCCACTTCGATACCTTTGCAGAATTCCTACGTACAGAAATGCTTCGGCTTCAAGAAGAGGAAGCGTAGAAAACTCTGGAGCCTACCAGAGCAGCGGGCTTTCCTCACCTTTCCAGAATAGCCAACGGAAACGCTCCCGGTGCGTAGCCGTGCCGATTTGGAACGGGTCAGCGGCTTCGGTATCCAGGTCAATCAACGCGACAATCCCGGCATAGGAAGCTACGGCCAGTGTTTTCCCATTCGCGGAGATGTCCATGCCGGTGATAGTAGACCCAAGAAAATGCTGCCACGTTAGCTTGCCATCGTGCCCGTAGGCACGTACGTAGCCATAGGCATCTCCCACGATAAACTCACCGGAGCGAGTCGCGGCGGCATAGATTCGCTCGCCCCCAGAGCAGGGCAGAATCCGCTCATCGTCCTTATAAGGCGCGGTCTTCAGCCCTTCTAGAGTAGCTACCGGGACAGAGATAGTCTCGCCATTATAGAAATGGCAGGAGTTCGCCGAATAGGTGCTCGTTCTCATAGTCAAAGAAAGCGTAGTGGGGGTACTCACAGTGCGGGCCGATATCGGCTACCCGATTCCCCTCTTCATCGAAAACGGCATGGTTACTCGATTGATGCCCCACTACAAAGTAGCGGCCATCACGGGAGATAGCACCATGCTCCATAGCAAGCGTGTACGGCAGTGGTAGCTCCTCACCTTCCTCCCGGTCACTGTCCGCTGCAAACAGTCGTATAGCACCGTCCGGCTTCAAAATAAAGAAGCCTTGCTCGTTTACCAGCAGCGCACAATTCCCTCTAGGAGATGGAATTAGCTGGGTGATTTGCTCCGGACAACCAAGACTGGACCAGGGAAGCAGCAGCTCCACGGAGGATTCCCAGGTGCGCCGCAGTTGCACTCCGGAATAGGTTGCGACTGCCAGCCAGCTTCTATCGGGAGCTATTCCTACATAGTGGATTCCCTCAAGCCAATCATACGAGTGCTTCCATACCCGGTAATAGCGCCCCTTCGTGTCTGCTGTCCTGAGCAAGATAGAGTCGTCGGGGAGCAGAACAACGCCGTCAATCCCTTGACCACGAGTATTTAGCGTTTTATGAAAGGGTTCCCAGGCAGGCGGAAAGGCGCTTCGGAGTATGCCAGCGTTTCCCTCATCGTTGGCGCGCCGTACCTCCGCCAGCACTGCTTCCGCGATTTCTTCTCGACTATCTGGGGTTGGTTCTGGCTCTCCGCTCGTCCAGTTTGAGGCGATTCCGCGCGCCACAAACGCATTGGTTTCTTGCGTATAGCGCAGACCTTCTGCACGCCATCTCTCGGATAGTTCAGACCATGTCATAGGTATTCAGTAGGTACTAAGAATTTTCTCTAATCGCTCATGAAGCTGCCGAGCTTTCGGCCAATCGGGCAAATGGTCCAGCACATCGCCCAACTCATAGAGACTCACCCGTTTTTCGAGTTCAGGAAAGTCAAACAGTTCCGGGTAGAACTCCCGGTACCACTCCATAAGGTGCTTGTAGTCTTCTGTATTTGCACAAGGCTCCAGTTCACTACTCAGAAAAATATGCGGTCGCTCCATCATCGCGCGGATGATGGACAGACGATAGTCAATGGAGACAATGCTGATGCCCTCGAAATCAATCAGGGCTGCTAGCCTATTCTGGTTATCAATGAGCATGTTGTCCCACTGCACATCCCAGAACACCAGACCAAGTTTCTGTGGTTCCAGCACATAGGCTGTCTTTTGGATATAGGTATCAATCGCCTGGACAGTGGTTTCTGGCAGAATAGGAATCTCTTGCTCTTGGACTTTTGCCAGCGAACGAAACAGCCCGTTGACAACCTCTTCTTGCCATATCAGATTGAGATTTAGCCCAAAGCGCTCCGTGTAGCTTTTCAGGGGAAAGTTATCCATTCGCTGTAGCTGCTGGCATAAATCCCTTACGAACTCTCGTCGGGCCATATTATCCAACCCGTGCCAGCGCTGCCCCGCTGATTCCCCTTCGATTTTAGGGTAGATCATATAGAACTTACTCAGGAGACTCTTAGAGATATCAACAACAATGGGCTCTGGTGTGAGGACTGTGCCCCGCAGCATCTGGTACAGAAAAACTTCCCGCTCGAAATTAGGCTCATTGAGCAGATTGACGCAGACCTTTAGGATGTAGCCATCTACCTCATACACTTCATTGGTAAATCCTGAGGTGATTCGGGTGATAGACGGATTTTCTGCCAGAGCATATGCCCGGAATACTTCCGCAATCTGCTCAAGGGTAATGGAGTTTTCTGTGTTCATATGCCCATTACAAAACGGGTCCCTGAAGGAACCCGCTGTTGCGACAAGGAGCCTAAAGGCCCCTCCATAAAAGGACGTTATTAGCGCCCTTCAGGGTGCTTGCCCTAGCAGCGGGCTGCTTTAGCTGCCCGACACCAATACCCGGTACTCATGCCAGCATCTTAGCGACTCATTGCCCTCGCATATTGTACAATAGCGGTCATGCCCACCCCCTTTGTGCATCTCCACAACCACTCGGAGTTCTCCCTTCTCGACGGCGCTTCCAAGATCAAAGATATGGTCAAATACGCCGTGGAGATGGAGATGCCAGCGCTGGCGCTCACGGACCATGGGGTGATGTATGGGGCGTTTGAGTTCTACAACGCGGCCAAGAAAGCGGGTATCAAACCGCTGGTGGGGAGTGAACTGTATGTGGCCACCCGTGGGCGCAAAGACCGCGACCCGAAGAAGGATGGCAACCACCACTTAGTCGCGCTGGCGAAGAACGAGACCGGCTATAAGAACCTGATGAAATTGGTGACCAAGGCGTCGCTGGAGGGATTCTACTACAAGCCGCGTGTGGATAAAGAGCTTTTAGAAGAGCACCATGAGGGGTTGATTATCTGCTCGGCGTGTATGGGCGGCGAGCTTGCTCAGACCATCATGAAGCAGGGGTACGAGGAAGCCAAGAGTGTGGCCGCCTGGTACCGGGAGCTGTTCGGCGAGGACTTTTACTTAGAGGTCCAGGGGCACCATGCCGATGGTCAGTGGGACATAAACGAGCAGGTCAAGCGTATCGCACGCTCCATGAACATCAAGATGGTGGCCACCAATGACAGCCACTATCTGAAAGCTGCCGATGCCGACCCGCACGATGTGCTTATTTGTATTCAGACCGGCACCACGGTAAACGATCCCAAACGCATGCGCTACGAGCCGCGTGAATTCTACCTGAAGTCCTACGACGAGATGATGGGTGAGTTCGAGCACTTTGCGCCGGATGCGATTGAGAACACTCTCGAAATCGCCGAGAAGTGTAATTTAGAAATCGAGACAGGCCGCGCCCCCATGCCCGTGGTCGGTGTGGATGAAGGCAGCACAGCGCAGAAGACTATGACACGGCTGTGCTGGGAGGGAATGGAGCGACGCTTACCGGAGCATGCCGGTGAGCATAAGGACCGCTTGAACTACGAACTGGACATTATCGAGCAGACCGGATTCGCGCAGTACTTCCTGATTGTCAGAGACATTGCGCAGCACGCCCGCCAATCCGGCATTTTCTTCGGGGTGCGCGGTAGTGCGGCGGGGTCCTTGGCCAGCTACTGCTTAGGGATCACCGACCTGGATCCGGTGGAGTATGGCCTGACCTTTGAGCGCTTCTTGAACCCAGAGCGCGTGACCATGCCCGATATCGACATGGACTTCGAGGATACGCGCCGCGCCGAAGTGATCGAGCACGTAACCCAGCAGTACGGCAAAGACAACGTCAGCTACATCACCACGTTCGGTACGCTGGGTGCCAAGGCCGCAATCAGAGATGCCGGGCGGGCGCTGTCTATGCCCCTACCGGATGTCGACCGAATCGCCCGTATGATTCCGGCGTTGCCGCTGGGTATCTCTATCGATAAGGCGATGCACGGCTGGCAGGAGAAAGACTACTCCGGCAACCC
Source organism: Armatimonas sp. (assembly GCA_049840835.1). Taxonomy (GTDB): domain Bacteria; phylum Armatimonadota; class Armatimonadia; order Armatimonadales; family Armatimonadaceae; genus JANLTX01. Next base: position 209,989 of record JASGJG010000001.1, on the reverse strand, counting down.
GGAAATGGTAGCCGCCTACGAGAACGAGGAACTGGCCCGCAAGCTTTTAGACACCGCGAAGAGTATAGAGGGAATCACTCGCTCTGAGTCGGTACACGCGGCGGGAATCATGATCTCGGATAGGCCGCTGGTAGAGTACACCCCACTCCGCAAGCTCAACGATGGCTCGCTGGCCACGCAATACCCGCACTCGTCGCTGGAGGAGATCGGGCTGCTCAAGATGGACTTCCTGGGTCTTGTCAACCTGTCCATTCTGGCCCGCGCGGTGAAGCTTATTCAGAAGACCCGAAACGAGACGGTGGATGTTTGGGATATCCCACTGGACTACTCGCATCCGGATGCCAAGAGAGCCTACGACATGCTGGGTCGTGGCGAGACCACGGGTGTGTTCCAGCTGGAGTCGGCGGGCATGAAGAAGTATGTTGTGGAGCTAAAGCCAAACTCCGTGAAAGAGCTCTCGGCCATGGTGGCGCTCTACCGTCCCGGTCCGCTGGCGCATATTCCCCGCTATATCCGCTCCAAGTTCGACGCGACCCAGATTACCTACGCACATGACCTGGTCAAGCCGATTCTGGAGGAGACCTACGGGGTCATTGTTTACCAGGATCAGGTTCTCAAAATCGTGCAGGCTGTGGGTGGCCTCTCGCTCGGTCAGGCGGACCTTCTGCGCCGCGCCATGGGTAAGAAGCAGAAAGCCTACATGGACAAGCAGAAGGGCGTGTTCATGGAGGGCGCAAAGGAGCGCGGGGTCACGGCCAAGGTTGCGGAGCAGATCTTCGCCGATATCGAACCGTTCGCCGGGTACGCCTTCAACGGTGCCCATGCTGCTTGCTACGCCATGGTGGCGTATCAGACTGCGTATCTGAAAGCGAACTACACATCCGAGTATCTGGCGGCCTTGATGGCGGCTTATGTGGACAAAACCGACAAAGTAGTCGGCACCATCGAAGAGTGCGAGCGCCTGGGTATTCAGGTTCTCCCACCCGATGTGAACGCCTCCGATGGTGACTTTACTGTCGCGGAGCCGACCGAGCCGAAGTACGTGGGTGCGGTGCGTTTCGGGCTGTTCGCTATCAAGAACGTAGGCAAAGCCCCCATAGACGCGATTCTGGCCGCACGTGCCAAGGGTGGCGCGTTTATCAGCTTAGATGACTTCTGCCTGCGGGTCTTTGCCGAGGGGCTTACCAGCAAGTCAGTCATTGAAATGCTGGTTAAAGCCGGAGCCTTTCGAAGCATTCACGCCAATTTCCGGGCGCTCTTAGAGGTCTTAGACGACTGCGTTTCCGCCGCCCAGCGTGGTGCGCGCGATGCAGCAGCCGGTCAAGAAAACCTCTTTGGGGATGCCACCAGCGAAGATGCTGCCTCCCTTGCCCCGGCAACCCTTCCCCTGGTAACCGACTATGCCCGTGGAGAGCGCCTGGCCTGGGAGAAAGAGCTGCTGGGTATCTACCTCACCGAGCACCCGGTCAAGCCCTTTGAGCCGGAGCTGCGCAAGAAGCACCGGGCGATTCGCTCGGATGAGCTGGGCGAAACCCAACCGAACCAGCAGATCACTATCGGTGGTATGGTCACAGAAGTACGCACCAAGTACACCAAGACCGGCTCCGCCATGTTGTTTGTGACGATTGAAGACGCTGTGGGGTCGATGTCCGTTACCTGCTTCCCACGCACCGCCAGCGAGTACGGCAAGTTCCTGCTGCAAAACTCTGTGGTAGTGATCTCCGGCAAGGCCCAGCACCGGGAGCGGATTATAAAGAACGCGGAGTCCTCGGAAGAGGGCGAAGGTGGTGGCGGCGGTGAGAAAAGCGTGGAAATTATTGCGGACAAAGTAGAGCGCATCGTCGAGAACGCCATGTCCGCCGATGCCCGCCCCCGCACCATCCATATCCGCATCGACGATGGCGTGCGCAACATGCTCAAGATGCTAAAAGAAATGCTCCTCCAACACGAAGGTGGTTCGTCTGTCTTCCTCCACGCTGACACACCCTCTGGCGAGCACGTTATTCAGACCAAATTCCACATGGATGCTGATGAAGCCGCCGTGGAGCAAGTCCGTCGCGTCCTCGGTGGTGGCCCCCGCCGCGCCTGGGTGGAGTAATAGGATTTCCCTATACTAATAAAGATAAAAATCTAGCATTTATATGCAACTGCGAGATATAGAAATATCTCAATCATGGTGCCAACATGTACCCTATGACTTCTGACGACTACATACGAACATACATAACACACGAAGATATTACTGGATCAAAGGCAAATTACAGTGATATAATCCGTATTTTATCCCAGCTCAATATATACGAAGTAATTAGTTTACTTTCTGTAATAATGCCTGCACTTACTGGTGCAGATCACAACAATATATCAAATAACCGTCTTCAGAAAAGCCTTATTGACACTCTTCTTCCTGATTACAAGGATAATATTTTCGCTTTTGTAAAGCAGAACAAAACCGATTTATTATTATTCCATCGTCATCAGTTTTTACTATTTTTGAAATTATCTATAGAATCATGTCCTCAAAATAACGGACTAACCAGAGTAACATCCGCTCAAGGCAATTCTCAATTTCTAACTGAATTTGGCAAAGCACTATTCATGGTTAATGATTTATTTTCTCAAAACTCAAAAATTGATGATTCTCTTCCGTCATCACAGCAACCGTTTCAGTTGGCCTCCATGATGATCCCTATCGCCGAAATGAGCTATGGTCAACAAGCACTTCCGGTTATAGGACGCGCCAATGAAATCTGGCTTAATATTCCAAACAAATTACAAAAATCAAGCAATTACGTTTCATTTGAAAAACCATTTTTAGAATGCACAGGGGTAAGTCTTGAATACTTCATAAAGTTCCTTACTCTTTTATTTGTCAGATCAGAATCATATAGCCCTCACTCCATTGAAAGATCTGATCCACTCATTGTAAATGAAGATTTGTTTTTAACAAACACCACATCCCCCAAAGACATTTTCAAGATGTGTTTAGCAGTAATATCACGAGATATAAACGATTTATCAACACTTCTATTTTCTAAAGGTCATCATTCTAGAATTAACGACATGACAATCCTCAGAATGACACCAGTTATAAGTATTGATAAAAACCACGTTATATACGACAGAGGATTTTTATATCAATCATTTTTTGATATAATTTACTGGACTATCAATGACCACCTCTCTGATCCAGAAAAAGTAAATTTCAGAGCATTTTTCGGGGAAATAGTAGAGGAATACGCATATTCAATACTAGAACATACTTCAGAACAGTATCTAAAATCGAAAAGCCAAATTGTTTATAAAAATCCAAAATTCAAAGACAATGCTGAAGTTTGTGACATCTTGTTAGAATGTAACGATGGAGAATTTTTAATTCTCATAGAGGTGAAAGCTTCTATTTTAACAACACAAGCTAAATATTCAGGAGATCCTAACATTTTACATAAAGATGTAGTAGACAGATTTATAGGAAAGCCAAAATCAAGAAAAGGCATCAGCCAGCTATCAGACAGCATCAATAAACTTATCAATGGCCAACCAATAGTAAACTACCAGATTGATATTAAAAAATGCAGAGGTATATACCCTGTAATAGTCACTTACGATCCTTCCATAATGTCACCGGGAATTTTAGGATATCTCCAGTCTGAATTCGGCAAACAAATCGCAATGAGTGATTCGCTATCAACACCACCCGTGCATAGCATAACAGTTATGTCAATTGATGACATTGAAGCCTACTCAACATTTAGCAAAAACTTACAATTCAATCATCTTCTTGCTCAGTACAGACACTTCAGAACATCTAACGAAATAGGAATTAACTTTTATATTAGCAATCATCTAAAGAAAGAAATAAAAGATGGAAATTATTTATTAGAGAATTTTAGAAGATCAATAGAAACGATCAAATCTGAATTTTTTGATCAAGAATGAAACCATATGGAAGCCACACAGGAATCTCTCTTAAAACTTCGTGCCTTTCATATGGGTCGAATTCTCTTACTTCGACAGAATGAAATCTCCTTAATTGATGTAGACGAGAAAAATTGGCCGGACATCGTTTGCTCCCTTCTAGAAAAGAGTCAAGACATTGGTCGGCTCTTTGGCATAGAAGTCCAAGGTTTTCGTCACGCGGGGGATATCTCATTAAGTAAGTTAAAAGAATCCACCGAGCATTTTAAACGCTTCGCTTTTCCAGTCTTCTTTATTTGCTTCGAGATGGACCATGGATACATCCTGCACAATGATGCTCTGAAAGTAATCTCCCCAGAATCGCTGAATTTCATGATAGAGAGAGTACGAGAGTGGTATCGCGACCATGCCGAGGCAAGAGCAGCTTGAGCCTATATCTTTTGACCGCACAAAAACCCTCAACGAACTAGAAAACGATGTCTGGGAGCCACCTGAAGAGGACGATTACGTCTCTCATCTTGTCGGACGATGCCATGCTCTACGAACCGTTCCCGTAGGCGAGATGACACCAGCGGATCTTCGTATTCTGTTGGGTCAGAATATCGGAACAGAGTTTCTGATACCGCTGGCGTTGGAAGTGCTGGAGCGCCAGCCGCTGATCAACGCCGAGTTATATCCCGGCGACCTACTGGAATATGTTCTACACCGGGAAGATAGTTTCTGGATAGAGCATCCAGAATGGAAAGAACGTACCCAACGCATCTTTGCACGGGCAGAGCAGCTTTCTCGACCGAACTCGATAGAGTTAAATGTAGAAGTGCTGCTCCAATCCAACCAGGCGCGGTGGCGAACTCCTTGAGATTCTCATAAGCGCATAATGCCCTGCTTCGAATCCTGCCAACGTGGGTATAGTACAGAGCATTATGAAACGACTTTTGCTTTGCGCCACTGCCCTTCTCGCCCTAGCATCTGTATCCCGAGCCGACCTGTTTCTAGAGGGGGTTGGGCCGGGAACTCCTCAGGGTGGGTCTGTCCAAAAAGACTATCCCAGGCAGACAGAGTTGATGTTTTGCACTCTGACTCCTGACGGAAAAAATATTACCATTGCCTTTGAAAAATCCAGTGACCGTAACTCTGCGGCATGGTTGAGTCTGGCTGCCAATGCACGGATACCCGGCAAGCTGATCCTCCATTTTGTTATGCTGCGTGGTGCTGAAAGACCTTTTGAATACCAGCGGGTAGAGTTGGAAGACGTTTCTTTTTTAAAAGCCACCCAACTGGCCGCTAGTGGAGGGGGCCGTACCACGGAATCCATCCAGCTACGTGCGGGCAAGTGGAAGGTAACTTCGTATGAGCAAGACGCTAGAGGCGTAACAGTACCACGCGAAGGAGCCGCTGGTTTTATAAAGTAGGTTTTGGTCGAGTTCAGGACTATGGCTGGTACAGGGACAACGGGTTAACGGTTGCTCCTGCGTAACTAATTCGCCTTGAGTTCCGTTTAATCAGCAAGGCTTTATGAAGTGGCAATTAGGAGTCATTGTTTTAGGAATCGCCTTCTGTATTGGAGTGGCTTTTCGTTCGGCCCGGCATAGCTCACCGCAATCTACCTATCCTTCTTTAAAGGACTTAAAAGCGGTTCCGGTACCTCTGCCGGGCAAGTATCAATGGATGCTAGATGGCTCAGTGGAGATAATCACTCCCAAAAAACAACGCTTTCTCTGGAATCCCTCTACAGGTGTTACTTTCCCAGCAAAACCGCTACCCCAACCACCGGGAATCTTGAAAAAGCGCCTGAACGGCACAGATCAGGAGTCCCTTTACTGGAGTTTCTCTCCTGATGGAAAATGGACTCTAATTACACAGATACTATTTCAGCAGCGGGATTACACCGAAGGGTTATGGCCTATAAAACAGCGTAGCTGGCTCATGGATGACCATGGAAAACTCACCACTACTCCACAGCCAGCCTATAAGCCTCTGGAAGCGGGTCCTCTCTGGCTCCAGAATTCCTCGCACTGGGCATCCACAACAGCCACGAATCTTTTTATTTATGACCTCAACTGCCAGAGTATTTCGGTGCCTCTTCCACCGCTTTCCAGCGAGAACTGGCATCGCTCTCCCTGTGGTCTCCTGCCGGATGGAAAGATTCTTATTAGAGAGAGTTACCAGGTAGTCCCCGAGGGTCTTACCGAGTTCGTTGAGCTGGAGCAATTGCGTTTTTACACGGTAGATAGCCAGGCTCCTTTCACAGTAAGTGAGAGTGCCGATTTCCCCCTCCAACATGGTTCTACCAATACGATGATGCTCCCCTATGGAACCAGTATTTCCCCCGATGGAAATCATGTGGTCGTAACCTACATCACCACAGAGCTCGCCTTCGGGCAGAAATTCTGGGGCCGCTTTATTGCCGGGCCAGAACCCTCCATTCACTTCGAAGTATGGGTAGCCCACCGCGACGGATCTGCTCAGCGCTGCCTCTATGTGGGGCAGGAGTTGCTTTACGACCTTGTGTGGCACCCTGATAGTCAGCATTTGCTGCTCCAGACAGCGGAGCAGAGCTATTTGATTACGGTTACAACATCACCCCATTAAAGGAGCTGTAGTGCAAAAGCGCGTCTTTTCCGCCGCTCTTCCTGACGCCCCTTTTCATACGCCTGGTCGCTAAAAGGGGTTCGCTCCGAATCTTCCAGGTCGAATCCCAGGGCCGGTGATGAAACCTGCAGAGCATCCCAGAAGACTCGCGGCGGATTGTAGCGATGCTCTGTGATGTAGTGATAGAGCATCACTGGGGCGCGAAAGGCGACACCATCGGTGCCGACTACCAGAATCTCGCCGTTGTCTAAGAGTATTTCATGCCCCTCATAGATAAGCAGGTTACGCCCAGGTTCGTTCTTATTGCCAGAGCACCATTGGCATCTATGATAGCCACGCATCAGCATCACAAAGAGGATGGTATGCGCTAGAAGTCGCTTCAATAGCAGCGCATCTGGCGGCGTATCCCACTGCGGAAATGGCTCCGAATTATCTAGCCAGCCGATATTCCGTGCATCCGGATACGCTTTTTCAATCGCCGATGGGTCTCTTGGGAAAAGGTGGTAGGTATATGGGCTGAGGTCCGGGTAGTACGCCATAGCAATACTCTATCGCCGAAGGTTCCAGGTTATACTACAGCCATGCCGGATACGACGGTGGTTCCGCGCAACCCGTTTGTGCGACGTAGCTCATGGCCCTCCAGCTTTCTGACAGGGCTGATTGGCTGGTGCGGCTTCTTATTGATAGGAGCGCTGGTTCTCGGCACTCCAGTGCCTCCATTTACCCTCTTCGGACTGGGAGCGATTGCCGCTATCCTTCAGGTGCTGGTGCAGAAAAGCCTGTTGGGGCCGCTCCAGATGCGGCGGCATATCGGCGTGGGCGCGGCCTGGGGGTTGCCTATAGCGGTTGCGTTGTTCTATGCGCTCAAACCCTTCTATCCCTTTCTGGGTCAGCCAGTCTGGAAATGGCTGCTGGTGTTTCTCTATGTCGGCCCGCCGGTGGGCGCGTTTCTGTCCTACTTCGCGCGCGATGATGAGCGTATCCACCGGGAAGCCGCCGCAGAAGGCCTTCCCATAGACTACGGGCGCGATGGCCACTGGCTAGAGCCGTTCTCCTTCGGGGCAGCGGGTTATCTGCTGGCGTTTCTGCCGTTTCAGAGTGCGGATTTAGCTGTTAGCGCGCTCATGGTCGGCGCCATGAGTGGTGTCTTCGCGGCGGGCGCAAGCCACTTCTCCCCCGATTCCTGGAAGAAGTCTCTGCTGCTTGTTACCCTTATCTGCCTGATAGTTGGTGGAATCCAGGGTGCCGCGAGCGGCTGGCTGTTCCGCCGGTTCGACGGCACGCTCTGGGCAGCCCCAATACTGGTCGGCGCGCTAGGTGGCGTGATTACCTACGCACTCACGTTCTGGCGGGGGCGGGTGCTAGCGGCGCAAGAGGAAGCAGAAGAGCAGACTGGGGCGTAGTGTGCTGAACCTGGTCTGCCATATTTTGCACTTAGCTGCCACCTGCACGTCACTGGGTGGCCTATTCTACGCGCGCGCGGTGCTCTGGCCATCACTGCCCTCACTTCTGGAAGCCGAGCGTGAGCCGTTTCTGAAGCGTATGATTGCCCGTTTCGCTTTGATTAAGTGGACCGGTGTGGGTGTCATAGCCGTCACGGGCATCGTACAGTGGCTGGCTATCTTCCCACAGATTAAGGACCCGCGCGGTTATCTGATTGCTTTCGGCATCAAGATGATCGGGGCAGTGGGGCTGTTCGGCATCACGTTTCTGCTCGCTCTGCCCAATGAGCGGCTGAAAGGCATGCAGCGCCACAGAGGATTATGGTCGGGTATCAATATAGTCTGCGGGCTGCTCATTCTCACTGGGGCCGCGCTCATGCGTGAGGCACGGCTGGGAGCGCACTGAAAACCAGTAAGCGGGCGTATCGGGTAGACTGATTGCGTTATGCTTCGTCGGTTTTTTGCCTACTATCGTCCCCACAAGAAACTCTTTGTCCTGGATTTCTCCTGCGCGGTTATCTCCGGGTTGTTCGAGCTTGCGTTTCCGCTAGCCGTGAAATCGTTTGTGGATAAACTGCTCCCCAGCCAGAATTGGAGCCTGATTCTCAGCGCGGCGGCAGGGCTTCTGCTCATCTATCTCATCAATACCGGTTTACAGTACGTAGTGAATTACTGGGGCCACGTGCTGGGCATCTCCATAGAAACGGAGATGCGGCGTAAGATCTTTGATCATCTACAAAAGCTATCGTTCCGGTTCTTCGACAACCAGAAGACCGGGCGACTGGTGGCACGCATTACCAAGGACCTGGAAGACGTGGGTGAAGTAGCGCACCATGGACCGGAAGATGCGTTTATTGCGGTCATGACGTTTATCGGAGCGCTGGTGCTGATGATCACGCTCAACCCCACGCTGGCATTGATCACCGGCCTGGTAGTGCCTCCCATGACCTGGATATCCACCCGCTATGGCCGCGCCATGACCCAGACCATGCGTAGCTTGTTCGCCCGTGTGGGCGATTTCAATGCCCGTATCGAAGAGAACGTGGGGGGTATTCGAGTGGTGCAGGCCTTCGCGAACGAAGACCATGAGCGGGCACTGTTCGCGGAGGATAATAACCGCTACCGAGACACGAAATTAGATGCGTATCGGCTGATGTCCAAGAGCATGTCACTCAGCTACATGACCATGCGCATCGTGCAGCTTTTTGTGATGATTGCGGGCACATACTTCGTGCTGCACAACCAGCTCACGGTCGGCGGCTTCATGGGCTTCCTGCTGCTGGTCACGGTGTTCTTCCGGCCTATCGAGAAGATCAACGCGGTCCTAGAGACCTACCCCAAGGGCATTGCGGGATTCAAACGTTATCTAGAGCTTATGGAGACAGACCCGGATATCGCGGATGCACCGAATGCGAAGACAGTCGAGAAGCTGCGCGGGGATATTCAGTTCACCAATATTACGTTCGGCTACGAGGCGGACCGAACGGTCCTGAAGAACATCAACCTGAGCATCCATGCGGGCGAAACCGTTGCCTTCGTTGGTCCCAGTGGTGCCGGTAAGACGACTATCTGCTCTCTGGTGCCACGATTCTATGAGCCCAGCTCTGGCAGTATCTCTATAGACGGCATGGATATCCACACCATGACCCTGGCCTCTCTGCGGCGCAATATCGGAATTGTGCAGCAGGATGTCTTCTTATTCGCAGGCACCATTAAAGAGAACATCGCCTACGGTCGGTTAGATGCCACAGAATCAGAGATTCACGAGGCTGCCCGCCGCGCCCGATTAGACGCGATGATTGCCGAACTACCCGATGGTCTGGATACAGTGATTGGGGAGCGCGGTGTGAAGCTCTCCGGCGGGCAGAAGCAGCGCCTGGCTATCGCGCGTATCTTCCTGAAAAATCCGCCGATTCTGATTCTGGATGAGGCTACCAGCGCTTTGGATACCGAGACCGAGCGAGCCATTCAAGCCTCACTGACCGAGCTTGCCGTGGGACGAACCACGCTGGTCATTGCTCACCGATTAGCCACCATTCAAAATGCGGACCGGATTATCGTGGTGGATGAATCGGGTATCGCAGAGCAGGGTAGGCACAGCGAGCTCCTTCAGCGCGGCGGTGTCTACCAGCGTCTGCATGATGCCCAGTACCGGCCTCTAGAAGTGCTGCTCGGCGCGTCATGATATGAAGAGTTCCTATGCGAAACGAGCGTGATTCCATGGGCGAGATGCAGGTGCCAGACACAGCGTTGTATGGTGCATCTACCCAGCGTGCTGTCCTGAATTTCCCGATCAGCGACTTGCGGTTTCCCAATAGCTTTATTCAGGCTCTGGGAACCGTGAAGTGGGCCAGTGCTCAGGCGAATATGGCTCTCGGTCTACTAGAGCGGGAGAAAGGGGAGGCGATCGCTCGCGCCGCCCTGGAAGTGGCGGATGGACTGCTGTTGGATCAGTTTCCCGTAGACCTGTTTCAAACCGGTTCGGGCACCTCGACGAACATGAATGCGAACGAGGTAATTGCGAATCGCGCTATCGAGTTTCTGGGAGGAACACTGGGAGATAAAGCAGTCGTTCATCCCAATGATGACGTCAACCAGTGCCAGTCATCTAACGATGTCATTCCTACCTGCATTCATGTGGCGGCGTACCTAGAGCTTTCTGAAAAGCTGATTCCCAATCTGAAGGAGCTTCACGCTGCGCTACAGAGCAAGGCGCAGGAGTTCAGCGGGGTGCTCAAGGCAGGGAGAACGCATCTCCAAGATGCCACACCGATAACTCTTGGTCAGGAATTCTCAGGATACGCGGCGCAGATCGCCTATGGCATCGCCCGCCTGGAGCGGTGCTACGATAACTTACAGGAACTGGCGCTCGGCGGCACCGCTGTTGGCACAGGTATCAATACCCACCCTGAGTTCGCCCAAACGGCGATAGGCTTTCTCAATCAAAAGACTAGCGCTGAGTTCCGAGAGACGCCCAATCATTTTGAGGCGCAGGGCGCGCGGGATACGGTGGTCGAGCTCAGCGGGCAGCTAAAGACTGTCGCCTGCTCTCTGATGAAGATCGCCAACGACCTGCGCTGGCTATCGGCTGGCCCGCGTTGCGCGTTGGGCGAGATAGGTCTTCCCGAAACACAGCCCGGCTCCAGTATCATGCCTGCCAAGGTCAACCCGGTGATCTGCGAGTCGGTCATGATGGTGTGCACCCAGGTGATGGGTAACGACACCTGTATCACTATCGCGGGGCAGCACGGCAACTTCGAGCTGAATGTGATGCTGCCGGTCCTGGCCTACAACATCCTTCAGTCCATTATGCTTCTTACAACGACCGCGCACAATTTCACCGAGAAGTGCGTTCGCGGCATTACGGCCAACGAAGAGAAATGCCTGGAGTATGCCGAGAAGAGCCTGGCTACCTGCACGGCCCTAGCCCCCGTGGTCGGCTATGACAAGGCGGCGCAGGTTGCGAAAACAGCCTACCTGGAAGACAAAACAGTGCGACAGGCCGCCCAGGACATGCAGCTTCTAGACGATGCGGAGCTGGCCCGCGTGCTGGACCTGGAAGCGATGACAAAACCTGGCCTGTAGCTCTCGCAGGATAACCTCCCTGGCTTCAGGAACAGTGTTCCTGAACTATGCTCGTACGACTATTCGGGATGGAGAAGGGCTCAGGGGACTGGTGGGTGCGGCGTTGTGAGAGCGATGAGGAGGCAAAATCGTTCCCTCTCCATCGGCTCTTCTGTCCGTTGGTGTCAGGTGACGAAGCCGTATTTTTCGTCGAGGGGCCCCGCCCGGACGGAGCTGTTCCCGCAGAGGATTCCGAAGTTCCGCTGACGCTCTGGGAACCGCATCCGCTCCGAGTTCCCTGGGGCGTTCCCGGCTGGATCGACGACGCACTCGGCTGGATTGCCGCGAACGCGGGAGAGATCACTTCGTGGAAAGAACTCAAGTCGTGGTGCCTTTCCTGCGTCATTTGCGCGGAAACACCTCGTGGGAGGGTCTATTTCAAAGCAACCAACCTCCGGCCATTGTTCTGTAACGAGCCGTCCGTCACTCAGCGGCTGGCCGAGTGGTTTCCCGGTCGCGTTCCCACACCCATCGCCGTCGATGCGGATCGCGGGTGGATGCTTCTGGCGGACTTCGGCCCTGAAATCGCGAAAACCGACCCTGAGAACGGCGCTGCTCACATTTTGGCAGACTTCTCTGCGCTTCAGCAGACGACGCTGGACAGGGAATCTGAGCTGCTCGCCCTCGGCTGCGTGGACCGACGCCCTGCGCAGCTCGCCCGGGAGGTCGCCTCACTTCTGGCCGACGAGCAGAGCCTTGCAACGCTTACTGAACCGGAGCGCGGAAAACTTCTCTCCGTGAACTGGCAAGAGAAAATCGAAGCGTTTTCCAGCGCGCCCTGCGCTCTTGTCCACGGTGACCTCCACATGGGGAATGTCGCGACAGGAGCAGGGCACGAATTGCTGTACTTCGACTGGACAGATGCCTCCGTGGCGTTGCCGTGGATGGATTTACTGCTGCCGTTCTGGGAAAAAGACGAAGCAGCCGCCCAGAGCTTGCTCGCCGCGTGGAGCACTCCGACTCCCCCGTGGGAGACGATCGCGCCGCTTATCGCGCTCCACCACGCCGTCAGCTACCGCCATATCCGCGACGCCATTGAGCCGTGCGTCCGGCACGAGCTGGATCGCAGCATCCCGCGCTTCCTGCGAGCGGCGGCGATGTGGGGATAAGGATTCGTAAACCCATGTTAGTGAGTATTTTCAATGACGTTCTCGGCCCCGTGATGCGTGGGCCGTCCAGCTCGCACTGTGCGGCAGCATTGCGCATCGGGCGATTGTCACGAGACCTGATGGGTGGCAACATCCAGCGGGTGTTGGTGGAGTTCGACCGTAGCGGTTCCCTCCCTACCACGCACGCCAGCCAGGGCTCAGATATGGGCCTCTTCGGTGGCCTACTGGGCTGGGATGCCGACGATGAGCGTCTACCGAACTCCGATAAAGCTCTGCATGAAGCTGGCATCGAGCTGTGTATCGAGACGGTGGACATAGGCGACCCACATCCGAACACTTACCGCCTGACGCTTTCCAACGACACCGAGACCCACACTCTCCGCGCTATCTCAACTGGCGGCGGCATGATCGAGGTTCTCGCCATTGATGAAATCCCAGTCTCGCTATTCGGTGACCGTGAGGTAAGCCTTGAGGCGCTAGGAATGCCAGAGAAGCGCCTGAACCCGGTGCTCCCGGTGCTTACCCACCCCGACTCTAGCGTGCCATTCACCACCTGTGACGGGATGCTGGCTCACGATGCCGGGCAGGGCACGCCGCTCTGGAAGCTTGCCGCGGAATACGAAGGAGCACGAGGTGGTCTGACCAAGGCGGAAGTGCTGGAGAAAAGTGTGGCGCTGATACGCATTCTCCGCCGCTCGATAGCCCAGGGAATCGCAGGCACGCACTACGAAGACCGAATTCTGGGGCATCAGAGTGGCCGGTTTGCCGAACTCATGGACTCTGGGAAACTCTTAAATGGCGGCGCGCTCAATCGCATCGTGCTCTATGTCACGGCACTTATGGAAGTCAAAAGCTCCATGGGGGTCATCGTCGCCGCCCCGACCGCCGGAGCCTGCGCCGCGCTCCCCGCTGCCGTAATTGCCATGGGTGAAGAGCTGGGCCTGGATGAGATCGAAATGGCGAAAGCGTTCCTGGCGAGCGGCCTTATCGGAGTGTTTATCGCCACCGCCTGGAGCTTTGCTGCCGAGGTTGGAGGCTGTCAGGCGGAAGGTGGCTCGGCGGCATGCATGGCAGCAGCAGCCCTGGTACAGCTTGGCGGTGGCTCACTTACTCAGAGCCTCGCGGCATCGTCTATGGCGCTCCAGAACATGCTCGGCCTGATCTGCGACCCCATAGCGAACCGTGTGGAAGCACCGTGCCTTGGGAAGAACATCATGGCGGCGAGCAACGCTCTCTCCTGCGCCAATATCGCGCTCGCGGGTTACGACCCGCTGATTCCACTGGATGAGGTCATCGCAACCGCTCGGCGTGTCTCGGCGCAGATGCCACGTGAGCTTCGCTGCACCGCCCTCGGTGGTCTCTCTATCTCCCCCACATCACGAGCCATAGAGGAGCGCCTGATACAGCTCCAGCTACGACCAAAAGCGCCCTGAGAGCAATTTTCCACAGGGCTGTAATGGTCAGGAACGAAAACACGATTATGATTCAGGAGGAGCCGCACAATGAGAGAGCGAGTCGAAGTAGACACCCCGCTGAGTCAGATCCTAGAGCAGGAAAGACCGCGCCTGCTGCGGTTCTTTCGCCGCCAGTGCGAGAGCCTGGAGCAAGCCGAAGACCTGGTGCAGGAAACGCTCATAGAAGCGTGGCGCAACCGGCATAAACTTGCCTCGGGTGCTATCTCCCCTGGCTGGGTTCTGGGTGTCGCGCGCAACGTTGCGCTTCGCGGTCGGCACCGGCATATTCGGGAGCGAACACGCCATAGCGAGCTGCCCCAGGACCTGCCGGATAAGGCGGAATCGCTAGAGGAGCCATTAGTCCACGGCGAGCTGACCGATTTGTTGGACCGCGCTCTGGGCTTGCTTCCGGAAACCACGCGCACATTGCTGTCGGCGCGCTACTTAGAAGAGATGCCCATAGCTGAGCTGGCAGGGCGCTGGAAGCTGTCGGAGAACGCCGCGACAGTACGCCTTCATCGAGGCAGACATCAGCTTCAACGGACTCTTCTCACCCACTTTCCGGAGAGTGCGGCGGCCTACGGGTTGGCCAGCGATACTACCACGCCCTGGCAGCAGACGCCTATCTGGTGCGCTAACTGCGGCAACCATCGGCTGATCGGGCGGCTCCCAGAGCATGGAGAAGGCTTTTTCGAGTTGCGCTGCCCCGGCTGTCATATTCCTCCGACTATCAACTTCCGCCGGGCAGACACGATAGATGGCACGCTTCACTATGCGCAGGAGCACACGGGCTTCCATCGGATTCTGCGCACACTCGATACGGTCTACTACCTCCGGCACCAGCGCCTTCTCCGAAAAGGCAAGGTGCTCTGCCCCAGCTGCGGACGCCATGTACCAGTGGTGCGCTCCAACCCCAGCGCCCTCTGCCCGAAGCTATCCGCGCGCTACGGTTTTCATGCCTACTGCCGCCCCTGTGAGCGGTTCCTCTTTGGGGAGAGCCTGGGGCGCTATCTTATGGGGCTGAGTGAGCTGCAGAAGTTCTGGAAACGGCACCCACGTATGCGGCGCCCACCGGAACGCGACATCGAATTTCAAGGTATACCCGCTATTGAGGTGAACTATGAGAGCCTTACCGATAGTGCCACGCTCACAGTTATCTGCCGCGTGGAGGACCTCTCGGTCCTGCAAATTTGCCGCTGAAATTTTGTGTAAGAATCTGTCTCTCTGGCGCGAAGAGTGCTGAGAGGGAGATACGCGTGTGAAAGAGGTAGAGTTAACAGGAGATTTGAATCGGCTCTTGGAGCAGGAGCGCCCGGTGCTCTTGCGCTTCTTCCAGCGTCGCGTCGAGCTTCGAGAGTACGCGGAAGACCTGGTTCAAGAGACCCTGATTGAAGCCTGGCGCCAGCGCCACAAGGTGCGCGGCGGGCGATTGTCTGCCGCGTGGGTCCAGGGTGTCGCGCGCAATGTCGCCATGCGCGGTCGGCGGCGGCATTTTATCCAGCGCAAGCGCCTGGTAGAGCCTCTTGCTGAGCTGCCCGCGCCTGAGGAGCCACTGAATCAACCTCTGGAACAAACCGAGCTCACCGATGCGCTCGATAAAGCGCTGGGCCTGCTCAGCGCTCCCACCCGTGAGCTTCTGGTAGGGCGCTATATCGACGAAATCCCTATCAGCGATCTCGCCGGGAAACTCGGTATCACCGAGAACGCTCTAACCGTACGCCTACACCGGGGACGAGAGCTGCTTCAGAGCACATTGGTCAGTCAGTTCCCGGAGACCGCCATTGCCTATGGCCTGGCAACAGAAGAAGATACCCGGTGGCAGGAGACCCGAATCTGGTGCGCCAACTGCGGCATGCACCGCCTCATGGGCCAGCTGCCGGAGCATGGCGATGGTGCCTTTACGCTCTACTGCCCCGGCTGCCAGCCGAATCGCTGCGCCCTTTTCAGCTATTTTGCCCCAGACGACGGTGACCGTGAGGTTCTGAACGTAAAGGGATTCGGACGCCTCTTGAAGCGCGCGGATAACGCCTGCTACTCGACTTACAGCCCCATAATGGAAAATGGCAACGGTCCCTGCCCCCATTGCGGCCATAGCATCCAGATTTGCCACGGAAAGCATGGCACACGGCACGGCTTTTCCATTTTCTGTCCCCACTGCAACACAGACCTGTTCCACGCTTCGCTGGGGCGCTACCAGATGGGTCGCCCCGAGTTCCAGGAGTTCTGGCGCCGACACCCCCGCCTGCGCCGCCTGCCGGAGCGCGAGCTGATCTTCGAGGGAGCACGGGCCATTGAGGTCAGCTATGAGAGCATCTCCCAGAGTGCTACCCTGACCATTCTCTGCCGCGCGGATAACCTTGCTGTGCTTAAGATCTGTAACTAGCGCGCGTAGCGGTCCGGGTCTAGAAGCGCCAGGGAAATCGAAGGAGTTGCGCCCATGAGTAGCTCACCGACTAGCTGTCCGGTTACCGGAGCCAGGGAGAGTCCCATCATGGCATGCCCGGTAGCGACTACCAGGTTCTTGTAGCTACTGGTTCTGCCTATATATGGCAGGCCATCCGGCGTGCAGGGCCGCAGCCCGCGCCATGGCTTCACGTCCTCAAAGTCCGTATCTTTGAACTTAGGGTAGTAGAGCGGCACAGACTGCACAATGCCTCTTACGCGGCTCTCACTCACCGAGAGATCGTTGCCTGCAATCTCCATAGTCCCGCCCACTCGAAGTGTTTGCCCCATGGGTGTCACCGCGACGCGTGCTTCTGTGAAGATAGAGCAGATTTCGGGGAGTTGCGGCGGACTCTTCAGAGTGAGCGAGTACCCCTTACCCGCCTGCATGGGCAGCTTTAGCCCGATAGTATGCGCAATCTCCGGGCTCCAGGCGCCGCCTGCCAGCACGAACTGGTCCGCCTCTACAAACGACTCCGCCTTGGGCAGAGTCAGTGATGGGTCACTGGTGCGAGTCAGTACCGCGGCGGCAACCCGCCCGTTGCCCGCCTCTAAATGATGCACTGTAGCGTCATACACAAACCGCACACCGCGCTCACTCAGCCGCCGGGTCAGCGCTGCTGTGAGTTTCTGTGGAGTCAAGTGGCAGTCATTGGGAAAGTACACCGCCCCTGCGATGTCCATGGTCACGTTCGGGTCGAGCTTTGCAGCCTCTTCGGGCGTGAGAACCTCGGCAGGAATTCCCAGTGCACGGGCCTTCTCGGCAACTCCCTTTTCTTCTTCTAAGGCATGCTCGGTGCGTGTGAGCATGAGCAGCCCTTTTTTCACCAGCCCGAATTCGTTATCGAATTCATCGGCAAGACTGTCATAGATAACCCGGCTGGTGTTGTTCAGGTCGCGCAATAGCGGCCCGGCGCGCTCCGCCTTCTCTTTGGTGGCTGCCCGCATAAACTTCCAGCCCCAGTCCAGCAGGTCCATGGAGAGCCGTGGGCGCACCCAGAAGGGGCTTTCCGGATTGCCTAGCTGGCTCAGCCCATAGCCCACCATACCCGGCGCGGCCAGTGGAATAAAGTGACTGGGCACGATCATACCCGCGTTCCCCTGCGAGCAGGAATCTCCATTCGGCATCCCGCGCTCTATCAGAATCACATCCAGTCCGCGCTCAGTGGCTTCCCACGCGCAAAACAGCCCGATGATGCCCCCACCCAGAATACAAACCGTCATTCCTGTCCAAGTTCTTTCAAGCGAGCGAGACGCTCGGCGGTAATGGAGCTATCGGATTCCAGCAGCTTTGCTGCCTGCGCGAAGTAGGGGCGAGCCGCCTCAAGCTGGTCCAGCGCCAGAAGGCACTCTCCTAGTTCTTCAACGACATAGCCGTCATTGTCCCAGCCGGAAAGCCCTCTCTGTATGCCCAGGGCTTCTTTTACCCGGCCCATAGAGCGGAGGCAGCGCCCCACACACCATAGTGCGATGCGCTCTTCTTTTGGCTGCGCTTGCTCACGCCGCGCATCCAGGGCTTTCTTAAAGTACTCTAGCGCTTTCTCGTACTGCTCGGAGTCATGGTAGGTCCAGCCGAGATTGTTATAGAGCGATGCCAGCCAGCGCCGTGCCTTGGATTCCGTCGAGCGAGCCGCGACGGCAATAGCCTCTTCGTTCCAGCAAACCGATTCGTCGCCCTGAGTGACAATGCCTAGCATGTGGGCAGCATCTATCGCCAGGAAGTCCTCTCCAAGCTCTCTGCCCTCATCCCATGCACGCAGGAAGAAGGGCAGGGCCTTCTGTGGCTCGCCCGCCGAACGATAGGTTCGCCCACGCTCCAGCCACAAACGCAAGTGGGTACGAGACGGTCCTGCGGAGAGCGCCTCCTCTACAGTGTCTAATAGCTCATGCGCCTGCTCGAACTGCTTACGCAGGCTATGGGTGCGGGCAAGCTGCGTCTGTATCTCAGCTAGCAGTGCGACAAAACGAGTCTCGGTACCGGCAGGATCGGAGTAGTCCCAGAGTGTGTCGATATCGACCATGCGCCTATCTTATCCCCCAGCAGAGCGGGTCGGTATCGTCTAAGAGCAACGTCGATTCGGCATTGACCCACGCCTGCCCGGTAATCGTCGGGCGATTCTCTAAGCCCATGACTCCTTCGAACACGCTTCCGGTAATGCTCTCCTGCCGCCAGGATTGCCCCTCTTGCAGCTTGCCATCGGCGTACAGGCAGGCTAGCTTGGCACTGGTGCCTGTACCGCAGGGACTGCGGTCATAGGCAGCACCAGGGCAGAGCACAAAGTTCTTAGAATCGTTGGTGGGTTCCGTGGGTGGTCCGAACAGCTCTACGTGGTCTACTTCGGGGAACTCCTGGTTGACTGCCTCTCGGATTTCCAGAGAAAGGTCTGTGAGCCGCTTTATATTGCTCATGATGATTTCCTCGCCGTGGTCGCTGCAGAGGAAAAACCAGTTACCACCCCAGGCAATGTCTCCCGTTATGGCCTGCCCACTGGATAACGTAAACGCCCGTGCCTTCTCTTTTCGATAGCTGGGCACGTTCGCCACGCTCACTTTGCCGTTTGCGTGAAGTGTTGCCGTGACTGGCCCTACTGGGGTGTCAATGCGGTGCAGCCCCGGCTCCAGCTTTCCCTGATAGGCGAGTGTGGCTACCAAGCCGATAGTGCCATGCCCGCACATGCCGAGTACCCCCACATTGTTGAAGAAAATCACGCCCGCCGCGCAGTCTGGCTCATGCGGCTCTACCAGTAGCGCTCCTACCAGCACATCGGAGCCACGCGGCTCACAGCAGATAGCGCTTCGATAGGCATCGAACTCGTCTTTAAAACGCTGAGCACGCTCGGCTAAAAGCCCGGTGCCTAAATCGGGTCCACCGGAAATAACGGTGCGGGTGGGTTCGCCACCTGTGTGCGAGTCAATAACAATGATACGCCTCATGAAATCCACGTTACATAGGAGTTCATGGCTACCCATTCCTTGCCGAACTTCTTCACTTCGATAGTGTTCCCCATCAGTGCCATCTCGCCGAAATAGGTTACCACTTCCACAGTTGCTTGGGTGCGGTCTGCGTTCCAGCGAATAAACTCCTTGCTGTCGCTTCGGGAAGAGAAAGAGCCAGTTCTATCCAATCGCGGCAGACCGAATCCTATCGCGCCGATATTTCCTACGGCAGACTCGGTAAACGATGTTCGCGGACGTTCCGTCGTTGTCGTGGTAATCCATCCCAATCCGGTTAGCTCCAGCCAGGTTACTCCTTCCGGCAGCCTTACCTTAATCGGCCTGTTTCGATTGGTCCCATCCGGGTAGTGGGCTTCAAAGGCGGCCACAAGAACCTTCTCGGTATCATTCAACTGGCGCGGCGCTACGAAGGGGTTAGCGTCTTCACTGTCTTTCAGGCTATCGCTATCCGTGTCAGCCTGTTGGGGATCTGTCCCGATGCGCTTTTCCAATACATCAGTCCAGCCGTCTTTGTCCGCATCCACGCGCAGCTGCGGATTCTCGGTGAGATAGGCCAGCCAGTTTTCCAGTGCACCCATTCCTTCGATAAAGACAGGGTCCACCCAGTGGTCCTTCTCTTTACGGACAATCCAGTAGTCATGCTCTCCGTCTAGAATCCAGCTTCGCAGCAGTCCCCAGGTTTGCCCCTTACCATTGGTGGCAGTCTTAATAAGCTGCGCACGCGATTGCGAGGGCTTACCGGGAGCATCCGGAAGGGACTCCAGGCGCATGTATTCCGCTATAGTGGGAATCCGGCGATTTGCCTCACGCGCCGCTAGAATGGCGGGAATATAAGCCTCTCCGCCAATACGAACCAGATTGGCGAAAGCCGCCGTGCGAATCTGAGAGTCAACCTTCGGGTCTGTCAGACTTTTCTTCAAGAACTCCAGGGCCGCCGGATGACCTGATTGAGTAATGTAGCGAAGGGCATCGAAATCAACAAACTCACTTGGCCCCCTCAGCTCCTCCAAACAGATAGGCACCGCTAGATTCGCGTTGGATTGTCCTAGCTGCTGAATCCACTCTCTCCGAAGAATCCGGTGCGTACTCGCCTCACTTATAGCTTGCCCATATAGCTCTACCAGAATCTCTGTGTGCTTTCCCTGAGCGACTCGGGTGAGTGCATGTACCGACTCCTGAAAGGCTTTAGCCGCCTCTGTCTTTTCCGACTCGTTTCCTCTAAGAGTCAGACAACGTGCCAGGCGCTTACGAACCATCGGCAGTAATACATCAAATGCTTCATCGCCTAATTCGGACAGTTTTTGCTTTTCGTCGTCGGTTAATTCCTCAAATCGCTCAACGAGTTTCTCAGCCTGTATGCGACGCGCTTCTGAAGTTTGCTGGATTTGAGCATTGACATAGAGAGTGGGCAGAAATGTTAATGCCAGGCAGAGCACACGAGTGATACAGCGTTTCATGAGATCCACATCATTTCTGAGCGCACTACAACCCAGTTTTCGCCGAATTTCTGAAGTTCGATGTCATAGCCGGTAGCATCCAGTCCGCCAAAGTAGGTCACTAAGTGTAGTTTGGCGCGCGTGCGGTCCGGGTTCCAGAGAATGAATTCCTTTGTGTCCTTTGAGGACCGGAGCGCGGCCCCCTCAAGATCGTACTCTGGTAGTCGGAAGCTGACACTCCCCACTCCCTGGCGCACCAGTTTGTCTAAGGGTATTTTTTTGCCCTGCTCTGTGGGAATCACGATCCACTTCCAGGAAGAAAACTCCAGAGGCTTTATTCCCTCTGGCAGCTCTACCAGACAAACCGTGCTGCGCTCCCGAATAAACCGGTAGCGGGCTTCAAACGCGGCATGGAGCACTTTTTCCGTTTCGCTTAGTGGGCGTGGGGCGGCCAGCGGATTGGCGTCCTCACTGTCTTTTAGACCATCTCCGTCCGTATCCGCTCGCTGTGGGTCGGTGCCCAGGCGTTTCTCAGCAACATCTGTCCAGCCGTCACCGTCCGTGTCTACCCGCAACGCGGGATCTTTCATGAAGCGGGTCAGCCAGTCTTTAGGAGGTCCCTTCTCTGCCATTTGCTGCCCGGTGAAGATAGGCTCCACCCAGCGCTCTCCCTCTCGGCGCACGATCCAAAGATCGGTAAAGCTGCCCAGCACATGGGTTCGCATCAGGCCCCAGGTGCGCCCCTGGTCATCTTTGGCCACCGCCAGCAGCTTCCCCTCGAGAAGTAGGTTTCCTGTTCACATCCTCTTTCAAAGGTGTAGCGGGAAGACCTTCCAGGTGAATAAAAGAAGCTAGCGAAGGAACCTTACGATCCGTATCGCGCGCAGCCAGGATATCCGGCACATAGGCAGCGCCTCCCACGCGCGCCAGGTTTTCAAACGCGGCCTGCCGAATAGCAGGGCTGGCTTTCGGGTTCGCCAGGCTGCTTTGAGAAACGCGAGCGCATCCGGATGCGCAGACCGAAAGATATAATAGAGCGCGGAGCCAAATCCGCCGCTACTCTCTCCTTTTTCTAGCTCCTTCAAGAAAAGCGGGACTATCAGCTTCGGATCGCTACGCCCCTCGGGCGCATAGATCATGCGGGCGCTTTCTCCCGCAAGTATTTGGAAGATAACAGCGCGTACGCTCTGGTCTTTGCCTTCACGGCCTTCGGCCTGTTTGAGAAGACCAATAATAGAAGCCGTGTATTTCGGCTGAGTCGCTCGCCCCAGCGCCTGCATAGTATCGCTAAACATGGAGTAGGCATTGAAGCTGTCTTTTGTCTTTTTCTCTTGCTTGCTCAGGTAGTCTGCCAGCCGGTTCTGGACCATGGGGAAAAGCACTTCAAACGCCTCATCCCCCAGACTGTCTAGGGCCCGCGTTTCGTCTTCGGTCAGGTTTTTCAGGCGCGCTGCCAGATTGCGGGCCAGTGCTCGCCGCGCCTCGGCAGTAGCGGGAAGCCCAGGGGGCTGACCAGGCACATAGCAATAGAACTTGCTGGCGCCTGCGATAATCAGATCGCTGGAAGAAACAAAAAAGGGAGCCTCAAAGAATCGGTTAGGAAAGGACCAGGTCCAGAGCGCTTTTCCGGTGGGGGAGATCGCCTGCAAGGAATCGTCCATTCCCACCAATATGCCCCCGGCCCCCAGAGCCAGAGGAGCTTTTATGATATGCGAGGCTTTTGAGAGTCGCTGCGACCAGCGGAACTTGCCAGTTTGCGCATCCAGGCAGTAAAGCGTTCCCGAGTCCGCCAGCCCGAACAGGGTGCCGCCCGGTCCCAATACAAGCTGGTCGAACGACTCCATCTCTTTTGTAAAGCGCCAGAGGATACGACCAGTGCCTGGTTCTAGCGCAACGATGCCTTCTTCGTTGGTAACGAACACATGCGCCCCGACGGTGATGCTACTAATCTCTCCCCTGTACTCTGGGAGCTTGAAGGAGGTCTTCCAGAGCCGCTTGCCGGTAGCAGCACTCAGGCAGAAAACCTCGGCATCATGAGTTCCTACCAGCACTCGGTTCGCATCTAATTGCGCGAGTGCCGAGGGACCGTACATTTTCGATGAGTATTTGGATTTCGGTTGCGGGCGATGCAGGTCCACGGTCCAGAGCGGCTTATGCTCTCTGATACCTACCGCCGACACAAAACCTTCGCGGAGCGTTTCCAGCACTCGCCCACCCACAATCAGCGGCTTCACCCCGTAATAGCTTGACGGAACGCTCCAGCGGACTTTCCCGGTCTTCGGGTCACAGGCGAGCAGTTTCTGTTGCCCTACCGCAACATAGAGGGTATCTCCGGAAAGAGTGACCTCTGCCCCGGATGGGTCCTTGCCATTGGAGACGACAAAAAGGGGCTTCCCCGTTTTCCGGTCCAGCGCCCCGAAGTCATCCCAGGTACCAAAGTAGATGCGGTCCCCCACAACCTCCGCATTCTCTATCTGCCCCTTGAGCTGTTGCTCCCACACTTTCTTGAGAGGGGGCGCAATCTGCGCAGAGGCGCTAAGAGCAGCCAGGAGCGCAAGAGTCATACAAAGCATACAAGAGATAGGGAGTTTCATGAAATTATCGTCATTTCAGAATGTATTACTACCCAGTCATTACCGAATTTCTGGAGTTCGAGTTCGTATACATTTCCATATATGGGACCGACATAGGTTCCCATACTGAGTTTTGCGCGAGTTCGATTCGCATTCCAGAGAATGGAGTCACGTTTTCGGGGGTGATAAGCGGCACCATCAAAATCATTGCGCGGAAGCCCAAAACTGACGCTTATAACTCCCTTTCCTACTAGAGCTTGGAGAGGCATTTTCCGTTTTTCCTTGTTAGGAATCACAATCCATCCCCACGAAGAGAACTCTGGTGGTGTCACCCCATCTGGAAGGGATACGAGACAAACCGCCCCCTCTCTCGGTTCAAAGTCTATTCGGTAACGAGCCTCAAATGCTGCCTGAAGAACTTTTTCCGTTTCGCTCAGCGAATGCGGCACTGCGAGTGGGTTGGCGTCTTCACTGTCCTTCACGCCATCACCATCGGTATCGGCACGATTTGGGTCCGTTCCCAGGCGTTTTTCCACCAGATCCGTCCAACCATCACCATCGGTGTCTAGTCGTAGCGCCGGATTTTCAGTAAAGCGAGCCATCCAGTTTTTAGGCGGTCCTTTGTCACCTAACTGCTGCCCGGTAAAGATCGGCTCGACCCAATTCCCCGCCTCTTGATGCACGATCCAGAGGTCGATAAAATTACCTAATATACGTGCGCCTACCAGTCCCCAGATTTGCCCACGAACATCTTTGGCCACTGCAATCAGCACACTAGGCCCGCTTGATTCTCGGTTTCTCTCAGGCGTAGCAGGGAGTGCGTCTATCCCCATACGAGCTGCCAGTGAAGGAATCTTGCGGTTGGTATCACGGGCCGCCAGAATATCCGTCACAAAGGAAGCGCCTCCGGTTCGTGCCAAATTATTATAAGCCGCCCGCCGCAGTTGCGGATAGGCTTTAGGATCTGCCAGTTTGCTTTTCAAGAAAGCAAGTGCCTTCGGATGTGAAGAACGAGAGATATAGGAGAGCGCCGATTCAAACCTGTCATTGCGCGGCCCTGCCTCCAGCTCCTTTAAAACATAGGGAAGAAATAAATCAGGGTCACTGCGCTCTCGTGCAGGGCATTGATTTAAGGGACCGCCAAAGCCTTCTCCCGCCAGTATCCTGAATATATAATCCTGCCACCCTTCTTTTGTCATCTTGAGCAGTTCAAGCATAGAAGCTGTATGCTTCGGCTGCATTACCTGAGCCAGAGACAGAAGCGTATTTGTATCCGGATTTTTCTGGGCTATGGGGAAAAGCACGTCGAACGCTTCATCGCCCAGACTATCCAGCGTTCGGGCTTCCTCTACTGTCATACTGTTAAGTCGTCCTGCCAGATCGCGCGCCAACGCTCGCCGCGCCTCAGGCTCTGTTGGGAGCTCTACCGACTGACCGGGAATATAGCGAAACAGTGTGCTCGCTCCTGTAATAAATAGGTCGCCTTCAGAGACAAATAAAGGAGCGCGAAATGCTCTATCGGGGTAGGCCCAGGTCCAGAGCATTTCTCCTGTGGGTGAAATTGCCAGCAGGGAGTTGTCTACTCCTACCAGCATGCATCTCTTACCCAGAACCATAGACGACATTTTTGTGTCTCTCGCTTTCGCGAGCTGCCGTGCCCAGAGCTTCTCACCGGTAGCCGCGTTCAATCCATAGAGCGTTCCGGAATCTGTGATAGCAAATAGAGTTCCTTCCGGTCCTACTAAGATATGGAGGCAAGGGTCTTTCTCTGTATCGAAACGCCAGAGAATGCTGCCAGAGCTGGGCTCTAGAGCTACTACCCCCACGCGGTTGGCGACAAGCACCTGAGAGCCGACGGCAATATCGGTAATCTCCCCACAATACTCGAGTAGAGGGAACGCGGTTTTCCAGAGTTGCTTGCCTGTTGCCGTATTCAGACAGAAGATTTCAGCATCATAGGTACCTACCAGTATTCGATTCTGGTCCAGTTGCCCCAGCACGGATGGCCCCGATAGTTCGGAGGCATCCCTGGACTTTGAGCGAGGGCGACGTACATCCACCGTCCAGAGTGGCTTATGTTCCTTGATGCCTACTGCGGAAACGAAGCCTTTGTGCAGGGTCGTGAAGACTCGGCCACCAGCGATTTTTGGCTCAATGTCATAGTAGTTTCCGCGCACACTCCAGCGGACTTTGCCCGTCTTTGGGTCGCAGGCAAGCAATCCTCGCTGCCCGACAGAGGCGTAGAGGGTATCCTCAAAAAAAGCGATACTGGCACCGGAATAGTTTTCTCCAACAGGCTGCTTAAATAGCTCTTCGCCTGTTTTGCGGTCCACTGCCCCGAAGCAAAATGCGGTGCCGAAATACACCGATTCTCTGGTTACGGCTATGCTTTCTATCCTGTCGTTACCTCCCTCACCCCAGGCCTTCTTCAGCGGAGGCGCAATCTGCGCGGAGGCGACGAGGGCAGAAAAGAGTGACAACGCAATGCAGAGTGTACGAGCTATCCGATACAGCGAACCTCTCGATATTCTGTGAGTAGCCATTTTAGCGAAATACCTTATGCTTCTAAGACTCCTAAATTAACTACGACCCGGTTATTGCTAAAGCTCTTCAGTCCTGTTGCTCTACCCTGTAATAAGCTCTATTACAACTCTAGGGGTGTCATGTTCGGCGAACCTCCCACGCACCATCTGGCTTAGGAGTAGCGCGGAAGCCGCGTCCACGAACACGGACCGTGTTTGGTTCGATTTCCAGGTCGCAGACTCCCCCGGCGGTATGCAGGCGCTTGAGATTCACGCGCTTCCAGCCTGCAGGTAGATGAGGGTTCAGGGTGAAGGTTCGCAGCCCAGTAGGCCGGAACCCGAGCAGCCCTTCTGTGAAGATGCGGGCGTAGAGGGCGCTTTCTGCCGAGAGGTGCCGCTGGTCGCCTTCGGGCCAGGCTTCGATAGCATAGGGCACATGCTCTCCTAAGAGGCGACGGCGGGAGTAAGCGAGCAGGTAGGGGAAGATTCGCTCCTGCGCCCCGGCAGCCAGCGCGCCGCGCATAGCGTAGAGGGTGGCGCGATCCCAGAAGGTCTCGCTGTCCACGGCGGAGCGGATTCCATCGTCTGTCCAGAGTAGGGGAGAGAGTAGTGCGTCCAGGGTTCCGGGGGCGCGGTCAAAGAGGTCCATGCAGAGCGGGGTGCATATCCAGGCACGCAGGGTGGTGTTGCCATCATAGTACCGATAGGTTTTGAAGCCCTGCACATCCGCCCCAAAGTAGCGCTCTATAGCTTGCTTGAGTGCTGTGGCACGGTTGGCGAACTCGGCTTCTTCGGCAGGTTTACCGAGGTCCCGTGCGAGATACGAGGCGGAGACCAGGGCATCGTAGGCCAGGCAGGAGGTGTTCAAGTTGAACTTGCCCGCCGGGAAGCGGCCTTCTAACTCATCCGAGTCGGAAGCGATAACGCCATCGGAGCTGGTCTTGCGCTTCAGGTACTCCAGGCACCAGGTAATCAAGGGCCAGAGCTCATCGGCAATGGCTCTATCGCCACGGGTCAGGGCGTAGCGTGCGGCGCCATAGGCAATCATAGCCTGATCGCCACGGTCCCCAGCGCCGTTCCAGATGTCACGGCCTTCTGCGATTATGGAGCTGGGAATGGGGCGGAACTCCGGGTTCAGGAATCGCGCGAAGTGCCGATACGAGTTCAGCGCGGAGCTATCGCCGTTCGGATCTCCCAGGTTGGCAAAGAACGGATTGGCATACTCCGCCTGATCGTTCGCCCAGATAGCCGCGTAGTAGGAACCGCCGCCGGGTCCGTGCATGAGGCCACCCGCTGTGGCGTAGATACTCTCTGCGGCTCGAACCTTGGCGAACGCGAACATGGCGTTCAGGGTTGGCTCCGGGGTCTGAAGTATCAGGGTTTTCTGGAGCGCCCGCACGTAGGTCTCGCGCTCTTTTAACTCGGCATCTAGATTCAGGCGCAGAGGTGCTTCCCCTTCGCGCCGCCCGGTGAAGGCGATGCCCAGAGTTGCCGAGGCACCGGGAGTGAGTGTCACGCTCTCGGGTCCGAGCGCCTGTGCTTCTAAAAGATAGGCGCCTGTAGTACCTTTTTTCGGGTCTGTAGTGTAGAGAGGCTGCTGTGAGGTAAACGTGAGGGTTACCGGCGCGCGACCATTGTTCTTCACCACCATGCGCTCTAAACACGCGGGGTGTGTGCGTGAGGCGAAGATCTGCCGGGTGATAGCCAGCCGGTTCTCGGTCTGGGTCACCAGCTCCAGTACTCCCCGGTGTCGCACCGAGACCAGCCGCTCTTTCACAGGCTGCCCATTCGCGGTCAGCTGCTGCCCGGCTCCTTCGGGAAACTCGTGTTGGAGGCTGGCGTGGGTGTTATCAGGAATGGTGCGCAGAAGCGGCCAGACGAGATGACGCTTCAGCACCAGCGTGCCATCTGCCTCTGCCCCATAGGTCAGAATGGCTGCCACGCGGAGGCCAGCCGTCTCTATCTTGTCTGTATGTGGCAGCGGCCCGCCGCGCCCGGTTTCCCAGACCAGCGAGCCGTCTTTTCGGAGCGTGAAGCGGTCGCTCATGTTAGAGCTTCGGGCGGTTTGCCAGGCCGTGGTGAATCAGCGCCAGAGTCTCTTCTCGTTCGGCTCCAGTAAGAGTAAGCCGAGGGGCACGGACCCACTCGTTGCCCAATCCGGCTTCCTGAATCACCAGCTTGATCTTCTGCACGAAGTGCGGGCCGATGTCTAAGGTCATGAGTGGCAGGAACCAGCGCCACATAGCGCGCACCTTGTCCCACTCGCCTGCAGTCATGAGGTCCCAGAGATACGCGTTCTCTTTAGGGAAGGCCAGTCCTACGCCTGCAATCCAGCCGGTCGCGCCCAGTAGCACGCTCTCGGGAATCAGGGTGTCTACCCCGCCGAAGATGGCATAGCGGTCTCCGCAAGCATTGTAGAGTTCGGTGATTCGGGTGGTATCTGCCGAGGACTCTTTAATCGCTACCAGGTTCTCGACCTCGGCCAGCTCCGCGAGCATCTTCGGGGTGATATCTACGTAGTAGCCCACCGGGTTGTTGTAGACAATAATCGGGAGCTTGCTGGCAGCGGCTACCGTGCGGAAGTGGTACATGGTCTCACGCGGATCGGCCTTGTAAACCATGGCGGGCAGTACCATGGCGCCTGCTGCGCCCATGGACTCCAGGTCCTGTACATATTGGCTGGCTGCCGCCGTGCTCATCTCAGCCACACCGGACAGCACTGGCACGCGCCCGGCGGAAACCTCGATGGCGTGCTTAACGACTTCTCGCTTTTCCTCAGGCGAAAGTGTCTGGTTCTCACCCAGCGAGCCGCACATAATCAGGCCGTGGATGCCGGAGTCAATCAGAGCTTCCAGGTGTGTGGCCTGCGCCTTCCAGTCGATGCTCTGGTCTTCGAAAAGCTGCGTGGTGGCGGCAGGAAAGACTCCCTGCCAACGAGGATAGGACATGGCCTGAATTATACCGGCCCGGTCCGAGTAGCGGCAGGAAAAGCAGGAATGGGCGCTGTATTATGAATCTGTGAATAAGCGACGAGGCATTCTTATCGGAATCGGGGCGCTGGTGCTTCTTGGCATCGGCAACTTCATCGTCAATACGGTGCAGACCCGCAGCCAGCTCGGACAGGTAGGCAGCAAAGATGCCCCTACCCAGGAAACGGGGATCAAGGCGCTCATGGGCAGAGGTGTGCTCTTCGACGCGCTCCAGGGCTCCGCTCCTCCTCCCGTCCGCCTTGCCGCTATAGCCACTCTTACCCGAATGTCGGAGGGAGGCAAGGATAAAGCCGCCTTCGAGCAGCTTCTCCAGATGCTGAAAGACCCGGATACCGAGTCTGCCGAGCAGAAGACCCACCCCGTGCGCGATGCCGCCAAAGATGCTGTGGCTAAAGTAGGGGCCTCTTACCCGGATATTCTCTTAGATGCCTGTAAGAACCCGGACGGTAACATTCGCGATCAGTCTCGCAACGCCGTGCGTGCTATCGGTGCTCCCTTAAAAGAGAAGATGGCGGCTCGCCTAGGCGATGGCGATCTGCGCGCGCCTCTAGGAGATATTCTCTCATCTATCGGCCCGGAGACCATTCCGCTGATCACCCCCTATCTCAAAGAGCAGCTGGATAAGGGCAAAGACGCTGATACCGGTGCGAAGCTCCAGCTGATTGAGATCATGGGTAAGTTCAAGGTTGCCGAAGCCGCCACACCCATACTGCCGTTCCAGAATGATCCGGAGCCGAACGTTCGCCGGTCCGTGGTTACCAGCCTCGCTAACATTGGTGACAAAGTAGGCGCTCCCGTGCTGATTACCGCACTGGGCAAGACTGACACGGATGCCTCAGCACGTGCCGCCGCCGCTGGTGCTCTGGGTGCGATTGCGACACCAGAAGCCAACGCCTCTATGCTGAAGGCGCTGTCGGACTACGATGTCGATGTCGCTAAAGCCGCTGCCGCCGGACTGGCTCGCGCTGGGGACGCTGCCGCGCCTCAGATAGCTGCTGCGCTTTCCAATGCCGACCCCCGTGTTCGCCTGCGTGGAGCCGAGGCGACCTCAGGCCTACGCCAGCCTAACCTTGCTGCTAAGGCCCTGACCGATACCAACTCGGATGTACGCACCGCTGCCGCATCGTCCCTAGGCACTGTACTGGCCCGGGCTCAGGCGATTCGCAAAGCGTTGACTACTCTATCGTCCGGGGCAAAAGAGACTACTGAAGCTGCCTGGACCGAGCTTCAGCGCCAGGGTGGCACCGAA
Source organism: Armatimonas sp. (assembly GCA_049840835.1). Taxonomy (GTDB): domain Bacteria; phylum Armatimonadota; class Armatimonadia; order Armatimonadales; family Armatimonadaceae; genus JANLTX01. The sequence goes on along the minus strand of JASGJG010000001.1, from coordinate 179,683 downwards.
GAGCTTCAGTCTCCCTCTGCTGGTGCCGCCAAGCAGGCTGTTGTTGCACTGCTGACCGAAAAAGCCAGCGCCGAAAAAGACGACGCCAAGAAAAAGCCTTTCACGGACCAGATAGAGAAGCTAAACGCACCCGGCGCTCCTTCGGCTCCCCTACCGGACCCCTCGATACCCACCGCTTACGCGCCACTGCTGAACACTCTGAGTGACGCGGACGGTGAGGCAGCCATGGCTGCCTCCACCGCACTGGCTCGCTTAGGGAAGGCTGTAGTACCCGCTCTCTCGCAGAAATTAGCCAGCCCCAACGAAACCGTAGCTTATCTGGCCTCTCAGGCGCTCACCATCATCGGGCGCGATGCTGTCGATGGCCTGCTGCCTGCCGCTCAGAGTGGCGCTCCCACCGCACGCTGGGCCGCCGTTACTCTGGGTCAGATTGGCGACCCACGAGCGGAGCCCGCACTCCAGGCGCTTACAAGTTCTACCGACCCGGATACTGCCTACGCCGCCCAAACCGCCCTTGCACGCGTAAAACCCACCGGGTAGTTCCTTACTATGAAAAGCATTACTTCCTTATTCGTTGTTCTGGCAGTCAGTATTAGCGCCTGCCTGCCTGCTCTGGCGCAAGACTCGATCTTCAAGCTCAAACCGACTCCCAAACCTGCTTATCTCAGGAATACGAACTACCTGAAAAACACCTACAAAACTCCTTCTATCAGGACCAATTACTTAAAAGCTCCCTCCTATAAGACTACCTATAAAGCTCCTTCTACCAGGGGAGACTATCTAAAATCGACCTCCAGCTCTAAAACAGGCAAGCTGAAACCGGGTCAGGGCATAGTCAGTATCAATTCGGCACCGGCTAGCGAGCTTATTCGTGTACCAGGTATCGGCGCCAAAACGGCAGAGAATATCATTCGGTACCGCACGGAGATTGGCTCCTTTGGCAGCCTGGAAGACCTGATGAAAATCAAGGGCATCGGCGAGAAAACCCTGGAAAAGCTCCGGCCTTTTGTGACTTTGTAGGTTTACCTCTCGCCAGCGTCGAACAGTTTTGACGTGAACCAAACCCTTTCGGATGCCTTTGACTTTGCACAGCGGCAGGTCAAGCATCTTATTGAAACCTATCCAGCAGATTACTACCCCATGTACACCGTGGGGGGTAAGTTCGGGCAGGACCGCAAGCGCTGGACCCACTGGTGTGATGGCTTCTACCCCGGCATGATGTTCATCTTCGCCGAGGCCACTGGAGAGAGCTTCTGGCTAGATGAGGCTATAAAGCGCAGTACCCCGCTGGAAGACCGCCAGTACGACCGTGCCGTGCACGATCTGGGCTTCTTGTTCTTCTCTACCCATCTGCGCTGGCTCAAGCTAGGTGGCCCTGAAGAGCATATCAATGCTCTGCTCGACCAGGCAGGCAAGACCATGGCGATGCGCTTCATGAAAAAGGGGCAGTACCTGCGCAGTTTTGTAGAACCCGCCAGCCTGTTCGTCGACATCATGATGAACGTCGGCACTATATTTCGCGCCGGGCTACGCACGGCGGATGCACACCTGCTCTCTATCGCTCACACTCACTGCGAAACCAGCCGACGCACTCTAGTTCGGGGCGATGGCTCCACTGCTCACGAAGCGCTCTTTGATTTAGAGACAGGGGAATGCCTGCGCCAGAGCACACACCAGGGCTATCGGGGCGATTCCTGCTGGGTGCGCGGTCTCGCCTGGTCGCTCTACGGATTCACGCGTAGCTTTACACAGATGGGCTATACAAGCTATCTTCAGACAGCTATGGCGAACGCGGACTACCTGCTCGGTAAGCTCCCCGGTGGCGGCATCACTCCCTGGGACTTCGATGCTCCAGATGGCGAGGTAGACACGTCTGGCTCGGCTATCGCGGCATCCGGACTGCTGGATTTAGCTGCCTACTGTCCAGACATAGTGAAGGCGGAAGCGTATCGAAACTGGGCGATTCGCAGCCTGGAGCTACTTTGTGAGCATCATCTGGGCAGTAAAACTCCCGGCTTTGAGGGGATTCTGAATGGCTCCATCTACCACATTCACAAGAACATAGGGGTCCATGAAGCCTGCCTTTTTTCGGAGTACTTCTTCGTAGAAGCGCTCCATAAAGCTCTTGCTCCCTATCCCCCCAGGGTTATGACGAAGGCAATGGAACGGAATGTAACACCCTATCCGGAGGACTCGTTGCCTGAGCAGTACCGTACCTGGGCAGACGGCCCTACGGAGGAGAACATGCCTGCGCCGGGTGAGGCAACCTCATGAGCCGCCCGGTTGCTCTGGTAACCGGCGCGAGCCGGGGAATCGGGCGGGGAATCGCTATCGAGTTGGGGCGATTGGGCTGGTCGGTAGTGGTGAACTATGCGGGGAACCTGGTAGCCGCCGAAGAGTGTGTGGCGCTGGTTCGTGAGGTGGGTGGCGATGCCATCGCCGTGCAGGGCGATATCTCGGTCACTGAAGACCGCGAGCGAATGGTAGAGGCGGCGCTGGGCATTAACGGGCGTGTCGACCTGCTGGTGAACAATGCCGGAGTGCCGCCCAAAGTCCGCGCGGATATTCTGGAGGCCACCGAGGAAAGCTTTGAGCACTGCCTTTCGGTGAACCTGCAGGGGCCGTATTTCCTGACCCAGCGAGTGGGTAAGCTCATGGCGGAGCAGAAAGCCGGGCAGATAGTGACTATCACGTCGATCTCTGCCTATACCGCCAGCACCAACCGGGGGGAGTACTGCGTGGCGAAAGCCGGGCTTTCGATGATGACCCAGCTCTTTGCCGCACGCCTGGCTGAGTTCGGTGTGTGTGTTTATGAGATACGCCCTGGGGTTATTGCCACCGATATGACAGCGGGCGTAAAGGAGAAATACGATGCGATGATCGCCGCCAACGCCTGGCCCATACCCCGATGGGGCCTGCCCGATGATGTGGCGAAGGCTGTTGGAGCTATCGCGCGGGGGGACTTTCCTTTCTCTACAGGAGCCGTGTTCGATGTGGATGGCGGTTGGCACTTGCGCACACTGTAAAACGTTTCCGGAGGCAGTTCTATGTCCGTAACCACAGAGCAGGCACGCCGCTTCCGCGAAGAAGCGGGTCTGCCTGCCGAATGGCCGATAGAGCACGAGCCAGCATTGCCTGTGGTCGGGTTGACCCGTCGTGTTTTGAACGTGTGGCAAAGCTGCTACCCGGATAAACCCATTAGCCCAGATAGTATCTGGCATTTTAGTTCCTGGGAACAAACTATAGAAGCATTGGACCAGGAGTTAGGCATCTTCCGTATACATCCACACAGTAGAGAATATCCCGAGTTTCATGAGGAAGAGAAGGCATTTCAGCATGATCAAGTTCGCACGCTGAAGCAATGTGTCTCTTCTGTAGAAAACATCTACCTGAAACAATTCGCAGGTACTTCAGAACTCTTAAATAAAAATGCCTGCCAGTCTCTGGTATTGGACTGTCTTGATGAAGCTTTCCGACGAACGAATGTATCTCCCCAAACTACTCTGGCTAGCGTGATTTCTCCCTCGCAAGGCAAGAAACTGGAAAATCTGATCTGGCAAAAAACAGGCCTTGAGTTACATCTAACGGATATGCGAGTAGTTCCTGGCGATGAAGTAGTAGACTTTTGTTTTTCTTTCGTTTTTGCCATTGTGGCCGCTATCATTGGCATCTTAATTCAGCCTTCTCACTGGAAACTGATTCTAATAGCGGCGGCTATCTTTCCCTTTATTTGCGCAGGAATAGTACTCCTATTTCAATACCCAATATGGAGAGAGCCTGAGAGTACTGTAGAGGGCGTAGCCGATGCAATCAGGTATAGGGCAGAGCAACGCTGGAGGGTATTCACTTCCTGGGATCGCCTCGGCGAAGACCTGCCAGAAATTGAGGACTAATGGGGATTTGCTGAGTTTAAAAAAAAATCTGAAAATCGGTGCAACCCCTTGCAGGATTGCTTTGTCAGAGATATTGTAATAAAGACACTAAAATGAAAGAGGCGCTAAATCACCTGAAAGAAGCCACCTGCCCGGAAGATATTTTCGGGGAGCTGGCCGACGAAACTGCGGTGAGCGAGACGTACCGGAAGCTAGCGTTGCTGGCGCATCCGGACCGGGGTGGCGATGCAAGCCTCTTTGTAAAACTGGGCTTCTGGCGAGATGAAGCGCGCAAGCGTCTGACAGAAGGAACCTATGGTCAGCGAAAAGCTCCCTTCGATGCGATCACACTGACAGTTGAGGGAAAAGCGCTCACGCTGACTGGAATCCGAGCTGAGGGTCTGCTGGCGACGATATACGATGCCACCTACCCCGTGCCGGAGGGATTCCGAGCGTTCGTGAAAATTGTGCGGAGCCCGACAGACAACGATCTGTTGGAGAGAGAGTGGAACACACTGGTCGCCCTGTGGCGACCCGATGATAACCCCGATGCGGAGCGAGATTTCTTTGCGAAACAGCGGGTCTATACCCCCCGGCCTCTGGCGCGGTTTGCGATTTTAGATGCGGAGCGCCGCCAGCGGTCGGGGCTGGTACTGGGCGTGCCCGAGGGGCGCTGCTTCAGTGGGAAAGAGCTGCGGGAGCAGAAATTCCCGCGTGGAATCGAGCCGAAGCATGTCTGGTGGATCTGGCGGCGGCTTTTGCTTACGCTCTGGCTAGCGCACCTGCGCGGCCAAGTACATGGCGCGGTAACCCCGGATCATGTGCTGGTCTACCCGGAGCAGCATGGGTTGGTGCTCTTAGACTGGTGTGCTTCGGCACAGCGAGATAAAGAGGCTGTGCTTTTAGCGGATCCACAATGGAAGGCGCTTCAGCCACCGGAGCTGTTTGAGAAAGTTCCGGCAACAGTGCCCTCTGATCTGTATCAGGCAGCATCGACTGTCCTCTACTTGCTTGGCGACGAAGGCAACAACGTCGCGGAGCCGATCCGGCGGTTTATCGCCCGCTGCCGCGATCCGAAACCGGGGCGACGCCCTCAGGATGCCGAGCACGCCCACGCCGTGCTAGGAAGACTTCTGGGAAGGCGCGAGTATAGCGAATTTGTCGTGGATTGACTGCCTGCCGCAGAGCAGGTGAGGAGTGAGAGAAAATGGGAAGCGGTTCTTTTGATTCGATTGGCTACAGCGCACGTGCAGCGGCGCGTACGGCAAGTGGTCGTAGCGTCTTCACCCATGATGCCGATGTAGCGGCAGGTCGTGCCGCCGCGGTCCACGAAGCGATGGACCTTCGCAACAAGCTGATTCGGGAGGCACGTGACAACGACGATAACCCGTTCAGCTTCCCGATAGCGGTCATGTTCGATGTGACCGGGTCTATGCGCGATATTCCGGACTTCCTGCAGAAGGAGCTGGGCAAGCTCATGGGCTTCGTGCTCGGCGAAGGAATTGTGGACTACCCGCAGATTCTTTTCGGAGCCGTGGGGGATGCCTTCAGTGACCAGGCCCCGCTGCAGATGGGTGAGTTCGAGGCAGACGATGCGCTGGTAGAGAAGTGCCTGTCTCAGATTTACTTAGAGGGCGGCGGTGGCGGCTCTCACGAAGAGTCCTACGAGCTGGCGATGTACCACTTCGCCAAGCATGTCAAGACAGATGCCTGGGAGAAGCGCGGCACCAAGGGTGCCCTCTTCCTGATTGGCGATGAGAACTACTACAGCGAGATTAGCGCCGATGCCATCCGCCGGGTGATGGGCGAGGATATCGGGCAGGATGTGACTACCGCTCAGATTGCCGCGGAGCTTCAGCGCCGCTGGAACGTGTTCCTGATTCGCCCCGGTGGTACTTACCACTTCGATGATGTGAGCATTGAGCGGGCTTGGAAGGAGATTCTTCCGCCCCAGCATGTGATTCGCTGCCCCGATAAGCAGCAGATCGTGCCGCTGATTGCGATGACCGTCGGAGCCATCGCCGGACGCGACCTGGCCTCCAGCGCAGACGCCCTGGCCCGCCACGGCTTCGATAAGAAGCTGGTCACCAGCGCCGCTGGAGAGCTTATGGACCTCGCCAAATCCGGCACCCTGGTAGCCGCACCGACCACTGCTATCGCCTCCACTGGGGGTGGTGCAGGTGCCGCGCGCCTGTAATCACTTAACACACATACCCGCACGGCTAAAAGCCGTGCGGTCAAATAAAGAAAAGAGAGAAAAGGAGATGAAACACCGCGCGGTAATTGTTACAGACCTGTTCTTTGGGGACTGTGGCAAGGGCAGTGTGGTTGATTTCTACGCTCGGCAGCTTGCCGAGCAGCGTGGTGGAGTGCCGCTGATAGTGCGGCACTCCGGTGGAGCACAGGCAGCGCATGCGGTAATCACTTCCGAAGGTGAGCGGCATGTTTTTCAGCAGCTCGGGTCGGGCAGCTTTATCGGGTGCGCCACCTATCTTTCCCAGTTCATGCTCGTCAATCCGCTGACTCTGTTCTGGGAGAGCGAGAAGTTCGGGCGTGGAGTACTCTCCCGGCTCACAGTACATGAAAACGCTCTTATCACCACGCCCTGGCACATGGCGGCAAACCGTATTGCGGAGCGCCAGCGGGGAGCCGGGGCTCACGGCTCCTGTGGGCTGGGTATCGGCGAGACGATGTCCCACCGCCTGGCATATCCAGAGGAAGCTATTCGCGCGATAGACATGGCCTACCCGGAGCGACTGCACCAGAAATGCCTGGCAATACGTACTCGCCTGCAAGCCCGCACCGAAGGAGTTCCTTCCTCGCCCGACACTGAGATTTTCTTTGATGATGAGGAACTAGAGGGCTTTGTTACCATCTGTCAATCTTTGCTGGGCTCGGTGCGGCTGGTAGGTGATAGCTTCCTTCGCAAGCATCTGAGCAACCCGAACACTGCTACGGTTTTCGAGGGGGCACAGGGAGCACTGTTAGACGAATGGTGGGGCTTCCATCCGCACACTACTTGGTCTACTATCACGGCACACAATGCCCTGCGCCTGCTGCGTGGTTCCGGGGCAGATGTGTTTTCTGTAGGGGTGCTGCGTGGTTATGCTACCCGGCATGGGGCAGGACCTCTGCCAACTGAAGACGCTACACTCACCTCACTCCTGCCAGATGCTACAAATCCAGACAATCCCTGGCAGGGTCGCCTGCGGGCAGGCTGGCCAGACTTGACCTTACTGCGCTATGCCTTAAGCATCGCCGGGCATGTAGATGCCCTGGCAATCACCTGCTTAGACCGCATGGCTGAAATTCCGGAGTGGCGTGTGGCTGTGGGTTATGAGGGGGGCTTCACACCCCTTCCGAAACACAAAACCAACCTGGTGTACCGAGAGGCCACCACCCGGCGCTTATTCACCGCCCGCCCCCGCTACCGCCGGGCAGAGAAAACTCCAGACGCCCACGCCCGATTTCTCTCTAGAGCACTGGGCAAGCCCCTGGCACTCACCAGCTGGGGACCGGCAGCCGCCGACAAAACTCCGCTTATGCGCTGAGAGCTAGGTCGCGCGGAGACAGTAGCCGATACCACGGCGGGTTTCTATCAGGTCGGCGACATCTGGGGGGAGTTTGGCGCGCAGGCGACGCACATGGATGTCCACTGTGCGCGCTCCACCATCGAACTCCACTCCCCAGACCAGGTCTAAGAGCCGCTCACGAGTAAAGCTACGCCCCCGGTGCGTGAGTAAGAAGCGCAACAGCTCGAACTCACGCGGGGTCAATGGCACCAGCGCTCCCTTATCATCGCGAACCTCACGATGGGAGGCATCCACACTAACACCGGGAAGAACGTTAGGCGTACCGTAGGCCAGGCTGCGGTGGCGACGCAGAAGAACATCTAAGCGTACCTGGGCCTCTCCCACATCATAGGGAGGCAGAAGGAAATCATCCACCTGAGAGCGCCAGTCTATCTGGCCCAGGTGAATGGGGGCCAGCAAAGCGACTAGAGGCGGCTCGGGAGCATCCTCCCCCCAGACCACCTTGCGCAGTTGTTGCCAGCGCCTCAGTGGAAGCGAACCCGAAGCGTTGGAAAGGTCCAGCAAAACGGCATCGGGAAGATGGCCATCAAAGGCACGCTCCAGCACCGCCTCAGGAAGGGTATCGCCATCTAAGGCAAGTCGGACGGCATGCATTCCAGCCGCCCTGAAAGAACGCGCGAGCGCGCCAGCCGGGGATTTCTCGTCGCCAAAACGGTCAAGAATCAGAACGGTGCGCATTTCTCCTCCAAGACTTTCTAGGGAGGATGCGATTCCGAGTTGTAGCAATCAGAGTCATAAAACGAGCATTCTCCCAGCACAGGTGAGCGGCACGCTAAGTTCCAAGGAGTATTACAGAGAAGCTCTGACTCCTACTTATTGTCCACTCTGGAAGCTCTGCAACGCTTCAGGGGTACCTGACAATCAATTTCTATATTACCCAAAAATTCTACTTTTTTCTTAAGAAATGGATAAAAGTATCCAAATTGTTTCCGCGCATTTCGGAAAACCGCAGTATTGCGTGAATCAAGGAGAGGGGATAGTTGGCTCCAGTTCGATGCCAGCGTCTAGGATGACACTACCACTTACCCCCCGCTCAGCAGCCAGAAGAAAGGTAATCCGGGTGCCTGCAGGATGTGCTTCCTGAAGAACCAGAGGAATATGAAAGGCCCCCTGCGGCTCTACAGGAAAGTGGCGAATCGGCCTGCCATCGCTGGTAAGAGTCAGATAGATAAGACTATCGGAGCAATTCCCCAGCCGTACATACACTACACGTGCCTGGTACCCTTCGGGCACAACTAGCTCTAAGTCATGTTCTACAAGGACCGCTTCATAGATTCCCTTACCCATAAAGGGAAACACTCCCTGTAGAAATCGAGACTGGCTTCCAGGTGTACTCATGCTTCGGCAGTGTACAGGACCAATATTTCCTGACTGTTTCGTCAAAATAAGGTTATAGTGCATCTGCTATGCGAACCAGACTCACTGCCGCCGCTCTGACACTCGCTGCTACAGCACATGCCCAGCGCCCTGCGCAGGGACCGATGTCTACCACGCCTTTTGTGCCGGAAAAAGCGGGCTACAAAATGGTCTGGGAAGATGAGTTCGAGGGTACCCAGCTCGACCCCAAAAAATGGGAAGTGCGTGGTATCGGTCCGCGCGGCCCGGCGTTCGTGTCCGCCGATGCCGTCAAAGTTAAGAATGGCCACCTGGAGCTCTGGGCAATGCAGCAAGGGGACAAGATGCTCAGCAGCGCCGTGGGCACGCAGGGCTTATTCATGCCGCGCTACGGCTACTTCGAGTGTCGCGCCCGGCTCCAAAAGTGTGCGGGAGTCTGGGGCGCTTTCTGGATACAATCCACGGAAATCTCCAAAGGCGAAGACCCGGCGATCTACGGCGCAGAGATAGACATCATGGAGTGCTTCCGCAAGCTGGGCACCGACATTGTTTCCCACAATGTCCACTGGGCGTATGGCCCGAACCAGAAAAGTACGCGCGGTATGCAGAGCTATCTAAAGGGCGTGGGCATGGGCTTCCATACTTTCGGACTGGAATGGACCCCAGATAAGTACATTTTTTATGTGGACCGCATGCCGTTCTACGAAGTCACCCAGGGTATCTCTCACATACCCGAATATCTGATTCTGAGCATGGAGTACCCCAATAACCCAGCTGACCTCGCGCCCACAGTCTTTCCCGATGTCTTCACCGTGGACTATGTAAGGGTCTGGCAGAAGCCAGAACAACGACAAAAAGCCCCCTGAGATTAGCGTTGTCGTTCGGAAAGCACACGTCCGGGTGATATCCCCCGGATACGGGTAAACACACGAATGAAGTAGTAATAGTCGGTGAACCCTGTCTCGTACGCCGCTTCTCTCAGAGTCTTGCCCATTAGGATCAAGGCGACAGCTTCCTCGATCCGAATCTGCGCCAGTTTTTGCCGAATCGTCAGGGTGTAATGGCGCCTGAACTCCCGCTCAATATGGCCATAGCTGTAGCCTAGCTCTGCAGAAAGCCGGTGCGTAGTTACCTGCTCAGGATAGTGGCGTAGAAGAAACTCTAGAGTACGCCGCGCCAGCGTTGCGCCAGGGCGGGAAAAGGCTTGCTGTCTACGCCACTCCGAAGCTACCTGCCCCAGAATGGCCATTAGCTGGATGCCAATATCGCTGAGGAGCATGCTCCCTGTGGCTAGATTCTGCTTCAGGAGATTGCCCCAGACCTGGTAGTTGATCTCTGGTGATAGAGGGCCGTGTGCTGGAAGGACGATATCCCCTGCTCCCTCAGTCCCAGTAGAGCAATGGAAGTGCATCCAGATGGTATCGAACGGTACTTTCTCTGTACCGAAGTGCCGAATACCCGGCGGCAGCAGAAAGTACTGACCAGGATGGACGACAAAATGCTCCCCACCAATCTGAATCGGCATCTGCCCGTGAGTCATAATCGCGAACACCCAGAACGAGAGAGTGCGGTCCGGATGAATCGATAGCGCCTTAGCACTGCCCATTTCGAAAACCTGGGGGATATCTGTAATCCGATATTCCTGGGCCATGTCATTTTTGTCCATCAAAAAGCATACTCTTCCATTTCAAAATCGGTGTCCCGCTGTTATTTTAATCGCAAATGAAAATTCGGGTAGCTCTTGCAGGACTGGGGTTCGGTATGGCTTTTGTGCCGATCTACTTGCATCATCCTGATGTTGACAGCCTGGTTGTTTGTGATAGCTCAGAGGATGTCTTGAACAAGGCTAGAGCTTCTTATGGCGTTACGGAATGCTATCGGAATCTTGCCGAAGTGCTTTCGGATCCCTCTATCGACGCGGTCCATCTGGTGACGCCGATTCCCCTGCATGCCGAGCACACCATTGCTGTTTTAAACGCGGGGAAACACTGTGCCTGCACGGTCCCTATGGCATGCTCTCTACCAGACTTGCGGGCGATTGTGGCTGCCCAAAAGCAGTCTGGTAAGAACTATATGATGATGGAGACTGCTGTATACACCCGCGAATTTCTGTACGTGAAAGAGGCGCATGCGCAGGGGGAGTTCGGCGTCATCCAATTTCTCCGGGGGGCGCACTATCAGGATATGGAGGGCTGGCCCAAATACTGGGAGGGTTTGCCGCCCATGCACTATGCTACCCATGCCATTGCGCCTTTACTCGCTCTGACAGGGACAAGAGCCCAACGTGTTCATTGCTTTGGCTCTGGCATCATGCGCCCCGAGCTCCACACCCAGTACAACAACCCCTATCCGGTTGAAACGGCAATCTTTGAACTGGCAGCTCCCCATCTTTGTGCCGAAGTTACTCGTACTTTGTTTGAGACAGCGCGGGCCTACACCGAGAGTTTTAATATCTATGGCTCACGAAAGTCTTTTGAGTGGCAGCAGATCGAATCAGAGGAACCAGTGCTTTTTGAGGCATTAGAGGCAAGCCATCACCGGGGGACTTCACATTCCGCTCAGCGGATAGCCGCGCCTGACCGAGCGGACTTGCTACCTGAATCCATTGCGCGCTTCACCCGGCCAACGCTTTATGATGAAACCCACCCGCATCGTTCGTTTCTCCAGGGAGGGGGGCATGGTGGCTCGCATCCCCATCTCGTCCATGAATTCGTTCGGAGCATCCTGGAGAATCGCTCACCCGCGATAGATGCCATCACGGCGGCAAACTGGACTGCCGCAGGAATCTGTGCCCATGAGTCAGCGCTACGCCACGGAGAGGCTGTGACGATTCCCAATTTTGCGGGGGATATATGATTCCTTCCCCTACAGTCCCGACGAAATCGGTACTCTTTCCGCTACGCGATATCCGTTTACTGGGCGGTCCTCTGCATCGCCAGCAGGAGCTTAATCGTGCGTACTTGCACAAGCTTGACCCGGATCGCCTGCTCAGCCTGTTTCGGAAAGAAGCAGGATTAGCCCCGAAGGCGCCGCCCTACCGTGGTTGGGAATCAGAGGCCCCCTTTCTGCCAGGGCATATCCTTGGATTCTATATGTCTGGCGCTTCTATGATGCTGCAGGCAACCGGCGACTCCGTGCTGCGTGCGCGTTTGCTCTACATCGTAGACGAGCTGGACGCGATTCAACGGGCAAACCACTCAGGCTACGCGCTGGCTGTGCCCAATGGCAAGCCCTTATTCCAGGAAATCGCAGGTGGGCGCATTGTCATCAATGGCCTGCCCTGGAACGGGTTTCAGATCAACGGTCAGTTCGAGCCCACCTATACCCTGAACAAAATACTCCTTGGCCTCTACCAGATTGTGCAAGCAACGGATAGCCATAAAGCCAAACAAGTCTTTCTGCGTTTAGCGGACTGGTTCGGTACGCAAGTCGTCGATAAATTAGATACGTCCCAGGTACAGACGCTACTGCAGTGTGAGCATGGCTCTTTACACGAATCCTATGTAGACGCCTATGTGGTGTCTGGGAATTCACGATATCTCGCCTGGGCACGACGCCTGTGCCATGAACGCATGCTCGCCCCTCTAGCGGAAGGCAATCGAGATTTCATCACCTATTTCCATGCCAACTCGAATATCCCTAAGTACACGGGTTTCGAGCGTATCTATCAATTTACCGGGGAAGAGCGCCTGCATCGTGCCGCGCAGAACTTCTGGAAGGAGGTTGTGGAGCGCCGGTCCTGGGTAATCGGAGGGAATAGCGCTAATGAGCATTTCTTCCCTCCCGACGGTTATGTACAAGCGCTACATTCGCCCGCCGGACCAGAGCTATGCAACTCCGTGAACATGCTACGCCTCACGGAGGCACTGTTTGTCACGTCGCCCTCCGCACAGAGGATGGACTTCTATGAGCGGGTGTTGTTCAACCACATACTTGCCTCTCACGATAAGGACCGGGCTATGGCGGTTTACTACACGCCTCTGTTTCCGGGAGCCTACCGGGTCTATAGCGATGAGTTCGACTCGATGTGGTGCTGCACGGGAACGGGCCTTGAAGTTCCGGGCAAGTACGCTCAGATGATCTATACCCACACACCAGACGATAAGACTCTAGAGGTCAACCTGTTCGCGCCATCCGAACTTAACTGGAAAACACGCCAGGTCAAAGTCCGACAGGCCACCGGTTTTCCTTATGAGCCAGCCACAACACTAACCTTTGAAACTCCGGGAAAGGGAGCGGAATTTACCTTACGCTTACGGCATCCCTCCTGGGTTCCAGACAGAACGATGGAAATCATTCTCAATGGCAAGCCTATTCCCGCCGCTTCCGTGCGCGGGAGCTATTTTGCGTTGCGGCGCACTTGGCGCAAAGGGGATGTACTGCGGATCAAGCTGCCGATGCACCTGAGTGTGGAGACACTTCCCGGCAGCGACGAGTACGCGGCGTTTTTATATGGCCCGATAGTGCTTTCGGGCGAGCTGGGGCGCACTGAAGCGCTTTCCAAGGGAGATTTCTGGCAGCTCGGAAATACGGTTCCGAGTAAGCTGATTCCGGAGAGCAAAACGCCAACGATCATTGCAGAGAAGGGCGTTGATTTAACACGGTTTATCAAGCCGGTATCTCCTGGCGCCTTGTGCTTCCGCACGGTCGGACTTGAACCGGCTGATGTTTCCCTGATACCGTTCTTCGAGAATCACTTTCAGCGGTATGCGGTTTACTGGCGGAGACTGACTCCTGCCGCTCTGCGTATTGAAAAAGAACAACTGGCTGCAGAAGCCCAGGAGCGAGCGGCGCTGGCTGCGCGTACCGTCGATGTGGTGGAAATTGGAGAGGATGCATCGGAAGCAGCGCACGGTTTTCAAGGACAAAACACTTTCACGGGCTTCGGCGCTTATGGGGAGCAGATGCACACACGCTGGCGCGATGCACGCGATGGTGGCTGGCTCCTCTATACCATGACAGTAACACCCGACAAGCCGCTGGTACTGCGCTGCACCTACTGGGGAGAGGAGCGCGGCGCACGCACCTTCGATGTATTGATCAACAATAAAGTAGTCACGACCGAGTCTCTAAAAAGCACGGGTAAGCGAGCGTTCTACTACAGAGATATCCCTCTTCCCAAAGAGCTACTGGCTGGCCGCAGTCAGATTGAAGTAAAGTTTCAGGCTCACCCCCAGAATACAGCAGGCGGCCTATTCGGCTTGCGAATTCTCTACAGTATGTCGCTATGACAAAAAGCCTCGGGCACCGGCTTCCATGCATTCGGACTAGAGTGGACTTTGGACAAGTATATTTTTTATGTGGACCGGATGCCGTTCTACGAAGTCACCCAGGGCATCTCAAGAATCCCGGAGTATCTGATTCTGAGCATGGAGTACCCCAATAACCCCGCCGACCTGGCTCCTACGGTATTCCCCGATGTGTTCACCGTGGACTATGTACGGGTCTGGCAGAAACCAGACAATGTACCCCCAAAGCGAAATCAATAGGGCAGTTCGTGCTCGGGCCATCCCGAAGTCTCACGGATTTCTTGAAAGCATTCTGGCGTTAGAAAAACAACGAACAAATCATTCCAGCCATATCTTAGATACATCCGTTCTGAGGCTCCGCCCGCTTCCAGAATCTCATTCACCCGTGCGCGAACTCGCTCCTTCGTGTGGTCCAGGTCATTTTTTATAAGTTCCTCTTCGGAGTAGAGAACCAGAGGCACTCCATTCACCACAAGAGAGTAGCCAGCCGCTTTACCAATCTGCTCGTTTTCAATGGTCAGGGAAATCCCGCGCGGCTCTAGAAAGGGACGAATGGAGTTCAGAAAGTTACCCACATCTCCTTCAATCCAGTCTTCTTCATCTGCCATGAAGCCTCGAACGGGATCATGGAAGTAGCTTATGATTTCGCGGATCGTTCCTCTCACGTCTAAACACATAATATACATAATACAGAAAGCCACCTGAGATTCAGGTGGCTTTCGTACTTACCTAAACGGCTACGATTTAGTAGTCGTCGTGGTGGTGATGATCGCCACCCGCCGGAGCCTTCTTCTCGGGGCGCTCTACCACAGCAGACTCGGTGGTGAGGAGCAGGCCCGCGATGGAAGCGGCGTTGGAGAGAGCGGAGTGGGTGACCTTGACCGGGTCGATCACACCGAACTTCACCATGTCGCCGTACTCATCGGTCAGGGCGTTGTAGCCCTCGCCGACGGCCAGGCCCTTGACCTTGTTCACGACTACGCTGCCTTCGAGGCCCGCGTTCTCCGCGATGGTGCGAAGCGGGGACTCCAGGGCGCGGCGGACGATCTGGACGCCGACTTCTTCATCCTTGTCACTGGTCTCAACGCTGTTGAGGGCTTCCAGGATGTTGATCAGGGCAACGCCACCACCAGGAACGATACCTTCTTCCACGGCGGCGCGAGTGGCGCTCAGGGCGTCCTCGAAGCGGTGCTTCTTCTCTTTCAGCTCGGTCTCGGTAGCAGCACCCACCTGAATCACAGCAACACCACCGGCTAGCTTGGCAAGTCGCTCCTGGAGCTTCTCGCGGTCGTAGCTGGAGTCGGTGGCATCGATCTGCTTGCGGATGAGATCGATACGCCCCTTCACCGTCTCGGTCTCACCGGCACCCTCAACGATGGTGGTGTCATCCTTGGTGATGCGTGACCTTCTTGGCGGTACCCAGCATGTCCAGGGTCACGCTCTCGAGCTTGAGGCCGAGGTCTTCCGTGATGAACTGACCGCCGGTAAGGGTGGCGATATCTTCCATCATGGCCTTGCGGCGGTCGCCGAAACCAGGAGCCTTTACGGCGGCCACGTTCAGGATGCCACGGATCTTGTTGACCACCAGGGTCGCCAGCGCATCGCCATCGAGATCTTCGGCAACGATCACCAGTGGGCGGCGGGTCTGCATGACCTGCTCCAGAACCGGCACCAGGTCGGCGGCGGCGCTGATCTTCTTTTCGTAGAGAAGGATGAAGGGGTTCTCCATCACCGCTTCCATGCGCTCGGTGTCGGTCACAAAGTAGGGGGAGATGTAGCCCTTATCGAACTGCATACCCTCGACCACTTCCAGGCTGGTGGCGGTACCCTTGGACTCTTCGACGGTAATCACGCCGTCTTTGCCGACCTTGTCCAGCGCGTCGGCGATGATCTTGCCGATCTCGGTGTCGTTGTTACCGGAGATAGCGGCGACCTGGGCGACCATGTCACCGTCTACCGGCACGGCGTTGGCCTTCAGGGCCTCCACGGCAACCGTCACGGCGAGGTCGATGCCACGCTTCACGGACAGCGGTGCACCACCGGCGGCCACGTAGCGCAGACCTTCGTTGACGATGGACTGGGCCAGAACGGTGGCCGTAGTCGTACCGTCACCGGCGACATCGTTGGTCTTGGAAGCAACTTCCTTCAGAAGCTGTGCACCCATGTTCTCGAACTTATCTTCGAGCTCGACTTCCTTGGCGACAGTGACGCCGTCCTTGGTAATCGTGGGGCTGCCCCACTTCTTGTCGATAACGACATTGCGGCCTCGGGGGCCAAGCGTCACCTTAACTGCATTGGCGACCGCGTTAGCGCCACGCTCAAGCGCGCGCCGGGCCGACTCATCAAAGAGAATATCTTTTGCTGCCATTTGTGTTGTGTTCCTTGGTTACCTCTCCCCCGGCTTCTGGAATCTTTACCCCCTCCCTCTTCAGGGGAGGGGGTAAAGATTCCAGAAGCCCCTCTCCTTTAGGAGAGGGGTTTGGGGTGAGGTGGGGAGAGGTAAAAAGCTTAATTAGCCTTTGATCGCGTAGATCTGGTCCTCGTCGAGGATCATTACTTCTTTGCCGCCGAGCTTGAACTCGGTGCCGCCGTACTTGGAGTAGATAACGACATCGCCAACCTTAACGGTAAGCACATTGCGCTCGCCGTTATCCAGGATGCGTCCGCTACCTACAGCGATGACGGTGCCTTCCTGAGGCTTGGACTTTGCGTTGTCGGGGAGGTAGATGCCGCCCGCGGACTTCTCCTCAGCGTCCGACGGCGCGACGACGATCTTGTCACCCAGTGGCCGAAGGGTCATGGTTTCAAATTCACCTGCGTTTAGCAGTCACTCGTTCAGAGTGCCAATGGAAATTATACCCCTGACAACAGAAAAATCAAGAAATTCTCTTCCCGGCCCTGAAAGGACCGGTCTGCAACAAGCGGGCCTCCGGCCCGGCAACAGAATAACCCTCTCTGTGCCACCCCGGAGGGGTGCTTTCCCGTAGACCGGTCCTTTCAGGGCCGGGCATCATAGTCGCAGGTACAATAATCTATGGACTATCGGTGGCTTTATATTGCCCAGAACCTCCAGGTCAAAGAGAACGTAACAAAGGTTGTTGCGCTCCTCAAGCGGGCAAAGGCAGCGGACTACAACGGAGTCGTGCTGGCCGACTACAAACTGGGAATCTTAGATCGGGTTCCTGACTTCTACTTTCCTCAGCTAAGCGAAGTGCGCGATGCAGCGCGCAGCCTGGGTATGGGCCTCTACCCCACAGTCTGCTCCTGCGGCTACGATGATGCCCTGTTAGCACACGACCCGAACCTGGCCGAAGGCCTGCCAGTGCGCGGCGCTATCTTCACAGTAAAGGGTACCGAAGCGGACATCGAAAGCGAAAACCTGCTAGGTGGTGACAAGTGGACTTTTCGCGATACCAGCACCATAGAGCCTGATGGCGGTATTCGCTTTACGAACTTAAACGGCGCCAATGGCCGGGTCATGCGCACAATCACCCTGGCACCCTACCGACAGTTACACCTCTCTCTGAAAATCAAAACCGACAAATGGGAAGGTGGCGAGCTACGCTGCACAGTACTTGGGGAGGGCAACAATCCACGCTCGCTCTGCCACAACAACTGGCATGTAAACGCCACGCAGGACTACACCGAATACCACGCCGTTTTCAATACCTTAGAGAGCGGTAAGGTCAATGTCTATATAGGTTGCTGGGGCGGCAACAAAGGGACCTACTGGCTCAAAGATATCGACCTGCGCGAAGTGGGATTCCTGAATGTGGTGCGGCGCGCCGGGTGTCCACTCCGCGTAGTCAGTGAAAGCGGCATGCCCTACGAAGAGGGCCGGGATTTCCAGCCCGTGAAAGACGAGCGCCTGGGTACCGTGCCCTGGCCCGGCAACTACGAAGTCTGGCACGCCCCACCCAAACTCAAACTCACCCCGAACTCGCGTATTAAAGACGGGGATAAGCTGCGGGTCGGCTTCTACCATGCCGTCTGTGTCTACGACGGCCAGGTAGCCGCCTCTCTAGTAGACGATGCCGTATTCGCCATTCACAAAGACACGCTTGGCAGAGTGCAGAAAGCCCTGAATCCCCCTGGTTTCTTCCTTTCCCACGATGAACTGCGAGTAGCCAACTGGAGCGAAGACTGCCAGAAGCGCGGCGTGCCCGCAGGTAAGCTGCTGGCCGAGCACGCCGCCCGTTGCGCTAAGCTGGCAAAAGCTGCCAACCCAAAAGCGGACCTGCTTTTCTGGTCGGATATGTTCGACCCGTATCACAACGCGAAAGACAACTACTATCTGGTGCGGGGCACGCTGGCTGGTTCCTGGGAAGGCTTGCCCAAAGACGCCCTGATCATGAACTGGAACTCAGGACAGGCGAAAGAAAGCTTGGCGTTCTTCGCTGGGCGTGGCCATCGGCAAATTTTGGCTGGCTACTATGATGGCGCGCCGGACTCGATCAAAGGCTGGCTCGCCACCGCAAAATCCCTTGGTGGCGCAAAAGTAGTAGGCACCATGTACACAACCTGGCGCGGTGACTACAACAACCTGGAAGCTTTCGCCAAAGCAGCATGGGGATAAAACAAAGTGACGACCTTGAAGAGCTAAAACAGACAATCTGGGTAATTGTCAGCCAGATAGCACGGCACGATTTTAGCGGAATGGCTCGGCACACCCACAATAACACCATTACCCCCGAAGTTATCCAGCAAGAAATGGATTCCTTTCGGCATGGCTTTTCTGATTTCCCCATAGACCAGATGGATGCGATAAATATCATAGAGTACGCGGATGGTTTGGGTTACTCGGTTGACGCTCCTCTGTGGGAATCCCCCACGAAGCAATCAGACCTGACAGTTATCTTTCATGTAACCCGCCAGAAATCTAACTGGGTAATTTCTATTCAGGATGTGCATGTCTTGTAAGCTGAGACTTGCACCGGAGAGTCAAAGCGAGTTCAATAGAAGCTACTGAGGGAAAAGGCGACCTGCATGCTCTGGACAATCCGGCTCCTTGGGGGAGCGCACGTAGCCTTTCCTGGGACGGATGTTTCCCATTTCGAAAGCTCACGGGTGGTGGCACTGCTAGCACGCCTAGCTCTGTTTCCCCATAGGCTTCATCCGCGTGAAGAACTGATAGAACTGCTCTGGCCGGAGGTCCCTCCCGATACAGGGCGGCATCGTCTGCGAACGGCGCTTTCGTCGCTGCGGCGGCAGCTGGAGCCGCCGGGGTATGAGGGCAAGCTCTTCTCGGTCACGCGCCATGCGCTTCAGTTGGTTCCAGGGGCCTTTCTCTGTGATGTAGCTCAGCTAGAGAAAGCGATTCAGGCGAGGCGAACCGACGAAGCCCTGGCCTTGATGCGTGGTCCACTGCTGCCGGGCCTGTACGATGACTGGATTCTGCTGGAGCGCGAGCGCTTAGAAGCGCTCTGCGAAGCACTGCCGGAGCAGCCTGCTCCTTCTTTGTTACCACCTGCCCCACTCCTGCCTGTGCTGCCGGGCAAAGTGATTCCGCCGATATTGCCCACGTATCTCACGTCGTTCGTGGGGCGAGAAAAGGATTTCCAGGAGGTAAAGGCCGGGGTAGAAACCTACCGCCTGACGACGCTGACCGGGCCGGGGGGTATCGGGAAAACGCGGCTCGCCACGGAAGTTGCGCGGGCTGTGGCGGTAGAGTTCGACCGCTGCGCCTTGATTCCGCTGGCCGACTGCATGGAGGCGAGCGAGCTAGAGGAGCGGGTTCGTGCGGTTCTCGGTCTGACCGAAGAGAATGGCGGTTTTGATACCCTTCTGGACCAGAGCGTGTTTCTGGTGCTGGATAACCTGGAGCATCTGATAGACGGGGAGATTGCCTCCGGAGTCGGTCAACTTCTAACATCTCTCCCGAAACTTACCTGCCTGGCAACCTCACGGCGACGGCTGGGAATCATGGGGGAGCGCGAGTACCCACTCAGCCCGCTTATGCCCAGTGAGAGCGGTGAGAACCCCGCCCGTGCTCTGTTTCTAGACCGGGTCCGGGCGGTTCGGCCCGGATTCTCTCTAGCGGCCCGCCATGAAGCGGAGATTCAGGAGATTGAGAGCGCCTTAGAGGGCGTGCCCCTCGCTATCGAGCTTGCCGCGCCACGCCTGCGCACAGTGTCTCTGACTGAGTTGCGCCAGACACTCACCACCGAGTTCTCCGCTTTTGCCAGAACCGGGTTCGGCTCCCGGCATGGGCGACGGGTACATAAAGATGATCGGCATCGCTCGCTGCATGCGGCTATCGCCTGGAGCTGGAACTTACTCTCGCCGCGCTATCAGACCTTCCTTTCTACGCTCTCGGTCTTTCGTGGCGGCTGGACAACAGAGGCAGCAGCCAGCGGTCTGCAATGAGCCAGACGCCTCAGCCATTCTCGCGGAGCTTTGCCTTCAGTCTCTGGTTGTCTCCGAGGAGCAGCCAGACGGCACTACGCGCTTCCGGTTCCTGGAATCCGTCCGGCAGTTTTTAGAGGAACAGCTTCGCGGCGCGGCGCGAGCCTCTGCTCGGCAGGTGCACCGCGATTACTACTGCCAGGTCACTGGGGTCCAGCGAACCGCCTGGCAGGTGGACGCGGATAATCTGGAGGCGGCTCTGGAGAGCGCTCTGGACGATGAGGCGGTAGAGGATGCGTTCGCTCTGCTCCCGGCAGCATGCTTTCTATGGAGGCAGCGGGGCGGGTTAGGGCGAAATCGAGAGCGCCTTCGTCGCGTGCTGGAACTCGCAGGAGGAAGTATAGAAGGTCGCACTCAGGCCCTTATCGCCGCTGGAAAGCTACTCACCCGGTCCGCTGGAGAGCACGAAGCCGCGCGAGCGTATCTTCAAGAAGCACAGGTATTGGCACAGTCTAACTACAACCTCGCTCTAGAAGCAGAAGCCACCGCAGGCCTGGCATTTCTAGTTTGGCTTGCTGAGGGCCAGGCGGAAGAGGCTATGACGCAGCTCACGGCAGCGCGGACACAGGCTCGTGCCGCGGGCGATAGAAACGTAGAAGCGCAGGTGCTCAATCATCTGGGCGTTCTGGAGATTCGCTGGAACCGCTCCCCTTTGGGTGCGGAGGAGTACTACCGAGAAGCTCAAGCGCTTTATGAAGCGCTGGGCGATGAGCGCCATGCCAACAATGTTCGGATGAATCGCGCTATTGCCTTTGGAGAGGCGAATCAGCCAGAGCGCGCTCTGGAGCTTTTCGCCACTTGCCGCAAGATAGGCGAGCGGCTGGGCGATCGTGTCTCCCGAGCAGATATTGCCAACAACATGACCGTGGTGTTGGTGAGCCTGGGATGCTGGACCGAAGCGATGGAGTCCTGCCAGCTTGCGATTCAGGAATCGTGGCAGCTGAACTACCTCTACATTCTTGGCTATGCCCTCTGGAATCTGACGGAAATCTGCCTCCACTACCGGCAGGCGGCCCGCGCCACCAGGCTGCTCGCGTTCAGCGAGACGTTCTGGACACAGCAGTTCGGGCCGCTCTCCGACGACGATAAGGCGGTTGCGGAGAGTATCCGAGCGCGCAGCCGGGAGCGAATCGGGGTTGCACAGACCCTGCTTCACTCCGGGGAAGGCCGCGCGCTCTCGCTGAGCGAGGCGGTCACTCTCGCACTGGAACCCCTTGGCTGAGCCTCTCGCTACGCAAATGTAACGTGATCCACAGGTTCTCGATCCAGTCCTTTTTTGACAGCATCGGCAGCCTGCGCTGCGTCTGCGGCATCCACCTCGCCGGAGCCTAGCTCCAGGAGGAACATGGTTCCTTTCCCCAGGTTGTAAAACTTACCGTTGCCATTTCTATCGTAGCCGTAGGGCTTCCAGTTAGAAATATCTCCTGTATTGATGACCGGCGCTCCACTGTCATAGTCAACTCGGTCCACACTTCCCGCTGTCATGGATTCGTTGATATAAGCCGTCCCTCTGGCCCAGGCCCCGCCCGGCACCGGGACGATATACCCGCCCATGACATAGGACTTTCCAGGATTGGTGCTCGAAACGGTATAGAGCTGCTGCGTAACGGCAACATCCACACTCGTGGTGTCGATAGTAACCACTGCCTGCGCTGTTCCAATCTCCGACTTCACGCCATTCGGGTCGGTCAGAGTAGCGACTACTTTGACTGTGATTTTCCCCTGAGACGATGGTGAGGTGACCAGATCGACCGAAGTGCTTGTAGTCGTAATCGGGTTGCCCACCACACCATCTGCTGATGACAGCGTGGTATTGGTCCCATCCTCCGACCACACATAAGAAATTGTGCCTTTCAGATTGGCGGGCGGCTTCGCCGAGAATGTCACTCGCTGCCCCGGCGCAACTGTCTTACTAGTGGGGCTTAAAATCAGGTCTGGCTGGAACACGGTTACACTCCAGCGGTCTGCGGAGAGCGCCGACGCCACATCCTTGATGACATAGGCGGAGTCTCCCAAACCAAGTAGCGTCGCAGCAGCTATTGCCCCCCGCACCACTAGCTTCGCGAACAGTGCCGCGCGTGCTGCCGCTGTCTCTGCCGCCAGTTGTCCTACAGCTGCCTCATAGAGCGGTAGCAGTGCCTGACGAACTTTCTCGCCCACAGCGGTACTCTCCGCCGCGAGCGCCCAAAAGTCGCCCGCAGCCGCGATCAAACTGCCTTTGCTCGCGTTGAAAAGCAGCGTCTTTACCGACTGCGCCTCAATAGCCTTCATCGCCGTCAGGCTACCCTCCACTGCTCCAGTCGTGGCAGCAATTCCCGCAATTCCTAGCGCCTCAAAAAATAAAGGGAGTATCAGATTGTGCCACCAGGTGAGCAGGGTAAGGTCTTCCCTTGCAGTTACCCACTTGGCCTGCTCATCGACGTACATCGCATCGCTGAAGAAGGCACGGGGAATGTCATTGGTAGCTGCTCCCACTACAATAAGCTCATAGAGTGTTTTCTTAGACCCGGTTGCCAGCGGTAGCGAGATGGGTTCTGTGGAAATGGGCACATAAGCCGTCTGGCCGCTGGTCAGGTTATTAATAGTAGAGAACACTCCCAGGGCATTCGTGGAATCGAGTTTAACGTCTGTTCTCTGGAGAATGGCTTTAGGCAGTGGGTCCGGATTTCCCGTCTGATACACGAAGACCTTGCAGTAGCGCCGTGAGTGGTTGGTGGCTATGACATTGATGCCGGTGGTCTGTACCACCTCTACATTGCTCTGTAGCCCGCTCGGCTCTACCAGAAGCAGCGGTTCCACCTCGGCTCTGGTCTTGTCGAGCTGCCCCTGAAAGCTCTGTGTGCGCACCACCCGCCCGGTGGTCGTCAGTGTGTTGTATGCCGCCGTCAGGGCAGCCTTCACCTCGGCATCATCGTTGGCTTCCAGTGCGTAGGGATTGGCGGCCATACGCCGGTCTATTACCCCGGCCAGGGTCACTGCCGTGGCATCTGCCTCCAGCAGAGCCACCAGCGGCCTGCGGCTGGCCTCAGGCAGCATGAAGCCACCAAGGGCGTAGTACAGTAGCGCTACTGCCGCCGAGCGTGTGGTAAGCGGGCTACCGTCTATGGGCATAAATCCTAGCAGCACCCCGCGCCCGTCTTTATCTCGAATCATCGCCAGAGAAGGTAGATCGGATTCCGGCGTCTGTACAGAGAACCCTCCCTGCGCGTTCAAGGGCGCCGCCGCACGACCGGCCTCCGCCGTGAGGTCCGCGGCGTTAAGCGAGAACCCGGCGGGAAACTGTACGGTAACCTGCCGGGTAACAAAAGCGGTCTCACTGCCGCCTCCCCCGCCCCCGCAGCCAGTTAATGCCAGCGAACCAGCTCCAGCCAGAAGAAGCGTATACGAAAGAAATTGCCTTCGATTCATGGTGGTATTTCCTTGTCCGAGCGAATGCTTGCGGCAAGATACCTACTCATCGACAGGCCATCGTCAGGAACCCGCCATATAGTGTAAAATCTTTTCATGGACGAAGAGCCACATGTATTTCGTGACTATGAAGCCGATGCTCGCCCCACGGTGCGCGAGTTCTACCGGCTCAATCATGCCAATCAGACTTTTGATTTCGTAAAGGCCAAAAAGGCCGAGTACCTTACTCTGGACCGCAAGGTCATGGATATCTGGGAAGCCATGGAGTTCCTGAACCAGCTCGTGGACGACTCCGATCCGGATGGCGACTTTACCCAGATAGAGCACCTGCTCATGTGCGCCGAGGCCGCTCGCAAAGATGGTAAGCCAGACTGGTTCGTGGCCACCGCACTGATTCATGACCTGGGCAAGATTCTCTGCCTCTTTGGGGAGCCGCAATGGGCGGTAGTGGGAGACACCTTCGCCGTAGGCTGCCAGTACTCCGATAAATGCGTCTTTCCGGAATTCTTCAAAGCCAATCCAGACTCTGAGAATCCGGACTACAACACCAAGTATGGCATCTACTCCGAGGGCATTGGTTTAGAAAACGTAAACCTGAGCTGGGGCCACGATGAGTATCTGTATCAGGTGGTGAAAGATTACCTGCCCGACGAAGGGCTGGCGATGATTCGCTACCACAGCTTCTACCCCTGGCACAACGAAGGCGGATACACCTACCTGACCAGCCAGAAAGACCGGGAGCTACTGCCCTGGGTCCGTGAGTTCAATCCGTATGACCTCTACACCAAGGTAGATGAGCGCCCGGATGTAGAAGTCCTGGAGCCCTACTACCGGGAGCTACTAGGAAAGTACTTCCCCAAGCCGCTGAAGTGGTGACGGTAGAGAATCTATGGCACGCCGCGTAGCTATCTTCGCCATCGTGTGGGCTTACACAGTCAATGCATTGTGGGTGCCCGGTGGCCTGGATAGCTACTATGGCATCAGTGCGCTCTTTCCTGCCTACTACTACTTTCTAGTCGGTGGACTGATCGCTCTGCTTCATGAGAACCTGGTGGCGAAGTCCCCGCGTGCTCTGGCAGTCGCGGCTCTCTGCGCCCTTCTGCTAGAGACTGCCGCCTGGATGTTCGGCGACCTGCTGACTGGCGCCTATCTCGGAGCTTGCTTCCTTACAGGAACTATTCTGGCGTCTCTTGCTTCGCGGCGCGAGTTCAAGATTCACAGGGCGTTTTTCTACCTGGTTACCCTCTCCGCCTTTTTCTCTCTCTGCAACGATCTAGCAAGTACCGTCCTTTCTATGTGCTATTTCGAGTTAGATAAAAGCGCTTCTGTCAGTAAGTCTTATCGGTGTTATCTGGTTCCAGACCAGGACACTGGTGCTACAAATGCTTTTGTCACCCCACGGCACACTATCTTGCTGTGGTTTGGTTATAAAGCCTGCCCTGCAGGAGACGCCCCAAAAACTACAGAGTGGCGAAGCAACACTGACTTGCACATCACTGCTGAGGACTCTGGGCAGTCACACTATAACACTCTGAACATAACCTGGAGCAAGCCTCCTCCCACTACCATTTACGCACAAGGTTCTGTCGGGTTTAGAAAGTGACTTCGCTTTCCTTACTTCAGAGCGAGATGCGAAAGTGCCGACGATGCGTCGAGGCGGGCTACATCGCCGAAGCAAACCCTCTCTCGCTCGGCTCGGCAAGTGCCGAGTTCATGGTCATCGGTCAAGCTCCCTCGCGCCTGGACAACGAGACCAATAGCTTCTACGTAGGTCCGGCGGGACGTAAGCTGCGCGGCTGGCTGGCGGAAGCAGGACTTTCCGAAGAGGATCAAGCTACCCGAGTTTACTTCGCTGCCATGACCCGCTGCTTTCCCGGCAGGCTTCCAGGTTCTTCGAAAGATCGCCTTCCCTCACGCGCGGAACAGAAACTCTGTCGCTCCTGGCTGGATACCGAGATGGAGCTACTGAAGCCCCGCGTTGTGATTCTTTTTGGTGGGCTGTCTATAGAAACGTTTTTAGGCAAAGCGCCCCTTACAGAGCGCATCGGGTTCGCGTTCGAGAAAGACGGACGGACGTATGTGCCCCTGCCCCACTCCTCGGGCGCGAGTACCTGGCTGAACCTGACTGAGAACCAGGAACGACTGCGGCAGGCCATTCGCACTCTAGCAGAAACACTCAAACCATGAAAGCAGCCTCTTTAGTTCTGGGCGGTCACTCGTTTATCACGCAGCTCGGCACCGACCCGGCTCCTGATGACACTCTGGCCGCCGAGATTGTAGCCGCCTGCCTGGACAACGGCATCACCTGGTTCGATACCACCTATCAGCCGGAGCGTGTCGCGCTCGGGAAAGCCCTGGCTCGGCTAAACCGACGCGACGAGGCGACTATACTCGCCTGGAACTTCTTCACCCCCTTCGGCCCTGCCGATTCGCCCGGCGGCCACGAACCCTATCAACCTCATCACCTGCACCAAATGCAAGAGGAGTTGCAGACGGATCTCATCGATGTGCTCATTGTGCACCCAGTTTCCAGCGTAGAGGATCAGGCACGCCAGGAAGCGCTGGCGCAGGAATGGCATGCCGCCGGGCATGTAGGCCAGCTAGGTACCTGGGCTGCTCCTTTGACCAGCACTCCAGAACCCTATACGCTTTGTGCCTATCCCTGTAATCCCACAGTAGAAGATGCCTCAGCCCGTTTTTCGCACTACCATTCCCTGGGTTGGGAGACATTGGGCACTTCTCCCTTTGTACGAGGCTGGGAGATGGAAAAGCGTGCCAACGAAAGCGGCAGGTCAAAAGCTGACGTCGCCGATGAACTACTCCGTTGGGCGGTGTTTCACCCCAATGTCGACCGGCTCATCGTCTCCATGCGCTGCCCGGAGTGGATTACTACGAATCTGGCCAGCCTCGCAAAAGGCCCTCTTACTTAGTAGCGAATTTCTTCAGACCACAGTGCGGACAAGTGCTGCCTAGCTGGTTTACCGACCACGAGTTCGCCTTGAAAAATGGCTCTTTACAACGTGGACAGGGAAAGAGACTCCACTTGACCGAAAAGTAAAAGTTTGAGATAAACCACACAGGAATCAGAGGTGTCGCCAAAATGGCGTGGCCGCCCGCAGCATCCAGGATTCCGGCAATCGCTCCCATCAGCAGAAAGCCACATATCATGCTTAAGAACATGCAGGCGATGTAACGCTCCAGCTTGCGCCACTCTTTCTCGTACATCCTAGAACCGTACGCGTGTCTGAATGGTGAAGCGGCGGTCTACTACCGCAGAGGAGGTCGCAGATGGCTTGGCGCGCTCGTATTCGTAGAGCGTGCGAATAGTGAGACCATTTTTCAGTTCGAAGTTCACACCCGCGCCATAGATGGAGACTCCCTGCGGTTTCTGGCCAAAGTTCCAACGGCGAATCATCGCGATAGCGGACTTACCTTCATCGAATCCATAGCGGCCTTCCCCGAAGTAGCCCCAGACCTGGCGCTGATCGTCGGCGCCGAACTGAAGCTCCCCACGCATCGTAAGCTTCTTCAGGTAGTAGCTGGCATCCGCAGCGAAGCGAGTCTTATCTACGAAATCTTTCGCGCTCGAGGCTCCCGAGGCAGGTAACTCGGTATTGTACGCAGTAACCGGAAGCTTGCCAGAGAGCAGCGACCCGCCAACTTGAATGCGGCCAGACTGGGTCAGAAAGTTGCGCTCCAGGCGAAATGATTGGACTACCCCACCGGCCTGGTCACGCCGGTTGGGGCCACTCCCTGTAGTAAGCGAGGCGGCATAGTGGTAGGGGCCAGCGGAGCCATCTACCATGATTCCGGTATCCACACGCAGTCCCACAGAGGGGCCATAAAGCGTCTGAATAGGTTGAAGCGGCGTGTCGTACACGGCAGCCAGCCCAAAAGGGAGTACGAACTGCCCCAACTTCACATTAGCTTCGGTTTTAGCAAACTCGAACACATAGAAGCCATAAAGCTCCGAGGCGCGCAGGCCGCGTATAGCGCTCTCGCCCAGATCGTCTGGCTCCGCCAGAATCTGCACACGAGCACCACCTTTTTCCCGCCCGGTCTTTTTATCCGCAATGATGTAGTCCAGGGTAGTACGCGCCGCCGATAGGAACAGTCCACGCGGTCCACGATGGGCGTTGGTGTAGCGAATATCCAGGGTGTTGTCTATTAGCCAGTTGCGCTTATCTGAGTAGACCGGAAAAGGGGCGAATAGGTCAGGCCGACGAGTAGCCGTGGAGGGCTGCGGGCGGGTAGGGGTGTAGGTGCCCGGATTCGGGGGCGGATAGAGCTTGAAGAACTGTGGGCGGTCCGGGGGAACTTCTCCCTTCTTCAGCTCTTCGTCTGCGGGTACAGTTTTGGGAGGCTCCTTCTCTTGAGCGAAGACTGGCACGGCGAGCGCGGTCAGCAGAGCGAGGGTGAGAGTGAGCTTCACGGGCCTATTGTAACGCAAGTGCACCGAATGCGGAGCGGAAAGGTTCCGGAGCGCGAATAGGGCGGTTGGTCTCCGGGTTGATAAAGGCGCCACGGGTCCAGCCTTCGGCGACAGCTCGGCCATCGGCTTCGCAGAACATAGCGTAGTTAATAGTGAGCGTGACCGCCTTGAACTCAGCAACAGTGCCATCGATTCGGAGTAGTTCCCCATAGCGTGCCGGGGAAATGTACTTCACATAGCTCTCTACAATGACTAGCTGACAACCGACTCGCACGAAATCGTCGAACGAGACTCCCATTTGCTTGAGATACTCGGAGCGTGCCTCCTCGAAGTAGTTTAGATAGACACTGTTGTTCACGTGCCCGAAGGAGTCTAGCTCGTAGGTGCGCACACGAACATGGGCAGAAAGGGTGCTCAAAGTACTCATTGAAAAACAGCAAAGAGCGCCCATAAGGCGCTCTTCCTTAATAGATAGCCTGGCTATTTATCGAAGTAGTCGGCATTAAGCTGAATGAAGCTCTTCCACTTTTCCGGCACTTCGTCTTCCATAAAGATGGCATCCACCGGACACTCCGGCTCGCACAGACCACAATCGATGCATTCCGACGGGTCGATGTAGAGCTGATCATCTTCGTCGCCTCCGTGGATACAATCCACAGGGCAGACAGCGACGCAGGACTTGTCTTTCACGCCGACGCACGGCTCGGTGATGACGTAAGGCACTTTCTATCCTCTCACAGGGAGTTGGCTCAGTATATCGCGCTTTTTCTGGGTACAATCGGTCGTGCAGGATATTTCAGAGGTCTGGGCTACGCTCGGCGAAGGTCAGGAAGACGCAATTCGGGAATTAGTAGCGCGCTTCTACGAAGGGATTCCCTCAGACCCCTATCTCGGCCCTATGTACCCGAAAGAGGACATGGCAGGAGCCCAGGAGCGCTTGACCCTATTTCTCATTCAGCGCTTCGGCGGTCCGGCGACCTACTCGGAGCAGCGTGGTCACCCAAGATTGCGAATGCGCCACGGAGAGTTCGCGGTCACTCCCGCCGCCCGTGATGCCTGGATTGCTCGCATGGAAGCGGCACTGGAGGCGACTCCTGCTCTGGAGTCCGTTCGCACTGAGTTATCCCAGTTCTTTGAAGAAGTCGCCATCTTCCTACAGAATCGCAGGTAGAGCCAACTAACAGCTTACTCCCTTACCCTCGCCGCCGAAGGCGGCCAGACGGACGGATTCCTCAGCGGGTAAGGCGCTTTTCCCGATGTAGTGGAACTGTAGCGCCCAGCGAGTTTCCTCGGTAGCGTTGCGTGGTGTGCCGTGAGGAAGCTTGCCATCGAAGAGCAGCGCCTCGCCAGGATGCATGGGTACGGCAGTATGACGTGCCTCAAGCGGATCCGAGTCGCAGAGCTGCCAGTCTCGGCGCATGAAGTGGGCACGTGGTCCTTCTTTGTGGCCGCCCGCCAGTACGAACATGCAGCCGTTCTCCGGATATGCTTCCCCCAGAGCTAGCCACACTCCGACTATCTTTGTCTCCAGCGGAAAGTTGAAGTAGGCATGGTCCTGATGCCAGGGTTTCTCGCGCCCCTGAGGTGGCTTGAGCAGCGCCATCTCCTGGAAGAGTCTGGGTTCCTCGCCGAGTAACGCCTCAACAGCCGATAAGAGCTCAGGATGATGGGCTAGGGCCGCCAGTGGTGGATGCTGGGCAGTAAAGTCCATGAATTTGCGTACTAGAGGCGCACGCTCTATGGCAGGCAAAGGCGGCATTCCTTTGCGGGTTTCTCCTAAGGAGAACTGCGCTCCCTTGGTAGGATCCGGGTTGGTGGGAGCAGAAGGCAGACGATCTTGTAGAGTCCCCTCAAAGGCTATCAGACCACAATTGGGCTCTTCAGCCAGAGTCATGGCCTCTAGCTCGGTCTGGGCGGCCTGTACCTGTTCTAGAGTAAAAAGAGATTCCAGTACCAGAAAACCGTCTGTTTCGTAATCGATCTGAGTAGTCTGGTCAATAGTGCCTACACGCCGGGTGTAAACCAGGTGTGATGTATAGAGCTCGGGTAGATGAGCCTCCACAGGAGGCTCATAGACGACCTTCACGACTTACAGTTCGAGCTTGCCGAAGCGGTTCTGGGTGGGGTCCAACTTGCTACGCAGAGCGTCATAAGCCGCGTTCACACGCTCCAGAATCCGCTCAGCCTCTGCTTTATCTGTAGAGTTCTCGAACCGAGTTACATCCAGGCGCTTCACTAGCTTGTCATAGGCAGTCTGTACCGTGGCGTAATCACTGCCCACAGCTACGCCGAGAACTTTATAGTGCGCTTCTTCTTCCGTGGTTGCGGTAGGGGTCATAGAAGTGGTACTGGCGGTCGTAGACGATGCAGGGCGAATCTCACGCGAGGCTTCCATCTCACGGCGAGCGGCCGCAACTTTCTCTTCGGCACGGCGCATGATTTCATCGGTTCGATCCAGCGATGCCGGGCTGACCGGGTCACGCCCTTCTAGCTCACGTACGGCGTCTTCACGCTCGGTGATAGCATCATCGATGCGATCTTTTACCTGCCCCAGGTAGGCTTTGCTAATTTTATAGAGTCGATCAGGGATGCTCATTTACTTCCGTACCAAATCATAGGTTTCTTCGTCGCCGGTCAGCGTGTAGAGTCGGCCCGGTGTCAGTGCTTCCCATTCTGGTGCACTGTCGGTTCTCTCTGAGGCTACCAGCCAGCCGCCATTTTCCAAGGGCTTGCGCCAGAGTGTGTAGTAATCCGGTGCCTTGCTGAACCAGCGCAGGGCATAGAGCGAGCCGGAGAGTCCGATTAGCAGATTGATGCCTGTGTAGGCCGCTACGGGATCATCTGCCCCCCGAGAAATCAAATCGCGCAAGGCATCTGCCAGGCTCTCACCGCGCGCCTCCGGGTCAATACGCCCGGCCAGCCACGCCGCCAGTATTACCGTATCGTTATCGGAGCTAGCTTCACTACGGCCACGCTCCCGAAGGTCTTCTCGCAGGGATTCCAGAAAAGATGCATTCAGCGTGCCATTGTGCGCCATCAGAAGTGAGTCTCGCCCCTCACCAGGAAGCGGGTCGATTCGTATGGGGTGGGCGTTCTCGCTGATAACAGCCCCTACACTAGCTTTGCGAAGATGCCCCAATACAATGCGGGCGCCCTGGCGCTGCGCGGCTTCGGCAGCGAAGACATAGAATGCAGAATCTGAGGCGCTTCCAGTCTGGCGCAGCAGAGAGATCTGCCCAGAGTCATCGAACCAGCCGACGCCCCAGGAGTCATGATGACCAGGTTCTGTCCCTTCGAGAACTTGCCCAATCATAGCCTGGCGGCGGAGCGAGTGCTCCGCCCCGACCATATGCTGCCAGGACGGGAGCGGATCCGCTCCCGTCATTCCAATCATCCGGCACACGCGATTAGCTCGATGCGCCTCCGCCGCCTACCTTGGCTTCCAGCTCGGCAAGCTGTTTCTCCAGATCGCTGGTAGCGGTCGTGGTGGTTGTGGTAGTCGTCGGTGTTACAGAGCCAAGGCCCAGCTTGGCCTCCAGCTGAGACAGCTCGTTCTCGGCGGCGATATCGGTTTCGGCCAACTCCAGCTTGGCAATCTTGGATTCCACACTGGTCTTGCCCAGCTCGGCGCGAGCATTGGCCTCACTGGTAGCGTTGCGAATCTTCTCCTGAGCACGGGCGAAGGTAGAGTCCATACTCTCCATTTCGCGGAATCCGGAGAGTTGCTTCTCGATCTCGTTCTGAATCTGCGCGGACTTCCACTGGCTCTTGAGCGCCAGGGCCTCGGCAGTTTTCTTACGGATCTCAGCCTGCTCGGTCTGGATATGCTGCTTCACAACCTCAGCGGTCTCAATGGCCTTTTCCAGAGACTGGCGGGTTGTTCCCAGCGAGACCTCATAGCCCTGCTTCTCTTTTAAAAGCTGGAGCGCTACATCTCTGTCGCCCCGCTTGAGAGCGAGCTCAGCCTTAGCCTGGAGGGTATCGACCTTCTTCTGAAGATCATCCACCATCTGCTGTAGGTTATTTTTCTGGGTGATGGCCTGCACGGCACGCTCACGGTTGCGAGCATGGATCTCCTCCATCTCTCGCTTAGCCTGATCCAGCAGGATGTCTGGGTTTTCCAGCTTATCTAGCCCGATTCCGAACCAGGATTTGATCAGAGTAATCAGTCTCTTAAACATCGTTTTCTCTCGCCTCGAAGGGGTGGCGGTGTCTCGCCTGCTGTATCAGACTCGCAAGGAGCTTTCAGGTTGCGCAAAGCTTTCTACCGCATGGCGCGCCGAATAGTTCCTGATTATACCAGCTTAGACTAAGTTTCGGTCAGTGCTGCTTGTATCTTCTCCTCTTCCTGAGTATCTACACAGCGCAAGTCTAATAAAAAGCGTCCACGCTCAATACGTCCGAAGATAGGCTCCTCGCGCAAGCGTAGCCTACGTGCCAATAGTGCGGGGCTTTCTGTGTCAATAGCCACGGCATAACTGGGCAAACTCAGTCCTGGTAGTGAGCCGCCACCGACCTCAGATACGGTTTCCACAATATCCCCAACACCCACACGCTCACAGGCCACCCGAATGTCTTCTACAGGTCGTGCAATACGCCGTAGCGCGGGAATCTCCGATAGCGGCTCTCCATACAGATAGATGCGTAGTGTTGCTTCTAAAGCCGCCAGAGTCAGCTTATCCGGGCGCAGAGCACGCATGAGCGGGTGGCGAGCCAGCTTCTGTATCCACTCCGTCCGCCCCAACAGCACACCACACTGTGGTCCCCCTAATAGTTTATCGCCGGAGAACCACACTAAATTGGCGCCAGCAGCGAGAGATTCTTTCACAGTGGGCTCATCGGTCAGCCCGAATGGCGCGAGGTCAACTAAAGCCCCGCTTCCAATATCATCGCCCACGGGAATCCCACTTTCACACCCCAGAGCGACCAGTTCCTTCAAACTAGCCTGCTCTGTGAACCCTACAACTCGGTAGTTGCTGGGATGACAGCGCAGCAGGAGAGCCGTTTCTTCTGTAATAGCCCGTGCATAGTCCGAGATTCGAGTGCGGTTCGTGGTGCCGACCTCTATCAGTTTTGCCCCCGCTTCCTGAATGACCTCAGGAAGCCGGAAATGCCCACCAATCTCTATCATCTGGCCTCGTGAGAGAATCACCTCACGCCTGGCGGCAAGCCCGGCTATAGCCAGAAATGTAGCGGCGGCATTGTTATTCACTACCAGAGCATCCTCTGCTCCGGTTAGCTTCCTCAAGAGAGTGGCGCAATGCGCCTGCCGGGAGCCACGCCCCCCCGATTCCTCATCGGTCTCCAGGGTCGCATGTCCACTTGCTATGGCAGCAATCGCTCTCTCGGCGCTTTCTGCCAGTGTCGCCCGCCCTAGATTGGTGTGTAGCACTACTCCTGTGGCGTTGATTGCTCGGCGAAGAGTCGGGCGTTCTAGCTCCGTTGCCAGAATAGCGGCGCGCTCGAAAATATCCCCTGTTCGTTTGTCGGCTTTCAGCGCGTTTCGTGCTTCTTCGATAGCCTGCCGAGCCGCTTCGACCGCAACGGTATGGGAATGCCCTAATAAACTGGCAGACAGCTTCTCAACCGAGGGCAGGTCTCGAAAGGGATTGCTCACGATAGGAGCATTTTATCGCTACCTATTTTGAAGATACTCAGCGACTTCGGCAGGATTATCGCTAAACAGACCATCTATGCCTGCTTCTACAAAGGCGCGCAGTTCGGCAGCCATGTCACCGGGAGCATTGGGATCGTTTCCTCGGCGGAGATTCTTTGGCAAGAACTGATTCTCGCGGCGAAAGGTCCAGGGATGCACTTTTAGCCCGGCGGCATGAGCCTCCTGCACCAGTGATGTTGGCTTTGTGAGTGCACCATCGGCTCCCACAGGAATCACCAGTCCCTTTGTCGGCCCGATTCCGTAGGCGTACTGCGCCAGTTCCTTCAGTTCAGCAGGTGTAGGGTGAGTATCAATAAGTGAAATCAGCCGAACGCCAGTCATGCGGCGAAGCTGTTTCAGATTCTCTTTCTCAAACGACTGAATAAAAACGGGAGCGATCTCGGTAGTCCAGCCCGCTTCTTTGAGAACACGTACCAGAACCGGCTCCAACGCCAGACCGATTTGCTTAAAGTAAGAAGGATGCTTGGTTTCCGGGTAGACACCGATCGTACGCCCGTACTTTTTAGACAGGCGCTTGGCAAGGGCGATTAAGTCTTCGAAGCGTACCAGGGGGAACTTACCATCGTAAGTGGCATTGCCGGGGCGCACGGCGGGCAGGCGCTCCCGGCAGCGGATTGCCTTTAGTTCGTCCCAGGTGAAGTCTTCGGTGAACCAGCCAGTGAAAGAAATACCGTCTATGCGCTTCGTGGTTTTACGCGTCGCGAACTGCGGGCGCTTAGCAATATCGGTGGTGCCGGAGATTTCGTTTTCGTGGCGGCAGACTAGCACACCATCCTTTGTGCTGACTAAGTCCGGCTCTAAATAATCCGCCCCGCGCTCGGCGGCGCGCTCATAGGCCGCCAGAGTATGCTCCGGCAGCTCACCACTCGCTCCCCGGTGCGCAATCAGCAGAGGCTTCTCTTTCATATCTGCCAGCACTGTAGCGCCCGCGTGACAACTCCGTATTAAGAAGGAGTAAGCTCTTTCTCCAGAGCCGCCATCTCCTGCTTCACGTTGTAGGGGTGGAAGACTTTACCGTATCCAGACGGGGCAGTCATGGTGTAGCGCAGAATCAGCGTATTTACGATCTTCATGCGGTCCGGCAAATCTCGCCGTAGCCGGGCGGCAACACGCCCACGTAGATCTATCGTACGTGCGTGTCGGAAGCTCTGAACCCCATTCGCACGAATCTTCTCAATCTCAGCGCGCTCGGACAGAATATCGCGCTCTGCCTGTGCCCAGTCCGGCAGGATCTTTGCGTTCTTGAGGATTTTTGCAACGACACGCTGCTCTGGCGGCAGGCTCATATCCTCGGTGAGATCGAGAGGCTTGCCTTTCAGGGGGTTGTTGTCAAACTCCCCATTATCCATTGCCTCTTTGATTTGCCGCTCAGCAATGATTCGCGCCCATTCCATATTTTTAGTGTACTACAAAGCACCTCCCTTTCACCCCAATATTAGAGTGAAAGGGAGTCAAAACAGGTTTCTATTTCGGCTTCTGGGCTGTTTTTGTAGCAGCTGCCGGTTTCTTCTCTACCAACTGGAACTCTGTATTGAATGTCAGGCTCTGACTGCGAATCAGATTGTTCAGCCACTGGGGGAACTGGCGGGGATCTGCCTTGGCCAGTGCGAGGTACTCTTTGCGATAGGCAGCCAGCTCGGCAGGAGTAGCCTCTTCGCCCTTGCTAATCAGCTTAATCAGGTGCCAGCCGAAGCGACTTTTTACGGGTGGGGTGATATCCCCCGCTTTTGCCAGGCTCCAGGCGGCTTTCTCAAAGTCAGGGTCGAAGACTCCCTTGCCTGCAAACGGCATTCCGCCACCCTGCGAGGCGCTACCTCGACCATCTGGTCCCTTGTCGTCGGAGAACTGCTGAGCAGCCTTCTCAAAGGTGATTTTCCCGGCCTGAATGTCGGCCTGAATACCGTCTATCTTCTTCTTCGCTTCTTCCTCACGCGTCTTTGCTTCCTCGGGAGTCATCGGCGGCGCACCACCATTAAGAGAAATAGTCGCAATAAGAATATGCGCCAGCTTTCGCTGCCCTTTCAGCGAGGGGACCTGCGTTTCCAGATACTTATCGTAGGTCTTGGTAGCCAGCAGGTTCAGGCGAATGCGCCACTCCATCTCTCCCAGAGTCACTCCAAAGCGCTGCTGCACCTGGCTGAAGGTCATTGGTTCGCCCATCTGGCGAATCGCGTTCTGTACGACCTTGACCTTCTCTTCTTCCAGTTTCTTGCGAACTTCGGCATCGGAGACGGTCACTCCCAGGCGCTTCGACTCTTTCTCCAATACCACTTTCTGGTTGAGCCACTGCATCACGGCATCTCGGACACCCACGGCGGCGAGAGCATCCATTAGCTCCGCGCGAGTGATATCCTTTCCACCTACACGTGCGACCACATTAGCAGGCAGTTTCGGCGCAGCAGCGGATTTCGGAGTGGGTGGCTTAGCGGGAATAGAATTGCCAGGGGGAGCGAAAAGAAGAGCGGCCATAATGAGGCCGGGAGTAAGAGCCATGCCGCAATGCTACCGCAAATGCACTCTCCCTCGCAAAATTTCCTACTTAGCCCTTGCCATTTGCATTACTCTCTGTGTTTAACGATTCAGAAACCAGGCAGCGGTATAATCGGGGCGGCTATGAATACGACAACGATTGATGACATCCATGCCCGTGAGGTACTAGACTCGCGTGGCAACCCGACCGTAGAGGTCGAAGTGACTCTGGTAGACGGCACTGTGGGCCGCGCTGCCGTTCCTTCAGGAGCCTCCACCGGCGCTCATGAAGCTGTTGAGCTGCGTGATGGCGACAAGGGCCGCTACCTGGGCAAGGGCGTTCAGAAGGCTGTCGATAATGTCAATGCGACGATTGCACCGGAGCTTTTAGACTTCGATGCCACCCGCCAGACCGATATCGATGCGCTTCTCTTGGCCATCGACGGTACCTCTAACAAAGGCAATCTGGGCGCCAACGCGATTCTGGGTGTTTCACTGGCTACGGCCAAGGCTGCCGCAAGCTCGCTGGGCCTGCCACTTTACAAGTATGTGGGTGGTAGCTTCGCCCGCCAGCTGCCTGTGCCCATGATGAATATTCTGAATGGCGGCAAGCATGCGGACAACTCTGTGGATCTCCAGGAGTTCATGATCATGCCGGTAGGCGCGAAGAGCTTCACCGAGGGTCTGCGCTGGGGTACCGAGATCTTCCACGCACTCAAGGGTGTGCTGAAGGCCAAGGGCTATGGCACTGCGGTTGGCGATGAAGGCGGTTATGCCCCGAACCTGAAGAGCAACGAAGAAGCGCTGGAAGTGATCATGGAGGCCATTGCCAAGACTCCCTATACTCCCGGTGACCAGATTCGGATTGCCATGGACCCGGCTACCACCGAGCTTTACGAAGAAGCCAAGGCGAAGGGGGAAGAGGGCAAGTACTACTTCTGGAAATCCGACATTCTCAAGACCCGCGAAGAGATGGTGGAGTTCTGGGCGGGCCTCTGGCAGAAGTACCCGGTCATTTCCATTGAAGATGGTATGTCGGAAGACGATTTCGAGGGCTGGAAGCTACTCACCGACCGCCTGGGCAAGAGTGTTCAGCTCGTTGGCGACGACCTGTTCGTCACTAACACCAGCCGCCTCTCGGATGGCATCGCACGTGGTATCGGCAACTCCATTCTGGTGAAGGTAAACCAGATCGGTACCCTGACCGAGACCCTGCATGCTATCGAGACCGCCAAGCGCGCAGGCTACACCGCTATTCTCTCCCATCGCTCCGGCGAGACCGAGGACGTTACCATTGCCGACCTAGCAGTGGCCACCAACTGCGGTCAGATAAAGACCGGTGCACCGTCCCGCTCCGACCGAGTCGCCAAGTACAACCAGCTTCTCCGTATCGAAGAAGAGCTAGGCGAGAGCGCGGTTTACGAAGGCCTGAAGAGCTTCTACTGCCTGAAGTAGAACTTTCTGAATTGAACCAGGAAAAGGCCGCATATGCGGCCTTTTTCTTATTTTTCGGGGGTGATCAAATGGGTTTTGATTATGCCATTGTGGTGTATTACAAAAATGAGCATATTGCAGCAGCACTTGAAGACCTGACAAAATGGGCCAGTTTGATGCCCGGTGAGAATTCTCAGATATCCCTACCCGACGGAGTACAAATACAGGTTCCTTTTCGCAGTGACCTGGCAAAGGAATGGGATGCCCTCTGCCTGGATACTACCCTGTTTCTTCCCGAAGACCCTTTCTACAAAAAGTACCTCTTCAGCAAAGAATATGACCATTTCAGAATTAGGCGCGAAACGAATCTAATAGATGTTGGATACATCTATGTCTACCTACACTTTGGACAGGCATATAGCTCCCTACATTTCACGGCAGCAACAACAAACATGAGCCTATACTTTTCGGAATCCCCAGAAGTACATAAGACCTTCTATGAATATGCTCTACGCACCCAGGCAGAGATAGCCTTATTTGATGTAGAGAAGGAGCATAGTTACCTCTTGCTTACAGATACAAAACGTGAAATCTCAGTCTGGCCGGAACCGGCTTTTGGATGCTCTCCCGATGTTGTAATGGCGCATATTTCTCATGAGGAACTAAAGACATTTCGTGACTGGTGGGGGGGAACGATACAATAGCCCTTGCTGTGGAGTTGACTTTTTTAGGAACGGGATCAGGAGCGCCAAGTAGAGGACGCAATGTTTCGGGGTGTGCCCTGCATCTACCCCAGCGTGGTGAATGGTGGCTCATTGACTGCGGGGAAGGCACCCAGCACCAGATTCTTCGTGCTCCGCAGGTTCGGCTTTCCCAGCTTACGCGTATCTTCCTGACTCACTTGCATGGCGATCACTGTTTTGGATTGCCGGGGCTGTTAGCCTCACGCGCATTGGCGCAGGGTGGGGTTGGCCCGGTAGCGCTCTATGGACCAGAGCCACTGGAAGCCTGGCTCAAGGCCACACTTCGAGCCAGTGGAATGCGGTTCGGCTTCCCGGTGAGTTTCCATGTAGTGCAGGAAGGCAAGATCTTCGAGGACGATGACTTTGAGGTCTATGCCGCTCCGGTGC
The DNA here is from genome assembly GCA_049840835.1 of Armatimonas sp. Taxonomy (GTDB): domain Bacteria; phylum Armatimonadota; class Armatimonadia; order Armatimonadales; family Armatimonadaceae; genus JANLTX01. The sequence goes on along the minus strand of JASGJG010000001.1, from coordinate 140,679 downwards.
GCCACCGGGTTGAGGCCTGGGCGTACGCCGTTATCGAAAAAGACCAACCGGGGCGGTTCGATGTAGAAGCAGCCCGTGCCATGGGTATCCCCGAAGGCCCTGTTTACGGCAAGCTCAAGCGCGGGGAGACCGTAACTATGGAGGATGGACGGACCATTGATGGAAGCGCTCTAGTGGGGCCTACACGCCCCGGTCGCAAGGTGGTCTTTTCTGGGGATACTGGTCCCAGCCCGGAGCTGGTGCAGCTGGCACAGGGAGCGGATTTACTGGTGCATGAGTCCACTTATGCCGAGGCGGATCGCCCCCTAGCCGACCGAGCCGCCCATGCCACCAGCGTTATCGCCGCCAACTGCGCGCGTGATGCGGGAGTCCATGCCCTTACTCTGACCCACTTTTCCAGCCGCTATGAGGGTGGGGAAAGCGCTTTGAATATGGAGGCGCTACTCACCGAGGCACAGGCCATTTTCTCAGAAACTCGGCTGGCACACGATTTTCTTCGACTTTCTATACCTCGCCGGGATAGTTAGACCCTGCGCAATCGTTAACTTCCTGCCAATAACTGGGGGTAGAGCACCGGAGGACACTATGTCGGTCGTTGAGATAACCCTGTTATTATTACTGCTGGCGGGAGGAGTGCTTGCGTACGTGCGCGAACGCAAGCTCAACCAGACCCTGGCCAGCCTGGAAGCCGCTGCCCACACTGTTTCAGAGGGCATCACCCCAGTACCGCTACCCGCTATCGGAAACGTGCAGACCACGTTTAACCAGATGGCCGCTGCCGTAGCCACCCGCGAAGAGAAGACACTTCGGGGTGGACTTCAGGCGTTGCAGCTGGTAGCGAGAACTGTAGACGAGAGAGAAGAATTCACACGTGGCCGCTCACATCGAGTGGCGACCTATGCCACGGAGCTGGCAAAGAAAGCCGGACTGCGCCCGGAAGAGATTCAGCAGATATCGGATGCTGCCTCGCTGATTGACATTGGCAAGGTGGCGATTCCCGATGCGATTCTGAAAAAACCAAGCGCCCTGACCGCCGAAGAACGCCGGGTTATGGAGACCCACCCGGCTATCGGAGAGTGCTTTGTGCGCCGCATGCCCGGCCTGATGCACACCCTGCCCGGCATCCTGCACCACCACGAGCGCTGGGATGGTAATGGTTACCCGGCACGCCTGGCTGGCGACCAGATTCCGCTCATGGCGCGAGTTCTGGCGATTGCGGACTCCTACGATGCAATGACCAGCGAGCGCCCTTACCGAAGTGGGTTCGCAACTCATATTGCTCTGGGATTGATCGAGCAGGCATCGGGTCGGCAGTTCGACCCAGAATTGACCGCGCTTTTTGTAGAGATACACCGCAAGAAAGCTCAGCGCCTCACCGACGAAGCCCCACTTCTCAAAGCCGCCTGAGTCGGAGGTTAGTCCTCCGGCTCTGCCAGGTTCTCCAGCGCCATAGCGAAGTCGGCAGCAGTGACCGCCTCTACTCCGCCTTCATCGGCAAGGCGGATAAGCGCCTGCATGCCGGCTTCGTTGATTAGCGCTCGCAAGTCGGCTCCTGCGAACCCCTCGGTCTTAGCCGCCAGGAGGTCCAGATCTACATCTGGCGCAAGCCGGGCTCCCTCTATATGCACCCCTAGAATCTGGCGGCGCGCCGCTTCATCGGGTAGTGGGATCTCTATCTTGCGCGAGAGTCGCCCTCCACGCAGGAGCGCCGGGTCTACCATATCGGCCCGGTTGGTCGCCCCGATAAAGAACACTCCTGTGCTCTGAACCAGACCATCCATTTCATGCAGGAACTGGTTCACAATCTTGTCTGAGGGCTGGTGGACGCCCCCCATGCGGCTGGGAATCAGCGCATCGATCTCATCTAAGAAGAGAATAGACGGCGCATTGGCACGCGCTTCGGCAAAGAGTTTTGCGACCGCTTTCTCGCCCTCACCAATCCACATGGAGTGAACCTCGGCGGGGCTGGTGGTAAAGAAGCGGCACTTCGCCTGAGTGGCCAGTACCCGCGCGATTGTGGTCTTGCCCGTACCAGGGGGGCCGTAGAGAAGCAGGCCCGTTGGTGGGTCTACTCCCAGCGTGGCCGCCTGCCCTGGATTCTCCAACATCAACTGAATCTGCCGTAGCTCCCGCTTAGTGCGGGTGGGCAGAATCACATCGTCCCAGGTAAGCCCGGCGGATGCCTTTTTAACGTCACGTTGCGTTTTTGTGGCTTCCCGCACCGGACGTGGGGAACTGGGCGAAGCTTCCGGATTGTCTAAGCTGCGTAAGAAGGCACTGAACTCCCGGTTGCTTGGCATGAGCTTCAAAGCGCGCAGACCTTCCCTGCGGGCTGCTTCGCCCTCACCTAAGTAACGGTGCGCCTGAGCTTTACGAAAGGCGACCTCGGCATCGTCGGGAGCGAGCCGGGCCGCCTTTTCAAAATCTGCCACCGCCGCACGCATCTCGGTGCGATAGGCTTCGATCCACTCTGTCTGCCCCAACGCCTTGCTGGTCGCCACGGTAGCGTAGCTCACCAGCGCCAGGAAGACATCTACGCCGGGTGGCGCCTTCTCCTCACGAATCGCCATAGAAGCGGGTAGGATCGCTTCGCCGCGCCGTAGGTGCAGCAGACCGCGTGAGAAATGAAGCTCTGCTTCTGGTGTTCGAGGCACACTCTATTGTAACATCTGCCCCGAATTACTCCGGCCAGGTACGCCCTAGCTTTCCGGCTAAGTAGCGCCCCTCATGAGCAGACATCTGGCTGAGCTCCGCATGAACCGCCTTCTCCCGCATCCCAAACGAGATGGTATGGACTGCGTAGATAACCGCGAACACAGCGGCCAGCGGCAGCGCATAGTGCCGCAGGATTCCCCCACGTGAGGGCTTACCGGGTCGGCTGCCCAACACGGCTACAAAGAACAACCCAATAGGCAGCGCCAGTGCGGTCACGCCCATTAGAACCCCTTCACGCCAGAGCGCGGCTATGATGGTTGGAGGAAGTCCTGTGCCCTCGCCGCCACTGAGGCCCTGAATCAGGCTGTTCATAGCCAGGGCATCTCGCACGCCGCCGAGCATGTTCCAGGTTAGCCAGCTGAGCACTCCCAGAAAAGCAACCACAGAAACCGCCATGCCAGTATGGCTGCCCGTGCGCCCCAGCACTCGTTTACCAAAACTCAGACCACTCAGCAAGCAGAGTAGTACCACAGCACTCAAGAGAACCATACCCGCCACGGAGCGAAACACGGTCTCCGCCATGCCGCCAGAACCGAATATAGAAAACGCTCCGCCTTTGGAAGCAATCTCTTTAACGGCATTCTGTTTCGGCAGATCTTGCTTCCAGGCCTGAGCCTCCTCAGAAGTGGTGTGCTTATCCAACCAGGAGATAAATCGGCTGTCGCTCTCTTCGCGTTCCTCTGCCTTTGTTGCAGGAGCGCCACCGGGGCGCGACATGGCGATGCGCTCCATAGCCATTCCCACAAGATTCGTAATCAGGGAACTACCCTGAAGGCGCATAATCTTGCCAACAGCCTTAGTATCTCGGCGGATTTCCAGACCGCCTTTAATGTCACCAGCGACTTCTTTGTCCATGGCCTGGACAGTAGCGATTCGAGACATCGCTCTAAGCTGGGCATAGTGGGGGAAGAGAATCGATGCCATTCGAGCGGTGCGGGCGAGTGAGTTGCCGGTTCGGCCCAGGCGCTCAGCGCGCAGCTCATGGCCTTTTAGCTCCACATCAATGTACTCTCGCCAGATTTTCTTCTCGGCAGCCCGATGGAGTGCGGCCTGAGCCTTTCCATCTTCCTCTGCGGCGAAGTAGGCTATAGCCGTCATCGCGGAGAAGTAGGCATTGCCTGGATCCAGGCGCTCACCAGCTTCGCCCGAGGTCACCATCAGAGCAATATCCTGGGGATTCGGTCCCACATGCGTATAGTTCGTCGCTTGCTGTGGCTTGGGCGGAGACAGGCGTTCTTGCTGCTCGCTACGTCCTATACCGACACTGCCACCGTTTTTACAGGCGAAACGCACTAACGCGGCGTGAGCGGCAGGCTGATCGGGAAAGTCTTTTACGAGTTGCTGCAGCGCCGCCCATTTCTGAGGACTCTCCAACTGCACCGCATTCGCCAGTCGAACCTCCAGTTCGCTTCCCGGCGCAGGGTCTCGTAAATTCGCACGAGATGGCATAGGTCCTATGCCCCCCAGCGGCAGGTCTTCCTTACGGAGTCCCAGGTCCTGCAGTGTTGCTCCCAGTCCGGTTTCTCCCGAGGCCATTCGAGCATCGGAGCGAACAACAGAGCGAGTCAGCGGTAGTAGAGCCAGGCCACCAAAGGCCAGCAGCAGCACAGAGGCCGCACAGAGGTTCGCGCGTTTCATGCCTCTCTAACGGCCCAGTGGTCTTATGGTTGCGGGGCAGAGCGGGCTTGCCTAAACTTTTCTGCCAGATAGACATTCTCATTACAGCGCATCTGGTGTAACTCCTGCTGGAGTGCACGCTCACGCAGACCAAATGAAATGCTATCCAATCCGTAGAATAGGCCAAACATAGCAGCGAGTGGCAGGACTGTGGCGCATAGTAGTCCGCCCCGTGATGACTTTCCTGGTCGGTTACCCAGCACCAGGATTAGAAACACCCATAGAACCACAGCACTCGGCACTAGCCCCATAAGAATATACTCACGGAGGAACGACTCAGGCGAGGTGCTAAGCGGAATGTCTGCCGCAGGGGATTCGGCGTGTGGCTTCTCTTCCTGGAAACCGAAATCACAGGTTCCTTGCTGAAGTAGCGTAGCAGCCCCTATCTGGTCTATAGCAGTACCTATCGTTATCCAACTCAGGCTCCCAAGAAGGAGTAAGAACAGGGAGATGCAAAGAGGAGCGGAGCGCTTGCCGAAGTGAGCCAGTGCATGCACCAGACCCGCCACAAGAATTAGCAACCCGAGAGTAGTTATAAGCACCAGACTGGTCAGGGTACGGAGCTGTGTTTCAAACATAACCCCTGTAAATGTAAGGTCACCTAGCACTCCCCAGTTTTTAAGTTGCTTCTCACGGTACTGGAAGTCGCGTTCCCAGGCATCGCCCTCCCCGGCCGCGCCATGCTTTCGAAGATACTCAGCGTAGCGCGCCTGTGTTCTCTGAATCGCTCCCTCTCCAGACAGGCCAAGTGCGCCACCAGGACGGCGTGCAGCATTGTTTTCGACAACAATACCCAGCCTCATAGAAACGTTCCAGGGAGATTTTGTTTGCATCAACCGCCCTAGCCGGGCAACATCATGGCGGAGCGCCAGACCGCGAGCGATGTCACCTCTGCGTTCCCTTTCCATCGCCCAGACGATAGCAAGCATAGCCAACTCATTGATCTGGTTCTCGTGGGAAAGCAGGAGATTGGTTCTACGTAGAATCTCGCTAGTAGAGCCGTTCGTGGCCTTCAGCAGCCGAGCACGCTGCTCCATGCCCTGTAGCTCATACTCCAGATGCTCATCCCACTTCTTTTTTTGTATCACCCGATGTAGTGCCGCCTCGGCTTCCTCATCTCGATGTAGGGCCGCATAACCAACAGCAGCCTGAGCGGGAAAATAGGCATTATCTGGCTCCAAGCGCTCTCCTACAGCACAGGAGACCAGCAGAGATTGCACATCGTTCGGCTTAATTGGATGTGGCTCTATCAACGGCGCCGTCGGGCCGCCAGAAGGAAGCAATGCTGCTGGTTGCTCGTACCCATCTATTTCTGCAGGACCACCCACAATAGCATCAATCGGTGGACCAGCAGAAGTTAAGAGGGGAGGTGGAATCAGACGAGCCGTCTCTGAATGACGCCTCACATAGATACTGCCACCCCGACTACTACAGGCATAACGGACCAGCGTAGCATGAATAGCGAGGCTATTCGGAAACTCTTTTCCAAGCTGCTGAAGAGCAACCCACCGCTCTTTCTCCGAAGGGAGATGGATGGCGTTTGCCAGGCGAACCTCCAGGGTCAGAGAGTTCGGTAGCTTCTCTGGCATTAATCCGGCACCGTAAAGAATCATGTCTTCTCGCTTCACCCCTGTGTCTAACATGAGGCGTCCGGTCGTGCGGTCCCCCGGTAGTGGTGGCTTTGGGAAAGGCAACAGTATCCGCGCCCCGGAGACCAGTAGGAGTACGGCTACCGCAGAATATTGGAGGCGCTTCATGACCCCCTAACGTTTTCTTGATTCGGCCAGTTGCGGGGTATCGGTATAATTCTACCCATGGAAAAACGGCTACTGGGGCAGACCGGGATGGAAGTCTCGGCACTGGGCTTCGGCGGGGCGGAGATCGGATTCGAGCGCGCGCAGACGTTCGATGTGGCGAGGCTCCTGGGAGCGGCGCTGGATGCCGGGCTGAATGTCATCGATACCGCCGAGTGCTACTGGGCAGGAGATGAGGCCAGCGCCAGTGAGCGGCTTATCGGAGATGCCATGGGGCACCGCCGCAAAGAGTATTTTCTGTTCACCAAGACCGGTCACGCCGCTGGCATCGATGCGCCAGACTGGTCGCCGGAGCTGATCGAGCAGGGTATCGAGCGAAGCCTCAAGCGCCTGCGGACAGACTGTATCGACCTGGTGCAGCTTCACTCCTGTAGTAAAGAAGTGCTGGAAAGAGGCGAGGTAATCACTGCCCTGCAGAAAGCCCGTGATGCTGGAAAGACCCGCTTCATTGGCTACTCAGGCGAGAACGCTGCCGCCGAATATGCCATCTCTTGTGGGGCTTTCGATACGCTTCAGACCAGCGTGAGCATTGCCGACCAGCGCGGAATCGAGTTGATTCTGCCGAAAGCAGTAGAGGCAGGTATGGGTATTATCGCCAAGCGCCCTATTGCCAATGCCGCCTGGCGCTGGAAAAACGAAACGGAGTGCCCCGCCTACCCGCTGCCGTACTTCCGACGATTGAACAAGCTAGCCTACCCTTTTCTCTCCGGCCCGGATGCCGCCAGCGTCGCTCTGCGTTTCACGCTGGCACAGCCGGGAATCGGTACAGCCATTGTAGGAACGAAGAACCCGGAGCGCTGGGCGCAGAATGCTGCTCTATTAGAAGCAGGTCCACTCCCGGAAGCCGAGGTAGAGGCCATTCGCAGCCGCTGGCGCACCGTGGCCGCCGCTGATTGGGTAGGACAGGTATGAAAACGATCCCTTTTCTTGCAGTAACCCTTTTTATTCCAGTACTGAGTGCTAACGCACAAAGCAAGCTCTTTACTCCAGACGATGTGCTTGATGGCCGTGCCCGTGTGGGCCTTACCACGGATGCTCAGGTCTCCTGGATAGACGGAAAGACCTACCTGCGTGCCGCCGAGTCCGGACGTGTTGCGGTAGACGTGCTTACCGGAAAAGAGAGTGCCCCGTTTACGCCGGTATCTCCCGGTCCAGACCCGGCCACCCGATTCGGCAGGCGACGCGTGGGTTTCTCACCCGCCTCGCCCGATGGAGCCCGGCGGCTTGCGATTCGTGAGAACAATATCGAGATCTCCGAAGAAGGCGGCAAGACCTGGAAACTGACCACTGATGGTTCCCCAACAACCCTCAATGGCATCTTAGACTGGGTCTACGATGAGGAGGTCTACGGGCGCGGCTCCCGGTTTGCCTATCGTTGGAGTCCGGATAGCAAGCGTGTCGCTTTTCTGCGCCTGGATACGGGTGCGGTCAAGCCCTACACGCTTAGTGACCAGCTTACCCGCCTGCCCGAGCCGGAAGTCTATGGCTATCCGCTTCCTGGTGACCCGAACCCTACAGTCACGCTGGCGCTTTCGGAGACCAACGAAGGCTCGAAACCCATATTCCTGGATACATCCATGTATCCTGCTGAGGACCGACTGATTGTTCGGTTCTGGTTCTCACCCGATGGCTCCCGCTTGCTCTACGAAGTACAGAACCGGGAACAGAGTCTTCTAGACCTCTGGAGCGCCGATGCGACGACGGGCGGTGATGCCAAGCGCCTGATTCATGAGGAAGCAAAAGCAGGCTGGGTAGAGCCCATAGATCCGCAATGGCTGGAAGACGGTACGTTCCTCTGGGAAAGCGAGCGCACTGGCTACAAGCATCTCTATCATTACAAGCTAGATGGCACCCTGATAGGAGCGGTCACCAAGGGAAACTGGGATGTGGTCTCTGTAGTACGTACAGATGAAAAAGCGGGGACCCTTTTCTTCGACGCGAACGATGGCTCTGTCATGGGCGCACAGCTCTGGCGTGCTCGATTAGATGGCAAAGGGGAACCTGTCAACCTGACTCCGGAGCCGGGCACACACCGCGCCATGCTCTCCCCCACTGGGGAGTATTTCTTGGACAATTTCTCGGATGCCACCACTCCTGGTAAGGTCCTGGTGCGAGATACGAAGACCGGCAAAGTCATCCGAACTGCCGCTGAGAGTAAGCTGGCGGACTCCGCGAAAGAATTCGCGCTGGGTGTACCCAAAGTTTTCCGCTTCAAAGCGCGAGATGGTTATCCGCTAGAGGGTACTCTGCTGCTCCCACCGAACTGGCAGCCGGGCCAGAAGGTAGGCATTCTCTGCACGGTCTACGCCGGACCGGGCTCGCCCACTGCCCGTAATACCTGGAGCGCCGTAAACGGCAGCGGCGGAGATCAGTTCTATGCCCAGCGCGGCATTGCTATCTGGAAATGCGATAACCGCTCCGCCAACCCCCGTGGCTCCGCCGCACGCTGGAGCATCTACAAAAACATGGGGGCCTCCGAGCTGCGCGATATCGAAGACGGTATTGATTACCTGGTGAAAGAGGGCATCGCTGACCCGGCCCGTGTAGGTATGTCTGGCTGGAGCTATGGCGGGTTTATGACGGCCTATACGCTCACGCACTCCACCAAGTTTGCAGCCGGGGTCGCCGGAGCGCCACCGACGGATTGGCGACTCTATGACACCATCTACACCGAGCGCTATATGTCTACCCCCCAGAAGAACCCGGAGGGGTACGATAGCTCTTCGTGCGTAAAAGCCGCCGCCAATCTTTCCGGCAAGCTGATGATCGCCCACGGCATGATGGACGACAACGTGCACATTACCAACACGATTCAATTTGTCCACGCGCTTCAGAAGGCGAACAAAGACTTCGAGCTCTGTATCTTCCCTGGCAAGTCCAGCCGTCATGGCCTGGGAGATAGGGATCTAAGTCGCTACCAGCGCCGCCGCGCTCAGGAGTTCTTGCTCCAGACTCTGGGCGGCAAATAAGAAAATCCCCGGTTGGAAATCCAACCGGGGATTTTTTTGTTCGAACAGGGGGTTATTTGACGTCTTTGGCGGCTGCCTCACACTTCTCCCACATCTCGACCACATCGTTGGCCGAGCGGAAGAGAGCGGTCATGGCGGGGCCAGATCCTGGCTTCTGGCTGACGGCTTGCATGAAGTCCGCCAGCATGCCGTAGTGCGCGATGCCATCTCTCTTGAAGTCGAACTGGCGTGGTCCCATCTGGGATCTGGGTAGGGCAGGTGGTGTGTAGCCCGAGGGCTTGATGCCGACATTCTGCGCTACTGTAAGCGGATAGGTTATGGTATCCGCGCTGAAGGAGAACTGGGGGGCGAATCCATTGATGTCCGTACCGATAGCCATACCACGGCCCTGCATCAGGCTCAGAGCATCTTGATAGTCCTTGAGCCAGGTACCTATCGTATCCATGCTGGCCAGTGTGGCAGAGACCTTCAGCTCATCCACATTCCAGTTATCCGGGGAGTCGAAGATACCGTTCTTACCATCTGGATTCGTGTGAAGCGTGAACCGGTCGATATCGTTCGAGCGTGTACCCGCAGGTAGGGGGAACGATACGGTGCGCACGGACCCATTGGGCCAGCCCTGCCCCTTACTGAGATCGAACTCACGCCTGGCCCCGCGAATGGTTACCCAGGCTTTGACCCAGTTGTTACCGCCACGCAGGTCGTCTCCACCGGTCTTTATCGTCACGGTCAGGTTCGTAATCACCGGGTTTCCAGGTATACGAGTCACCTGCCAGGAGCGATCTACCAGTCCCAGCGTAAAGCGTACCAGCTCTTTCCCTGGAGTCGGAATCGCGGGCTGCATGATGATCGGCATCATGCCAGATGTTCCCTCGGTTCCCAACCCGATAACTCCACCCAGATTCGCAATCATACGGGCATGCTCTCGCATCAGAGCGCGCTCATTGGTAGCTGTTTCATCTGCCGCACGCAGACCGGTATGAGAGTCCATAACAGGGTACTTATTGAACACCGCAAAAAGCATGGCTGCTGAAGCAGACGCCTCGCCCATGTGCGCGATGTCAATCAGAATCCCCTTTTGAGCCAGGTTGCGAATCAGAGTTGTGCCCTGCGGGGTCAGCCCCTGCATGTTCTTGTGCCCGCCCCGGTCCAGTGGCGCATCGTAGCCCAGGGTTGCCCACACGGCATCGTCTACTTCACGCGGCCAGATAGCGCCGCCTTGAATCAGGTTGTTTCCCTCGGCTACCAGCGTCTGCGGGCGGTTCAGGCGCCCACTCAGCTTGGTGTCATAACGTACTTTGAAGAACCCATCATTCCCCAGGTTGTTCCAGTTACCGCTCTGGCGAGTACTGTTCACGAACGCATTGGCGGTATTGAAGGCATCCGTGTAGACCGCACAGCCCCCCATGGTGTTGTTGATCAGGTGAATCGGAATCACATGCCGCACATGCTCATCTCTGACCAGAGTGAGAATCTGGTCTGGGGTGAGTGAGTCCATCTCCAGGCTCAGAATCAGCGCCATCTTATTTGAGGCGATAATACGCCGAGCATCGGCAGCGCTATTCGCAATCTCCATCCAGCTCGGATTCGCGGCGGCCATTTGCTGAATAAAATCCAGCTGGCGCTTGGCCGAGTTGTAGCCCTGCTGTGGGTCGTGCAGGGGCACCTTGTTCCCCAGCGCGTTGTAGCCTATCTTCGACCAGAGAGCGGATAGGAACTCGTTGTCGGTCACGCTGGCAATCATCAGGCGCTGCCCGCCATCATAGGCGCGACGAATGCTGGTGATGTGCATCATCTGGTGGGTCAGACTGAGGGCATTGGGCCAGTTGGTGAACAGCGGAGCCCCGGTGCTCTGATGCCCAAACCCGGTGATGTTGTCTATAGTCCCTATCACCGTCTGGTGGGTTTTATGGCGCACCACGTCACCGTCGAACCCACCGTGCTTATCCGGTGCGCAGGGTGGCAAGTCCGCGATAATTGATGCCGGCGATGCCGCAGCCAGGCTCATTCCTGGCTTGCCCCAGAAGATGCCATTGTTACCGGCGGCATCTGCCCCGAAACTCAGGTGCGATGCGGGATGAGCATGCAGGTCTGCCCAGCCCCAGAGAGGCACTCTCAAGCGGGGAGGCGCCTTTATGATCCCTGGCACCTGCTTCAATGTACCAGGGTCGAGTTTAATCCGCTGGGGCGGGTCTTGCGCCTGTGCCCCTGATGTGAGAAGTCCCAGAGTGAGAGCGAGAGTAAAAATAGGAATTGTTTTCATGGGCCTACCTTTACTCCCAGTATCTCCTTCTCTGTTAATTTTGAAACAAAAATTACAACGCAATCGTGTAAACAGTCGGCATCACCACTCTGTAGGCACGTAATCCTTCAGGAACTGTCCCCACACATGGTTGCCAGTGTTGATTCCCGCGATGATGGGGTCCACGATGCGCGCCGCACCATCGACAATATCCAGCGGCGGATGGAATCCGTGCTCAGACACTTTACGAGTGGCGATATGTGCCGGGTCTTCATCCGTCACCCAGCCGGTATCTACTGCGTTCATGTGAATACCATCGGCCTCGTAGTCCGCTGCGGAGGTTCGGGTCATCATGTTCAGGGCCGCTTTTGCCATGTTGGTATGCGGATGGCGCGTGGTCTTGAACTTTCGGTAGAACTGCCCCTCTACCGCCGAGACATTCACAATATGCTTGTCACGCTCCGGAGTGCGCAGCATGAGCGGCTTGAGGCGCGCATTGAGGATAAATGGCGCAATGGCGTTGACCAGCTGCACCTCTAAAAGCTCTACCGAGGAAACTTCGGCCAGAGTCAGCCGCCAGGAGTTCTGGTCGCGTAGATCAATCTGCTGCAGGTCCTGGTCCAGCTGCCCTGCCGGGAATAGTGTGCTCTGGGCCGCGAGTTCACCGGGCAAGAGCGGCACCTGTGAAAGCACCGCTGAGTCTAAGACCCCATCGGCTCGATACGAACCGACCAGCGGCTGCGCCTTGCTGGGTAGTGCGGCACGCTCCCCATCCATCATGTGGGCGTAGAACTCGGGAGGGCGGCGGACGGTCTGGCAGGCGTTGCTAATAATAAAGTCCAGCCGGGAGTGCATGGACAGCAAGTGCCGACAGAATCCTTCTACACTGGGAGTATGGCGCAGGTCTAACCCATAGATTTCCAGTCGGTCTTTCCAGTCATTGAAATCCGGCTCCTTGGCATAGCGCGCTGCGGAGTCATTGGGAAAGCGCGTGGTCACAATCAGGTGCGCCCCACAGCGCAGCAGCTTGATACCCGCCTGATAGCCGATTTTTACGCGCCCACCGGTCAGTAGAGCGACCCGACCGCTTAGATCGGCCAGCTCACCGCGCTTGTGGTAGTTCAGCGCAGCGCATTCAGGGCAGAGCTGGTCGTAGAAAAAGTGAATCTGCGAGTAGTCTCTCTTGCAGATATAGCAGTTCTGCGGTTCCGGAGCCTCGAAATCGGCCTCGGTGGCTTCGGGAGTAAAACCTTCTTTGGGTGGGAAATAGTTGGGGGTGGTGAACACGGTCTGGCGGCGCAGCTTGCGAATTCCTGTCTCGTTCAGTACATTCTCTAATCGCTCACGGCGCTGCTCTTTCTGAATCCGAAGCGTTTCTTTCTGAAGCTGCTTACGCCCGGCCAGATCAGGCCGTGCCAGTCGCCCGGCGACTTTCATCAGCCGAATACGCTCTTCTTCGGAAAGCGACGCCAGCGGTCCGGATTGTCCGCCAGCGCCTCCAGCGCGGTTATGAGTTCGCTAATATTGCCGTCCATCAAAAAATAATCCCCCGATTTTGCCGGAATCGCCAATAGATAACGCACTAGCAGTATGCCGGGTTTCCCTAAGAGAAAAAGGGAGAAAGGGGTTTTCCGCCGAAAATAATAGCATATGCCGACTTCCGCTCCTCGATTACGGGTAGATCTTTTAGGTACGCCGCGCCTGAGCGCAGGTGAGCGAGTGACCACCCGATTTGAGACACGGCGGACTGCACTATTACTGGCACGCCTTGCCCTGCCGCCCTTAAGAGAGTGGTCGCGCGATGAGCTCATAGAGACTGCTCTGGCCTGATGAAGACCCGGTTCTCACCCGTACCCGACTCCGACAGACCCTGGCCAGCCTGCGCCGCGCCCTGGAAGAAGTGGGCACTGCCGACGAAGAAGTAGTCCTGCGCGCCAGCCGGGCGAGTGTGGCCTTAGATATAGAGCAGGTCGCCAGCGATGTAGTGGAGCTAGAGGCGTGCTTGCGACAGGCGAGTGCGACTCCGGAGCAACAGCGCGAGGCACTGGATAGAGCCCTGAAGCTCTATGAAAACCACCTCATGCCAGGGTTTTACGAAACCTGGGTACTCAGTGAACGCGACCGACTAGAGAACCGCATGCGTACGGCTCTCTTGCAGCTCACGCAATCGTTGCAGGAAACCGAGCCAGATGCGGCCATTACCTACGCCCGTACCGCTGTTAATTTAGATCCGCTGGATGAAACCGCGCAGGAGAATCTTTTAAAGCTTTTAGTACAGACCGGGCGCTCCACTGAGGCACTACGCCACTGGAAAGATGTGGAGCGCCTTTTCTGGAAAGAGCTTCGCACCACTCCGCCGCCAACGCTAAAAGCCGCGCTGGATTCCATAGGCACGTCCCTTCCGGCTCCCGAAAGTATCACGGTCTACCCGGTAGTAGTCGAACGGCTTCTGCCACGCACTTTGCCTGCCTCGCTAGACGCGTTTTTCGGGCGAGAGCGGGAACGGGAACAGCTTACGGGCCTGCTTACCGAGACCGGCGCCACGCGCCTGGTGACGCTGACCGGCCCGCCCGGTGTGGGCAAGACCCGGTTAGCCTTAGAAGTCGCGCAGGGGCTGACTCGCCGAAACATCGTCTTTGTGGCCCTAGAGAACCTGGCAACCGGAGAGGCAGCGCTGGATGCTATCTATGATGCTGCAGGCGGCCGGCACGAAAGCGGGCCATTGCTCCCCGCACTTACCCGGCTATTAGACACCTACCAGGCGCCGCTACTGGTCTTAGACAATGCCGAAGGCGTGCAGGGACTGTCTGAATCGCTTCAGGCTCTGCTTCAAAGCGTGCCGGAACTACGCTGCCTGGTGACCTCTCGCCAGGCACTGCGATTGCCTGGCGAGCGGGAGATGATCCTGGAGCCACTTGTAGAAGATACGGCACTACAGCTTCTTTTAGATCGCGCCCGGCAGGCACGGCCTGACCTGAGCCTTACCCCACAGAATGAAGCGGATTTCCAGGGACTCTGCCAGGACTTAGAGGGGCTACCGCTAGCGCTGGAACTTGCCGCCGTATGGCTTCGCCTCCTTTCCCCGGAGCAGGTGCGTGAGCGGCTTCAGAAAGACCTCAGGCTACTGGCCCGGCGTAGTAGTGAAGCAGGGCGACACGATAGTCTTTACGCTGCCATAGAGGAGAGCGTGCAGCGCCTGAGTGAGTCCGAGCGTGCCATTCTTTTTCGGCTGGCCGTGTTTCGGGGCGGCTGGTCCTTAGAGGCAGCAGAAGGTGTCTGTGCAGAGCTAAGCCCGCTGGCGCTGGCCAGATTTAGAAGCGCTCCGCGATGCCTCGCTAATCGGAGTGCGCAGCTTGCCAGATGGCAGCCAGCGGTTCTATCTGCTGGAAATGGTGCGCCAGTATGCCCAGAGTCATCAGAGTCTGGCAGAAAAAGAGCAGGCCTCCCAAAGCCATCTGCGCCATATGTGCGAGTATGCAGAGGGTCTGGCGGCTCTCTATGACTCGCCGCGCCAGAGCGACTACTTCGATGGGATTCTCGCCGAGCAGGAGAACCTTCAGGCGGCGCTAGAGTATGCTATCGGCTCGACTCCCACCCTGGGAGCGCGGCTGGCTGGCACCCTGTGGCGGCATTGGGAACGAGCTGGGAAATACAATCATGGACTGGAGTTGGTAGAGCGCCTGAGAGCGGTGCTCCCAGAAACCGAGATATTCCTGCACGCCCTGCTGGAGGAGCTGACGGCCCGACTGAATGCGATGCAATTCCGGTATGCCCAGGCGATTCCGCACTATAAGCGCAGTAAGGAGCTTTACGGAGAGGCAGACGACTCGCTACTGGAAGCGATGATGACATGCCAGGAGGCCGCCGCCCGCCGCGAGACCTACCCACACTCCGACCACAACGAGTCTTTTGCTCTCTTCAAAGTAGGGCAGGCCGTGGTGGAAGCGCAAGGCACACTGGCACAGAAAGCCACCTATACGCTTCATGAGGGCTATTTTCACGCTCGGAGAGGCGAAGAGCAGAGTGCCCGAGACTGCCTGGAGCGTGGTCTGACTCTCTTTCGGATTGTGGGGAGCCAGCGCGGTATGTTCCTGGGACTACACTGGCTGGCCTATGCCGCCTACCTGCGCAATGACAAAGAGGTTTATTTGAAGCTTCAGAGAGAAGCCATGGAAGTCGCGCAGGCATTGGGGGATGCGTCTTCTCATGCCATTGCCCTCTGGAATCTCAGCCTGGGATTGAATAAGCACGGAGACCCCAGGCAGGCAGAACAGCTCTGTCATACCGGTCTGACATTGACCCGGCAGCGTGGTATGGGTATGACCGAGGTGCTGTTTCTGACAGCACTGGGAAAGGTGCATGTCACTCAGGACAACCCTGCCGAGGCGCGGCGCTGGTTTCGTGCGGGGCTAAAGCAGGCGGATATTACCAATGCCATTCCTCACCTGATGCTGAGTATGAGCTGGCTGACCCGCCTGGCTCTGCGAGAGGCTGTAGCGAACCCCACCCCAGATAGCCTGGCGGTGGCGGCCCATCTCTGGGGAGTTTTGCATCGGTTAGAGGAGCTGCTTCAACTGGACCAGCAGTACGATTTTGATGGACCTCTGGATGAGCTAGTAGCGAGTGTAGAGGCGAGTATGGGGAAAGACGCCTTTGCTCAGGAGCGTGATAAAGCGAAGCGCTATGAACGTGCGGAGGCGCTTTTGATTCCTCAGCTCTACCCGGCGGAAGAGGCCAGATGACCGAGCTTCAGAAAGAGCTTTTACGCGCACTTTTAAACGATGCCCTTGCAGCTCCCCAGAACGGTGAGGCGAGTCTGGCGGCTCTGTTCTATAAGCAGCTTTTCACAGTGGCTCCCGGCGTGCGCGAATTGTTTCATAACTCGATTCGTGCCCAGGAAGTCAAGTTCACACAGATGCTGGAGCACCTGCGAGATGGATTGGATCGCCCGGATAATCTGGTGCCACTGCTCTGGCAAACCGGGCGCAATCATCGGCACTATGGCGCGGAACCGGCTCATTACGGAGTCGTAGGCGAAGTATTGCTCTGGGCCCTGGAGCAGAAACTGGGTGCGGAGCGCCTTACTCCCGAAGTCAGAGTGGCCTGGAATGAGCTATATGGTTTTGTTTCGCTGACCATGCAAGAAGCGGCAAAAGCGTAAAAAAATTCTAAAAATGGTCTGATTTTTTCGTTTTCACGGATTTTTCACGGTTGATTCACCGTGGGTTTACGGCGGCTTCCTACTATAGAGCCAAGTTCAAACCCGAAAGGATATCACCGTGAAAAACCAAGTATCACCCCGCAAAGCGGCCTTTACTCTTATTGAATTGCTAGTTGTTATCGCTATCATTGCGATCCTGGCAGCGATCCTGTTTCCCGTCTTCGCTCAGGCTCGTGCCAAGGCACGCACTGTCGCTACCATGAGCAACCTGAAGCAGATTGGCATCGCTTCCATGATGTATGCGCAGGACTACGATGAGACCGTTCACCCTGCCGAGCGAAACTATGGTGACTACCGAGCGTATCCGTACTACCTCTATCCCTATAGCAAGAACTTCGACTTCTTCTGGGATGCGGCACAGGAGCGCTACACCGACGGCAAGCTAGACCCGGCTCTCCCTGAGACCAACGTAGACTACTACCTGCCCTCCGTACTCGCTGCCAAGGCCGTGACTGTTGGCGGCAACTATGGCGGATTCCTGGGCCGCACCCTGGCTTCTGTGAGCTACCCGTCAGAGCGCTCGCTCTACATTGTCACTCGCTTGGAGAAGCCAGATGGCTTTGACTGGAAGGGGCCGGGTCTGGCACTCTATCAGTCGGAGTGGGCTGCCTGCCCCTGGAAGAACTTCAGCGGGGAAGATGCCCGCACCACCGACCGCCGCAATCTCATCTGGCGCGGTTCCGAGAAGCACGCCAACATGGCGCTCACAGTCTTCGGCGATGGACACGTAAAAGCTGTTGCCGCAAAGAGCGTTGTGTACTTTATCGACGAGCTGCCGACCTGCAAGGCCGACTTCCAGACCCAGGCTCTGCTCCCCGAAGACCAGCGCACCCCGGAATGGCAGAAGCGCCTCCGCTACTGGGGTAACCCGTTCAACGTCGCCGAATAATTCCTTCTTCCCACTAACACTAAGAGAAAAGATCACAGAGAAAAACCAATGAAAGCTATAACCACCCTTCTTCCGCTCGTCCTGATGACCGCCGCCAGCACCCCTGCGCTGGCCCAGCAGATAGACCTCTCCAAGCCAATTCCGGGTATTCTTCAGCCAGGAGCCGAGCCTATTTCGTTTCCCTTCTCGCCGCGCCGCCCTCGCCTGGTTGTGCTGATGCATGGTGTCACTAACCGGCCTGCCAGCGCCCCGGAAGAGCATATTGCGACATCGGGTCATGCCCGCTGGTACTGGGGTTACGATCTGATCAAAGCCATGATGGGCACTCCCGATGCGCAAAACTCCCGCCTGATTCAACACTGCCAGGGCAGGACCGACTTCCGTGAGGTCAACGGCACGCAGTGGAACTACCAGAACTTCAGTATTCCGGTGACCCAGACTGATCTGGCGCCTGGTGCTGTTCCTAATACAGGGTCGTCGGAAAGCGACTCGGCGCGCTATATCTCCGCCACGTTCCGACCATCGGAAACTCCCAGCACCGCTGTGATGGTGACATTCCGTGATGGCTCCCGCCACATGATGCAGCAGGTAGGCGATGCGATTGAGCAAATCTACCAGACCTACAACCGCACGTTCGGGCATCTGCCCGCCGCCAGCCAGCCCCAGATCTACCTGGTAGGCCATAGCTTCGGTGGCATCGTCGCCAGAGCGATTCTAACCAACCCGGAAGGGGCCGATCTGTATGGGGGGAAACTGACTTCTGCCCAGCGGCAACAGGCCGACTTTCTGCGTAAACGAGTCGTTCTGGTGACCACCATGTCTACCCCACACACCGGCAGCGAAATTCCGGCACTGGCAGGCGATATGGATAAGCTGATGAAGACCGGGAAAGCCGTACTGCCGTCGGCATCGGATCTGAAAAAGCAGACTGGTCTGGCGAAAGTCCTTCCCGACGTGCTTACCAAGAAGCTGGTAGAGGTGCGCGAAGATCTGAACGACGCTATCAAGTCGGCGGCGGAGATCGTCCCTGCCTGCAGGACATTCAGCGCATGGACGAGTACAACAGGGGGATTCTTTCCCCTGCCAAAGCGACCCGCCCGGATGGTTCTCTGGTGCCTATCTACACCCTGGGCGGCAGAAATCCCGGCGGTATGTTCCTGGACCGCGACCGCGCCCCGTTCTTAGCCGGTGGTCGCATGCTCCCCCATAGCTTTATCGATGTGATGGGTGCCGGTAGATTCGCCTCGGATGCGGGCTCACTCTTCATCATAGAGTCCATCCTGCACCGCGGAGGCTATGGTAAGGAAAATACCCGCCCCTGGGGTAAGGCTAGGATTCCGGAAGCGGACCTGATCTCCTCACCGAACCGAGGCACGGGCACTGGTCTTTCCAGCGCGCAACTCAACGATCGCAGCAAGTTTATCTTCGGTCCCGGCCTGGTAGCAGGTGTGGCCGGTGATGCGTTCAGCGCCAACCCCTATACCCTTGGCTCCGATGGAGAGAACGATACTGATGGCTTCTGTGGCTTTGATTCGTCGCACGGTCTGGAAGTCTCTGCTGTTCACCCGAACTGGTGGAAAGGTCTCTACGGAGCGCGGTACGGTAGTTTCATGCCCTGGGACATGGATAACCATGGCTCCCTGATGTTCAACGTGGGGAATGGTCTCTACATCTACAACGAGATGATTTCCAAGGCGGGTCCTGTTGCCACGGGTACGAACTCAGATCTGAGCGCGTGGGCTGGTGGTACGACACAGAGCATGGGTAAGCACAATATCCGGGTCGAGATCACCCGTGTCTGGAGCCGAGATGGCGAGATAGATAGTGGTACATCAACCATGAAGAAGGGGGATTACGATGTCTATGTCCGCGTGGCCGGAAGCCTGAAGAAGTTCTCCGGAAAAGACAACCAGGATCCGCTCATCAACCCTGGTGTCCATAGCGTCAGCAACACTCCCCAGTCCGTGATTCCCATTGTCTTCTCGGTGATCGATCGTGACGACTTCAGCCCGGACGACTACTGCGCCCTTTCCCCGTTCAAAGGCCGTGACAATGTCTACGTCTACTTCGATACCCGCACCGGGCGTGTCTATGGAGACGCCACAGGCAAAGCGGGCGAGGAGATTACCGTGGGCGGCTACAAGGGTGTTTACAATACTACGGGCATCGGATTCCGTATCACAGGGAACTAACAGAAATGCAAATCGCACGAATCCTGGCAGGTGTCTCTGCCTCTGTACAGTTGATGTGCTTCTTTCATCAAACCACTGTTGAGGGAAAGCTGTTGAGCCTGATGGCCTGTATCGGCTCGCTGTTTGTAGTCTATCTCTGCAAGCCAACAACGAATCGCTTGAGCTAAAACGAAAGCGACCTGAAAGTCCTGACATCTTTAAGATGTCAGGACTTTTGCCTTGTGTATTGCCGCTTTTGTACGAGTATAAGTAGTACCGTAGCAACAGACGAATATAAGGACAAGCCATGCCGCAAAACACAATCAGCGAACCTATTACCATTCCCGCCGAGCTACCTGCCTGCGCTCTTTTTTATAGAGAGGGTTCGAGCGACAAGGTGTACCAGGCAGGCATAGAAGCAAGAAGCGACGGTTATGTGGTGAACTTTGCCTACGGGCGGCGCGGCAGTGCGCTCTCTACAGGCACAAAGACCAGCGCTCCCGTCGATTTCGCCGCAGCCACTAAGATCTACGACAAGATAGTGGCCGAGAAAAAGGGTAAGGGCTACACACCAGATGCCAGCGGTCAGGCATTCGCCATGAGTGAGAAAGCAGGACTTGTCAGCGGCAGACTGCCCCAGCTACTCAATCCGATAGAGGAAGACGCCGTAGAACTATATCTGACTTCCTCCGAATGGTTTCTAGAAGAAAAGCACGATGGGCGACGGCTCATGGTCGAGGTAAAAGGCGGCACTGTTGAAGGCTCCAATCGTAAGGGCTTGATTGTAAGCCTGCCCAGAGAGGTGGAGACGGCACTACAGGGTCTGCCAGACTGCGTTTTAGATGGAGAGCTGGTTGGCACAAAGTTCTGGGTCTTTGACATCCTCTCCTGGCAGGGCGAGGCAATCACCCACCTGTCACTATCGGAGCGTGTCACTATCCGCCAGGGAATAGTCTCTGATAACTCAGCGCATGCTGAGGTGGTCTCTGCCTGCGCCACCACAGAAGAGAAACGTGCAATGCACGACTCCTTGAAAGCCGCAGGGAGGGAGGGTGTAGTCTTCAAGCGAGCATCAGCTCCGTATAAAGTGGGCCGACCGAGTGCTGGTGGCGATCAGGTCAAGTTCAAGTTCTACGCGACTTGCTCCGCAGTAGTGGCGAAGGTAAATGCCCAGCGTAGCGTCGCTGTTTCGCTGGAGGGGACGCTCATGGGCAATGTCACCATCCCCATAAACTTCGACTTACCACAGGCAGGAGATGTGGTGGAAGTACGCTATCTCTACTGCCTCAAAGGCGGCTCACTCTACCAACCTACCTACCTTGGCGTTAGAGACGATATCGCATCGGACGAATGCCTGCTCGCCCAGATCAAGTACAAAGCGACACCAGACGAAGAGGACGCTTAATCAGAGACACATAAAAGCCCCGGCAATTCGCCGGGGCTTTTGTGTTTTTCAAAAAATAATTCGGCCATTTTGTCAGAATCGCCAATCTCACCCGTAATACAATATGAGAGAGGAATTTTTCAGACATGCTTGCTGTTGTTGAATCCGCCGCTATCTTCGGAGTAGACGCCTATGGAGTGCGCTGTGAAGTCAATGTAGGCGGAACCGTACCCAGTTTTACTATCGTGGGCTTGCCAGATGCTGCCGTGCAGGAGAGCCGAGAGCGCGTTCGGGCAGCTGTAAAGAACAGTGGCCTGCTGTTTCCTTATGACAAAAAGATCATTGTCAATCTGGCCCCGGCGGATTTAAAGAAAGCCGGTCCCTCGTTTGACCTACCCATAGCGATAGGATTGCTTGCTGCTACCGGACAGCTCAACGACGATGCGCTGGAAGGCACGGTCTTTGTTGGCGAGCTGGGGCTAGATGGCAGCGTCCGTCCGGTCTCCGGCATCCTTCCACTGGCTATCTGGGCACGCCAGAGCGGACGCAAACGCTTAGTCGTTCCAGCAGCGAATACCCGTGAAGCCGCCATAGTCGGCGATATTGATGTGTATCCGGTAGAGAACCTCATGCAGGTGCTGGAGCTGCTGGCAGATTTCTCTCTAGTAGACCCGGTGCGCGAAGATCCGGCGCAGCTTCTGAGCCAGTACACCAACAGCGACGTTGATTTCAATGATGTCAAGGGCCAGGCCCATGTAAAACGAGCGCTGGAAGTGGCAGCAGCGGGCGGTCATAACGTACTCCTAGTTGGCTCCCCCGGCTCCGGCAAGACCATGCTGGCCCGCCGAATGCCCACCATTCTGCCGCCCCTGAGCGTCGATGAAGCGCTGGAAGTCACCAAGCTCTACTCCGTTTCTGGCATGCTCCCCGGAGGTTCCGCGCTGGTCTGCCATCGTCCGTTTCGCGCCCCACATCACACTATCTCCAACGCTGGATTGACTGGCGGCGGCTCCATTCCTCGCCCCGGCGAGGTTTCCCTGAGCCACTTGGGCGTGCTTTTCTTAGATGAGCTACCAGGTGAATTTACACACCGTTGTGCAAATTGATTCAATATGATTTTCCATAGTAGAGATAGCCGTTTCCAGGTGGGTTAAATGTCCTTGCCATGAGGTAGCAGACTTCGCCCATAATGCCATTACCTGTGGAGCAGTCACGATTTTTGCATTAGACTAACTGAACCTATAACCAATTGGAGTGTGTATAGCTGTGGAAATCGGTACAAGGAAACTAAAGTACAGAGCAGATGCACGAGGGATACGGCAGGACGCGGAAATGTCCCGTGTGTGTATCAATTGCGACGATCCTTCTACAGTCGTGGAGACTCATCCAACGACTGTAGCTTTTTACGTATGTAGGGGATGTAAAGTGGGATGGTATGTAAATCGTTGTTTCAGAGGCTGCTCTGAACCACTCGATAGCCGCGACCCATCCGTGAGACGGTGTGCTTCGTGCAATTGGAGTATTTGCCCCGTTTGCCATTCCTGTGGTTGTCAAAAAGGTGCTCCAAGCACGCAACCTTCGCTTGAAGATATGATGCCCACACGAGAGGAATGGATAGAATGGCAGACAGGCGGAGATGATTTCGAGAAGAACATCCTCCTAATCAACATGGACATGGATGATTGATTTTAAATCGCCGAGGCACATCTATTTTCTTAACGTAAGATAAACTTCTAAAAAGATATGGGCGGTCGGGGGAGGACTTCCCCGACCTCGAAAACCCCACTTTAAACGCCCGCCGCTGCTTCTTCTGATTCTTCGACCCCCTGGTCTTCGAGTCTCCCTTTGGGCATTCGACGCCGTGCCCAGTCCACTATTTCCGCTACCGTCATCTTGCGCTTGCCAGAATTAGTTTTAACGAGTGCCTCTGCCCCATCCGCGAGCGCGTATAAGTCGAAAGCTTCGGCCTTCGGAACGACAACTTCCACGACAACGCAATCTGGTACGAGTTGAAAGTTATTATGAACTTCATGAAGCTCAACAAGATATAGGGTAGGGTCAACAGGAGGCTGGACTGCGGCTAATTTGCTGTCGATGTCCTTACGTAGCTTGTCCCTTTCAGTTTTTTTGAGCTTCACTCCAGTGACCTTTCCCATGTTAGAAACGCCCCAGAAAATTCTGCCACCCGTGGTATTCAGAAACGCTGTTACATAATTATCGATATCATTAATTATGGTCCTGATAGGACTTCCGCCTGTTATCTCTTTAAATTCGCAGTGCTTCGTCTCTTCGAAAGGCACCATCTGGTCTAAGTAGAATACATCTTTTATTGGCCTGTAATCACTGAAACTTGCAATGGTATCTTTGTAGTTGATCGAGTATGGGGAAAATCGCTCTTCTAAATGTGCCTGCTCGATGATTTTTGGTCCATTAGAAGGTGTTGGCTCGGCTGCCGCGAGGCGCGTTCGCGCTAACTGCACGGCTTGTTCAGATGCATCGCCCCCAATCCAGATACGTTCAAGCTTTCGCGCCGCAACGAGTGTCGAGCCTGATCCAACAAACGGGTCAAGGATGACATCTCCTCGCTCAGACCCCATCTCGATGATGCGTTCCATGAGTGCAAGTGGACGCTGGGCTGTGTATCGAAAGCTGGTCTGATCTTCGAACCGCTCTGGGGCTGGAATGTAACTCATCTCTGGCTCCGTCCAGAGATTGCCGATTAGAGCTTCCGCATCAACATCAGGTTTGAAGAATCGTTTGCGCCATACGGGACTCCCGTATTCGCGCTGTTCGAGTTCACCAGCAGCATGGAGACGTTTCATCTCGGAGAGCGGCACCTGCCAAGCACGGTCTCCTACTGGTGTATAGCCATTCCACTCATATTGTAGATGTGGTTGACGACCTGGTCTGACCATGGTTAGAAGCCGATAACGTCGTCCGTTTTCGATCTTCGGGAATTTGTTGTCAATCTCAAGTTCACTCAGTCGACGCATAGCTGGCTGAATTTTGGGGTGGTCGCCCTTGCTATACACATAGATTACTTCATGGGGCGTACCGCTTCGTAGATCATTTCTTCTCCATGGTCGCTGCACTACAATCTCTTCGCGGAAATTCTCGGCACCAAATATATAATCCAGGGTGTTTCGAACACTGCCTGCCAGGCTCGGTATCGAATGAAAAAAGAGACTACCGTCCTCTGCGAGCACTCTACGTGTCTGTTCTAAGATATGAGAAAGATAGATCAGATATGATTCAAGAGTTGTTTCGGCACGTGAGTCACCTTCCCATTGTAGGAACGAGTAATTCTGTTGCCCCGTATACCACGGTGGATCGAAGTAGCAAAGCGTAACCTGCTCTGATGGTATGCGTTCCAAAAGGGCCAAACAATCAGACAGATGTAGAACCCGTGTAAGTTTTGTGATGTCCATGTCTTAAATTATTCCGTTCCAAAGGGGTGTTAGACGTTGTCCAATGATTGAGATTTATGACCCATGGTTTTTGATGGCGCTCAGACTGCCGAACTGATCTTAATTAATGCGGTAGATTAGTGTTTCCTCTGTGGAAACTTTACTCCTCAACTGACCACTTACTGAGACAACGCAGACTCCTACGCAAGAAATTTGGACTGCAAAATTGACTCTTGGCTGTAGGTGAGTAAATATTCAGTTGAGCTAACTCTAATGGCCAATATTCTTCTTGACGACTACATACGGCGCTTTTCTTCTTTGAACCGAAATCGGCACCCAAGATTAGGCGATGCTCCTCATAAGCCAATTCTGCTCCTCGCCATCCTGGACGGCATAGAGGGTGGCAGCATCCGTGACAATAAAGTGGCTCTGACTCCTGAATTGGTCGCCACATTTCGCAGGTATTGGAAGCTACTGGTTCCTGAAAATACCTGGCAGGAGCGAATTATCTATCCCTTCCGTTACCTCGCCAGTGAGGGGTTCTGGGAGCTAACTCGTAGTGGGGCAGCTATTGCCGAGTCTGACCTGGGTCATCCTACATCCATTGGACGACTGACATCCCTTGTCGATTTTGGGCGATTCGTGCCAGGACTCTGGACTCTGCTCTCTAATACAACTACCCGAGCCATATTTCGCAACGCGCTCCTGACAACCTACTTTCCTGGACACACCGACTTGGCAAACCAGCCAGGAATAACTCCTGCTGAACTGCTCCGACTGGAAGCGGAACGGCTTATTACAGAGGCATCCAGATCATCTTTTCGACCAATGCCCATTCCACGTTCTGAGCAGGAATCTGATGTAGCTTATCTGCGCCATTACCTATTTCCCCGCGTGGTCACTGCTCTCTACGAAAATACCTGCTCCATCTGTCGGCTGCAGGTATGGGGAGAGGAGGATGGAACAATTGTGGATGCCGCCCATGTAATGCCCTTTGCTCGTTTCCACAATGATGATCCCCGAAATGGAATAGCCCTTTGTAAGAATCACCACTGGGGATTTGATCGTGGCTGGTTCACCATTACCGAGGAATATCGCGTAAGACGGTCAGGGCGAATTAAGGGCGGATATGACCTATATCTTACAAACGGAGCGCCTCTGCTTCTCCCGACAGATACACAGTATGCCCCAGCATCCGAAGCCTTGTTCTGGCACTCTAAGAACGTTTTTCTTGGGTAGAATGTCTGTTCTTTACCGATACAGCCAGCCAATACTTGTGCTTATTGAAAAGGCAACATTTAGTTGATGTGGGTCCATTCGTAGTGCTCTTCCGCATCTCGTTGAATCTGCTGTGATTCTATGTTCCACTGTCGGCGGTACTGTTGAATGCTGGCTGCTTCAGCGGCAGTGATCTGACCTCTTCCCTCGCATGTTTGGCATCGACCTGAGCCGCCACAGATCGTACAACGACCCGTCCCCCGACACACGCCACAATCTGGCAGAATTCCGAATTGATTGCGATTATGTTCCTTGCCTGTGCCGCCACAAGCACGACATAGCCCAGCACGCAATGGTCTACTTGCTCCATTTGCAATCAGAAATGTGGCAACGAGCGGATTGGATGGGTTGCATTGCGGGCACACTCCACTGCCTTGGCAATCAGGGCAGACAAGCCGTTGGGCGGCTGCGGCAGGCTGAGGAAGATTATAGCGGGGTGACTGCCCCGTGCTGGTAGTCATTGCGGATTCAGCACCACGAGCCTTGCTTGGCACCGTATCCCACTTAGGCTGATTTCGCCCTGCCATAAGGGCGCAGATCGCCACTATACCCAGACACATAAATGCCAAGACAATCCATTTCAGTTTCGGATTTAAAAGCACCAAATTCGGGGAAGTTGAAGTCGTACTTCCCGCTTGAGGGCTGGCAGCATTGAGTTCCTCGGGAGTTAAAAACCGTGCTCCACACTTGTAGCAGGTGGGGGCATCCTTCACGTCTTGAGCAAAGCATCCTTCGCAGATATGGCAAGCCAGGACGGGATTCCACCCACGCATTGCGGTTTTGGTAGCGAGGTTTGCTGTACCTGTCAAGTGAATTTTGGTGCCACACTCAGCACAAAACTGGTCGGAAGCCTCCAATGGCGAATGGCAGGTAGGACAATTAGGAATCATCGCGCACCTCCTATGTCCTGTTGCCGCCTGGCCTTTTCTGCTTGAAGTAAATTGATTGCTTCTGTGTGCCCACCAAATCGAGCATTACTGATCGCATTGTCGAAATTTAGATTGGTGGCACCAATTCCGATTTTCTCGTTGTTCTCATCGACTATGGCCCTGATCTCGGCAACATCACCTCGGGTCGAAGCAGTTAATAACTGGGCATTCAATCCTTCAGGAGAATGACGCCCCATCTGTACGGCTCCCCAGAATCCCACGGCACAAATGCAGATATAGACCAACGCAGCAACAGCCCCGCCTATCGCCCAATTCCGCCGTGAGGCTGTAAGCTCGGCGTCAGTGGAAAACCTACCTGTCTTAAGCGCTATCGCATCTCCACGTAGACCGATAGGTATGGCAGCGAGAAGCACCACTAAGCCTCCCAACAACAGGTAGATGGGCGCTAACCCAAGAGACGATATATCGCGGCCATTTGATAGGAAAAATTGAAGTATAGCCACCAATGCAAGCACCACAGGCATGGTGCTCAGAACCAGGTAAATGGCTCCTAACCGTACCTGTCGATGAGCGAATAACCATATCCAGTGGAGAAGCCAGGCTCCCGCGTTCCATCGACCACTGGCAGAAAGCGTGGGCTCCATAGAGGAGTTGTCGGTCGTTAGTTGAACGTTCACAGGAACTGACGCGCGTATCTGAGAGCTTCTTGATTTTGGCAGAGAGGCTTCCCTACCAACCCCACAACGCGGACAAAACTTTACCAACTTGCCCTGACGGATGGGGAGAGCCTCTTTACACGATGGACAGACAGAAGCATTCGACATTCACTACCCTCACGAACCTAAGAACAAGAGTCAGCGCTACGTAGCGCCTACGAAGAAGGTCAACAGTCAATCGCTGCATTTAACCGTCATTTATCACGGATAGCAAGACGCATACCCTGATTGAATTTAGGTCTATGCAAGATCAGGATGGCCCAAGCGAATGCCACGGGCCTGGGCAAGATTAACCACTCCCGAAGGCTATAAAAACGGCGTGGGCGAGCAAGTCAGAGAACGCCGCTTGGCCTTGGGACTTACCCAAGCTTCACTCGGAGGACGCATTGCCTTCCATTCCGATGGTCAATGGTCACCGTCAGAAGATGAAATCTTTGGGTTGGAGAAACAGGAGCGTATTGTTAGCGATCTTGAGCTTCGCGTCCTGGCGACAAGCTTAGAGTGCTCAATCTCATATTTGATGGGGGAGGCGACTCAGCCGCCTCCTCCACCATCCATGCCTGATCCCTCACTTCCAAAACCACGCCGTCGCAGCCGTCAGGCACACTCGAACAGTGATTCCAAGTAGGGATCAGTTGCTAAGGCACAGCGCCCGATCAAAAATCCAAATTCCTTTTTCTGCACCTAATTTTACGGGTCAATGGAATAAGTACAAGACCGCCCCATTAACTCAATAAGAGATCAGATTCATCTGATGAAAAATACGGAGCCTCTCGCCTTAAGCTTCGCAGTAAATTCTTCAACATTGTAAATGTCCAGTTCGTCTTTGCCAAAACCTTCCACTTTCTCCAAGCGTAGGCGGTTAGCTATATGTTGCGCTTCCCATGTCACAATGCTTCCGTATGTCAAAAACATACCAACAATATCCAGTAAAGGAAAGTCTTTCTTTTGAAATATATCCTGGAGAGCATCCGAAAGTCTATCGTAGTAATCGACATCGCCGTATTCGTCGATGCGCTTGATCTTAGTCATCCTCGTTGAACAAATGCGGAATGTGTCCGTGCCACGATAACAAACCTTAACTGTGCCCGTCGATCCGCCCAAAATAGGGTGAAGTGTTTCCATTTAAATCTCATTGAAGACTGGCAAGATTTAGGCAGAAGGCTCGTGGACTTCTTACCAACCAGCTTCTCTGCCCGCTATTATCGCGGCTTTTGGGGAAGTTATGTAACGAAATCTATTTCTGGAATGCAATATTTGGAATAATAAAAATCCTGCAATTCACAACATGAGTATTATACTATAAATCCCCGTATCCATCAACATGTAATCAAAACTATTCGTTACATAACTTCCCCACCTTTAAGGATAATTAGACACAGGAGGTTGCTTGATATGACTCTGCTGTGCTCGCTCGTCGTCTGTATCTCTATATTCGTGTTTGGGCTTGGTTTTTTCTTCGGAATAGAATTTCATGATCTGCTTTTTTTCGCAGGGATACTTGCCTGCGGAATCTTTTATCTGGGTCTGATGTGTGGGGTCTACTTTTTTTGGCTGCTGTTTTATCCCCCACTCGCGGTGCCTATACCCATTTTCATCTCGATACTTTTCGGGCTGGGTATGTGGAATCGTTGGCGATAAATGAACAAGACAAGTTTAGAAAGGGTTGTGAGTATGGAAATGGAAGTTGCCCATGCTTTTGGAGAAACCTGCGACGCTGCGAATCAATATTATGCAGCGGTTTTTGCTGCTGGTTGTGCTCTGGTTGCTCATCAAGCGAAATTACGAATTCTTGAGGTTTCTATTCAACAAAAACGCCATGAGTACAAAGGCTACTGCCGAGTTGAGCAATTAGGTGAGCCGCCTGCTCGTCTGGATTTACTGCTGGCGGGCGAGGCGGCTCAGGTAGCTCTCGGCCTCAGCGGTTTTTCAGCCATCACCATTTGGGAAGGGAGGCATCAGGAGGCAGCAGTTCTCATCGAGTACTGGTATGAGTATTGGGGAGAGCACTATCCGCTGCGTCGCCTTGATGACAAGGAACGGTACATCGACCAAGAAATAGTCCATCTGATCGACCTCACGCGCTATCAGTTGCGCCGCAGGTTTTCTCACAAAGCTGAGCGTAGTGCGTTGGCGACATTGGCACTACGACTTCGAGACAAAGGTAGCATCGCGGGGCGTGAAGTAACCGCGTTGATTCATGATGCCTTTAGACAGACAAGAGAGGATTTGAGCTAACCAGCCTATGGCAAACGGTGACGTAATCATCCGAGAATCTACTGTCAGTTCGAGCGCATTCCCGATCCTATTTTTGGATATCGATGGGGTGCTTATTCCTCAGCCCGAATGTGGGTGGCGTGAAGACCTGGATGCTGGCTGCGTCGAGAGGATACTACATATCACAAGAGAGACAGGAGCCAGGATAGTCTTATCTTCCCTGTGGCGGCATAGTAAGCAAAAGCGACGAATCCTCGAAGCTTCAGGTCTATCCATCTTCAGCATCACGCCCGTAATAGGCGGGGAACCACGAGCGACAGAGATCATGGCCTGGCTGCAAGACGCGCAGTCACACGGAGTCTCAGTCTCTGACTATGTGATTCTTGATGATGGAGACGACGCAGATATAGAGGGCCACTTTTTCAAGATTGATTCCAGACATGGCATTACGGATGCTATCGCTGATCTGGTAATCGCTCGCTTCGGAAGGAGTACGATACAGAATACTCAGTAGTTATGGCGAGCAAAAGTATATCGCTTTTGCTGTAGAGTGATTTGCTGCCAGGGACGGAATGCATGTTGGCCAACGGTCAAGTTTAGCAAACGTCCCCCTATCATGTAGGTTGGCAATCCGATTTGACGTTGGTTCTGCCTATTATTTAAATCCTACTCTGTAAACCTGATAGCGTCAAACCTAAAATAACAGTATAAACATCGAATAAAAAGGGATGCACAATTCCTTGCCGCGGCAAGATTAATCTGGATGTAATTGATCAAAGATGATTACTACAGATGCCCCCTCTTTCGAAAACAGGCAAACATGGCAGAATTGTTTCAATTTGGCGAATTCGTAACAAATGGCGAAGAATTAACGGCCCATTACTTAAGAGACAACTTACCTAAAAACTGGTTTATCATAACAAACAAACTCTTTGTAATGCCCAATCGATCAACTCGTGAAGTAGACTTCTTGATAGTTGGCGAGAATAGAATTTTCGTTGCAGACGAAAAAGGATATAGAGGAAGGATTCACGGAAACGAAACTTACTGGGTCTTAGATTCCAGAGAAAGCCTCTCTAATCCTTTAAATAATATGGAAATGGTAGCCCGAAAAGTCGCAGGCTACATAAGAGATCAAATACCTCATCTTGACAGTAATCTCACTGGTCATTTTGTACTTCCAACTATAATACTCTCGCATGAAACCGCAGAGGTCTTTATTCAAGAACCGCGTCGTGAGCGTATTATGCGGCTTCCTGATGTAGAACAAGTGTTAAGGGCGATGGATCGGCGTGGTCGTGATGAAAACAGCATCGCAGATTTCCGCAATCTCATTCTGGACAAACTCAGAGTCTTGCCATTACGTCCGTCACTCCCCAAAAACATCAATTCCTATAAAATTTTGGAGGCACTTCCCAGTGGTCCACATTATCGCTCCTACATGGCAGAACATGATGCAGGAGGGCAACGCCGACTCAAGCTGTACGAACTTAGCGGGCTTGGTGATGCAGAGCGAAAGCAGCAAAAAGAATTAATTTATCGCGACTTCCACGCAGCGAATCGGGCAATGACGCTGGGTATCTCGACTGCCATTGATCCTCCATTCACCTGGGGAGATGAGCGTTACATTGTAGTGCCACAACATATATTAGACTTTCCCTCATTGCGGTTTTTGACCTCTGACGCGAACAAAACTCCACTCACCCTACTTGACGCAATAACTCTTGGTGAAGCACTCTTTGATGCACTGGCAAAGTTACATGATCTTGGTATTTTGCATCGCAACTTGACGCCAGATAATACCTTCGTAGATATGTCTTTGGAGACAGCACGGGTCTTTTTAACGGACCTCGATTTCGCCCGAATTTCTGAAGGCATCTCTATTGCGTCTTCGGCTGACAATCTTTTTCAAGATTCGCCCTATCGTGCGCCTGAACTGAGCGTAGGACTTGCTTTTGCAAATCCTGCATCTGATCTGTTCTCAGCAGGAATGATTCTGGCAGAAGTGCTTAGCGGAGAATCGGCAGAATCTTTTCGCAGTGCAGATGGCATAAGTGTCATTCCGACACTGCAATTTTCCGAATCAAGTTTGGGATTAGAAGAATCCCAAACTCTCCATAACATGCTTCAACAAATGGTGAAGGGCGATGATCGTGAGCGCTGGCAAAGCGCTCATGACGCACGCGCAATGCTTAATCAACTCCGAAAATCGCTAATGCGAAGTGTTGTGACTGGAAATCAGAGAAGAATACCAGATTCATCAGATATAAAAAGTGAGGTAGTTGAGATTCCTTCCCCCACTCCAGCATCCCGAGATGGCGAACGACGTGTTTTCCAAGTAGGAGATGTGATTGCAGACCAGTTCATGGTCGAGCGCATACTTGGGGCGGGAGCAACAGCAGTAACTTACCTTGTATCGGACATTTTTTATGGTGGGGATCGCTCAGTATTAAAGGTTATCAAAGACCCTCTTACCACACGTCATCTCGCAGGGGCAGAATATCGCGCACTTAAAGGACTCCACCATAGAGCTATTCCACGTGTATTAGATGCTCGTCCACCAAGCGCTGATTTTCATCTTCGCCTGGAGTTTGTGGATGGTATCGCACTATCTGACTTATCCGAAGAATTTCCCTGGCCCCTATCTCGTGTTTTAGAATTCGGCGAAACCATTCTTGATGCACTCTGCTTATTGGAGAAGAATGGACTCGCTCACAGAGATATATCATCCCGTAATATACTCGTGGGTGAAGCTGGGCCTAAGCTTATTGACTTCGGTTTTGCCACAATAGCGACTACAGCACATACCACGTTGGTTGGCACTCCTGCCTTCCGTGCTCCAGAACTTGATAGCGGAATGGGCTGGAATGGAACGTGTGATACTTATGCACTTGGAGTTATCCTCTTCTGGATGGCGACAGGAAAATTTCCATTCGCCCAAGACCTTGAAGGACGCTTTGACAAAAGTCAGATAGTCACCCCAGAATCTTTACGAATTGACGATCATAATCCAGAAATACACGAAGCACTTATCCACATTCTGCGCCGTGCCATTTCTCCCAAAATCGATGATCGTTACCCAGATGCCTCAGTCTTCCGAGACAGCCTCCGATCTGTAAGTTCTGTACGTGCAATCGGTGTACCCGCCGAAGGGAATCGGGCTGACAATCCATGGGTACGCGATATTCAGGGACTGTACCGAAACAGTCGTGTCGGAAATGCGGACAACCGTGGGCTTGATACTGACTTTGCTGAGGATACCTATGTTGAAACTCGACTTGACAACGATCTGATTCCGAGCGTTTTAGAAGGAAAGTATCAGGTTGTACTGCTCAGCGGCAATCCAGGTGATGGAAAAACAGCATGGCTGGAGAAGCTCGGCAGGGCATTAGAAGATGCGGGCGCGGATGCCCTTTCGTATGACCTGGATAACGGTTGGAAATATAGCCTGAATGGACATACTTTCGCGGCAAACTTTGATGCCTCCGAATCAAGCAAGGGCAAACGTGCAGATGAACTGCTCGATGAAATCTTGAAACCAATGCGGGGTATTGAGCCGCCTTCGGGACGTCCATACACAGCTTTAATAGCCATAAACGACGGAAAATTGAGAGAATTTGTACTTAACAATCCTGAATATCGATGGCTTGGACAACAAGTATTTCGCCTACTGGAACAGGAAGACCATAAAGTCGATTCGCGCATCGCTCTGGTAGATTTGAAGCAACGCTCTGTGGTTGGAAATGGAAGTAACGAGGTAGAGGCTGATCTCTTTGAGAAGGTACTCCTCAAAATGGTGGATTCTGAAGGATGGGATGTGTGCCAAGAGTGCCGCGCCCGTGAGCGATGCACTATCAAATTCAACCGTGACACTCTCGTAGATAAAAACGGTGGTTCGGTAGTGCGGCAGCGGCTAAGAGCGCTCCTCCAAATTACTCATCTTCGAGGTGAGCGTCATATTACAATGCGGGATTTGCGCTCTGTGCTTTCCTACATCGTAGCGGGCACAGCTACGTGCAATGACATTCATCGCGAGATGGAGGAGGAGACGTTTACAGAAGATTGGTATAACAGGCTCTATTTTATGGCAGCCTTTAATCCCGAGAGCGAATCCGAAGATAATCTGAAGGATTTTGCTGCGTACGATCCTGCTGGCGTCACAACGCCTCCACTGGACCGTTTTCTACATTATCGTCGTTCCGAAGGCCGCAATCCTATTGATATCTTCACGGTGCCTATCCCTGGGCGATCTTCGCTGCCACTCGCTGGTCTTAGCTTCAGTGCATTCAATCAACGCTGGTACGAAGCTAATAAGCGGCGGATGTTCTTTGAAGCAAATGCCGACTCGCTCTCATCCGATGCCTCACCTCCTGTCACTTGGACGGGACTCCTACCTTATCGCCATTTCGCCATGTTCCTGAATATGGTAACGGGGAAACTCCCGATGAGCGAGGTACGAGCATTTCTGTGTGAGGCTATCTCTCGTGCGAATGGAATCGTTGATGAAAAACTCTATGGTCGCTACCTATGCATCCGCACCAGTCGCAATGAAATTGTTGATCTTACAGTTTTCAAGCGCTTTCCGCAGGAGGATTTTGATTGTCGTGTAATAACGCCTCGTGCGGAGAAGGTCGAGATTTTGCCCAATTCTCTCGAACTACGTCACATACAAAGTGATGCACGTATCGTCATTGGACTCGATCTCTTCGAGATTCTAATGCGGTTCAACGAAGGATACGAGCCTGGTGCCGAAGAACAACAGCCGTTTGTGATTGATCTTGCCCAATTTCAGAACCTCCTACTGAATCAGATGGCAACGGAACTGCTACTGCTTGAAGCAGGGCGCAAATTACACGGTGTACGCCAGCAAGACGGAATAATCACCTTACTCTCAATGGAAGAGATAAACCTGAATTATAGTAACAGCACACTCTCCTCGGCATTAATGCGACCTACCGAAGATATCCAGGCACTAATATGAGCATTAAACTACCTAAGCATCTTGTCGGTGTGAAATTTGACGAGCTTTTTAGTATCGAGATGAATAATTTCGACGTAGAAATGCTACTCCCTGCTCTCTTTTGGTTGGTACGATCCAGCGGCAAAGATCGTGGCGGTAGTCGCACCGATGCTAAGGATATCCAGCGGTATGTGGCTGCACTCTCAAGTCATCAAAATCTTACAGGGTTTGAAGGAGAAGATGGCTATCGTCTGCTGGACAAGTGGACGCGTAGTAGTCTTATTGTCACAAGTGCTGTTGGAAAGCAAAAGCGGTCTGAGCAAATCGCATATGTCCGCCCACTTTCCTTTCTGGCTTATAAGCCTTCTCTTCCCGCACAGTCGAGTCGCCTCCGCCAGACTCACCAATTTCTTTACTATCTACTGAATCGTCATCTACGCGTTGGTGGCCAAGATAAAGGTGCTTCTGCACGACTCTTTGATGCACTTGTACGAGATACATTTGCGGGTGGTGTGGAACTCGAAGAAGGTATGAATAAAGACGGGCAATATGATGGGGCTACAGCACTTGACTTAGAGGTATTACTGCAACTCTATTATCTGGATGGTTTCGATGCGCCTAAAGAAAGTAATAAGGTCAATAGAGAGCCACCACATCCTGCCTGTTATTCTGCTGCGTTAAATCTCGCTCAAGATGTAGCAGGCTTTTTGACTGTCTATGCCCGACGCATCCCTACAGCCACCCTATCTCGCTATCTCATAGCCCTTCTCAATTTTGAACTTTTCATCTATACACTAAGATTGATGCGTGCATCAAATGCCCTGGTAATTCACGGTGAGAAGCGTACAGCGTTCGAGAGTGTCACAGACTCGCAGTCCTCGCTTGAATTGTTCATAGACTGTATGCAGATACGAGGAAGTCGTAGTGATCAAATAGCACAAGCCTGTGTCAACCGAGACTTTGAAGAAATGGAAAGTTTCCTACGATCAAAATTAATGTTGCGCACCCTCCATAGTTATGTGTCATCTAATCGCAGGCTTAAGCCGTTACTTGAAGATGCGTCTGGCGGAAAGTACATTGTTGGATTATGGGATTTGCGAGAGAATGAATATATTCAAGCAAGTGCACGTCTTGATCTGCAAACAGTTGAGGATATTTTTCGTGGTGAAGACGACAACGAAGAAAATATACCTGCCGAAATACGTGCAATTTTAAAGCATCCAGATATGAGCGAACTCACAGCACTCGTAGAAATATTGGTAGTGATGCAACGCAAATACGCTATTAATAATATGGCAAAATGGATGGCTGACACTGGTGGACTACGGCGTGGTGATGGATTACTTCGAGGCAACACAAAAGGAAGGCGTCTATGGCGATACGTAATGAGTGATGCCCTACTGGAAACGTTAGTACAACTCGCTGTCATTTCCCCCGAAGCCCAAGAAGATAGTGGGGAACAGGCTTATCGCCGAGAACCGCGCAGCATCACGCTGGCAGCGTTTCTGAAGTTTTTGCACCATCGTTACGGTATCTTAATTGATACTCCCCCGTCGTTTGACCAGAGTACCGAGGCGACTGCAGCGGCGAAAGACAATTTCTTCGCCCTCAAAGCGCGATTACGCCAGATGGGTCTATTTATGGATTTGTCAGACGATTTCAATGCACAGCGCATCTTCCCTCGTTCAACGAAGAAATGATGGCCTAACAACGTAATCACCTGTTCCCACACTTCATACCAAGTGAGGGAAAAAACTATTTATGAAAAACCTGGATCACAACGTGAATGAACATAGCGCCGATGGCGTTTCCCGAAAAATCGCTTCACTTGTTCGGCAGCTTTCCACACAGTTCAACGGTAAGCTTTTAGGGCATTGTATACGCGTAGATCATCTTAGCGCCGAAGAGTGCCAAGAAGCCTGTGCCGCAATACGCGCCCTGCTACCCAGCAATGTAGACGCATATGTCCTCTCACACGACCAGATAGATGATTGGCATATTCCTGCTGATAAAGCTATAGAGATTCGTAACCGCAAGCGGACAAGTTTATGTCTGTTTATTCCTGCCACACTTCAAGATGTGGCAGTTAGTTCTCTGGGCAACTCTTTCTCGCCATTTGATTTACCTTCATTCCTACGCAGATTAATTGAGGAACTAAGATCGGAAATTCCTAATGAATTAATGCATCCAGTAGCCGCTGTATTGCGACAATTAAAGGGTAGTGCACGTGTGCCTGTTGAGGATATAGTGTGCTTTCTGGGAAGCATCCTCGATTCGCCTGTTACGCCTACTGTTGGCGAACAACTATGGCAGGTAGGTTTGCTCCCTGATCTGGGCGACATAGAAGAAATGACACGCCGCCTCGACTTGAATCGTCAGTCGGTGGATAGGATTGCCAGACCTATCCGCGCGTATTCCAGTGTAGCAGAACGGGTTGCCTCACTGAAGCTGGCCCCCAGCACTATCCAAAACCAGCTTACTCAATACTTGTTGGATAAGCGTCTTCAATCAGATCGTGAATGGCTTCGACAGCTTACTGAAGAACCCTGGCGCGACAAGCTGACATTTGAGCAATGGATATTTCCGAATGCCGAGCCTTCCGACCTAACGCGAATCGACGTTATTCCTTTCTACGAAAATGATGTCGTTCGAACAGGCTGTGGGCTTTATCAGGATGGGGCAGGAACAATTCCCTATGCAAAATGTGGAGTAAAACAATTCGTTCAAGCTAAATGGCAGCCACAACCTATCAAGCCTACAGATGTAGCTCAATGGCGAGTTGAGATGATACCTGATCGTGACGAATATGATACGGGTGAGATAACAGGTGTAGAACTTCCTCAAATAACAGTTCGTGGAAGCCTCCGTACTGCAAAATTGGGACTTGAATTGGATGTCGAGAACCTTGAAGTACGTAAGGTTCAAATTCGTGTTGTTGGTCTTGATATTAACGGATCAGAAATATTAGGCAGTGATGAAGAAAGCAGCGATAATGGTCCGTTCCCGATTGAAGGAATCAGTCAGAGCTTCTACCTGGAAAATGACATTAGTGAGGAAGTAGAAAATATCCGTCCCCGCCGAATGCCTACAGTTCGTTGTCTCCCTGATGGTGTCCTAAATTGGGCTTTGCGGACAAAAGATAAAGAGCAGCGTCTGCTCCCGATTGCAGCCGAAGACAAAGAGCAAGTGTATTTACCATTTCTTATCAATGATAAGACGGTAGTACGTGTGGCTACGACGGACTTTCTGCGAAGTCTTCAGAAAGAGATTCTTGGTAACCCTCGCCTCGGTGGACGCTACCAAGCCACAGTTGTTGGCGTCGATGCACTTACGAACGAGCGCCTTCAGAAATTACCTATCGTGGTAGAGGAGTCCCTGCTTCCTGTTTGGGATCGATTTCTGCAAGCACGACAACACGTATTTGATTCGATCACAGCACAGAGCGGGCGAGGACTCATTGAATCTTTAGAACTGACCACTAATCTCTGTCGTCATGTGCGTTCTTATGCAAAGGCATATATGGACTTGCTGGACGGTTGCGTTGATTCGCGTCGCCAAAGCTTCGCATCGTCGGAAAGCTCTATTTCCGCTGAGACTCTTACAGCCTTGCTAAGCATTGATACTCTGTCACTTCATTTTCCCTATCTGACACATCAAAGTCGCGCCACCGTAATTTTACCCACTCATCCGCTACGCCTCCTATGGTACGTCGCATACGGTGAATGGGTCAATAAACTTGGACAAGAGGTTCTGCGTTTATCTGTTACGCAACGACACGCGCGGATAAGTGAACGTATCCTGGCCCAGATCAGTCCTTTAAATCTGCCTGCGTTACTCGCTTTTCCAGGAGACAGCAGAAAATCGGAGATTTTTGCCGACAACCTCAACTTCTATCATGGGGTCATGATGCCTCTGGATGCCCCCGATCCAGGAACGGTTCTAACGGAAACGGCAAGAGCGATAGGTTTGGAAGATTACGAAGCGTCGCTGACTGACCTTCCTCCCCAGAATGCTGCCGATGAAGTTGCTAACTATCTGGAACTTCATAGCTATTTAACTACGCTACGAGTTAATGCTGTGAACCCAGGTTCGGGAGAATTCTTACGTTCCGCATTAGAAACTGCGTTAGTTGCTGTTGCTTCAACCGATGAAGAAGATTCACTTCGAAGTGATGTAACACTTGACCTAATAACCCATACTGCTCTGGACGTTCAGACACCTGCACCTGGTCTCGAAGCTCTCTCAACTGAGTGGTATCGCCGCGGTAATCGATCTCGCGGCAATCATCTTCGTCCAGCAATTCAGGTTGCAAGACGACCGCTTACATATACAAATCTGGCTAATCTCCCAGGTGGGGATGCTCATATGTCGTTCTGCTTAAACCATTACAAGCCTACACTTGGTGTTAGTGAATCCCAGTTAAAACCAGTGAGCAATAGCAGTGCTTCCGTTTTTGGTCTCCTCACTCACTTTGTTACAGATTTTTCAACCACTAACGACACAGCGGTCTGGGAGAGGAGGATACGTTTTGGGGGCGATCAGGTGGCTGAGCGACATCCTGTTAATCGAGCTTACTCCGACCTTCTCATTGAAGGACAGAAGAGTTATTTATCTGTGTTAACACTCCTCCTGGGCGGTAACCCTGGTGACGGACAAATCCCCGCCCTGAAACTTGCTGTTGGCTCTGAGGAACGGCGCATGGTCAGCATTTTGCACTCTTGTGCGGATTGGGTCTTAACCATCGATCGCCATTTTGGAGTGGAGTATTATGACGCCCCCCAAAACACATACCTGTCAAAAGAAGCAAGTCACTATCTTCTGGATTACACACCAGAATTTGTAGATGGACTCGGACACCGTCTCGTTGTGACGACAGAGCGCAAAGAGGAGGTTTTAGATATCCTCGGTGGGGCAATGGAAGAACTTGGAATTGTCCGTTCAGATGAGACGTGTTCCGAATTATTGACCACGCTAAAAATGGTGTCAGGGCGGCTTGCCCTGCGCTTGATTGGACAAGGAAGTGGGGGTGAAATCGGTCACGACACGCTTGCCAAAGAAACAGTGAGTCTGGCGGTTGTAGCGAATTACTTAGCCAAACGTGGGGAGTTGAAAGACACTATTCTGGTCCCACTCGACGCTCATAAGCGATTGTTCTGGGATGCTAAAAACTCATTGGGCTCTGATAGTCAGAGCCGTTGTGACATCCTATTAGTACGTCCATCAAAGCAGCGGATTGTCATTGACTTTGTCGAAGTTAAGTATAGGTTAGGGGCAAATAATATCCCGACCAGCCTATTGGAGAATATCGCAGATCAGACACTCAATACAGATAAAATATTACGTGGTATGTACTTTTCTGACCCTCCTCGCCTGGATGCTCCCGTTTTAAGGTGTCAGCTTGCTGCTATACTACGTTTTTATGCAGATCGATCGTGGCGACACGGACATATAACCGATGAGTTGCGTTATACAGAAATCCTCGACAGTCTCACCCGTTTGGAGATGGGAATAACGAAGTTAGCATCACGGCACCGTGGCTTTATCGTGAATTTAAATGGCTCTCCGACAAAACCGCTCAAACACCGTGATGTTACGATTCAGGTACTAACAGGCATGGAAATCGCTTCAGAGACGAGTTTTCGAATGTCGGAAATCTCCTCTCTGGCCAACGCCAACTCATCCGAAAAGATTCCGCCTACTACTCTAACAACAGGCGAACATTTAAATACCCTTTCAGCAGATACCAAGGCGGCAGCCCTACCAGACCAGATGCCAGGGGAAACGAAAACCAATAACAGTGAGGCACTTGCCCGAGAAGACACGCATCGGCCCGCCGATATTAAGGTAGAGCTTGGTTTGGATGAGCAATCAGGCGAACCTATATCATGGGTTGGCGCGGTGAAAGGGAGTCCTCATCTTTTTGTGATGGGTATCCCTGGCCAGGGGAAAAGCTGGTTAATTCTGCGCCTGCTTTCGGAAATTGCTCGACAACGCGTGCCCTCACTTAT
The DNA here is from genome assembly GCA_049840835.1 of Armatimonas sp. Taxonomy (GTDB): domain Bacteria; phylum Armatimonadota; class Armatimonadia; order Armatimonadales; family Armatimonadaceae; genus JANLTX01. The sequence goes on along the minus strand of JASGJG010000001.1, from coordinate 100,121 downwards.
TCTTGATTTCCACGGACAGTTCTCAGACCCAAATAGCAGCTTTGCCCGTATGGCGTCACCACGTGTTATAGATGTCGCTGTGGGATTGCCATTTTCACCGTTAGAAGTTAGCTTAGGAGGTGGGGGCAACCAATGGAAAACCAATAGCTTTCAAGTGGCTGAGATTTTCCAGTACATTTGCGACCTGGGAGATATGCAGCGTGATCTCGTTTATGAGGCAATTCGAGACTCCTATCAAAGTGCAGGATTTCTTGACGTTGAATCAAGCGGAAACATTCCTGAGATTCCTTTGATGTCTTTGGTCTTTCAACGAATTAAAGAGTTGGAATTAGAGCGCCGCGGCGTGAAGAATACGACTGCTCGTGTGCGACCGCTATTTGAATTCAACCTGTTCCGCGAGAACGGTACAACTATCGATTTTTCTGAAACACATTCTAATACCACAGTAATCGACCTTCACCGCGTTGATATGGAAACTCTCCAACTCGCTGCAGGTGCCTTCGTTCTCCGAAAACTCTACAAGGATATGTTTCGATGGGGTGAGACAAAACATTTGCGTCTCTGTATTGTTTTGGATGAAGCTCACCGCCTTGCCCGAGATGTAACGCTTCCCAAGCTGATGAAGGAAGGTCGAAAGTTTGGGATCGCCGTCATTGTAGCCTCTCAAACCATGCAAGACTTTCATCCTGAAGTTTTACAAAATGCAGGGACAAAAATTCTGTTTCGGACCAACTATCCGCAATCGAAAAAAGTATCAGGATACTTACAGCCTCCTCATACGATGACGGATATAGTTGGGCGTTTAGAAGGACTTCCAGTAGGTCAAGCGCTTGTTCAAACGCCAGATATGCACTACTGTGCAGACGTGAAATTATATCCTCTTAATTAAGTATGTTTCGAAGGCATAAACATAGTATGGGGATTAACCGCACGAAAGCTCAGGTCATGGCCATCAAGCAATTCGATTGACCGCATCTTCCAATGATCATTTAGACATAGAACTCTGAAAAATACGGACCCTGCACATGTATTTCCCGACGATCCAGGCACACTCCCAACGGAAGTATCTAATTTTGCCAATATGAATCAACCCACAAAACTCTGTGATAGAAGTGGCAAAATACTGTTTATGAACTCTTAGTCAGGTATGAAAATACGCTAATCCTACATCGACACCTCTGATTCTTCCTGACGGGTCTATATGAAGGTAGTAGAGAATCTCAACTGGAGAGTGGATATAGTTGTGCTGAGACCCATGCATCACACCTATCGCTTAAACGTCAGGGAGCATTTATTGCGATATTGTCCCTTGAGATAACGCATCAGGGTATACATGAATAACAACCCACAACTCCTCAAAAATTGACATTTCTCTAAACCCTGAAATCTCTATTTACTATCTCATTACATAGCTGTCAGAACATGGCATCTCAATCTGATGATTCACCATGTTCTTGGTGCTCTTGTACTTATTGCGATTCACTTTCTTTATCTTGGAATTCAAAGCTGCAAGCGTAGACTCTGGATCAAATTCCGATACCTCCAATCGAGTCCTGTAGCCCAGGCTTTTTGCCTGGCTGCCGACAGCTTGCTGAAGCCGCGAAATCCAGTGTTTTACATCCTCTTTTTTATCCGCTACGAAACTGAATCCGTCATGCTGCCATAGGGTGATATCAAAGCCCGATTTTTTGCCAGTCTGTTCCAAAGCGAGATCGATGACTGGTGCCATCAATTTCATCTCAGCAGCTTGGGCAACTTGAGCAAGCACTGAGCGGACCCCATTCTGCGGAGCTTTCTCAGATGGTAGAGGAATCCAGTCACCATAGATGTTTATGGCACCACCTTGCTTTATGATCTCAGACATACGACGCTGCCGTGCAAGAAGGATATCCTGCATGAGAGGTATAGCAAGAAATCTGCGTCCTAAATTATTCTGGCTGGAATCATGAGTTAAGTGCCAGCAGATATTTCGCTTCGTAGCGCCAAAAACAGTGGAATAGAGGGCATCTTTTAATGCAGGTTTGAGTAACCTATGCCTCTCTTCTTCAATGTTAAGCTGTTTCAATAAATACTTCCAAAGCGACTCGGCGCCCTCCAGCAGCGATTGCTCCAAAAAATTCTGCAATGATGCAATTTGCCAGTCAGCCGCTATTATAGAGCATTGTGCATTGCGCAAATCCATGTCGATCCAATCTGGTGTCAGTACCCTTCGCACATACGAATTAAGGGTGAGCAAACTCGTCGTGAGAGGAAAAATGCGAACCGTTCTACCTTTTGGAGACGCCTGATAGAAAGGGAGTGGTTGCTCTCGAATTGCGAGGAGAGTATCGACCGCATGGTCTCTCGCTCGCTCATCTTGTATGTGAAGAGCAGCAGATAATGCCGCGTCGAGATTGGCAAGCATCTTAGTGTACCGATTAGAACTCTGGCTGCTGAGGTAAGTCAGCAGCCGAACTGCGTCAGAGCTTCCAGCATCAACGATTCGCCGCATCGCTTCCTGACGCAGGGCTTCTCGTTGAGTGCGAAGTGCATAGGATGTCACTCGACTGCCACTGGTAAAAAATACGCGATCTTCTCTGGCCGAGGAAGAACGGGTAAATTGGCCCTGGCGTTCTGCCCGTTCCTGTAGGATTGCTCTCTGCACATTAGAGGACCAATCCACCCTACGTACGGTACGGCAGCGCCCAACAAACCAAACGGATTCACTGTAGTCAATATGGGCGACATGTTTAGAAAACCTGTCTAAAAAATCCTTGCCTTTATAATTGTTATGCTGGTGCCGATTTTCCAGCCTTTCCAGATAGGCGAGGACCTCGGCTGGAATCATCAAATCGTTGGTATGGAGGCAGCGCCAGGTGCCAAAAACAAGATAGGCAAAGAGGCGTCGCAGTGTGGGGTCTTTGCAAAGCACTGGGCATTCGTTTAAGACTGTTTCACGAAAATGACGTGAGCAGATAAGTTCATCGGGTTTCACATACTCTAAGTCCTACCAAAAAGGGCTAAAAATGACTGCGAGGTTTGTATTTTTTACGGAATTTAGTCGAACTGTGAATTAAATAGCGGTACCATTTCGCTATTCCATGATGCGCTGTTCACGAAAATAGTCCCGTCAATCATAAACATCTTTCATAGTCACATTAAATAGGCACGAATCTGGCGCTGAACGGATATGCTTGATGTTATATGATCCCAGGTTCGCGGGATACACCCGCGTGCATCCCGCTCTTTTGCTTAATCGAAAACGCTCCGCAGCAACGGCCTGGGCTGAATTCCATTTTCGCGCCACTCCAGGATGGTCCCGCGCTGGTGTCCCTTGGCGGCCTTCTGGGTCGTCTCACGGATACGCCGTGGAGCATCCTCCCTCAGATGGGAGGGAATTCGGGCTTCCCATCCTGTACGCTGGAGATACTCGCGTATTTGCTGCTCATACTCCTGGTCGATTCCAGGTACAACAGCTACGTTTGCCGTGGTCGTGACTCCGCCCGAAACGATGCCAATAAACTGGCCAGGGAAAGTAATGGAAGTATCTGAGCCATTGAGGCAGTAAGCAACAGGGAGAATCAGAAACTCATTTGACCGAACGCTATGCACATCGTCTGGACGCTGCCCTTGTAGAACATCGCATCCCATCAAGCAGAGCATAGTAGCTGGACCTCATACAAACCTTCATCCCAGTCCCACTCGTCCCACAGGTCTTCAGCACCTGGAGCTACAGTGCTTCTTGTTGCATCCGTTTCGGAGGCTGCAGATGTGGTAAGTGTCTCTGGCTGGGCCTCTTCCTCATTTTCAAAGGGATCACCATTGAGGCGCGTTTGCAGTTCAGCGGGAATCTCTCTTCCGCGTAATTGATACAACAACGCGGCGTACTCCCGCTCGGTCAGCCAACGGGTACGTGGTAGATATTCCTTTGCTTGAGGGTTGGTGGGATAGACCCTGTACATCCAGGTAGAGGTGTCGTATTGAGCCACAAACGCAGGAAGGTTGGCGCGTAAGGCCAGAGAGGAAAATGCCTTGATCGAAGGTTGATCCAAATCGACCTTTGGACCACCACGATAGAATTTGTGTTCAAAGAGCGCTACTGGTTCGGCTCGGTCATATTCGATGAGCATGAAATCAAGGTCACAGGCTGGGGCATCAGGGCCATACAGACGGTGTCTCTGGCTAACCTCGGAACATCTAATTCCGAGCGTTTCTTGTGTGGGCATGAGGATGATCTCCTGTGTATGTGCGCCGTATCGCAGGAGATGGCATCGGAAAGGGCGCACTGTCACTTCGCCACACCGACTGGACGGTGATGACGACAACCATTAAGGAATTTCCTGCGATCAAGGCGACTGTGTGTTCACGAAAATTGTCGAAACACAAATCACCTCTATAGGTAGATTTCTGGAGTGAGGCACAGGGCACCTGGCATTCTAAATGCTCGGACATAAATGGTCTATGTCTAATTTTGAGATTCACCCATTCAACCTACTTGGCTTATTCGGGCAAGACATCACCTCTGTCAGCGTTGGGCGTGGCAGACTGTATATCCATAGACGCAATAGGCTGACATCGAGTGAGGTCGATCTTGCCTCTGCACGCCTCGCCTCAAGCGAAGGCTGGTTTGGTTTCCGCACAATGCGGCTGACAACGACCGCAGATACCTTCACTCTTAAGAACATCAGGGAAGATGACCTGGCACTTGTGAGGCGAGCGATTGAGCAAGCCGAACAGCGCAAGTCACTCCTATCGATACTTCAAGCCCAGGCTAAAGATATTAGCGCTGCATTAGGCGGCTGGGAGACTCTCTGTTGCAGAGATAGTTACCTCACATCCTATGAGTTGTCTTTATGGACAGACACGGTGGGGCCATTCAAATCACCTGGCCAGGAAGATGATGATCTGGTTGAAAAGCTCGCAGAGTCTGATGCAAAAGCATTACGGCGCCTCCTTCTCGTACTTGCGGACCCACGAAAATTAGTCGATCAGCGTAACGAACGATATGTGGAAAAGCTTTTACGAGATCATAAGGAGTTCTTCGATACGGTCGAGTCGAAGCCTCTCACAACCCAGCAGCGCCTGGCTGTAGTACATGATGAAGATAATACTTTAGTTATTGCAGGGGCGGGGATGGGAAAGACAAGTTGCATTGTTGCAAAGGCGGGCTTTCTTCTTAAGAAGGGCTGGGCCAAGCCCGAGGAAATTCTCCTTCTTGCCTTTACAAAAAAGGCAGAGGAAGAGATGAGAGAAAGACTCAAGAAGCGCCTGGGTCTGGACCTGAATGTTAAAACCTTCCACGCACTTGGTTTGGACATCATCGCAAAGGCAACGGGAAAAAAACCAAGTATCTGTGTAGAAGCGGAAGACTCCGTTCGAAAAAATAAAACGCTCAGCAATATCGTACAAACTCTCTCTGCTGATGAATCGTTCCGTGCTGACCTGATTGCATTCCTGTCGAGGTTCCACAAGCCTTTTAAGCCTGTTTGGGAATTTAACACCGAAGAGGAGTACATTCAGTATCGGCTCGAGGTCGAACTCAGGAGCTTTGCAGGAATGAGAGTTCGTTCCTTTGAAGAGTGCGAGATCGCAAACTGGCTTTTCCTCCACGGCGTCAAGTTCGAGTACGAATATCCCTATGAAATTGATACTGCTACCCCAGAGCATAGACAATACAAGCCAGACTTCTATCTTCCTGATTACCGCATTTACGTAGAGCACTGGGGAATAAGCCGCGAAGGCACTACTGCTCCCTTTATGGATCAGGCAAGGTATCAAGAGAAGTTAGCATGGGCACGACAAACTCACCAGGAGAACAAGACGAAGCTGGTAGAGACCTTTTCCTACGAGAGAATGGAGGGCACTCTCTTAACTGATCTGGAGCGAAAGCTTACCGATGCAGGTATAGAGTTTGCTCCCATCACGCGGGATGAAGCTATCGGGCGTCTCAACGCAGCGGGCGTTCTTGATCCCTTCTGCGGGCTGGTGGGGACTTTCCTTACCCATTTCAAATCCTCTGGTAGGGATAGGAGCGCGGTTCAAGCAAAGGTTGGTAAGAGAGGTGATCCCACAAGAGACACCCTATTCCTCAAGATTTTCTCTAAGGTGTACGCCGAGTACGAGAAGCTTCTTAAATCAAGGGGTGAGATAGATTTTGAAGACATGATCGTACAAGCTTCTGAGTGTGTTCGATCTGGTCAATATACTTCTCCCTATTCTTATCTATTGGTCGACGAATTTCAGGACATCGCCATAGGAAGAGCGGACCTGATTCGCTCTCTCCGCGACCAGATTGACGGGGCAAAGCTATTTTGCGTAGGCGACGATTGGCAATCCATATACCGTTTTGCGGGCGGAAACATCAAGCTCACGACAGATTTCGATTCCCATTTTGGATTTACGAAGCGGACACCATTAGGCCACACTTTTCGCTTTCACGACAAGATTTCCCAGTTCAGTTCGCGCTTCGTTCAGAAAAACCCAGGGCAGCTTCCGAAGGAAATTACGACCGAGACTAAGTCGGACATCCCTGGTGTGGTCGTTTGCTCTGGTAATACCGCAGCCGAGTCCCTCAACGACATTCTGAGTGAGATCGATACGGCAGGCCCAGCGTCCGTACTGCTGCTGACTCGATACAACTTCAACAAACTCGACAAGTCAAGATTGGCCGCACTAAAGGAAAACTTCCCCAAACTACGAATAACCGAGTTAACGGCTCATGCCTCTAAGGGATTAGAGGCCGACTACGTAATCATCCATAGTCTCTCTCGCGGCAAGCATGGATTTCCCTCGCAAATAGAGTATGACCCTGCGCTGCAGATGGTTCTGCCTGACAGTGAGAAATTCCCATTTGCTGAGGAACGCAGGCTTTTCTATGTGGCGTTGACCAGGGCGAAAAAACGTGTCTACCTTATTCCCGAAGCTGCCAGCCCATCCGTTTTTATTTGTGAAATTCTGAGTGAATCTGAATACGAGAAGACTATCGTTGATGGGGTAGAGATTTCCTTTAACGAATGTCCTCGGTGTAAGAGTGGTATCGTCACGAAGCGCTCAAGTACGTATGGAGATTTTTATGGATGCTCCAATTACCCGATTTGTGAGTTCACGTTAGAACCGTGTCCCAGATGTCAGGGGTGGTTTCGGAATTCCAGTGAGAGCAGTATTGCATGCACTGGATGTGGACTTCAGCGGCATCTCTGTCCAGAATGTAAAACAGGTCATCTTGTAATTAGGAGCGGGCAATGGGGAAAGTTCTGGGGATGCTCCAACTACAGAGGTAGCGAAGTAGGCTCATGCCGACATACGGAAAAGGTGTAAATACCTGCGCTGCCTCTTATGTCTAATTGCTGAGAACCTGCTGAGAGCGCTTCATCATCAAAAAGCATAAAACTTTTTTGCGACCCTCTATCGTAGAAACTCGTCCTCCCGCTCCATTCATCTGTCTCTATTGAATAATCATTCAACTCAATTGTTTTATGTTAATCTGTTATGATATCTGGTGTTACATATTACAATATATTCTTTAATTTCGTTACACAACTTCCCCACGGATATTGATAATAACATGGGTGTGAAGACGTTTTCGTAAGCGCGGTTTCCAAGGCCCCAAAAAACATCTCGGATTAAACCGTCATTTTTGGCCTTCTGGGTAGGACTCTCTCTTTGCCAGAAAATGCGAGTTCTGTCGCCAAAGGCGACGGAGCGTTGACCATATCTGCAAGGAAAGAGATTCCATGTGCAATCTTACGGCAGACGACTTTGAAGATCAGGCTTATCCGACGGTAAGCCCCGAAACGAGAATATGGCTGAAGGAGCAGCGTGCATTGGTTAGAGCCTTTCTCGCCAGTGACTATGGTCGAGCACGGACTCCCTCCTCTCGCAACAGGATGGAGCACAAACATTCGGCGGTGACAGCGGCTCATTAACATAGCCCATCTGGAATTGTTGAGGATGATGAAACGATATGACAACTGACTTTGATTGGGAGACTGATGAGCGGGAGGTAGCTCGCGTTGCCATGCGAGTTTCTAAAGTTCGAGGTAAGGACGAAGACTGTCAATACTCTACTAAGCTACAACTTGACGAGGGGCTGAATTACTGCACCAGCAAGAGGTTCAGCTTAGATGAGGTAGCGAGCCTGGCTGATGCGGATGAAGACGTTTCAGGGTTTCGAAAAAGCTGGAGGGAGCGCCCTGGTCTTATGCGTCACTACGAAGCAGCTAAACGCAGGGAGTTCCAGCACCTTGTGGTTTACAAGTTGTCCCGCCTTGGTCGCAATATCAAGGATAGCCTTGACCTCATCGATGCCTTTGAGAAGGAAGGTGTCACAATCCATGCTGTCAAAGAGAAAATTGATGCGAGCGACGCATCAGGGCGCTTTATACGAAATGTCCTCCTTGCAGCAGCCGAGATGCAGTCAGAGGACACAAGCCAGTTTATCCAAGGAGCTATTCTCCAACGCGCCAAAGCAGGTAAGGTTCAGCATGGTGCACCTCCTATCTGGATTATGCGTAACACGGAGGGTATCTACGAAACCATCCCAGAACAAGTCGCGGCAATTCGTCGCATGGTGGAACTGCGTCTGGCAGGAACGGGCTATGTCAAGATCGCCCGCACCCTGAATGAGGAAGGCTATCGTACGATCAATGGTAAGCATTTTACCGATGGAATGGCTCATAAATACTTATCGCCTTCATGGATCGATACGATGCAGGGCACGGGTTTTCTGAATCGACATGGTGAAAGCGGAACCCGAAAGCAGCCACGCATTGGGCGTACTGTTATTCCCAACCTTTTCCCTGCAATACTAACGGAAGAAGAGGCCACTACCCTACGGGTCATTCAGGATCGCTATTCTAACTTGCCTAAAACAAGTCATATCCAGGGTGCGGGTGATTGGATGACGAATAGACGAAAACGTAAGGGGGGCAGGTACTCAGCCACAACTCAATACTTGCTTTCCAGCATCGTCTATTGTGCCTGCTGCGGCGAGCGCCTGTATTCAGGCACTCAGTCCGAGGACTACCGCGCCAGTAAGCATAAGTATCTCTGCATTCGCGCTCGCACCAATGGAGAGGCTCACGTTGATGGTGGGGTGAGTATCTCAGGCTGGTCGTTGGAAGACGCAGTGCTTCGCCTGGTGCGTCAGATTCTCCAGGAGCCACCACCGCCTCGTGCCAAGAAACCAGTAGGCAAACTCCCATTCACCGATTTTAAGAAGGTGCGTGAGGAACTGACCCGTCGTTGTGATTTTCTTCTCGATCAACATGAGCGTCAGAAGATTAGTCAAGAGGACTTTGATCGCCGCTATGCCCAGGTTCAGGCAGAGCGAGAAGCCCTTGATGCTCGAGAGGCTGAGCAAACTGCACCAGCCGCCCGCGATACTGCGCTCAAGCTCCTTGGTGAGGTAAGTACCACAGACACAACAAATAACGGGGAAACGCAAATATCGAGAGAGCAGCTTCGGCAACTAATCCTTCTGACGGTCAAGCGTGTAGAAACACCCGTAGTATTTGAAGGTCGGTATGTCAGAGGAAGAGGTACAGGGCTTCGGCGCTACGCTCGTGTCACCTTGCATTTTGACACGAAGGATGGACACCGTGAGTTCTTGGTTCCGATCTATCAGGCTCGCTTTAACGGTATTAAAGAAAAACCCGAACCTGCTGAGGCGTTCGCTGGCCTTTCAATCGTTCGGGGCGGGCCTAAATCAAAATCAGATCGCGGTTAGTGATTGGGCAGAAGGACAGTGTCCTTCTGCCCTCCAACGATTTAACGATAGCACTTTTTTTCGTGTGGAAGGACGGCAATAATCTGGAATACCTTAGTATCTCAGCAAAATACTATAATGGTTTGAAATTGCAGAGATGCCAGATCGCAAATCATGTCCATATCAGGTCCTACCCATTCCCGCACGTCGGCAACGCCTCCAGCAATAGTGGAGAAAGTACCTCCAGAGAAAACCATTGAGACGCTATTCCTTAGATATCTTCTTCAATGTTTCCCGCTTGGCAAAGCGTCTCTTTATGCTCCCTCAACCCGTGAGGAATTCCTAAACGGATATGACGCTCAAGTGCTGGGACCGTCCGCATTCTGGGAAGTATTCCTTCAGTTCAAGCGACCGACCTTAACTCAGGCTGGTTTCACAATCCAGCTTACTAAGCATCAGCATCAACGGCTACGAAAATATCCTCCCAAGACTGCTTATTACATTGCAGCGACGTTCCTTACTGTCGAAGAATTAATGCACGCTCAGCGCACGATTACTAATCCGCATGACTTCCTGTCGAGGTTTATAGCTATCGACCTGGCATGTCTTGAAGACGACTCTTGTTTTATCAAGTACGAACGAGAAGACAACCCGACTGAGGGATTGCCTACCAATGCTGCATTCAAGCGCACATCTGACGATTTATGGGTGCCCGACGAAATATATCCACTTCGGCTGACAAGAACTCAGCAAGCTCGTCATCGTTTAAAGGCTCCTTGCTTTATTGATGCTGCCACCTTACTTGACGATTTGAATTCCAGAAGGGTCGGCAGCGCCATCTTGTTGCGGCGTAGCAAACAACCCAAAAGGCGCGTCAGATTGGCTCCGCCTGTGGAGCAGGTGGAACGCGCCCAGCGTATTTGGCTTTCAACACCTGAGCTTTGGGAAAATATTGAGAACCTTTGGGACGATGAAGAAGTAATAACTGAAAATATGGCTCACACCTTGGCAGACTTGCCCCAGGCAACTGAGGAAGGTCGTGTTTTAGTGATTAACCGTGAGCAAGCAATTCAACGGTTCGTAAGCGGTGAGAATGACCAGTTTAGTGGAGGCTGTTGCCTGCGTCTACCAATGGCACCTTGGGATAACTGAACTAAAGTCATCAAATTAACGTTGTCAGGGGCGAAGTGCGTCTGCTTAAGCCCAGGCATATTTTTTGCTACAACAGCTTAGTAAAACTACAATTCTTCCGATATGGTTCTACGCGCGAAAATCCACGTTCGTTAGATCGACAGCATAGGCGCAACAAAGATTCACTCACGCGTTGTTCATCAACTAAGGAAAGATAAATTGACAAATCGAAAACTCGGTGAATGTGTCGTAGTACGGCGGGAAATTAGCTGCATTGTACCTAACCATGATGTGGCAGACAAACCACTTATAGAAGATTTAGGAGAAACCGAAAATGGCCTTCTAAAAACCGAGGCTTTCTTTGGAACCACATATCGCTTACAGGTACCGAATATCGCTAAATTTCAGCATAATTTTGGACCAGCGTTCGTTCATGGCTTATGCCCAAAGTGCCGAATAGCTTCGACTTTTGAGCCGTGTAAACATGATTATCGAGCGGGGTACTGATTCAGGCGCAACGCATGACCAAGAATGTCATACATTCCTAAAGTGCAATGACTGTGGATTCATCTTTTATTCGCTTATTGATATTTTTGATATAGACCCCGAATTCTTTGTCGATTATCTCGGCCATTTTCCTGTGTGGCATCACGACGGACCTCTTACCGATTAATCGGGAATGGGAAACGCGTCTACCCGCCACCTGCAACGAAAATGTTCAATCCGCAACAATTTGTGTCCGTCAGGCAATTTTAGCTGTTAGAGGCGGTGCCTTGCATGCCGCTGTTCGTATGTGTGTTAGTGCGATCTGTTCAGTTATCAATCTGGGAGAATTTTTCAATCCCATGGGAACGGAAGCTCCTGGTTTGATTGAATCCGCATTCGCGGAATATGGCGACAACTCAACGGATTTTCAACATATGAGTAGCTCCTGGTTAGCTCAGGTTACTGGATTCTTAGGAGCAAAATCATTCTCCTCAGACCTAAAGGATGAGAACCAATGGGATACAAAACGTGTTCAGGTACTCAACAGTTGAAAGCATCATCCTACTGACGAAAAAAATACTAGATTTTAGCAGTCAGGCTAAAACAGGCGATCAAGCTAAACAGGAGACACCAATGATTTTTCTAAATCAAAAAGACAACGCTAAATCAGGAATTCATTTGGGTTGGTATTATCCAAACACGGCGCGAAGAACATAAGAATGACGAACTCTCAAAAAATATTCTGCTTCTTAAACAATCTGACCGTTCAGCGCTCCAATATTTCTTTGAAAGAATACAGCCGTTGCTGGGGAGTGGCTTTACGATAACGGCAGTTCCTGGGTCTACTGCACTTACTCGTGAGCAGTCAAATATTATGAAGTGGAGAATTAGTGGTATTCGTCGGCTTGGGATGCTTCTGGCCCGAGTTGAAGGCCAGGAACGAACTGATGGCATTTGGTCCTTAATCAGACACACTAATGTAGACGCAGCACATAATGGTGGTGCTCGGTCGATAGAAAAGCATCTACAATCCATTCGGGTTGAGAATGTAGACTTGATTCAGGGTAAACACGTGTTGCTCCTGGATGATGTTAGAACCTCGGGATGCTCGATAGATGCCTGTACCCAACTCCTCATGGAATCAGGGGCGGTGAAGGTTTCCTACTTAGCTCTTGGGCAGACAGTATAAATACTACTTGGCTTGCGGCAAACTAATGTTTTTATTGGTAAGCTTAGAGTTAAGATAGGTTAAAACAAAGGATACTATCAGCACGTGACACGCGAACTCTATGCTCTTACCTTGCTTGCTACGCCACGTGTCGGTCGTCAATCGGCCAAGGCGGTATTGGCTGCCCTACCTGAATTACCTTCATCACACGCAGATATTCGTGAGGCATTCTGCATTGCTCATTCTCGTAATTCCCGCATTACCATACCATCTCTCAACGATATAGGTGAGGCAGAAATAGCGGCCCAAGAAAAGCTGCTTCTGGCCTCTCGGCACAATATCAACCTTTCGGTTTATGGAAGCTCTTCTTACCCTATCCTTCTCACCAGGATAAGCGACGCTCCCATTGTTCTATTTTCTAAAGGAAATATTACCTGCCTTACGGCTCCGTCAGTCGCAGTCATTGGCACACGTGAACCAAGTGACTATGGCATCCGCTTAGGTGAAAAGTTTGGTGCAGCATTTGCGTCTTTGGGATTTGTGGTTGTTAGTGGCCTGGCGACAGGATGTGACACCCTGGCACATCGAGGGTGCTTAAGCGCCTCGGGAGTTACTGTGGCGGTTATGGCCCATGGGTTAGATATGGTGTATCCAGCGGAAAACCGTCGTTTAGCTCAAGAGATTATTGATGAGGGTGGGTGTTTAGTCAGTGAGTACCTCCCAGGTGAAAAACCTCGCCGCAACTATTTTGTGGAACGAGATAGGCTCCAGAGTGCCTTGAGTTTGGGGGTTGTTGTTATTGAAACCGATATTAAAGGTGGGACCATGCATACGGTAGGTTTTTGCTTGGATCAAGGTAAGCCGCTTGCCTGCCTTTCCCATCCCCCAGAATTTAGCGATCACCCCAAGGCAAATGGCAATAAAAAATTAATCAAAGATGGCAAGGCAACAGCTTTAGCAACTCGCGAGGACATTCTCTTTTATAGTGGCCTACTGAACGATGCGTATTCGCAAAAGCCTCCTGTCAGCAGTACGAATCCTTCAGGAGTAGAAACGCCTACAACTGAAGATATACAGTCTACACTGACTTTTACCTCTCAGGAATCTGACTCACCTTTAGTCTCAGGACTAACGCAGAAGGATAATACTGATGAGCCACGCCACATAGTTTCTTCAACGAGAGAGGAAGCTGATAGCACCAACAACTCTACTATGGACGGTGCATCGATTAACTCCAAAGCCTCGGATAAAAACCTATCTTCACAGCTTTCATTGCTTGGTTTGGAGGAATAGACTTTGGCTGTATTGTTTGACCTGGATATGACTCTGGTGGATTCGTCACTGGCTGAGGAACATCGCCGCAATCGCCTTTGGCCCCGTGTCTATCAGACGATTCCTCAATTTACTCAATATGAGGGCATCGATGAGATTATAAGGATGCTGGTGGATAACGAAGTGCCAGTATGCATAGTCACGTCCAGCCCATCGACCTATTGTGTTAAGGTTATTAACCACTTCGGCTGGGATATTGCCAATACCGTTTGCTACCATGACACCAATCGACGTAAGCCCCACCCAGACCCAATTCTTGCTGGTCTTCATCGATTGCAGGCGACTGGGCCTGATGCCATTTCCGTAGGTGATAACCCAAACGACATCATTGCTTCTAAAGCTGCAGGGGTCTTTGCAGTCGCTGCAACCTGGGGAGCACCTGATAAAGATGCATTACTTCAGGCTGATCCTGATGCTGTTGCCGAAAGCCCTATTGTGCTACGTGATTTGTTGATCGCTCGCCTATCTCAACTTGCTCACCTTCGTGGAAGCTAAAATGCAGTTTCAATAAAAATTAGGATTTCATACTATGTAAATATTGGCGTGTCTGTATCGGCAACTTTCAGCCGCGTTGCTATTCCTCAACTCACAACAGGGAATCGGCATAAGATAATTCTTATTCCTTCTAAGACACGGAACGACCTTGAACCCAAATCCAACAATGAATAACAATCAGAGCAAATACGTGTATGGAGAAATCGCAGGCGTTCGCAGAAGGCACCTCCTTTCGGGATCGTACTGACTTGCGTAAGCATGGGGTCCATCGCCCATTGCAAAGCGGCATCTCAGGTTCCTCAGTGGAAGCTGCCGAGTCTATCGTGCTATCGGGAGGATATGAGGATGATGAGGACCGTGGCGAAGAAATAATCTATACGGGTCAGGGTGGTAACGATAGGAACACAGGCAAGCAGATTGCCGACCAAGAACTCATTCGGGGCAACCAGGGGCTTGTACTTGCCATGCGCGATGGAATTCCAGTTCGGGTTGTCCGCGGTGCCAATCACCATGCAGCATTCACACCACAGGTAGGTTACCGTTATGATGGCCTATTCCGCGTTGCAGACTGCTGGCATGAGATAGGTCGGTCTGGATATAGGATATGGCGGTATCGTCTTAACAAGATCGAGACAGAGGGCGACATCCCTCTCGTGGCACCACTTAATTCTATACCCACCCTATCCAAATCTGAATCTCCCAACGCAGCCGTGCCTCCCCAACGTAGGGTGTTCGTAGCGTCTCGGATCATACGTAACACAGCAGTTTCCCTCCGAGTTAAGGAACTCCATGGCCACCTCTGTCAGGTCTGTCAAATAGCGCTCCAAACTCCGCGCGGTGCCTATGCTGAGGGAGCACACATTCGGCCATTGGGGGCTCCACACAATGGCCCCGATATTATGGAGAATGTCCTCTGCCTATGCCCGAATCACCATCTGCTTTTCGACTATGGCGCTTTTACTATCGACGATGAGTTACGGGTATCAGGATCGAACTCTAAGCTACGAACAGTGGCTGGACACAGGATAGAACTTGAATATATACGTTACCACCGTGCCCGCTACGGATGAGTTATTCGCGGCTGCTGCCTGCTACCTTATTCAAAGATGGTACAAGCAGATAAAAGTGCATTCCAGTACTATGGTATTTAATCGATTATGTAATCAAAGATCACTAAGTGAAAGCATCAAATGAATTACTCTTTGGGAATTTGGCGCATACTTTACAGGTGGGCACGCACGAATGAGCGATGAATATCTCAAGGTTCTTGCCATACATGAAGCTGGTCATGCTGTTGCCAGCCGATTGTGTGGATTCCCAGTTAAGAGAATTCGCTTCGATGTGAATCCTGAAAGTGCAGAAAACACTGCGGACCTAAGCGATTTTACTGCCTCTCCAACGAACGGTGATACCTGTGCAAGCTTTTATTATGAGTTGATATGCCTTGCAGCAGGCAAATCTGCCGAAATGCTCTTCACTCTGGAATATGAACCAAAAACTCTCTCCACTGATAGTGCAGACATCGCAGCTATGACTATGTTAATTCATATGATAATACCTAAGTATGATATTGCAAATCGAGATAGAATTCTCCCCGAAGTATTAGAACTAATTGATTATTTCTGGTCGAAATCAAAAAAATTACTCGATACAGAAGAGCGGCGTGCAGCTATCCATGCAATATCAGAAAGACTGATAAACCAAGGATCAGGATTAAACGAATTCGAAATTGAGTCAATACTCTCTATATATCTGGTAGAACAAGACAGGGGACTTAGGCAACCTTTGATGTCTTATCCTGATTGGTATCTTGAAAAGCTGGGTAAAAGTAAAGAAGCAATGTATGATCTGCGCGAACGTGATTTCCAGAATATCTGGCGATACCATGAAACGGGGCGCTTTGAATCCCTTGACCCTGAGTGTGGACCGTAGTGTTTACACTCCTTGTAATTTGGCGGCCTCTTTACATAAGGGTGTATGAAAGCAACTGGCGACGAACTACCTGAATTTAATAGGGACGTGCTGGAGGTCATGCGGCAGCCGCTGGAAGATGGGCATGTCACTATCGCTCGCGCCGCCGCCGCACTCACCTACCCCGCTCGCTTCACGCTTGTTGCTGCTATGAACCCTTGTCCCTGTGGTTTCTACGGAGATCCCGTGAAGGCATGCACCTGCTCCCAGAGTGCTGTGAATAAGTACCTCCAGAAGATCTCAGGCCCGCTTCTAGACAGAATCGACCTCCACATAGAGGTGCCTCGTTTGAAAACCGATGAACTCAGCGCTCCGCCCACAGGGGAAAGTTCAGCAGCCATTCGAGAGAGAGTACTAAAAGCACGCGATCGGCAGCTTCGTCGGTTCGCTATAGATACAGCAACGGCGGCAGAGACAGAGCATCCCACCGAGAAACTGAGTACCGCTGCTCCGCTGAAGACCTTCTGCAACGCCCACATGACCTCGCGGCAGCTTCGCACGCATTGCGTGATGGAGCCAGAGGCCAAAGCGTTGCTCTCCGCGGCGATTACCACTATGCATCTCTCGGCGCGGGCCTACGACCGTATCTTGAAAGTAGGCCGCACGATTGCGGACCTGGCAGGCTCAGATCCGATTGGAGTGGCACACATTGCTGAGGCAGTTCAATACCGGGCGCTGGACCGGAAACTTTGGGGCTGACGACGTCACAGGCTTCAGGAAAATCTCCCTGAAGCCTGTACTTATACCTACGAGCTACTTCTTTGTCCAAATATATGTTTGCGACCCATTTTTGCTACTCTGAGTCATTCCAACGACAACTCTACCATCAGCCGACATAGAGACGGCTTCAGCCGTGGTCGAATCGGCAAGCTCTATTTTTTGAATTCCACCGGATCGGGTCCAGCGAAACGGGTAACCCTGCTGCCCTTCGTTCCCATTGCCAACAACTACCGTCCCATCGGCAGAAACAGCAGTCGCCCATCCTGCACGCCCTCCTACAGGGTCCAGCTTTTCCAGGCCACCCAGCTCAGTCCAGCGAAATGCGTAGAAAACATTGGGAGAGACCTCGGCAGATCCGACAATCACGGAGCCATCTGCCGAAAGACCATTAACAAAAATCCGATTCTGCTCGGCTGCCTCTATTATTTTCGCTCCACGAGATTTCGTCCAACGAAAAATCTGTGCCGGAGTTCCAGAGCGATCTGCATAACCTATGACAACAGAACCATCTCGGGAGACCTTTGTGGCTCCTCCATCTCCCCCATCCGGTAGGGACACTTCCTGCATGCCACCCGACTCTGTCCAGCGGAAGGCTTTACGTTGCTGATAGGCCCTATAGGAGTCCCCCACCACAACACTACCATCCGCCGAAACGGCCATGGCGCGAGCGAAGTTCCCCCCGAGAGTTCCCAGTTCCTGCAGTCCCTTGGCTTCGGTCCAGCGAAAGGGAAACGTTTGATCCTGTTGATTCTGGTAATACCCCACGATAGCAGAACCGTCTGCCGATAAAGCTGTTACCTCCATCATCTTTGCGCCAGGTATATCTAGATATTGCATTCCACTAGAGACCGTCCAACGGAAAGGAACATTATAAGGACGGTAGCGATCCCCAGCCATGCCTGCAATCACAGAGCCATCGTCCGATATAAAATAAGCACCAATCGAACGTGTATCAGGGCCTTTTACTTCGTCTACCCAGCCTGACTTAGTCCAGCGAAACGTCTTTTGCTCAAAATAGGTACTCCATGCACTCCCAATTACTGTGAAGCCATCGGCGGAAACAGCTTTGACATTAGTCATAGAACCGCCATTCGCATTTACGAATTGAATCTCGCCACGGCGGTGCTTCCCTCAGATGACCCCCCACCACCGCAACTGGTGCCAAAAAGTATCAGGGTGACTAGTAATAAACTAATTCCCGGAACGATGCTTTTTTTTGGCAAACTACGGAAAGATTCAAATTGCATTTGCGGATCCTTACATGCCTCTCTATCAATCAATTTTCAAAAGTCGTGCGTTCACAGATACTATTGGCAAGCCAATACTCTCAGAAGAGATTCGTCCCTGAAACAGCGACCTGGCTCATTATTTTGTCCAGTAAAACGTTCGGATTTCGCTAGTGCTGGTTGTAAGAGAGCCAGCAACAACGGAGCCATCTGCTGATGTGGCAGACGCTTCCGCGAAGGCGGACTCCGGCACATCGATTATTTGTGTTCCGCCCAGCCTGGTCCAACGAAATGCCTGGACTCGCCCCGCCTTGTCTGCACCACTGCCAACAACGGTAGAGCCATCGGCAGAAATAGCACGAGCGAAGGTTGAACTTCCTCCTAAAGAGCTCAGTCGTTGCGCTCCATTGGCCTCAGTCCAGATGAATGCCTGCGACTGACCTCGTATGTAGGTGTATCCCGCCAACACAGAGCCATCGGCGGACAGGGAGCTAACTACTGTGTTCTCGCCACCAAGTACTTCCAGAATTTGCGTGCCGCCAGATGCTGTCCAACGAAAAACCCGCTCGGCCCCTCCTACGCTCGCATACCCTACTACTACAGCGCCATTTTGAGACACCATTCGTCCCGTGGAGTACAGTACATTCGGGATGACTATTTCCTGTATCCCTCCCAGTTCCGTCCAGAGAAATGCTCGATTGATTCCTGAGGCATTAAAGGAATCACCCACCACAATGCTTCCATTGGCCGAAACAGCCCTGGCTACTCCATAAACCCCTCCTAGACTTCCCAGATCCTGCCTTTTCTTAGCTTCCGTCCAGCAAAAAGGCCGAGTTTCTCCCGCCGTGTTCCTGTACGATCCCACTATAGTAGAGCCATCTGAGGAAACTGCCTTTGCCAGAGATTCTTTCGCCTCCGGCATTTTTAAATACTGCGTGCCTCCAGATATACTCCAACGAAAGGAATCTATAGAAATGAAAGGCACACCAGCGATTTGTCCTATAACAACAGAGCCGTCGGCAGACACTGCAATAGGCGAATGACCATATCCGATATAGCCTGTCACTTCCTCGGCCTGGCCCGAATTGGTCCAGCGGAAAGTCTTCTGACTTTTATCCGTACTTCCAATTACTATGGAGCCATCGGCGGAGAGTCCAGTCAGGCCGCTTAGATAGTTCTCCCTCTCTTTCAAAAGCTGAACTCGCCCACCCACACTGCCAGCAGGCGGGTCTACAGCATTCTGACCTCCGCCACAGCCAATACTGAATAACAATAGAGCCGGCATCAAAGAAATGCTTCCTAGAACGATGCTTCTTCGGGAGTAAACATAAGAGTTAAACAGCATTTTTGAAACCTGGTGTACCTTTCCTGATGCAACACAACTACAGATAGTATTGGCAAGGTAGTATTCAAAGATAAGATGAATCAGCTCCACCCAGAGAAAACTCTTCGGGTTTGATGGATTCCGAAGCAGATAACAGCAACTGGTAGAAGCAATAAAGCTTTGGAAATAAAAAATAGGTTTCGGGGGGAAATACTCCCGAAACCTATGGCTAGTTTCTCAGTTTATTTCGTCCAGCGAAACGCTTGATATTCATTTCCAGAGATTGTAAGAACGCCGAAAACAATGGAGCCGTCAGACGATACCGCTTGGGCTCTATTATTAAAACCCGCAACGGGCAGCTCTATTTTTTGCATTCCGCCAGACCGAGTCCAACGAAAAGTTTGCGTGCCTATTGAATCGGAAGTATCGCCGATAATCGTGGAACCATCAGCGGAAACTGCCTGAGCGACGGATCGATCAGCTCCCAGGGTACCTAACTTCTCTACCCCACCCGACTCAGTCCAGCGAAAGGCTTCCGGTTTGGTATCAGAAATGCGAACCTCTCCCACAATTACTTTACCGTCGGCTGACATGGAGTGAGAATAGGCATTTTTCTCATCGAATCCGTCTAAAATTCTCGTTCCGCCAGATCGTGTCCAGCGAAAAATTCGCCATATACCATCTGAGTTTGAAGCTAACCCGGCAATAACAGAGCCATCTTTAGAGACATGAAGCGCTTGAGACGTCCACGTGACATCCGGCATCGGTATCTCTTGTACTCCAGCACCCCCCGTCCAAAAACAGGCTTGCTCCAGTCCTGAGCGGTAGAGATATCCAATGGTAGTGCTGCCATCTGCAGAGACGCTGGTCGCCTTAGCCGAAGACCCACTGCCAGTATCAAGACTCTGCAGTCCGCTAGCTTTTGTCCAACGAAAGGCTCGCGTCGGTCCGGCTGCACTCTGAGAAGAGCCGACAATCGTAGAGCCATCGGCGGAAAGGGCTGTTGCATTCGTCTCTTTGACGCCCGGCATCTCCAGATTCTGCATTCCCTCGGAGACACTCCAGCGAAATGGAGAATGCTTACCAGAGGACTCATCATTAACGTTCCCGGTAATGACAGAGCCATCTGCAGATATCGCGACAGGAAACACCCTGGCCTCATTCAAGCTTTTCAGTTCCTGCACTTGCCCGAACAATGTCCAGCGAATCGCCCTAGACTCATTACCTGTATCTCCTGCAATCACGGAGCCATCTGCGGAGACGGCGGTCACATTGATGCTCCTCGCTCCATCTTTCAAAAGTTCAACTCGGCCTGATGCAGTTTCCCCCGATGAAGCATGACCACCACCACAGCCGACACTAAAGAGTACCAGCCCTGGTACCAGACAGAAGATTCCTTGGAAGATGCTTTTCCTGGGGAGAACGCGAGAAAAGTTATTTTGCATTTTAAAACCTGACCTCGACCTTTCTTGATGCAGCTCAATTACAACTATAATTGGCAAAGCGGCATTTATAGAGGAGAGCGGTGCATCACAAATGCTCGTATCTGATACTGCATGTCACTAAAGTGGGTATATTCCGAGAATGGTGCTTTTTCTGGAGTACATACAAGTAGGGCTAAATACCATCTTCAAAACCTGACCTCACAGTCACAGTGCAGCGTAGTTGCAGATGCTATTAGCAAGGTAGTATTCAAAAATAAGATGAATCAGTTTTCTCCAGAGAAAACCCTGCGTGATGTCTTCGGATTCGATGCATTCCGAAGCGGGCAACAGCAAGTAGTAGAAGCGATCCTAAATGGTCGCTCGGCGCTTGCTGTATTTCCCACAGGCGGCGGTAAGTCTCTCTGCTATCAGCTTCCGGCTCTGCATCTAAAAGGGCTGACAGTGGTTGTCTCGCCGCTCATCGCGCTGATGAAGGACCAGATAGATTTCCTCACCCGAAAAGGTGTTGCAGCGGCCCGTTTAGACTCTTCGCTGAGCAAAGAAGAGGTCTTCGCGCTCACGGAGCGCTTAGAGAATGGAGCGCTGAAGCTGCTCTATGTGGCCCCGGAGCGGTTCAACAATGAACGGTTCTTATCCCAGCTTGGTCGGGCCACTATCGACCTGTTTGTAATTGATGAGGCGCACTGCATCTCCGAGTGGGGGCATAACTTCCGGCCTGACTATATGAAGCTGGCGGGCATGGTGCAGCAGTTGGGCATTCCGCGCGTGCTGGCGCTTACCGCAACTGCTACGCCACCGGTTGTAGAAGATATCCGCGCCGCATTTGACATTGCCCCGGAAGACGCCGTTATCACCGGGTTCTATCGTCCTAATCTCACCCTGCTCACCACACCTGTTACTACGGATAACCGAGATAAGGCACTACTGCAGCGCTTGAAACAGAGGCCGCCCGGCCCCACGATTGTCTACGTTACTCTTCAGAAAACCGCAGAGCAGGTGGCGGAGATGCTTACCGACGCGGGAATGCCCGCTGCTGCTTACCATGCTGGTCTGGAGAACGAAGACAGGGAGCGAATTCAGAACGATTGGATGGCATCAGACTCCGGTATCGTGGTCGCCACGATTGCGTTTGGTATGGGAATTGACAAAGCCGACGTACGCTATGTCTACCACTACAATCTGCCCAAATCCCTGGAGTCCTATAGCCAGGAGATAGGCCGTGCTGGGCGAGATAATCAGGAGTCGGTAGTGGAGTTGCTTGTCTGCCGGGCAGATGTGCCTACTCTGGAGAACTTCGTCTACGGCGACACTCCCACACAGGGTAGTCTTCTCTCGCTGGTTCAGGAGCTGCTCTCTCTCGGTGAAAAATTCGATGTCTCTCTCTATGACCTCTCCTACCGCCACGACCTGCGCCAACTTGTACTGCGCACCACGTTGACTTATTTAGATCTGGCAGGAGTTCTGCAGCAGGGCACCCCAACCTATGCAGGCTACGAGCTACGCCTTTTAGACAGCTGGACGGAAGATAAGATCGCCACTGCGTTTCCCGGTGAGCCGGGCAGACTGATAAAGCAGATTTTCAGTCAGGCAAAGTTTGGGCGCACCTGGTACAAGCTAAACCCGACCGAGGCCGCGGACGCGCTAGGGCAAGAGCGCAGGCGAGTTGTACGAGCGCTGGAGGTCTTAGAGGAGCGCGGCATGGTGGAGCTGCGCGCCAGCGATGTGCGCTCGGTCTACACCCGTCTGAGGGAGCGGGAGAGTGCGGAGACTCTGGCGAAGGATCTCTTCGCCAGGTTCCTGGCCCGAGAAGAGGCCGAGATAGCCCGAATCCAGCAGGTCCTGGAATTGATAAAACACCCTGGTTGCCAGGTGAACGCTCTGGTGGAGCACTTTGGAGAGAGACGCCAGAAGCCATGCGGCCACTGTTCCTACTGCCGCACAAAAAAACCTGTCGCATTACCTGCTCTGCCTTCATTGCCACCTATCCCGGTGGACTGGGGCGACGAGCTACGAGGATTGCGTAAGGCGCACCCACAAGCGCTAGGAGAGCCTCGGCAGCTTGCCCGCTGGCTCTGCGGTCTTACCAGCCCAGCTACCAGTCGGGCACGACTGGGCAAGCATCCTTTATTCGGTGCGCTGGAAGAACGCCCCTTTGCCGAAGTACTTTCCTGGTGTAAGGGTCTATAATTCCAACATGCTGCCGCCCTTGCTCACTGCTGCGCTATTTCTAGCCCAACCGCCCGCTGTGTCGGACCCATTCGCCCCGCTGAATGCTGCCGAGCTATCTCAGGTGCGCTCCCTGCTTCGAGCTGGTAGTTTGATCACGCCACAGTCTCGCCTGGCCTGGGTGGGGCTAGCGGAGCCGAGCAAGGCGGACTGGCTCGCAGGCAAGAAAACCCCACGACGTGCGGAAGTGACCGTGTTTACCCCCGGTTCGGGCAAGACAAGCGTGGTCGTGCTCGATCTGGAGCAGAACAAGCTACTCAGCAGCCGTGAGGTAGATGGTGTGCAGCCACGCATGCTCCCCGAGGAGTTCCAGAAGGCATGGGAAGTGGCCTCGGCAGATACCCGCTGGATGGCTGCCCTGCGCAAGCGCGGCATTACTAACCCGGAAACGGTCTCGGTAAATGTGTGGGGCGCAGGTGTTGTAGAGGGGGAAACCAGTAAACGTCGACTGGCGCGTCTGGTAGGCTATCTTGCCACCGGCGAAGGGCAGTATCTCGCGCGGCCCATAGAAGGGCTGAGCGCTATTATCGACCTTGGCACTGGAAAGCTCCTGCGGGTAGATGACACCGGTGTCGTTCCCGTACCGCCACCACAGGGATACTCTCTGGATCCAGCGGATCCGGCTCTGCCTGGTGGCACACCCCGGATTCGGCGTCAGAATGGGGAGTATGTGTGGGGGCCATGGCACTTCTCGTTTGAGCTGCATCCTCGCGAGGGAGTTGTTCTACGCCGCGTGAAGTGGGAAGACCGCCCGGTGCTCTATCGGGCCGCTCTCTCGGAAATGGTCGTGCCTTATGGCGACCCGACCCCAGGCTGGCGCTGGCGCAATGCTATCGATGAAGGCGAGTATGGTATGGGCTGGAATGTTGCCCAGCTCCGCAAAGGAGCCGATGTCCCTGAGCAAGCCCAGCTCTTCGACCTCACCCTCGCCGATGAGCTGGGTCAACCCAAAGAGCTTCCGGGTGCTGTCGCTCTCTTCGAACGAGACGGTGGCTTGCTGGTCAAGCATGAGAACATGGCTCGCCGTGCTCGCGAGCTGGTTCTTACTTATACCGCCACGCTGGGAAACTATGACTACTCGTTCCAATGGGTCTTCCATGAAGACGGTACTTTAGAGTGCGAGACTCTGCTCACGGGTATTATGCTCGCCAAAGCCGGAGATCCTCACAAAATCGGCGATGCCACTGCTGCCCATGCCGTGGGGCAAGGGCTCTCCGCTGTCAACCACCAGCACTTCTTCTGCTGGCGCCTGGATTTAGATGTCGACGGCACGACTAACCGACTGGTAGAGTGCAACACATCACCCCTTCCGCCTGGCCCTGATAACCCGGAGGGCAACGCGATTGCTATGCGCGAAACGCCTCTGCGTACCGAAAGTGAGGCCAAGCGCCGTACCGACCCGGCTCAGAGCCGCTACTGGAAGGTACTGAGCGAGAAAAATACGGGTTACGCCTTGCTCCCCGGCGACAACACAGTCCCTCTCGCAGATCCCAGTGCCACGATTCGTAAGCGTGCCGGGTTCTTAGATTCCCATCTCTGGGCCACTCCGTACTCTGAAACCGAAAAGTGGGCGGCAGGCGAGTTCCCGAACCAGGGTGCGCTCGGTCAGGGGTTG
Source organism: Armatimonas sp. (assembly GCA_049840835.1). Lineage (GTDB taxonomy): Bacteria > Armatimonadota > Armatimonadia > Armatimonadales > Armatimonadaceae > JANLTX01. The sequence continues at coordinate 75,297 of JASGJG010000001.1, read as the reverse complement.
GTTTCCTGGACCAAAGCCGACCGCTCCTTAGTGAATCAGGACCTCGTGCTCTGGTACACCCAGGGAATCACCCACCTGCCTAGGCCCGAAGAATGGCCAGTGATGAACACCCATAAGCTTTCTTTCAAGCTGGTACCGGTCGGATTCTTCCCCAAAAACCCGGTGCTGGGAGACTAATCTATAGCCCCCATAGGGGGCTATTCGCTTTTTATAAACCCCTCTTAGCTGCTTCACATTGTCTTAACAATCGCTAGATACAACTAGCGGCATGATACCTATGCTCATTGCCCCCGCGGAGGCGGGGTTCTACGCACCAACGAAGGTGCATACGATTCAATTGAAGCTCACTCAAGAAGAGTGGGATTCCATGACCCCGACCCGCTCTGGTGGCGGTCCCGGAGGGGGAGGACCTGGTGGACCGGGCGGTGGTCCGATGAATGGGAACGAGTTCCCAGAGATCAAGTCTACGGTCACTATAGACGGCAAGGAATATGTGGTCGGGTTGCGTTTCAAGGGTAACTCCAGCTACATGTCCTCCTCCCGAGGGATGAAGCGCCCGTTCAAAATAGACCTGAATCAGTTCGTTAAGGACCAGACTATCAGCGGTCTCACTAAGATAAACCTCAACAACAACTTTTCGGATCGAACTCAGATTCGTGAGACCCTGGCCTACGAAATCTTCCGGCGCATGGGCGTCCCGTCGCCGAAAACATCGCTGGCGAAAGTCACTCTGAACTTAGAGGGTGAAGACAAAGTACTGGGCCTCTACACCCTGGCAGAACAGTTAGATACCAACTTCCTGAAAGAGCGCTTCGGCACCAGCGAAGGCATGCTTCTCAAACCCGAAGGCGCTCGCGGCGGCATCGGCTATCTGGGCGATTCCTGGAACCGCTATGAGAAAGCCTACGATCCGAAGGGCAAGCCGAAGACGGCAGAAAAAGAGCGATTTATCGCGTTCGCCAAGTTGGTGACCCAGGCAGACGATGCTACGTTCCAGAAGGAGATCAGCAGCTATCTGGATATCGATAGCTTCGCGAAGTTCCTGGCAGCAACCGTCGTGACCTCCAATGGAGACAGCCTACTCTCCATGGGGCACAACTTCTACATCTGGCTCAATCCCAAGACCAACAAGTTCCACTACCTGCCCTGGGACCTGAACATGGCGTTCGGCGGCTTCCCAATCGGCGATGCCGTGAAGCTCTCCGTTAAGAAACCCTACGCCGGAGAATCCAAGCTACTGGACCGGTTCCTGGCACTTCCCGAAGGCCGTGCAGCCTATGAGAAAGCCTGCCGCGATGGTGCGAAGATTCTTACTGAGCTGAACACGCTCCATGACCAGGTAGCGGCAGCCGCGAAACCGATTGCTGCCTTGGATCCGAAAGAGGCCATGGGCTTTGGTCCACCACAAGGAGGACCGGGAGGCGGTGGCTTCCCTGGCGGTCCTGATGGTCAGGGTGGATTCCCCGGTGGTCCTCCACAGGGAGGGCAAGGTGGGTTTGGTGGCCCGCCTCCAGGTGGCGGGTTCGGCGGATCGGGTGGATTCCAGGGTGGCCCCGGTGGGTTTGGCCCGCCACAGGGCGGAGGCTTTCCGGGTGGTCCCGGAGGGGGATTCCCCGGCGGTCCTGGAGGCGGAGGCCGACGCGGTGGTGGACCGGGTGGCCCCGGCGGCATGGGTGGCACCACGGACCTGAAAAAGTTCTTCGCACAGCGCTCCGCTTCCATTCTCGCGCAGCTAGATGGCAAAGAAGAAGGCGTCACCCCACAGGGCGGCGGCCCTGGTGGAGGTGGCTTTCCCGGAGGCCCCGGTGGACCGGGTGGATTTCGACCAGGCGGGTTCGGTGGCCCACCCCCAGATTTCGGAGGAGGTTTCTAATCATGGATGGTGAGTTTGTCCGCGCAGGTATGGAACGTAAGTTCCTGGTGCCCGAAGAAGATGCCCAGGCGCTTCTCAGCGCCGTGCGGGCACAGCTTGCCCCTGATCCTTTCGCAGGAGCAACCGGGGAGTATGAGGTACACAGCCTCTACTTAGACACTCCCGATCTGGCCTGCTGGCGGCGGGAACTGACGGGTAAATGGCGGCTTCGCCGATATGGTAGCGGCAACATGGTCTTCGCCGAGTACAAGGCGCGCCCTGAGCCCGGTAGGGTGCACAAGCGCCGAACCGCGCTGCCAGTAGCCGACTGCGCCCTGCTCCCTATGAGCCGTGCAGGGTGGTTCAGTCAGGCCATTCGCAAACAGAGCCTGGCACCGGTCTGCAACATCTCCTACCACCGCTATGCGTTTGTCGGAGAAGGCATCCGCCTGACCCTGGATAATGAGATTCGGGCGGCACGCTGTGAAACCTACATCGTGCCAGGAGAGCAGCCACACACCACGCTGCTGACGACCAGCCGGGTGCTGGAGGTTAAGTTCGAGGAAGAGCTATCACCCGCTCTGGAGGCACTGCTAAGCCGCTTCGGACTGCTCCCAGAATCGTTCTCCAAGTATCGCACAGCCATTGAGCGGCTGAACCTGTCGCTCACTACGTTCTGAGCCGTCTTTCGTTTCTAGAAGAGTAGCAGCAATCCCCATGAGCGAGATTCTACGAATAGCCCGCCGCTTCTGGCCGTCGCTGGTACTCTTGCTGGCGCTGGAGCTTCTAGGAGCTGGGCTGGCGGTTCTCGCCCCTATACCGCTGCAGACAGCCATAGATGTTCTGCTGCAGAAACAGACCGCGCCTGACTGGCTGGTCCCCTTTCTCGGCAAAGCCCTGCCCACTCTCTGCGCAGTAAGCCTGCTACTCACTCTTCTGGCACAGGGACAGGGCCTTGCCAGTAGCTTGCTATCCACGGCGCTCGGTCAGCGTTTCATTCGTGACCTTCGTGCCCGGCTCTTCGAAGCCGCACTGCGCCTCTCTCTTTCTCGGCACATTGAGAAAGGGACGACGGATGCTCTCTATCGCATCCAGTCCGACGCCCAATCTATAGAGTGGTTCCTTTTAGATGGCGCCTTGCCGGTTCTCACTGCCATCGCTACCCTGACCCTCATGTTGGCGGCGCTGTTCAAACTGCATCTGGGGTTAGGGCTGATTGCGGTAGCCCTGGCGCCCTTACTCCTGCTGGCAGCACGCGCTACCCGCCCCCGACTCAAGCAGGCCGCTCGTAATGCCAAGCAAAAAGAGAGCGAGGCATTGAGTGTTGTTCAGGCAGGGCTCGGAGCCCTGACCAGTGTGAAAGCCTACAGGCAAGAGTCGGTGCTGGTGGAGCAGTTTCGAGAGGCTTCTGAGCGTGCTGTAAAAGTCCGCCTGCGTATCTCTCTCTTAGATGGGCTCTTTGGCATGGGGGTGCAGACCCTCACGGCAGCAGGAACAGCGATGGCGCTCTATATCGGTATTGGAGCGGCACAGTCTGGCGCACTGACCGTTGGCGGCGTCTTACTGGGCCTGCATTACCTGAACCAGGTGTTCAGCCCGCTGAAAACTCTGGGAAAGAAATGGGCTAGCCTTCAGACCCAGCTAGCAGGGTTGGAGCGTGCCACCCTACTACTGACTGAAGCGCCCGAAGTTATCGAGCGCCCCAATGCCCGTCCACTTCCAGAAAACGGACGTGGTGAGCTACGCTTTCAGAATATTCGCTTCGGGTATGACTCTCGCCGTCCGATTCTGGAGGATATCTCCCTCAGTGTGGCACCGGGAGAGCGGGTCGGAATTGTTGGCGAGACTGGCAGCGGAAAGTCCACCCTGCTCTCACTGCTGCTGCGCTTCTGGGACCCGACAGAGGGCCGCATTCTGTTAGATGGCACCGACCTGTGTGATACCACTCTTGCCTCGCTCCGGCAGAATATCGCTGTCGTGTTTCAAGAAACTGTGCTATTGCCCGGCACACTGGCTGAGAATATCGCCGTGGGTAAGCCCGGCGCGACTCAGCCAGAGATAGAAGCGGCGGCACGCGCCGCTCAGCTTCACGAAGCGATTCAGCGCTTCCCGGATGGCTATGAGACCCGCGTGGGCGAACGTGGTGCGGCGCTTTCTGGCGGCGAACGCCAGCGAGTCGGCCTGGCCCGTGCCTTCCTGAAAGACGCCCCTATCTTGCTTCTAGATGAGCCAACAAGCGCCCTGGATGCCCAGACCGAGGCCGAAGTCCTGAGTGCTATGGAAACCCTGATGCAGGGACGCACCGTGCTTCTGGTCACTCATCGGGAAAGCGCTCTGCGCGCCATGAACCGGGTTTATCGAATGAGTGGTGGCACCCTACTCAAGCAGCGACAAGCTCCTCAAAGCGTAAGCGATAGCTTGCCCAATCTGGCTCCTGAGTCCACGCTGTTACGCTATCTACAGAGCAGCGAAACAGCATCTCAAAGCCTTCTATAAGGGCGTGTTTTAGTTTAGCAACAGGTAGTTCGCCAACAAAGATAAGAATTTTCCTTGAAGAGGGAAGATTCCCAATTATTTCCCCCGTGGAAATTTGAACCTGTATAAATTCAGTCTCCGCCTTTTTGGATACCTCGATAATATATCCACCCGGCTCTAACCAAAAATAAACAAGACTATCCCACGAACCAGGCTTTTTACAGCAATCCAACAGATTGATTAGCTCGCTGATGGGATCATTTATCGCATCAGATGCTTCCTCAGATATGTGGAAATTATCTAACTTAAGATCGACCGGAAACCATCCCGCGACGGGTATTCGAAAGCCAAAATAAACTTCCTGAACAATGGAGTATCTCCAGCTCCACCAGGGATAGTGGTAGTCCTGTTCCCATATCCGAAAAACGGTGCCACATACATTGCATTCCGCGTTGTAGAAATCTATATGACCGCCTTCCATATATTGTGTGCTCAGTATAGTTATGTTGCCCGCCCCAGCCTCCGAGTTCGGATTATACATATCATCTAAGGGATAGAGACCACAGAGACAACCCTCACTATTTTGTACCCACTCTAGCTTTCTCAGAGCAAAATTCAGGTGCGTGGAATTGGCGCGGAGCACTCCTCCAAGGTCTATTCCTTGTGTGCTGGTGCGAATCTGTTCGAGATGGATGGCCAGTTCTGTCAGTAGCGCACTATCTCTTAGCGTTCGGATGGCGCCGGAAGCAGACCAGATGCGGGAGGGGTCTTTCGAAGTAAGGTCATCCAGAAGGCTCATATAACTTGGTCCGATACAATTCTACTATGGGAAGTGTGTGGGCTATTGGGGATGTACATGGGCATGCGAATCTGCTGGAGCGATTGCTAGAAGCGCTCCCCCGTGAATCGGGCGATACTACTGTTTTCTTAGGGGACTATATTGACCGTGGACCAGATTCCGCGCGAGTAATCGAGATAGCGCTGGCCCAGGAAAATGCAGTACTACTCTGGGGCAACCATGAAGATATGGCGGCGTTTGCCCTGGGAGAACCATGGCCCAGTATATTGGACTACGACCCCTATGATTGGTATCGCAATGGCGGCTTCGATACCTGCACATCCTTAGGACTTTCCAAGGAAGATGCGTTTCGGCAGCAGTGCCCCGAGCTGCTACGTGAGCTTTTTACCCAGCTTCAGCTCTTCTGGCGAGATCCAGCTACCGGTGCGCTGTTCGTGCACGCGGGGATTCCTCCAGGAATAGCCCCCGAAGACTGCGACGCTGAAACCCTACTCTGGGACCGACAGTCACTCAAACAGCTAGACCCTTCCGGGCGGTTCTATATCTGCGGGCACACCCCTCAGTCCAGTGGTATGCCATTGGTACTGCCGGACAAAGTCTGCCTGGATACGGGCGCCGCCTACGATGGACCACTGAGCGCTCTGAAGTGGCCAGAGCGCGAGCTGTATCAGGTGCACCCGAATGGCACCATGAGCGGCCCCACAATAATTTAGTTGCGTTTCTAGAGTTTTGTGAGAGGGAGTTCGGTCAGCTCTTTCAGCGCGGTTACGACCTCTTCGGTAAAATCGGAGCCTACGATTAAACCGTCTACCTCGCACTCGTCTGCCATCTGAGCCAGGCGGCCACGGTCGCGCGGGGCGAGTCCATCGGGAATAACCACATGAATCGTTGCTCCCGCCGGGCCCGCTACATCCTGCACGGATTGAATATCATCTAGAACAACCACATCCAGGCCAGACTCCAGAGCGCCCAGATTTACCATGAGCCAGAGCTCTGTGGCGCCATCGGCGGCGGCGGTTGCCGCTTCTACCGCTTTTGCGGCGGAGGGAGCGAAGCCCCAGGGCCAGCCCACACCGGCAGCCAGAGTCACTTGCTTCTCTCCCAGAGTGTCCAGGGCATCTGCCACCCAGAGTGGCGGAAGGACCATAACTGGAGCCGTGCAAGACTCACAGGCAGTGCGTATATCACGGCGGCGGATACCGGCACGAAGTAGGGAGAGGCTGGACCGCATTTTAGTGAGGGCGCTCCGCTGGAAATCGAATCATAAAGGTGGTTCCCTTGCCCACTTCGCTTTGCACCGAAATGGAGCCGCCATGCTCTCTGGCCACGCGCGCAGCCACGCTCGTTCCCAGGCCGGTGCCTCCTACTTTGGTGGAGATTGCATCACGGGTGAAGAGTTTTTCCAGGACATTGGGCGGAATACCACGACCGGTGTCGGATACTTCGATAGTGAGCCAGCCATCTGCTCCTGGTGCCACTGTTTTTACGCTAACTGTACCTCCCGCCGGAGTTTCCGGCAGGGCATTGTTCACCAGGTTATAGAGGGCGTCGTAGATGCGGTCGTAGTCGAAAGCCAGCGGCTTCATGGCCGGGTCCAGCTCTTCTATCAGAGTTAGCCCCTTCTCGGTTGCGGTACGCCGCAGAGTCTTCGTGACATCACGAATGCAGCCATGCAGGTCTCCGACTTCAAAACGGGGCGGAGGAAGCTGCCCTTTGACCATACCGGCAATGTATTCGGTGCGGCGCCGTACTCGTTGCGCCGCCGTGAGAATATCGCCCAGGAGCCAGCCGTAAGCACTATCGATACCACCTGTGGCGCTCTTAATCGCATCGCCATCCGGTAAGCTCTGTGCCAGTGAGCCGAGTTCCAGGAAGCAATCACTGAGCATCGGCTCCAGGGTCAGGACCCCGGTTTCGATAGGAGTCATCATGTTCTTGATATCGTGCGCGATCTCTCCGACACGATTGCCTATCTCCGCGCCCTTCTGCGCTTCGACCAATCGGGCATGCTCGATTCCGGTTGCTGCCTGCGCACAGAGCACCTCCAGAACCTCTAAGTCGTGTTGATCGAAATCTACTCGCGCATTGAGAACCTGCATCACCCCGATAGCGGAACCGCCTGCGCGCTTTACCGGCACAGTCATCATAGACTGTGTGTGGTAGCCCGTTTTCTTATCGACCTCTTTGTTGAAGTCACCACGCTGAGTGACATCGGCTACCAGATCTGCCTTACCGGTCTCGAACACGGTCCAGGCTACACCACCCTGGGCGCGGGGAATCGCCTGCCCCATAAGCTGGTCGGCGGCTCCGCCGATCACATAGCGAAAGACCAGGGAATCGGTAGGTACATCGTGCAGGAAGACAGTACCGGCGTCGGCCCGAAGGACATCGAGCGCGATTCGCAGAGTCGCCTCCACCATAGCCTCTACGCTGGGGTGCGAGAAAAGCGCGTCACTGGTTCGCCGAATAGCCTCTATTTGCCGATCTCGATGCTGGAGGTCGGCTAAGAGCTGCGCGGTGGAAAGGTCAGAGGACACGGGGGTATCCTATCGTATCGCTAGTAACTATGGTAGCTTGGATAGGTAATGCGAGAAGCACTTCTTCTGGGTCTCCTTCTACTTTTCGGCTGTCCTAAGTGCAACCCCGCCAGCACTGTTATCCGTAGAGCGGTTACGGGGAGCTTTTCCTGTCCTTACGACGCCTTATTCCACAACGGAGTTCCGGGCACGACCGGGTCTGGTAAACCAACACATTACGAAAAATGGGAAACTGGTGGGCATGTTGATCATAGAGGACCTACTGGAATCTTCCGAGCAACGAGCGATGTTCGATACAGCATCCCAGAAAGTGCTGGGATGTCCGGCAGTGCCCACCAGCATGGGAGGCGGGCTGGCGCTGCTCTATAAGAAACGCTTCAAAGTAGAAGCGACTGCCATGGATCCGTCTATCTCGGACTCACAGCGCCGTGCGTGGCTAGAGGGATTCCATTTAGAGGAACTGAAAGAAGGACAATAGATGACACACCATGCCTGGGCGTTTGATGAAGCCGCCTATCAGAAGACACTCTACACCCCGCTGCTGGACAACGAGATAGAGTTCGCCGATGCCGAAAAAACTCTGCGTAGTCTTTATGAAGCCTCTGCGGACATCGGACTGGGCTCTGACTTCAGCGCCACCCGCACAGCGCTGGCTGAGGCTTTTCCCGAAGGTGTCGCCTTTCTGACCGGGGCAGAAGTCCCTGGCTTTTCTGGCTGGTACACGCAGTCTGCCGCTACTGTGGCGAAGAACCTGCCACTACTGGAAGACGCCGCGAATAATGATGCCCTGAACCATGAGCGAATTCTTCGTGCTGCCACTATGCTCCGTGCTGCGCAGGGTAAAGGTCTTCTGGTAAAGCTCGGCTAAATCTACTACATGTCAACAGTAACCGTGGTCGTACGCGATGGCTACGCCGCCATCGCGTCGGACACACTGACAACTGGCGGAATTCGAGACAGCGCCGCCTATGTGGTCAACCACCACAAGATTCTGCCGCTCGGCGAGAACTACATCGGAGTCACAGGCACGACCACAGGCAAGCTGATGCTGGCGGACTATTTCTCTACGCTAAGAAGCCCCCGGTCTTCGATAGTCCGCTGGCTGTTTTCCGATTCTGGACCAAGCTGCACAAAGCGCTTAAAGACGACTATTACTTGAAACCCGACGAGGAAGACGATGACTCTGTGGAGTCCACCCGCCTGGATTGCCTGATTGCCTCTCCCTACGGCATCTACGGAGCCAGCGCTCTGCGTACAGTTCAGCAGTTCTCCCGCTTCTATGCCACGGGCAGCGGCGGCTACTTCGCTATGGGCGCCATGTGGTCCGCCGAGAAACGCAAGCTTTCTGCCGAAGCCCTGGCCCGCTTAGGAGTTCAAGCCGCCTGCGAATTCGATGAAGCCACCGCTGCGCCTATCGATTGTCGGCTAGTGGCTCTTGCTGTTTCTGGTTCGGGGTAAACATCCCTATCCCCATGACAAGGCTTCCCAGGCCACATAATATGCCCAGAATAATCTCTCCTATAGCGGCTATGGGTGTCGGCGGTGAGGCCCCTTCTTTTAGGACGACAAAATTGGGGCTCAAGTCATCCTCCTGCAGTTTGGCAATCTCAGCATGCTCTGATTCGCTTAAATCAAAACCTGCCTCCACCATTCCCTGAAAATCCCTCTTAAAGACAAGTTTCTTTTCATTCTTTTCCAGGAATGCCAGCATCTTCTTTTGTAGCTTTGCTTCATCTGTCTCACTGGCTTCCAGCTTAGCCATCTCCTCGGAGATATTGATGAAGTCTGGACGATTCGATTTCAGCAAAACAGAGGTCTTCCCGGCCAGAGACTTATTGACCTTGGATTGATCCACCGGATAGAGAGGAATCCAAACATTGGAAATATTGGGATGTTTCGGATCTGGCTTCGAGTCTCCAAATTTTATGGTCTCATAGGCCCCATCCGGCAGAGAAGCAATACAACCCGTAACTTTGTACCAGCCTTCTTTTGGGGAATTATTTAAAAACTGCTCGCAGCTCATAGTGACCGGTTTTTTAAATTTTGCCGAATCAGCGAGTCCTTTGCACCCCGCTCCCAGAAAGCATATGGTGCCAGCAATCATTAGACACCCACATCCCATAGACATACGCTACCCTCAGTACTAAAAGATGATGAAATATAACCCTGCTTGCTGTTTTAGTCAAGTTGCATTATGTCAATCCCAGCATAGCACACAGTATCTCCGGATCTGCTCTATAGGGCACATTCCCTTCGAAAAAGCAAGCGCGTCGAATCAGATAGGGCGCCATATCACTGATTCGTACCTGCGGAAAGCCTGACCTTTTTAGAAGAACATCTGCTGAACCACACCTCTCTCTGCTGAGATAATAGGTGTCATCTTTATGAAAAGGGTCTGAGTGATGACCAGCGTAATACACCACCTTTGCCTTACAGGCACTATAGCGTTTTTTCCGGATAATTTCTTTGAGGGTGCTTACAAGTGTTTTCCTGTCAACTCCCATGTGCTGCAATATTTTCACATCTCGTAAGATGACACTACCAATATGCTCATCTTCACTCAGGAAATTATGGCGGACAAGCCTCTGATGAAATGCCTCTACAGACAATCCAGGATAGGCGGCAAGTTTACTCGCGATTTCGTCTGCGGAGAGACACACTAGTTCTTTATCCGCAGGAAGCAACGCAGGAAGTAAATAGGTACCAGTACTGATACTAATAAGTCCTTCCAGAGCATCTAGAAGACTTGCAGATACCTGCCCGTTTAGCCGGGCGCGCAACTCAGGAATAGCAGAGAGAGGAAGTGTAGTGGCAATTTTGTAGGACAAACCAAAAGGAAGGCCTATCCACCCGAACGGCAGGCCTTGATGACCAGCATGCACTGTGAGTATCATTCCCTCAAATAGCGCCATGGCATCCGATGCCTGAATAGTGTGCCCCAATAAGGCGCTTTCTTCTGGCGCAGCATACTGAAAAAGGCGCACTAGCAAAGACTCAGGCATACCACCAATGATCTGGTGATTGGCCCGCTTCTGCGCATCCTCTCTGGTTTGAGCAAAGGCTAGTTGCTCTTGGATTGTAGGCTGCGTCAACCACTCGGCCAACAGGGAAGGGTGCTGGCGAACATACTCCGCCAGCACTATGTCCGCCGCCTTGAGAGACCGATTTTCGTTGTGGAAAGGAATCCATCCCCACAGAATATGCCCGAATAGCTGCAATGCCTCCTCTGGCGTACGAACGATATCGGGTGGCTGGAAAAACCACTCGTTCTCTACAATACGCGCCCACTCGGGTGGGTCTGGCGGGCGCGTTCGTAGCCACTCTTCGTATTCTTCTTGCGATGTCTTGCGACGCATCACACCTCGGGGAATAGCTCTCCAGCAATGGGTTCACCGACACTCAGCCCTGCCGGGTCAGTGACGACATGTGGCTTGCCATTGTAGGTCGTGGTGCGGGGCATGAAGATGATGATATGCGCCACACGTGCTTCATCCGTGAAATTCGGGGTCGCCATATGAGCGCAGCGCCCATGATGGAACGTGCAGTCACCCGCTTTGAGGGGCTGGGTAATACGCTCTTGCCACTCAAACTCCGGGGCGAGAGCGAATAGGGAGCGACCATCGCTCAGGTTTTGCGCAGGCAGATCGGTGCGCTTGTGCGAGCCAGGTAGAAAAGTCATGCAGCCGCACTCCACCGAAACATCCCCCAGGGCTAGCCAGCAAGAGATAGGCTGAAGAGAGGTCGCATGGGGCCAATAGGGCTGGTCCTGATGGAACTCGGTCGGTGCGTTATTATGCGGCTGCTTTATCAGAATCTGGTCATGCCAGAGTCGGAGCGGTTCGCCCGCCAGCTCGGTTGCCACACGCGCAATGTTTGGGTGAAGGGTGATTGCTTTCATGCCTTCGTCTTGGGTCCAGCAGTTCACAAACTGGTCGAAGACAGGGCGGTTAGAGAGGCTGGGATGCGCCTTAGTGTAGGCGATAGCGACCTCGCGGAAGTGCAGCGCTTCTTCGCGGGAGATAACATTCTCGATTTTCACAAAGCCACGCTCACGGTAGCTTGAAATCTGCTCAGGGGTCGGTTGCATAAACGAAGTGTAGCCAGGAAAAACCAACGCCTGTTAGCACAAAATTGACTTTTTGCGATACAGTAGATTTATGGCGAGGCGGACCCGATATACCGGGCGGACGCTGTTTTCCGCCCGACACTTGCCCATTACTGCCAGCGTACATCAGGTCACTGGCGACCTGGTCTCGCATGACCATGACTTCGTGGAGGCGGTGCTCATTTTAGGGGGCTCCGGTACTCATCGCACGGCGCGGGGCGTGCAGTCACTCCAGGCCGGAGACGCTTTTTTGCTACGCCCCGGCGCCTGGCATACCTTTGAGAACTGCCAGGATCTGATTGTCTACAATGGGTGCTTTGGGTTCGGATTGCTCCGGCGCGAATTAGCCGGACTGCTCACCGAGCCGACGATTCACCATTTGCTGGTAGCAGGCCCGCTGGCTGCCGGGGGGATTCTGGCGTTTCAACTAGAGCCAGACACTCTCTCCGTGAGTCAGGCGCGCCTGGAGGCGATTCGGGCACTGTCTGAGAGCAACGATCCGCTGGATGGCTTTGAGAAAATCGGCCTGCTGATACAGTTCCTGGCCGGACTGGCCCGCGCTGTGGCGCCTGCCCCGGAAGCCGCAGAGAGCAAGACCCTGCACCCGGCGATTCAGAGCCTGCTGGCCCGTATCGAGGCAGACCCAGCACGAGAATGGAGTCTGCCGCGCCTGGCAGATACAGCCAATCTGGAGAAAAGCTATCTGGCCCGGCTCTTTAAAGCGGCTACTGGGCTGGCGCCGCTTGCCTATGTCGCCCGCGCCCGCCTGGAGCTAGCCGCCAGCCTGCTACTGCGTACTCAATTGAACATCAAGGAAATCGCGGAGCAAGTCGGCATTGCCGACCCCAATCTCTTCGCTCGCCGCTTCCGCACGCATTTTGGCCTGAGCGCTACGGCCTACCGAGAGCGTTTTTCCCCAAGGGCATAGGTTCAGGACTCGCGCAGAGCGATAGTGACTGTGGTGCCTTTTCCCTGCTCACTCTGAATCTCTAAATTGCTGCCAAGCGCGTGAGCGATTTCTTTACAGATAGCCAGTCCCAATCCCGCTCCGCCACCAGAGCGGGCGCGGGATGAGTCCGGGCGGAAGAAGGGCTCACCGATACGGGGTAACGCCTCGGCAGGGATGCCTTCGCCAGTATCCGCTACAGTGAGAGTGCCACTCTCCCACCGGACGATAACAGAGCCTGTTTCCGGAGTATGGCGCAGGGCGTTGCAGAGCAGGTTGCTTACCAGGCGGCGCAGGAGATCCGGGTCCGTGGTGAGCCGGGCGGTTTCGGGAACAGAGAGAGTTATTGGGGCATGCGGTCCGGTGTGAGTCGCTTCGGCATCGGTAACTACCTCGGTGAGTAGAGATGTCAGGCTGATTTCTTTTTGGGAGACCTTGAGTGCACCGTTTTCGGTGCGGGCAAGTAGAAGCAGGTCACTGACCAGGCGATTCGCCCGATCTGCCGTGGTATCTGCCCGCGCTATGGAGCGACGCTGACTCGGCGTGAGAGCCTCGTCTTCTAAAAGAAAGCTGGTAGCAGCTTTAATGACCGATAGCGGCGTGCGTAGCTCATGGCTGGCATCGGCGGTGAAGCGTTTCTGGCGCTCGAAAGCATCTTCCAGGCGGGCCAGCATGGCATTGAGAGACCCGACTAATCGGTCAAAGGTATCGCCACCACCAGGTGCGGGCAGGCGAGTTGCCAGATTATCCGGGGCAATAGCAGCGGCGGCCTGAGCGATTCGGCGCACTGGGGCCAGTACGACTTCGGTAAGTAGAGCCCCCAGCACAAAGCTGAGCAGCGAGAGTGGGAGCAAGAGGCTATATAGTCCGCCTTTAATCTCCTGAAGAGCGGCTTCTGTACCGTCTAGCTTAGAAGCGGTCTGAAGTATCGCTTCCGGAAGGCGTATAGAGAAGACACGCAGTAGCTCTCCTCCCTCCCCAATCTCATCGCGGATATCTTCCTTGGCAACTTGCGCTGTGCGAACCGCCTGAACTCCAGCGTCCGACCAGGGTGGAGGTGGCTCCGGGGTGTCTTCCTGACGTTCTAAGGGCAAGCGACGAGGCTTCAGGAGGCCGATTCTGCCAAACCCACCCGGACGCCCTCGCCTGCGAAACGGTCGATTGTCCTGGTGGCGTTCCCCTTCTTCATCGTCCCCTCTCGGGCCGTCAGGAAATCCTGGTGGTCCATCATCTATAGGGGAGCCGGGCTGGAAGGGGGCCGGTCGTCCTTCACCAAAGGGAGGAAACTGTCCCCGTGCGGCAGCGAAGCGCGGATCACGAATTAGCCCATGAGCTTGCTCACGGAGCGCCTCATCGACACCGTTATAAAGCGTGGTTCTAATACGACTCTGGGCTAGAAAGACCAGAGCAACAAGAGTGAGAGCGCTGAGCGAGCCGCTGAGGATTCGCGCCCGCCAGGTAATAGAGAGACTCATAGTTGTACCGTCGGGTCACGCAAAACATAGCCGACCCCATAGACTGTGTGAAATAGCCTTTCCTTCTCCGGGCGCCCGCCATCTAGCTTCTTACGCAGGGCCGCCATGTGCACATCTACCGTGTTCGAACCACCTTCGGTCTCTCCCCACATGGCACGAATCGTCTCTTTGCTTACCGTGTGGCCCAGGCGACCTACCAGCGCTTCCAATAACTCGAACTCCCGCCGAGTCAGCATGATAAGAGAGCCATTGCGGGTCACTTCCTGATTTTCGGTATCTATGGCAAGGTCTGCAATCATAATAATGCGGCGGCGCTGAAGGCGCTCCCGGCGCAGCAGCGCAGCAACTCGGGCTTTTAGCTCGCTGAACGCAAAGGGCTTGGGTAGATAGTCATCCGCACCGATATCCAATCCACGCACGCGATCTTCCACATCATCGCGCGCCGTCAGCATCAGAATCGGCACCGGGTCACGTCGATCACGTAATCGGCGGCAGAGAGTCAGGCCATCCATTCCAGGCAGCATCCAATCTAATAGAATCGCTCCCCAGCCGCCTTCCAGGGCTCTATCCAGCCCTTCTGTGCCCGATTTTGCCCATTCCACCTGGTGTCGCGCTGCTTCTAACCCTTCTACAATCATTTCGCCAAGGAGTTCTTCATCTTCTACTAAAAGCAGACGCGCCATAAGCGAGATTGTAACTCCTAACTGTGAAGCAATGCTGAAGAAAATCGCTTGATTTTTTCACAGTCATTTCACAATCCCTGCTTACTATGAACGGCATGGAGGTTGGAGAAATGAAGCGAGTTATGCTTGCAATAGCAGCACTGGGGCTGCTGGGTGGGGCGGCGATGGCACAGGGTCAGGGTGGATTTGGTGGCCCCCCACAAGGTGGTTTCCAGGGTGGTCCCGGTGGAGGCCGACAGGGTGGCGGACGAGGTATGGGCATGGGTATGCGACAGGTAACCGCAGCCTCCCTCTCTCTGCGAACCCTGCTCACCTACCTCAGCCTGAGCGATGCCCAGGCTGTGAAAATAGCCCTGATTAAGGAAGACAACCAGCAGAATCAGCGCCCCGGCGGTTTTGGTGGTCCCGGTGGCGGACCGGGCGGTTTCCAGGGAGGGCCTGGTGGCGGCGGATTCCCCGGTGGCCCCCCGCAGGGTGGTGAGTTCCAGGGTGGCCCACCACCACAACCGGGTGCAGAGGCGCAAGGCGGCTTCCAGAACGCACAGGTAGGAGGCCCGCAGGGTGGCCCCGGCGGAGGCAGGCAGGGATTCGGCGGGCGGGGCGGTCAGGGTGGCCGACAGGGCGGTATGCCGCAAGTAGACGACACTAAGACCGTGACCGCGATCAATACCGTGCTCTCTGACACGCAGAAGACGAAACTCAAGCAACTGGTAAAGGCCGCTCAGGCACTGGCGCAGTCTGGCATTCGCCCGGACTCTCTGGCAAAACTCAAGTTGGATGAGCAGCAGGTAGCAGCTCTGGCCCGTGGCGAGCAGGCCGACTCGGTGCTGAGTGAAGCGCAGGTTTCTATCGCCGATGAGTTCCGTATGCCGCAGTTCGGCGGTCCTGGCGGATTCCCCGGCGGACCGGGTGGTCCTGGTGGACCAGGCGGATTCCAGGGTGGTCCGCCGCCAGATGGGGGCTTTGGTGGTCCTCCCCCCGCAGGCGACAACTAACCTGGTCTTGTATTCCCGGCTCTCTAAAAAAGAGAGCCGGGAATACCTAAGTTTTTTGCTTCATGGTTGCTTCATTGTCCGGGCATACCCTGACACTATGAATACGCTGCAAACCCCTCGGCCCGTAGTAGGGGGCTATCCTGGTATTACAAAATGACTCCCCGCAAGCCACTTTCCGCTCCTTCTGTAATGCCTACACGCAGAAAGTTCTTCTGGCCGGTATTGGCCAGCAGTCTCGGCGTAGCCATAGTGGTGCTTTTCTGGCTGGGATATCTGTAACTAAACAGGAGTGCAGATCACGGCTAAATGCCCTCGCCCGGCGGCAACTAACACAAGTGTAATTTCCTCACCAGTTGTCCCTTTCAAGCCAAGCTCTTTTTGAACGGCATCTGGCTCTTTCGGGAATCGGCGTTTTTTCACAACCAGGCGACCTATATTGCGCCCCTTTAGCCAGGCTCCCAGCTTCTTGGGCTGGTAGGGCATGGTCTCTATAATCCGATACGCACGAGCCAAGCGTGAGTTATCGGGCAGAGTGTCTGTGGTGAGATAGGCGTCCTCATACGAAATTCGCTCGGCTCCCACTCCGGTCAGCGCTCCCGCACGTATAAGCGCGGGGTCCGGGTCCAGCAGGAACTCTCCTATGGTTTCCGCTATGGGAATATCCTCGTCCGCTCCTGTGGGTACGAATAGCTCTTCTGGTAAGAGCAAGGCGCCAGTTTGAGAACCCAGTCCACTGCTGACACAAGCTTCCTTGCATTCCCGGCTTTCGGAGAGAAAGCGCACGGACTCTCCTAGAGAGTGCAACACATCATCGGGTAGCGCAGGTGAGAGCTTGGCAAGCACTACTTTCCCGCTGGCTGCCCAGGTTTGCATAAGAGTGAGCGGTGGCTCGTAGCGCTCTGCGTGTGCAGAGAACCGGGTGGCATCCGCACGCCGAGCTGGATCGAAGTAAATAGCGGGCCAGTCTGCTAAATCGACCTCAGTGGCATCTGCCTCCAGGAAAGTTATTCGGTGGGTTAGACCAAGCGCTTCGGCATTAGCGCGTGCCAGAGCAAGCCGGGCAGGGTCGCGCTCAATGGCGAGAACTTTCAGTCCCGCTTCGGCGAAGGCCATGGTATCGAAACCAAGACCACAGGCGACATCGGCTACTTTGCCGTAGGGAGCTAGCTGCGCGGCGTGGAACTGAGCCAGCAATGGAGAGGTGGCCTGCGCCAGAGCATCTGGAGTCACAAAGAGTCGTTCTGCATGGGGAAAGCCGCGCTTTTTCGCGCGTTCTCGCCCTTCCAGCAAGGCCAGGGCCAGAGCGACATTTTCCAGGGAGTGCCCGCGCTTGCGCAGAGCGAGGCTTCGGGTAGCGAAGTCACCAGAAAGCCCTTCGGCTTCTGAGAGAAGCGGAAGGGCTTCCGAAATCAAAACTTGATGCCGAGCTTGGCTTCGGCGCGGACATTGTTGCGGTCCGCACCAATAACCGCCCGGTTGGTGACCATGGTTCCGGTCAGGCTCAGGAAGGCTGTGCCCGCCGTGTGCGAAACGCCCAGCCCGATACTACGGGTTCCCTTGGGAACACCAGCAAAGAAGCTATCTTTCAGCTCGGTAGTCAGCTTGCCGGTCTGGCCGAAGCGCAGGCCAACAGAGAGGCTGTACTCGCCATACTCCATGGCTCCTGCCTGATCGCGCAGTTGCTGCGGAGTCAGCTGAGAGTACTCCGTGGCGCTGTAAGCACCACCGACTTCCAGGCTACCAGTCTTGGCTTGCAGTCCGAACTCGCGGCGAGTCATCGGGGTGATGACTCCCTTATCCTCCGGATTGAGGATATAGTTCGTGGTGAGGAGCAGGCCCGGTGCCGGTCGCAGCTTCACATTGGCGCGGGCCGAATCTAGCGCGGCGAGTCCGCCTGCCATGCTGGCGCGATTCACCATGCCGCCATTGAACTGTAGCGCGGTCTTGTCTTTCCCGAACTGCGCACCGTACTCTGTTACTGACGCCTCACTGGTACCATCCATGCTCATGCGCCAGGCGCCTGTGAACAGGGTTCCGGCCATGGGCCGTAGCTCCGCGCTCGCTCCCTGAGTCGTGATGAGCTTGGGTGTGCCCGCATCCGGCGTGACAACCTGGTCTTTTTGCTCAGCGCCAATCGCCAGTGTGGGCGTAGGTTGAACCTTGACACTGACACCTTGCTTCTGCTCGGTTCCGGCGCCGGTCTGGCTGCCTCCACCGGTCAAAGCGATGGTCGCGCCCGTTCCCTTGACAGCACCATTACCCGTAAGCGCAACGGTGGTCTCTTTACTGGTGCCTGTGGTGTTCGGGTCAGGAGTGGTCGTGTTTACCTGAGCCGTTGATGCGGTTATCGCACCTTTACCAAGCTTGCCCGTCAGATCCGCCTTCTGAGTCTCTACCTCGGTCTTCGCCCCGGTAGGATCGGTCTTCTCATCCACAAGGCGAGTCAGATTCACCCCATTGGGCAGCTTGACATCGACCTTCTGGGTTTCTACGATATTTTTTTTCAGATCTGGCGTGGTTGTGGCAACAAGTAGCGAGGCGACCGTGATATCGGCGCGCCCAAGGCGCTTACGCGTATCGAACTTATCTGTGATAACGCCCGAGACACCACCAGTCACATCGGTCTTCAAGTCTTCTGTGCGTAGCAGCGAGGTCGGTCCCAGTCCCACCCCGTAGGTGCTCTGCTCCGCTCCACTTCTATTGCCATCGGAGAACAGACTGTTGCTCTGGAAGGTTTTCGCCGTAACGTTAGCCTTGCCGAACTTGCCCACAACCTCTGCCCTATCGGAAGTCGTGGTGATTTTTGCGCCAGCGGCATCGACTTTCTCGTTCTCGCTGCGCAGGTAGCTGAGGGCTGGTCGATTCTTCTCTGCCAGGCTTACTCCCAGAGATTTCGTATCGTCCGAGGAACGTTGTTTATCCGGCGTGAGGGTATCGATATTAGTCAGGTTCGCCACTACTGCTGCGCGCCCTACAGCACTGCCCAGGTCTGTTTTCTCGGTCGTAACCTGAGTTCGGTTTCCCGCAGCGTCTATCGTGCCGTTCTCTGTTCGGTTGAATCCGAGCGAGGGCTTATTTTTCGGCGCCAGCTTCAGATCCACGACCTGAGAGTCGGTCCCGGTGGTCTTTCCATCCACGCCGAGTGTCTGGGTATTACCATCGCTGGCGGCTATCTTCAGGCCACCTAGCGCGGTATCGAGCGAAGTCTTTTCGGTCTCTACACGCGTGCGGATACCCTTGGCGTCTGGCTTATCGTCTACGGTTTGAGAAAAGCCGAGACCACCCACCCGAGCAGTGAGGCTCTGCTGGAACACGCCCGGCTTGTTGTTCAGATTCCGGTTGTCTACCTGGCTGAAGTTCACGCCCGTGTATTTGTTCGGATTCAAGCGGGCTGCCAGGTTCAGGTTTTGCGTCGCCTCGGCGATGCCGACCTGAGCGCCGTAGCCACCGAAATCGCGTCCGCCACGTAAAAAGTTAGCGTCTATTCCGTTCTTCGCATCGCCAGCGTTGTAGCCGAGCTTGACTCCCGCCTTACCAAAGGTTCCGGCCTCACGTGTCTGCCCATCCATGGACTCCGAGGCCATGAAGAACTGTCCACTGAAGCCACCACCGAGTAGCGTGGTTTTATCGTTCACTCCCCAGACTGTGCGGCGCATGCCATCTACCGGGCTGGAGAGGGCAAGAATCTGAATCTTTCCCAGGTTCGCGGTCAGCGGAGCGCTGGCGGCGGGGTTGGTGTTACGCTGGGCCTGACCCGGATAGTAGCTATACACCACGCGCACCATTTGAGAGCGCTTGATCGGATCAGTAAAAGTAATCTCTCCCTTGATGGGATCCAGGAAGTACTGCGCTGGTAGCAGCTGGCGGCCATCTATATAGATTTCCGCGCCACGAGTCTGAATATCTTTCCAGCCCAGAACATAAGGGCCAGTATTATCGTTCCCCAGGAAGGTGTCGAAGGTCTGTGTCGCACCAGTCAAGTTGGAGAGGGAACGGCTGTTTCCTCCAGCAAACGGCGCCTGTGCCAGAGCCGCGACGCTCAGGCTAAAGGCAAGCGCCAGAGACAGTGCGGGGCGCCCCAGCACTGTAACAAGTTCCTCTCGTTGTTTGTGTATGACCATCTCTTTATAATCTCGGCAAATCCGTCGCCTTTACTGACAGTCATTTTACCTCGCCCGTTGCAGAAGAATTCATCTTTTTTTGCGTGAGCAATTCTTTTACTAAAGTGCTGCGACCATCTACGGAGCGAGTGCGAATTACTCCTACCCCTGGCACGAACCAGCGAGACGCTAAAAGAGCCGAGTTCTGGCCATTCCCAGAAAGCTCTGTGCGCAGGTCTATGCGATACGCCATGAACTCACCCGCAGTGATTTTCATCTTCTGCCGACGCGTAACTCGAGTCCAGGCTCGTCCGGCTACCATCGATTTTCCAGACCCTATTGTGCCCTGCCAGGCTGTTACTTTGCCTTCCTCTATAGGCAGCGGCAGAAACGGCAATGGCGGGTTTATCTGCACCGGGGCATCGTTCAGAAGCACGGAGCTAACCCACACGCCTTTGGCGTCTATATGATAGCCCTCACGGCTAAGAAGCGTTTTCTTTTCTTTATCTCGGCTTTCAATGACCGCATCGGTACCGTTGTAAGAAACCACTGTGGCCTCTTCACGGTAGGGATCCCCCTTGGAACGCATGACGCCATATTCCAATCGGGCACCCTGCTTCAGCGGGAAGAGATCTTTCGTATCCAGAGGAGAACCATAGTCATTGGGGTCACTACGCAGATAGTTCAGCTCTTCCCCGGCATCTGCCTGATTCCGGCACCCGGTCACCAGTAGTGCCAGTGCTGCCAGCAGGAGTACAGGGCGCATCAATGGTCCTCCTTGAGCGCCCTATAAATAGCCCGTGAAACCTCATGGACGCACTGCTGTGCATGGATTCCCAGCGGGTCGTCATCTTCGTGGAACATCATGTAGTTCCGCAGGATAATCGTCTGCTGGCCACGTGCCACCACGGAAAAGCCAGTCTGGAAACGCGCCGCCATGTCACGGTAGTTTCCCATGCGGGGTTCATAATCCGTGGAGCCATTTCGGTTCTGCTGCCAGTAGTACATCACGATGCGTATCTTGGGCTCCGCCCGATGCTTGAAGATCATGGCGCGCACCTTTCCGCTGCCAGGCCCATCCAGAGGGATGGTCTTACTAGCGGTCAGCCGAAACGCTCCCTCGCCTACACACACCGTCGGGTCGTGGTAGTTCTCAAAGGGCCCGGCTGCGACCATGGACACCTGTACACGCTCACTAAACGGGCTGCGATAGTTGAACGCAAGCGCCTGCGGATTTCCCAATAGCCCTAGAGTCTCCGGGGGAATTGTCTCTTCTTCCGCTTCCCAAATACCAATCTGTGCGGGCGGGCGTGGCAGCCACTCACCGGCGCGCGTAAATCGGTGACTGGCAAAGCCGCCCACCAGTGCTGTGGCCGCGATGCCAGCAACCATGGGGAGAAAGGATTTCACATCTGACCTCGCTTTTTCGTTTTATTGCGGCGGGCTTGCTCTGCCTTACGCCATCGCTTTTCCATCTGATCGGAACTTGCTTCAAAAAGCCCGAAGAGTTTTCCGAGACCGTTCACTACTCCGTTAAGAAGAAAGACAAATGGGTAGGTGACTATGTAAATTACTTTACCAGCTCCGGTGGCAGCTCCTTTGACCACACCAGCAGAGCTATCTATAACCCGGTCTGTGCCCTTGCTACTGGCCGCCCAGCCACTCGCCAGCAGCTTACCGAGCCAGCCGGTACTGGTTGTCGCCAGCTTTCCTGCACGGTTATCTAACCACAAAACCAGGGCGGATACGAATAACCCCATGAGCAGAGAGTTCGCCTGCAGGATAAAGTCGGAAAAGCTGTGTGCTGGACCGCGTAGCAACAGCGCGATGTCAATCCGAAGGATATTACCCAGTACTGCGAAAAACACCCCGAGGGCAAGCGCCACCAGTATCCGGCCCACTCGCCAGCGCTGATAGAGCCCCCAGAAGATAAGCAGTGCGCCCACATAAGTGATAATCGACGCTCCGCTAGAAGGCTCGGTACCGACACTACCTACCTCCATGGTTACCGTGTTAAGAACCATTTGGGGTGGCTGGACAATGACATGCTTGCCAATAAGCTTTAGAGAAAGTCCGGCCAGACTGGCACTGAGCGGTCCTAATACCTTAAGTATCGCTCCGGCTAGACTCTCTGGCGGGGGAATCATGAGCACCCAGAAGAGAAACGGTACTCTCAGTGCCTTCAGCACCTTCAGTCCATAGACCTGTGCTACTACACCTGCTGCTATAACAATTAACCCTCCAACAGAGAGGGCAGGCAGGTGAATCAGATGGGAGACTGCCAGCGTCACACAGCCCGCCAGTAGTATCAGCGGTGTCTTTTTTCCTGGCCTGGGAAGCACAGCAGCCGCCTCATTACGATAGCGGTAGATAAGTAGCGCCACACCCACAGGTATTAGAATCTGGTAACTGATAGGGCTGTGAGTCACCCCCCAGTGGTTTTTCCAGAGCCAGGAGACCGGGCCATCGATCCCTTCCGGCTTGGCACTGCCGGGCCGCAGTATCGGCCAGAGCAAAGATAAAGGCAGCCACCATGCTGCCAGATAGACGATTCCTAATACTACCCACTGACGCTCCGTACGCAGAAATTGCCATAGCGCCGTTAGTTTTTTCATCACTTCACCGTGAACCGCTTAAGTTCCGCAACCGCAGGTTTCCCCTCATCGGCATATCCCCGACGGACAAACCCTATACCCGGCGCCATCCAGCGAATCGCCGGAAAATGGGTCGGCTTCTCACCTTCGACAGTCATTACGCTGTCTAGCCGGTAGGCAACAAAGCGTCCGGCTGGGGAGACGATGTTCTCTCGGGCACTTACTCTAGCATAGCCTATCGTGGGTAACTGTCGTCCCCGAATGCCCAATGTTCCCTTCCAATAGATATCGCCCCCCTCTTTCACCGGATAGTTCACTAGATCCAGCGGTGGGTTGATTTCTATCAGAGTTGCCGTGGCATCGCCGAATGCCATCAGCCGTAGCCCTTTATCGTCTTGCTGATACACCTCTCGGCGCCAGAGTTTGCCCCCGCGGAAGATACTGACATCTACCCCGGTCTGACCATGAATAACTCGAGGGCCGCCTACAATCACTTTTTCCGGGATCTTGCCCTGTGCCGTTACAGAATCAAACTCCCAGGTGCTTCCCGGCTTCAAAGAGAGTAGGTTATCTGTAGGAACATTCCCCGTGGCAACACTCTTATCCGTCAGGTAATCAATGTCCTTGCCTCCTTCGGAGACAGAAAGCTCTCCCTCAGAAGAAGGGGCGGATGGCTTCCCATCGAGCAAGGCCAGGCGTACTGCCCCTGCCGCATTGATCACATTACGGCGGGCCTGAGCCCCCGCTGGATCCGCTGGGTGAATGATCGTATAGAGGTGAACCAGACAGGAGCGATTCTCTTTAAAAACCGCCTGATTGCCTAAAGCGAATCGCCCGAAAATGCCACCCAGAAGTCCACGGGAAGCGCTAGACGAAACCCCGACCAGACTCACTGCTCCATCCGGGCGCTGTGTCCAGCTAATCATAGCGATACGAAGCTCAGAGCCACGCTGCCGGTAGATCTGGAGTAGCCCCTTACCACCACCTTCTATAGGCACTGTCTTATCTGCCGTAACATCATAGTACTGAAACAGAGATGGCGGTAAAAACGAATCCTGGGTACTGACTGCTACGATGCGCCCGAATACGCGCTCCTGAAGCCGATTGGTAAGGTCGAACCCGTTTATATCCGGGTTGCCCAGCATGTTCCGCTCTTCTTCGTTAACCGGAACCTCCGTAACCTCCCATTGCCCAATCTTCACGGGCAAAGGCGGGAGCCACTGACCGCGACTCCCCAGCCGAATAGTGGCATAGAGAGTTAGTACAGCAACCAGGCTCAGCAGAAGCGCCAAGCGCAGCACTCTCGGGGTCATATATCTTTCACCTGAGCCGCCGCGCGCCGGGCCAATAAGACACCTCCGAACCATAGCGGCAGGCAGACTAGTATCAGAAAAAGAGGAGCAGGAAGCCAGCGAGGATCTTGCAATCCCACCAACATCAGCACCCGCAGCATATTGACTCCCAATGCAAGCGCGATGGCAGTAAACAGCATCAGCAGAATCGCGCCTCCCTTTAACCGATGCCAGATAAGAACCAGCACTGTAAACGCCAGCGCTCCTCAGCACGCAACTCCATACCACTGAATGAGGCAGGGACATCTAGAGGGGGTTGGCCATTCAGAGTCAGCGTCGTGCCTTGAATATGGGGTTCTCGGCGAAGTCCCTTAAGAATATAGCCGGTGAACGCCACGCTTCGGAAGTGAACTTCACCGCTCACAGGTCCAATCAAACTCAGCACAGGGGGTGGGATAAATGTAAGGGCTAGATAGCTAATGGGTCCGGCCAGTCCACGTAATACAAAGGGGCCATAGATGCAGAACACAACTCCGGCTACCATCACCAGGAACCCAAACAGGCCAATAAGCGGCGTAGACGCTAATACTCCCAGCAATACGATAATGGCTCCTACGACAGCCATCCATTCGTTCCCGCGCCGCTTAGGATGCTCTGGATCTGGAAAAAGGATTGCCAGCTCCGTCATAATCTTTCGGATTTCGAAGCGACGATCCCAGACCAGAGCCAGTGCTCCGAGTGGAATAAATGCCTGATAGCCAAGTACAGAGTTGGTACTGAACCAGACGTTTCGGCAGAGCAAAAACAGAATAATAAGGAAAAGCGCTACCGGAACCCCAACAAGCAAGAACGCAGTGTTATAGCGCGCCAGTCTTGGACCGGATGCCGCGCCCGAAGGAGCGTCCTGGGTCGTCACGCCCGCATTTTATCACGATACAATTTCTAGTATATGCAAACCCGTGAGAGTATTCTTCTGGTTGTAGGTGGCTGCTTGCTCTTCGCAACTGGCTGGCTACTTGGCGGAGGTATGGCTATCTCACGTGGCGAGCCTGCTCGTGTGGAATCTCGTGCGGCGGCTACCGACATTATAAAACTTAAGAAGCAGATTCAAAACCTTCAAGGCCAGCAAACTCGCCTGGCACGTGAGCTAGATGACGCGCAGAAAAGCCAGCGCACTGTTCGAGAGCTAAAGAAAGAGCTGGAAACGCTTCAGGGCGAAGTGGCCCAGCTAAAGCGTGAGCCACGTAATCCGCTGAGCGGTCCTATCGGCGTCATTAAGAACCTCGCTGATGCTGTTACGGGAACACCGAGCCCCTCTCCAGCACCAACCCCAGGGCCGTAAGTCATTTCTAGAGTTCCAGTCGCTCTTTCAGGCGACGCGCATTCCACTTCAATCCCTCCGGGCTACGAGTGAAAGCACTGTAGGCCATGTTGCCCAGCGCCAGATACGCCTCACAACACCGCAGCCGCACTGTGAAGTTGGGAATCGAAACATCAGCATTCTCAAAATGCTGCCGGGCTTCCGCTTCCCAATCGATTCCCTCCATAGCGGGATACCAGGGAGCATAAAACGTAAAGGCGGCGAGGTCGCAGAGAAAGTCGCCATAGAAAGAGCAGCCCCAGTCAACTACCGCGCTAATCTGCCCATCAGCTACCAGCACATTGAAGTGCAGCAGGTCGTTGTGTACCAGCCATCGCTCTTCGGGACAAAGATACAGATGCGTTTCTAGATACGCCAACCCTGCTTCAAAGATAGCTTTCTTTTCAGGAAACTCTTCTAATACGGCTCGCCAGCCATGCACCCGCTCCGTTTCCTGATTCACAGACAAGAGGCACTCTTGCCAGGTAGAAACGGACGCATTGCCATCTTCGCCCCAGCCGCCGAATCCCTTGGTCTGGCTTATATCGGTGCAGCACAATGCCTCTAGAAGCCGACAGACAGCAGGCACCAGACCCCGCAGTTCCTCGGGACCAGACTGTTCTAGATGCGTTCCCTCGGCGCGCTCCGAGAGGCAGAAGTAGCCGCCAAAAGCCTTCCCAATTTCCCAGATATGGGGCACAGGTAAGTCGGGTACACGGAATCGGGTGGCAAAGCGGTCTTTCTGGAAGTCCTCGACATAGGCACCGAAACGGGCGACCAGCGCCCCTTTATCGCAATCGAACGCGAACGCCTGAGACCAGTCTCCCTGCCCCAACGGGGCCAAGTTATATATGGGGTATCCCACCTGCGTTTTCAGAAACGCTTCGACCTGCTCTAGGGACAATGAAGAACGTGCCATGGCTTTCCTGTTCAGTATACGCGTGAGTGGGATCTCTACAGGAGTCCGCCCTACTGGTGCCGAATGGAGGACCGATGAACCTGCCTGCCCCTAACACTATCGCCACCTGGACCGAGACTGGCCGAGATGATTCTGCTGCCACTATCTACATAACCGGAGAGGGCAAGATACAGGTATCTTCTACACAGTCACTCTGCTGGCTGGCGCTCCGGTGGAATATCCCGACTCCGACAGGCGCATGGATATTGGGGGATGCCTGGGAGCGAGGCTATGGTGATCTGGAATGGCAAGGTATTGTTACCGAGCGCCCCTTGCCCTGGTACGCCCTGATTCACGCCCCGAATAACACAACCTCAGGCTGGGGAGTAAAAACCGGGGCCAACAGCCTGGCTTCCTGGCGTGTGGATGCTACCGGAGTCACACTGGTCCTGGATGTCCGAAATGGCGGCTCTGGTGTGCATTTAGCGGGTCGCACGCTGCATGCGGCTCAGATAGTGCATCTGGAATCAGAAGTCGACGAGGGGGCCTTTGCTTTTGCGACTCGTTTCTGCGGTGCGCTCTGTGACACTCCCCGCCTGCCCACCCAACCGGTCTATGGCGGCAATGACTGGTACTTCCGATACGGGCAGATTTCGGAGGAGACCGTAAAGACAGATGCAGCCCTTCTGCGCCAGCTTTCCCCAAGCCGGACCAATGCTCCGTTTTTTGTCATCGACGCCGGGTGGTTTCCCGGCAAAGGGTGTAATGGTGGTCCCTATGACACCGGAAACGCGGATTTTCCAGACCTGCCTGGCCTTGCAGCCTGGATGAAATCTCAGGAAGTCCGCCCCGGTATCTGGATGCGCCCTCTGCTTACGGAAGCCCCCGTGCCGGATTCCTGGCGGCTTACTCGTGACAAAACCTACCTGGACCCCAGTGTGCCCGAAGTACTGGAGCTGGTACACGCCGACATAGCTCGGCTCTCTGGTTGGGGCTATGAGCTGATAAAGCACGATTTCAGCACGTTTGACATTACCGGCTGCTGGGGCTTTCACATGGGTGGCTCCATGACCCGCAATGGTTGGGCATTCACAGATCGTAGTCGCACTACAGCAGAGATCATTTCTACCCTCTACCAGGTGATTCGTGAGGCAGCAGGAGATACCTACTTAATCGGCTGCAACACTATTGGGCATCTGGGGGCAGGGCTGTTCGAGCTTCAGCGCACAGGCGATGACACCAGCGGGAAACACTGGGAGCGCACCCGCAAGATGGGAGTGAATACTCTCGCGTTTCGACTGCCTCAGCACAACACGCTCTTTGCGGCGGATGCGGACTGCGTGGGACTTACTCCGGATGTCCCCTGGGACAAGAACCGCCAGTGGCTGGACGCCGTGGCGCGCTCCGGCACGCCTCTCTTTGTCAGCGCGGACCCGAATGCCATTGGTCCCGAACAGCGGGCCGCTCTAGAAATAGCGTTCGCACAAGCCGCCGAGCTACAGCCCTCTGCTGAGCCGCTGGACTGGCTGGAGAATACCTGCCCTCGCCACTGGCGCTTCGGCACGGATGAAGTTACCTACGACTGGGACGACTTTGCAGGCAGTGCTCATGCCTGCCCAGGATAGTGTGAGCGGTAGAATAGCCCGATGAATCGAATTGAGGCGCGCTTTGCGGACCTGAAGGCGCGCGATGAGAAAGCCCTCGTCGCGTTTTTAACGGCAGGAGACCCGCTTCCAGATAACACGGCGGACCTGATAGAGGCTATTGCCGCCGGGGGAGCGGACATTATCGAGCTAGGCGTGCCCTTCTCGGACCCGCTCGCTGATGGCCCCGTAATTCAAGCCTCTAGCTTCCGGGCGCTGACAGCGGGCATGACTCCCCCCAAGGTCCTCGCCGCCGTGGCGGAGGCACGCAGGCGTGGAGTGCCCACGCCTATCATTCTTATGGGAGCCTGGAACCCAGCGCTGCAATACGGGCCGGAGCGTTTCGCCAACGCCTGTATAGAGGCGGGGGTAGATGGCACGATTATGACCGATCTCTCCCCAGAGGAAGCCGGGGAATGGAAGCGCCTGAGCGATGCCGCAGGATTGGCAACAGTTTTCTTGCTAGCTCCCACCAGCACTATGGCACGTATGGCCCTAGTGGGGCGGCTGGCCTCAGGCTTTATCTACTGTGTCTCCATGACTGGTATCACCGGCACTGCCGATGTGGATGCTGCCGCTCTCCCGAATTTGCTCCACCAGATTCGTGAGCGAGCCAATGGGATACCGGTCAGCGTGGGTTTCGGTATCAAGAACCCAGAGCAAGTTCGGGCTATCTGCTCCCTGGACGGTGCCGATGGCGCCGTTGTAGGCACCGCCCTGGTAGCCTTTCTGCATCAGAACCGAGAGGCTCCTGACCTGGTAGAAAAGACGAAAACCTATGTGGCAGACCTCAAAGCAGCAACTCGCTGAGCCTATAAAGCTGGTTTCGGACGCCGTAAAAAACGGCATTCCCGGCGCGGTACTCCGTATCGATGTTGGGGGAAAGCCGCTCGTTTTCGAGGCATTCGGCACCGCGAAGCGGGACACTATCTTTGACCTCGCTAGCGTAACCAAGTGCGCGGCAACCACTACAGCCTGCGCCTTACTGGTACAAGAGGGCAAGCTGAAGGTCAACGAGCCCGTTGGAACTTACTTACCCGCCTTCGCGGAGGCGGCATCGCCGGAGCGCCGTACTGTCACGCTGCGCCATCTGCTTACGCATACCGCAGGATTTCCGGCGGGCGGAGCTTATTCGGGGAAAACAGTCCCCCTGAGCCAGCTGGTCACCGATATTGCGCGGTCGCGGCGCGCCAGTGCCCCCGGAGAGCAGTTCCTCTACTCGGACTTCTCAGCGATTTTGCTGGGGGCTGTGATAGAAGCAGTAGCCCAGACTGATCTACGACTGTTCTGCAGTAAGCGCATTTACAGCCCCCTGGGAATGAACGACACTGGGTATCGCCCAAGTTGGCGGCAAATTCCCCGATGTGCTCCCTGCCTGCCGGACCCGAAAGATGCAGGTAAGGTACACGACCCTACAGCTACTGCTGCCGAGCGAGCGGGCTACGTGACCGGACATGCGGGGCTGTTCTCCACCGCCGAAGACCTGGCCAAGTTCTCTTTAGCCTGGCTGGGCCGCACCCGATTCTTAGACAATTCGGTACGCACGGAGTTCACTCATGAACAGGCTTTCGGGCGAGGATTGGGCTGGGATTTGAGCTCGCCATACACTATTCGCGGTACTCTCTCGCCGGTATCGTTCGGCCACACGGGGTTCACGGGGACCTCTATCTGGATAGACCCTGCTCGGGACCTGAGCATTATCTTGCTTACCAATGCTGTGTTCGGTGGCGATGCTCCCCACAAAGCCTGCATTCCTCTCCGTCGTCTTGTCAGCACTGCTGTCGCAAAAGAAATTCCGGCGCACTGAAGAAAACCGAGTCCCGCTGCGTTAGCAAGGCAGAACCACCATGCGGGACCTGGACGACGATACGCTACTAAACCGAGCCAAAGCAGGAGATACTTCTGCCTTTGGTGTGCTAGTACGCCGTCACCAGGAGCTTCTGATAGCTTTTGCTGCCCGCATGCTCAGCGGTGATTTGACTGCGGGGGAAGATGTAGCCCAGGAAGCCCTGCTGCGACTCTGGCATGCTCGTACTACCTGGCAACCAGAAGGCAAGCTGCGCTCCTGGCTGATTCGCACCACGTTTCGCCTATGCCTAGACGAAAAACGGCGACCAATCCCTCTGGAACTCACAGAAAGCGACCAGGCCATGACTTCCCCAGACCTGGAGCTTTGTCTGGCAGTTCGCGCCGCTTTGGAGTTGCTACCAGAAACCCATCGGGCTGTCTTTCTTCTTTCCGCCTATCACGGTCTTAGCTACGACGAAATAGCAACGGCACTCTGCCTGCCCCCTGGCACGGTAGCCAGCCGTAAACATCACGCGGTGCAACACCTGCGCCGTCAGCTTGCCGACCTCTGGGAGACTCCCCATGCCTGAAACAAGCCGCAAAAAAGACACCTCCATGGATACTGGCTCTGCTGAAGAAGCACAAGCCGACGCTCTTGCTCAGTCATGGGCACTTGCACGCCCTGCCCGTGACCTCTGGCCCGAGATAGAGCAGAGACTCAAGGTATCACCAATCAGCGAGTCTGCTAGCGCAGCGACTCCACTTACAGCCCTCGTTCCACAACAAGCCGAAAACCCGCTCCATGAAATTCTGGCGGAGCTGAAGGCACTACGCCAGGAAGTAGGAGAGCTGCGGCGTGAAGTTGCGCAGCTACGCAAAACCGAGCGTAAGCCGGAGTTTGGGGCGGCTTTGCTGCCATTTTTTACCGCCGATGACCGTGGACTGCCTCTAGGTTAGAGGAGCGAAAGGGAGAAGAGACATGGATCTGCTGACACTACTCTCGGAGATGACTGAAGGCGTCTCCGACCTGCACCTGGTAGCCGGACAACCGCCTGTATTCCGTAAAGATGGGCATTTGATTCGCCGTGAGGGACCAGTTCTAAGCAAAGACATGCTTGTAGAGGAGCTGGTCATGCCTCATCTGAGTGAGAGGCATCGGCATCTTGTTCTGAATAGTAACAACTCGGTCTTAACAACAGTTCTCTATGGACAGCGCCGCTTTCGAATGCATGTGTTCCATGAGCGCGGAGGCGTGAGTGCTACTATACGCATCGTTCCCAATAAGGTCCCCACCCTGGACGAATTGGGGCTTCCGGAAGGCCCTCGGGAGCTGCTGAGAAAATTTACAAAGATACTGCGCGGAATTATCTTCGTGACTGGCCCTGCAGGCTCTGGTAAGACGACAACCCTGGCCTCCCTGGTTGAGGAAATCAACCGGACACGGGGCGAGCGGATCATGACTCTGGAAAACCCCATAGAGTATGTCTTTGAGAGCAAGGAAAGCCTGATTACCCAGCAGGAGTTCGGAACCGACTTTTTTGATCTGCCCGCTGCCCTGCGCGATGTGTTTTATGCCGACCCCGATATCGTAGTTATCTCGGAGTTGAAGAACCTGGAAGTCCTTCATCTGGCGCTTTCCCTGGCGGAAACGGGGCATCTGATTTTTGCCCCTCTCAGCTCCCCCAATGTTTCGGATGCGCTCACTCGGCTTGTGGAAGCCTTCCCAGAAGCGATGCGTCCTGAAATCAGGCGCTTACTTTCCAACAATGTTCAAGCCGTTATCGCACAGAGCCTTCTACCACGTACGGGTAGACCGGGACGTATCGCGCTCCATGAAATCCTCATAGGAACTCCGCGTGTACGACAGCTCATTCGCGATGGTCAGAGTGATCTCACCGTGGCCATTGAAGGTGGAAGAGAAATTGGCATGCAGACTATGGATGATGCCCTGGTGAAAGCGGTAGAAGCCGGAGAGATTAGCCGGGAGATGGCTCTGAGTCGCCTGATAGACCGCAGCCGCCTGGAAGCGCTCAGTTCGAACTGAGCGCTTCACAGAGAGCTTCTAAATGGCGAGAGAGTCGGTCCCAGGGGTTGAGTGCCGCAGGATCGTTGGGGCGGAAAGGTCCTTCGGTGACATAGACCCAGCGCACATATTTACGCGCCATACGCAGCATGGTCTGATTTAGCTCCGGGCGAGAGTGTAGCAATACGGCTCGTGTGAAAGGGGGATAGTCGGAGTAGCCTCCGAAGTAATCTCCTTTGAGCCGCTTCTCGTCGGGCCAATCGCTGCCCTCATGCACCACGATCACATCGGCGGCTTCGGCGGCAAAGTAGCGCCCCGGCGTGTCTGTACCGGGGTTTGCCACGGTCGGCCAGAGCCCAGCGTCGTGGGCATAGCGATTCAGCGCTGCCTGATACTGCGCGCTTGACTCTTTGTCTTCATAGACCATTTCATCAAAGAAAAGGCCATGGATTTTGGGGTAGAGCTTTAGCCAGGTATCGATATCCCGCTTCACGTCTGTGGGCGTGCGCTTGCTGTAGCTCGTAGTTACATAGCCCAACACCACGCATCCAGCTCCCTGTAATCGGTCAATGGCTTTGGTATAGTTCGCATCTGCAGCTTTTCCTGGTCCGGAGTCAGGGTTGAGAATAACCCAGATTGGCACAGTTTCAAAGCGGCGCTTAATCTCTATGAGTCGGTTATAGACCGGATTCTGATGGATATTGGCGGGATAGACATAGAGCGGAATCAACACTCCGGTACGCTCCTGGGCGCGGGTATGAAATCCTTGCGCACGAGCCATTCGAGCTGCAGCCGCTTCTTGAGCATAGCGAATCATGGTTGTTTCTCGGAGAGAGCCAGAGCAACCGCCTGAGTCTGAGTGAGCGCCTGTCCCTGGGCAAAGGCTTCCTCAAAGGCGTCTTCGCCAATGGTCTCTATCATTTGCTGGTAAACATCTTCCTGCTCCTCCTGTTGGGGCAGGGCGTATTTCTGCCGGAGCTGCGCCGCTGCACCGCAGAGCCTGGCGCCTTGCAGGCTATCCCCCAGCGTATGGCAGTTTGTACCCAGGCTTTCCAGCCCAGCGATTATAGCCAGTCTGTCCTGATACTCCACAGCGCGTCGCAGTGATTCACACTGGTAGCGTCGCATTCCTTCAAAGTCGCCCTGTATCTCGGCAACCAGGCCAAGATTGTGGAGCGCGAACATGGCATGAGTCTGATCGCCAAGTTTTACATAGAGGGTTTGCGCCTGCTCCAGGCGACTCTGGGCTCCAGCAGCATCCTCCCGCTCATAGGCCACTCTCCCCAGGTTCATGTGCTGATGCGCTACTTCTAGCTCCATCCCCAGTGCAGTAAATTCCGCCAGGGCGGCCTGAAAGATGGGCTCCGCTTCTTCGGCTCGCCCCTGGTTACAGAGAAGTAGCCCGAGATCACTTTCAATCTGCGCCTGCCTGCTCCGCCACCCGAGTTCCTCGGCTAGCTGCCTGGCTTCACGAAGCGAGGCCTCTGCTAGATCATCCAGCCCCTGCTTCATTTGACCATCGCCACGATGACTCAGAGCGAGTACCAGGCTTTCTTTTTGGTCCAGCGTGCGATAGAGAGCAATGGCTTCGTCTAGCACCTCCGTCAATGAGCTCATGTCGCCCTGTTTCAATCCCTGTAGGTAGGCATAGGTAAGCAGAAAATGCGCACGTGCCTTCGGGGTATTCACCTCGGCAGCTAGCGCTTCGGCCTCCTGCAATAGAGCAGTAGAACCTTCCTGGTCCCCGAAATAGTGGGTGAAGTGAGCGGCTTCCAGAAGCGCCTCTAATCGTCGCTCCATAGTGACTTCGGCACTTAAAGCCCGCTCCAACCAGCTCAGCCCCTGCTTTTCTCTTCCCCCCATACGAAGGGCATCGCTGAGCTCGCGGCAGAAATCCAGGGTACCGTTCGGATCGCTTAAAATCTCCAGGCGAGCCTCTATTGCTGCCTGAAGATGCAGCCATTCCCGTGTGAGGCGCTGCCGCCAGGCAAGCTCCTCAGGACCGCGCAGACCCGCCCGTGCTCGCTGTGCCAGGGTATAGAAATAGCTGGTGTGCCGCTCTGCCAGAGTTGCCAATTCAGTAGAGGAGAGCTGGCTTTTCCCATAGGCGCGCAGGCTCTCATGCAGCGAGAAGCGCATTCCACTCTCATGGGCTTCTGTTTGCAAGAGGGAGCGGTCACGCAGGATTGCCAGAGTGTGGCGATGAATCTCACACACACTCTGAGCCGCTTCGGAATCAAAGCCTGTGGGGAAGATGCTGAGGCGGCAAAAGCTCTGGCGTAGCTCTGGCTCCAATAGATCCAGGCTCCAGGCAATGGCGGCTTTTAGAGAGCGATGTCGCTCTTCTCCGCTTTTACGCTCTGGCAGCTTTAGTAGACTACTTTCCAGTTGAACGCACATCTCTGCCGGGGTGAGAGCTCCTGCCCAGGCAGCGGCCAGCTCCAGCGCCAGTGGAGAGCCTTCTACACGCCCACAGAGTGCTCGGACCGATGCTTCGTTCTCTGGAGTTAGAGTGAACTCGGAAGAGACTGAGCGGGCACGATCTACAAAAAGAGCGATGGCATCGTCTTCTGAAAGCCCACCGACTGCGAATAGCTCTTCGCCCGGTATGGCAAGGCGCCGCCGGGAGGTTGCCAGGACAGTAAGATCTGGCACAGCATTCAGTAGAAACTCTATAGCCAGGGAGACTTCCGGGTCGGCCTGCTCCAGGTTGTCACAGAGAAGTAGAGTAGGGTGGGAAGCACGCAGGTAGGCGATTATCTGGCTCGAAGGACTGAACTGTGCCGCCGCTGCCAGCCCGAGCCCTTCGCGGAGTCCTTCCCAGAACTGGCCTTCATCATATGCCGTGGCGAGTGGAACGAAGTAGATGCCTACGAAAAAACCATGTGCCGCTAATCGGCGTCCGGCTTCAATAGCCAGCCGAGTCTTACCTGCTCCGCCCGGTCCAAAGAGAGTGAAGAGCCGGATGCCTTCTGCATCGCTCTTGCCCCCGGAAAGGCGGCGGGTGAGGGTATTTAGAGTGTCTCGGCGACCCCGAAAACGCCCGAGAACGTGCGGCAGGTGTACCTGTGCCTCTGGCTCTGAGGAAGACGAGCCGCTATTCTCTGTTAGCCCTTCTACCAGGGCAGCCGTGGTGGTCTTAGGTCGGGCTCCCAGCAGTTCGTCTAAGAGTCGCTCCAGCTCCCGGTACTGCCGAAGGGCTTCTGCGGGTCGGTTCGCCTTTCGCAGTAGTCGAATCAGTTCGGCGCGCACGCCTTCATGGAGCGGGTCTGCCATGGCGGCACGGTGGGCATAATCCAGCGCCTGCGCCAGCTCATCTCGGTCGGTATGCCAGCGGGCCAGCATCGAAAGAGAAGCGATATAGGCTCCAGCCAGTCGGTCGCGCTCGGCAAGCACCCAGTCTTCGTAGAACCCAGGCAGGAGCGGCCCACGGTAGATCTCCACCGCCTCTTGCGCACGACGGATTCTCTCTGGTTCCGGCGCCTGGTCACTACGCGCAGCCCGAACGGCTTTTTCGAACGGAACCAGATCGGTTCGCACATTCACCATAGCCGTGCTGGTGTCTGTGATAAGAGAATCGCCCAATAGCTTTCGGAGCGAGGAAAGAGCTGTACGCAGACTCATACGCCCCTGGTCCAGGTCTGCTTCAGGCCAGAATCGCTCGATTAATGCTTCCCGAGGCTGAGGTGTGCCTGTGTGAAACGCCAGAAACGCAAGTAGAGCCGCGGTTTTTTGCGTGCGAAAGTGCGCTATTACCGTATCTTTCTGTGTCACACTCAGCTCGCCAAGCAGCCTTACTTCCGGGCTCATGCGGCCAAGTTTCGTTGCGAGTGGACTGTTTCTCCTGCTTACCATCAGGCGATAGACTGGCCTGTGCAACTCTCAGACTGGCTTATCATGGCAACTCAGCGCCTTATTTCTTCAGGCATCTCTGCTGATGAAGCTCGCCTAGAAGCCCGACTACTCGCCCAGCACGCGCTCGGATTTACCCGCGAGCAACTAATTACGCGAAGCCATGTGCTGGTAGACCCGGCAGAGCTAGAGCCACTGCTAAGCCGCCGCGTCGCCCGTGAGCCGCTGGCTTACATCACGGGAGAACGTGCCTTTTACGGGCTGGAGTTCTACGTAACTCCAGCAGTTCTCATTCCTCGGCCAGAAACTGAGCTTCTGGTAGATACAGCGCTGGAGTATTTCTCAGAGATGCCCCCCCCGCCCCCATCTATTTCCGGCAAAGCCGGGACAGGGGAGCCGGAAAGCGTCTCGTCCGCTCCCTCCTCTGGCACCTCCGTCCCGCGGAACGCGGATAAGACGGGGGCGGGGGGGGCAGTTCCCGCACACGGGGGGGGCACACTCGCTGACATAGGTACAGGCTCCGGCTGCATAGCAATATCCCTGGCAAAACATCTCCCACAGACTCAAGTATTCGCCACGGATATTTCTAAAGAGGCACTGGCAGTAGCGCAGAGAAACGCGGAGCGGAACGGTGTAGGTATCGCACTGCTTCAGGGTGACCTGCTTGCGCCACTGCCAGAAGGTACATTTTTCGATGTCATCGTTAGTAATCCACCTTATATTGCGCGCTCGGAAGCAGATACCCTTGCTCCCGAGGTGCTGGATGAGCCGCATATGGCGCTCTTTGACACGGAAGCAGATGGCCTGGGGTTCTACCGGCGGCTGGCAACGGAGGCACCCGCGCATCTGCAGCAAAATGGCTTACTTGCTGTCGAGGTGGGACAGGGACAGGCGGAACCAGTGGCAGAGTTATTCACAGCAGCTGGATTCAATAATGTAGAGATTCTGCCGGATCTGGCGGGAATCGGCAGGGTGGTTCGGGGAATCTGGCGACCATGGCCGAAAACGGCGGGCGACGAGGTAATAGAGCCGCTATAGTCAGTACATGACACTGACCCCGGACGATTGCTACCAGGCGCTGGTCGCCCATGATGCGCGCTTCGATGGCGTGTTCTTTGTGGGAGTGAGCACCACCGGTATCTACTGCCGCCCTGTGTGCCGCGCGAAGACCCCGCGCCGCTCTAGCTGTACGTTTTATGCCAATGCTGCCGCAGCCGAGGAGGCTGGATTTCGGCCCTGTCTGCGTTGCCGCCCGGAGCTGGCTCCCGGACGTGCCCGCTGCGATGCTATGGATACACTGGCACGGCGCGCCGCAAGCCGAATCGAAGACGGCGCTCTAAACGAGCAAAGCGTGGCCGAGCTAGCGCAGAGTATGGGAAGCAGCGAGCGACACCTGCGTCGCTCGGTGGAGAAAACGTTCGGGGTGTCTCCAGTGGCACTGGCGCAGACGCATCGGTTATTGCTTGCCAAGCGTTTGCTTACGGATACTGACCTCCCTATCACAGAAATAGCCTTTGCCAGCGGGTTTACGCCAGCCTGCGTCGGTTCAACGCGCTTTTTGTGGAGCGCTATCGGCTTAACCCGACTTCCCTGCGCCGCCGCGTGGGAGCCGCACATCCTGCCACTCTGGAGTGCCTGCTGCCTGCTCGTGCCCCATTGGAAAGTGCCGCCCTGCTGCGCTTTTTAGGAGCGCGCGCCATTCCCGGAGTAGAACAGGTAGAAGACGGCGTTTATCGGCGCACTCTGAGAGCCGGAAAGCATAGCGGTTGGCTTACAGCGTCGTTCCTAGATGGCAAAGACACCTTGCGGGTAGAAGTAAGCGCATCCCTAGCTCCAGCATTGGGGCAAGTTCTGGCCCGAGTAAAACGGCTCTTCGACCTGGACGCCGATCCGGCTTCCATAGTGACAACACTGAGCGCCGACTCCCACTTGAAGCCACTCGTAGAGCAGGCGCCTGGTCTGCGCCTACCGGGCAGTGTGGATGGCTTCGAGCAGGCGGTGCGTGCGGTACTGGGGCAGCAAGTGAGCGTGGCTGCCGCTCGTACTCTGGCAGGGCGCATAGTGGAGACTTTTGGAGAACCACTGGAAACGCCCTATCCGGCGCTCACACATCTCTTTCCTACCCCAGCGCGATTGGCGGAAACCGACGAGGCTGCCTTTAGCGGGTTGGGCATTACCGGGGCACGCATACGAACACTGCGAACGCTTGCTGAGCTAGTGGCCACAAAAGCTCTGGTGCTCAAACCCGGTGTGAATGTGGAGAAGACGGTAGAGACGCTACTGACTATTCCCGGCATCGGGCCATGGACAGCGCAGTACATTGCGCTCCGTGCCCTGCATTGGCCAGATGCCTTTCCGACTGGCGACCTGGGGCTGCTTCATGCCCTGAACGAAACAGACCCGAAGCGCTTACAGGAGCGTGCGGAGTGCTGGCGACCGTGGCGCAGCTATGCTGTGATGCACCTCTGGCATTCTCTGGAGACAAAATAATGAACACCGCAACTACCTACTACTCTACTATCGAGAGCCCCATGGGACCGATTCTCATGCTCTCTAACGGCACGGGTCTGACCGGACTACGTATCAGTGATCCAACTCCGGAGGCAGGCTGGGTGGAATCCCCGGAAGCCGCTCCTTTTCCCCAAGCGCGCCGTGAGTTGGCAGAGTACTTCGCAGGGGAACGCACAGACTTCACAATCCCGTTAGATCCCGAAGGCACGGAATTCCAGAAGCAGGTCTGGGCGCAACTGGGGAAGATTCCCTACGGCATCACTATCTCTTATGGCGAGCTGGCCACCCGAGTCGGGAATCCGGCAGCCTCCCGTGCTGTAGGGCTGGCCAACGGGCGCAACCCTATCTGGCTGGTAGTGCCCTGCCATCGAGTAATCGGCTCCAACGGCAAGATGGTGGGCTATGCCGGTGGCGTACATCGCAAGATAGCCATGCTGGACTTCGAGGCCGCCGTACTCGCCAGCGGCCCCCAGTCCTTCCCGACGCTATAACCCCCGGACATGAAAGTCCATGGCTCAGGGCTTTGCCACGAAGTCGCTCCGCGACATAACAGACCGACATCGGTACTCGATTAGGTCCGAAGGACATTGTGGCGAAGCCCTGAGATCCGGAGGTTCATCTCTGGGGATACTTTCCTGTCTATGGGACCTAGGGATGGACTATAAACGTGGGTCTACCGGTTCGGACTCCAGCGCCAGGGTGGCGAATACGCACTCATGCACGCGTCCCACAGAATCACCTCGAGTGAAGCGCTCCAACCCCTCGATGCCAAGAGCAAACTCACGAAGCGCCAGTGCACGCTTGCCGGAGAGTCCGCGCTGGCGTAGGCGAGTGAGATTCTCCGGGCGGTCGTACTCCGGGCCGTAGATAATCCGCAGGTACTCGCGCCCACGCACTTTCAACGCAGGCTGGCATCCAGTAGGTGGCAGGAAGCTGAGGGGCTTCACCACCATTCCCTCGCCGCCCGCTTCGGTGCGCTCCTCCCACCAGGCGACACCAGCTGCTACCGATTCTGAATCTTCGGTAAGAATCCGTAGGTTGGGAGTTGCTATAAAGCGAGCCGGGTTGGCGGCAGCTAGTCTTGCCAGCATTTCCAGGTGCCAGGGATGGTCCTTCTCAAAGAAGGTCTGCCCCTCGGCGGCAAGCAGATGAAACGGAGCTAGCTTTACCCCATCCAATGTCAGATTCGGAGTGCAGTAGTGCCGGTAGGCTGCTCGGTATTTTTCTAACGCCTCGTGCCGCTCGTTAGTACGAGTCTGTACCTCTTCCAGCCCTGTGATGCCGCGCTCGGTAACAGAGTGTAGTGTCGTGGATAATGCCGTCAGTACGGCGTCACCTGCGGCTCCTGTGGGAGCATACTGTTCCCGCAGAAGGCCCTGCGCCTTGGCGTTCCAGGGCAGCAGCTCGGCGTCTAAGAGCGCCCAATCGCTCTCCAGTTCCGTCCAGAGTCCGGCGGCTTCAAAGGCATCCGCCGTGTCTTTCAGAATCGTCGAAGTCCAGTTAGCGTCATCGAAGAACGGACGTCCGGTGCGGGTGAGCAGGCTGCCGGTGCCATCTTTGTGAATGCGTACCACGGCGCGGCTGCCCATGTGCTTCTCCTGGCAGATAACCTCGGATACACCCTTTTTCGCGAAGTAGGCAAAGGCTTCTTCTGGGCGCTCCAAGAACCCGTCCTGCTTGCTGGTCTCTACCGGAGACATAGTCGGTGGCAGGTAGAGCAGCTCTGAAGGCGGCGCGGCGAACCGAGAGAGAATCTCCAGTGCCGCAGCCGCATTTCCTTCGGCCACAGTGACTCGCCCCATAAGCCGCGTTTCTACAAATCCACGCTTGAGGTAATCTGAGAGGCGTAGCAGTTTTTCGTTGCCAATCACCATCTCCTGTGCCTTCGGCACGAGTGGAACCGGATGCTCCGCGTAGGTGTGCTTTGCAGGAACGCCCATCAGTGCTCGCTCGGGCCAGCGGAGGGCGGTGAGGGTGCCGCCGAACACGCAGCCTGTGTCTATATCGATGGTGTTGTTCTTCCAGCGGGCTTCGGCGACCGGGGTGTGGCCGTAGACCACGGCGGGCTTGCCTCGGTAGTCTTCTGCCCAATCTAACCGAACGGGTAGACCTTCCGGGGTTTTCTCACCTGTGGTGGCGCCATAGAGACAAAACTCACGAATATAGCCGCTGGCTCTGCCAATCAGGTTCTCGGTGAGTCCAGCGTGAGCGACTACCAGCGCGCCGTTGTCCAGCCAGAGGTGGGAGACCAGTTTCTCGTAGAACGCCTGGTAGCGGGTTTTGAACGCCTCACGCTCGGCATCCGACAGGGCAGCAATCTGGTCTAAGGACTCCTGAAGGCCATGGTTTACGGTTACGTTTTTCCCGGCGAGGGCGCGGCTCAGTTTATCGTCGTGGTTGCCGGGTACGCAGAAAGCGCGCCCACTGTCTATAGCGTCCATGACCCGTGTAGCGGCTTCTACGGTCTTGGGACCTCTGTCCACAATATCCCCAACAAACACAAGCCGTCGGTTATCTGGGTGCGAGAAATCCGCATGGTAGCCTAGCTTTTTCAGTAGCTCCTGTAGTTCGTCATCGCAGCCATGAATATCGCCCACGATGTCGAAGGGGCCGGTCTCGGTTCGCTTATCGGTCCAGAGTGGGGCACGGGTAAAGCTGGCAGCGTCTATCTCGTCCACACCTTTCAGGTGGAATACATAGCGCCAGCCCTCTTTGCGTAGGCTGCCCACACTCCGCTTTAGCTCTTTTACATGGCGTGCCACTACATGCGGCCCAAAGTCCCGGTCGGGCCGTGCAGAGTTGCGCTCATGGCAGAGCTTTTCGGGGACATCCAGCACGATAGCCACTGGCACAGCGTGATGCCTACGCGCCAGTTCTAAGAGCGGTTTACGGGCGTGGGGCTGCACGTTGGTGGCATCCACCACGGTCAGGCGCCGGTTCTTCAGTCGAATCCCCGCCAGATAGTGCAGAGCCTCGAAAGCATCGCCAGTAGCCTCTAAACTCGTCTCATCGTCGCTGACCACGCCACGCATGGCGTCTGAGCTGAGAATCTCGGTCGGCAGAAAGTGCTTCTTCGCAAACGTACTCTTGCCGCTCCCCGACGACCCGACGAGTGCCACCAGTGCGAAATCCGGTAGTTCGAAGTTCATCGGGAATTACCTCTCCCCCCGGCTTCGCCGACCCCCTCCCCTGAAGTGGGAGGGGGTAAGAGAGGTATTCTGGAGGCCTTATCGAAGATGACTGACTGTGTAGGAGTGCCGTAGGTGGCATCTTCGTCGCCGACAGGGTGGAACGCCACGGTATAGCCATGGCGCTCGGCGACTGACTGCGCCCAGCCAGCGAACTCCGCCCGTGTCCACTCGAAGCGATGGTCATGATGACGGAACTTCCCGGCAGGCAGCGATGGCCAGAGCGCGTTGTACTCTGCGTTTGGCGTAGTGACTAATACACGGTGTGGCTTCAGGGCGGCAAAGACAACTTCCTCTAACGTCGCCAGTCGCCAGGGGTCCAGGTGCTCTATGACTTCCATGAGCAGCGCAACATCGACTCCTACTGGCAGGCGCTCATCTAAGTACACCAGGGAGCCGTGCAGAAGCTGCAGCCGCGAGTCCCGGTCGGACTTCAGGCGTCGCGCAGCCTTGGTAAGCTCACCAGACGATACATCCATGCCGATCAGGTTCACTGTTGGGAATGCGGCCCGAATTGCACGGAGAGTTCTACCTTCGCCACAGCCCAGATCAAGAACGGTAGCGGCTGGAGGAGATACGGTTCGCACAGCTTCTACTGCCGCCTCGATACGACGGTCGTTCAAGCGCACGGGAGCTTCGGCAGCCTCTTCGCTGGGATCTTCTGCGGTTACCGGCTCCGAATCGTCCATCTCACTGAGGCGCTCCAGGGCGCTCTGGGTCAATGTCCAGCGGTAACGCAGGTAGCGCCGCGAGATAAGCTCCCGCTCCGGATGCGAGACCAGCCAACCTTCGCCATGGCGCAGCAGTTTCTCTACCTCATCTTCCCCGATGCCGTAGTGCTTTGCGTTATCCAGTACTGGAACCAGAACATAGAGATGCGAGAGCAGGTCATGCACGGTTTTTTCGCCGGAGAGCGTAACCGTGTAGTGGCTGCCCGCACCCCACTCCGGGAACGCCGGGTCTAATGGCAGGCGCTCTACCACAACCTGCCAGCCCAGCGGCTCCAGCATGCGGCGAATGAGCGATTCGCCGCCATCGCAGGGCAGGGCATAGAGCGTGGCGGAAAGAGATAGAGGCGTGGTGGCAAGCTCTGCCTTCTCTTTCATTCGCCCACCCAGCGCTGATGAAAAGCACTGGGAGAGAGCGACAGAGAGAAACGAACTGGCAGCATAGGGCCTATCGGAGACGTAGGCGAAGAGGGAATCGGCGCGGCCACGTACCAGCCCCACAGGGTCTATCTCCACGGATAGAGCGCAGGTGGCGCGCTCTGGAGCTGCCTCCGGCCAGAAGACGCGCGCTGTACCGAAGTTCAGCGGCTTTTCCAGCACCGAGGCGGGATTCTTATGAAGTAGGAAGCCCAGATCACGGGCATCGGAGAGAGCAGACGAGGCGATAGCGGTCAGTGTTAGTAGCATTTGGTTACTTCCCCCTATCGCCCCATAGGCCTATTTTGCTTTGTACTTATAGCCCTGCCACAGCCAGACCAGGGCATCCGGCAGGGTCTGCCGGGTAACCTTGCCATCGGTATGCCCCGCGTTCTCGGCAAAGACATAGTAGTAGGGATACTTCTTGGCTTTCAGCACGGCCAGCATTCGCTCGTTCGCCATGACCCAGTTGTGCAGCGAGGCTTCGTCTAATTTCGAGCCGTTGTCGTTTTCACTAACCTCGAACCAGATACGAAGCGGCTTGCGTTTAGCCTTGGGAATCAGGGTAGCATGGTACTCCCACGCGCCGCGCGGAGTCTCAGGATTCTTCGGATACTGCTGATTCACGAACGTGCCAGAGTAGCTGAGCACGCGCCGATACCACTCCGGGTGGAACCAGGCCATGGTGAACGCGGCTGCCGCGCCGGAGCTACCGCCCATGGTTGCGCGTCCATTCGGGTCCTTTACGAAGGCAATGCCATAGTCTTTCGTAATCCGGGGTAGCACCTCAGCCTCAATGTACTCCGCATAGCGCCCGGAAACGGTGTCATACTCCAGACCCCGCTGACTGCCCAGAGAGTCGCCCCCGCCATTGTGGATGAGTACAGCGACCACAGGCGGGATTTTCTTTTGCGCTATGAGATTGTCGAGCGCCTTAACCACATCACCTCGGTACCAAACCCCATCGTGGACCACCAGCAGTGGCGCGGGCTTTCCGGTGACATAACCAACGGGCACATAGACAATGACCTGGCGCTGGTAGGGCACTATCTCGCCGGGGCGGTTCTTGGCGATGCCGGGGTAGAACTTGCTGTCGTGCGAATCCATGGTGAACTCATGAATCGTTCCCTTGGGCACATCGTCGCGCACCGCCATATCGGGCGAATCCGTGTAGTTCGGTCCGATACGCACCTCGGTTTGTGCGAACGCCTGCGAAGTAGTCAAAGTTAGCAGCGCGAGAGCCGCCAGCCACGTCGTTGTCTTCATGGCTCTCTCTTCGACACCAGGGCGCACTCCCCCTGCGCGGAAACCTTAGGAAGACAAAGC
The DNA here is from genome assembly GCA_049840835.1 of Armatimonas sp. Taxonomy (GTDB): domain Bacteria; phylum Armatimonadota; class Armatimonadia; order Armatimonadales; family Armatimonadaceae; genus JANLTX01. The sequence continues at coordinate 31,710 of JASGJG010000001.1, read as the reverse complement.
TACAAGCAATAACCGCATTCCCATTTTTAGCCCCCGCGCACTACACGGAACTCTATCTACTGTTTAGATAAGGCGATACCAGTCGGACAGTTCTCATCGTGGGCGCCGGGCAGGTAGCCACAGCTCATCAGGAACTCGTTCACAATCTCGCCGCCCACGAACTTGAAGGTCTTCTTAAAGAGTTTCACCCACTCGGCTTTCTCTTTCGGGTGATTCGCCTCCAGCCAGCCGTGGAAGCTGCCGTAATCTTTGCGCAGTTCTAGAATCACGTTCGCGTTGTGAATTGCCGCGTTTACTTTGAGGCGGTTTCGAATGATGCCGGAGTCGACCAGTAGCCGCTCTCTATCAGTATCTCCATAGGCCGCTACTTTCTCTATAGAAAAATCATCGTAGGCAGCCCGGAAACCTTCCTGCTTCTTTAAAATGGTTTCCCAGGAAAGCCCGGCCTGGTTGATCTCCAGTATCAGCCGCTCGAATAAGGCATCATCATCGGTGAGGGGGAAGCCATATTCGTTATCGTGGTAGTGCACATGAACCGGGTGGGCTTTCCCGGAGCGAACGAACTCGCAGTAGCTCATAAAACTATTTTAGCGTCTGAAAGCCTCCTGGGTATACTGACCTTGCGGCTATGTGGGCGCTTCCTTCTCTAAGTCTAATTTAGCGTCTGCGCTCTCCGCGTCTGTCAGACCTGGCTATGGAAAAGCTTCCTTCTCTATCCCGTTATGGCCCGAAAGGGCCATGTTATTAGCGTTTCCGCTCTCCAGGTCTGATAGTCGATTACTGGAAACCGATTGCCATGCCCGATGAAGTCTACCTGCGCCGCTTTCATAAACTCATTGTCCCTCCGGCAAGCACGGAGGGGAGTCGCGCTACAGCAGCGCTTCTGGCCACAGGTCTCAAAAATATAGAGTCTCTGGGCTACACCTTCAGCCCGGTGTTACAAGAAGCCTGTCTGGCTCTCTCGGAAGAGCAGTTTATTACTCTCTATGAGCAAATGGTTCCTCAGCTAAGAAAGCTTCGGGGCGCGCATGTTAGCTACCGTATTTTCTATCCCAACTTTCCTCAGCAAGTCATGGAAGCCTCTCAGGCAGAGCTATATCTGAATGCGCTTCTGCACTACTGGACCATGGGGCGTTACTTGCCTGAAACCGAGAAGCCCGAGCGCTTTCCGCTTCTTGATAAAGTAGACCTCACTGTACTGGACCTAGGAGATGGCTCCGAGCTAAAAACGCTCTTTATCCAATTGGCTGGAGGCAATGTTGCTCTTTCGCCGCAAGACCGGGAAGACCTGACCCTACTGCTCTTTACCTGGGAGAGCGACGCATTAGCATTGTTGCCGGAAACCGTGCCCCAGAAAGAGAATCTGGCACTGATTGCCGGGTTGCTCTGTACCTATCTGGGTATCCAGGCTGCCCGTAGCTTCCTGACTCCTCGGGTTTCCAGTGCCACGGACTTGCTCCGCTTTGCTGTCGCGCTCTCTGAAGGCGACCTCTCGCTGGCTAAGGCGAGTCGTTTCAAACCGCTTTCCCGACCGGTACGCCGCCTGATTCTGGAGTTATTGGAAAATCAGGCAAACGCCACTGAGGATATGCTCCGCTGGAAAGGGCGTTGGATTCGCCTGGGAGAGCGCCTGCATCCGGGCGAGTGGGCTGTACAGTTCCCTAAAAGCTTTCAGGCTTTCACGGTTCTACGCCAGGACGAACCGTTTCTCACTACAGGCGGCAGAGTAGAGCACGCGCTGGCCCAGAAGCAGGCACCAGAAGCCCTCAAAATCCTGCGTGCTCGCCCCGGCGATCTAGCCCGGTGCCTGGATCATCTGCTTCGCTCCAGCGCGAACAGCAATGCAAGCACAACCGTGCTTGAGGCATTTCGCGACGTTGCTCCCAGGCTTGCGACTCCTCTGCTGCTTCAACTGCGGCATCACTTCTTGCACCGAGAGGAAAACAGAGCCGCAAAACGCCTGCGGGTCTTTCTGCCGAAAGGTGCTGTGGCGAAGGCTCAGGGAATTGAGAACACACTGCCTGCTCTCTCGGAAGCTGTCTCCAATGAAGTCGCTACAATCTGTGAGACGACTTTACGAGAGCGGTTTGCCCAGCTATCCCCGCTCGGTAAGGTTTATATAGATCCCAAGCTCCGGAACTACCCCATCCCCTTTGGACTCCGCTCAGCTTCGAAAGCGCTTCGCACCATTACGCGAGGCAGTCGATTGCCGCTTCCTGAGGGGGATACGATTCGGCTCTTTCTCTGGTGGAAAAACGGAGCCAGTCAAACCGATATAGACCTCTCTGCTGTGCTCTTCGATGCGCAGTTTGGGTATCAGAATGTCGTCTCTTACTACAACCTGAAAGAGTATGGCGGCGTTCATAGTGGGGATATTGTGGATGCTCCCCTGGGTGCCAGCGAGTTCATAGACCTTTCCCTGAAGAAGCTAAAAGAGAAAGATATTCGCTATATCGTAATGTCTCTGCACAGCTACTCAAGGCAGCCTTTTGTGGAGCTACCCGAGTGCTTTGCGGGTTGGATGAGTCGGCAGCATCCCGGCTCAGGGGAGATCTATGAGCCGAAAACGGTTCAGGATAAACTTGATCTGAGTGCGGATACACGAATCGCCCTGCCTATCATTGTCGATATAGATAAGCGAGAGCTTATCTGGTGTGATCTTGCTCTGACTCGTAATCCTGGCTGGAACAACAATGTTGCCAACACCAGCACTGGCATTGCTGCTTTGCTGCGCTCCATGGTGGAGCTGAGCCGCCCGAATCTCTACGATTTGTTCCTGCTGCATACGGAAGCGCGAGGAGAACTTGTGGAAAACCCAACAGAAGCACAGACGATTTTCTCGGTAGAAACCGGTACCCCGTTTGCCCTTCCGGAAATCGCGGCTTCCTATCTGACATGATATAGTGATAGTGTGCTTGTTGCGGGTGTGGCCTTCTGCCCGCAGGTTTTCAAACGGACAGTTCTTTTTGTGCCCTCTCGGCTAACCCCCTTTCGGCCCCGAATCTCCTGCTTGTTTGCGTGCTGCACCAATTTCCTGGAAGGTCATTCAGGAGACGCGAGATGCGTATTTATGTAGGGGGTCTATCCTACTCCGTTAATGATGAGGGGCTTCGCTCCCTCTTTGCCGAGTTCGGTGAAGTGTCGAACGCAACTGTGGTATCTGACCGATACTCTGGTCAGTCCAAGGGCTTCGGGTTCGTCGAGATGGCCGATGACAACCAGGCTCGCACCGCTATTTCCCGCCTGAACGGCACCGCGCACTTTGGCCGCAACCTCACCGTGAATGAGGCTCGTCCTCGTGAAGAGGGTGGCGGCGGCGGTCGCTCCGGTGGCGGTGGTGGCTACGGTGGTGGCGGTCGCTCCGGTGGCGGCGGCTACGGTGGCGGCGGTGGTCGCTCCGGCGGCGGCGGTCGCTCCTGGTAATCTAAGCTAAGATTGCTACAGGCCGGGCATTTTGCCCGGCCTGTTTGTTTTTCTACTCACAACGTGCCCAGGCAGCTTCGGCAAGAAGCTGTTGCATTTGCTCTGGTGTAAAGCCTAGCTTTTCGGCGCCTCGGACTACATCTTCCAGGTCCACGCCATACCAGTTTTTCTTAGTTCCATCAGCCAGCCCTGCCACGTTTTTATGGGCAATATCTGCGGCAATCCGCGTCGCAAACCTCTGATGGGAATCTGTTTTATCTCTCCGACACCGGGCGATTCCCGCGCGAAATAGAGGGTCATCTCCCGCTAGGAACCGTGGAGCGGGCACTCCCAATCGCCGCGCCATTTCGGAGTAGCTAGCTGCGGCAAAGTAGTACATGGTCAGGGCAGCAAACCGCTCGAAGTCTCTAAAGTACGCAAAATGGCAGGCAACAAACTCAGCGGTCCAATCCAAGTCCTCAAAAGTAAGCGCTTCGTAGGTACGTAGCGCCTCATCGTCAGGCACTCCCGCTTCCAGAGCCCTTGCCAGCCGCCCAACTCCAATGAGTGTGAGGGTCATACCCGTGGAGTAGAACGGGTCGATGAACCCTGCCGCAGAGGGCAAGAGCGCCCAGGGTGCGCCATTTTCCACGCCCGCTGCACGCTCAGTTCGGAACGCTAGCTTTTCGGCGTACACCCACGGCTCTATAGCCACGGCATCGGCGAACTGGTCGCCAATAGAAGGAAAGCGCTGCAGGAATCGCTTCCAGCCCGCTTCTTTGTCCTTCAGTTGTAGCTCATCGCTGAGCCATTTCTCGACAGAGATACCCGCGCTCACTCGCTCATCGTCGTAGCGTAGCACCCACATCCAGCCGCCCTCAAAGACATGGTGCAATGCTGCCCAGTCAGGGGGGTAGGGCACAGATGCCCCCCCCGCCCCCGTCTTATCCGCCTGCGGCGGGACGGAGGTGCCTGGAAGCGTCTCGTCCGAATCATTTTCTGGCTCCCCTGTCCCGGCGGAGCCGGAAAGAGACGGGGGCGGGGGGGGCATCTCCGCGAAGTGTTTCACCCCGGTGAAGTGCGAATACAGTGCACAGGTTTCCGGGTAACCAGAAAACCCTACATCGTCCCAGCCATTTCGTCGGTGCAGGAAACCGTGCGGGCCGCTGGCATCCACTAGAAAGCGGGCTGTAATTGGCTCTGGCTGTGATGTCAGCGTGAGAAGCCAGATGCCGTCTTGCACTGTGGCGCTAGATACAGAAGCCTGTTCCAGGTAGTCTGCTCCCAGGGCAACCGCTTCGTCTTTGAGCCAGTGGTCCACATCCGCACGCAGCCAGTGGGTATCGGCGCAAGGGTCGGCGGGGCTGGCAGCTACTAAGAGTTGGTCCGTACGGTCGGGGCAGTAGCCAAATGGCTGTCCGGCTTTTTCTGCATAGTAGCTGAAGCCGCGCTTCTTGCCTACTCCTAGATTCGGATAATGCTGCTTCCAGCTTCCCCACTGAGTCAGGGGCAGTAACTGAGGCAGGTCATAGTTATGCGCCAGCTCCTCCAAGAGGAGATTCATCAGGGGACTGGTGCTCTCACCAATGGCGAAGCGCGGATGCTTTCCTCGCTCGATAAGCACCACAGAGAGGCCCAGCTTGCGGGCGGCAAGGGCGAGTAGAGATCCGCCCATGCCGGAACCGACGATGGCTAAATCATAAACCATAGACTAGGAAACGGTGACCGGGAATGGGTTGCGGTCGAACCCATCCTGATGCCAGTAGGGGTAGGCCAGAGTTACCTTACTCGCTTCGTCTAGCTTCGCAATCTGCTCTGTAGTCAGATGCCAGCCTACTGCTCCCAGGTTGTCTTTGAGCTGGGCTTCGTTGCGCGCCCCGATAATCACGGTCGAAACCGTAGGGCGAGAGAGCAGCCAGTTGAGCGCAATCTGCGGCACGGTTTTGCCGGTTTCTGCAGCGACTTCATCCAGAGCATCGACGACCTTGTAGACATATTCATCGGGCACGGGCGGGCCACCATCCACAGCAATCTTATGATTCAGGCGACTGGTAGGCGGCAGCGGCTGGCCACGGCGGAACTTGCCTGTTAATCGCCCCCAGCCCAGCGGACTCCAGACCACGGCGCCAACCTTCTGGTCCAGACCCAGCGGCATCAGTTCCCACTCATAATCTCGGCCAACCAGAGAGTAGTAAGCCTGATGCGCCACATGGCGCGGATAACCATACTTCTCCGAAACGGCCAATGATTTCATGAGGTGCCAGCCAGAGAAATTGGAGCAACCAATGTAGCGAATCTTGCCCGCCTTTACAAAGGTATCCAGCGTGGAAAGCACTTCTTCTACTGGGGTCATGGCATCGAAGCTATGAAGCTGGAACAGGTCGATGTAGTCTGTACCAAGTCGCTTCAGGCTACCATTGATGGTCTCGGTTAAGTGCAGGCGAGAAGACCCGGTTTCGTTGTGCCCTGGCCCGGTGCGGAAGCCCGCTTTTGTGGAGATAAGAACTTTATCGCGACGCCCCTTGATCGCTGCTCCCAGGACTTCCTCCGAGGCTCCCCCAGAGTAGGTAGAGGCGCTATCAAACATAGTCAGTCCTGCCTCTAGGCAGACATCTACAATTCGGGTCGCTTCCTCCACGCCACTGGCGCCCCATGCCTTGAAGAACTCTGACTTCCCATCGCCGAAGGTGCCGGTTCCAAAGCTGAGTACAGGGACCTTCAACCCCGACCCGCCGAGCAGTCGATACTCCATAGCTCTGGGTATACCTCAAATGCGCCGCCGAACGTTAGGACGCCGATAATTCTCCTGCCAGCGCAGGATAGAGGCTCGCTCTTCGTCGGTCAGGTCGAGTTGCTTATCGATAAAGCGCACGGCTTGATTCTGCGCTACTAATGCGCCTTTCCTATCTCCGCTCTCATAGCGAAGCTCAGCCAGGGTATCCCAGTACGACGGGCGGGTGGGATTGTTTTTCAGCAACCTCTCCATGAGCCCGATAGCCCACTGGAACTCTGCGGGGGTCGGCTTCTCTTTGTCGGCAACCTCCAGCACCAGGTCATGGAGCAACCAGGGGAACTCATTGGCAAGGGCGCTCGCCTCTAGCTCCTTCGCATAGCTCAGCGCCTCTGGTAGCGCGTTCTTGTGCAGAATCTTGAAGTGGCGCACCAGCAGCCCGGCTTGATGCTCGGGTACGTATCTCTGATATCCGGTGTCTATCAGAGCGATAGCCTCCCGCCAACGCCCGGCTTTTTCCTGTGCCGTAATCTGCCCGACTAACTGAGCACGGTCAGCGGCCTCAGCCTCTCGCTTCTGCTGCAGGGCATACACAGCGTCGGGATTGAAGCGCCCTATACGCACTCGCTCCAGCACACCGGGCAGCTCAAAAGGTTGTCCAGAAAAGAGGAGATTTCCCTGTTGGGAGAACAGCAGGGTCAGCGGGAGCGAGTTTCCCCCCTGCGCTTCTAACCAGCGCCTCAATACGCCCGAGGAATCCAATAAGACGTTTGGATGCGGCAGGGCACGAGCTAGCTTTGTATTGGCCCTCTTCTCTTGCTCCCAGACAGCGATCTCTATCCAGGTAAGGTCTTTTATCCAGGCACGCGCCATCCGGTTGGTGGGATTACGCCAGGTAGGTTCCTCGGTAGACCAGTGCGCCACGAAATCCAGCACCACCAGCTTTCCCTTACCAGGCACTTGTCCGCGTATACGGCGCAGTTCCATCAGTGAGGGAAGGAGTGTGCCCGGCTTCATGGACGTCGAGCGAGCACGGAGAGGGTGTTGGGTAGGCGAAGCAGGGTTTCCTGGGGCAGATTCGGAAAGGCGTTCCAATACGGGTCCGGATGCTCGCCCAGTTTTTCTAATACCAGCCCCGCTCCGATAACAGCGTTTACAATTTGTGCCACCGTCCACTGGCGCTCGAACTTGGTAGCTGGCTTTTCGGGTTGATACTCCGATGGGATATAGGTGGTAGGCCACCCGGAACCATCTTCATGAGTTACGGCATCGAAGTAGTTGCCGTACTTGGCATCTAGCTTCAAATGATCCGCTTCCATATCCCAGATCCAGGAAATCGGGTGACCATCGAAAAGATAGAGATGCCCGCCAGGTTTCAGGAGTCGATAGACAACTCGCGCCCAGGCATCCAGGTCCATCATCCAGCAGATAGCCCCGCGCCCCGTGTAGATAAGGTCCGCTGTGCCGTCTAGTTCCGTTGGCGTGGCGAGAATGTCGCTCCGATACCAGCGTGCAGGGGCATCTAGCGCTTCGGTTTGTCTTTGCGCCAGGGCGAGCATGTCGTCATTGATGTCTACCCCAACGACCTCTCTTGCCCCCAGATTCCAGAGCGATAGTGTGTCGCGCCCTGCGGCACACTGCAGGTGAATTGCCCGATCACAGGGGAGCAGCATGTGCAGAAACGGCAGCTCGGGCGGCTCGAAGTTCTTACCGCCCGCCTTTAGAAAGGTTATGGAGTCTTCCAGCTCATCGGCATAACGGCGTGCGGCCTCGCTCCAGGCAGCCCGGTTGCTCTCATGCTGATGTTCATGCTCATGCTCCATGCCGAAAGTATACCTATTGAATTCCGCAGTATTAGGTCCGCGGGTTGAAAGCCCACGTCTAGATAGCCTTCGGCTAGCCGTCCTCCGGACGGAGGAATCCATTCTCGAAGAGCCCTCCAGTTCTTCATTCTTTGCGTCCAGAGGACGCCCGGCGGGCTTGCCCGTCATCTAGACGTGGGTTTTCAACCCGCGATAATTTTTCCGCAGTCCCAATCGGTCATCTTGCCGGTCAGAGATTCACGTGCCGCAAGCCAACTGGCTGGAATCGAAGTTCGCATGGCTAGAATTCCGCCGACTATGGCGCAGGTGGTGTCTCTGTCTCCCAGGCCAGAGACAGTTAGCCAGAGAGCTTCTTCGTAGTTATCCAGGTATGTTCCGGCGCACCACAGGCTGAAGGGCACAGTGTCTTGCGCGGAGACCTGGGAGCCGTTGCCAAGTGCGCTTACTGCCGTGCGTACATCACGCGCCTCTAGCCGGGCAGCGCGACGGATACCATCGGCCACCAGGGAATCTGGCACATGCGGCAAAACGGTTTGAAGGAACTCGCAACGAGTCAGGGACTCCCCATGTGTCTGCCAGGCGAATGCTGTGGCAACCGCTACTGCTACCGCTCCGGCAATGCCTTCTGGGTGCGTATGAGTTACCTTAGCACTGGTGACAGCCTCGGCTTTTACGCGCTCTAGATCATCGGCAAAGAAGGCTCCGAGCGGCGCAACCCGCATGGCAGCTCCATTTCCGAAGCTACCATAGCCGTCGAACATAGCGGGAGCAAGCTTTTCCCAGTTGCCGCCGCGCCGGTACTCGCGCATAAGATCGTGCATGGCGGGACCGTAGCCACGCCCCGGTTCGTAGCGCTCCCCGAACTGAAGCGCCAGCACGCCGGGGATTATCTCCCCAAACCGCTCCAGTACGTTAGCGATAGAAATTGCCATCTGCGTATCGTCGGTCCAGCGCCAGGGTGCGCTGGGAATCGCCCGTTGAGCGATCAGGCTATCCACGATATTTGGATTGGAGAAAAAGCACTCCCCAAAGGCATCTCCTACAGAGAGGCCATCTAAAGATAACTTCGCTCGCTCTAAAGATGTCATTGTGTTGTCTCCTTCGTGAAATACACCAACTCGATGCCATACGAGCCTATGCCAAACAGAAAAACACTCACAGACGTTACCAGGAGTAGTACGGGCAAAACACCACTCTGTAGCCCGGCAGCAACGGTAGCCCCGCCAAGCAGTAGCGAGAGATACGCCATCAGAGCCGCGAAAAACAGTACCGCGAATCGCTTAGGATTCTCTGCCGCATGGCTTCCCAGTCCGGTGATGGGTAGGAGCAGGACAGCGGCAGTTAGCAATGCCAGCGCCCCAAGGTTCCAGCCCAGACAAAGGCCCAGAGATACCCCACTCAGCGCCAGGCATACGGCTAAGAACCGATACAGAGTGACATAGAACCGCAAACCATTTTGCAGGGTCGTTGCATAGCAATCCAGATTTGCTGTTGTGGGTTTGCCATGCAGGGCTAGAACAATACGCCACCAGAGTTGCCCGCCAGGAATGTCATTAAAACACTCCCGGACAGACGATGCGCCACACACGAGTTTTGAGAACTCGGTCATGGCCGGAACTCCTGTGTGATCTCTATCTTCCCTACAATGGCTGCATTGAAGGCGTGTAGGTCCTCCGCAGGAATCCAGAGCTCATCGTGAGAGCCTGCGGCACCCACGGTTTGAATCTCGTAGGCGCTCAGAAACTCGGTCAAGACTGCGAACCGGGTCACATAACCTACAAAGCCAGACATAGGGTCTTTGGTATTCCAGTCACGTGCGATCTGAGCAGCGTACTCCTCAGAAAGCACCGGGTAGAAGATGGGCTGCTCCGGCAGGCGTGGCGGAAACGCTGTAAAGCCGCTATCGGCAATCAGCTCATATTCTTTCTGCCCCACCGGTCTATAGAGTGTCTGTGTTTTCCTTTCCATAGCTTTCCCTTTCTTCTTTCAAAATCTCGCCCAGGCGATTCTTGCCTGTGCCCGTTCGTCCCTCGCCCCAGTAGTAGTCTCGCGGCGAGGCTTCGATAAGCGGCTCCGTACCCGTGTTTTTCAGAGCCTCAGCCAGTTCTGGATGCGCGGCGAACTTGGCCATCACTGCGCGGCGCATGATGTCGTCGCGCACTGAATTCCAATCGGCGCGAATCGGTACAGCACGCGTTCGCCCCAGAGACTTGGCCGTCTTGGGAGAGACTGCCGTGCGAATCTTTTCCTGATACTCCGGGTTATCCGGAAACTTCATGGCCTGAAAATAGTGCTCTACCGTCGGCCAGTAGACACCGTCTAAACGGAATCCGTGTGCTGAGAAGTTCGAGAGAAACGCATACTCCGCGCTGGTGCTGTAGAAACGAATCGGCATCTCTATTCCTCCTCAGTCTCTGTTGCCCAGGGATAAATATCCTCGCGCGGTGTCTGAAGCTCACTGAGCGACTTTTCCGCTTGCTCACGAACTTGGACCGTAATGTCCTGAATCTCTAGAATGGCGCTGGTCTCATAGCGCCGCAGCGCTTTATCCCGCAGGCCAAGCTGTAGGGCACGGCGCTCCAGTTTGCCGCCAGAGGGCCCGTGGTCAGGGTCCCACTGCAGGCGCACATCGGAGTGTTTCACAGCCTCTTGCCAGAGCTCCCGTGACCGCAGATTCGAGGCGTGGTACGTAGACGCGACTGCCTCTGAGAGAAACAGTTCAAAGTCACTACGCCGCAGCCAGATAGCCAGAATACGCTCTTGCTCGGATTTGGTGGCCCAGCCGGAGCGATACATCATCCACAGGAATCCCGGCTTTATCCAGGTCATGCGATCTCGCCAGAACTCTCCGCCGAACTTCTGTTGCTCTACAGCAAATGCGGCAATCTCCGGGCGATAGGCTTGATAGACCACGATGCTCTCGTGGTCGAACTGCGCCAGGATTTGCTTGCCGGATTTCGGCCAGCGCGCCTGCTGCTCGCTATAGGGTTTCCAGAGTATCAACCTCATAGTTATTGTATATATAACACATACAATGCCCAAATGCAAAAATCCTGGTTAAAAAAAGAAAAAAACGGGGCTACTTACCGGGGCCTTTGATACGCCCGATTCGCTCTAGGATACGCTTGGCTTCGTTGTGGCGGTGGCGAATCCAGTCATCTACGGTGCGGCCCATCCACATTTTGTCTGCCAAGGCGCCGAGGGCGCCTGCGTGCAGCTCGTACTCAATGATATCGGTGATCAGCGTGCCATCTTGAAACGCAGCCAGGCGGCGGCGATGAGTCCAGGCGGCGAAGCCACCTTCTATCTGGATTTCTACGAAGGCGTGTGGGCGGCGGAACTCGCTGACCTCTAAGGTGCGGAACTTGAAGGGGCCGCCATCGTAGGTGATACACACCCCTTCATCTAAAGGGGAGGTACGCTGAGTCAGCACTTCTTCGGGCTGACCGGGCAGCGCAAGCCGCGTGTGATTCTTGAGATCGGTTACAAACTCAAAGACCACTTCTATGGGGCGCTCAATATAAATCTGGTGCTGGCGGCGTACCGGCGTCACAGGGACATTTTACCGCTGCTTAAAGATGCGTCAAACGCAGATTTGCCGCGTCACCTTTCACCCGCACCTGCTTTATCTGCCCCGGCCCTAGATGGAACCCATTGTCAGACAGGGCACCCGGCACGGTCACGAAGGCCGCGAATCGCTCGGCGTGGATTTCCAATGTGGTGTCGTCGATAGCCGTCACTGTAAGGCCGGGGTCGGGCAGCGCCAGGTTCTTTGGCTCATCCAGCAGTAGAAACGCTTCCGTTTCCCCCATCTCAACTTCGGTATCGCTGTCGACCTCGGTAAACGTGGCATGTAGGAAAGCATCGTTACGTGTGTCGGTACTTAGCGTAAGGAGCGCGCCGCTTGCTGTGTTGGCTCCCACAGTAACTGTCGCCTCGGCATCGGCCAACTCTTCCCCATCAAAGCTTACTAAGCGCAGGTTCAGGGTGCCCTCTGTAGGAACAAGTCGGTCGCTTACCAGATGCGCCTCTACTGTGTCTCCGGTACGCACTAGCGAGAGCAGCACATCAGCATAGGAGCGCTTCACGGCCCAGTACGCCAGCTTGGGCTCCCCAGCAGAGTCAATCGTAGACCAGGAATGGGTGGGCCAGCAGTCATTGAGCTGCCAGTAGAGCGTTCCCCAACAGTGGCCCATGTTTCGGCGCCAGTGCTCAATGCCGAACTGCAGCGCCATAGCCTGATTGGCCTGACCATGGTAGATAAGGTCATCCCAGGTCTGCGGCTCGGGGAAGTGCATGGCGATGAACCCTAAGTAGGTCTCGTAGCCCTTGTTGGTTTTATCGTGCCAGCGGCTGGCCAGGGAGTAGACCGTTTTATCGCTCTCTAACAGACACGAGTCCCAGGCGACGTGCCCTGCCGGTCCTACGAAACCGAACTCAGAGCTGAACCGGCAGTTCGACTTACTGTAGTTCGTCCAGTCACCGTTGCTGGTGGGCTCTTTGGCATGCCATACATTCCAGTAGTGAGCATCGCCCACGTTCTCGTTCTGGCAGTTCCCTTCACCTTCATCGCCCCAGGGAGAGTTGGGTAAATACGGTGTCTTCGGATCGTAGGCGTCTAACACTGCAGGCAGAGCTTCTAGAATCAGCTTTTCGCCGAAGAACTCCGTGGCCTGATCCTCCCCACTCCACCGCCCCTGGAACAACTCCAGATTCTCGTTGCCGCCACACCAGAGAGCAAGACTTGCCCGGTGTCGCAGGCGCTTTATGTTCTGAATCGCTTCTTCAGTCACACTCTCCACGAACTCCGGCAGGTCATCCGGGTAGGAGGAGCAGGCGAACGGAAAGTCCTGCCAGACTAGAATGCCCAGTGAGTCACAGAGATCGTAGAAGTCCTCGGACTCATACAGCCCGCCGCCCCAGATACGGAGCATGTTGAACCCCGCATCTCGTGCCTGAGTCAGGCGCTCACGCAGCTGCGCCTTTGTTATCTCGCCGGGAAAGCTGCTATCTGGAATCCAGTTCGCGCCCTTGGCAAAGAGTTTTCCCCCATTGACGATAAAGGCCATGCCGCCATCTGTGGTATCCAGCTCCAGGGTGCGGAAACCTATAGAGACACCCTTGTGTGCCAGAATCTCCGGGTCGTGCGGATCGTCTGTAAAGCGTCGCACACGCAGATTCATAAGATAGCGCTTCTGCGGACCACGCCCATTCGGGTTCCAGCGGATAACCTCCTGGTCAAAAATCTCCAGGTTTACCGTGTACACACCGGGAGGACCGACGACTTCGGCGTTCGGAGTGTTATCGCCAGCGGCGTACAGGGCGCAGCCCACTAGAATCGGAGCATCGTCGTACTTCTGCACCGTGATGCTAACCTGGATATCGGCCAGATCCTCACTGTGCAGCTCGTATTCCATGGACCAGTCTAAGATCTCAGCCACGGGAACGGTGAGCAGTTCGACCTTACCGGGAATGCCAGCAGAGACCAGTTCCGGCCCCCAATCCCACCCGAACATGTACTGCGGCTTGCGGATAAAAGCCCGTGGCGCGAAGTTGAAATAGGTCTGCCTGCCATGTGTACTGGTGCCATCGCCTAAGTAGGATTCGGCACGCTCTCGCCCTGCCCGAAGCGCTGACTCTAGCTCCACGCGCAGGGTGTTCGTGCCCTCTATTAAAATATCCGTGACATCGAACTTATAGGTCAGAAAGTAGTTATCGGCGGTGCCCAGCAGGGTGCCATTTAAGAAAACCTTGCCCAGGGTATCGATTCCATGAAAGATCAGGAACTGCCGCCCGCTTGTAGCCCGCTCGGCAGTGAACGTGGTGCGGTAGGTCCAGTTGGCCTCATCTACCCACTGCGCGCCCAGTTCACCCAAGCGGAAATAAGGGTCGGTAATGACTCCAGCGCGGACTAAATCTGAGTGCACATGACCGGGAACAGTGGCGGGTAACCAGAGGGGCTCTGTTGTGCGCCAGGCAATCTCCCAGCCGCTATCTATCATCATGGAAACGTTTTGCATAGGATCTCCCAAAACGACGAATCATATCACAGCGCAGGAGTTCACTGAGTGTTCGTCGAACCCGAGCACATGGAAACCACGCAGCAGCGGCGCTTGCTCACCCGCCGCAACCTTCTCTTGCGAGCAGGCGCACTGACCGCCGCCGCAACGATTACGGAGCTTCTCCACTCCGGAGATGCTTTCGCCGCCGAACAAGTTCCCCAGATAGTCCTGGGTAGTGGTGCGTTGCGCTACGAATGCATCCATGACTGGCTGGTACCGCCCGATACGCATAAGTACGGCGATACTCAGGGTGTCTGCCAGGACAAGGCTGGAAACATCTACATCAGCCACACAGTGGGCGGAGACAGCAAGAGCGATGATGCTATCTATGTCTTCGACAAAGATGGGAAATTCTTACGCTCGTTCGGCGCTCGTTTCAAAGGCGGCGGACATGGGCTGGAAGTTCGCCGCGAAGGCAAGGACGAGTTCCTGTACCACTGCGATACGGCACATCGACAGGTAGTGAAGACGGACCTGCAGGGCAAAGAGATCTGGGCCATAGACACCAAGCGAGTCAACGATGAATCCGGGGTCTATAAGAACGGCGCGAACTTCATTCCTACCAACGTGACCTTTGCCCCCAACGGAGACTTTTATGTGGCCGATGGCTACGGCTCGAACTGGGTGCATCAGTATGCGCTGAACGGAACCTACATTCGCACGTTCGGCGGCGCGGGCACCGATCCCGGCAAGCTGCGCCAGCCGCATGGCATCTGGGTAGACACCCGTGGCACGGAGCCAATACTGGCGGTGGCCGACCGCGCGAACAACCGCATTCAGTACTTCACGCTAGATGGTCAGCATATCCGGTTCGACAAGGCCGGTATGCGCCAGCCCTGCCACTTCGATATTCGCGAGGGCATGTTGCTGGTACCAGACCTGAGCAGCGTGGTTACTATTCTGGATGACCAGAACAAAGTGGCGGTGCAGCTTGGTGATGGCGCCGGGGTGCCGGAGCTACGTGGTAAGCCCAAGAGCGAGTTTGTTCCGGGCAAGTTCATCCATCCCCACGGAGCCAAATTCCTGCAGAACGGTGACATTCTGGTGGCAGAATGGGTACCGCAAGGCCGAGTAACGCTACTGAAGAAGCTGAAATGAACTCCCATCCCATCCTAAACGGTGTGCGCAAGCTCGATCCACACGGTGGACTACCGGGTACAGCGCTGATTCTAGAGCAGGGCGGCTTCGCCCTGCTCGGCTCCAAAGACGATGTACTGGCAGCCGGGATAGAGCGTGGCAAAGGGCGTGCTCTTGCCATGGGGCACGATAGCTATTTCTCTCGTGAGGGGCTGAATGTCGCTGACAACAAGCGATTCCTGAATCAGGCACTGCGCTGGCTGGGGCGTGACAAAGTCAAGTTAGCGATGCTGGGCTTCAGCACCGATGAAGCCGCCTTACGCGAGCTGGGCTTTACCCTCACATCCCCTGCCGAGTGCGATGTACTCTGGATAACCCAGAGTGTTTTAGATAACGATCTCAAGCGCGCCGATTCCCTGGCGGGCTGGGTACAGCGCGGCGGCGGCCTGCTGGTTTCTGGCCCGGTATGGGGCTGGCTACAACTCAACCCCGGTAAGTCACTCGCAAAAGACCACTCCGGCAACCGTGCGCTCACACCACTCGGCCTAGCTCTAACTGACGGCACTTGTGATGAATCAGTGCCTATTGAGGCAGACCGAGGCAATGCGGCACTCGCCTTCGCGACTATGCTTGCCGGTGCGCCGAACGCCAGCGCGTCTTTACCCCTGGTAGAGAAAGCGCTTGCTATACTTCCGGAGCGCCATTCGCTGGCTCAGGCTATTGGCCGACGTGTAGCCAGTGAGCCGCCGCCAACACCTACGAGAGAGCGCCCATTAGGCCTGGATAAGCCCTTTGCCCGGCTTCGTGCGCGGCTAGACTCTCTGAACCCAATGCCGGGGCGGGCGCATCCGGCCAGTGCCTCGTTCCCTGGGGAGATTCCTGCTACTGCTCCCCGACGTACCAAGACCATTACCCTGCCGCGCGGCGTGCCACAGTGGCACAGCACGGGTCTGTATGCCGCACCGGGACAGGTGATTACGGTTTCCGCACCTGCAGACGCCCGGCTTTCCCTGCGTATCGGAGCGCACTCCGATACGCTCTGGCACCTGAACAAATGGGAGCGCTTCCCGGAGGTTACTGATGAGTGGCCCCTGCGAGGCGGCGAGCTTAAAGTCTCGAGCCCGTTCGGCGGGG
The DNA here is from genome assembly GCA_049840835.1 of Armatimonas sp. Taxonomy (GTDB): domain Bacteria; phylum Armatimonadota; class Armatimonadia; order Armatimonadales; family Armatimonadaceae; genus JANLTX01. Next base: position 15,481 of record JASGJG010000001.1, on the reverse strand, counting down.
CGATTTTTCTGGTAGCGCCGGGGCGCGGAGTTGGACGAGAAGTTACCGCCACGGTCGCCGGAGCAGTCGAAGCCCCCCTGTTCGTGAGAGGTAAGACCTCGGCGGCAGAATGGGAGACAAGTCGCGCAACGCCTGGTCCCTGGGCGGAGCTCGTGGGGCAGAAAGTCGTTCTCACGGTGCCCTCTGCCGTGGTGCGCGACCTGAACAATCCGGACGACCTCATGACGTACTGGGATGAGGTCATGGATCATTGCTATGCGTTCTACGCCGCCCCCCTACGTAATCGCCAGGAGCGCTACTGTGTGGACCGCCAGATTAGCGCAGGCTACATGCACTCCGGTTACCCGATTATGACGGGTGACGATGTAGCAAAGAAATTCGTGAGCGTAGACATCCTTCGAGGGGATGACGGTAACACCTGCTGGGGCTTCTACCATGAAATGGGGCACAACTTCCAGGAGCCGGAGTGGACCTGGAATGGCTGTGGCGAGGTCACCAATAACCTGTTTTCCCTCTATGGTAGCGAGAAGATGAACCGGGCCTACGATGAGAAAACGCGCTCCTATCCGCACGCCCACCCCGCTATTCGCACAGATGGGCTGGAGCGTACCGTCGGTAAGTACATTGCGGAAGGCGCTGTCTACAGTCGCTGGCAATCCGACCCGTGGATAGCCCTTTCCACGTTCATCGACCTGCGGAAAGAGTTCGGCTGGGAACCGTTCACCAAAGTCTTCGCGGAGTACCAGGCGCTACCGGAAGCGCAGAAACCTCGCTCGGACAACGACCGGCACGATGGTTTTGTGGTGCGTTTTTCGCAGAAAGTCGGCAAGAACATTCGCCCACACTTTATGCGCTACGGCATTCCAACTACAGATGAGGGTTGCCGTGCCGTGAAAAACCTGCCAGACTGGACAGCTCGCTAACTATGAACCTGCGCTTCGATACCCCCGCTAAGAACTTCCTGGAAGCCGTGCCAGTCGGTAATGGGCGTTTCGGCGCCATGTACCTGGGTGGCATCGAGTCGGAGCGCCTGATTCTCAACGAAGAATCTATCTGGTCTGGCTCGCCAGATAACAACGATAGAGAGGGGGCGTACAAGGCTCTGGCCGAGATACGCCGCCTGCTCTTTACCGGTAAGAACGACGAAGCGGAGCGCCTGGTAAACGCCAACTTCACCTGCGCCGGCAAGGGCAGCGGCTATGGTAAGGGGGCAAATGTTCCCTTCGGTTCCTTCCAGCTTCTTGGGGATTTGCTGATTGACTACACAGCCCTCCCGGAGAGTGCCGGTGCCGACTACCGGCGCGAGCTAAACCTGACAACTGCCGTAGCTACCGTGCAGAGCCGAGGCATCCAGCGTGCTCTATTCGCCTCTACTCCGGATGATGTCCTGGTCTACCGCACAGCAGGCAGCTTTTCTCTAAGGCTCTCCCGTAGCGAGAACGCGAAAGTCTCTACAGAGGGCAACGACCTCCTGCTCACCGGACAGTTCCCGGATGGCAAGGGCGCTGGAGGCTTGCGCTTCACCGCGCGAGTGCGCGTAGTTCTGGAGGGAGGCACTCTCCGCGCGGAGAGTGACAAACTAGTTGTCGAAGGTGCTCGCGCAGCAACGGTAATAGTAGCGGCAGGCACCGATTATAAAAAGCGCGCTATTCCCGACCTCAAGCGCACCCTGGACCTGGCTGCCGCAAAGCCCTACGCCACCCTCAAGCGCAGCCATGAAAACGACTGGAAGAAGCGCTTTGGGAAAACTACGCTCACTCTCCCCGGCGGGCGAGACGACCTGCCTACGCCCGAGCGGGTGAAACTAGTAGAGAAAACTCCAGACCCCGGTCTAGAGGCCCTCTACTTCCAGTTTGGGCGGTACCTGCTACTTAGCTCCAGTCGGCCCGGCGGGTTGCCCGCCAACCTCCAGGGCATCTGGGCAGATACCATAGACACCCCCTGGAATGGGGACTACCACCTGAACATAAACGTTCAGATGAACTACTGGCCGTCTGGTCCGGCGAATTTGAGTTCCTGCCAGGAACCACTGCTGGACTATATCGAAGGCTTGGTGAAGCCGGGGCAGAAGACCGCGAAAGCCTACTACAACTCCGCAGGCTGGGTAGCCCATGTGATCGCGAACCCCTGGGGCTTCACAGCTCCCGGTGAGCAGGCAAGCTGGGGCGCTTCCAGCAATGGCGGCGCATGGCTCTGTGAGCACTTATGGGAGCACTACGCTTTTACTCAGGATAAGAAGCTGCTGGCGCGGCTCTGGCCCGTGCTGAAAGGCGCGGCTCAGTTCTATTTAGGCTTCCTGGTAGAAGACCCGCGTACGAGCTTACTGGTCACTGCCCCTTCCAACTCGCCCGAAAATAGCTTCTTCTTTGCGCCGGGCAAGTCCGCCAGTATCTGCGCTGGGCCGGTAATGGACATTCAGATAGTTCGGGAGCTATTCACCAACTGTATCGAAGCCACCGAGGTTCTGAAGACAGATACCGCCTTTGCCGGACAGCTAACCGAAGCGCTCAAGAAGCTACCGCCCCATAAAATCGGCAAGCACGGCCAGCTTCAGGAGTGGCAGGAAGACTACGACGAACCGGAGGTGCACCATCGGCATGTCTCCCATCTCTACGGACTGCACCCCAGTAACCAGATAACCCGCTTCGGCACCCCCGAGCTAGCGCAGGCCGCACGAGTCACTCTGGAGCGGCGTGGCGATGCGTCTACAGGTTGGTCCATGGCCTGGAAAGCAAACTTCTGGGCGCGTCTGGGTGAAGGTGAGCGAGCGAACCGACTCTACCGTATGCTCATCGGGCGTGGGGCAGCGAACCTCTTCTGCCTGCACCCGCCGTTCCAGATAGATGGTAACTTCGGCGGCTGCGCAGCAGCGTGTGAGATGCTACTCCAGAGCCATCGAGAACGCACCGACGAGACTCCCTACACTCTGCATATCCTCCCCGCTCTGCCTCCTACATGGAAAGCGGGAAGTGTAACCGGTCTCCGTGCGCGTGGTGGCGTGACCGTAGATATCGAATGGGTGGAAGGCCGCATCGAAAAGGCACGACTGCGTGCCGATAAAGCCACAAAACTCTTCCTACGCTATGCCAAACCCGTCGAAATCAACGGCGCGAAGATAGAGCACGTAGACGACACTAGGCGTATGACTCTCACCCTGCCTCGTGGCCGCGATGTCTTTGTGACTCCGCACTGGGAGTAAATCTAATGAACAGGACTTTCTGCGCTTGTGGAACAATACTGCTCATTTTACTAACAGGGCCTGCTTTTTCAGGCCCAAAAGATACACACCTTCCTGATTTTCAAATACCCATAACCTATGAAACAAAATACTCTGCGCTGCCATCTGGCTACCTAGACTCTTATAAATTCCCAGTGCCACGCAAGCTGTCTAAAAAGGAAATGCTTCGCCTCTGCAAACTCTGGATATCTGCCTCTTCCTATAACAGGAAGCACTTCAAGCAAGACTATCGCATCTCTGAAAATAGCGACTTGTGTAGACTACTGATGTTCAATGCCCCGGCTCTCAAAGCCAGCAAATGGAATCAGGAGTACTGGTTAGGACGCGTCTCCGCAGCAATTCAGAATCACTTTGGTAGCACCCTGGAAAAGCTACAGTAAATTTTTACAAAAAGCCTAGCTTACCCCTTGACTCTCAAGTGTACTTGAGGCTGTATCCTCCCTGCGTTCGAGGCGAGAGGTGAAGCAGAAGTATGATCAAGATTGGTGACTTTGCGCGACTGGGGCAGGTAACGGTGCCAACCCTGCGATTCTATGCCGAGGTCGGGCTACTCAAGCCTGTTTCGGTAGACGAAACGTCCGGGTATCGCTACTACTCCCTATCCCAGTTGCCGCGCCTGAATCGCATCATTGCGCTCAAAGACCTGGGCTTCACTCTTCAGCAGATCGAGCAAGTACTGAAAAGCGATCTGACCACAGACCGACTCCGGGGAATGCTGACGCTCAAGCAGGCAGAAGTAGAGCAGCTTCTGGCCACGGAGCAGAATCGACTCTCCCGAATCGAAGCACGGCTGCGGCAGATCGAGCAGGAGGATCGAATGTCTGAGTTTGATGTCGCTGTAAAAACTGTCCCCGCGATGCTGATTGCCGCGTGCAAGACCACTATTCCCACCAACGATCAGGCGTCGGAGTATCTGGGTCGCGCCTTCGATGAGGTCTTTTGTCAGATAAACACACATGGTGCCCGCCCGGTGGGACCTTGCGGCGCTATCTGGCATCAAGGGTCTGAGGTATTGGAAAACGAAGTCGCCGAGGTCATCGTTCCTATTGACCACAAGTTCCCGGAGACGGAGCGTGTACAGGTCTATGAGGTCCCAACTCAACCAGTAGCCGCTGTGGTGCATCAGGGTGGCTACGACAACCTCCCGCTGATGCACAAAGCTCTACTCCAGTGGATGGAAGCCAACGGCTACGAAGCCGCAGGTTCCTATAGAGAGATCTACCATAGCCCACCTGATGCCGAAGTACCTGTGTTGGAAGTTCAGTACCCGGTGTAAGCCAAAGACACAACACCCCTAGCGAATATTCGCCAGGGGTGTAGTTTAATGAAAATTATGAGTAGCATTCTTTGGTGCCAGGGAAAGCCACGCTTCTGCCTCTGCTGGAGAGATATCTTTTACTGTGGAAGTATAGCTCTCTGGTACAGGAAAAAGCTCTTCCCCGGAGTTTCGAAAGGCAGCCTTCACATCACCTGGCGAACTGATTAGCCTGTTGCGTGAAAAGTCATAGCCTATCTGCCAGCCAGAATCGCTATCGATTCCAACAAACTGCGTCTTCTTATTCCAGGATATTTGCTTGATACGTCTCCCAGTGTCGCTGCAGGCTGCGTAAATCCATTTTGGCTTTCCTCCCTGCTCAATAAAGACAAACCATTCATTTGCTCGTGATAGCACTGGCATTTCCTGCAGGATAATAACTCTCTCAGAAGAGGAAATCCTAATACTGTGAAGCGCATAAGCTGTATTCCCAAAACTGGTCCCTATATACATAACAACAGCTACAAAGCCAGAGATCAATATAAGTATTGCAGGAATAATCCAATCTACCAGTTTGGCTAGCTTCACTATCGTCTCTCAATTATTTATTCGTTAATGAACGCTACAGCATTCTCTCTGTACGACACGCTTAGCAATAGATGGTTACGACAAGCTCCCCGGAGCCAGAAGACCGATACTATTATCTACTATGCAGCGTCAGATTTTCCCGGTTACGAAATCTATATGGTGTGTGCGGCAACCATCGTATCTCACTTGCTCCTATGGGGTAAAAACGCCGGAGGGTGTTGTGCTCATAGATGCTGGCATGGATTCTACGGGGAATGACGTTTACGCTCTCCTAGATGCCATGCAGGTTTCCGTATCGGATGTGAAGGCGGTACTGCTGACGCACTGGCACAACGATCATGCGGCAGGAGCAAGGGCGCTTCAGCAGGCTTCCGGATGCGAGATTGGCTATCACTTAGCCGATGCTCCCTGGCTTACCCGAGCCACGGCGCATCCGGGCTGGCGAGATTGGATCAGCAAGCGCATTCCGGAGTGGGGTATCGGAGTGCTCTTTATCGGGCTTCTGGGTGAAGCCGTGCCCGAAGCGGTAGAGGCCACACTACCCTTAGAAGATGGGCAGATTGTCGCTGGTGACTTTGAAGTGATTGCTACACCCGGTCATACACCGGGGCATGTGAGCTTCTACTGGCCACAAGAGAAAGTCCTCTTTGCGGGTGATGCCCTTGCCGTGATTAGTGGCAAGATGCGCTTTATGTCTCGCCCGGTGACCATGGATGTCCCTACTGCGCGAGCTTCTATGGAGAAGTGCCTGAGCCGAGATATTACCGTGCTCTGCCCCGGTCATAGAGAGCCTCTCACAGTCGGGGTGGCGCAGGAATGTGCGCGGATGCGAGAGCATGTGACAAGTGGTGGTCACTGGCCGCTATTCGGTTAGGAAATCCTGCAGGATAGTTGTGTTTGCTGGCGAATCTGTGGGACATGAAGCAGACAGAATTGAAGCTGGCCCTGGTAGGGTGCGGCGGCCAGGCGGGGGGCGATGTGCCGAATCTGGCAAACCATCCTGCGGTAAAAATAGTGGCGGTATGCGACCCGGATAAGACCAACCGCGATACGTTCGCGGTCAAGTACGGTGTTCCGGAGGATGCTCGGTATGTAGATTATAAGAAGCTGTTGGTAGGCGTGGAGTGCGATGCCGTTTTCTGCGCCACGCCAGACCACATGCATGCTCCGGTCGGGCTGGCGGCGCTTCGTAAGAACAAGCATGTCTATCTACAGAAGCCGCTGGCGCGTGGCGTAGCAGAGTGCCGTGCTCTGGCCGAGGAAGCCCGCAGGCGCCCCAAGCTGGCGACGCAGATGGGTATTCAGATTCATGGTGATGCCGCCTATCGCAGCGCTGTTGCCTGGCTAAAGGGCGGGATTGTGGGCCGAGTGCGCGAGGTGCATAGTTTTTGCGCCAAGGGCTGGGGCGGGCCGCAACCCAAGAAGCCTGCCGACCCGGTGCCAGATGGGTTGGACTGGGATTCCTACTGCGGCGTCTCACCGTTTCGTCCGTATGTAAAGGGCGACTATCATCCGGGTAACTGGCGACGCTGGCAGGCGTTCGGTACGGGTACCCTGGGCGATATGGCCTGCCATATCTTAGACCCAGTTTTCGGTGGCACGGGACTTACCGCGCCGAAGACGGTTAAGAGCCACCTGGCAGCGCCTCCGAACGACGAGAACTTTCCCTACGATATGCATATCGAGTGGGGATTCGATGATGGCGTGAACTATCACTGGTACAGCGGCGATGCACGTCCAGCAGCGAGTGTACTGCCCGGCGTTTCCCTGCCCGGAGCGGGGTCGGTGGTTATCGGTGACCGTGCCCGCCTGCTGGTGCCGCACTGGGCTACGCCAACTCTCTACGATGCCGATGGTAAGAAGCTGGACCGTACTCCGCGCCCCGAAGCCTCGGTGAGCCACTATCATGAGTGGGTAGATGCTGCGCTTGCCGGGAATCCGGCGGCGTGTGGTGCAAACTTCGCCTTCGCGGGTCCACTCACGGAGTGTGTGCTCATGGGCAATATCGCCTCCTGGTGGCCAGAGACCCAGCTTACCTGGGATGCCCGGCGCTGTCGCTTCGTCGGCGAGGGTGCGAAAGAGGCGAATCGCCATCTTACTCCCCCGTATCGCCGTGGAGTGCGACTGTAGGCCATCTCCCCTGAGTCTCGCTTCGCTCGCTCGCCCGCCCCTCTTCCCGTTATCGCTCCGCCGCGAAGCGGCATTGTAATGCCGCTTCGCGGCTCGCTGGAAGAGGGAAATTCAGCGCACTCCAGCTTTACAAAAACCTGCCCTGGGCGAAGCACTTTGCCAAAGGGAGGTGACCTTTTCGGCAGTTGAGGTGTGTTATCCCTCTTCCCCCTGAGGAACGAAGGGTCTTATGGGAAGAGGGACGGCAGCGAGCTTGCGAGCGCGCCAAGGGAGATGGTTTAGAGATAGAAATGGTAACAAAACCGGGGGGAAAGCACGATATACTGAGGCTCTATGAGTCAGATTTCTTGGCGGACTTGGGGAGAAGATGCCTTTACCGAGTCCCGCGAGCAGGATAGGCCAATCCTGCTGTCAATCGTCGCGCCGTGGTGCCAGTTCTGCAAGGCGATGGACGAGCAGACCTACGGCAACGAGGCCATTGCGCAGTACATTTCCGACAACTTCGTCCCTGTTCGCGTCGATTCGGATAAGCGTCCAGATGTCAACGCGCGCTATACCCAGGGCGGCTGGCCCTCTACCTGTCTGCTGACCCCGGATGGCGATATGCTCTGGGGTGGTACCTTTGTGCCCGTAGATGGTCTGGCGCAGCTCCTGCCACAGTTCCTGGGCGAGTTCAAGAACAACAAGCAGGGTCTGGCCCAGCATGTGGCCCAGCTTCGTGAACAGGTACGGCAGAACAGCGCTATGCCACCGCTGGATGTAAACACCCCCATCTCGCCTGAGATTCCTATGGGTGTGCTGCTCTCCGCCAAGTTCGAGTTTGACTTCGCGTTCGGTGGATTCGGGCATAACGGCCAGAAGTTCCCCCATGTAGACGCTACCGAGCTGGTGATGCAGCAGTACTCCAAGTCGGCCAACGCGGGTGAGCCTGATGCTGACCTGCAGCTCATTCTAGAGCGAAGCTTCATGGGGATCGCAAACGGCGCCCTGCACGATGGCATAGATGGTGGCTTTTTCCGCTACACGCAGGCTCCTAACTGGCAGAACCCGCAGGTAGAGAAGCTCTTAGAGGACAATGCTCAGCTTCTGCGCCTCTTCAGCCGCGCTTATGCCCAGGCGGGCGGCGACGGCCTGAAAGGCGTTGCCGAAAAGACCTTCCAGTACCTCGATACGCATCTTTATGACGCCGAAAAGGGTACCTGGGGCGGCTCTCAGTTCGCCGATGTCGAGTACTACTCGCAGGATGCCGCTGGCCGTGAGGTACGCAGCGCCCCATCGGTTGATGCCACTGTCCTGACTGGGGCGAACGCGCAGGCAGCACGCGCCTATATCGCTTACTGGGCTGCCATGGGTGATATCAATGCACTCTCCGCCGCGAAGAAAGCCGTGGACTACCTCTGGGAGAACCACCGCGAGGTAGGGGGCGCCCTCAAGCACTATGATGGTGCTGCTAGCCCGGTGGGCCTGCTCTCCGATACGGCGCGCCTGGCCGCAGCCTGCTTAGATCTCTACGAAGCGGGCCAGGGTATTGCCTACCTAGACCGCGCCGAGAATCTGGTGAAGTGGGCGGGTGAGCGTCTGAGCGACCCCGTAAGCGGTGGCCTTTGGGATGCTCCGGTTTACCCCGATGCGATTGGCAATCTGAAGGTAGGCAACAAGGATGTCGGCGATAACATGCTGATCTCTGATACCCTGAGCCGCCTGTTTCTTCTCACAGGTGACGAAGGCCATGTACAGAGCGCCGAGCGCCTGCTGAAGGCGTTCCAGCCAGCAGTCCCGAACCTCGGATTCTTCGCCGCGCCGGTGGCGTTGGCTATCGAGCGTATGGCGAACCTGCCGTTGGTTGTGCATGTGGTAGGTGATCCTGCCGATGCGACCACGCAGGCGCTGGTAGAGGCCGCGCATCGCCCCTATCGCTTTGAGCGTGTGGTCCAGCCTCTGGATCCTGCCGATGAAGACGATGCCGCGCTGATCGAACAACTTGGCTACAGCACCGATGGCGGCCCTACGGCGTATGGCATGTTCGTCTCGCCGCAGGGAGAATCCCGCCTGGCGCCCACTCAAGACCCGGACACTCTGGCCGAGACCCTGCGCGGAGCACAGCCGGAAATCGTCGGGTAAGTCTCTTTTACCCGGAGGCAATAGCCTTCTTGCTCCACGGGAGCAAGAAGGCTATTTCATTTCCAATGTTGCAGTTTCCACGTAGAACCGCGCTATCACATTGCTTGCTCTGTCTGTATTGGCTACCTGCTCGCCCATCTCCATTTTCCAGATACCCACACCACGCAGATTGATGGTAAACAGCACGGCTTTCAACGTGGCATCCAGGATTTCAATGCGCCCATCTCGCTCTTTCGCCGACCCGCGAATCACCGATTCCTGAAACCAGCTATCCAACGACGTGGCGTAAGCTTCTGGCATCGTCAGCACCAGATCATCATACTCAGGAATGCCCTGCTCCGGCTCAAAGCGACGTAGCTCCCCAACTGAGCTTTGTGTTACTTTCTGCTTGATGCTGAAGGAATCGACCTTTGTTACTCGGGAAAGGTCCACGCCATCGACAACAACCCGGAAGTTGCTGGCGAGTGCTGGTCGGCCCTTGGTAGCTGGTATATTCAGCGTTCCTCTTCCTGGCTGACTCTGTACTCTATCAGGCTGCAGGGTTACCAGCAGCGTAAAGGGATTCTTGCCCTGACTGCCATCAAGGGCAGAAACTTCGACTTCAGTAATCACAGCATTGCTGAACTCCAGACGCTTTACCTGGCGCAGGCTTAGATCAGCAAATAGAATCGCACCCGTTAGCCGTTTTGTACTGGGCGAAGCGGGCCACGTGCGCAACAAGTCCCAGAAAGGCAGGAGCCATATCCAGCCCAATTTCAATGGTAATCGGCTCAAAGCGCACCGCTCCCAGATGCTTTCTTATGACTCGGTCTGGTCCTAATCTTTCTGGAACCACTTCACCATAGATAGCCCCACCCGCCACAGAGCGTACTGAGCCCACAGTTACGCCAGCCAGCTCCAGTGCCATAACCCCGCGCGAATAGGTTGTGGGGCGTAGTGCCCGTTGGGTCGTTTGGGCGAAAGCCGTCAGGGCAAAGAATAGCCCCAGAACCAGTGTGAGTAAAAAGCGCATGTTAATTCTCTCCTGGTCATACTCTACCCAGGTACCCCACAAGGTAAACCCCGGCCTGGTGACATATTGAGAGATGCTTGCGTATATTAGATATGCCTTTCCTTTCTCCAGAAAAGCATCAGCGTGCAAAAGAAATACTATTCAATGTTCTTACTATTCTGTTTCTGCCTCTCGTATTAGTCATTCTGATACCGCTACTGCCATGGGTAGAGTATTGCGTTGAGAGGGAAAACCAGAAGAAACGTCGAGTTGCAGATTCTACATTATGCAGTATCTGCAATGAGCCCTTGGGGAGAATCGCGGTTGATATTGCGGATGCAGAGTGGAAGGAGCGTTTCAGAAGAGCTCAAGAAGATGCTCCCTTTTGCAGGATCAATATAGGCCATAAGCTCTGTCATGCCAGATGTTCCCATTGCCAAACTAAGTATAGCTACGAGGCTCGAAAAGGATTTTTCAAGCTAAGAAGTAGTTAAAGGATATCTCAGTAGATGCCTCTCACTCCCTCCGCAGAGCGGCGCCGACGTCGTAAAAAATGGGATCCTATCCTCAACTTTCTTGGCATTATTAAGCTCCTACTCCTACTCCCTTTTGGGATTATCTTTGCTTCTGTTTCTTTTGATAAGGAAGACAAAGCAAAGCAAACCCACTGCGATGTTTGTGGTGCTCTGCTTGGAGTGGGAGCGATCGAGAAGTCAGATGCTGAGCAGCGTAAAAGAGTAGAACACGCTATGACAATCTGCGCCTACCCTCGTATGAACAGATTGTGCGATGCGATCTGTGTTGAGTGTGATACGCGTTATCGTTATCATAAAGCTGCCAGGTATTTTGAGCGTGTTGAATTCCTTACGGAGCCTTCTTCGCTATAGAAACCTCTACCAGTTTCATCGCATCTCCTAGGGAGAGGTCGGAGAAATCCAACGCAAAGCTCTGGGCCTTGTCTTGCTCAAACAGAGTACTGAGCCAGCGGCGGGTCAGGTTCGGCTCTTCGTCGGCGGGGTTGCCGTTCATCTGCTGGTTCATCCCTTCCATCACAGCAGCGGCATGATCATGGAGCCGAATAGCGCTGGGGCTTGCTTTCATGGTCGGGAGTTTACCCTGCCAGAGCGAGATGTACTGCTCACGGGAGGTGATATTGCCTTCATCCAGCAATGGGGCTACCCAGAGGCGAGCACGGAGTCCGGTTGCTTTCAACGCTGTATCCAATCGCTTGAGATACGCCTCGCGGCGCTCTGACCGGAACTTCTGTAGAAGTCCATCGGGTTCGCCCCCCTCAAACAGCGGCGGCGTCATGCGCCCCATAATGCTATTGCCGAGATCCATGGGGTCAAATCCATCGCGGCGGAGAACGGCCAGCCGCGCCGCTGGAGTTGCTCCACCGGTCCAGATAAAGTCGAAGTCATCGGTATGGCGGTCGTTGTACCCTGGCGCCACGATCTCAGCCAGTATGACGTCTGTCACTCCAGGCACAGCGGCAAGAGAGGCGACTCGTCGGGCGAACGCTGTTATGGGGACCGCTTCGGGCGTCATGAAGTCACGCTCGGTGATACGCCGGAAGATAGACGCCAGTGGAGGCATGGCTTCTGTAAGCAACCCCAGGGAGCGCCCCGCGTTCATCTCCGTAGCGGAGCGCCCTGTAAGAGAGAGGTCGCGCTCTAGAGACGTATCATTCGGGGGCGGCTGAAGAGGACAGAGTGTGGGTACTACCGTGATCTTTCGAGACTGAGCTTCCTGTACTAGTGTGGTGAAAAGTGCGTCTTCCCGCGTATCCCCAGAGAGCGGAATAAAGAGTGTGTTGAACCCACGTTCCGCCACCAGAGCCAGCAGGCGTGCCCGCTCGGTAGGAGTGCGTGGCAGGGCTATCTGAAGCCCTTTTGTCTTCGACGTTACGGGAAGCGACGCTAACGGCAAGTTTGGCGGGCGGCGGAATGCCTTAGCCGGAAGAGTCCCTAAAAAGGCAGTCGCGTTCCCCCAGAAAGGAGCGATCAACTCCATAGACGCCTGTGCCTGAACGGTGGCGGTATCTCGTTTCCCAGTGGGTACACCATCCGGGAGATTCTCCACAACTCTGCGCACGCGCTGCTGCCAGGCCTCCGGAAGCTCTGTAATCGGAAACGGCTTTGTTTCTAGCTCCTCCCCCTTCTGCCAGAGACTCTCCGGGCTGGGCGTACTTTCCCGCCGTGGAATCCGGTCCCAGACATCCGGCAGGCGTCCTCCAACCCGTGACTGTGCGAGTTGCTCTACAAACACCGGAAAGAGCGCATCGCTGGTATCCGTGCTCATAACAGCCAGGGGAACTCGATCAAAGGTCAGTACAAACGCCCGGTCGCTGTTTGTATGGACAGCGCGGACAGCCGTGGCGGTGGCCCGAATCAGGGCCGCGAGCGCATCTCCTGCCCGAACTCCCTGATTCGGCTCCGCAATGACGGTAACGGGCACGCTTCCCAATCGTCGGTCCACATACAGCTCTATGTTAGACGCTTTGGCAATACGGGCTACCAACTCCCCGATAGTGGCCACTCCGCTTAGTGCCACAGGGGTATCTAATTGTGCCGGATCTAAATCAGTCTTCTTGCGCTGATAGGGCGCCTCAGTCATTGCTGACTCTCGCACACCGCTGGGGCCGCGCATCTTACTCATTAGCTCGGAATCCAGAATCGCGCTGATATAGTTCACCGGTCCTGAACTCTCCTCGGGCTCGTCGGTAAACCACGAAGCGCCGCTTGGTACGACAACAGAGAGCCTGCGAGTGGTTCGCAGCCGGAGTGCTCCTACCTGCGCGGGTGAGAGCTCCTGCGGCTCGCCTCTACGTGTTGCTAGTGAGGAATCGGTTTTGAATTGGAGCATCGGAGGCAGCATGGCATCCCAGAGTTTACGCTGGCGGTCGTTAGTCATGTTCTCTCGGCCCAGCCCACGCTCCGAGACGAGTAGTATCCACTGCACTTCCGTTAGTGCTCCCAGGAGCGCGCTCGCATTGCCGAACCGCCCTCCTATACGCACCATTTGCAGGAGCTCTGGCGGTATTCCCATGACCGGCATGGTCAATGGCGCCAGCACACTCAGGCTGCCATAGCGCTCTATCTTCTGCTTTGTCAGCGGGGCCAGTGTGGTCAGTGAGATACCTTCTCGTGAGCCAGCACTGGCTAGCACATCAGCAGGCACCGTCAGGCGCTCCGGCGCCACCAGTAGCAGGGGGCCACGTGTCTGTGCGGGCCACCGTATATCGGGGAGCAAGCTTTGTAGCGTCTTTGGCTGAGGGGCTTTCTCCTTGCCGGGCACAGTGGGACCATCAGGGATAGCAACTGGGGGCGGTGGCTCCTGCGCCCTTATCACAGGCATAAACAGCAGTGTTGCCGCAAGCGATAGAACGATACGCATGCTCCCAAGACGTATCAAGCGCTACTGAGGTTGCATGCTGCTATGTACATTAAGGCATGGCCTATCCCTGAGGCCTTTTCGCGATGGCGGTTTCCACGAGTTTCATAGCATCTGCTAGCAACAGATCAGAGAAATCTAGTACGAAACTCTGAGCTTTGTCTTTTTCGAACAGGTTACTGAGCCAGCGGCGGGTCAGATTTGGCTCTTCCTCACCGTTTAGCCCGTCCATCTGCTCATTCATCGCCTGCATTACTGCCGCTGCATGATCGTAGAGCCGGAGCGAACCAGGAACCGCCTCGGTGTTCCCAGCAGGTAACTTGCCCCGCCAGGGTGAGAGGAATTGCTCCTGGAAGGCCATACCCCCTCCATCGAGCAGAGGCGCTACCCAGATACGGGCGCGAAGACTGGTCGCTTTCAACGCAGTGTCTAATCGTTTGAGATAGACGTCACGACGCTCTTTCCGGAACTTACGTAGCAGGGTATCAGGCTCAGAGCTCTCAAAGAGAGGGGGAGCCAGGCGTCCCATAATTCCGCTGCCAATGTCCACAGGATCGAACCCGTCGCGCCGTAAAATCGCCAGGCGGGCTGTTGCGGTCGCTCCGCCGGTCCAGAGATAATCAAAATCATTGGTAGGGCGGTTGCTGTAGCCCGGCGCTACTACCTCAGCCAGCACGATATCTGTCACACCTGGCACAGCGGCGAGAGTAGCTACCCGGCGCGCGAAAGCGGTCAGTGGCGCCGCTTCCGGCGTCACGAAATCACGCTCGGTGATGCGGCGGAAAAACGAGCCTAGCGGCGGCATCGCCTCGGTCAATACTCCTAATGACCGGCCCGCGTTCATCTCCGTGGCAGAGCGCCCGGTAAGGGATAGATCCCGCTCCAGAGTGGTGTCATCCGGGGCGGGCTGAAGGGGGCATAGAGTAGGAATAACACTGAGTTTGCGGGCCTGAGCTTCCTGGGCCAGCGCCGTGAAGAGCGCATCCTCATGCGTGTCTCCCGAGAGCGGAATAAAGAGCGTGGTGACCCCACGGTCGGCGGCCAGACTCAATAAACGCACGCGCTCGGCAGCTGTGCGTGGCAGAGCGATTTGCCACGCACGTATCTTTGGAGCCGCAGGCAGAAGCACAGGTGGCAAATCAGCTGGAGGGCGGAACGATTTCATAGGCAGTGTTCCCACTGAGGCTGTCGCTCCCCCCCAGAATGGAGCCACCAGCTCCGCGGTTGCCTGGGCCTGAACTGTCACTGAGTCTCGTTGTGACACCGGTATGTTATCGGTCAGGTCCTCTACAATTTTGCGAGCACGCTGCCGGAGTGGTTCGGATAACTCACTGAGGGGAAAGGGCTTGGGATTTAGCTCCTCGCCCTTCTGCCAGATGCTGTCTGGACTGGGCTTGCGCTCCCGCTTCGGAATACGATCCCAGACATCTGGCAAGTGCAACCCCATGGGGTGGGACTGTGACAGTTGCTCCGCCAGTATCGGCAGCATGGCATCGCTTATCTCTGTACTGGTAACCGATAAAGGCACCCGATCATGGGTCAGCACAAAAGCTCGCTCATTACCGGCAGAGACAGCACGTACTGCTGTGGCTGTGGCTCGGATCAACACGGCAAGGGCGTCTCCAGCACGCACTGTCTGGCCTGGCTCCGTGACTGCCACGACGGCAAGGCTTCCCAAGCGCCGATCCACATACAGCTCCAGGTTAGACGCTTTGGCAATGCGCGCCACTAACTCTCCCACTGTGGCAACCCCACTCAGCGAGAT